>KE159692.1:383901-460502 GCA_000403415.2 Firmicutes bacterium M10-2
CCCCGACAAACATCGCTACGTGAGAATATGGCGGATTCATCCCTACATGCGTAGGGATAACAACGCCAAAATATGACGTTCAAAGTGTGTGTTGGATTCATCCCTACATGCGTAGGGATAACCTTCCATTGCGTCCATAATCCAGCCTCTAACCGGATTCATCCCTACATGCGTAGGGATAACCAACAGCCGATGCGAATGGAACAAACGGTCTTGGATTCATCCCTACATGCGTAGGGATAACCAACAACTATTTGCTCAAAATCTAAACATAATGGATTCATCCCTACATGCGTAGGGATAACCTTTTCCTCCTCCTATCTTTTCGCAAACTATAGGATTCATCCCTACATGCGTAGGGATAACTCGCTTTTAAGAGTTTCACGCTTGATTTTTCGGGATTCATCCCTACATGCGTAGGGATAACTAAACACGTAGGAACGGTTGAAGAATTTGATGAGGATTCATCCCTACATGCGTAGGGATAACCGACATCCATGTGGGTGCGTCCGTCATCATCTGGATTCATCCCTACATGCGTAGGGATAACAGGAATAAAACCCTTTATATAAAGGGGTTCTCTTGTCATAAATTCTTATTTTCCATTAACTTCAAAAAAAGTCTCATTGTCAAGAAACTGTCATCTAATGCATTATGAAGTTTTGAAAACTCTATTCCGTAATAAGTTGCTAGAGTAGATAACTTAAAATCATCTACCTTTTCAACTTGCTTACGTGCAATAGCTAGTGTATCATGATAAGCGTTTTTTATCATTGGCAACTTTGCTTTTATACAACCTTTTTTCAAAAATCGTAAATCAAAAATTGCATTATGAAAAACAAGATCATCCTTTTTTACAAATTTTATAAGACCATTAAGAGCTTCTCTAATATCGATGCCACTTTGATCTAAGGTTAGTTGCGTAATTCCAGTTAATTTTTCAATATTTGATGATAATTTTTTTTCAATTTTTACGTATACATGATATTGATCAATAATTTTCTCTTCTACAAATCGAATTGCTCCAATTTCTATAATTTCATCATTCAATTTAAAACCAGTTGTTTCCAGATCTATTGCCACGTAAGATTTTGATTGGTTATTTCCTTTATTTTTCTGCTTATTTCTCACAATTGATTGCCGGTAGACTTTACTCATATATTCTTCTTCACTAGAAATATTGGATTGCGTGAATGGTCTTTGAATCATATAAATTCCTTCAAAATCGACCGGTCGCCAACTATTTCCATGAATTTCAATTCCAATTCCTTGCTCACCTTCTCGATTATAAATTAGGGTCGCTTTCCCTTTTGGCATATTTTCACAAATTTCAATCCACAGCGCATCTCTAATTCGTTTATTTAACTGTCCCACAAATACATTGGTATTCACTTCCAACATCCACTTTGTCAAATTTCCACGAATTTTTTTAGGACAATCTGTTAACACAATGACTGTCAAGCAAATCCTCCTCCGGTATATAAAATCCCTGCATTTAAGGCCTCATCTATACCATTCCAAAGATACACATCATCTCTGAAATCTTCCTCACTTTTATCTAAAAGTAAATCTTGAATATCGTTTACCATTCTTTTAAGCAATTTAGATTTATGAAACTTATCACGAAGTTGTTTTCGCATTTCAGAAGCAATTTCTGGCGTATTTAATGAAGCTAACTTAAAAGCTAAAGGAATAGTAAATTCGGCTTTATATAAATCTGCAAGATCATAAACAAAAGATTTATCATGTCCTACATGAATAAATCCCAATCCAGGAGAAAGTCCCAAAGCAGCAATCACCGAATGAGCTAAACCATAAAGGCAAACATTACCTGCTGAAAGAGCTTGGTTAACTAAATCTCCACTTTGGAAATCTTCAACATTATAATTTCTCCGCGTCCATTTTACTTGAAAACGATCTGCGTTGTCTTTATATAACTTTTTCCTTCGATTTCCTTCAATACTTCTCAACTGCTGCATCGTCATCTTTGAAACGTCATCATCAAACCTTTTTTGATACATCATCTTTGCTACTTTTAAATGATCTCTCTGATTAGAAAAAAGTTTAGCTTGTTTTTCTGATAAAATCGATCGGCGCGTCAAAGGAGATCCCGATGCATAAAATCGGACTCCTTGTTCACCTACCCAAATAATTGATACACCAGTATCCCCGATTAATAAAATAGCTTCATGTGTAATACTCGTTCCTGGACCCAAGATCAATACAGATATTTGTGCTGCTGGCATTAAATAAATTCCATCTGCATCTATGATTTTTACAGCACTATCTTTTCTCGACAATTGACAACGTTCCAAATACAGGAAAGTCATTCGATCTTTTACCTGTGGCAGCTGACACAATTCTGGCCTTTTCGCTCCATTAAACTTAGTCACGATCTTATCTTAGCAATACTCATCATGCCCATCCCATACGCTTTACCATGGCCCAAGCCATTTTCTAATATATTGATAAATTTTTCTTTATCAATAACTTTCAAAGTTCCTTCAAAAGTTACAGATATCATTGTAACAGTATTCTTATCTGACTTTTTAAATCGAATATTTTCTTTTTTTACGGGCATAACTTCAATTATCTTAAATCCATTGGTATCTGATCTTTTTTCTAGCCATTCTACTTGTTTCTCTGCTGAATAGCATTGTCGATAAGGATGATTCTTTTTTTTAGGATCAATTTCACGATAAACTGGATTCGCTTTTAAATGAAAATGCCATTCTCCTCCGTTTTCCAGCTTATTTAAAAATACATCGAAATCTTTTGTTTCTAACTTTTTATTTGTTGATCCAAACTGATCTTCAAGCTTTTTTGGATCTTTAAAAGGATCTTTTGATAAAATCAATAAATATTTCTTTCCATATACTTCATCAATACGCCATAGACTTTTTTTTCTTTCATATATTTCATCAGAAAGAGCATTTTGAATAGCACCATGAAAAACATTAGGATTAATTAACGCTTTATTGGTCTTATATTTATTTGTATTCAATTCTAATCGCGATAAAATCATATTTTTACCTCACTATCTATTTCCTCAAAAAAATCATACTCATCATCTTCGTGCGGAGTTTTCTTGTATATACTTTTCATATATCTTATTCCGTATTGACGATATTTAGAGTCAAAAGAGATAGGATCATCTTGTAACCGATACTCTCCTGAATCACTTTCAATCAAGACTTGCATATTTTCTACGTTCTTTTCATTATTTTTTTTACTTTTCTGCAATGCATCTACCAAGGAATCATCTACGATATTTTGCGCAATTGGAAAGGAAGGGATGCATGATCGTCTTCCTAAATATAAAGCATAATATGGGGCATTCAATGCATTTCTGATCCATTCTAAATATGCACGATTTTCGCTTTCCAATCCAACCGTAAAAACTGCATCACTTAAATAGACACGTCTGGTAACAAATGACTTGTCTGTGTATGGAGCTTTAACTGTTTGATAATCGTAAAGTTTGACTCCTTGTTGATCAACTCGTATTCCTAATTTAAATTTTTTTAGATCTTCTATAGATTCAGTGCGTGATCTTCCCATTGCTGCAGCAATCATGCCTACAATGGCACTTTTTGTCGGGAAATATTCTGTATCTCGATATTCAAATCGTGAAGAATTCCCCCATGACTGCAAAGGTCCAGCTAACCTTAATAAAAGAGTAGCCATTTTTATTTCTCCATCAATATATTTTTTACTTTATCTTCAACCAGTTCAAGTAACTGCTCAAGATGATAATTTTCTGAATACTCTTCCAATCCATGACCTGCACTATATGCAATAATCGGTTTTTTAGCCATAGTTGAATACAATTCATCCATGTATATTTTTAATTTTTCTATTGACTGATTTCGATATCCTTTATCTGTTTCACTTTTAACCGGAGATTCAAATGCATCTGCCATAGAAATTGGTATATCATTACGAATATCTACATAAACTAAATACAGAAGATTCCTGTTCGCATATGAATTTTGCATACCTGTCGGCATAGCTTTTATAAATGCCTCTACAAAATCCCGAACTGCTTTACTTACAGTGCCTACATTGCCATTATAACTATCTCGAAGAGCATGCACTGCCACATTCCCATATCGATATAAAACACCAGTTGTGAAATCTCTTGAGCCTAAATGACCGGCGCCAACATCTTCACGAATATCATCGGTAGCAGTAAAAAAATCGGTTTCTGGAATGACTGCATTTGTAGTAAATGCATGTGCAATCTGTGATGAAGCATCCACATGAGCATAATCTATTGGTCCTTTTTTAATCTTAGTGACAACCATTCTTCCAAAAAGACATACATCTAAAGGAGGATTTTCGATCAAAGCAGTTTTATATTTTTCTATATCCGTTATTTCGTTTACCATTAAGTCCGCTATTGCATGAATTTGCTCTTTTGAAACAGGAACGACCGTTTTTCCATCGAGCTTTTCAAACCCCATCTCTTTTATCACCTTTTTTATTTGACTATTAATTTTTTTCTCATCCCACTTTATGTCATTTTCCCTTTTTTCTAATTGCTCTTTGATCAACCCGGAAATATCTCTTGTTCGAATTCCAATATTGTCCATTAACTCATCTTTCATATAAGTTCTCATTGCATGTTTCCAAGCTTGCGAGGAAACCCGCATACGATCTACTCCTCCGTATTTCACCATTTTTGGTGCTCCGGTATCATCTCTATTTATGCAATTTACTCCTAAATTTTGTAAAGCATGAATTTCTACAAATATTTTTTTATTTTCCATTTTTATTCTCCCTCTTCTTCGCTTTTTCTGAATAATAATCTTTCATCCATTTATAAGAGATTTTATCGATTTCATTATCCTGCATGCAAAAATAAAAATCACATGCTAAATTTCCATAATCAAGCTCTATATGTTCGCTTTTTAAAAGTTGAATGATAGGCCGTATTTTTTCATAAATACCTTTTGCGTTTTTTTGCGAAATCAACATTTTTATTCGACGCATTATTCGAATCTCTTCTTCATCATCTCCTTGAGTCAAAAGATAAAGTGCTTGACCAAATTTAGGAATTTGCTCTTCAAGCGTTTCTGTTATATTCCACCCTTGATAATGAAACGCAAAAAGTGTAAACGCATAATAACTTGCGATAACTTCCTTTTTTGCTGGCTTGATGTATTCTGAAGAATTAAAAAATTTATCCGGCATGGAATTCAAAATAATCGGCCATGAACCTTGCGCTCCTTCAAATGATTTTCCTACATCTTTTCGCAGTTGCGCCAACTCTGCTTTTGTTTTTCCTAGATCTTTTGTTGTTTTCCAAGTATTAATTTGGAAATCTACATAATGCTTGAGAAGTTGTGAAGGCTTTTCATCATTATTTTTCATTTTCTCCCCTCTTTCTTTTTTTGTTTAACCCTAGATAATAATTTCGCTTATTTTGAAATCGCATTATACTTTCTGGTAATGATACTCGTCTTTCGTTTTTTCCGTTTTTTTTCTTTATTGTTCGTCCTATCAATAGATCGACACTTTGTATTGTTTTCTTTTCTTCTAAATATTTATCAGTTAAGTTATACAGCAAGATCTTCCATCTCCCCACCGCTTTAGAAATAGACTCATCTTCTAAATTAATATTTTGAAGCCAATTTCGGAATGGTTCATCAATAAGATCATAAAAATGATTAATTCCTTTTTCACTAATCTTTTTCACCTTTTCCGAATCGATCCCGCTGGCAATAGCTATATCTTCTTCTAACACAGCTACTAAATCAGCAATTTTTTTTATGATTTGAATTTCATCGACAATTCGAAGAATAGCTTTCTGTTCTTTTTTTGTTCCATCTAAAAATTCACCTAGAATAGAAGAATAAATAGATATAGAATCTTCCCTCATATTTTTTACCCCTGAATTGCTTGTTCCGTATTCCAAAGAAGCTGTTTCAAAAGTTATTTTATAATTAGAAGGAATGATTCCTTTTTTCTTTAAACAATAAATCCATTTTACGATTCCTATTTCTTTTTTATCATCATTTTGAGTCCCCTCTAAAAATAAAGATGAAAAATTTCTCCAGAGTTTTCCCTGATCGATGATATTCGCATATTTGAAATATGATGGCTGATTTTTCTGTTCTATTCTTTCTTGCAATACATTCATCTCAAGAGAATAATTTTCTGAATTAAAATAATGATGACCACTTAATATATATTTTTTTATTTTCCCATTTTCAGATATTAAACGCATTCTACGATATTTAAAAGACATTAATTCAGCACGCGTTTGTGGTTGTATTGTTTCTACCTGAAAACGACTGATTTTTTCACATTCCCATGACGGACGATTTTCTAATAGCGGCTTTTCAAAATTAGGGTCTAATGGATTAAAATTCAAGAGAATGGTCTCAAAAAGATTTTCTCCTTTTGCAAACACAAAATTTCCCCAAGCAAAATATCCTTTTTTTAGAGATTTTGATCTTGGTACATATGTTCCGTCATCACATAAATTTATATAGATTAGCCATCTCGTAGCTTCGGCATAATCAAGAAAATCATCTTCTCCCAATCTTCGATAACTTAAAATTCTTTTTTTATTATCCCCCTCAAACACATCTCCAACCAATTTTGCAACAGACCGTTCATTCATACCATCTTTCTTTTTATTAGCATCAATATATAATTCGGCTTCTGTTTCTACTTCCTGCATCCAAGGCTTTTCATCATCAATAAGCCAAAATCGATCCTTTTCACTCTCCAAATAAGCAAACAGCATAGAAACAGGAAGCTTTCCATTATTCCAAATCTCTTTGATTTCCTTAAAAACTTCTTTTTTCGTCAATTTTTCTTTACGTGGTTTTCCATTCAGATCGTAACGTTCAAATGCAGTATAAAATATTGTAAGTATCGGATTCCTTAAAATAGCAAAATCTTGCAAAAGTACTTCTCCACATAACCCTCGATAATTATGTGCTTGCTCTATAAGAGTCCTTAGTGAAACAATTTCAATTTCTCCTTTTTGATTTTCTATTCGAATCCAAGGCTCATTTATTACATTGAATTCACGCATCTTCGTCCTCCTCTTTCTTATTTACTTTTAAGCCAAATTCTGAATCATAAGAAATTTTATATCCACATAATTCACCTCTTCCATCCGATTCAAGAAATAAAAATAATTGTCCCTCTAATATCGTATCTCTTATTGTTTCAGCACCTCTATATTCAATCATTTCTTTTTCTAATTCTTCATACGCTGCCTTGAAAAGTTTAGGGAAACTAAATTTATAAGGAAGTTTGAGAATTTCTTCTTGAAATTTTTTGGTTTCATCATCGCTCAACTTTTCCCCTAAAATTATTGGATTTCGATTCTCTGTATCACTCATTAACCATACAGCATTTTCTCCGTCGATAATTCCTTTTTTTAAAGGAATCCAGGCTGTTGACAAAGTCGATTTTTCAAATCGGCTTTGTCACAGCTTTTTATTTTTCTCCCACAAATGAATAAAAAAAGAGCAATTTGAGGTATTTAAGTACCTAATATTACTCTTTTTTTAGACCTTTTTACCCACTTTTATTTTATTGAAATTTAATTTTTTCAAAATAGGTAGTTTGTCAACACTCTGAATTCCTTTTTTTAAAGGAATCACATCAATCGAAGCTAAAATATCCCTAACCGATTGTACAGCAATATTTTCATTATCCACTGATTGTGTTCTAGTTAATATATTAGAAACTTCAATATCTTGATCTGGAAAGGATAGCAGGAAACTGGTTGCTTTTATCTCTTGTTCCTTTTTCTTATTTGTATATTCTTTTTCTAATTCTCGTAGCTTTATATTTTTATTTTCTTCTTCTGAAATAGGCTTAAATGTATTTTCGATAATGTAAGGAATATCTTCAGGTATGCAAATAAATTCAGAAAGATTTTCAAGTGTACGCCATAAAATCCAGGAAGAATAAATTTCTTTTGTTCCCTGTGACCAAGTATCTGGTTGAGCGTTCATAATATAAAAAACTGGCTTCTTTGTTTCTTTTGGTCGTAATAAATCATGAATTTTATGTCTATGAAGTCTGCCCATTCTTTGCAAGAGTGAATCAGCAGAAGCAAGTTCCGAAAACATCACATCAAAATCTAAATCTAAAGAAGCTTCCAATAATTGCGTTGACACTACAATAAATCGCTCTCTTTCTATTTTATTAGAATTTTTCCCTACCCGTTTCAATATCTTCTCTTCAACCCTCTTACGATCGTGCCATGTAAATCCAGAATGAAAAAGTACAATTTCATAATCATCAGGCAAGTCGTTCTTTAGTTGCTCAGTAAGTTCTTGGGCCCTAGACACAGTATTCACAATTACTGCTGCGCATCCGCCGTTACTGATTTTATTTTGAAGCAAAGTCGATAAATTATCTTCTGGATTTAAAAATTTTAAAATTACTTTTTGATTCATTGCAGTTTGTTTTATAGAGTTTGTTTTTATGATTTCTCCATCTGTATATGTTATAACCGGATATAAAAAATCGGTATTTACAGAAATGGACATATCCAATTTACTTTTCTTCTGTTTTCCCAACAAATATGCTTCTATAAAAGAATTTCTCTTTTCAGACGGTAATGTTGCAGAAAGTAAAATTACAGGTATTCCATATAGACCCGCCCAATTTAAAGCTCTTTTTAAATAAGTATCCATGTAATAATCATAAGCATGCACCTCGTCAATGATGATTACCTTTCCCATCATTCCAATATGTCGAAAAAACAGTCCTTTATATTTTAGAGCGCTCATCAAAAATTGATCTACAGTGCTAACTACAAAGTTAGGCAACAGAGCAAGTTGACTTCGATCTGTCCAAGACTGCACGTATAATCTAGTTTCTTCTTCATTTTTCGGCATTTTTAATTTTGCAAATTCCTGATTAAATTTCGCTTTACTATGAGCCAACGTGATCGAACTTTTCTCGTTGTTTTTTTCCATCATATGCAATGACCATTTTTCAATTCTTGGGAACATTGCATTTGTATTTGTCTGAGTTGGCAATCCGATAAATAAACCTCCACATCCTTTTTGAGAAGCTAAAATATCTGCTAAAGCCAGAGCCCCTTCCGTCTTCCCCTCTCCCATTGGAGCTTCACAAATAACTAGCCCTAAATCCATACAATTATTTCCAATTTTTATCAATTCCTTTTGTAGCTTTCTAGGTTTGAATCCAAAGGAATCAATAAAGTCTTTTTCATCCATTTCAAAATATCTACTTTGCCAAGGATCAGAATATTTTAATGTTTTAAATCCATTTCGAACTCGTTGATCGAAATTTATAGAAAGTACTTCTTCATAACTTTTCACTAACGGAAAAAGTTTTTGATCAGAAGCGATCCAATCGCATTCCTGAATCATTCCTGTCAAGTATATAAATACTTCCCAAGACATATCTTTTAATTTCTCTAATGACTTTAATCCCGCAAGATTCTGAATATCTTGAATTACCATTCTCCAAATTTCGTATACATCATCTATTTCTTCTCCGTAAATTTCGTCTTCATAAGCATCTATTTCCAAGTCTTGTTTTCCTTTTATCCGTGCATGATGAAAAGCAATCATTTTTTGAAAGATTTCATTTCCTATCTCATAATTTTTTAAAATAGCTTCTCCTACTACTGTATGATTGCAATCTGGGTTATACGTAATATTTTCACCAAAATTAAGCCATTTATTGTATACCTCTATCTCGTCATTTGCTATAGTTCCTGAAATCTGTTTCTGAAATTCATATTGTAATTTTCCTATATCATGAATTCCTACTAAAAAACAAACTAACTTTTTCAATTCTGCTTCATCCACTTGCAGAGTTTCCATAAGCCAATTTCTTTCAAAGTCGCTCCAATATCTAGATAAGAGCATTGATGCCACCATCATTGAATCTACAGCATGGATTGCAAACGGAAGAAAAAATATATCATCTTTTCTATCACTTTTAGCGATAGCATATAAAGAATCTTCTAATAAGTGTGTTACTAATTGATTATCAATCAAATTATCCCTCCTTCATACGTTTTATTAAATTGTAACCGCTTCCAATAAGATAATCAATATAAAAATTAAATTTTTCTTGATATAATTCACGAAAAAGCACAGAAAAACATAATATAATATTTCAAATTTTTCTATATATGCAGGAGTGAATTTTGAATTGAGTTTTACTTCCGAAGTCCCTATTATCTATAAACTTCAATATAGATAAATTATCCTTATCTACTCTCTCACGCTGAAAACCCTCTGAAACACCTTGAAACTTCTTCTTTTTTTCTTTCATTTCATCATGTATAATGGTCTTTGACTCAAGGAAAAAGAGGGATCTTATGGATAAACTAGAAAAACTAAGAAACGATCTGGACATGTGCGATGAAGTCATCGTAGACATATTGCGTATGCGCTACCAGATCATTCAAGAGCTGACAAACTACAAACAAGAACACAACATGAATATCGTTCAGCCTGAAGAAGAAGAAAGAAAGCTGAAACTAGTTGACGAAAAACTCAAAGATTATCAATACAAAAAATCTATTCATAAAGTATTTGAAAGCATACTTTATCGTAGCAAGCGTATCCAATCGCGCGAACTGTTCAATTTCAATATCTTTCTAATCGGCTTTATGGGTGTTGGAAAAAGCACTATATCCAAAGTATTGGAAAACACATTTGCTATGGATGTAATCGAAATGGATGATATCATTGCCGAACAAAACGGAATGAGTATTTCCGAAATTTTCGAGCTTCACGGTGAAGCGTATTTTCGAAACGAAGAAACGAACCTTTTACGCGAATGTGTCCACAAGAAAAATGTCATCGTATCTTGTGGGGGCGGTGTAGCCATGCGTCAAGAAAATATTGACGAAATGCGAAAAAGCGGAAAAATCATTCTGCTGACCGCAAGTCCCGAAACGATTTTGAAGCGTGTTGAAGATAATCACGACCGACCGCTTCTCGAAAACAACAAAACCGTTGAGCACATTGCGGAAATGATGGAACAGAGGAAACCTGCCTATGAAGCAGCTGCGGATATTGTTATTTCCACCAACAACAAAAACGCATTCGAAATTTGCGAAGAAATCATTCATAAAGTAATCGAATAGAAAGGAAGTCAATTATGACTCAATCAATTACAGGACATACTCAGCTTTTATGTCTGCTCGGCTCCCCTGTCGAACACAGCATATCTCCGGCTATGCACAACGAAGCTTGCGACCAGCTCGGACTCGACTATGCCTATCTTGCCTTTGATGTTCCGGAAGAAAAAATGCCCGAAGCAGTCAACGCCCTCAAACTCATGAATGCAAGAGGATGGAACATCACAATGCCGGGAAAAAACATCATGTGCAAATTAGCCGACAAGCTCTCGCCAGCTTCCGAAATTTCAGGAGCATGCAATACGATCGTCAACGATAACGGCGTATTGACAGCCTATACGACCGACGGAATCGGATTTATGGATGCCGTAGCCGAAAACGGAGTCGATTTAAAAGGAAAGACCATGACTCTTTTAGGAGCTGGCGGAGCCGCCACAGCAATCCTCATTCAAGCTGCCTTGGATGGACTTAAAGAAATTAACGTATTTAACATTCGTGATCCGTTTTATGACAGAGCAAAAGATATTGTCAAAACGCTCAACGAACGCACAGACTGCAAAATCAACCTATACGATTTCTCGGATGAAAACATCTTGAAAGAGTCAATCAAAAAAAGCGACATTCTCGTCAACGGAACCAATGTAGGAATGGCACCAAATACCGATCGTTCCATCATCAACGATTCGACCATGTTCCATAAAGACCTGTTTGTGTTTGATGTCATTTACAATCCTCAGGAAACCAAGCTTTTAAAACTTGCCAAAGAAGCCGGCTGCAAAGTTGCCAACGGAATGTATATGCTTCTTTACCAAGGAGCCGCATCTTTTAAACTTTGGACCGGACAAGACATGCCAATAGAAATCATTAAAGAAAAATATTTCAGCAAATAATAAAGAAGCAATCATCCAAAAAATACAATTTTTCATCGATGATTGCTTCTTTTATCACTCAATCATTTTCCAGTTTTTTCATATCCGTTTTCTTATTCGAGAAAGGCGAACTTTCCCTCTTATTTTGAACCATAACACCAACCAAAACATGAGGAACATACAACTCATCCAGATAATCAATCGTTTCTTGGTCCAGATGAATTTTCGAAGCTTCTTTTAAAGCATCGATTTGAGCCGGATTTGTCGCTCCCGCAATCGGAACACATCCTTTCGCAATCAGCCAAGCCAAAGCAACCGCAGTCATCGATACGTGCAGACGATTCGCGATTTCTTCTTCCCGATCAATAATTACCTGGTCAATCTGCTCCGTTTTCCCGTATTTGAATCTCGCATAACCATCCAGTTCCAGACGTTTCGTATCCACCTTCTTATTCCGTGCAAGTCGTCCGGCCGCCAAAGAAGAATAAGGCGTAATACCCATCCCGAAAAATTTTGCGCAATCGATCATTTCCCGCTCCTCTTCCCGGAAAATCAAGTTGTAATGGCCCTGTATCGAAGCAAAAGGCGTCCAGCCCCTTTCGGTCGCAATCGTATTGGCCATTGCGACCTGCCAAGCATAGGCGTTGGAAATTCCGATATACCGAACTTTTCCTGCCTTTACAAGATCATTGAGTGCACAAAGCGTTTCTTCAATCGGCGTATTGTAATCCCACATATGCAAAATATAAAGATCCACATATTCGCTTTGAAGTCTTTTCAGAGAAGCATTCAAATTCGTTTCTATATGTTCCTTCATCGAAATGTCACGTTCGATTTCATCAAAAGTTCTCGGAAAGAATTTTGTTGCCAATACAACATCGCTTCGATCAATCTTTTCCTCTTTCAAAAAACGACCGATAAATGCTTCCGAATCGCCATCGGAATAAGCAGGTGCCGTATCGAAAAAGTTAATTCCCGCCATCCATGCAGCCTTTAAAATCGCTTTCGTTTGATCATATCCCAACGTCCATTGATGTTGCCCGTGATCGGGTTCGCCAAACCCCATGCATCCCAAGCAAACATCCGATACCATAAGCTCAGTATTTCCCAATCGTTTTCTTCTTTCCTTTTTAGGTTTCATCACGAACGCTTCTCCCGCACCGAGAACGTGAATTCGGTTTGGATTCACGACACGACCAAGCAAATCTTCCGGATTTCCGTTAAAAGGCGTCATATCCGGGGCATCCACCGTCCCCCAATGGATACAAATCAGGTCTGCGTTCGGATAGGCATTGGCAAGTTTGATTGCCCCATTCAATGTAATGTGCCATTCATTGTCTGCAAAATCGAACAAAATCACATCGGGATCCGGCATCGTCAACTGACAATCAAGCAGCTGCGAATCACCCGGCATCCAAATCGTTCCGTCTTTTGTCTTAAACCAGTATCCGCAATAATCCTCTTCTTTCCAATAGCGGAAATTGTATTTGGATGATCCGTTCTGCCAATTATGTCTTGCCGGCGTCAAATGACCCTCTACATTCCCAATCACGAATTCCTCCCAAATCCCCTTCTTTTGGACCGGAAATCGTTCTTCTTTCATGACATCAGCCACATAACCGGGAGCAATCATCGTATCCACCCGATCTTCGATATCGTGCAGTGTCCTCTTCGAAAAGTGATCATTATCGATATGAGTAATACATACTCCGTCCACCTTTCCCACTTCATTAATCGGCAAAGGATTTTCGATGATCAAATTCATATCAAACCCTTCAAGCACCGGATCGATTAAAATATTCGTTCCATGCGAACTGATCATGGCCGCACCTCCGCCAAGCCAATAAATCCTCGTATTGTGTTGTCCTTCAAATTCTTTTTTCGTAATCGGTACCGATTTTGGAGCTACCGCTTGTTTTTTCGTATTTTTTTCAATCGCCCTCATATACTTTTTCCTCTTTTCTTACTTTAAGTATAAAAAAAAGAAAATTGCCTACAATTGACAATTTTCTTCATTCGTCTATTTCGTATACTTGAGCAATCTTTTCATCCATCCCGATACGACGCATTTCGCAAATAAGCCTGACCATCTCGTCAATCGGAGTCACAAAACCACCCAAAATCCACGAAAATGTCATTGCACTCGATGCATTGGCGTGATAAATCGTCGCAAGACGAACCGATTGATCCAAAGGCTCTTGCAGCAAATACATGTGATATGCCAAATCAAACTGCTCGCAATGTCCGGTAATCGCATCCTTCAAATTGTTTTGACCTTCCATAAGCAAGGCTTGCTTCATAAACTGTCCGTGTTCTTTCATAGCCAATAATGCATTTTTAAAACTCGGACCAAATTTTTCGGGAAAATTTTTTGAATCGAATTCAGGAATGATCAGAGATTCATACACGTAATAAATCAATTCTTCTTTATCTTTAAAATAATTATAAAATGTCTGTTTGGAAATGCCCGCCCGTTTAACAATCTGCTGGATCGTCATCTTCTTTAAAGGCGTTTTTTCCAGTTCCCACAATAAAGCGGTCACAATCGCCTGTTTCGTCACTTCTTTTATTCCCGACATATCTTATCCTTTTGTATTCATTTTCTTTCCGTTGATTATAGCAGAAAAACGGTTTTAATCATTCGCTCCAAGCAAGCAGACGTTCGATTTCTTCCTTATAAGGAGGTTTATTTTCGATATACGGCGTTTCAAGAATTTTTGTGATATCATCCAACTTCGGATGATGAACAATTCTTGCCAGTGTTTCAAATCCAATATGCCCTTTCCCAATGTTTTCATGGCGATCTTTGTGAGCACCTTTCACATTTTTCGAATCGTTGACATGAACAACAGCTAAGTTCTGCAATCCCAAAACCTGATCAAACGTTTCCAGCAATTGATCGAAATCCTGAATATTATACCCAGCATCGTGCACATGGCATGTATCCAGACAAATCTTGATCCGGTCACTTTTGTGCACATGTTCTTTGATATAGGCGAGTTCCTCGAACTGAGAGCCAACCTCGCTTCCTTTTCCGGCCATCGTTTCAAGCGCAATCACAATATCGCTTTCATCCTGATCCAATACTGCATTCAATCCATTGATGATCCACTGGCTGCCGATATCGATTCCCGCTTTCATATGAGCTCCCGGATGAAGGACAAGCATTTTTGCACCAATCTGTGCAACCCGTTTGAGTTCTTCGGTAAGAAACTCAATCCCGAACTGGGCGGTTTCCGGTTTGACAGAATTTGCCAAGTTAATGATATAAGGCGCATGAACAATGACCCGATCCATAGAGAAACCGTTGGCTTTCATCAATTCTTTTGCTTGCAAAAGCTTGAACTTTTCAATCGGGACCCTCTTCGAATTTTGCGGAGCCCCCGTATAAATCATACATGCATTCGATCCGTAAGACAGAGCCTCTTTGATCGAACCAAGCATATAATCAGGCGCTTTCATCGAAACGTGACTTCCCAAATAGATCATCGGCTTTGTGTCCTTTTCGCACGCTGTTTTTCTTTTGCCCGCTCTTTTTTCTGACGCTGAATATCTTTTTGAATAATTTCACGCTTTTTCTTTCGACGAAGTTTATCGATTTCCTGTTTTTGTTTTTTCTTATAATTCGGTTTGATCTTTTTGTTTTTCGAATGAACAATCTTGGAAATCTCTTTCTGAAGCGGATCCGCTTTTCTCGGCAATTTCGCATCAATCGGTTTTAATGTGATCCATTGTCCGTTGCGAATATCCTTATGCTCGAAAACAATGCCTTTTTTAATCAAAAGATCGATTGATCGTTTATCTTCTGGCTTGTAAAGCGCAATACATACACCGTCGCGATCGGCACGACCTGTTCGTCCAGAACGATGGACATAAAATTTCAGATCCCGGGGAAATCCGCAGCTAATGACATGCGTAATTCCCTCAAGGTCGATTCCGCGCGAAGCAATATCGCTAGCCACAATGTATGATTTCTTTTGAGATTGAATTTGTCGGATCGCTTGGCTTCTTTGCCTTGATTCCAATCCTGAATGCAGTTCAACAAGATCATACCCTTCTTCCCGCATTCTTTTCGCAGTTTGTGCCGCTTCCTGCGTTGTGTTGCAGAAAATCAGACACACATACGGATTGATGGCCGGCAAAACTTCCAAGAGTTTATCGACATAAGATTTATGCTTGCAAGGAACAAGAACATTTTCCACATTCGCCTGATAATCTTCATCTTGATCAATGCGGACAATTTCCGGGTTATGCAAATATTTTTTCAAAAAAGGTTCCAGATTTTGCGGGATGGTTGCCGAAAATACCATAACTTGAACATTTTCGTCAAGTTTGGAAAGAATCTGATCGATATCTTCCAAAAAGCCGAATTCCATTGTCATATCGGCTTCATCAATAACAACCGTTTTTGCGGTATCCAGACGAAGATTTTTTTCATCAAGAAATAAATCTCGCATTCTTCCGGGAGTACCTACTACGATCTGAGGAGCTGTCGATCCAATCGACTTATCCATTCCTCCGGTTACAAGTTTCATTCGAATGCCAAAATGTTCGCAAAGATCTTTGAATCGGTCGTACAGCTGATAGGCCAATTCCCGTGTTGGCGTAGAAATAATTGCCTGCACCTCTTCTTTATTTGGATCGATTTTTTCAATGATCGGAATAAAAAATGCATGAGATTTCCCGGAACCTGTTGAAGAGATCCCGATAAAATCCCGATTTTTATTTTTTCTAGAAAGCATCGCTTCCTGAATCGGAGTGAGCTTTTTGAAATGCTCGTATTCCATGATTTCTTGTAGTTTATCCATATTTATCCTCCTAACAATAGGGTTCTTCTCATATTATCACAAAATTCGCAAAGAGATTCAATTTTATTGAAGCCCAAAGCCGATTTTGAGATAATCGAATTATGAAAAACAATAAAATTATCGAAGTCGATCCGCAAGGATTTTGCGGTGGGGTCATGAACGCAATCCGAATTGCCAAACAAGTAAGAAAAGAACATCCAAAAGAAAGGATCACCATTTTAGGCAATCTGGTTCACAATCAATACGTAAAGCTTGCTCTTTCCACATTGAATATCGAAACGATCGACGACAAAAATAAAACAAGATTTCAGCTTCTTGACGACATAGACGAAGGCATTGTGATCTTCACAGCACATGGAGTCCACCCTTCTTTGTACCATAAAGCAAAGGAAAAAGGACTGAAAGCATTTGATGCAAGTTGCCGATTCGTGCTGCAAACTCAACAAATCGTTCAGGAAAAGCTAAAAGAAGGATATACCGTCTTTTATATCGGAAAAAACAAGCATCCTGAAGCAGAATCAATCTATACATTAAACGGGCCTGTTTTTCTGATCGAAAAAGAAGAAGATATTCCCTTGGATTTAAAAGAGCCGATCTTTGTGACCAACCAAACAACAATGTCCACTTTAGATATCGACCACTTGTTTCGAAAAATCAAGAAGCTCTATCCGGAAGCATCTTTCAACAACGAAATCTGCAATGCGACACGCGTTCGTCAAGAAGCTGTCTTGAATTTGAAAAATCAAAAGGTGGATCTGTTGATTGTCGTGGGAGATCCGACCAGCAACAATACCAATCAGCTTGCTCATATTGGGGCTTTGGCAAACATTCCCGTAATCATCAAAGCGGAAACGGTCAAAGATCTCGAATCTTATGATTGGAACAATCAAACAATCGCAATCACTTCAGGAGCATCTACACCGAAATACTTGACCGGACAAATCATTAACTATATTAAGACCGGAACAATCCATCCTTTAAAAATCGAAAATGTACTTTCCTGAGCATATCTATTTGAAAGCCCTTTCAAATTGTGTATAGTATAGACAGCATCACTAGAACTCCATAGAAAGGAGCCCATATGTTTGCTTTCATTTACTGGATCAGCACATTGCTAGATTTTTAATTGAGTATCCTCCTCAAAAAAAAAGTCCTTTCGGACTTTTCAGAGTGTTGACAAACTACCTATTTTGAAAAAATTAAATTTCAATAAAATAAAAGTGGGTAAAAAGGTCTAAAAAAAGAGTAATATTAGGTACTTAAATACCTCAAATTGCTCTTTTTTTATTCATTTGTGGGAGAAAAATAAAAAGCTGTGACAAAGCCGATTTGAAAAATCGACTTTGTCAACAGCCTGAAAAGTCCTTTCGGACTTTTTTTATTTTCATTCTTTATTCTTTTCCCAGAAGCTTGAACATATTTTTCTTGTAAACTTCCACACCCGGCTGATTGAACGGATTGCTGTTGTTCATCAAAGTAGTCATGGCAATCGCTTTAAAGAAGAACATGCACATATTTCCGAAATCATAAGCAGTCATTCCCGGCATTGTGAAAATGATGTTTGGAACACCACCCGTTTCTTCATGAGCCATCAATGTTCCTTTTGCAGCCATCTTGTTGGCCCAATCGACCGATTTTCCGGCCAAGTAGTTCATTCCATCTTCGTTCTTTTCGTCATTTGGGAAAATTACGTCAAGCGCCGGCTGTTCAACATATAAATTGGATTCAAACAACACTTTCTTTCCTTCTTGAACGAATTGTCCTAAAGAGTGAAGATCCGTCGAGAAGCATGCAGAATCAGGCAAGATTCCCAATTCGTCTTTTCCTTCGCTTTCGCCGAAAAGCTGTTTCCACCATTCGGCAATCATTTGCATTTGCGGTTCGTACTCAACAAATAATTCGACATCATATCCCTGATGTTGAAGGATACGACGTGCTACCGCATAACGATAAGCCGGGTTCTTATCAAGATCCGCATCTCCATATTCTCCGGTTCCGTCGGCAAGCCCTTTCATGAACGCATCAATATCGAGTCCTGCAGCAGCCATAGGAAGAAGCCCAACCGGTGTGATGACAGAGAAACGTCCTCCGATATTATCCGGAATCACAAATGTTTCATAACCCTCTTTGTCTGCAAGAGCTTTTAATGTTCCGCGTGATTTATCGGTTGTCGCAATAATGCGCTGACTTGCGTCTTTACCGTATTTTTCTTCCATAAATTGTTTAAGGATACGGAATGCGAGCGCTGTTTCGGTTGTTGTTCCCGATTTTGAAATGACATTGACAACAACGCTTTTGTCTTTAATATAGTTCATCACTTGAGCAATGTATGTGCTTGAGAATGTGTTTCCCATATAAATGACTTCAATTTGATGTTCCGGATACAGACCATTGACCATTTCGATTCCGGCACGAGGTCCCAGATACGATCCTCCGATTCCGCAAACAATTAAAACATCAGCCATATCCTGAATACGTTTTGCGCATTTTTTGATTCGATCGAATTCCTCGCGATCGTAATCTTGCGGCCATGTCAACCACCCGATAAAGTCGTTTCCTTTACAAGTCCCATTTACCAATGATTCATTGATCTTGTTGACTTCTTCTTGGTAGTCTTTTACATTTTCTTTTAAAAATGCATGATTTAAATCCAATTTGATCATAGTGAATTGTTTCTCCCTTCGTACTAAGTCGGTTTCATTATACTCCAATCTGCACCATTTGCGAATGTTAAGTGATTTCATTTTTCGAGAAAGAGAACAAAATATCAGGTTATTATGAAGTTGACAAACCCATATACAAAATGACAAACGGTGAAAATCAGAGTTGGAATCAATGCGATTCCATTTTTTCTATCAATTTCAAAAAACAAAAAAGCCAAGCAAGGAAAAGCAATCAATCCCAAAATTACGATTTCATTTACCATCCCGCAATAGTAAACAATCCAACTGAAAAAATACAGTAAGCAGCTGCAAAACATAAGAATAATCAAAAGGTTTATATGAATATTTTGTGCGTTTCTATTTTTAAATATACACAAAGCAATAATCATTAATACTTGGCAAATAGAACCCACTTGATCAACCGTTTCCGTGAGTGATTGTGTCCTTAATACATCATGAGGTGCCCGAACACCAAACCAGAAAAAATTCGGTATCATAATGACAACAAACAGCAGCAATCCCCAAACATCAAACTTCAACTCGTAATTTTTAATCATACCCTTTCCTTCCTTCATGTTGTTAAAATATGTAACATCCTCTCCCGACTTAGAGGGGGCTCAGATATGATAAACTATACACCACAATGCGTTTCTTGCTCAAATACAGTTCTTTATCTATCCTCATTTCTTTTATTTTCTCCTGACTCTTTATAAAATCACTTCACCATCTTCTTAATGAAAAATGTGTTATAATGCCAATGCTTAGGAGGGCACAATATGATACCTTCATCATTATTCCCTTTGGTCAGTGCACTGCTCTCGAATGTGGTTGCACAGGTCGCAAAAACTTTTGTATACTATTATCGCACCGGAAAATGGGATCTCCATTGGGTTATGGCAAGTGGCGGCTTCCCCAGTTCGCATACATCAACTGTGACAGCCTTATCTTTGGCAATCGGGATCCAAGAAGGATTTGATTCGGCAATCTTTGCGGTTACCGTAATCTTCTCCTTTATCGTCATGTATGATGCATGCCATGTGCGGTATTATAGTGGAAAAAATATCGCATTGACTCAGCAATTGATCAAAGACCTAAAAACTATGGTCGGACTCCATTTGGACGATCCGATTTATCAGGAAAAGCTTAAGACGATCTTAGGCCATAAAAGCGTAGAGGTCGTAGGAGGATTCGGCGTAGGCCTAATCGTTCCGATGATCCTGCTTCCCTTATTTATCGCATAGGAGGTTATTAAGATGACAGAAGAAAACAAAGAAATCGAACAAGAAGTGCAAAACGATCTTGAAAACATAGTTGTCGAAGAACAGCAAGTGGAAGAATGCCTCGATAAGATCCGCCCGTACATTCAGCATGATGGCGGAGATGTCGAACTGTTAGGAATCGATGAGCAAAATATCGCGTACGTTTCATTCCGCGGTGCATGTGCAGGATGTATGATGGCTGCCGAAGATTTCAGCGGAGGAATCAAGCTGCTTCTTCTTGATGAAGTTCCCGGACTTCGCGACGTAGTTCTTGTTTAACAAAAAGCAAAGGATCGACAAAATGCCGATCCTTTTTTCGTATCTTGGATTGTCAAATTAAGTGCAACGTTTCCGAATAATACACTTCATATGGTGTTTTGTAGCCTAAACATTTTCTAGGCCGTTTGTTCAGTTCATCTACTTTTTCTTGGATGTATTCTTCCGGTATATCGGTGAGATCTTTTCCTTTCGGAAAGTATTCTCTCAAAAGACCGTTTGTATTTTCGTTTGTTCCTCTATCCCATGGATGTCGTGGAAGCGGAAAATAAAATTGGACTTGATTCAGTTCTTCTGTTATATCCGGATGCGCAGTAAACTCTTTTCCTCGATCCGGGGTAATCGTGCAGAGTGGCTCCTCTTTTAGAAGTTGAATGGTCGCTTCTTTTACCAGAGCGCTTTTCTTCTTGGCTATCTTCATGCATTTTAGAAATCTGCTCTTTCTATCGACATATGTCACAAGACAGGCTTTTCCAGTCGCTCCGGCGACTGTATCTCCCTCCCAATCGCCAAGTCGTGAGCGATTATTGGCTTCTTCAGGACGATCTTTTAATTCATTGCTGATCTGGATCTTTCCTCGTTTTTCGATATAGTCCTTCCTATGCCTTGATTTTCCTCTATGCCTTAGCTTTCGAATAGCTCCTCGATTGCCATGAGAGAGATTCTTTTCATCAAACATACCGGCATAGATCGCTCTATAGATCGTATTGTGACTGATCGACCAATCCGCTTTTTCATACTCTAATCTTCCAGAGATCTCTTCAGGAGACCATCGATGATTCAAGAAACAGTTACGTACCCATTCATAGCGAACAGGGTCATTCAATATTTTCTTTCTTCCACAATGTGTTCGTCTTTTCGAATACTTTGATTGGGCCATCGAAGGACTGTACTTGCCTTGGGAAGCATTCCTTTTCAATTCTCTGGAAATCGTTGATTTATTTCGGTGGAGTATTTTCGCGATCTTACAGATTGAGAAGCCTAAGAATGAATATTTTAGTATCTCTTCTCGCTCTTCTATAGTAAGATGAGTGTAGTGGTTCATAGATATGCCCTCCTGATTCATTTGGTTTGGTCACCATTAGTGTATCATGGGTGCTTCTATGTTCCACTTTTTTTAGTGTTGCACTTAAAGTGTAAATTCAGGATACAAAAAAACAGCGGATAAGATAAAATTTTCCGCTGTATAAAATTGATATAAATTATTTGACGGTTTCGCCGGTTTCGTCAACGATTTCTGTCTTTTCCGCTTTTTCCGGGTAAATCGTCTTGAAATCTTTTTTCATACTAATCGTATTGAAACCATCTTTCTCGCACATTTCGGCAACCTTCTCGGCCTTTTCCGTATCGCCATGATCCCGTTCTGTATCATCACACAAGAGCAGGAACGCTTCTGCCGGATATTCATTATCCGTGATTGTATAGATTGCCATCGATTCATCGCCCGAGCTGTTTCCAAATGCAAGTACAGGTTGAATTCCGATTTCACGAGCAATCGCCGTTACCTTGTTCGTTTTCAGATTTTTCTTGATTAATTCATCACTGCGAACAAGTTCGTCATCCTTCGTGTATCCGTAAAATTCGCCATCCTCGTCGCCTTCATTGGAAGCTTCAATCATAGTATCAGAAGCAATTACATGATTTGCAGGAATACCAAGTTCTTTAGTAACCGCCGCCCGTGTTGTCAAACGATCCGCACCGGATACGACATATACTTGGAAATCGTTATCCTGCAAGAAATCCACGACATTACGCATTGGCATATAGAACGATTCACCATATGTAATACCATCTTGCCCGTTCACAGGAAGATCCATAAAGTCATGTACATACTTTTCGTATTGTTCCAAGGTCATATCCGCATACACTTCTGCCTGATATTTTGAGAACTGTGCATCAATCTCATCCGTTACTTTACCGTCGTAAACCGCCGGCTCGGCAACATCTGTCACGAACTTTTTAATCTTTTCCGGAGCTTTGTATGTCGGATCCTCCAATACTCGATGGAAGAACATCATCCATTCGAAATAATACGGATTCGTTTCCGAAAGCAGTGTTCCATCCATATCAAAGACAGCAATCCGATTTTCTACAGGAATGTAATCTTCCGATTTCGGATCCGTCGCATTTTTCACGAAATTAATGAGTTTTTGTTTCACTTTCGAATCTTTTGTCCAATACTCGAAATCATTTTCCACAAATGTAGGTGTTTGTTCCTTTGTGGTTTGAGTACTTTCTTCTTTCGCATAAATGGTAGTAAATGCCGGAGCATATGCTCCAAAAGTCATGGTTGCGGCAATCATTCCGCTTAAAAACCTGTGATACATATTTCTATTTTCTCTCCTTATCGAACCCCAAGAAAGCAGGCCTGATTTTCTCTTGAATTGTATCGGTTCTTTAAAACATTATCAGTATAGCGCTTTCGCTTTGTAAGCGCTATCAGATTGCCCGCAAAGTGTAAAAAAAAATGATTGACCCTTGCCAACCATTTTTTCTGTTCTTTTCTTATTTCTTTTCAAGATCGAAATTGAAGTAATCAATAGCGTTGTTGTAGGAAATACCGCGAACGATCGGAGCCAAAAGATCCATATCATAAGGGAATTCTCCGTTTTCTACCCATCCGCCAATCAAATTACAAAGAATTCGACGGAAGTATTCATGACGCGGGTAAGACAAGAAACTTCTCGAATCTGTCAGCATTCCGACAAAGTTTCCAAGCAATCCGAGATTTGCCAGCGAAGTCATTTGTTTTTGCATACCAGTCTTGTTGTCATTGAACCACCAAGCAGATCCTTGCTGGATCTTTCCGATTGCATCGCTGTTTTGGAAGCATCCTAAAATCGTTCCGATCATTTCATCATCTCCCGGATTCAAAGAGTAAATGATCGTTCTAGGAAGTCCGCCATCCATATTGACCGCGTTTAAGAAGTCCGCCAATTGAGATCCAGGCGCTTCGTTGGAAATACAGTCATACCCTGTGTCCGGACCAAGTTTTTCGAACATCGTAGTGTTGTTGTCACGCTTGCATCCATAATGAAGCTGCATTACCCAATTATGATTCTTGTTTTCTTTGGCCAAGAAGATCATGATCGCCGTCTTGAATTTTGCCACTTCCTCATTGCTTAATTCATTTCCGGCTTTTTTCTTTGCGAAGATTTCCTCGATTTCTGCATCGGCTGCAGGAACATACATTACATAATCCAGCCCGTGATCTGCAACTGAGCATCCGTTTTCCGCAAAGAAATCCATACGGTTGACCAGTGCCTTTTTAAGATCGTCATATGTGTGGATTTCCATATTTGCCGCCTTTTCCAATTTAGCAACATATTCCATGAAATCCGGCTTATTGATGTTCACCGCTTTATCAGGACGCCATGCAGGAAGCACCTGTACATCAAAGCTTTCATCTTCTTTAATAAGCTTGTGCCATTTCAGATCATCGATCGGATCATCCGTTGTACAGATCAACGTCACGTTCGCTTTTTTAATTAAATTGCGTACGCTCATATCATCATGGGAAAGTTTCTCATTGGCCATATCCCAAACTTCTTTTGCGGTTTTATGACTCAATACTCCATCATAGTCAAAGAAACGCTGAAGTTCCAAATGAGACCAGTGGTACAATGGGTTTCCGATGGCTTTATCCAATGTCTGAGCATATTTTTCGAATTTTTCCCAATCCGAAGCATCTCCTGTAATGTAGTATTCATCAATACCGTTTGAACGCATTTGACGCCATTTGTAATGATCGCCCCCAAGCCATACTTGAGCAATATTATCAAACTTACGGTCTTCATAAATTTCCTGAGGATTGATATGGCAATGGTAGTCGAGCACAGGCATGATTTCAGCATGATCGTGGAACAATTCTTGAGCTGTTTTTGTCTCAAGAAGAAAATCTTCATCCATAAATTTTTTCATCATTATTCTCCTTATTTTATTCTCTTGGCGATTACATTACGCCCAAAACAGTTGGAAGCCACAAGCTCAGTGCCGGAACATAAGTTACCAGCATCAATACCGCAAAGATAGCTCCAAAATACAACAGCAATTGCTTGATGACCGATTCGATCGTGACACCACCCACTTTGACACCGACAAATAATGTCGTACCAACCGGAGGCGTAATCGTACCGATACACAAGTTAAAGATCAACATAATACCGAAATGGATGACATCCATGCCCAGAGCCGTACAAACCGGCAAGAAAATCGGCGTAAAGATCAAGCAGGCAGGTGTCATATCCATAAACGTACCAACCACAAGCAGAATCACATTGATCAACAGTAAAATAATATATTTATTATCTGTCAATCCAAGCAAAGCTTCACTGACAAGCTGAGGAATTCCGGTAAATGCCATAACCCATGACATAATGGAAGAAACCCCAATCAAGAAAATGATGATACCAGTCATTTGTGCACTTTCCTTGAAAATATGCGGAAGATCCGAAACCTTGATCGATTTATAACCAAATAAAGATAAGACCAACGAGTAAACAACCGCAACAACCGATCCTTCAGTTGCTGTAAAGATTCCGCCAATGATACCCCCGATTACGATAAGAATGAGTAACAAGCAAGGAAGAGCTTGCAGGAATACTTTCCATTTTTCTTTTCCGCTCATCTCCACTTTCGAATAAAACTTGTTTTTCTTCGCAAGGAAGTAAACCACGATCATACAAGCAAGTCCCCAAAGAATTCCCGGAATATAACCTGCCATGAACAGAGCCGATACACTTGCTCCGCCAGATACAAGAGCATAAGTGATCATAACATTTGAAGGTGGAATTAACAAGCCAGTAGGTGCTGTGGCGATATTGACAGCCGCCGAAAAATTCGGATCATATCCATCTTCTTTTTCGACCGGACCGATGATCGAACCCATCGCCGAAGCAGCCGCAGTACCCGAACCGGAAATCGAACCAAACAGCATGTTTGCCAGAACGTTTGTCTGTGCAAGAGATCCAGGCATACGTCCTGTCAAAATCTTGGCCAAGTTAATCAAGCGAATCGCAATACCACCCTTGTTCATGATATTGCCGGCAAGAATAAAGAACGGGATCGCAAGCAGCGAGAATACCGAAATTCCCGAGAAAATACGTTGGCTTGCCGTGAGTACTGCCACATCGAACGGCATAACCGGCAAGATTGCACATACGGAAGCTATACCGAGTGCAATAGCAATCGGTACCCCCAGCAGCAACATCACAACGAGCAATACGAGGATGATCAATCCGGATAATAATGAAATTGTCATATTAATAAACGTCCCCTTTCTCTTCTACACCACTGTGCATGTCTAGATTTTTTCCATGCATCATATCAATGATATTAATGATGCTGTAAATAACGATTGCCACACCCGACACAGGAAGGATGATATATACATATCCCATCGGAATTCCCAAAGAAGCGGTCATTTGCTGCATGGAAAGCTGCATGATGCTGCTTCCGCCCCAAATCAGGGTCAACAAGGCAAACGCCAAAATCAGCAGCTCGATAAAGATATCAAGAATTTGACGACCACGGCCTTTGATTTTGTCCGCTAAAAATCCCATACGCATATGGTCACGAATCCCGAATACGTAGGCACTGGCAAGAAGAGCCATCCATACAAAGCTGTATGTCAGCAATTCTTCACTCACTGTACTAGGGGCGTTGAAAAAATAACGGGTAATAATTTGGTACGATCCGATCACAACCATGAACGCGAACAATACGATGCATGCTCCCATGATGATCTTATCCATCCATTTTCGAACAGAGCTTGTAAACTTTAACATATTTTGTCCCTATTCCTTTCCTTCATATTTCTTATTCACTTTTTGAATGTGTTCATACATATCCACGATATCCGGATTGTTTTCAAGCATTTCTTTTTGAACCCCAACGACTTTATCTTTAAATGCCTGGATATCCACTTCGATAAATTCCACGCCTTGTTCGTTGATCGCGATATCTTTCGCTTTTTCGACTGCTTTTACCCACTCGTTCATTTCCACTTCAGTGGCTTTTTGCGCAGCTTCCATGAAAATTGCGTATTCTTCATCACTTAGACTTTCAAGAAATTTTGTATTTCCGATAAGCACATCCGGAACCATTTGGTGCTGGTTGTACGAATAGTATTTTGCGACTTCCCCATGCTTATTGTTGGTAAGCGCCAATTCGTTATTTTCCGCTCCGTTGATGACACCTTGCTGAATAGCCGTATAGACTTCCCCAAAAGACATCGGGCTGGCTGCTGCACCAAACGCTTTGACCATATTTACCGAAGCCGGCGACTGCTGCACACGAATCTTTTGTCCTTTCAGATCTTCCGGTGTACGAATCGGTTTTGTGGAATAAAAACTTCTCGTCCCCGCATCGAACCACGTCAACACACGGAATCCCGATTCATCTGTTGAATTGTAAAGCTGCTGCATATAATCTACATCATTCATCACTTCATGATATGCATCTTGCGAAGTAAACAAATAAGGCATAGAGAAAATTTCATATGCTTTTGCGAACGTTTCCACGTTTGCTGTTCCTGCGATAACAAAATCAATCGCACCCGTTTGAGTCAGCTCGATCGCTTTTTGCGCCGAACCTAATAATTCATTCGGGAAAATTTCCACTTCGTATTTATCTCCCAATCGATCTTCGATAATCTTTTTAAATTCCAACATTCCGATATGTTCAGGATGTTCTTCCGATTGCGCATGCGCGATGCGAATGATACGTTTTCCGTTCGTGATGGAATCGAACGCACTGCATCCGGAAAGACCAAACGTCAACGTTAGCGCTGTGGCAGCGGCCATCAACCGTTTCCATAGTTTCATAATTATTATCCTCCTTAAAATTATGTAAAATTATGTGTAAGCCTTTACAATTACTCATGATACGCCTTTCTCTTTTTGATTGCAACCCGATATTTAAGTTTTTGTGAAATAAATCACTTTTCTTCTTTTTGTTTTATTATTTTCCATTTTTTTATAACATTTTCGTTGACGCTCTGTAAGATATATGGTACAAAATGTGTAAGCCTTTACACATTTTATGTGGAAAAGAAAAAAATTACAGGAGGAAATCAATGGAAAAGAAATGGATCCAGATCAATCCCAATGACAATGTGGCCGTTGCATTAGCGCCCCTTGCCAAAGGTGATGAGATCGCCCTTTCAACAACATCCTTTCAATTGAAAGAAGATATTGCCCAAGGTCATAAATTTGCTTTAGAACCTATAAAAAAAGAAGAAATGATCACCAAATACGGTCTTGCGATCGGGCATGCGACAAAAGATATCGAACAAGGACAATGGGTGCACATTCACAATATTAAAACGAATCTCGGAGATGTTCTTGAATATACTTACAACCAAGAACTGAGCGCATTACCAAAAAAAGAAGAAAAAACCTTCATGGGGTATCGCCGCAAAAACGGAAAAGTCGGAATTCGCAATGAAATCTGGATCATTCCAACCGTAGGATGTGTAAATAATATTGCGCAAGCCATCGAAAAAGCGACCGCCCACGTCGTAAAAGACGGTGTGGAAGCTGTCTGTGCTTTCCCTCACCCTTATGGCTGCTCCCAAATGGGCGGCGATCAGGAAAACACACGGCAGATCTTAGCGGATCTGATCGAACATCCGAATGCGGGCGGTGTACTCGTTTTAGGTCTTGGATGTGAAAACTCGAATATCCAGGAACTGAAAAAATATTTAAAAAACATCGATGAGGATCGTATCGAATTTCTCATTGCCCAAGACTATGAAGATGAAATGAGCGAAGCAATCGCCCGCGTCGAAAAATTGGCTGAAAAAATGAAAGACGATAAACGCGAAAAAATCGGTGCACACGAACTTGTCATCGGATTGAAGTGCGGAGGCAGCGACGGCCTATCCGGAATCACTGCCAACCCGACTGTAGGTGCCTTCTCCGATAAGCTGATTGCTCAAGGCGGAACAACTATTTTAACGGAAGTTCCGGAAATGTTCGGCGCCGAAACCCTGCTTATGAACCGCGCGCAATCCAAAGAAATCTTTGATCAGACGGTTGATTTGATCAATGATTTTAAACACTATTTCCAATCGCACAACCAAACAATTTACGAAAATCCATCTCCGGGAAATAAAAAAGGCGGTATTTCCACACTTGAGGACAAGTCGATGGGATGCACGCAAAAATCCGGAAGCGCGCCTGTCGAAGGCGTACTCAAATACGGGCAGCAAGTCGAACATAAAGGATTAAATTTACTGTCCGCTCCGGGAAACGATTTGGTCGCAAGTACGGCATTGGCAGCAAGCGGAGCCCATATGGTTTTATTCACCACAGGACGCGGAACCCCATTTGCTTCCCCTGTACCTACAATGAAAATTTCAAGCAACTCCACTCTTGCGCACCACAAATCGAACTGGATCGATTTTAACTGCGGACAGCTTCTGGAAAACAAAAATCTGGATGAATTGTCTGAAGATCTGCTCAACTATGTCCTTGCGATCGCAAGTGGCGAAAAAGTGGCAAGCGAACGTGCAGGATTTCACGATATGGCAATCTTTAAGCAAGGTGTCACATTATAAAAACGAAAGAGGAAAACAAATGAAAAAGCTAAACTACGAAACATTGAAAGAAATCAATTACAACGGATATTTACTTGAAGACGCACCCGTACGCGTCCTGCAGTTCGGCGAAGGAAACTTCATGCGCGGATTTGTAGACTACTTCATCGATATGATGAACGAAAAAGCGAATTTCAATTCGAAAGTCACACTCGTGCAGCCAATTGGTCAAGGAAGCTTCCGTCTTTCGGATATCATCAACGAACAACAAGGTCTTTACACGCTTTACCTCCAAGGTTTTCAAGATGGAAAAGAAGTGCGTGAAAAACGAATCATTTCATGTGTGAAAAATTGTCTGAACTCTTACGAAAACTGGGATGAAGTATTAAATATGGCCGCTAACAAAGACCTTCGCTTTATCACATGCAATACAACAGAAGCCGGGATTGTCTATGATCCGACTTGCAAATTCACAGACGCTCCTGCCGAAAGCTATCCTGCCAAATTGACACAATTCCTTTATCGCCGTTTCAAAAATCAATTGCCGGGATTCATCATTCTTGCATGCGAATTGATCGACAACAACGGAAAAGAACTCGAAAAATGCGTTCTTGCTCACGCAGCAGACTGGAACCTAGGCGAAGAGTTCATCGCATGGATCAAAGACGAAAATATTTTCTGTTCGACCTTAGTAGACCGTATTGTAACGGGATTCCCTCGCCATGAAGCCGCAAAAATGAACGAAGAAAACGGTTACGAAGACAATACGTTAGATACCGGAGAAATTTTCGGTGTATGGGTTATTGAAGGACCGCAAAGTATTTGCGACGAGCTTCCGTTTAAAGAAGCCGGTCTGCCAATCATCGTGACCGACGACCATAAGCCATACAAGGAAAGAAAAGTACGTATCCTCAACGGTGCCCATACTTCTATGGTGCTCGGTGCATTCCTTGCCGGACAAGACATCGTACGTGATTGTATGTATGACGAAACAATTCTCAACTACATGAACGAAGCAATCTACAACGAAATCATCCCTACGCTTTCTTTGAGCGAAGAGGACTGCAAAGAATTTGCCGCAGCAGTAACGGAACGTTTCAAAAACCCGTTCATCGATCATGAGCTTCTTGCGATCTCGCTCAACTCAACGGCGAAATGGAAAGCACGCGTTATGCCAAGCCTTTTGGGATATGTCGAAAAATTCGGAACCCTTCCGAAAGCTCTGACAACTTCCCTTGCCAGCTACATCGCTTTCTATCGCGGAAACGAATTGACAAAAGACGGATTGAAAGGTGTTAATCCAACAACAAAAAAAGAATACACGATCAAAGATGATGCGGCAGTTCTCGAATTTTATGCGCAAAACCAAGGCAAATCCAATGAAGAACTTGTTTCTATGGTTCTTAGCAACGAAGAATTCTGGGGACAGGACCTCACGAAAGTGGATGGTCTTGAACAAGGTGTGCTGACAGCGTTGAATACCATCGACAATGAAGGTGCGATGGCAGCGATGCAAGCTTGTTTAAAGTAATCGAAAACAATTGGATGATCGGCCAAAATGAGATATATTTTATTTTAAATCACGAGGAAAATGTATGAATATTTATGATATATCAAAGCAATCGGGCGTTTCGATTGCAACCGTAAGCCGAGTCATCAACAATTCGGGTTACGTATCCGATAAAACGAGAAAAAAGGTCATGGATGTGATCGAAAAAAACAGTTATTCACCCAATGTGTTTGCGAAAGGAATGTCCACCGCAAGCATGAAAACCATCGGAATCCTGACGACCAACATCCGCGACATTTATCAAGCGCAATGTGTATACTATTTGGAACAAGATCTGAAAAAGCACGGATATACAGCCATGCTTTGCTGCACAGGCGATGACCTGGAAGCGAAAAAAAAGCACGTGGAGCTGCTTGCATCCCGCAAAGTGGATGCGCTCATCTTCATCGGATCGCATTTTCTGGAAAAAAACGCAAAGGACAATGGCTATTTATACGCAGCAAGCAACCATGTTCCTGTCATCTTGCTCAATGGGCGCCTGCAGCATAAAAACATTATCAGTATCTTATGCGACGATGAAAAAGGAACGTACGATCTCACAACGTTGTGTCTGAACCAAGGGTGCCAGACACCCCACTTTATCGCTACGCGCGATACCATGAGCGTACAGCATAAATTCAGCGGATTTGTAAAAGCGTGCGAAAATCACAATTTGGAAATTCATAAAGAAAAGCTTCATGTATTCAGCGATCAGCCACAAGAGCTCGGAGAACAAATCCATGCCTTGCTGCAAGACAAAACGATTGATGCGCTTATCTGCGCAGATGATGAAATCGCCGCTTTGGTGAGTCGGGTCGCCGAATACAATGGAATCAAAATTCCGGAACAAGTCATGATCACAGGCTACAACAACTCGTCTTTTTCGTTCCTGGCATCTCCGGCCATCACATCGTTTGATAACCGGACCCAGTATATGTGTTCGCAAGCGATCTTTGCCTTGACCCAAGTACTCGAAGGCAAAGAGTTTCCAGAAGAAACTATGTATTCAGGAAAAATCATAGAAAGAGAGTCGACAAATAAAAATGAATAAAGTACTAGAACAATTCAATGAAATCGGTATCATTCCGGTTGTGGTATTGGACCGCAAGGAAGATGCCGCCCCTCTTGCGCATGCGCTTTGCCAAGGCGGACTTCCCGCAGCGGAAGTAACTTTCCGTACCCGCGAAGCCGCAGCCTGCATCGAAGCGATGCGTGCCGCCCGCCCCGACATGCTTGTCGGCGCAGGAACAGTTTTGACCACAAAACAAGTCGATGAGGCCATCAAAGCCGGTGCTCAATTCATCGTTTCTCCGGGATTCGATGAAGACGTGGTGAAATACTGCATCAAAAAAGATATCCCGGTCACTCCGGGAACTTGTACGCCAAGCGATGTGCAGAAAGCGTATCGTCTAGGTCTTGATGTCGTGAAATTCTTCCCGGCAGAACCGGCTGGCGGAATCGCGATGATCAAAGCGATCGCTGCCCCTTATACGATGATGAAGTTCATGCCTACAGGCGGCATTTCGGAAAAGAATATGGATTCATACTTGAAAGAGGATGTGATCCTTTGCATCGGCGGAAGCTGGATGGTCAAGAAAGATCTGATCGTCAACAAAGAATTCGATAAAATCGAAGAATTGACACGCAATGCCGTGAAAAAATTAAAAGAGGTAAGAGGAGAATGAAAAAGGTCATTACATTTGGAGAATTGATGCTTCGTCTTGCACCGCAGGGATATCTGCGTTTTGTGCAGGTCGATCAGTTCGGAGCAACATACGGAGGAGGAGAAGCCAACGTCGCGGTTTCTCTGGCCAACTACGGACATGATGCGCATTTCGTATCGAAGCTGCCAAAACATGAGATTGGTCAAGCGGCGGTCAACTCACTTAGAAAATACGGCGTGAACACAGAGGATATCGTGCGCGGAGGAGACCGAGTAGGAATCTACTATTTGGAAAAGGGAGCTTCACAGCGCCCAAGCAAGGTAATCTATGACCGCAAGGACAGCGCGATCGCACTGGCAAAACCGGAAGAGTTCGATTGGGATACGATTCTTGACGGAGCGCAATGGTTCCATACGACAGGGATCACGCCTGCATTGAACGATGAAGTGGCAGCGATCACATTGGAAGCGATGAAGAAATGCAAGGAAAAAGGGATCATGGTATCCTGCGACCTGAACTACCGCAACAAGCTTTGGAGCAAAGAAAAAGCAAACGAAGTCATGAGCGAGCTTGCGAAATACATCGATGTGTGCATTGCCAATGAAGAAGATGCAAAAGATGTGTTCGGGATCGAAGCGGCAAACACAGACATTCATGGAGGACAGATCAACCATGAAGGATACAAAGATGTGGCCAAGCAATTGATGGAACGATTCGGATTCAAGAAGGTTGCGATCACATTAAGAGAAAGCATCAGTGCCAACCGCAATTTATGGAGTGCGATGCTGTATGACGGAGAAAACTACTGCTTCTCGAAGAAATACGATTTGAATATCGTGGACCGAGTAGGCGGAGGCGATTCGTTCGGAGGCGGATTGATCCATGCGCTTTTAAGCGGCAAGAACAGTCAGGAAGCCATCGAATTTGCGGTAGCAGCCAGTGCATTGAAGCATACGATCGAAGGAGACTACAACTTGGTAAGCGTGGAAGAAGTAGAAAAGCTTGCCCAAGGGGATGGCTCGGGTCGTGTACAACGATAAACAATTTGAAATAAGAGAAATAGAAAAAAATAGTTAGTAAATCCTTTTTGGCACCGAGAGGTGCCTTTTTTTGCAGTTTGTTTTACAATGAAACAGAAAGGATGATGATATGACTATTATTGATGTGCTAGCGAACGAGCTCAAAATCCGTTCCACGCAAGTTCAGGCGGTACTCGACTTGCTCGAAGAAGGAGCGACCATTCCCTTCATTGCCAGGTATCGAAAAGAAAAAACCGGCAACTTAGATGAAGATCAAATCAAGAAGATCGAGGAGCAATTCGCCTATCAAACAAATTTACAAAAAAGAAAAGACGATGTGATCCGATTGATTGATGAAAAAGGTATGTTGACTGAAAATTTAAAAAAAGAAATCGAACAATGTTGTACCTTAAGCTCGATCGAGGATATTTACCGTCCATATAAAGAAAAGAAAAAAACGAAAGCCTCCGCTGCTTTGGCTGCCGGATTCGGACCACTGTCCGAAAAGATCATCGAAGAATACAATGTATCCCCTACTCGTTTGGCTGATCCTGCCGACTTGGAACAGGCAGGATATATCATCGCCGAAAAAATTTCGGATAACGCAAAAGTCCGACAATACCTAAAAGAGCAGTTCCAAACATTCGGAATCCTGGAAACGAAAAAGAAAAAAGATGCGGTTGATGAAAAAGGTCGATTTGAAACTTATTACGCATTCGAAGAAAAAATTTCTCGTTTGAAATCCCATCAAGTTCTTGCGATCGATCGCGGCGAAAAAGAAAAGATCCTTGCGGTTTCGATGGATATCGATCAAGAAAGAGCCGAACGATGGATCTTGAATCATTGTTTCGCACATACAGGAAAAAACCGGGAGTTTTTACTAGGCTGTGTACATGATGCATTAAAGAGGTTGCTGATGCCCTCCCTCAAAAGAGAAATCCGCAGCCTATTGAAAGAGGACGCCGATCAAAAAGCAATCGAAATGTTCGGGATTAATTTGCAACACTTGCTGATGAGTCGGCCAATCAAGCAAAAACGCGTACTTGGTTTCGATCCGGCCTTTCGTACCGGATGCAAACTGGCCGTATTGGATGAAAACGGAATGATGCTTGCAACAGATGTTATTTATCCGACAGCTCCGCACAATGATTTTGAAGGATCCCGAAAAAAGCTCTCTTCTTCGATCAAAAACTATCACGTTGAATTGATTGCGATTGGCAACGGGACCGCGAGCCGAGAATCCGAGCAGTTTGTAGCCAAAGTGCTTAAAGAATTCCCGGATGTTCGCTACATTATCGTATCCGAAGCGGGAGCGAGCGTCTATTCGGCTTCCGAACTGGCAAAAGAAGAATTTCCGGAACTTACGGTTGAAAAACGTTCGGCCATCTCAATTGGCCGACGCATTCAAGATCCTTTAAGCGAACTGGTGAAGATCGATCCCCGCTCTATCGGGATCGGAGAATATCAGCATGATGTCGATCAGAAAAAGCTAAAAGAAGCCCTAGATTTTACAACGGAAAAAATCGTGAACCAAGTGGGTGTAAATATCAACACGGCGTCCAAAAGTATCTTAAAGTATGTTTCGGGCTTGAATAAACGTTCCATCAATGCGTTATACGAGGCAAAAAGCGCGCATTCAATCACTTCACGCAAAGAAATCGCCCATATCAAGGGAATTTCGGAAAAAACGTATGAACAATGCATCGGATTTTTACGAATCCCCGACAGCAAAGATCCTCTGGATCGCACCGGTATTCATCCTGAAAGCTATAAAATTGCCTACGAACTGCTTGAAAAGCTCCATTTGAATATGGATGATTGGGGCTCGAGTGCGTTCACGCGAAAGCTTGCGATCGCCAATGTCGAAAAATTAACAGAAGTTCTTCATACGGATGAATACACCTTACGGGATATTTTACATGAACTGGCTACTCCGGGTCTTGATCCTCGGGACTCTCTGGAAGCTCCCCTTCTCAAACATGACGTATTGACAATGAAAGATCTTAAGCATGGAATGAAACTGGAAGGCACAGTTCGAAATGTTGTCAGTTTCGGGGCATTTGTAGACATCGGTCTGCATGAGGACGGATTGATCCATATTTCCAAATTGTCGGATCGATTTATCAAAGATCCCAACGAGATCATTCATGTCGGAGATATCATTACATGTTATGTAGATGGTGTCGATGAGAAAAAAGGACGCATCAGCTTGTCAATGCTTCCGATCGTATAAACTTTTAATATTGTAAAAAAAGCCATGATTTCTCATGACTTTTTCAGGCTGTTGACAAAGTCGATTTTTCAAATCGGCTTTGTCACAGCTTTTTATTTTTCTCCCACAAATGAATAAAAAAAGAGCAATTTGAGGTATTTAAGTACCTAATATTACTCTTTTTTTAGACCTTTTTACCCACTTTTATTTTATTGAAATTTAATTTTTTCAAAATAGGTAGTTTGTCAACACTCTGAAAAAGCCATGATTTCTCATGACTTTTTTATTTTATTCCTTATTTTTTTCGTGGAATCGTGTTGAGTTTTTCGTTTAAAGCAACGATGTCTTCCTTGCTGAGTGCTCCGCTCATGCGCAGCGCAGTTTCGACCGGAAATTTCATCATGACTTTCTGCATATCTTCGCTTTGTTCTGCGGATTCTTCGCGTTTTCCTAAAAAATCCTTCATCCCTTCAAGAACCGGTTGAAGCAAAGCAACGGCTTCAGGTACCGCAAATACATCTTCGAAGCTATCCATGATCGAAAGGTATCCGTCTTTTTCCACTCCGCCTGCAAACCAGTTATGCACACTTCCGCCGACAACGATATAGTCTTCGTTTTTCTCATTGACTTTGCGGATCGTCATCGTATCGCACAGATTGCCGGCTTTTACTTCGATTTTGTGTTCACCGCTGATTTCTACGTTCCATTTGCAAATATGGTCTTGCGCTTTTTGCGTTCCCACTTCTTTTCCGTCCACATACAATGTGGCTTCCGGCAAGTTTGTATACGCTTTTACTTCCGTAATCGGCTCTTCTCGGTCAATGTAGCGTTTTTTTGTTAAATGAAGCATTGGCGTTTTTGACAAATACGCTTGATAAATATAGAATGAGTCTTTTTTTGTCTTACGATCGAATGTAACAAGTCCTTTTTGATTGCGTCCCGGAACTCCGCCTTCATCACGGGCATCTGCCGCAAAGTCAAACCCATTCCATACATGAGTTGCCCACATCCAAGGTCTTGCAGTCACCATTTTCAAAATGTGTTCATGATAGAGGGCTTGATAATCTTCGGTGTAGTCCCCGCGTCCTGGTTTTTCCGCATGGTATTGTGGATTGGCATCCGCTCCGAATTCCGAAATTCCGATAGCTACGTTTGGATATTGAGCATGGAATGAATCAAACCATTCATCGTTGTCTTCCAATTTTCCCATATACCATCCAAAGTAATGATTGTAGCTTGCTACATCCGGAATTTGCACTAATTCACTTGTTATAGGCAGCATGCTCACGTTTGCCATAACTGTTTTTCTTGTCGGATCCAACTCATGAGCTAAATCATTAAGCTCGCGATGGTTCTTGATTAAATCTTCCGTTTCTCCTCCGATGGTAATTTCATTGGAGAGTCCCCATACGACAATGCTTGGATGATTGTAATTTTGGATAATCAATTCGCGCATTTGCTCTTTCGTATTTTCGTTTGCAGCAGCATTGGCCATATGATTTGAAATATAAGGAATTTCAGCCCACATGATCAATCCGTATTCATCGGCCAGATCATACCATGCCTGATCATGCTGATAATGGGCTCCGCGAATTGTATTGGCTCCCATTTCTTTAAGGATATCCATATCCGCTTTATGATTTTCGTACGTTAGGGCGTTTCCTAAATTTTCCCAGTCTTGATGACGTGCTGTACCGATGAGCTGATACGGACGTCCGTTTAAGATGAATCCTTTTTGCGGATCAATCTCGAATGTACGGAATCCGATACGAATCGTTTCTTGATCAAGATTCTGATCGGCATCGTTCAATGTGACCTCTGCTGTGTAAAGATACGGATCTTCGACACCGTCCCACAAGTGGATATTTTCCATTGGAATATCGAAAACAGCTTTGTTGTCAACAATCGTACCTTCACCTGTCGCAACAGTCTTTCCTTGTCCATCTTTGATGTCCACATGAACGATATCGTTGTCTTTTGCGTTTTCTGTATAGGCTTGGACTTTCACGTTTCCTTTTCCGTTTTCGAACACTTCAGGAGTAAGTGCAATTCCTTTTCCTCCGTAATATCCGAGGACGAAATGTTCTTTATTAACCTTGATGAGGTTTACATCACGGTATAATCCGCCGTAAAATGTAAAATCCGCCTGCTGTGGATACACTTCATTATTTGGTGCGTTATCTACTAGGATCTGCAAAGTGTTGTGCTCTTGAAGTTGCGGAGTCAAATTAACACGGTATGTTGAATAACCGCCTTTATGCACGGCCAATTCTTTTCCGTTCAATTTTACAGTAGATGTAGAATTGGCTCCGTTGATTTCAAGCCAAAGTTCTTCGTCTTCACCCAATTGAGGACAATCGAATTCCTTTGTATATTCGGCTACTCCTCTCCAGTAATCATTGCCTCCGTCTGTTCCGTCGATCGCATTCCAAGTATGCGGAACATTGATCGTTTCTACGACTGTGTTGCCGTCTTTTTTTGAGAACAACCAATTTTCGTTGATATTTATAATTTGTTTCATAGCATTTCCTCTTTCTGTTTTTATATGATATAGACAAATTATAACATTCGTTGGAGAAAAGAAAATAGGAAGCCCTTACATTCCGTATTTTAACATCTTTGTAACAATTTATTCGATATTATAAATATAAAAAGGGATAATTCCCTTTAAATTTTCGATATAATTTGTGATTGAGCGATTCTGCGTGCCGCTTCTTTTACTTCGTCATCATCCCGGACAAGCGCAAAACGAACATACCGCTTTCCTTCTTGACCAAAGCTAGTTCCGGCATTGGCAAGCACACCCGCCTTTTCCAATAAATCTTTATTGAATTTTGCGCTATCTGAATAGTGTTCGGGAATTTTTGCCCATACGAACATCGTCGCTTCGGGAACTTGAATTTGCCAACCTGCTTTTTCCATTTCTTCGATAAAAAAATCTCTTCTTCTTTTGTATTCCTTCCGCAACGCAGGAACAAAGTGATCGGCTTGCGCAAGAGCCTGAATGCCTGCTTTCTGAATTGCACCGAAAGCCTGAAAATCAGTCATATTGATCATTTTCTTATAAATATCAATGACTTGCTTGTTTCCGACCATGACGGCAAGTCTTGCTCCGCCCATAGAATAAGATTTTGAAAAAGAGTTGAGCTCAAAACCGATGTTTTTTGCTCCTTCAAAAGCAAGAAAACTTTTCCCGAGCGGTTCTTCAAAAACAAGCTCGCTGTATGCATTGTCATGTAAGACAATAATATCGTTTTTCGTAGCGAATTCGATCAATTGTTCATAAAACGAATCAGGGGCTTTTTTTCCTGTCGGATTGTTGGGATACGATACATACATCAGTTTCGCTTGTTTGGCAATCTCTTCGGGAATCTTATCGAAATCAATGAGATAGTCGTTTTCTTCTTTGAGCGGCATGTAATAGATGTTGGCTCCGGCAAGTTTCGGAGCAACTCCGTAGATCGGATAATACGGGTCGGGAATGAGAACGAGGTCGTTTTCATCGCATAAAGCCAACGGAATGTGACTCAGTGCTTCCTGGCTTCCTTTTACGGTTATGATTTCTTCTTCGTTCAGTTGTACATTGTAACGTTTGGCGTACCATTGCCGAATCGCATCGATTATTTCTTTCGACGGAGCCAGAGAGTATTGATAGCTTTCATCTTCTTTCGCGGCATCAGCCAATGCTTCTTTCACTTGATTATGGGGAGGAATATTGGAAGATCCGATTGAAAAATCAATAACTTCCTGTCCGGTTCTCTCCGTGTATTTTTTCTTTGCGTCGTATAATTCGCTGAACGACGGACTGTCAATGGATGCAAGGCGTTTTGCCGGTTGGATATTCATAATGTATTTCCTTTCATTTTTCATTTTGTTTCAATCGATTTTCATTATAGCACAATTCATTTTCGAATATAAAAAAAAAGACGCTCCGAATAGAGCGTCAAAGTAAGTTCTTACTATTTTGCAAGCGCTGCTTTTGCTTCGTCACAAATTTTTGTGAATGTTTCCGCATCGTGGATCGCGATTTCGGAAAGCATCTTACGGTTGATTTCGATGTTTGCAAGTTTCAATCCGTGCATCAAACGAGAGTAAGAAAGATCATTCATGCGTGCTGCCGCGTTAATACGTGTGATCCAGATCTTACGCATGTTTCCTTTCAATTTACGACGGTCGTTGTATGCATATTTGAATGAGTGCATTACTTGCTCATTTGCTGTTTTGTATAATGTATGTTTTGATCCGAAGTATCCTTTCGCGAGTTTCAATACCTTTTTTCTTCTTGCGCGAGATACTGTTCCACCTTTAACTCTTGCCATGCTTTATTCCTCCCTTTGATTCCTTATTTCAACATTTCTTTGATCCGTTTGTAATCTGTACTGCTGATCAAAGCTGGTTTAGCGAGATGACGACGTTGTTTTTTCGTCTTTCCGTGAAAACGGTGTGAAGTGTATGCATGGGATCTTTTAACTTTTCCTGTTCCCGTGATTTTTACACGTTTTGCTAATCCTCTATGACTTTTCATTTTAGGCATGTTACGTTCCTCCTACCCTTCTTACTTCTTTTTCGGTGCCAAAACGGTTGACATCGTGTTTCCTTCCAAAGCCGGTTTCTTTTCGATTACCGCAATTTCCTTCACTTCATCAAGGAATTGATTCATAATTTCGCGTCCAACTTCCTGGCGTGTCATCATTCGTCCGCGGAACCTCATATCAATCTTCACTTTCATGCCCGACTCGATCCATTTTTTCGCCTGGCGAACTTTCGTTTCAAAATCATGCGTATCGATAATTGGTGATAGGCGCAATGCCTTCACTTCCACAACGTGCTGTTTCCGTTTTGCTTCTTTGGCTTTCTTCTGCTGTTCGAAATGATAACGGCCATAGTCCAAAATTTTGCAAACGGCTGGACGAGCCTTAGGAGCAACACACAGTAAATCTAAATTTTGACGGTATGCTTTGTCCAATGCCTCTCTTTTAGACATGACTCCTAACTGTGTTCCGTCCGAATCGATTACAAGAACTTCTCTGAACGGAATTTTTTCATTGAACAAGTCTTCGTTGACATTGTTCGGGGCAACTCTTCTGTTATTGATATACGATACCTACCTTTCACCAAAAGAAAATGGGTACACAAAGGCACCCATAATTAAAATCCATATCGTTTATGAATTGGCGTTGACCCATGTATCCAAAATACATCGGGTGAGAAGGGGTGCTTCTATCTTTCCATTTCTTTACCTGTCTATACTAACACTATGAAAAAAAGAATACAACCCCTAAATTGAGATTTCTCGTTCAAAACCGGAACCAAGCCTTTCAAAAATTTTGACAAGGAAGATGATAACCGATGCTCCCCAACACGAAAAGCCTATGCAATGACTGCTATGATCCACATAAAATATTCGTTGTTTTGAATAATCCTTTTTATACCTGTTTTGTGAATTGTTATCGAAAATACGGATTCCATCTCAATTCTTGACCAATCGTCGTGCTTGGCCCATGACCCGGATACACTTTCAAATCACGAGGCAATGTTTTCAAAAAGCGAATCGATTCCATCATTTCCTGTTCGTTTCCTGTTGGCAGATCGACGCGGCCGACAGAGCCTTGGAAGAGCACATCGCCTGTAAAGAGCGCATCTTCGATTTGATAAACGGTCGATCCAACCGAATGTCCCGGAAGCGTTTTTGCTTTTATGGTAAATATACCGATTGTTTGTTCTCCTTCGATGACGGGTTTGGGAATAGCATGCGATTTGACTTTTGCGTAAAAATAAGCCGATCCGTTCAATCGCATATCGTCCAAAAAATCGAATTCTTTGGGATTCATATAGACATCCACTTCATATTTCTCGATTAATGCGTCCAATCCGCCAATATGATCAAAGTGGGCGTGCGTCAATAAGATCGCATCCAGCACCGCATTTTCCTTTTTCAAAAGTTCTTCCAACGATTCGAAATTGTCGCCCGGATCAATCACCAAAGCATGGTGATCTTTTATGACCACATAGCAATTCGCCTCTACAGGACCTAAAGGCTGAGTAAAAATTTTCATAGTTTCCTCCTATAATAAAAAAGACCGGAATCCGGCCCTTCTTATCTTTTCTCCTTGTGTTCAGTTTTTTGATTGCATTTTGGGCAATACTTATTTACTGTCATACGTTCAGGATGTTTTTTCTTGTTACGTGTACCAATGTAGTTTTCTTCACCACAAACAGAACATTTAAACGTTATACGATCTCTCATGGTCGGTCCTCCTCACATTACTTCAAAATAATACCATACGCCTTAATCTTTTTGCAAGTCTTATTCTGGGTAGAGTTCAAAGTACTTATCCAAGACCGGTCCTACGACCGCAGATCCGCAAATGTTGTCAGATACGCTTTCATTGTTGACAGATGAGGTTGGCGATACACACGCAAATGCCACTTGAGGATCATCGTATGGTCCGAAACCAACTAAATTGGCCGTCGTCCATACGCTTTCGACTTCGGCCGTTCCTGTTTTGGCCGCCATCGGCTCTTCCATATCCTGCAAAGCATTTCCGCAATTTCCTGACGTTACACACGCTCTGAAGCCTTCTTGTACACGCTTCAAATATTGGTCGTTTTGAGTCGGAAGCTCCGATTCGAGATGTTTTCCGTACACATCAAAGATCTCGTCCCCACCTACTTCTTTCGCATATTCTAAAAAGTGCGGTGCATACATTTTGCCATCCGTGGCAATCACGGACGCATATTGAAGCAGTTGAACCGGTGTATACATATCAAGCTGTCCGATCGAATAGTTCAGCAGCAAACCCGGAGAAGTAACGACACCCATATATCCCGGAATTTCTCCCGGAATATCAAGGCCGGTCTTATTCCCCAGTCCAAACATCGAATAATAACGACGCATCGTATTGAATGTTCCTTGCACATCCGCAATATTGAGCGGCTGTCCTTCTTTGTACGTATCTCCGCCAAGACGAATCGCAATATGGAACATATAAACGTTACTGGATACTTCAAGGGCACTGACATCATTCACCGGACCATGATCCTCAAAAGATCCGAATTCTTCCCCGTTGATATTCATCGTTTCGTCCATGATGGTTTCGCCCGGAGACACAACACCTTCGCTCAGTCCCATATACACGGTCGCTCCCTTGATACATGATCCGGGATTGGCCAAAGAAACATAGTTTCCTGAAGCAAAATAGGTCATTTGCTTTGTTTCCAAATCAATTTGGTATCCCGACAACGCCAAAAGAGAGCCGTTATTCGGATCCATCATACACATAAATAACGATTTGAAGTTTTCGCGATTTCTCGTACCCGCATTGGCTTGCAGGACATTTTTTACTGTATCATCCATTGTCTGCTGAAGATCGATATCGATTGAAATCACGATATCATTTCCTTTTCTCGCGCTTTGTACGATTTCTTTGATCGCAAGTCCATTCGAATCATATGTAATTTTAGAAATTTCTTCCGTACCTGCCAAAATATCATTGTATTGATATTCAAGACCCGAAACGCCAACCGGCGCATTCAACTGATAACCTTTCGACAAATAATGATCTTTCGATTCTGCCGGCAACCCTTCTGTGCTTGTCGAAACTCGTCCCAATACGTCGGACAACGTTTCCCCGTAAGGATATTCACGCTTCCAGCCCCCGAAATCGACATCAAATCCCGGAAATTCTGTCTTATGTTCCACCAAATATGCTACATCTTCATCCGAAACATCCTCCAAGATGACACTTTCCTGTCCTGTCGACAAATTTGCGATCATCCGAGAATAAATGATGTACGTTTTAAGCTCTTCGTCATTCATTTCTTTGAGATCGTCTTCGCTGATCCGACTCATCAGGATCGAATATTTTTTCGATTCTGCATTCGATCCCCAAACGCCATTAACGTAAGCCACTCTTTCTTTTTCAGTCAAAAAATTGTTTCCCGCATATTCTTTATCGTCAGGATCCAATAAGTTTTTCCAAGCAATATATGCTTCTTTTTTTGTCTGGAGCGAAAAATCATCTAAATTAATATCAAAAACCGAAGCAATCCGATTTGCGTAAATCAAATAATCTTCTGTCGTCATATTATTGGGAGATGTAAAAACGATATTGTGGGAAACAACCGTCTTTGCCAAGACCCGCCCCTTACAGTCATAAATTTGACCGCGTGGAGCACTCGTATATTGTAAAATAGATGTATAATCATCCTTTTTTTCTACATAATCGTCATAAGAAAAAACTTGAAGATAAACCAAACGACAAAAAACGATCAAAAAAACCGCTCCGATCAGTACTGCGAACGCAATGATCCGTTTAGAAACCGATTTATCCACATCAATCGTTTGGTTGGAAAAGCGAAACGTATGTTTCTTCACCTTTTTCATTTTCTTATTCGGCAACCTATCCCTCCTAATCTGTTACTTTTCCTATTATACGACTCGAACAATTCATAAGTAAACCAAAATCTCTTCCTTGATGTATAATGAAGAAAAACAAAAAAAGAGGTGTAATATGAAACGCAACGAAACAAGAAGTGTCCGAATCGGCCCTTTGACTATGGGAGGAAACAATGAAGTGATTATTCAATCCATGTGCAATGTGCCGACTAAAAACGCGGAAGAAGTCATTGAACAAATTCTCGAACTTGAAAAAATGGGATGCCAGCTCATTCGTGTATCCTGCATGGATATGGAAGATGCGGCAGCTATTAAAACCATTAAAGAAAACATTCACATTCCGCTTGTAGCCGATATTCATTTCGATTATAAACTGGCCTTAGCCTGCATCGAAAACGGTGTTGATAAGATTCGTTTGAATCCGGGAAATATCGGATCGAAAGCAAACGTCGAAAAAGTCGTCCGAGCATGCAAAGAAAAACATATTCCGATCCGTATCGGGATCAACTCCGGATCCCTCGAAAAAGATATTCACGAAAAATACGGCAAACCAACCGCTCAAGGCATGATCGAAAGTGCAAAACGCCATGTCGAGATCCTCGAATCCATGGATTTTTACGATACTGTGCTTTCCTTCAAGTCCAGTGATCCGATCCTCTGTATCGAAGCGTACCGCCTGGCCGCACAAACATTCGACTATCCGCTTCATTTAGGTGTGACAGAAGCCGGGACCATGATGACAAGCGCGATCAAATCCTCCCTTGCTTTAGGAAATTTATTGCTGGACGGCATTGGAAACACGATCCGCATCAGTGTCAACGGCTCGCCCGCCAAAGAAATTCCAATCGTAAAAGAATTATTGAAAGACTGCAATTTACTGGATCATGTTCCTAATCTTGTTGCCTGTCCGACGTGCGGAAGGACCCAATGGGACATGGAACCTGTCGTAAACTGGGTCGAAAATTACCTACAGCAAGTCAATAAAGATCTGACTGTAGCCATTATGGGTTGTGCAGTCAATGGACCCGGAGAAGCGAAACATGCCGATATCGCAATTGCCGGCGGAAAAGACGAAGGTTTGTTGATCAAAAAAGGAAAAATCATCAAAAAGATCAAGCAAAAAGAAATGATCCCTGTGCTGAAAGAAGAAATCGATACATTCTAAATTTTAAGTTTTTAAAAGAGCAGTTTTCGCTGCTCTTATTTTTCTGTATACGCTTTATATAAATCGTGATCCACTTCCCTCTCGATCTGATCATAGACCGGTTGTACCGCTTTGCGGATCTGTTCTCGGGTTTGCTCATCCAACGAAATGATCTGCGTTCCGCTTTGCTTGATGATATCGATTTTTTCCGCAATTCGCTCATCGGATTGCTTTCTTGCGTACTCGGTCGCAATCGCGGCAGCCTCATCCATAATTTTTTGATCTTTTTTCGGAAGATCTTCGTAAAATCGGTCGTTGACAATTAATGTGACCAAATGAGGCAAGTGATTCGTTTCCACCACATAGTTTTGCTGTTCATACAATCGATTGGACACAATGACCTCATACGGATTTTCCTGCGCATCAATCGTATGCTGCTGCAATCCGATATAAACTTCCGAAAAGCTCATCGGAGTCGGGCTGGCATTCAGCGCTTTCCAAAAAGCCAAATGATAGCTATTCTCCATCGTTCTTATTTTCTGGCCTTTAAAATCGGCAAGATCTTTCACTTCCTTGTTCGTGCTCATGACGCGCATTCCCTGATCGGCAATTCCAAGCAAGTGGTACCCGCCATTCGTATATACATTCAAGATTTGATCGTAAAAAGAAGGAACATCAATTGTCTTGCGAAACTGTTCGATATTGTCGAACACACAAGGCATATCGAATACGGCAAGATCTTTCATGAAAGAAACTTGAGGTGCTGTATTTTGCACGACAAACGGAACATCTCCGTCCGCGCATGATTCCAACAAGTCGCGATCCCCACCCAAGGTCGAGTTGGGATACACTTCGATTTTCATCCGCCCATCACTTAAAAGATCGACTTCTTCGGCAAACTTTACCGCAAAAAGCTGTGTGACCGTATCTTCCGGGCTTGCGGTCGCCAAAGGCCATGCATAACGCTGTTCTTCACTTGAACAACCACTCAAAAACAAAGAGAAAAATAAGCTCAACACGATGAAAGGACAGATGGCTTTTGATTTTTTTCTCATATTCATCCTCCTAGCAGCACCAATGAAAGACCTGGTACAAAAGTGATTAACAACAAAGCCAGCAGAAACAATCCGATCATGGGCATCGCTTTTTTTGAAATTTGCATGATCGGCACATTCGATAAAGAACTGGCCACAAACAAATTGACCCCGATTGGCGGTGTAACAAACCCGATTGCTAAATTTACGACCATGATGACTCCGAACTGAATCGGATCGATTCCTATCGTTTGAATGATTGGCAGCAAAATTGGCGTTAAGATCAAAATGGCCGGCGTCGTATCCATAACCATTCCGACAACAAGCAAAAATACATTGATTACCAGCAAGATCGCAATTGGCGAATGGAAATTGGCAATGATCATTTCACTGACCATTTGCGGGACATGCATCAAGGTCAGTACACGCGAAAACGCCGTCGATGTCGCCAAAATAAACAATATCGGCGCAAAAGTCCGCAGTGATTCAACGAAGATCGACCAGATTTCCTTTCTCTTGATCGTATGATAAATAAACATACTGACAATCAAAGAATAAAAAACCGAAATGACCGCTGCTTCGGTTGGAGAGGCGACTCCCGTATAAATACATCCCAAAATAATGATCGGGCTCAAGAGTGCAAACGAGCTTTCCTTCAAAACATTCCATAGTCCTTTTTCATGCAGAGCATCCACTTCTTTTTTGATCTTTTCTTTGTCCTCTCCATAGCGTTTGCAGTGGTAAACCGCATAAAGAATCAACAATAAAGCAATGATCAATCCCGGAACAATGCCTGCCAAAAACAAATCACTCACCGAAGACCCAGAAGCCATACCGAACATGATAAACGGAATGCTTGGGGGAATGATCACGCCAAGCCCGCCAGCCACAGCAACAATCGCTGTCGAAAACACAATGTCATAGCCTAATGCGCTCAAAATCGGAATTGTCATACTTCCTACTGCAGCTACGGTCGCAGGCCCTGATCCGGAAATCGCTCCGTAAAAAAGACAAGTCACAATGACAGCACAAGGCATCCCGGCTGTGAATTTTCCTAAAAAGTATGCGAAAACATCAAACAGACGTTTGGAGATTCCGCCTTTTGCCATGATAATCCCCGAAAGCACGAACATTGGCACAGCTAAGAGCGGAAACGAATCCAGCCCCCCAAACATAGCCCGAATCAAGTACTTTGCTCCAACCGTAAACGAAGGATCGAATACCGAAGGCAAGACGGCAGTAATGCCAAGAGAAATCGAAAACGGGATGGCAATCACAAGCATCAGGATAAACAACAACATGATGACTCCTACAGACATTATTGTTCCCCTCCTTTTCCGTTTTCAGGCCTATTTGCATCAATGATCTCTTCAGCCATCCGCTCTGGATGAACGGGATCATCGACAATCTTTCCTCTGGCAAATTGAAATTCAATGATCCAGCGCTGCAAGATACGAAAACTGACCAACACAAACGATACAAGCGGTGCGGCTTGGACGATCCACATCGGCAAATGGCAAGCCGGGGAAAGCTGACCGTTTTGAATTGCGGACATCATGTATGAGAACGCAAACGGGATCATATATATGAAAAAGACCAATTCAATGGTGTGATTGATGACTTTGACGATGGCCTTTGCCCGCCTTGACAATTTTGCCGCAAACTGTTCGATCTTGATTGAAATACACATTTTCGAGCAGTAGCTCACACTCAAAAATCCGCACCAAATAAATAAATATCGAGTTATTTCTTCAGACCATGACAAGGATTGTCCTAAAATGTATCTTGAAAACACTTGAATCCCCATGATCAGGGTCATGGCAATCAAGAAGCAAACCAGGATAAATTCTTCCAGATACCGATCAAGCCAATGAAGAGCTTTTTTCATATTAAAATTCACCTATCTTTCTTTCTAAGACGAAAACGTATTATCGAAAAAAAGATAATACGTTTGTTCTCTATGATGCTTTATGTATGTTTTCCAACACACGGTTCAGATCTTCGACTCCCATTTGTCCGGGTGCGGAAGCTTTTTTTGCAGCTCCAAACGTCATACTGGATCCAAACGCTTCTCCGCAAAGACGACTAATCACACCGGTTCCGCCCATAGACATCGTGATAATCGGACGATCGGCAAAGTTTGTTGCCATCTCTTCGGTTGCCGCCAGCAACGTCAGAACATCTTTTTTGTTTTGCGGCATAACAGCAATTTTCGGAATGTCCGCATCCATATCCTGCATTTTACGCAGACGATACACAATATCGGATTGGCTCGGAGTTTTGAAGAAATCATGATTGGATGCAACCACCTTCACATTGTTTTCATGAGCTTTTGAAATAATTTCTTTTACGATTTCATCTCCTGTAAAGATTTCGACATCAATAAGATCGATCAATCCGGTTTTGGCCATTTCTATATTCAGCGTTTTATAATCCTGATCGCTGATTTCTTTTTCTCCGCCTTCTTTTTTGGTGCGGAAAGTCATTAGGATCGGTGTTTCTTTTAATGTGCTTCGCAGTTCGGCAGCCACCTCTTTGACTTTTTCGAGATCGTCGACGTGTTCGAACCAATCCACGCGCCATTCCAAAACATCCAACGGAATGGTATCAAATGTTTTTGCTTCACTGACAATCTCTTCTTTTGTAACCCCGACGATCGGAACGATAATTTTCGGCTTTCCTGTTCCGATTTCCACATTTCTTACTTTTACTGTATTCATTGTACTCTCCTATTCTTGTGCATTGGCAATCATATTTTTATACTGCATATTGACATAAAGTCCTAACAAGACTCCAAGTGCAGTAATGACAATATTCATGATCATAACAGCGGATGGTGTCATGGATGCAGCTGCAGTCAAGATCGTATAATTGCAAAGTGATGAAGCAATCATGACAAGAGCTGTCACAGTTCCTTTAATTCGCGGAAACAGCATATTGCAGACAGATGTGGCAATTTGCAGCAATCCTCCAGCGCCTGCCCAGCCGATCACGAAAGCCCCCACCTTCATCAAAGTCGGATTTTGGCCGACTAATACGACAATCAAGGTCACTAAACAAATCAGCGGATAAATCAAGATAAAACGCACATCTTTGATCTTTCTGGTCAAAAAGGCAGTTACGATCAAAGCAAGGATCGTTCCGGTCGAATAGTAAGTTTGCATAATACTTGGATCCGACCATCCGGCATTGGTCACGGCAAAGTTCTGCGCGCAGTTTAGCCACAACTGAAATGTTCCTGTACAAGTAAATCCGATCAAGATCATCGCAACCGATTCAAAAGAGAAATGCGTGTTCTTCAAACTAGCAATCAAGCCTTCCTTTTCTCCCGCTTCTTTTTGATCGTTGTCCGGCAGCGGGAACAGAAAGATCAGGATCAGCAAGATCACATACCCGATACCACATCCAATAAACAGGCGATTATAAGACGCAAGTCCTGTTACAGTCAAACTGACTGTTGCGCCCAGAAAAAACGGCAGGAGCATCTGGCTGATCGAAATAAAAAATTTGATTCCCATCGTCGCAACGGCCGGAAATTTGTAAAAGATTTCGGTAACCGCCGGATAGATCCCGGTATCCAGGAATGAGTTGGCAATTCCTCCGATGATGGCGCAAACATAAGCAATATTGTATCCTCCGTTCACTCCCGCATTGAAAGCCAAAGCAAGTCCGATCAAATAAATCGCATAAGAAGCACTTCCGATTGCTGTGGAAATACGACGTCCCAATTTGTCGGAAAGCGGTCCCGCAAAAGGCAGTGCCACAAGTCGTCCTAACCCCAATGCAGCAGAGATCGCCGTGATGCGCATCGCATCAACACCCCATGATGCAGCAAGTGATTCTTTGATCACGGCTTGTCCGAGTACCGAACAGCCCACGCCATGAATGAAATAGTTCAAATACATGATCAAAGCACTTGGTAAGTATTTTTTGTTCATTGTATAGTTTCCCTTCTATTGTTCTGTCACAAACCGAGAAGCTACTATCCACTTGTTAATTTTTTAACGAATGCACTTGTATTGTAACAAGCCCCGATTAATACGTCTAATATCAAAATTGTTTGCAACCGATAGCGAAAATGTATCAATATACGCTAAAATATATGTATATGATGTGTTTTATTCGAATTTTCAATTAGAAAGGACGCAAGAGATTATGACTTTAAATCAAATTTTTTATTTTATCAAAGCAGCCGAACTGGAAAATTTCCGCACAGCAAGTATGCAGCTGCACATTTCCCAACCTTCTTTAAGTCGTTCCATGGCTCAGCTTGAAGAAGAGCTGAACGTGACCTTATTCGAAAAGACAGGGCGCGGCATTCGTTTGACCAAAGGAGGAAAACTGTTTTACGAACACGCAAAAAAGATCCTTGCCGATTATGACCAGGCAATCGACAAGATGAGTGAAATTGCCAGCGGGAACGGAAAAATCGATATCGGATATGTCTTTCCTCTTGCAGGCCATTATATTCCCCGAAAAGTACGTATATTTTTGGATCTTTGGGAAAATAAACATGTGATGTTCAATTTTGTGCAGGCCCATACGCAGCAAATCGCAAAGCTTGTCAGCGAAGGCACGCTCGATCTTGGCTTTGGCGGAAAATTCGAAGACCCCAACATCGAATTTTATCCGATCATCGATCAGGAGATGGTGGTCATTACACCGAAAAATCATCCTTTATGTCATTTCCGAGATCTTTCATTGGATGAACTGAACAAATATCCGATTATCGGCTATGATACAAATTCATGGATGGGATCGCATTTAAAATCTTTTTATGAAATTTATGATCTTCATCCGCAGATTATTGTGGAGTGTCCGGATGAATATTCGATCGTTGCTTTAGTCAAGGAAAAGTTCGGAATTGCCCTCTTGCCGGTTACAGATGTTCTCGCAGATACGGTTGATATCAATATTCATCACATTAAAGAGCTTCGGTTATATCATGAAATCTTCATGTTCTGGAAACGGGATCAATACCAGCTTCCTTCGGTACGTCGCTTTATTCAGTATATGATCAACCAGTCGAATGTGGAAATTGATAGCGAAAACGAATCAAAACTGTACTTAAAAGATATTATTCATTTTAAAAAAAATGAGCTATGATGAGTTTGTCACAAATCGAAGGCTTCTCTATTCACAAAAAGGAGAAGACGATGAATAAAAAATATCCAAAAATTTTTGAACCTATTACGATCAAACGTACAACAATCAAAAATCGGATCGCCATGACTCCAATGGGAACGAATTATGGCGAAACAAGCGGCGAAATGAGCAATCGTCATATGAATTACTACACGTTGCGCGCAAAAGGCGGCACCGGATTGATCATTTTGGAAAACGCAAACGTGGAATATCCGGTTGGCTCGAACGGAACAAGCCAGATCCGTATTGATCATGACAGCTTTATGCCTCGCTACTATCAGCTTGTGGAAAATCTTCATAAATTCGGCGCAACGGTAGCGATCCAAATCAATCATGCGGGCGCATCCGCATCAAGTGCACGAACCGGTATGGAAACGGTGTCGTCAAGCAACATCCCTACAAAAATCGGGGGTGAAACACCTCGTCCAATGACAAAAGAAGAAATTCTTCACACGGTAAAGAAATACGGTGAAGCGGCAAAACGGGTCCAGGCAATCGGCTTCGATGCAGTCGAGATCCATTGTGGCCATTCGTATTTGATGAGTCAGTTTATTTCCCCATATTATAATAAGCGAACCGATGAATTCGGCGGTTCTGTGGAAAATCGTTTACGCTTCCCTCGCATGGTACTTGAAGAAGTTCGCAAGCAAGTAGGACCTTGGTTTCCGATCATTATTCGTATTTCGGCGGATGAAAAAGTCGAGGGCGGAAACACACTTGAAGATACGCTGGAATATCTTGAATACCTCGATGAATTTGTGGATATGTACGATGTATCTTGCGGCTTGAATCCGAGCTTGCAGTATCAGATCGATTCAAATTTTTTAGAGGACGGATGGCGCTCTTACATGGCTCGTGCCGTAAAGGATAAATTCGGCAAACCGGTCATGAATGCCGGAAACTATCGTGATCCGGCCGTGGTGGAAAAAGTTCTTGAAAGCGGTGATGTGGATATCGTAGGTATTGGTCGTGGCTTGATTGCCGATCCGGATTGGGTCAACAAAGTAAAAAGCGGTGAAGAAGATTTCCTGAGAAAATGTATTTCCTGCAATGTGGGTTGTGCCGGCAACCGGATCGGAGTCAATCGTCCGATTCGATGCACAGTGAATCCTTCTGTTCCGGAAGGCGATGTTTATAAGAAGTTAAGAGTCAACAAAAACTGCAACGTAGTTGTAATCGGTGCCGGTACAGCCGGGCTTGAAGCCGCTTGTACGGCCGCTGAAGTCGGATGCAATGTATTCTTGTTGGAAAAATCAGATCATTTAGGAGGGCTTTCTTCCTTCATTTCGGATCTTCCAAACAAACGCCGGATGAAAGATTTTCCGAAGTATTTGGAAGCCCGTGCCTCTCGATTGAATAATTTATATATTTTTCTGAATACGGAAGCAACGATCGATAAAATCAAAACTTTCAAACCGGATGTGATCGTCAATGCGACAGGGTCCGTTCCATTGGTTCCGCCAATCAAAGGTTTAAAAGAAAATCTGGAAGCAAAAAATGTTTCAACCATTTTTGATATGATCAACAACTACAATGCAGGCCTTTATCCAGACGAATTATGCAAAGACAAAGAAGTCGTTGTCGTAGGGGGCGGATCTGTCGGTTTGGATGTCGTAGAGTATTTTGCTCCTCGCGGTGCCAAATGCACGATTGTGGATATGCTTCCTCAAATCGGGATGCTGGCCGATCCGATCACAAAATGTTCAATGCGCGAAACACACGATAAATACAGTGTGAAAGAATATACGAATACAGCTTTGCAGGAAGTGAAAGAAAATGCGTTTACGGTCAAATTGCCGGATGGCACGATTACAGATCTGAAATTTGATCTTGGTTTCAACTGCCTTGGAATGCGATCGAACAATCCGATCCTTTCAGAAATCGAAGAAGCATTCAGTGATTCGAATGTCGCAATCTACAACATCGGAGATTCAGTTCGTGCTCGACGAATCATGGAAAGCACAATGGATGGCCGAGCAATCCTGAATGTATTGGAAACAAACGGATTTATCGATCTGGATCCGATTCAAAAATAAAAAAGAAGAAAGTTGGAGGAAAAAAATTTATGCCTAATATTACCGGTCATACAGAACTTGTTGGTTTAATGGCTTACCCTATTCGCCATTCACAATCGCCTAGAACACATAATCTTGCGTACGATAAAAACGGTGATGATGTGATTCAGCTTGCCTTCGAGGTAGATAATGATTCTTTGGAAAATGCGGTTGAGAGCATTCGGGCATTGAAGATGCTTGGTTCAAATATTTCGATGCCTAATAAAACGGTTGTTCACAAATATCTTGAAGAAGTGGATGAAGCAGCTCGTCTTTGCGGAGCAATCAACACCGTTGTCAATACACGAGATGAAAACGGAAAGGTAACAGGTCATTTAAAAGGATACAATACCGATGGTATGGGATATTGGCAAGGAATCCGCGAAGAAGGAATCGACTTCAAAGGAATGAAAATGGTCTTAATTGGTACCGGTGGGGCTGCCACAGCCATTGCGGTTCGCGGAGCTTTGGATGGTATCGCTCAAATTGATATTTTCAATATCAAAGATAAATTTTACGCACGAGGCGAAGAAATCGTGGAAATTATCAACTGCAACACAAAATGCAAAGCGGAAATTCATGATCTTGCAGACCTTGATCTTTTAAAAGAAAAAATGCATGCGGCAGATATCTTCTGCGATGCCACAGGTGTCGGTATGCACCCGCTGGAAAACCTAAGCAACATTCCGGACGGGTCGTTTTTCAAGGAAGATCTGATCGTTACGGATACAGTGTATGCCCCAAAAGAAACAGTCATGATGAAACAGGCTAGAGATGCCGGTGTAAAAAAAGTGTACAACGGAATGAGCATGATGTTGTTCCAAGCATTGATTGCTATCGAGCTTTACACAGGAAAATCCACACCGGTTGACTATATGAAAGAACAGCTAGGTATTTAAAATGACGAAAAAGTCGGACGAAGTAATCGCCCGGCTTTTTAGTTTTGATTCATATTGATGTATCGTGACGCAATCTTTTTACAAAAGAATGGATCGTGTTCTACAAAAAGCATCGTATACTCTCCTTCTTCGAGCATTTGTTCAAGCTGTTCCCTTGTTGTGATATCCAAATCGTTGAGCGGTTCATCCCAAACATAAAGATGGGCTTCTTCGCATAAGCTGCGTGCCAGCATGATCTTTCGCCGCTGGCCGGATGAAAGCTGGTCAAGAGGATGAAACAATTCATCTCGCGAAAATCCGAATTTACGCAAAGTCGTTAAAAAACGAGTCCGATCGATCCCATATTGTTCAATATAGTCCTCCATATTTCCGCTTACCGATTCATACGTTTGTTCTACGTAAGAAATGTGTAAATCATTGGATACGAGGATCTTTCCCTTATAAGAAATCTTTTTGAGCAACGCTTTAATTAGACTGCTTTTTTCCGAGCCATTCGGTCCGCAAAGAAGGATGCGATCCCCTCTTTGAATTGTGAATGTCTGAGGAGTGCTTTGCCAGACTTTATAATCTACACATACATTTTCAAATCGCACGAAGATTTCTTTTTTATAGCCCTGGGATCGAATTTTTAACGACTCGGGCGAAAGATCGGTATGGAGAAGTTTTTTCTTTTGTTCAATCGCTTTTACTTTTCGGGCCTCAACAACCTTGGAACGTTTCATAAGCTTGGCGGCTTTATGCCCTACATAGCCTTTATCGGCTGCGCCGATTTTTTTCTTTTCTTTCGCATCAGACCATATGCGACTTGTTCTTGCAGCCTGATCAAGTCGTTTGATTTCCTTGTGAAGCCGTTCGTTGTCGGCCTGATCTTTCACTAATTGATTTTTATGGTCCATATCCCAGGATGAAAAATTTCCTTTCCTTACTTCGATTTGGCCTTCTTCGAGCACAAGCAAATGATCAACGCATTCATCGAGCAGCTGCCTGTCGTGGCTCACAATTAAAAATCCATTTTTTGTTTTTAAATACATTGCGAGTTTTCGGCGTGCCTGCTCATCCAAATGATTGCTCGGTTCATCCAAAATGACGAATGTGTGTTCGGATGCAAAAAGTGCGGCAAGCATCGCACGCACTTGCTCTCCGCAGGAAAGTGTTTCAAACGGCTGCCACACAACATCGGGGCGTAAGCCAATTTGAGAACACTCCTTTTCAATTTTCCAATTCAAAGCACCGGTTGCTTCTTCAAGCACTTCCATAGTCATTTGTTTTGGATTCGATATTGAAAAAGGGAAAAGCGCACAAGGAACCGAACATTCAATATTTCCTTGGCCATGGAGCTGTCCGTTCAACAATTTCACGAGTGTTGTTTTTCCTTCGCCATTCTTTCCGATCAGTCCGCATTTCCAACTCGTATCCATTGAAAACGAAAGATCGGAAAATAATGGTTCATCGATAGATTCATATTGAAAATTTAAGTGATCTGCTTTTATTAACACCATTTATTTTTCCTCCAAAAAAAGACCGCGAAGAAAACTTCCCGCGGTCCGGATTATAAAAAATATAAAAGACATGGATCGATCAATCCTAAATATTGCTGCATAGTAAAAAGATGGAAGTTTTCTGTTTAGATTTTATTCACAAACAGAAGTATTCAACATCTTTTCACCTCTTTCTATGAATTCAGTATAATAAACTGACAATCATAATTCAATAAAAATTCCAAAATAATGACTGATTTTGCCAATTTCTTGATGTAAGCGTTTTCTGTGTTATGATGAAGGTGCCAAAAGAAAGGCACATAAAAGAAATGGTTAAAACATAGATTTATCTATGATGGATCATTAAAACGTCAAACTTCCTCGACACAAAAGTCGCTAAAATGAACAATGAAGATCAAAAAAGATAAAAAAATTTCTTGCAAAAAACGAGGGGTTGGGCTCTTCGCTATAGCAAAAAAAAAGAAAAAGCAAAGTCAGGAAAAAATCAAAATTTGATCGAATAGAAATGACAAAGATTAAACGTATCGAAAGTCAGCTGATTTATGGGAGCGAAAAATCCACAAAAAGCGGGATAAAAAAAGACGGAAACATGATCTGCATAGATTGACTATGTGGGATCAGATCGTCAAACTTCCTAGACAAAACAAGTCGATAAAATAAAGGTCAACAAAGATCTTAAAAAAGATCAGGGACGTGGAAATGGCAATAAGCAGAAGCAAGAGATTGCAGCAAGCGAAAACATCTGAAAGGAAAGATGGACGCTTAAAATGAGCGAAAAGAATAAGTCCAGAACATGTCGAACAATAAAATCGGAAGAAAAACACAAAGCGTGTAACAACATAAAAGACGAAAGATCCATTAAACAGAAAAAGAGCGATGTAAAGAAATCGCTCTTTTTTTTATCTCAAATTTCTTCCGAATTCTCTTAATTCATTCAATTTTTCGGGTGATTTATTTTGTTTTCCGAAAGCGGTAAAGATTCCCGTATTTTCCAGCTTTAAATACTCCAAAAACGATTTTTCGTATTCATAGATTGCTCCTCCATAAACATCATCGCTTCCCGAAGAAAGAATCAAGGCAGCCTTTTTCAGATTTTTCGGTTTATCAAGAGCATAGATTCGGTTGATTGCACATTGAAGCTGACCTGTAAAACTATGATAATATACAGGAGAAGCCAACACGATCATTTCCGCTGCGTCAATGATCGGATAAATTTCCTGCATATCGTCTTTTTGAATACATTGTCCATTCCCTTTCTTATGGCAGTATTCACATGCCAAGCATCCTCCGATTTTTTTCCGGCAAACATCGACAATTGTGATTTCATGGCCGTTTTTTACCGCTTCTTGCGAAAAAGCATCAATCATTGCCACCGTATTTCCAGATTGTCGAGGGCTTCCGTTCAACACTAAAATTTTCATTGGTTATCCTCCTTTGCGGAAAACGTAACAATCACATTCCCGTTTCCTAATGTTTCTTTCCAGCCGGACATATCGTCTATTGCTCCGATTTTCGTATAGCTCCATGAATTGGATCCATAAAAAATCACAATCTGATTTCCATTGTATAAAACAATATCACCGGGTTTTGTGGTGGTTTGGTGATCGTTTCTCGATAAATTCATAGTAAGCGATCCGACTTTTTCAAATCCCGAATAATCTTCCATTTCGATTGTTAAAGGAAGCAAATTCATCCATTCGGTTACGGTTTCATTGTTTTCAAGGTGTGCGGTAAATTCCCTGTTTCCGATTTTCAAAGTGATTTTTTTCATCTCATTTTCCCCTCTTTCCTTTTGTGTTTGGGTATTTTCATTCCTTAATAAAACGGTTCCTAACCCAACCAGAATTAAAAATACGAAAAACTTCTTCTTCATATCGTTCACCTTTTCTTGAAATCAATCTTACTTCTTCTTCATTTCTATCGCAAATATCAATACCAAATACCTATCTATAACTGATGCGTATACTTCTTGGATAAAAAAAACAACCACCCATGTGATTGTCCTTGTTTTAATATTCTTCATCGGAAAGATCCATATTGTCAATTTTGTCCAAATACGATTTCGCGTTTTTTACAAAATACATTTTGTTTCCAAGCTGAACGACCTTTTCGAAGTAAATCTTCGCAACCTTGTATTCTTCCTGTACAAAACTAATGAGCGCAATATAGTAAGAAGCATCCGCATGTTGGAACGGAAAAGGAGAACGTTTCAACGAAGCTAAATAAAACTTTTTGCATTCATTGAAATCCCCATTCATCAAATTGACTTTGTTTTTTATGGATGCCAACTCTTCCGAACGGATCATAACACCGGTCGGTCCGAAATTCATTCGTACATTGGATGCCTCTTCATAGGCCCGATTCAGAGCATCTTCGTCTTTTAATAAATAATCGATATACGCCATCAAGCTCCAATAGGTCAATGTACTTGCCGGATCTTTGCGAGGATACGTGATCAATACATCTTGAGCGAGTTCCGGATCGTTCATATAAATCAGGCATTGTGCCAATAGCGAACGCTGTGTCAAACGCACTCGCTTTCCTTTTGTCGAATAATAAATGATTGCCGAAGCACACGCTTCCGGATCACATTTTTCATACAACAATCGTGTGATTGGGATCATGCAGGATGAACGGTATCGAAGTAAGGCGTTGAAAGCCATCATATAGAAAAACAACGCGATGATCAAGATCCAAATATTGCTTACAAACAGCATGATACAAAAGATCGCAACAATTCCTAATGCATAAACAGCAGAAACTCGTTCTACATTTTTTCTTGCTGTTTGAGCCAGTTCCTTGTATTCAGGAAGCAAGGCATGATGGATCTGATATACACGAATTAATTCCCGATCATCATCGATCTTTCTTGAACGCATTTGTCTTGTTGTATTGGAACGCAGCGACAGCCAGCCATATAAGCTCAAGATTAACATCGGAATGACAAGCACGATACTGATCATAAATACGTATTCCGGTGCAATCATCAATAACCCGAAAATCAAAAACGGCATCCATTGATTCAATGGTATGAGCATTTGCGAAATCAAGATCACATTGACAATTCCTGCAACGGAGAATCCGCCGGCCAAATAGGTCAATGCGATATTCGATTTCATGAACGAAATCATTTCGGGCGGTAAAAGATCGGCACTCATCACTGCGGAATTCGAGAACGTAAAAGCCATCAAGATCATTCCGATCACAAATGAAGCCAATAAAATAAAAAATTGAGATTTACATTTATACTTCCACATACTATACTTTTTCTTCTTATTTTCCTTTTTTAATAATATTTTTTGCGGGCAGTCCTACAGCAGTCGCATTTGCGGGAACATCTTCAAGAACGACCGCATTCGCTCCGACCTTGCTGTTTTTACCAAGTGTAATGTTTCCGAGCACTTTCGCACCCGCACCCACATAGGCGCCATCTTCCAAGGTTGGATGCCGTTTGCAGTCTGTCGACCCACGTCCTCCAAGCGTTACGCCATGGTACAATTGGCAATCGTCACCGATAATCGTCGTTTCTCCGATGACTACACCCATCCCATGATCGATCACCAAACCTTTGCCGATCTGCGCTCCCGGATGAATTTCGATCCCCGTTTTGTGACGTGCGCGATTCGAAAGCCAGCGAGCCAGCAAATGATGGTTATGTGTCCAAAAGAAATGAGCAATCCGATAATGATATAACGCTTTGATGTGCGGATAAATAAAGAGCACTTCAAATTTCGACTTTGCTGCCGGATCAAGTTCCATCGTACGCTTTACATTGTACGACGCTAATTGAAAAATTGAATTCTTAGACATGAAAATATTATATTGCACTCAACTTATTTAAGTCAATCACAAGAAGATCGAAACCTTGTTCGGTCTTTAGGATTCTCTTTTATCGACACAAAGTTGCAGCCACTTAAGAATCGCTTTGTTGCGGATCCTTTTTAAAAGCACTGATTTGCGAAGTAATATTGTAGTAGAGATCGTATTTGCAAGGTTCGAAATCTTTCCCTTTCACATAGACAAAGACGCAAACATACGCATAGTTTTCGTAAAAATGGTCAACGCATACTCTCATTGGAGGGTCTTTTAAAATACGTGGATCTTTGCTGACAATGGCTTCGATTTCCTTTTTCGCCTGCGCAATATCGTTTGGCAAAGTAACTGAAATTGTCAATTTCAACCGTTGGCACGGCATCTTCGAGTAATTGACCAAAAGATTGGTCACGATTTCATTATTAGGAACAATGATTTCCCGATTGTTGTTGGTCAAAAGAGTCGTAAACATTAATTCGATCGAGGTAACGCGTCCTTTTTTTCCTTGGATCGAAATATAATCTCCGATTTCAAACGGTTTCGTCAACAAGATCTGCAGTCCACCCGCTACATTGGCCATATTGCTTTTGAGAGCCAGAGAAATACCAAGACCTAACGCGGAAACAAGTGCGACAATACTCGTTGTCCGAATACCAAGCTGTTCAAAAGCCAAAAGAATCGAGATCGTAATGATCAGGGCGCTTGTACAAGACCCGAGAAACGTCAAGATTCCTTTATCTGGCGCTTTTTTTGCAGCCTTCATTAACATTTTCTTCACTAAAGGGCCAAGTATGAACCCTACCAGCAATTCAACAATTGGAATCCATCCGCGAACGAGGAATTGTCCAAGACCACTCCATATCGTATGAAAATCAATATGGCTGATATCTAATTGTTTCACCATATATCTCACCTGCCTTTTCTTTTATTGTACTGATTTTCTTTCATTTCATATCGTAATAAGCTCATTGACAAATTCTTTTAGATTGTTTATTATTATCAAGTAACGGAGAGTTGTCCGAGCGGCTTAAGGTGCAGTCTTGGAAAGGCTGTGTAGCGAAAGTTACCAAGAGTTCGAATCTCTTACTCTCCGCCATTTTTTTGTTCATCACGGAACTGGCAATCAGTTCCTTTTTTTTGTTGCAACTTTGTCTATGCTCTTGTAACATGGAACCAATCCTATTTAGAAAAGAGGTGTGCCTATGGCATTTTTACCAACAACACGAAAAGAAATGGAAGAAGCAGGACTTGATCAAGTCGACTTTGTCTATGTGTCCGGAGATACATATGTCGATCATCCATCGTTTGGGTGTGCGATTATTACCCGTACGCTTGAAACTTTCGGCTATACTTGTGCTATCCTAAGCCAGCCCGATTGGAACAAAGATGAAGAATTCACTCAGTTCGGAGTGCCTCGGCTTGGATTTCTGGTTAGTGCCGGAAATATCGATTCTATGGTTAATCATTATTCCGTTAATAAAAGAAGGCGGGATAAAGACAATTATACCGATCAAGGGATCATGGGAAAGCGTCCGGATCGGGCAACGATTGTATACTCGCAAATTCTTAAACGTTTGTTTCCTCATGTACCTGTTTTGATTGGCGGTATCGAAGCGAGCTTACGCAGACTGGCCCATTATGATTATTGGGACGACAAAGTTCGTCGTTCGATTTTAATCGACAGCCAAGCGGATCTGCTCATGTTCGGTATGGGAGAAAACACGATCATCGAAGTGGCAGACGCACTCAACAGCGGAATGGATGTTAAGGATATTTGCTATATACGAGGAACCACATGGAAAACAAAAAGTCTGGAACATATTTTTGACGACTATATCCTGCTTCCTTCTTTTGAAGAGGTGCGTACAAACAAAAAAACATATGCGAAAAGCTTTATGATCCAATACGAAAATCAGGATGCGATCAATTCAAAGATGCTGATTGAAAAGTACGACGGATGGTACGTAGTCGTCAATCAACCTCCGCTTCCTTTGAGTCAAGAAGAAATGGATCTCACGTATTCTTTACCTTACGAAAGAACTTTTCATCCAAAGTATAAATACATTCCGGCAATCGAAGAGGTTCAATTTTCGATCACAAGCAATCGAGGATGTTTTGGAAACTGCACATTTTGCGCCATCACAAGCCATCAAGGCCGTGTGATCTCCACTCGCAGCGTGGAAAGTGTTGTTGAAGAAGCAAAACAAATTATCGATATGCCCAATTTTAAAGGGTACATTCACGATATCGGGGGACCAAGCGCCAATTTTTCAAGACCGGCTTGCGATAAACAAGTTGAACATGGTGCCTGTCCCAAAAAACAATGCTTATGGCCGAAACCTTGCGGCAACCTTAAAGTCGATCATTCTCATTATGTGGAAATGCTCGATGCGGTACGCACGTTGCCAAAAGTAAAAAAAGTCTTTATTCGTTCAGGAATTCGTTACGATTATTTGATGTATGACAAAAACGACGAATTTTTTGACCGTCTCGTAAAATATCATATCAGCGGACAGTTGAAAGTCGCTCCCGAACATGTGAGTGCCCCCGTCTTAGATAAAATGGGCAAACCGAGAAAAGAACTTTATCTGCGATTTGTCGAAAAGTTCAAAGAAAAAAACAAGCAATTCGGGATGGATCAATACTTAGTTCCCTATTTGATGAGTTCTCATCCGGGAAGCACGTTAAATGATGCGATCGAACTTGCTTGCTATTTGAAAAAAATCCATCATACGCCAAAACAAGTTCAGGACTTTTATCCAACACCGGGAACCTTAGCAACTTGTATGTACTATACCGGAATCGATCCTCGAAATATGAAGCCTGTCTATGTGGCAAAAACTTATGAAGAAAAGCTTGAACAGCGTGCCTTGATGCAGTACTCTTATCCGAAAAATTACCATATCGTAAAAAAAGCGTTATTAAAAGCCGGACGAAGCGATTTGATCGGAACAGGACCGAAATGTTTGATCAAGCCGTATCCGCCAAAGCAATCGTATGGAAACCGGAAACATAAATAAATTATCAGTTAGAAATTTAACGTATTGTGCATTGCTCGGTTCCTTGTTTTATGTAATCTTTCATTTGTTTTCGAACATTCTTTATGTGGAAGGTATTACGCTCACCTTGTTTGTCTGCGCCCAAGTATTCAATAAAAAAGAAGTCATTTCAGCAACGATCCTTTTTGGTATTCTGCAAATTTTATTTCATGGATTCATGCCATGGAATCTTATGTATTTGATTCTTTTCCCGTTTTACGGATTATGGTTTGCTTCTTTAAAAAAAATCGTAAAGAAGCATGAAGCGGTTGCTTGGTTTTGCGGAGCTCTGGCATCCTTTCTGCTCGGACAGCTAGTCGATCTTCCGTTTTTGCTTTTTGACCGTAAGATTACCATGTTGTATATTCTTTTGGGTTTTAAAACTTCTCTCATTCAGGGAGCGATTGTTTTTATTGAATTTGTGCTTCTTTACGGTCCGTTTGTCAAAATTTTACGCACAATAAGAAAATAAGAAGGAGAAAAAGAAAATATGAAAAAGAAAATTATTGCTGTTTGCGCCGCTTTGATTGTGATCGGAGCGATTGTTGTTGCTTTTCACACAAATAAAAACGATGTGACAAAAGAAGGCTACAAAGAAATCAAGATCACGATCGTCGATCAGGAAAACAACACAGTTTTAGATGAAAGTTTCGAAACTGATGCAGCCAATCTAACTCAATTTTTGGAAACTACACCAAAGCTTAAATCCGAAATCGAGCAAAGTGACTATGGTTCCCTTTTGACAGGCATTTACGGACTGAACCAGGACATGGATAACGGGCCTTGGCTTGTATTTGAATCCAAAAACAATAAAACGTGTCAAGAGGCAGGATATTGTCCGGCCATGGATGAGGTCAACCTCGACAACAACGATGAATTCACATTCAAACAAATTACATCTTTCGAATAAGAAAAGACTTACGTTCTTCTTTTCTTTGTATAAATTTTTCTTAATGAAATAAGCAGCTGCAAAAATTTATTTTTCGCAGCTGCTTTTCGTTAACCTCTCATCGATTCTTTGATTTCCAATGCGAGATCTTCAATTTCTTCATTTTGTCCTTCTTTTAAGTGTGAAGCTATTGTGACCCGATCGTTAAGAACTGTGATCGTTTTCATCTGCTCATCTAAAAACTGAGAAATGAGATCACCTGAACGAATTGCCCACGATCCGTTTTCGATAATCGCAAACGTCCTGTTCTGAACATTCAGCGCCTTCATATCTTCAAGGAAGTTTTTCATAACCGGGAAAATCCCTAAATTGTATGTACATGAAGCAAGTACGACATGGCTTTTCTTGAATACTTCTGCAATCAAATACGATACATGCGTATTGGATACATCAAATACGCTCACATTCGGTACACCAAGATCGCAAAGTTTGGCTGCCAGTGCCTGAGCCGCTTGTTCTGTATTTCCGTACATCGACGCATAGCAGATCATGACACCTTTTTGTTCCGGTTCATAGTTTGCCCACAACTCATACTTCTCAAGCAAATAGCTGAAATTATTGCGCCAAACAAGTCCGTGAAGCGGACAAATGAATTTTACCTGATCCAGCAGCGGAGCGGCTTTCTTTAAGATTTTTCGAATATGAGGTCCGTACTTTCCGACAATATTTGTTAAATAGCGCCGGTTTTCATCTAACCAGTCCCGATCATAATCAACTTCGTCATTGAATAGCTTTCCGTCCAGCGCTTTGAACGAACCAAACGCATCGGCTGTAAACAAAGCACCGTTGCTTAAATCGAATGTGACCATGGCTTCGGGCCAATGCACCATTGGCATGAACAAAAAGGTCAGCTGATGATTTCCTGCATCAATGACATCTCCTTCATTGACAATGATCTTTTTCTCTTCGTCAATATGGAATCCAAACTGTTCTGCCAATTGAAAGCCTTTCAAATTACCGATAATTTTCGCGTTCGGATATTCGATCAGCACTTCCTGCAAACTTGCCGCATGATCCGGCTCCCAATGATTGATCACGATATAGTCAAGATCGCGTCCATCCAGAACGTACTTCAAGTTTTCCAACATTTGCCGACAAGCATCCCAATCCACTGTATCGAATAAAATTGTTTTTTCTCCCAAAGCAATGTAAGAATTGTAGCTTACTCCTTCAGGAATCGGATGAATATTTTCAAACAACGTGAGTCGGTGATCGTTGGCTCCGATCCAATATAAACCCTCTGTGACTTCTCTTACAATATGCACGAAATAATCCTCCTTTACGATTTTTCAAAGTGTGCTTTCGGCTCTGAACAATGCGGACAAACCCAGTCATCCGGCAAATTTTCGAACAATGTGCCCGGTGCAATTCCATTGGCCGGATCTCCGATCATCGGATCGTACTCATATCCGCAGCCATCACAAACCATCACATCATACGACGGCTTTTCTTTTTTCTCGATCGGACGACGAATCTTTTTCATTTCGCCAGCCGGTTTTTTCTTTCCTGTATTCAGTTTTTGGGCAAGCAGCGGCAGGATCTCATTGACATCTCCTACGATTCCGTAATCGCAGTTTTTAAAAATCGGAGCGTTCGGATTCGTATTGATCGCAACAATTGTTCCCGCATTTGTAATTCCTTTCAAATGCTGGACAGCCCCTGAAATTCCGCAAGCAATATATAGATTGCCGTTGAATTTTTGCCCGGACATTCCTACATAACGATCCATCGGAACATACTGCAAAGTTTCTGCCACAGGTCTTGAAGAACCGATTGCAGCCCCGGCCTGACGCGCCAATTCTTCGATTAATTTCATATTTTCTTTCGGTCCGATTCCTTTTCCTGCCGAAACAACACGAGCAGCTTTCGTAATCGGTGTATCGATATCGATTCCAACTGTAAAGTCATGTCCGTCTGCCTTTAAATTTTCGACAAGCGAATCGACCATTTCCTGCGCTGATCCATTTTTAAAAATCATCTTTTTGCGAATGCCTGTAATGGCTTTTTGAGGATTTGCCAAAGGCGAAGCTTTCTTTTCCTGTTTTGGCGGTTTTCCTAAAATATGACCGGAAATGACAACGCGCATGATCTCGTTTGTTCCTTCGTAAATTTGTGTGATTTTCGCATCACGATACATCCGCTCGACATCCATTCCTTTCAAATAGCCGTTTCCTCCATAGCATTGAATCGCTTCTTCGGTTACCTTGACTGCTGTATCCGATGCGAACTGTTTGGCCATTGCCGCTTCCATTCCGTAGTTTTCGTGATTTTCTTTCAGTTCCGCCGCACTGTAGACAAGCATACGGGCAGCCCGGATCTGGGTAGCCATATCGGCGATTTTAAAAGACAGACCTTGTTGGAAAGCAACCGGTTTTCCGAACTGAATCCGATCCAAAGCGTAGTTTTTTGCACTTTCATAAGCGCCTTGCGCAATACCAAGGGCCTGACTTGCGATCCCGATGCGTCCGCCGTCCAAAGTGGCCATCGCAATCTTAAATCCTTCTCCTTCTTTGCCTAACAAGTTTTCTTTCGGTACTTTCACATCATTGAATAAAAGTTGGGCAGTTGCTGAAGAACGAATGCCCAGTTTATCGTAATGATCACCGATCGTAAATCCTTCCCAGCCTTTTTCCACGATAAATGCACTGATTCCTCGTGTTCCGATTCCCAAAGTGGTAACCGCGAAGATTACGTATGTATCGGCTTCTCCTCCATTGGTAATAAAAATCTTTTCTCCATTCAATATATAATGATCACCTTCAAGAACTGCGGTTGTTTCGGTTCCTCCGGCATCGGATCCGGCATTGGGTTCAGTCAATCCGAATGCGCCGATCTTTTCTCCTTTTGCCAAAGGAACGAGGTATTTTTGCTTTTGTTCTTCAGTTCCGAACGCATAGATCGGCCAACTTCCCAATGATACATGGGCAGATAATATAACGCCGGTTCCTCCGTCGACGCGCGACAATTCTTCGACTGCGATCGAATAACTCAAAATATCTTTCCCCATCCCTCCGTATTCTTTCGGATAAGGAAGGCCAAGCCAGCCGTTTTTAGCCATTTTTTCAATGACTTCTCTTGGAAAATGATTTTCCCGATCCCAAGTAAAGGCGTAAGGTTTCACTTCGCTTTCGGCAAATTCGCGAATTTGCATGCGAAGATCTTCATGCTCCTGTGATAGTTTAAACATATGGTCTCCTTTTTTCTCTTTAAATTGAGCATAAAAAAAGTTGACCGAATTCGTCAACTCTTTTGATAGGCGCTTTCTTTCTTTGCTGCTTTGACGGATAGATTGGCCAAAATTTGTTCATACAGCTGCTTTGTTCTATAATCGTTTTTCTCATTTATCACAAAAGTTTGATTGTCTGTCCTAATCTGGATCGCTTTTCCCGAAAAATCGGTATATCGAGTGTATTCTCCCAGCTCATCATTGCGATAGGTTCCCATATTGCAGAAAAAAGCATTGTAGCCAAAGACTTTGCTTCCTTTCACATTTTCCACAAGCTCTACGGAATCGATTTTCGAAAAATCGATGGTTGTATCGTAAACGAAATTCGCATCGATAACCAGCTCTTGCTTATTTAAAGAAATCGTATATTTCCCGCTCAGAAAAACAACGACGACTCCGGCAATGAATGCGAAAAGAAGCGCAGATCCCAAAATTTTTCGTTTTCGGATCCTTTTTTTCTCTTTCGGAATCTGGTCATGTTTTTTTGCGTAAAAATAAGAGTATAAGATCGGCCCGATCACGGCTGCTGCGATAAAAATCCAGATCACGATTTCTCCGTTCGGAATAAAAGAGGTTGCAAGCATCGCAAATCCGCAAACAACCCATAAGTGTCCGGCAAACCGTTGCGTATAGATCCAGTTCTCTTTATTGTTGAGCGTCCAGAAAGTCCGTATCCCAAACACCTGATTTTGTTGTGCTTTAGGCATGATGTTCCCAAGAGCCATAAATAAAAGACCGAGCATTCCGTTGATCAAGATGGAAATTCGAAACTGCGTGTTCCGATACCAAATCAAATAAGCCATACTGATTCCAAACGAAAAATATGTAAGCCAGCACAAAACATTTCTAATGATTTTTTCATTGTGTGTTTCTCTTCTTTCCAATGCAAATCCGGTGATCCAATAAGAGATCAAGCATTCGATTGGCAAAATCATCGCCGGGATCCAACGCTTTTCAATTACGATCCCAAAGATCAGAGGCGATAAAATGATAAAAGAATTAACGATGTGAAGGCTTCTGAATTGTCGAAAATTGTTCATGTTCTTTTCCTCTGAGATCCTCCATCCATAAGATTGCCTCTTCGAGCACCGATGTATTTATGGTGTACATAACTTGTTTTCCATGACGTTCATCACGAATAAGATCGGCTTGCTTCAACACAGAAAGATGTCTTGATATAGCCGGCTGAGAAATCGAAAAACAAGAAACAATTTCCTGCACGTTCATCGATTTCTTTTTAAGCAGATTCAAAATCTTTCTTCGTACCGGATCATTCAATGCTTTAAATGTTTGATCGAGAGTCATTTCATTTCCTCATATAACATATAACTTATTTGTTATTTATATTGTATAAAAAACCGGAAAATCAGTCAACATGATTTTCCAGTTCGAGGAGCAATTCTCCCCACTCGTAAAACTCTTGTAGGATGGGCATCAGCTTGAGTGCCACTTCAGTCAGGGAATATTCGACACGAGGCGGAATTTCATTAAATTGAATCCGGATTACCAACCCCTCCTGCTCCATTTCTTTCAATGTGTTGGATAGCATAACATTCGTAATTCCCAGTTCCTTTTTTAATTCGTTGTACCTGAGCGTTCCATGTTCGCAAAGCACATAGATCATCGGAAGTTTCCACTTTCCGGATATGGCCTGACAAGCGACACGCATAGGACACGCATCATCCGTAAATGCTGTTTTTTCTTTCATATACTTCACCTTGAACTTCACTATAACACAATAAGTCAAAAAAATAAACTAAGTAATAAAACTATTAGTATTTACATTTTTCATACTTAGTATTATAATGGTTCTACTTTAAGCACTCTAAAACAAAAAGTGCTAAAAGAAATGCAATTGGAAAGAGAGGAAATTACATGAATGAATATATGGAAACGCAATTTGCGCCATTATTGCCCGTATTAGGCACTCTCCTATTGCCCGATACAACCATTCAATTAAAAAATATGAATCAAGATGATCTCGATCGCATTCAGGATCAGTCTTTTATCGCTGTACCTGTTAAGGGAGATCATTTAAAAGAACATTGGAACATTCAAGATATTTATACATACGGGGTGCAATGTCATCTCGTTTCAATCGAGCATAACACGAAAGGAATCTTCGCTGTTGTCAGAGCAAGCGCCCGTGTCAAGGTTGATCAAGTTTTTGAAGGAAGCTTTGCCACTTGCACCTATACGATCAGCGAAGACGAAAACGATTTGCGCGACCGATCTGCGCAGGAAATGCTTCAGTATATGAAAAACATCGTCAATGAAATGGCGCAATCTTTTCGCGGAGGTGAATTGATAACCAATCAAGCGGCTAAGATCGAAAGCATGAACGAATTGATTGTTTACCTAGCGCAGTATATGCCGATGACCCAGCGCGAACGCTTCGAGCTTTTGGAAACCGGCTCTTTGAAACAGCGTGCTTTGTCGTTTATCGATATGTTGCTTCGTCAAAAAGAAGTCATTTCGATCAATTTGGAAATGAATGAAAAATTTTCGGAACAAGCCAATAAATATTACCGGGAACAGGCGCTGCGCCGTCAAATGGAAGCCATTAAACAAGAGCTCAACGAAACAGAGAGCGAAGGCGGAAAAGACGACTATCGTTCCAGGGTCATGAACGCTCATCTTCCGATCGAAATCGAAAAAGCACTGCTGGAAGATGTAAAAAAACTGGAAACATCTTCTGCACAAAACGCGACGGAACAAGATGTTTTGAAAAACTATTTGGAATTTGCTCTTTCCCTTCCTTGGAAAAAAGAAGATCTTCAATTTGCCGATTTGAAAGAGGCACGTAAAATCCTTGATTCCAGACATTACGGAATGGAAAAAGTAAAAGAACGGATCATTCAGCATCTGGCAATCATGCGTTTGAAAAACTCAAACAAAGGAAGTGCGATCCTTTTGGTCGGACCTCCGGGAACTGGAAAAACATCTTTAGGAAAGTCGATTGCTCAAGCTTTAGGTCGCGAATACACACGAATGAGTCTAGGCGGCGTGCGGGATGAATCGGAAATTCGCGGACATCGCAGAACGTATATCGGTGCCATGTCCGGTCGTGTGCTGCAATCCATGAAGCGCGCGGGAACGACCAATCCAGTCATGATTTTGGATGAAATCGATAAATTGATGCAAGGCGGTTTTTCGGGAGATCCGGCTGCCGCCATGCTGGAAGTGCTTGATCCGGAGCAAAACAACACATTTACCGATCACTATCTTGACCTTCCATATGATCTTTCGGACGTTTTATTTATTGCGACGGCCAACTCTTTGGATACGATTCCCGCTCCGCTGCTGGATCGTATGGAAGTCATCCAGATTTCCGGGTACACAGCCGATGAAAAGTTCCATATCGCAAAAGATCACTTGATTCCGGAAGTTCTCGAAGAAGATGGAATTTCAACAGATCAACTTGTGATCACAGATGAAGCGATTCGGGCGATTATCAATAATTACACCATGGAAGCGGGATGCCGCGGCTTGAAAAAACGGATTGCGAACATTGCACGCGCGAAATCAGAAGCGATCTTGGAAAGCAGTGAGCCAATCGTTATCGATGGAAACGATCTGGAAGATATTTTCGGGCCAATCCAAGCAAGACATGAAAAGATCAAAGATTTCAATCCTGCCGGTGTCGTAACGGGACTTGCATGGACAGCGGTTGGCGGAGAGATCCTCTTTATCGAAACGGCAGATATGCCCGGTTCCGGACAGACAATCATTACCGGACAACTCGGAGATGTCATGAAAGAATCAGTACGTATTGCATTAAGCATCTTAAAATCAAGGCTACCTATGAATACGTCTATGCTCAAGGATCGTGATCTTCATATCCATGTTCCGGCTGGTGCGACACCAAAAGACGGACCAAGTGCAGGAATCACATTGTTTACAGCACTTTCTTCCCTTGTGCTTGATCGTCCTGTCGATCCGCACATTGCGATGACCGGAGAAGTAAGTCTCCGTGGAGATGTGCTTCCGATTGGCGGACTGAAAGAAAAACTTTTCGGAGCTCAACGTGCAGGAATAACCAAAGTTTTGATTCCTTGGGACAATCAAGCGGACCTTTATGAAGTTCCGGAAGAAATCAAATCGAAATTAAAGATCGTGCCTGTAAAGACAGTTGAAGATGTATTGAAGGAAGCACTGGATTTCGTGCTTCCTTCTATGGAACATGTTTTTGCTCAAAATATGATGTCGATCCAATAATGTAAAACCATAAGGAAGGAATCTGGATTCCTTCCTTCAGACTGTTGACAAATAGAAGTCAGCAGTCTGATTTATGTCCGGGAGGACATGAACTTTATTATTCGACAACGAACCGAAATGGATACCGAGAATATAAATCGGATCCTGAGAAATGCGCAGAATGTCCGCTGCTTGAACAATGCACACATTCGAAAAACCATCAAAAAGTAATTACCCAGCATGTATGGTGGTCATATGTGGAAAAAGCCGAAGAGATCCGGCATACTCGAGGAACAAAAGAAATTTATTCGAAAAGAAAAGAGAGCGTAGAGAGGACATTTGCAGAAGTAAAAGAAAACAATGGAATGCGATTTACAAGGCTGAGAGGTATGGAGAAAAACAAAGTACAGGCTCTGCTCATTTTTGCGTGCCATAATTTGAAAAAGCTGGCCCTTTGGCAATGGAAAAATAGGAAAATGGCAATCGGAGCATAGTCCGAATGCACCTTATTTACTATAAAAATAAGAAAAAGTATGAATTGGAGTCGTGAAAATAGAAAAATAAAAACGGGCAGCATTCTTACTTCAAGAATACCGCCCGTTTGTCAACAGTCTGAAGGAAGGAATCTGGATTCCTTCCTTTTTATTTTATGTGATAATGTAAAATACTCTTTAAGTACATCAAAATTTACATATCTTCATCAGTATAAGTCATATTCTTTTCTATTTAGCTCAACGTTGATAATGCTCTCATTACAAGATCAATATCTTTATTCTCAAGTTCTTGAATAATATGTAAATATGTTTTTTGTGTTGTTGTCATACTGGCATGTCCTAATCTTCTTGCTACGCTTGCCGTTGAAACGCCAGCAAACAACAATAAAGAAGCATGCGTATGTCTTAATCCATGAATTGTTATAACCGGAATATTCGCTTCTTTGCAATGCCTTTCCAAAACATCATTGACAGTTGAATTGTAAATTCTTTGTTTCACAAAAATCGGCTGATCTTGCGGAAGCCCGTGTATCAAAGAAGAAAACTGTACCACTGTTTGCCAATCAATTTGGATCTTTCGTACTGAAGAAGCATTTTTCGTTGGTGAAAATCCCCCATTTCCTTTATAATCCCACGTTTTTGATACCGAAACAGTTTGATGAGCAAAATCAAAATCGGCAGGAGTGATCGCAAGAGCTTCGGAAAATCTCATTCCGGTTTTCGCAACCAGCAAAATAAACCAATCCCAAGTAATTTCATCTTTCAAATATAAGGTTGACAACAAAGTATGCAACTCGAATTGATTTAAGTATTTCAATTTCTTAGGGCGTGGAGTTTTACCCTTTATAATCGCCTTTCTGGTCGGATCTCGAGGAATCAATCCTTCATCCACAGCATCCATGATAGCACCCTTTAATTGATGATGAAAATCCATCGTTGTTTGACGTTCATGCTCCAATGCATATTCGTTTAAAATCTGTTGATAAGCAATACGCGTCAAATCTTTAAGCAATAAATTCGGAGCCAGCTTTTTGATCCAAGATAAGGTCATGTAATACTTGTTCATTGTTACATCCCGAATAGCCCCTTTTTTATAAACCTCGATCCATTTCTCAAAATAATCCCAAAACAGAATTGTATTATTCACTTCATTAATCATTCTTTTTTCTCCATCTTTGTTCATTATGACTTATACTGATGAAGGGTGATGAGTTTCTCTAATTTTGAAAAAAGATCACCGATTTTCTTTTGTTCTTCAATTCTCGGTACCTGAATAGTTTCTTTAAATAAATCATCTACTACAAGTTCATTCATCATAGTTCCTGATTTGGTTGATCTTTTTAAGATTGGGCCCATTATAGTTTCATTATGAATATAGTATTTCCAAAACTTTACGGGATACTCTCGAATCGGTCTCAAAGATGTGAATCTTGGGGACATAATCCCTAAACCCATATCATTTAGAACAAATCGACCATAAGAAAATTCTTTTGAAGTATGCCCTTCATAACCAATATCTCCAATTCGTAAGACTTTATAAGTTGATATAGATTTGTCAGCTGCTCCGTTTCCCTCATCCTTATATTTCATTGTTGCTACTGATAGAATCTTGTTATAAGGAATTTTATCAGTATTTCTTTCATTGTTCTTTCGATATAGTTCTCCTAACTTACGCTGTTCCCAAGCAATAGTTTTCAATGATTTCAATTGTTTAATTCAATAAATTATTACATTATCTCCTTACGCTGATGAAGGGTAATAAGAGAGTCGAGACTTTCAAAGAAGTCACCAATTTTTCTTTGTTCATCCATAATAGGAATCATAACTATTGCTTCTTTGATATCATTTGAATTTAAAGATTCAAATGTTGATCCTGAAGAATACGGTTTCCAAAAACCATATAAATCCATTTTTATTAATAATTGATAGAGAAATTCATTTCCTTTAATAGAAGCTACTCCACGACCAATTACTACATCATACGCCGTTTTTCCCATTGAACCAGCTGGTGCTCGTACACTCATTATCAAATCCCCAGCTTTAGCAGTTTTTGTTTTCTCTGAAGTCCAAATTCTTGGGACTACCCATCCATTCTCAATATCTGCATTTCCTTGAACTAAAATATATCTGTTAGGAAATTCAGAATAAGAACTCCCTTTTGGGGATTGTCCCATTGTAACTTTCGCAATCTCCCCAAGCTTACGCTGTTCCCAATCGTCAGTGAAGTCCGGAAAGCGAATTTCAGGCACTTTTTCATCATTTTTTGGAAACATTTTTTGTAAAAGTCCTTTTTTCAACAATTTCAGATCATCAAGCTTACGCTGATGAAGGGTAATAAGAGAGTCGAGACTTTCAAAGAAGTCACCAATTTTTCTTTGTTCATCCATAATAGGAATCATAACTATTGCTTCTTTGATATCATTTGAATTTAAAGATTCAAATGTTGATCCTGAAGAATACGGTTTCCAAAAACCATATAAATCCATTTTTATTAATAATTGATAGAGAAATTCATTTCCTTTAATAGAAGCTACTCCACGACCAATTACTACATCATACGCCGTTTTTCCCATTGAACCAGCTGGTGCTCGTACACTCATTATCAAATCCCCAGCTTTAGCAGTTTTTGTTTTCTCTGAAGTCCAAATTCTTGGGACTACCCATCCATTCTCAATATCTGCATTTCCTTGAACTAAAATATATCTGTTAGGAAATTCAGAATAAGAACTCCCTTTTGGGGATTGTCCCATTGTAACTTTCGCAATCTCCCCAAGCTTACGCTGTTCCCAAACGAAATAGAAAAAGAGAGCCAAAAAATAAATTCCGGCTCTCAAATTTTTAATACACTTCTTAATAGAACATTTGGTTCAATTTGAATAATTATGATTTATAAATTAAGCAAAATCTGCTATTTTAATGGGCTAAGTCCTAACAATTGTAATTGTTCGTTTATTACTTTTTCAAGTTCAGCGATCTCTTTGTCGTCTTGTTCTATTTTTGCTAATACTTCTTCCAAATCAATTTCTTCTTCCGGTTCAGATGTATCTACATATCTTGGAACATTTAGATTGAACTCATTATTCTCAATTTCAGCGTAAGTGGCTAAATGAGCATATTTATCAACATCTTCTCTTTTTTTATATGTTTCAAAAATTTTATTAACGTTTTCTTCAGTTAATAAATTTTTGTTTTTTGCTTTCTTATATTCGTTGCTTGCGTCAATAAATAAAATGTTTTTATCTGTCTTATTTCTTTTCAAAACCATAATGATCGTAGGAATACCTGTTCCGTAAAATAAGTTGGCTGGTAGACTGATAATGGTATCGATAAAGTTTTTCTTAATTAAAGCTTCTCGAATAACTCCTTCGGCAGCATCTCTGAATAGAACGCCATGAGGGAGTACAATCGTCATTGTACCTTCATCATTCAGATGGTAGAATCCGTGCAATAAAAATGCATAATCCGCTTTTGATTTTGGCGCTGTCTTTCCAAAATCCTTATATCTTGGATCTTTTATTGTACTGTCTGTAGGTTCCCATTTTGCAGAATACGGAGGATTGGCAACAACCGCATCAAACGATCTAGGCTGATCGATTCCCATCGCATCCGGACCATCAGGCCAATCTCTGCTAAGAGTATTTGCATTATTAATTTGCATATTTTGATAGTCTACTCCATGCATCATCAAATTCATGCGGGCAAGGTTGTAAGTTGTCGTGTTCATTTCTTGACCATAGTATTTTACTGCCCCTTTTTTACTTCCTCCCTTTAATTCATTACCAACTGTAAGCAACAAAGATCCTGAACCGCAAGTTGGGTCATACACACTAAATCCCAAATTATCAGCTTCTTTTTCATAAGTAACGATTTTTGCCATGATTTTCGATACTTCATGAGGAGTATAAAATTCTCCGCCTTTCTTTCCTGCACTTGCCGCAAATTGTTGGATTAAATATTCATAAATCGATCCTAAAATATCTTTTCCGGACTCATCTACATAGTCTATTCCATCTACCAAATCTACAATTTTGCTTAAAGAACGAGCACGATCAACAGTTGTCGTTCCTAAACGGGAATCGCCCAAGTTCACATCACTGAAGATTCCCTGAAAGTCCACTTCTGCAGCTTTATTCATCTTTGTACTTTCATTAAATTTATCAAAAATTGTTTGATAATCACTAGGAATTACTTCCGAATTATTCACCTTGTCAATTAAAGATGCCCACGTATTTTCAGGCATAATTGCATACCCCAAAGCAGAAGTTAATTCTTCCATATATTCTTTTTCAGTTTCTTCATCCGGAACTTCTTCTTTGTAAACATCATTTAAAGTTTTTCCCGGTTCTTCGCTAATCAACCCTTGATCAACAAGATAATTCATTTGTTTTTCTGATAAGTAACGATAAAACATAAACGCTAAAATATAATTCTTATATTCAGAAGCATCCATTGTTCCTCGCAATCTATTCGCCATATCCCATAATGAAGTTTTTATTTCGTCAATTGTCTTTTTTTCACTCATGTTTTTTTTATTCTTTCCTATTTTTAATAAAATAGGTTCTCCTTTCTTCTATTTTTTTGAATTATTTATTAAACAAACATTTCTTGTAACAAACCTTTTTTCAATAATTTCAGATCATCCAACTTACGTTGATGAAGGGTAATAAGAGAGTCGAGACTTTCAAAGAAGTCACCAATTTTTCTTTGTTCATCCATAATAGGAATCATAACTATTGCTTCTTTGAT
>KE159692.1:461632-469061 GCA_000403415.2 Firmicutes bacterium M10-2
AAATATATCTGTTAGGAAATTCAGAATAAGAACTCCCTTTTGGGGATTGTCCCATTGTAACTTTCGCAATCTCCCCAAGCTTACGCTGTTCCCAAGGTTCAGTAAAACCCGGGAATCTGCGCTTAGGAACATTCTGTTTTTTTTCTTCTTTTTCTTTCATATTCTCTCCTTTTTTATTCCGGCTGAGTCATCATATCGGCTAAATCGTAAAGTGCTTTACGCAGTTCATTACGATATTTGATTTTTGATAGTTCTTGGATTTCCGAATCCATAGCTAATTCTTTATAAGTTTTGGAACCTTCTTTTAAAATATCGGTTATCTGATCGGTTTGATCCATATCTTGTTCTCCATATCGATGATGACTAATCATAGCAAGCAATGTTTTTGAGGTAACTACATCAGTAATCCCCCATTTGTTTCTAAATTCCAGCAACTTTCGATTAATGCTGATATTCTTGGCATCTTTTACGATTTGCTCACTATCTGTTAATTCATACGGATATTTGAGAGAATAGTTTTCAGGTGGGAATTCCTTGCTTTTGATTGCCTTTGTTGCAGATATAATTTCTTTTGCGTAAGCCCGATCTTCCAGACCGTTTGCGAATTTATAAATTTGACGCTCAGTTTCTTCTATATTTTCTTCTTCATCATTATGCACCTGATTCAGTAAATCTTCTAATAATTTTGTCAAATAATCGTAATTTACAATGACATCTTTCAAGTATTCGACTTTTAAATCAATAAGGATCGGCGGAATGTTTTTCTTTTTGGCAATCGATTGTTTCAATTCATTCACAATTACAGTATTCAACATTTGCGACTCGTCCGGAGTCATTCCCATCATCTCAATTAATTTATCCGGATCATTATAGTCATATCCACTTTCCGGAGCACGACCATTTTCGTTTCCGTGATCCATCACAAACGGGAATTGTTTTAACTTCGCTACTCCGCTATTGTAATCTCTAAGAAGTTTCAATAAATGGTTGGCTTGGCTTTCGGAAGGTGGAATATGCACAAAATTATTTGTCAGTTTACGAATATCTTTTACTTGCTCTTGTACTTCTTTTAAGACTTCTTCGAAACCTTTTGCCAAAATTCCTTCATCTTCCAATAGTTTTTCTTGCTCAGCACTCGTTTTGTTAGCATTATCTTTATTGGAATAAACAGAAAGCGCATTTTTCATCAGTTTTTCGTTTTCCTTTGGCCAGCGGAAATTAACCACATGTCCATAAGGCTTATCATTTGGATCATCAAGACGATTGGTTCGTGAATAAGCCTGAACAAGAGCTGCATCCTTTAATGTTCGATCGACATATAAAGTGTTCAATTGTGGCGCATCAAATCCTGTTAACAATTGATCAACTACAATAACTAAATCCAGTGTTTTTCCTTCTCGATTTGTTTTTTTCAATCTAGACGCTAAATCTTCCATGTATTCATCCACTGAACTCGAATCAAAATGTGTACCAAATTGCTCATTATATCGATCAATCGCATAGTCTAGTTCTTTATTTGTTGTCAACATCGTATCACCATTTGAAGTATCTTGACTAAACGTAACCGCAACATTCAGTTTTACTCCATAAGGCTCTTCTTCATTGGCTCTTAAAAACTCTCTAAAATACATCATAGCCATCGGAATGCTGGAACCGCCACCGACCCTCGTTGTCAGAATCGCATTATACTTTCCATTTACAGAACGGTTTTTCCAACCTCTCATAATATTTTCCACAACCGCATGTACATGATCATAGTTATTGTCGTAAAAGCTTTTCGAAAGATTGTCATCCATATCGTATTCCGACATATTGTTAATTCTTTCCTTAATTTCTTCTTCCGACCAATCGGGATGTTCATTTCGGAAAAACTGTGGTAAGTATTGTTTTCGCATCGCCTCTTCTGTAATAGTGGTCATAAAATCTACTTTAAACCCTAAAACATTTTTATCCGCAATTGCTTCACGAATCGTATAGGCATGAAGTAAAGGGCCGAAAATCTCCTTTGTCGTATATCGATCATTTGTTCCATCAAACATTGGAGTTCCGGTATATCCGATCCATGCACTTTTTTTAAACGCTTTCTGAATTTGTTCAAAACCTTGGCCGCCCGTTGAACGATGCGCTTCATCCACGATAAACACAAAATGGCGATCCGGCGCTTTAAAGTTTTTTCGAGTTACAAGCCTGTTCATCTTTTGTACGGAAGTGATAATAATATTATTATTCTTTTCTTTTAATTTTTTACTTAACTCATTCGTAGTTTGGGTATCCTCAATACTCGAATCCTTTTCTTTTGCTTCCGGATCGTATGCACGATAGTTTTCTAAAGTCTGACTCGTCAACGCTCTTCGGTCCACAAGGAAAATCACTTTATCGACATTCGGACGCTTGCTGGCCAACCAAGCCGTTTTAAAAGAAGTAATCGTCTTTCCCGAACCGGTCGTATGCCAAATATAGCCGAGTTTTCCATTCTCGAATTCAAAATCATTTTTATCAATCGCTTTTATAACTTTTTCTGTTGCTTCGACTTGATAAGGCCGCATGACTTTTAACGCTTCCTTATTTGGCGTTCCGTCTAGGATCATATAGTTTGTTGCCATATTATGTGCCATAGGAATCGATAAAAAACTATCTGTAAATTCTTTCCAATCTCTGACAGGCTCGTTGTCTGTTCTTCTTTGCCAATGAAATGCAAAAGCTTTGTTAAAACGATCTGAAGTTGTATTTGCCATATATCTCGCATTATTGGGAGACATAGCAATCAAAATCTGTACCGTCGAAAAAATTCCGCTATATTGATTTTCTGCCGCATACTGATGCATTTGATTTAACCCTTCGTTTATATCTTTGATTGCTGTTTTGAGCTCAATCTGAATAATCGGCAAACCATTGATCAATAAAGTAACATCGAAAATTCGATTTTTCTTTCCCGGAATCACTGCTGGCCGATGAATTTGATTCACAACTTGATAAACCGTACTGCCGGCACCAATCTGAGATTGATCAAAAACAGTTAAAAAAACATGCTTCCCATTATCCAAATCAATTTCAATCTGCGAAACTCCATTTAATCCATACAGAAACTGCCCGGCTTTAAACGGAGTAGTAAGATCATTGATGATTCTTTTTACTTGCGCAAACTCGTTTTTGCTTAGCGGACCATCTAACGCATCTTGATTGTGTCGTTCAAGAATTTGTTTAAAATTGTCCCAAAGTTGTTCTGTCGTTTTAATTTCAGGCACATACGTCCAATTCATTGTTCTGATTACATGAAATTCATTTTCTTTCTCTTCCTCTGTTGAAATGGGCGTATTGCAAAGTTTCTCAATTAAACTCTTTTCAAATTCAAATTCTGTCATCTTCATATCTCCTTATCGACTCAATAACCATCTTTTCTTTTAATTTTGCGTTTTCCGTTTGCAAACTCGTTAACTTTTTTTGATTAAAATAAAGCTCACCGATCAGTTTTTGAACTTCAAATGAAGGAAGTTTAGGAAATTCCAAAGCTTCCAATTGTTTCGATGTAATCATTGTGACTAATCCTTCATTCTTGCTCTTTTTTAAACTTTTCCTTACCGTGTGATCTTCGTTGAATAAATAAACTAAATAAAGTGCATGTACGTTTTTTGCAGGATAAACTTTGCAAAAATTTTTAGTCAGCAGAAATCCCTCATGTTGCGAACTTACAATGCATGCAGTTCCGGAAGTCAAACTCAACACAATTTCTCCGGTATGCACCACATCAACACGATCTTTCGTTGTTACTTGACGAGCATCTTTTAAATTCTCTTTAACAATTCCTCCTTCAAGATCGTTCGTGAGCATCTCCTGGCTGTAAACAAAATAATGTTTTGAATTTGAACCCTCAGTTTCATGTATTCTAAACTGAGGTGTTCCTATTTCAATCGTAAATAGTTTTTCCATAATTTTATTTGTGCTTTTTAAAAAGCACCCTTTCTGTTTCTAAAGTCATTTTAAACAACCTTTTCCATAAAAGCAACCGTAAATTTCACTTTTTATTTTGTGATATTTAAAAATCACAAAATAAAAAAGGTCAATCAAACGATTAACCTTTTTTATTTTTAAGTTTTCCATCCTCAATCACATCCAAAGCACTCCATGCCATCGCAACAATGGCGTCATGGAGTGTTTTTTTTGCGTTTTCTCCATGAACAAGATCAAGAAATTCTTCTTCATGCGCAAAGATTTCTTTTCCGGTCGCCATTTCAAAATACATTGTCTTTGCGACCTTTGATACATTTCCTATATCGGAAGATCCTCCCAGTTCCTCTTTTTCATCAAACTGATTGATTCCTAAATCGCGTAAATTGTTTTCCATGATCCGAACAAGCTTTTCATCGTTGCAAAGCTCGTCAAAGGAATTTTCGAAAAAACGATATTCCATACGGGCTCCTGTCATCTTGCATGCACCTTTTGCGATTTCGATCATCATTTTATTCAACTGATCGACAGCTTCGCGGTTTTTATCTCGGATATAAAACTGACATGCCGTATGGTCGGGCACGATATTGCATGCCGAACCTCCTTTGGTAATAATCCCGGCAATTGAGGTACTTTTCGGACAATGGGCCCTTCTTGCGTTGACCCCGTTGAACATCAAAAGTACGGCATCAAGCGCATTGATGCCTTCTTCCGGGGCAAGAGCTGCATGAGATGGTTTGCCAAAAAATTCAAATTCGATGGAGTCCATCGCTTGGGTTTGCGGTCTAAGTAAGTTTTTGGTTCCCAAATGCATTTGAAACACGTAGTCAATCTCATCAAAAGCACCTTCTTTGACAAGAACGCATTTTCCTCCATATGTTTCTTCGGCCGGTGTGCCGATCACGACAAGCGTGGCATCCTTTTCGGAAAGAATTTTTTTCAAACAGATGGCCGCTCCTAAACAGCTTGCGCTAATCCAGTTATGACCACATGCATGAGCCATTTGATCTTTATTAGGCCCATATCCGGGCAACGCATCGTATTCGGGAAGAAAGGCAATCTTCGTCTTTCCCTTTCCCCATGTAGCTTTAAAAGAGGTGGGAAGTCCTTTATATCCTCGTCGGACCTGAAATCCTTCTTGTTCCAGTACATCTTCTAAGTATTTGCTGGATTCGAATTCCTCATATCCGTTTTCAGGATGAAGAAAAATATATTCGCCGATTTCTTCGAATTGTGACATATTTTCTTCGCATATTTGTTTGATTTTTTGTTTTAGTTGCTGGCAATCCATCATTGTTTCTCCTTTTCTTAATACTGTACGATCTTATTTTAATTCACTTTTTTCCGGACACAAAAGAAAACTTTTAAACAGGAAAAAGATTTGCTACACTAAAACAAAGTAATACAACACAAAAGAAGGCAGGAAAAGAAGAATGAATTTCTTTAAAAAATTTCAAACAAAATATCCGAAAAATCCGATTTCCGCAACAACGGAACCCTTACCGATCGGAGATGAAGTTCGCATGCACTATCGTTTTACTGGTCTTGTTCAAGGCGTCGGATTTCGTGTGGAAATGTGGCGCCGAGCCATGAATATGAAGCTGACAGGCTGGGTCAAAAACAATTTTGACGGCAGTGTGGATGCCGAGCTTCAAGGACCAAGACAGCGCATCGAAAAGCTGATCCAGCAAATGCACGAAATTCCGAGAATTCATATCGAAACGATGGATTGTCAGGAAATACCACTGCAAGAAGAATCAGAATTTGAGCTGTTAAATTATTAGGAGGATCCGAAAATGGAAAAGATTACAAGTTTTACGATCGATCATATCAAGCTGAAACCAGGCGTTTACGTATCAAGAAAAGATCATTTCAACGATACGATTCTTACGACATTCGATATTCGAATCACGAGCCCGAACGATGAGCCGGTTCTTAACACAGCTGAAGTTCATACGATCGAACATTTGGCCGCCACTTATTTGCGTAACGATCCACAATGGAAAGACCGGGTCGTATATTTCGGTCCGATGGGTTGCCGAACCGGATTTTATTTGATTTTGCAAGGTGATCTGGAATCGAAAGATATCGTTGCGTTAATGAAAGATCTCTTTTCTTTCATGGCAAATTTTGAAGGCGATGTTCCGGGAGCTAGTCCAAAAGATTGCGGAAACTATTTAGATATGAATTTGCCAATGGCAAAATTCGTATCTGAACATTTCCTAGATGAAGTATTGAATGATATTGATGAATCAAGACTCGTTTATCCTAAATAAAAATAAGAGAAAAGATGGTGTGACAGCCATCTTTTTCTCTTATAATTACATTTCCTTGTGGTATTTTTGAGTATAATAAACAGCACTTCCCTCTACGAATAAATAGGCAAAGACAAGCAGCAGAAGCGCAGGCAAATCCACATTCATTAAGGCAAACGATATCATCAATGCCCCGAACACGAAAGTCATGATATCATATGCTTTCGATTTTGCCCGATTTGCGATCGCAATGTTGCGCTCGTCGTTTTCTTCGATCTCAAGCCGATTTTTCAATTCAAGATCTTTGCTTATTGCTTTTTGACGAATAAGTTCTCCGGCTCCATGTCCGAAAATACCACATCCTAAACCAATGAACACATACGGAAGGACCTGAAGAAAGGAATTCGAAAGATTTATTCCTTTCAGAAGATAAAATCCCATTCCCAAAAATACAAGTCCGACCACAATAAGCATATAGTTTTTTTGTTTCATTTCTCTTCCTCCTCATAAATGAAAATGTCCTCAATCGGCATTTCAAAATACCGTGCAATTCGAAACGCAAGCTGGATCGACGGGTTGTATCGCCCATTTTCAAGTGAACCAATCGTCTGGCGCGAAACTTCCAGTGCTTTTGCGAGATCTTCCTGTTTGAGACCCCTTTCTTTTCTGAGAGCCTCTAGTCTATTTTTCATACATCCTGCTACTCAAAATGTGTCTAAACATACTCAAACACATCGAGAATTGAAATCCTCACGGATATTTCTTACTGCTTCTTCGTGTATGCTTTTGTGTTCCCACTACTCACAAGTTCTTGTACACTCCACAGTCGTAAATTCCCGAATCAGCCTTCGGTACATACCTACATTTGCTTGTTCGTTACGCAATGCTGTAGGTTGTTGCATCTCTTAAATTAAGACTTGCATTGAGATCTCTGTTTTCAACATAACCACATTGACAGCGGAACACTCGATCTGAAAGTTTTAAATCTTTCTTGATACTTCCGCAGCTGTGGCACATTTTCGATGATGGATACCACCTGTCAGCGATCCTCAATTCAATCCCTCTTTCTTTGCATTTCGCTTCCAGTTTGACTCTAAACTCATAAAACTTTTGGGAAGCTACTGCTTTTGATAAATGCTTGTTCTTCATCATCCCGGTTACATTCAAATCTTCTACAGTAATATAAGATGGCTTGGTTTTCACGATCTCTGATACTGTCTTATTGATGT
>KE159692.1:469946-596872 GCA_000403415.2 Firmicutes bacterium M10-2
TTTCAAATAAACATTATTGAGCCATTTTTGAAAATCCATGCCGGAGACAAATTTCTTTTCTGCTTCATAGACTTCTTTGTTATGCGAAAGGTAAAAGTTATAAACGAATCGGCATGTTCCGATCGTTTGATGGATCTTTTGTTTCTGTTCCAAAGTCGGATCAATTTCCGTTTTGAAGCTCTTTAGCAATCTCCTCATCCTCCCTGATTTGTTTCTTATACTTTCGTAAACCATATAATCTACAACTGAATACGTGTAGAATAGAAAGAATGTCCTGCACCAGTTCTTCATTTGGCGAAAGAGTTTCGTTCTTTACCACGATGATCTCCGTATTGAATTTTTCGCAAAAGCTTTCAAACCAATCATAGCCAAAACGAACAAATCTGTCTTTATTCGAAATCACTATTGTTTTTATTTTGTTTTCCATGACTTCTTCGAGCAGTCTGTTCCATTTCTTGCGGTTGTAATTCAATCCGCTTCCAAACTCTTCAATACATTGATTTACAATAACACCTTTAGTATTACAGAATTGTTTTAAAAATTCTACTTGATTATGTAAATCATCTTTTTGATTTCTTGTAGAAACCCTTGCGTAAATGACAACATCTCTAACATCATTTTCTGTTTGTATTCCTTTGAATTGTAGATACTGGTCGTAAGTATAATATCTTCTATCAGTAGGAGTTCGATGAGCCTTCAATATTTCTTCTCTATCCCATCTCTGCAATGTCTTGACTGATACACCCAATAACTCGGCAAAATCTTTAGGTTTATAGTTTGTGATATTCTTTGTGTTCATAAATACAACCCTTTCTTTATGAACATATTATGCCGTATTTATACACTTTTTTTCTATATTTTTTATAACTTAACATATCCTCCTTTATGTAAAGCTAGCTTTCCATATTTTTATTATATCCGCTTCTTTTTTTATGTCAAGTTTACTTTACATTTTAACTTTTCCGTAAAAAAACCGGACATTCCATCCGGTTTCCTTTCTTTGCTTCTCTTTTTTTATTTTACGGCTTCATCCAATACTTTTCCGATCGAATCGTGAATCACAAGGGTTGCCTGCGAATCCATTGGTGTGCTTTCCTTATTGATCAGCACTAAATTTTTTCCTTGAAAATACTGAATGAGTCCAGCTGCAGGATACACGACCAGACTTGTTCCGCCTACGATCAAGGTATCGGCATGAGAAATGGCATTTACAGCTTCGTAAATGATGTGCTGATCCAATCCTTCTTCATACAATACGACATCCGGTTTAATGATCGCTTGATCGTTATCGCAACGCGGAATTCCGTCTTTATCCCTTAATTGAATCGTTTCGTCCAAAGTAAACGATTTTTTGCATTGGGTACAATAATTGCGCATAACCGATCCGTGAAGTTCAAGTACATTGACAGAACCCGCCTTTTGATGAAGTCCATCGATATTTTGGGTCACGATCGCTTTAAGCTTTCCTTGTTTTTCAAGCTTTGTCAACGCAAGATGAGCTTTGTTCGGTACTGCATCTTCGTAAATCATTTCATTGAAGTAAAAATCAAAAAACTCTTTTGGATGTTTGACATAAAACGAATGGCTCAACATTTGTTCTGCAAGATATGGATACTTTCGTTTATACAATCCGGTATCGCTTCGAAAATCAGGAATGTGGCTTTCGGTGGAAACTCCGGCTCCTCCGAAAAAGACAATACTGCTTGAATTTTCAATAATTTTTCTTAATTGTTCAATCTTATCCATTTTCTACCTCCTGAAAAAAGACGGGTTTCCCCGCCTTTATCGTACACTATTTTTTATTTTTCGACACTTTAATTTCGTATTTGTCATCTTTTACACGAATGTCAATGTGTGCATCTTGCATAGCACCCTCTTTGATCATCTGACGGGCAATTTCTGTTTCGATCTGACGCTGGATATATCGTTTCATCGGACGTGCTCCAAATACCGGATCCACTCCGTTTTCCGCGATTTTTTCGTATACCGCATCGTCAATATGAACAGTAATGTCCTTTTCTTGGAGTCGTTCGATCAACTCTTTCATGAACTTGCGGGCAATCTTGACAAATGCTTTGTCTTGCAGCGCATTGAACACAACAATTTCATCAATACGGTTGATAAATTCCGGACGGAAATGCGCTTTCACAGCTTCCATGTATTTTTCATGAAGGATTTCCGGCTCGTTTTTATATTCAAACGCATATTGACTTCCTAAGTTGCTTGTCAAAATGATGATCGTATTTTTGAAATCCACTGTCACACCTTTTGAATCGGTGATCCGGCCATCATCAAGAATCTGAAGCAGAACATTGAATACGTCCGGATGCGCTTTTTCGATTTCATCAAATAAAACGATCGAATATGGATTACGACGAACAGCTTCCGTCAATTGACCGCCTTCTTCATGTCCTACATATCCTGGAGGCGCTCCGATCAAACGGGCAACGCTGTGTTTCTCCATGTATTCCGACATATCGATACGGACAATATGACGTTCGTCATCAAACAATTGTTCGGCAAGTGCCTTAGCCACTTCCGTCTTACCTACTCCGGTAGGGCCTAAGAACATGAACGAACCAATCGGACGGTTTTCATCTTGAATTTGTGCTTTGGAACGAAGAATGCAATCGACAACCAGTTCGATGGCATGATCTTGTCCGACTACACGCTGCTCCAATACTTTTTGCAAGTTCAACAGTTTTTCGCGTTCGCTTTCTACAAGACGTGTGACTTCGACACCTGTCCAGCGGGAAATAATCTTGGAAACCAATTCTTCGTTGACAGTTTCCTGAATCAGACTTCCTTCATCTTTCGGAAGGCCGCCGCTTTCTTTATTAATCCGCGCTTCCAGTTCCGGAATGATTTGGTATTGAAGTTTTGCGGCATCTTCATAACGAAGGTCGTTTTGCGCTTGTTCAAGATCAAGTTTTGCTTTTTCAAGAGCCAGCTTATCTTCTTGCGCCTGATTCAAGATGCGTTTTTCATCTTCCCATTTCGAATGGAGCTCATCGCGTTTTTCCTGAAGTTTACCCATTTCCTGTTCGATTTCATCACGACGTTCAATGGCTTTTTTATCAGTTTCCGACATCAAAGATGTTTTTTCGATTTGAAGCTGCATGATTTTCCGTTCAAGTTCATCAAGCTCTTGCGGCATACTTTCCATTTGAACTTTCAATGTTGCGCACGCTTCATCGACAAGGTCGATTGCTTTATCCGGCAAGAATCGGTCCGTAATGTAACGATCGGACATTGTGGCAGCCGAAACAAGTGCGTCATCAAGAATACGTACTCCATGGTACCCTTCGAAACGATCTTTCAATCCGCGAAGGATCGCAATCGTATCTTCTACGTTTGGTTCACGCACATTGACTTTTTGGAAACGACGTTCCAATGCAGCGTCTTTTTCGATATATTGACGATATTCATTGAATGTAGTCGCTCCGATCATATGCAACTCGCCACGAGCAAGCATCGGCTTCAACAAGTTTCCGGCATCCATACTGCCTTCTGTCTTTCCTGCCCCAACAAGATTGTGGATCTCATCAATGAATACGATAATGCGTCCGTTGGATTCTTTAATTTCATCAAGCACAGCTTTCAGACGTTCTTCGAATTCGCCACGATATTTGGCACCGGCAATCAAAGAACCCATATCCAATTCGATCAATGTCTTGTCTTTTAAAGATTCCGGCACATCACCTTTCATGATTCGCCAAGCCAATCCTTCGACAACAGCCGTTTTTCCGACCCCAGGTTCTCCGATCAAGACCGGATTGTTCTTTGTCTTACGGGAAAGGATCTGCATGACACGACGAATTTCATCATCACGTCCGATAATTGGATCAATCTTCCCTTCGCGTACTTCGGCTACCAGGTCACGACCGTATTTTTTCAGTGCTTCCAGATTGTCTTCCGCATTCGGGGTATCCATCTTTCGTCCGCCACGACGAGCAAGTTCTGCTTCTTCGCATTGTTTTTCAGTCAAGTTGAACGTTTGAACCAAACGTCTTGAAATATAAGAGCGGTTGAACATCAATGCAATCCAAAGAGTTGCTACAGACAAGTAAATTTCATCATGCTGACTTGCCCATTTGGCTGCTTTATCAATTGATTTTTGTACTTCATTTGATAAGTTGATGTTTTGAGAAGAGCTCTTCACGATTTTTTTCTCTTCATCTGCAATGATCGTTAAAGCGAGTTTTTTATCCACATCGATACGGTCGAATAAACCGTCCAGAATTTCGGATTTGAACATGGCTTCGAGAACATCGATCGTATCGACAGAAGCGTGCTGATTAGCTTTTGCGTCATTGACCGCATTCATCAAGATCTTTTGAAGATTTTCGGACATTTTTTCAAAATCCATAGAAGTCCTCCTTTTGTTAGATTCACTTTCATCTTTGAATTTATTATAAAACTGCCTTTTTGTGACTTCCATTCATTTGCTTTAGGGAAAGGAACCCATCCTTTATTAATGCGAATTTTACGTGCAATATTTCTTTTTGCGATTTTAGAATTATAATAAATAAGATCAAAGGAGGATTTTATCATGGTCCGAAAGCAAAAAATCAACTCTAAAAATCTTGTGATCATTCTTGTTGTTCTTGTGTTCATTCTCTGCGGATTATGGGGAGGTTATATTTTGATCGATCACCATATTCAGCAGACCCGACACGAAAAAATCGAGGAAATTTTGAAAAGTCGTCAGGAAACCTCGGACCGGATCAATGCATGGCAAAACACACGCGGAATCGATCAGGAAGCATTTGACGCTTTAAAAGCGGAAGCTTTGGCTGACAATGCCTCGGCCTATAAAGCGCTTGAAAATCTGGAAGAAAAGCGGGTGGACCAAAAGACATTTAATCAAGCGGTAGCTCTCGATCTGGAAAATGACGGATTGCGATATATGAATTTATACAATGATCCGGGACTTCCGGAAGATTATCTCGTGTTTTTAAGTCGCGATAATGATCGTCTTGCGTTTGTGAGTCAATATCATATACTGAACGGGCATACGACACCGCCGACCGCATTAACGGAATCTCTCGATACCGTTCCTCATTTGCTGCAATGGGATGAGCGTTGGGGTTATCTTCCTTACGGCACTTCAAATATGGTCTTTGCAGGATGTGCTCCGACAAGTCTTTCAATGATCTTGTCTTATCTCAATCAGGATCCTACTTTAACGCCGTATGCGCTTGCGCAATTCTCGGAATCAAACGGCCATTACGTGGATGGTGTCGGGACTTCCCACTCATTCGTGGAAGCAGCTGCAAAAAACTATGGCGTGGAAGTACAAGGAATTCCTGTCGATGAAGCATCCATTGATCAAGCTCTCGCAGAAGGAAAATTATTGCTCGTTTCCGTTGATCCCGGACATTTTACACGTGTCGGTCATTTTATCGTGATCACAGGGCTTGAAAACGGTCAATACAAAGTGCTTGATCCCAACTCTTATAAAAACACCAGACTTTGGGATAAGTCGGTCATTTTAAATGAGTCTGCCTCGATTTGGGCTATTTGGAAATGATGAATTTTCAACAGCCCCTGATCCGTTTGATCGGGGCTTTTTATTTTGACAAACGAAAACCTCGCATCATAGGGATGCGAGGCAGCGCTTATCTTACCATTGGATTGGCAAGTTCTGATGCGATTTCCTGTTTTTCGAATGCACTCATTTTCGTATTTTTAAAGTCCGGATCATCCGCTTTATGTTTGTAAGCCATCTTCAGGAAAATCGGAGTAATAACTGTTGTGAACACGACACACAGCAAAATCGGAGTTACGAACATTTCAGGCAGGATACCAAGATTCATTCCTTTATCGGCAACGATGAGGGCAACTTCCCCGCGTGAAATCATTCCGCAGCCAATCCGCAATGCTTGTGCAGGCGTATATTTGCACAATAACGCCCCTCCGCAGCATCCGATGATTTTAGTAAGAACAGCTCCTACACAGAGCAGTACGACCAATCCGACCAAAGCCCATGTGACTTGGATCGGTGCAAGTTTCAAACCAATGCTGGCAAAGAAGATTGGAGTAATAAGCATATAGGAAAGCGTACCAATTCGTTTCGTCACATATTCGCATTGCGCAGTTCCCGAAATGATCAAACCGCCTACAAAGCTGCCGGTAATGTCGGCAACACCGAAAAACTCTTCAGAGCAATAGGCCATGATTAAAGCAAACGCGAACGATACGATCGAATAGCGTTGTAATCCGTGAGCCGGATCGGTACTGAACCACCATTTGAATACTTTGTGCATGATCAGCCCTACAATGATCGAGAAAATGAAGAATCCTAAGATTTTCAGCAGAACGATTCCCACATTTACACTTGCATCGGCCATTCCGGTCACTAAAGTAAGACATACAATTCCTAATACATCATCGATCACGGCTGCGGCTAATATCACGTTTCCGCTTTCTGTGGACATACAGTTCATTTCTTTTAATGTTTCTACGGTAATTCCTACACTTGTCGCAGTAAAGATGACACCGATAAATAAATTTTCGATCCATGCAGAAGGTCCGACATTATAGCACATTCCGATCAAATACCCTCCAATAAGCGGGATCAAAACACCGAGCAGGGCGATCACGAATGCTTTTCCTCCGGCCTTTTTCAGATCGGCAATGCTTGTTTCAAGACCTGCCGAAAACATAAGAACAATGACACCGATTTCCGAAAGCGAAGAAATAAGATTACTTGGTTGAACCACATTCAACATGGCTGGTCCGAGCACGATTCCTGCAATCAATGCACCGACTACACTTGGCATTCTCAGCTTTTTCGAAAAGATTCCGAATGCTTTTGTAAAGAGCAAAATGATTGCGATATCCAGTAAATAGCGATAATTTTCCATACAACATACTTCCTCCATAGCTAACGGCGATATACTACACCTTATCTATGGATAAAATCTATAAGTATTTTTTATGAAAGCGCTTCATTATAAAAGAAACCGTTTTCAACTTTTTATGATTTATCCCTTTTAAAAATTGTAAAAATAAAGAAAATTTTAAGGACAAACTTTTCTGTAAATTCCGACAGTCCTGTTTATCTATTTGTCTTAATCCTCTGCTTTCTGCTTCTCGGATTTGCTTTGGATCTAATAAGCCCCCACAACAAATTAAATCCAAAGCAAATCCAAGAAACACCAACTTTCTTTATTCTTCATCTTCCGGCTTTCTTCTATTCCCTATACTTCATACAAAGCATTCCGTAATCGACATCAATGCACGGATGCCGTATACAATTTAAAAACTTTCTTTTATTTTCCTTTCCGGCGGTACATAAAGAAATCAATTTTATTTGCATAAAAGTATCCTTATTCCCGAACGAATACTTTTTTTATCAATTCACATAAAATCAAAGCATTTAACTAAATAAATTAAATTTCAATTATTCATGAATATTATCTCTTTTTTACTCTATGCCATCATATAAAATGTTTTGTTATGCACATTTTAAACTCACAATTTTAATAAATGCAATATCATTTAAATTTTGCCTATATTTTTGAATCCAATTATGAATATATAAAAACATTAAAAATTCATTTATATTTTTTACCAGAGAGGTGGGATAGCATGCCCTTCAGAATCCAAAAAATAGAATCCATTAATAAGACCGTTCGTATGCCAACCGATTTGATTAACTCTTTAGAACGATTGGCAACATCGCACGATATCAGTTTTAATCAGCTTGTCGTTCAATGCTGCCGCTATGCCTTGGAAAATCTTGATCTTACAGAGAAAGAGTAAACAAACGCAAAATAGCTTTCGGTCATGGAAAAACCGGGAAAATTTCAGAGATTTCCCGGCTTTTTCTTTATCTTTTACACCATTTCATTAAAAAAGAAGCATCCTTCATGGATGCTTCCGTTTTTTCACTGCGTTTACTTATTGCCCAGGCACTGGTTATGGATTGTATACCCTTGATTCAGCAGATCCTGCAAGTTTCCGCGATAAAACTCTTTGTTTTCTTCTTTCATATTCGAAACCGAAGAGCAACTCGGATCGTGGATCTTCTTAGTCGATTTGTTGATTACATATGTGCCTTGAGTATTTTGATTTGTCGAAGAATCGGTTTCCTCTTTGCTCAATGCACTATCGCCTGTCGCATGATCAATCGTGATTCCCGGCTGTTCATTGTACGCATAAACATTGAACTCGATTCCTTCTCCGTTGTCTTCAACCGAGTATCCTTCCATAATTACTCCATCCGCAACAAGATTATTTCCCGTATACACAGGAATCACCCGATACATGACGTGATTGCCTGTTTCTTTGATATAGTCGCGCGTCATATCCTCAAAAGGCTTCATTCCTTCGATATTCAAATACCGTGTTCCGGTGATCAAGTTATTCGGATTGGCATCTTCTCCCGTCAAGGACCATGCGATCAAGTGACAACGATTGTACAAACTCTTACCTTCCACATTGTCATATTGAACCGAATGCCATCCTGTCGGCTTCACAGAAGAAATATTTCCTCTTTCTTTGGTTGGCAAAAGATCCGTGCCGATCGACGCAAATGCACCCGTCACCCGACCAAGATCATCCAAAGGATAATAAGTTTCAAAGGATTGATCGGTAATCTCGTCTTCCGTAAAAGTCGGCACATTATTATTGAGAACTACATATGCCTGATCGGTAAAGGCAGGAATGTCATCTTGAGAAACAATAGGACTTGGAGCGTTTGCTTCCTGGGCAGAACATCCTACCACAGAAAATGACAAACAAACGATCAGGAAAGCCGAAAGCAGTTTTTTGATCATCGAACGTAAACCTCCTTTAAGATCGTATCATGCGAATAGCCTTGAAGAGTGCTCACATCCTTCAAATTCAAAGAACTCAGATCGACATCAAGTTTGACATCGCTTGGATACACCTTATCCCAGCGATATACGATCAGTTCATCCCATGCAAGCTCTTTCAAATCGGCCTGCTCCGAAAAAACATTTTCATAATCTTTGAAATTTTCAGTTACTACCACATGATCATATCCTTCGAAAAGTTTGGCACTATACTCGCTCATCGCAATATCTTGTCCATCCGACATTTTCTCGATATCTTCGATTACGACACGATCCCTTGAAGGTCGTCGATTGTTAAAAAGAAGTCCGTCTTTTTGATCGACACATACAAAGACTCGCATTAAAACGCTTTTTTTCCTTTCACATAAGTCATCAAAACATCATAGTTGTCGTCCAAAACGACAAGATCCGCATCTTTTCCTGCCTGGATGCTTCCTTTTCGATCATCAACCCGAAGCATACGTGCAGGATTCAATGTGCAGCTATTGATTGCAGCAATCCAAGGCACCTCCGCCAGTTCATAAACAATTCGCAAACCTTTATTGACATTTAATGTCGAACCCGCTAAATTTCCGGCACCGACTAAATGAGCCGAACCATCTGCAAATAATTCGATCTCGTTGCCGCCAAAGAGTACACGCGTACCGACAGGCAGGGATTTAACCATCAAAGAATCCGTGATCATAATGCCGTGATCGTTTCCTTTCGCCTTGAAGAAATCATTGATTGCCGCCAAATGCGAATGGTTGCCATCACAAATAATTTCTCCGTACACTTCACGAAAGCGCAGAGCCGCACCAACCAGCCCAGGCTCGCGATGCATAAATTTTGTCATCCCGTTATATACGTGCGTCATACTCATTGCTCCATTGGCAATGGCTTCAGCAGCTTGTTCGAATGTTGCGCTTGAATGCCCTTGACTCGCCACAATTCCTTGAGAAACCAAATAATGCAGTAAAGCATGATCTTTATCATGTTCGCAAGCCATCGTAACTACTTTGATCAAATTGTTGCTCGCTTTCTGATAGCGCTTGAACTGTTCCACATCCGCAGGAACACAATATTGCTCAGGCTGAGCTCCCTTATACACTTGATCCAAATAAGGCCCTTCAAAATGGATTCCAAGAATTTCCGCTCCTTCATACCCTTGGGCAACCACATCTGCCACGTTCTTTACAGCAGCTGTCAACACCTCTTCGCTTTGTGTGATTGTTGTCGGGCATAAACTCGTCACGCCTTCTTTGACAATGTTCTTTACCCAATTGCGCAGCCCTTCCGGTGTCGCATCGTTGGTATCCCAACCATATGCGCCATGCGTATGAATATCGATAAATCCCGGCACGATGCGCTTGTCACCATAATCTTCGTCTGCCGTTTTTGTTCCGTATGGATTGATCGATTGAATCTTTCCGTCTTTCACATCAATCTGAGCTTCCATCCAGTGGTCAAGAACCCAGACTCTCTTACTTTGAATAATCATTATTTGACCTCCGTATCTGTTCATACTGTACCATGAACCACAAAAAAAAGCACTTGTCATAAGCGCTTTTCAAAGTTTCCGCTAATCGGCGAAGCATCACTCAAGATCACGAATGCTTTGGGATCCAGTTCATGCACGATCTTTTTTACCCGGCGCACTTCGTATTTATTAATCACACAAACCAAAACATCCTGAGGAGTATCTGTATAAGCTCCATATCCGCGCCAATATGTAATTCCGCGTCCGGTCCGTTTCAGCAACTCTTGCTTGACCCTCTCATCCTTTGTAAAAATCAAGGCTTGTATGCTGATATTTTGATAATGGATCTTATCGCTGACTGCGTACATAAAAATAATGTAAATCAAAGAATACAAGGCAACTTGCAAATCAAATAAAATGGCCGAAAGCGAAAGAACAACCGCATTGATCAAATACGAAAGTTTTCCGACCGAAAAATCCGGCTTGATTTTCGAAAAATACACGCCCAAAATATCGAGTCCTCCTCCGCTTCCGCTGCTTCGCAAACAAAGTCCGATTCCCGCACCACCGATGCATGCTCCGATAAGACAATTCGACAAAACATCCGACATGACCGGAATTTTCAAGACCGGAATATAAGAAAGAGCAATCGTTTGTATAATTAAAGACACAAAAGTCTTGACACAAAAACTTTTGGAAATCGTCCTCCATGCTAAGATAAACAAAGGAACGTTAAAACAAAAGTTAATCACTCCGGTCAGATCGCTCTGAAATGGAAGCAGATAATTGATAATTTGCGCAAACCCAACCAAACCCCCGGCATTCAGTGTCAAAGGTGAAATAAAACAATTGACGCTGATCGGAAACAAAATGCTTCCGGCAACAAGTTCTGTCCATTTTACCCATTCTTTATTCATTTTTCTCTTCCTTTCGTACATGAGAGTTCGGCAGCAAACGCAATCCTTTCGGAATCTTATTATTGATGCGCGAACCATCGCTTTTTCCGAATCCAAACGGCATTCCCCTATAGGAAAGCGCCACATAGCCGGAATCACTTCCTATAGAAATTTGGTTTCCATGCATTAATTCATCCATCTGATCAATCGTACAAGCTATCGTATGGCGAAAATGATTTTTCAGCAATCCATTCAAGTACAGCGCATGCGCCGGTTCGAAACGATTTTTTTTCATCTCTCCGACCAAGACTCCCTGACGGATTACTTTGACCTTTTTCACATCCAGAAACGGGTGATCCATCATATACAGCTTTTCCTTATGATGCATGAAATAAGGAAGCCATATATCAAGCTGGTCGTTCAAAAAATTTTTCTCGGTTTTATTGGGCATTTCGTTCTTAAGCGTTTTGACCGAATTTTCTTTCGTACCCTTTTTACGAAATTTTGCCATAAACTGTCCTTCTCCACCATCCATCGGAAAAATACGACGCACCATCGATGCATCCATTCCTTCGGTATCGAACCCTTGACGTCCGTATTTTACATCACATTCCACTTGTTCCATCTCTTCAAAATTTTCAAGGACCCAGGCAACAATGTCTTCGTTTTCTTCTTTTGCGTACGTGCACGTCGAATATACAAGGATTCCTTGTCCTTTGAGCATGGATATGGCCTGAGTTAAAATTTCTTTTTGCCGCTTTGCGCAATACAAAATATTTTCATACGACCATTCCTGCTGAATGATTTCATGTTTTTTGATCATTCCTTCTCCCGAGCATGGTGCATCCACCAAGATTTTGTCAAAACAAGCAGGAAATGCTCTTGCGAGTCCTTTCGGATCCTCGTTTGTGACCATAAAATTGGTGACCCCCATACGTTCCAAATTCGATAAGAGCACTTGCGCCCTTTTCGGTTCGATTTCGTTCGACACAAGCATTCCATCTTTGAGTTTTTCCGCGATTTGGGTCGTTTTCGATCCGGGTGCCGCGCAAAGATCAAGCACAAAATCATCTTCTTTTATATCAAGAAGTTTTACGACGGCGCTGGCGCTTGGTTCCTGCAAATAGATTGCGCCGCAAATATGATAAGGATCCAATCCTAACGATTGATTAACGATCAAAGAATGTGAAACAAAAGGATTGGCTTCCTTGTGTGCAATATGAGAAAGCACTTGTTGATCGCTCGCTTTGATCTGGTTGATCCGCATTGCTTTTTTGACTTCTTGATCCAGCGAAGCGAGAAATTGTTCATATTCCTGAGGAATCAAAGTTTGTATACGTTTTAAAAATTCATTGTTCATATCATTTTCCTAAAAGACCGATTCCGGACGGATCCGACAAGCGTAAGCAGAACATGTATCCGGCTGATCCCATCCGTTTCCAAATGAAAAATCGGCTCCTTCCATGAAATAATTTACCACAGAATCCACATCGGTAGTGAGAGAAAAAACTTCGACATGGCAATGCGGTCCGGTAGAATTTCCGCTGTTTCCGCTTAAAGCGAGCAAATCACCTTGTTGTACACTTTGTCCTGCACGAATAAAAAGGGTCGATGAAAGATGGGCAAAGGTTACCGCATAATATTGCTCTTTCACTTTCACAAGCATACAAATCGAATTTCCGGCTCCGGCAGGCCAGCCGCACCAATTTCCCAAATAGCCGCCATCTTCCGGACTTGGAGCATCTGCGTAAAGAATAATTCCATTGGCCGGCGCGTAAAGCGAAGAATGCATATCCAGCGCGTAGTCAAGACCTAAATGCAGACCTCCCTGCGGATAACTCCATGTTCCCGCAGAAACAAAACCGTTCATAAACGGCAAAGACCAGCCAGAAGAAGGCTCGATCAAATGAGCATCTACCATGGCTAAACAAGAAGTGCCTTCTTCTTGAATATGACCAATTGAACCAAATGCCGGAAGATCGTATGTCCCTTTCAACATACTTTGATCGTTTTTTTCTCCTTGATCGTTGAATCCGCGCAATTCGGGATGCTCAAGAAACAATTGCTGCTGAAGTTTGATCAGTTGTTCCTTTTTTGCCTGAACATCTTCGATTTGTTTTTGATAGTCGCTACGTATTGTTTGAAGTTTTTCAAGATGGATTGTTTCGTTGGAATAATCATGAAGTTGCTTTTCAAGCAACTCTTCATCAAAGTGATGAGGAAAATGATTTTGTTCGGCTTGAAGATACACTTTTCCAAGTTCGAAAACCTGAAAACGGGAAAGATAAGAATCGATTTTATTCGTTAAACGAAAAAGAATACTTTGGATCGATCGTTCTTGTTTCATATATGCATTGATTTGTCGAGAAAGATCCTGTGACTGCCAAGCAGCCGATGAAGGAAAAAATAAAGAATGAACAAGACAAAAAGATAGAAATAAATGCTTCATTAATTTCTCCGATCTACTGTCTGTCCTTCCCATTATAGCAAAAAAGTCTTATTTTACATAAGACTTTTCCAGGCTGTTGACAAAGTCGATTTTTCAAATCGGCTTTGTCACAGCTTTTTATTTTTCTCCCACAAATGAATAAAAAAAGAGCAATTTGAGGTATTTAAGTACCTAATATTACTCTTTTTTTAGACCTTTTTACCCACTTTTATTTTATTGAAATTTAATTTTTTCAAAATAGGTAGTTTGTCAACACTCTGAAAAAGTCTTATTTTACATAAGACTTTTCGTTTGCTTTTGAGCTATTGATAATTAACATGAAAATACATCCTGTCGCTAAAAAGTTCATCGTCACATCCAACAATCCGTGAATAAAGAAAATCACGAAGAAACATAAGATCATCGCGAAAATTGCCGGATCTTTGTTTTTCTTATACGATCGGTAAATTTCTTTCCATAAACTAAAAGCGTATCCGATTAACAGCAGCGTTCCGAAGATTCCGTATGAAAGAAACGTATCAAGCACAATATTGTGGGCGTGCGGCGCCTTATGACCCTTCAGCATTTTATAAACAAACCCATAAGTCTGCGGCCCTTGTCCAAACCAAGGATGCATGGTGAAAGCCAATAGAGCTGTATACCAGATTTCAAACCGTGCATTAAGAGTCGATAATTGATCAAAGCGCGGAATCAGTTCCGGAAACATGAGCACCAAGACAAGGACTGCCATTTCGGCAATCATAGAAACAATAAACCAGTTTCTTTTTCGATCGAACCAGAAAAATACCGGAAAGATAAACAAAAACGGCAACAAAGCAGTACGGCATCCCGTCAAAAGCATCATAAAAAAATTAAAAAAAGCCGTAATCACATAATAGAGCCGAAAGCCCATTTTTTTTGTTCGTATGAATTTGTACAAACAAAAGACGATCTCAAATTCAATGATTGTTGCGTAAAAATTCGCATTCATAAAGGTCGAATTGATTCGATCTTTCGGGGAATTCTGAACAACGAAATCAAAGAAAGCGTATCCTTTGCGAACCGATACTTTTTGAAATTCAAACAATCCGTAAATTCCCGCAAACCAAGAAAGGAAGATCAATTCGGAAATCACATATTGAAAGAGTTTAGGCGTTAAATGTTTTCGATAAAATGCCACAAAGAAACCGATCAATATAAATCCTCCGACATTTAGCAGGCCGACCCAATTATGATGTCCCAGACTAACTCCAAGTTCCAGCACACAAAAAGAATAAAACCAGATGGCGCCTTTTTGATTCTTGATATCGCGAATTAAATTTCCTTTAATAGCCGCATACAATAGGATTGCCGATAAAACAGCCGCAGCGAACTGAAAAGGCAAAAATAAACCGGCAATCGCAATCAAGATTGAACGTTCAAACGAATCAAAGCGAATCAGATCGTTTTTAACTTGTGTAATAGCATGTTTCATAGTTTTAATTATCTTAGATGATCCCATTTTTTTCAACTTACAATCCTGTCACTTTCAATAAAAAAAAGCCCTTTTTTCAGGGCGAATGAACTAGATGGTGCCGACGATAGGACTTGAACCTACGACCTACGCGTTACGAGTGCGTTGCACTACCAACTGTGCTACGTCGGCATCTGTTAGATATTCTACCAGAATCTTTTTTAAATCTCAATACTTTTTTGACAGCTTCTGAACATTGCAAGGAATGTCGAAAGACGTTTCTTCCGAAATCAAAAAAGCACCCAATTCAATCGGGTGCTGGTGCTTCTTGTTTATTGTATAGATGCCATCTGGTATTGCAGCTGAGCAATTTGTTCATTGAGATAAGCAATTGTTTGATCGTTTGTAGCGATCATGGCGCTTACATCTTCTCCGCTTGCCTGCTGGGCTTCGAGGTCTGCTTTATAAACGATCGCATCATTTAATTGGGCTTGAAGCGAATCGATTTGCGCCTGAATCTGATTACGCTGCTGTTGTGCCTCTTGTTGTGCCTGCTGGGCTTCTTGTGCTTTTTGCGCCTCTTCCTGCGCTTGAGCATTGGCTTGTGCTTGGGATTCTTCTTCCTGAGCAACCAACGTATTGAATGTTACGCCTGCCTGCTCTATACAAATTTGATCGATCTTTTGCCGCAAAGACGTCGACAAACTATTGTATGCATCCTTATATTGGATGATCTGGGCTTTTTCTTCATCGGGTTTGGTAGACCAGTTCGATACATAGCCCACAAGATTTTGATATTCCGGGCTTGTTTCATCTTCTTGTGTTGTTTTTAAGGCTTTCAACGCTTTCAGCTGTGCCGTAAATGTTTCCTTGGTCTGTTCCTTGAAATAATTATTGATCCGATCTTTTTGTTTTGGAAGAAGATTGTTGTACGCATCTTCAAGATCGATGATTTCCATTTTTTCAGCTTCGGAAAGCATATCCCATTCATCCGCATATTCGACCAGTTTCGCATATGTGTTATTTTGTTCTTCACTTGCCACATTATTCGGATCGTAGATTGTCACTTTATAAGTATACGCTCCCAACAAGGCCGCAAAAACAAGAACGCCGATAATAATCCATTTTTTATAAATCGTAAAGAAATTGGGTTCTTTGGGTTCCTTTTTTTTCTTTTCTTTCTTCGGCTTTTCTTCTTCGGGATTTTTTATGGTATCCGTTTTCGGATCTTCTTTTTGTTTTTCCGCTTTTTTGTCATCCTTCTTTTCTTTGGATTTCTTTCCTTCTTTAACCTTTTTCGGTTTTTTAAAGGACGCTTTTTTCTTCTCTTCTTTTTTCGGTATCTCGATTGAAGAGTAAATGGAAGCAAGCATATCATTTTGATCTAAGTTCGGTTCCTGATGAATGGAATCTGTCGTAAAATCTTCCACTTCCTGAATATGCTGTTCCTGTTCTTCGTTTTGCCGGCGATATTGCTCCTCCTCTTCTTCAATCGTCAATTGTCCTCGTTCCTTGCGCAAAAGATCCAATGCACTTGACATTGTTTTTTCCGCATATTGGCGTTCAGGTTTGGTCATCGGCTTTTTCGTTTCTTCATTTTGTTCCTGATCTTTATACAAAGCCATTTCTGTTTTTTTATGTAAGAGCGCTTTTGCAAACGCATCGATTTCTTGATTTTCTTTTGAATTTTTTTCTGACATTTTTGTTCCCCCGTTTCCTATTTTAGCAAACTCTTGAGGATATTCCCAATCATTCATTGATTTTGAGAATATACGCTCATCACGTTTGAAAGGTTCGTGTCACTGACAAAATTGTCATAATTATACAAGAAGAGGGCATCGGTCGGAAGAGTCTGACGCAAAAGGATTGTCAAATCTTCATAATAATATCGCGGATCGACCACTGTAATCGTACGATAATAAGGAATCAGGAACTGAAGCATCGTATTGGCGTACGAATCTTTGAATACAATGAGTCTGCGGTCGCTGTCATTATCCATTTCAATTTGCAGCACGCCCACATTCGTCCCCGTAAACACTTGATACTGATCTTTTTGGTCAAGAGCCAATTCGTTGTACATAGTCCTCGTTCCTTCTTTTCCATCTCGAGTCATGATGTAATCCGGCATTTGTTTATATACATAAAGATCGATTTGATCCTTCAAAAAAGGATTCCCTGTCTTTGAAGACAAGGTGCCTTGAAAAGTCCGGCTCACAGGCATTCGATCAAATTGCTCAATCTTTGTATTGATGCCATTAGCAAGCGCAAATTGAGAAAATGCATAGTATGCGCCAAGCGAAGTCCAATGATGATCCGTCTTATAGTAAAGATCTTCTTTTTGATGATCCGCCATTTCTTTGCGCACATCAATAATTTTGGCTGAGTCCTTAAGCTGCCTATTCATCGCGTCAAAAAGAGGATCCATCGTCGTTGGTGATACATAGTTCGGCAATTCTTTTTCGTTTATAATGGCCGAGGTCGGAACGATCATTACATTTGTATTGATGCCATTATGCTCCATGAATGTCAGGATCGCTTTTAAGTTTTGATCAACAATCTGTTCATCGTACGGATTGGAAGCTTGAATCAGTCTTTCTTTTGCAAGATAGACACCATTGATTTCTTTCATTCCCATTCCTTTTTTCAATAAATAGCCTAAATGCATGTACTGATCCCGAAAAACAAATTGATCGGTAAACCAATCATTCCATTGATCAAAAGTTTTTCCGGACGTGATGTTTGCGACACTGAATTGGGGAAACTGCTCAAGAGGACGGTTCTCAAGCATCGAATTTTTACGATCCGGTACGATTAAATTGATGATCAAGCCAAGGACCATAGTCCCCAGCAAAAAGAGAAAAAGGATCCGGCCAAGCATCGTACTTCTGTTATTCACTTGTTTCATCGTTTTTCTCCTTTCCTAAAACGCATTGTATAAAAAGATTTGGCTCGTACTTGATACAAGCATTCCGATGCAGGCGACAAACAGCAAAATGTAAACTACACTTACCAATACAACGCCTTTTTGCTTCCATAGTGCGAAGATTCGATCTTGCACAAGGTCAACAACCGGTGTGGCAAAAACGAATGAAGCAAGCAGGAGTCCCAAATATTGCGATAACCCGAAAAGTGCTTGCGAATTGACGAAGCTTTCAGCAATCCCGAACATACATCCAAGCAATCGAAACGCTTCCGCATAGGTTGGCGAAAAGAAAAATACCCATCCAAAATTCGCAATAAAAAAGATTAGGACTATCCGCACGGTATGAGGGAGCCGTTCTAAAATTTTTTTGCCGTAAAATCGTTCGATCAAAAGCAGCACACCATAGTAAAGTCCCCATAAAATATAAGTCATGTTGGCTCCATGCCATATCCCTGTCAGTAGCCATACGACCAAAATATTTCTTATAAACTTGTTTTTATCGACACGACTTCCTCCAAGAGGAATATATACATAATCGCGAAACCACGTTGATAAAGAAATGTGCCATCTTCGCCAGAAATTTTGCACACTGTCGGCAACATATGGATGATCGAAGTTTTTCGGAATTTCAAAACCAAACCACTTTCCGATTCCGATTGCCATATCGGAATATCCGGAAAAATCAAAATACAATTGGAATGTATAAGACAAAGATAAAAGCCATACGCCTACGACGCTCGTTTCCCCTTGCAGGGATGCGAACATCAGCGCTAATTGATCGGCAAAGATTACTTTCTTGACAAGACCTTTAAAGAACAAAAGCGTTCCTTGCGATAAATTGGCTGAAGTCAGCTTCCTATTTTCTAGCTGATTTTTAAACTCTCGATACTCACTGATTGGTCCCATCGTGAGCTTGGCAAAAAAGGCGATATATAACGCAAGATCCAGAAAATTTTTTTGCACCGGCGTCTTTTTCATGGCTACATCTGCCAAATAAGAGATAGCCGAGAAAATATAAAACGAAAGGCCCAAAGGCATAATAAGATTGAGAGGTGCCAATCCAAATAATCCGTTGATCCATACATTCAGGTATTTATAAACAAACAAAATCAATACTAAAAAGGCAATCGATCCTCCCACAAGCCATGATTTCTTTTTGTGCTGCTTTTGATCCATCAAATCAATTTGTTTTCCGCACGCAAAGATCCATAAAGTGGTAATGAGAAGGATCAAAAATCCGGGCAGACCGGCCCATGCGTAAAACAGCCAAGAAACAATCAGCAAAAAGATGTTTTTTATTTTCTGATTTTTGCAAAATTGATATCCGATAAGGGTCAATGGCAAATAGCCAAAGATAAAAAATAAATTTGTAAACGCCATATATTTCCCTTTCTATAATGCGTTGATAAAGTTCTGTTCGATTCGATCCGCTTGCGGTCCGCTCACATAGAGAGCATAGTTTTGATAAATATCAATGATTGCTTTTTTCATTGTATCTTCCTGTTCGGGCGCATAGCCGGAATATACATCAATTTGGTCTTGAATCCGTTTTTCAACACTGTTTTTGAATTGATCGGCACTTTTCGGATCCGAAAACTGCACAATCAAGAGTTCGTCAGCCGACATTGCATCATTTGTCCGATAAAATCCGATTTGATCGAAATGCTGCGGATCCAATTGAAAGAAGCGGCGGACACTTTGAATGTCCTGACTTGGATAATTGGTCATATCGATCCCTTCCAAAGTTTTTTCCGTAACTTGATCGAAGGGCGTATCGCTTTTTGGTTTTTTGATGAAAACGGGAACCAAAACATTCAAAAAAGCAACCACACAAATGACCATGATTCCTACATTAAAGATTGTCTGTTGTCTTTCACTCTTAGCCATAAATTTTTTCCCACATCACACTACCGATATTTTTCGCCCATTGCTCGGTAAATTCCGAAGTGAAATGGACCCCGTCCTCTTGATAATGAGAAAGATCTGTTCCCAAATTGTCATTATCAACAAATGTCCATCCTCTTTTTTCGCACATAGATTTCAATTGCTCGTTCCACTGTTTTGCTTTGGTCCAATTCGGAGAACGGTCTTTCGCTTCTTGCGTCACATCGATGATCGAGCAAACGAAAACCTGAGCATCCGGATCAACTTCAAGAATTTGATCGATTTGCTGCTCATACGTTTTCGAATATCCGTTTTCTTCCTCGCCGCCGATATTCAGTCCCATATCGTTGACTCCGTAGGAAAAGATCAATTTGGAAGGTTTTGCACTTGCAATCAAATCCTTTTGATCTGTGATATTCATGATCGTATTTCCTGCTCCTGCCAACACCCAATTCGGGTCCAGGAGGCCGTAAGACGAAAATCCGTATGCTCTCGAATCGCCAAATAACGCAAAATCATTAAATACAGATAAAATATCGATGCTGCCGTTATCGAGCATTGCTTTGAGTTCATCTCTTTTTCTTGTTTGAAGTTTTGAAGCGATATCCTCAATTTTCAATTGAGATTGCTCATGAAGATAGTTTCTTCCTTCTTTTATAACCGGATCGGTACGAAAAAAGAAAACATAGATCAACAGGATCGTGCAGATCAATGCGCCGGATCCTGCAAATATCCGTTTATTTCGAGTTGTGAATCCATTGTTTTTTTTCATTTGTTCCCCTTCACAAAAAAGCGCATGCAATCGTCATGCTATGCGCGAAGAAACCAAAAAAAATAATAAGTTAAATTTTTAGTTTCTATTGTTTTATTTCCTTTATTGTAGTTATTTTCCATAGTGGAATCAACAAAAATCAAAAGAAAAAAAGGAAGGAAAGTATTTCCTTCCGCAGGCTGTTGACAAAGTCGATTTTTCAAATCGGCTTTGTCACAGCTTTTTATTTTTCTCCCACAAATGAATAAAAAAAGAGCAATTTGAGGTATTTAAGTACCTAATATTACTCTTTTTTTAGACCTTTTTACCCACTTTTATTTTATTGAAATTTAATTTTTTCAAAATAGGTAGTTTGTCAACACTCTGAGGAAGGAAAGTATTTCCTTCCGTGAATTCAACGACGAATCTCAAGCATTTTTTTCTTGAGCTGATCTTCCATATCCATCATTACCTTTTCAGCTTCCAATCGTTTTTGGCGACCTTCTTTTTGGATTTGCATAACTTCATCGAATGTTTGGATCAACTTCGTATTTGTTTCCTGCAATGTTTCGATATCCACAATTCCCCGATTCGTTTCTTTTGCGGTTTCCACTGCAGCCATATGCAAGGATTGAGCGTTTTTCTTTAAAAGCTCGTTTGTCATATTCGAAACTTCCCGCTGCGCTTTCGCCGCTTCTTTGGCATGATTCAACCCAAAAGCCAGCACAAGCTGATTTTTCCATAACGGGATCGTATTGACAAGTGTTGTTTGAATTTTATCGATCATGACAGAATTTGAGCTTTGCAGCATCCTCAATTGCGGAGCTGTTTGGATGCTGATCATTCTCGATAATTCAAGATCATACAACTTCTTTTCAAACCGATCGATAAAACTGATAAGATCCTGATACGCTTGAGAATCTTCGGGAAGCTGTGTGCGTTCTGCCTTCGCTTTGGCTTCGGGAAGATCGTGCTGCTCGACATCTGTCAGTTTTTTCTTTCCCGCCAAAATATACATAGACAGCTCTTTAAAATATTGAGCGTTCAACTCATACATTTGATCAAGCATCGCATTATCCTTAATGAGCAAAATTTGCTGACGCTCCAAATTATCCGCAACTTTCGTTACATTTGTTTCTGCTTTGGCATAACGAGCTTTCATGGATTCCAATTGGTTCTTCCCTTTATTGAAAAGGCCGAAGAAACCTTTCTTCTCTTCGTGTTCCGGATCGGTATCTTTTAACTCAACCACAATATTAGCAAGCATATCCCCAACATCACCGAGATCTTTTGTCTTTACGCTTTCGAGTGTTTTTTCCGAAAAATCAGCTAATTTTTTTTGCGGAGCACTTCCGTATTGAATGATCTGATTGGAATCTTTAATGTTGATTTTGTCTGCGAACTCATTAATCATCTTCATTTCCTGTTCGCTAAATTGCTTCGTATCGATTCGAATATCCGCGAGTGGTTCGGCCACTTCTTGTTTGGGATGAGCAAGAATCGGATCGACAAGTGTGACCTCTTCTTTCTTTTCTTCAGGTTCTAAAGTAAGCGAGATCGTTTCTTTTTTTTCTTCTGGCATGATAGTTCCTTTCTAAAATCAGCGAGGGATCTTCTCTTTTGTCAGACCTTCGCGTGCAAGTAATGTTTCAAGGACAGAAATGTCTGAAGCCACTTCCATGGTCGTCATTTCAAACAAATCGTCATACAACTCGGATAAAGCATAATTGAGTGTATCCAATGTATTCTCAATGTCGTGCTTTGACTTTTTGATATTATCCCCGGGATTAGGATAGTTGTTAAGCTCTACATACGTTTCGAGCAGCTTATCAATCGAGGGCAAATAATATTTGGTCATATTTTTTGTGGCATCCACTTCTTCTGGATGTTCTTGAACAAAAGTTAAGATATGACGGATATTGTTTTCGAGATCCGTTAATTTTTGAGAAACAATCGGATCTTTGATCAAATCGTTATATCGTCGGATCTTCATGATGGCTTTTTCGCCAATTTGCAAAGTTTCCTGTGCCTGCGCAGAAAGAGGCTGATCTTCTTGTTCTCCGCTTTCATTTGTTTCCTTTGGAATATCCGGCAGCTTAGACGCTTCATACGCTTCATTTGTCGCATAAAAAAGATTTTTCTTTTGATCGATATGCCCTTGCAAAAACAATCGATCTGCAATCATTTCGTTGAGATCTTCGATCGTCTTTCTTTCTGTACTGTACACTGCCTGAGATAAAGTCGGAATGTCGATCATATCATTTTGATGTAAATTGGAAATATAAACATGAAATCTGCGCATATACTGTTCTTGTTTTTTTGTCGAATTCATTCCTCCGATCCCGACAATCAACAAAATCAAAGCCGGAATAAGAACGAACAAGGACCCGGCCACAGCATATTTTGCAAGTCCCCAGCCAACCATTAATGCATAAATGATATCAAATCCGCCAAAAACAGCGGTGGCAACCCCACCTACTACCCCAAGGACTCGGTAAACGAAAAGCTGGCTTTGGATTTTCTTTTCCAGCTTTTTTATCTTTTTGATATCATATTTTAAATTGATTGATGCTTTTTTGGCAGCAGTCGAATATTGCCTGATTTTTTTATTGATCATGGTCGTTGTGGAATTGACAGTCTTTTCGATCGAACTGTTCAATTCGGTAAAATCCAAAGTATCGATCGCATTTTTTAAGGAGTGACCAATGCTCTTTCCAAGATCCAGCCAATCGTTTTGGCTCATAGAAATCCCTTCTTTCGTATACGAGTATTTTATCACAGATCTTTCTTCATCCAAAGAAAGAACATTACACAATCTTCAGATCAACGGTAGATGAATTTTTCAAATTGTGCTACTCTAAAAAACATGGATAAAAACAAGAAAAAAACAGAAGAAATGCTCACGATTTTAGCCGTGTGTGCCGCAAGCATCGTTTTATGTTGCGTAATCTTGCTGTTTGACAGAAAAAGCGATTCCGAAATCGCGCAAGAAACAATCGAATCGACAACAATTTCAGAAAAGGAAAATAATCTGAAAGAACTGCAAGAAGAAATCGATCAGTATCTGAAGGAAACCGCAATTTCGAAAACCGATATCGGATTCTATGTGGAAGATCCGGAAAGTAATCAGACAATCTCGATCAACGGAGATCTTCCTTTTTTCGCCGCAAGCACATATAAGCTTCCTCTTGCAATGGTGTGGTATGACCAAATCAATGCCGGGAACGCTCAATTGAGCGATTACTATGATGCACTTGAGAACATGGTTGTCAACTCGGATAACGATACAGCAGAATATTTGTTTGAAAGCTTAGGCGGTTGGGAAGCCTATAAGCAACGCATTGCTTTTTATGATCCCCAACAGGAAGTGAATTCCGAATATTTGGCAACAGACAACGTCTTTACACCGGACAATATGGGACATATTTTACGATATTTATATGATCATAAAGATGCCTATGATCAGTTGATCAAAGATATGAAGAAGTCGCATCCCGGACAGTTTCTCGATCGCAATTTGAATATTTATTTCGCTCAAAAATACGGTTCGTATGAAGATGCTTACAATGCAGTCGGCTTGTCTTTGACAAGTAAAAAACCTTACATTATCGCGATTTATACGAATCTTGGCGAATACGGAGAAGAAGTTATCGGTGATTTAAATGAAATTTGTTTTGAATATTTCAACAACAACGTGGAAAAATAGGTCTATATTTCGGTAAATTTTCCAGGAAGGTTTTCAACATAAAAAAATATGGTATAATATTTTCATGTTAGACGACAAAGAAATCCAGGAAATCATTGAGCCGATCATTGAAGTGTTAAAATCCCTAGAAAAGGAACTCGGATCTACTCATCTTATGGAGGTGCCATCGATTCATTTTGTACGAAATGAGCAGACAGCCGACTTTTTATTAGGAACACATCAACTCGACGAAGAATCGATTCAACAAATTGAAGAGTATTTACAACAAGAAATCGAGAGCATGTATCATCCGACAATTTTACATTAAAAAGCTCTTGATTTTTTTTGTTCTTTCATGTAACATTATCTATGCGCGGGCGTGGCGAAATTGGTAGACGCACTAGACTTAGGATCTAGCGCCTTCGGCATGGGGGTTCGAGTCCCTTCGCCCGCACCATTTTGTAAATCAACTCCTGAAAAGGAGTTTTTTTTTATAAACAAAAGAAGCACCATACAAAAAAGAAAACGAGAGCTTTAATCGCTCTCGCCAGAGTGTTGACAAACTACCTATTTTGAAAAAATTAAATTTCAATAAAATAAAAGTGGGTAAAAAGGTCTAAAAAAAGAGTAATATTAGGTACTTAAATACCTCAAATTGCTCTTTTTTTATTCATTTGTGGGAGAAAAATAAAAAGCTGTGACAAAGCCGATTTGAAAAATCGACTTTGTCAACAGCCTGCGAGAGCTTTAATCGCTCTCGCTTTTTTTAGATCAACACCCCGCGATCATCCGAGAATTCTTCTCCCGAAGCCTCCCTGAATTTTCTGTGAAGATCATTAACTGTTAATTTTTGTTTTTCTTCTCCTTTGACATCATAAATGATTTTGCCATCATACATCATGATCAGACGATTTCCAATCTGGATCGCATCCTTCATATTGTGTGTAATCATCAATGTTGTCAGTTTTTGTTCTTCGACAATTTCTTTTGTCAAATCAAGCACTTTTTTTGCGGTCAAAGGATCAAGAGCTGCCGTATGTTCATCAAGCAAAAGAAGTTTCGGACGCTGCAGACTTGCCATCAACAACGTAAGCGCTTGTCTTTGTCCGCCTGATAAAAGGCCTACCTTATTCGACATTCTCTCTTCCAAACCAAGACCCAGACGTTTTAAATCTTCTTTAAACTGCACTTTTTCTTCTTTCGTGATTCCCCAGCGCAGCGTCCTGGGTTTTCCCCGGCGATTTGCCAAGGCAAGATTTTCACTGATTTCCATATCGGCAGCCGTTCCCATCAACGGATCCTGAAAAACACGTCCGATTAATTTCGCTCTCTTGTATTCGGGGAGCAGCGAAATTTCTTCTTTATCCAAATATATATGCCCGCAATCGATTGGATAGACTCCCGCAATCATATTGAGCAATGTACTTTTTCCTGCTCCGTTGCCACCAATCACTGTCACAAAATCACCGTCATTCAAAGTCAAAGATAAGCGATCCAGCGCTTTTTTTTCATTGACCGTTCCGGCATTGAATGTTTTTGATACATTTTTAATTGTCAGCATGGAAAGCCTCCTCGATCGCATCGACCTCTTCAGTCAGTTTTTTATACATTTTTTTCTGTTTCGAACTTTCAAGCATAATCGGAATCGATAAAGCAATACCAACAAGAATGGCCGTAAATAATTTCAAGTTGTCTGCACTCAAACCCATTTGCAATACAATGGCGACAATGATTCGATAGCAAACAGAACCAATTACGATTGAACTCAATCTTCTTGCAAAGCCACCCTTTCTTCCGAAAATAACTTCTCCAAGCACAATGGAAGCTAGGGCAATCACGATCGCACCAATTCCCATTTTGACATCCGCATATCCTTGCTGTTGGGCAACCAAGGCTCCTGAAAACGCGTTCAGAGCATTAGAAATCATCAAAGCGATCATGATTGTCTTTTTCGTGCTGATCCCGTTCGCGCACACCATATGTTCATTGTTTCCTGTCGCACGGATTGCCGAACCAATCTCAGTACCGAAAAACCAGTACAAGATTCCAATCACAATGACCGCAATCAAAATCCCAATCAGCAATACAGTTAAATTCGTTGTTGAGATCCACTTGGAAACACTCCGAGGCAAATGGATCCAATCCGCCACTTTTGTAAAAATCGTACTCGTATTCAATAAAGGCAAATTGCTTTTTGACATGATCATCAAATTGATCGAATACAATCCGATCTGAGTCAAGATACCGGCCAGGATCGCCGGGATCCTGCAAATTGTATTCAAAAATCCGGTCACAGCTCCGGCAAGCGCTCCGGCCAGAAGAGCAGCCAGCAAAGACAGCAGCGGATCGACCCCGCTTACGATCAAGATCGCACTGACAGCTCCGCCCGTCGCAAAGCTTCCATCCACTGTCAGATCAGCAAAATCCAGCAATCGAAATGTAATATAAACACCTAGGGCCATGATGCCCCATAAAATTCCTTGACCGATTGCGCCTTCAATAGATAATAAAATAGACATACTATTCGATGATTACCGCTTCACTTTCGATATCAGACGGGATCTTGATGCCAAGTTTATCGGCAGCCGTTTTGTTAAGCGTCAATTCACATTTATCGCTCGGCAAATATTCGATTGCCATATCTTCCGGCTGAGATTCACCCTTCAAAATATCTGCCGCTTGTTTTCCGGCAAGTTTTCCAAGCTCGAAATAATCGATTCCATACGTCGCAAGTCCGCCATTTTCGACCATTCCTTCTTCACCGACAATCGTAGGTAAGTTGTTGTCATTGGCTACTTGGGTTACGCTTGCCATTCCTTCCGCTAATAAATTATCCGTAGGAATATAGATGGCATCCACTTTTCCTACCAGGCTTTCTGTTACTTGTTGAATTTGATTTGAATCCGTTACTGTTGCACGAGTCACTTCAAGTCCGAGTTCTTTTGCTTTCGCTTCGGCAAGATCTGCTTGGAATTCCGAATTTTGTTCCGCGTTGCAGTACATTATCGCAATTTTTTTTGCATTTGGCACAAGGTCCATCAGCAGATCAAGCTGAGCATCTACCGGTGTAAGATCCGAAGTTCCCGTTACATTCGTTTCGGGTTTTTCATTGGACTTTACCAAACCGCTTGATTGTGGATCGGTCACTGCGCTGACAACAATCGGAATATCTTTTGTCGCGTTCGCTGTCGCCTGAGCAGCCGGCGTTGCGATCGCATAGATCAAATCATCATTGTTATTAATCAAAGTTTGAGCGATCGTCGTATTGTTCGATTGATCTCCCTGCGCGTTTTTATAATCAATCACTACTGTTTCGTTGTCGACATCATACCCGTTTTCTTTCAACCCTTCTACAAATCCTTCATATGCCGCATCTAAAGCCGGATGTTCTGAAAATTGGATCACGCCCACTGTCGGAGCATCTTGAGTGTTTTCACCTTGCGAACAGCCCGCAAATGACATGGCCATAGCCGCACAAGCCAATAGTTTCATTGTGTTCTTCATATTATATCCTCTCCTCTATATGATGTTCCATTTTACACTATTTACATTTAAATGAAAAGAATGAAAAAAAATGAAACTTATTTCAAGTTTCATTTAAATGTGTTCGATAATCACTTTTACAACATAAAGGACAGTGGAAACCGTCAAGATCGATACGGCCCGATTGTATGTTTTCTGCTTTCCTTCCAGCATTCCTTTCAAAGAAATGATGACCTGTTCCAGATCGAGGATCATTTTTTTTGCGAGCTCATTGGAATTCATATGCATAATCGCTTCACTTGTAAATTTAGAACTATCAAGCTCTTTATCTCGATTGCTTGTGGAAAGACGCAACGTGAGCAATGTCGCACCGAGCATTCCGACAAGGGAAGAGATTGAGCAAATTTGATACACACATGTATGCAATGTCGTTTGCGCATTGGCAAAGTTCCATCCTTCCAACATTTCTTTCCAATGCATATCATTGACGACCACAATCAACAAGGCAGACATGAATGCAATCAAGATTGATACTTTTTGGAAAATATCATCATGCATGCGCAAAAGCCGTAAATATTGTGTATAGCATACCATTCCGATCACAAAATATTGAGGTTCGATCATTTGAGGATCGACAGGGGTTCTTGTTTCTTGTTCCATACCCTTATTGTACGCATCCTCATTTTAAAAATCCCGTTTGATGCTTATGGCCGTAATTCGATCCCGTTGATTTCGACTGTATCATCCATGGCGATCACGATGCATTTTCGCCCGTTGATCGTTTCCATCTTCACTTTCGTATCTCCGCCGTTTTTTACATTAATCGCAATATCGGGAACTTTGATTGCCATCCGATTCGTATCGATCATATTGACTGCTTTCAATGATTGATCCCCTAAAACTTTCGTATAGACTTCATCAAAATGAGACATCGATTGTTCATCTGCACCTGAAAATTCAAGCAGTCTTTTCACATCCGATTTCGAATAGGTGATCTCGCTTGGATCTTCTTCGCTTTCTTGAATATTGTCGTAAATATTTTCATGAATCGCAGTCAACACATCGCAATGCAGACGATCTTCGAACATACCGATCAACATTTGCGAAAAACCGCTCTCTTCATCCAAAGGAGACATCGGCATATTGCAGTGCAGCACATCTTCGATCAAAAACGGATTGATCGATTTCATCGTTTTGGCATGATAAAGCACATGATTGACATCCGCAGCCCGTTCCGAGAAGCAAGGATACAATATCGCATCATCCGGATTGGATTTGATTTCCATTTCCGAATTGACCTTTCGCTCTACTTCATTGGTTTCCCTGTTGTAGTAAAGACCGATTGTCGTCTGGGTTGCCGGAACGATCGATACAAGAATACAAGCGTATTTATAGCCATCCTCATAGCTTGCTTCCAAATTTTTCGATTTCAAAGGCACCGAATATTCGCAATAGGCCACTTGAATATAAATATGATTCGTATAATGTCCGTTTTCTATCAAATCTTGAACAAATTCGCGAAACATTCCCTCATCTTCCAATTTGCTGTTCAAAAGTGAATACAGCATTTCCTGTCCGGGATTTTTCTCACCCGCTTCTTTAGGAAAATGAAACTGCAGTAAATTCTTTCCTAAATTTCCGCTTAAACTCTTTTTCATGATATTCAAATAAAGTGTTCCTTCTTCTTCGGACATCAAAGAAAAATCTTTTATATCGTACGAGAGCACTTTCTTTTCTTCGGAGCTGATCGATGCGTATGCCGTTGCGATCCGCGGAATATAAAACAGATCGTTTTCCCACTTGATCTGTCGTTTTAGTTCATTGAGTTCTTTTTTGTTCATTTTTTCTCTCCTCTTGCTCCAGTTTATCACAATCTTCCGTTGGATCGTAATAGAGATCATACAAGTTCATATCATCATGAAGATTTCTTACCTTTTTCAATCGAAACCCCAAATGAATATATTTTTCCATTTTTACTTTCTCATCTGTTTCCACAATACAAAGACAATCTCTTTCTTTAGCCATCTGCTTGACATATTCAATGAGCTGGCGCATCAATCCTTGGCCCCAAAACGCTTGTTGAATCGCCAACAGTTCAATATGGATAAAGCGCTTCTTTTTTTTACGCAGCACCACTTCCTGAGGATCACCGATTTGCGTGCCGTGATCCATCATTTTATACATTCGCCATGGCCCTAAAATGAAACTAAATCCCCATAAAAGACGAACATATTGACCAATCGGCGTAATGGTCGATTCATTGGAAATCATCATATAAGCGTGATCATCCAGCGAGTAAATATCACAATAGACCTTCATGACCGAAGTAGACAGTTCAATATAGCGCATGATCATTTTTTCATCTTTAAAGCCGTCAAAAGAAGCGGAAGCATGGGGATAACGGGCAAATGATTGAGCGATCGAGAGCATTTCGCTATGTGTTAAATTCTCTTTCCTTTTTATCATAGCTTTATGGTACCTTGCAGAGAAAATTTTGGCAATGTGCAAAAGCCATCGTTGCACCAAAAAAGATTTTTTATCTCGTTCTCTTTATAATGGGAAATGAAAAAAGGAGATCGAAAAAATGAAAAAAAGAACAAGTATTGCTGGGCTTGCCCTTGCTTTCAGCTTAGCTTTCTCATCCATTTCTCTTTATGCCCAAGAACAAAGTGCGGAGACCGAAACGACACCTGCCATTTATTCGAATTTGGCTGATCAAAAAAAAGCGTTGAGTGCGTATCCGATCATTGCCACAGCCGGATTCGACGCTTATAAAGACGAAACCGATGAAGGAAGTTATGTGATTCCCGGATTGAACGGAACTCAAACTTTAAATGATGTCGGTGAAGTTGAAATGTGCGATCAAATGACCCCGCAAGGTGTCACTGTTGCGGACGACTACATTATAATTAGCGCTTATTGCCACGAACATAAACATAACAGTGTCCTTTACGTCCTTAACAAAAAAGATCACAACTATGTAAAAACAATCGTATTGGATGGAAAACCACATGCAGGCGGAATCGCTTACGATTCTTTAAATCGTACTGTTTGGATTGCCACAAAAGATGAAAAAGAACATCGCGGAGGTGCTTCGTATATCAAACTTTCGAATATCGACGCTTATGATTTTACCAAGGATAAAGCACCGCTGAAATACGATTACTCGATCGAAATTTCCCAATTGAAAGATGATTCCTTCATGACTTATTATGATTCTCAATTGTATTGCGGATACTTTACAAAAGACGAAGGCAGCGTCAAAACGTATATTTATGATATCGATCCGAAAACAGGAAAAATCGACACTACGAAACGTCATGTTGCCAAAGCGTATGGATTCGATCAAATCGGAGACAACTGCCAAGGAATTGCGGTTGACGACAATTACATTTATCTTTCGGCAAGTGATGGACCGAAAATGAATTCGACATTGAGCATCTTCAAGAAAGGTCAGCATTCTTTATTAAATTCAAATGCTGAAAAAGTAATCACGCTTCCTCCTCGTCTTGAACAAATTTATCCGACAGAAAACGGAGGATTATTAACCTTATATGAATCTGCTGCCAACCATTATCGCGATGAAGGAAGTACGGATATCGATCGTGTACTGACAATGAATATCAGCGATCTTCTCAAATAACCGAAAACAGCCAGTTGGAATACTGGCTGTTTCAGAGTGTTGACAAACTACCTATTTTGAAAAAATTAAATTTCAATAAAATAAAAGTGGGTAAAAGGTCTAAAAAAGAGTAATATTAGGTACTTAAATACCTCAAATTGCTCTTTTTTTATTCATTTGTGGGAGAAAAATAAAAAGCTGTGACAAAACCGATTTGAAAAATCGACTTTGTCAACAGCCTGAAACAGCCAGTTGGAATACTGGCTGTTTTTATATTATCTATGCAAGTGGATCAGGACAAGCTCTTTGGGATTGTGGAAACGCGGTATTTTGACTGTATTGGAGAGTCCTGCGCTAATGATCCATTCCCCTTTTGAAGTCATCACCAAGCCATGGGTATACTTTGGGAAAAGCCCTTGTCCGGGTGCGAATAGTGCCTTTCCGTTCCATCTCAGCTGTCCTCCGTGAGCATGACCTGAGCAGATCAGATCAAAATCAGCCACTTCAGGATCTTGCAGAAGATGTTCTATCACATATTCAGGATGGTGGACCATCAAAATTTTGATTCCTGATTCATGAGAAAAGCGTCTGCACCATGCAAAATCCGCTTTTGTGCTCAATCCTGCAATCAAAAGCGAATTTCCGTTAATCATGATTTCTTCCTGCGTGTTATCAAGCAAAGTGATATCGAATTGTTTGAGCATCAATCGATCTTCATAACGCAAATACTTTTCATGATTTCCAAGAGAATAATATGTCGGTGCAATTTGCCGGCATCTTTGAAAGAAAAGCATTCCGCCTTCTTTCAGACCATCTCTTGCCAGAAAACGATAAAGGATATGATGAGGCTTTTCGATTGTTCGTTTCGATAATTTTCGAGTGCCTTTGTTGTGCCGTTCCAACATATCTCCCGTACACAAGATCAGATCCGGCTTGCAGGAAACAAGCCATTGGATTACTTCTTCATATTCTTGTTCGTGAAGATCCGAAACATGCGCAATCGTCAGCGGCTCTTTGATCTTGTCATTGCGAACATCGTATTGAGTCAGCTTTACCATAGATTTTCCTCGTATTGTTTTGAAAGTTCTACATATTCTTGCGCGCTTTTGCGATTTGCTTCAATTTCTTGGCTTGTCAATGGGCGGACAACTTTCGCAGGCGTCCCCATAATCAGCATCCCATCTTCAAAGCGTTTGTTCTGAGTCACCAGCGATCCGGCTCCCACCACCGAATTTTTTCCGATTCTTGCTCCATTCAAAACAATTGATCCCATTCCGATGAGTGAATTTTCACCTACATGACATCCATGCAGGATCGCTCCGTGACCAATCGTGCATCCTTTTTCGATTAAAGTATCGTAATTTTCATCCGTATGAATTACGCACCGATCTTGAATGTTTGAATTTTCCTTGATTGTCACCTTGGCATGTTCGCTTCGGATCACGGTTTGAAACCAAACGCTCGCATTTTTTTCAATATCCACATTTCCGCGAATAGTCGCATCTTGCGCAACCCACGCATCTTGATTAATATGCATACTCATTCCTTCTTTCTAAAATACCGGGGTATCGTACAATTCTGTTGCTTTTTGCTGATCGATATATCCGTTTTCAATCATAGAGCTCAATACGATCTGCTGCCTGCGTTTGGCTGCCTCGTAATGATCACTTAGCTGATAATTGCCCGGAGATTGAGGAATACCGGCAAGCAAAGTGCATTGGGCTTCCGTCAATTGATTCGGCTCTTTCCAAAAATAACCGTTTGCCGCTTCTTTTATGCCCGTATATCCATCTCCGTAATTGATGATATTTACATAGAGAGCAAGTATTTCCTGTTTGGAACACGTATTTTCAAGATCTTTGGCAAGAAATATTTCGGATACCTTCCTTGTCACACTGGCAGAAAACAGTCCATACATATTTTTTACGGTTTGCTGAGTAATCGTAGATCCTCCGCTTTGCAAAAAATTTTCGGGAAATACATGGGACATGATTGCTCTGGCAATCCCGATATAATCGACACCTCCATGTTCGTAAAACCGTCGATCTTCAACACAAACTGTCGCCTCGAGAAGCATAGGCGGTAATTGATCGTAAGGAACGAAGTCGGCAGACGATTCGATCTGAACCACCATTTGCTCAACGGACATCTGACCGGTCAATTGCTCGTATTGTTTAAATCCTCGATACCCGACAAAGGCTCCAACTGAAAGAACTGCAAGCAAAATAAGAATAAATATACTTTTTATGATTTTTTTCATTGCTCCTCCTTCTTTGTTAAGATACCATAATTTTCCAATTCTTATTTTACAGTATTGAAAGATTTCCCATAGATTGAAAAGACCACCTTTTCGTTTTTCGAATCAACTTGAAGGCTCATTCGATTACGTTGAGCAATTTCTTTTGCGATTGCCAAGCCAAGACCATAACTTCCGTCTTTTTTTCTTGATTCATCCGTCTTGTAAAACCGATCGAAAATGTGTTTCATTTGCTCGGAAGATAAATGCCCTCTGTTTTCGATCGTAAACAAAAAATGATGCTCCTTATTGACTAGACATACACGAATTGAACTTTCTTCAGGCGCATATTTGATTGCGTTGTCAAACAGCAAAGAAATCAAACGGTGCGTATTTTCCTTTTCTGCATCAATCAGGATATTCGGTTCAAAACTCTCTTCGATCAGCACTTTCTTTTCATAAGCATACTCTTCGAGCCCCAAACTGATCTTTTCGCACATTGACGAAAGATCGAAACGTTCCTTGAGACTTGTCGGCAGGGCATCATATCTTGCCAGCTCAAGCAAAGAATAGATCAGCTGTTTCATACGAGATGCTTCTTCATAAAGAGAAGCAAGCCAAGGATTATTCGGATATTTGTCTAAAAGCAGTTCGCTGTCTGCCAAAATAATCGTCAAAGGAGTTTTCAATTCATGAGAAGCATCTGCGATAAAGCGCTTATGTGCATCCCATGTTTCCTGGACCGGTGCAACGATCCATTTGCTCATTGAATAGACGGCAAGGAAAAAGACGGCCATGCTGCCCGCAAAGATGAGCACACTTCGAGTGACCAGCAGCTTAAATTGTTTGATGAGCACACTTGCATCAACAACTCCGCCGATATACCCTTGAACTGTTGCTTTTTTTTCGTAGTATACTCCTTCTTTTTCAACCATCTCATCATAGGTCAGAAAATCCATTTCACTACGTATCGATTCGACATCATACCCTTGATATCGCCGATCCCCTAAAAGCATATATGAATCCGTCACATTGTCAAAAATGAGTGTATAAGAGGGTAAAGTCGGTGCTTTCTTTTCTTGCGTTGTCAGCTCAAGGCACCAGTCCATGCAATATTCGATTTCTTCTTTGTTGCGCTCGTAAGTTTGAACGCACTGCAAGATTAAGATGGCTCCTACAACGATTCCGAGAAAAAACATAGTCATGAGGATAAATTGTTTTTGAAGGCGTTTGATCATTGTCCGGTCTCCAATCGGTATCCAAGTTTTCGGATTGTTTTAATCTTTACTTTCGATCCGAGATAATTCATTTTTTTCCTCAAGAAAGAAATATATACTTCAACATTATTATCTATAGCTTCGCTGTCGCTTCCCCAAATCCAAGTGATCAGATCTTCTTTGGCAAAAGTACGATCCGGTTCCTTCATCATCCTTTGAATAATCTTGAATTCTTTATGACCTAAATGGATCGATTTCCCTTTTACGCTCAAATCCTGAGTATTTAAATAAAGAGTGAGATCTTCGAATTGAAGTTCGTTGAGGATGACTTCGCCTTTGCGTCTTGTCAGTGCTTTGACACGCGCAAGCAGCTCTCTTGTGGAAAACGGCTTACTCATATAATCATCGGCGCCGCTTTCAAGACCGATCACTTTATCTTCTATTTCTCCTTTTGCGGAAAGCATGAGCACCGGTGTATCGATTCCTCTTTCGCGCATAGTCTGCAGCACTTCGATTCCCGAACATTGAGGAAGCATCCAATCAAGAATAACAAGGTCAAAAGTATAGGTTTCCAAATAATGTAAGGCTTCTTTCCCTGTTGCGGCAATTTCGATCAAATCCTTTTGATTGATAAATACTTCGGCGATCGCCTGTGCCAAATTTTTTTCATCTTCTACGATCAATATATACATAAAGTCGTTCCTTTCTAAAAAAATAAGCAGGAATCATCCCGCCTGTATATCAAAAAATTGTTTTCTTTTCCATAAAAGGTTCATGAAAAGTCCGCAAATCAAAGTGCCTATGCTCATTATAAAAATGCCTATGACGATTCCGAAAAGCCAAAATCCGTTGAATAGAACACTTGTCACAAACAGCTCGATCATACATGTCCACAAAAATAAATGATGATCGATCTTCCCGAATAAACAAGTCGAAATTACAATCCATCCCCATATGAAAAGAAGCGATCCAAATTCAAGCAGATATAAGGTCGTGGCAACCTGCACCGTCAAAAAAAGCCACCCGGAAAGGTCAGTAGGTTTCGGATCATCAAGAAGGTGTATGATTGTTTTATCTTTTCCAAATGGGATCCATAAAAAGCCTAAAACAGAAACAATGGCTATCCCCCATGAAAGAGAAATGGTTAAATTATTTTTAATCAGCAAGAGTAAAACAGCAATCAAAAGCGGATCTGCCGGTCCCGAAAGCCGCTGATTGATCAATTGCGCCCTCGAACATACAGTTTTCGTACGCTTTCTTTGATAATACGCGTATAAATACGAGAAGATTCCTCCTAAAACTGCCATAATCGGCTCGATTACAATCGCTTGGGTCAAAGCGTGTTTACATAAAAATACCAAACATACGATCCAAACAATAATAGAAAATACGCGCAACAACAACTGACAAGCCATCCCAAATTGATCCATACTTTTTTATCCCCTTTTGTTTGTTTCATTTTAACATGAACTAAGAAAAAAAGTTCCAAAACTTACTTTTTTTGGAACTTTTATAAATAGATAAGCAAGCCGATACTGAATAAGAACATGATCAAGGAAATGATCTGAGATGTCGAAAATCCGTCAAATCCTCCGCGAATAAGATCGCCACGATAAAACTCGATCACAAAACGTCCGATACAGTACAGCATCAAATACCATATAGCCACTTCTCCTTCAAAAAGATCTTTCTTCTTTTTAACAAGCCAGATCAGAAAGAAAAATAAAGCGAAATCAAACACAGAACACATCAGCTGAGTCGGAACCAAACGAACCCCGGCCGGAGCCAGAGATCCTTCCGGAAAAACGATTCCAAATAGGCTTGTCGTTTCAATGCCATAGCAACAGCCCGCAAAGAAGCATCCAATACGTCCGAATCCTTGCGCAAGAGCTACCGAAGGAATAATGAGATCGACTTGTTGCCAGAAATTCATATTGTGTTTATGACAATAGATATATCCGCCAATCAAACCGCCGATAATCCCTCCCCAGACGACCCAGCCATCTGCAAGACTTCCGATAATCCCGGGATCTTGAACAATGTCTTTGATTCGCGTCAGCAAATAAAGGCATTTCGATCCGACAAATCCGCTAATAACAAAACAAAGTGCCAAAGAATCGAGGTGCGATATGTCGATTCCCATCTTCTTCCCTCGTTTTTCAGTTACGATATATGCAAAGATAATACCAAGCGCTACAAACAATCCATAAGTATGAACCGTAAACGGTCCTACAGAAAACAAATCGTTGTACATTTGCAGTCCTCCTAAAAGAAAAAGTGCTTACGCACTTTTGATTATGAATCGATTTATCGGTTGGAATTGACCGATTTCATGATTTGGCGAATTTGTGCTTCGCTTGGCTTGCGCCCCATCTGCAAAAACATCGCCCGAATCATTTTCTCGTTGATCGGCGGATTTTCTTTTAATTCTTTTTCAAAACGTTTGCGTGTAAAATAAAAAGTTACGACACCGCCAATCAGTGCTCCAACTAAAGTAAACCCTACGGAAGCCCAGAAATTCATTTTGTTACCCCATTTCTTTATTAGAGATTTTACCCCATTCCCCTGTTTTTGACAAGCTGTAAGATTAAAATCACATACTATCCCAAAGAGTACAGGAAAGATATAATTATATCCAATCAATATTTGTTTTTTCTTTTTTTTCAAACACGCCTTCTACAATCAATACCGATAGAAAAATCATCGCTCCGCCAAACAGCATGATCCAAGTTTTTTGCTCATGAAAGATCAAAAAACCGAATAAATTCGCAAACAAAGATTCCGTACATAACAATACGCTTGCACTTGAAGCATCAGTATATTTTTGCGCCCATGTCTGAAGCATGTATGCTAAAGTCGTGGCAATACAAATACTGTACCCGATACTCATCCATGCTCCTGTTGAAATCGAAACAGGCCATGACTCAATGAACAGTGCATACGGCAAAGACAAAACGGCCGCAACACCCATCTGGATTGCATTGATCAAAAACGGATCTAAGACTGCTGCTGCTTTTTCGGTTGCCATAATTTGTCCTGCAAACAAAAAAGCACATCCTAAACTGAGCAGATCTCCGATATTAAAGGAAAAAGACCCGGAAGAAAGAGATAAGCATCCGATTCCGAACAGGCAAAGTCCACTGGCAAGAAACTGGCGATCCAACGGTTTTTTACGAAATACGATCCACGATAAATACGGTACGACCACAACATTGACAGCAGTCAAAAAGGCATTCATCCCCGTGCTTGTATATTTCAAGCCAATGGTTTGGAGCAGAAACGCTAAATATAAGAAGATGCCGCTGAGTACACTTGCCTTGATTCCTTCTTTGGATATTTTCGGTTTCCTGATCAGAACAAGCATCAAAAACAAGAAAGCCGAACCGCTGAATCGTAGCGCCAAGATCGTCCCGGGTTCAAATGTGTCCAATGCCGATGCTGTCGCGATAAAGCCTCCGCCCCAAACCATTGCGGTAATCAAGCACGCAATATTCGCCCACTTTTTTTTATGCATTGTCAAATAAGCCGCCTTGCTTGAATTCTTCCTTTTTCGGCTTCCACTTTCCTTCGGAAATCATCACGAGATCATTGACCCATTCACAATGCTCTATTTTCCCAAAAGGCGTTGAGTACGTTGCGGTTGCTGCCATGAGCGAAAGATCGGTCGGTTTCAGCTCGACTTTATCCTCACTGACAAATGTATAGTTTCGATTGGCATTCAGCAGTCGATCTACCTTTTTCGGATGCGATCTTACAAGCTTATACATACGATTTCCTTTTGCGGGGCGATTTGCGGACACGATTTCGTAGGCGTGCATTCGCTTCATCATTCCTTCCTGCAGCACAACAACGATCTGCTGCACATCCTCATTGACCAGCATAGATGCCATGTGATCTCGAGCCGCTAAATTCATAGCTTTTACACCTTTTGTTTTCAAACCGCTTTCCGGCACTTGCTCTACATTGTATTGAAGTCCGAGTCCATCAAAACTTGCCAAATATACATCATCTTTTTCGCTTGCGGAAAGACATACCTCAATCAGTTCATCGAGCTCTCCAAGTTTCATACATACCATTGTTTTATTTGCTCGCGAAACCTCGAACTGCGAAAGCGGGGTACGTTTGATCATTCCCATTTTGCTGAGCATCACGATTTGAATGGTCGGCGTAAATTTATGAACGCCATATGCAGCAACGATCCGTTCATTGTCGTCAAGACGGATATAATTCGAAATGTGTACTCCCAAATCTTTCCATTTGGCTTCTTCGATCAAATGCACGGGAATGTATCCGTATTTTCCCCGATTCGTAAAGAAAAGCACTTTGTCTTTTGTATTGATTTCTCCGGAAGCAATCATGAAATCTCCGTCTTTCCGGCCCGCAAAGATTTCCGAACTTGCATTGTACGAACGCATCGACACACGCTTGATGTAGCCGGCTTCACTAATACAGACCATGACCTGTTCGCTTGCGATCATTGCTGTTTCGTCGATTACGATTTCTTCGACTTCTTCTTCGATCATCGAACGGCGATTGACCACAAATTCGGAATTGACTTCTTCCAGTTCTTCGATCAGCTTCGCGGTACGCACTTTTTCATTCTCGATAATCGCTTTCAGCTGTTTGATTTCCCGCTTCAGCAAACGATCTTCTTTTTGAAGCTCCTTAATATCTGTATTGGATAAACGATATAAACGCATGGTCACGATTGCTTCGGCCTGCACTTCCGTAAACTCAAACCGTTTGATCAAATTCAATTTGGAATCCTTTTTATCTTTACTGGCTCGAATGATCTGAATAATTTCATCCATAATCGATACAGCCTTCATCAATCCATCAATGATATGTGCCCGCTCTTGTTTAACGCTTAAATCATATTGACTGCGACGTAGCACCACGTCTTCCCTGTGTGCCAAAAAGGCATCAATTGCTTGGATCAGTCCCAATTGAGTCGGAGTTTTATTCACGATCGCGATCACATTATAATTATAGGAAATTTGCAGTTCCGTATTTTTATATAAATAATTCAGGATCGTTTGGGCGGGCGCTCCTTTTTTAAGATCAACGACGATCTTCAAACCATTGCGATCGCTCTCATCTCTTACATCCAAAATTCCGTCCACTTTTTTATTCAAACGGATCTCATCGATTTTTTTGACCAAATTCGATTTAATTACTTCATACGGAATCTCCGTAATCACGATTTGATCGATCGTACGAAGTGATTCGATTTGCGCTTTTGAACGCACAATGACTTTTCCGCGTCCCGATTCAAATGCTTGACGAATTCCTTCTTTGCCCATAACGATCGCTCCTGTCGGAAAATCGGGACCTTTTACGATCGTCATCAATTCATCGAGTGAACAATTCGGATGCTGCAAACGATAAATACATGCCGAAACTACCTCATTTAAATTATGAGGAGGAATATTGGTCGCATACCCGGCTGCAATACCTGAAATTCCGTTAATGAGCAAATTCGGGAATCGGGCCGGGAGCACTGTAGGTTCCATTTTATCGTCGGAAAAGTTTGGCGTCCATTCGACCGTTTTCCGATCAATATCCATCAACAAATAATTCGCGATCTTAGCAAGCCGCGATTCAGTATATCGCATGGCTGCTGCCGGATCGTCATCGATCGATCCGTTATTTCCTTGCATATCCACAAGCGGTGTTGTGATCTTCCAGTCTTGAGACATACGTACCATCGCATCATATACGGAACTGTCGCCATGCGGATGGTAATTACCGATGACATTTCCGACTGTTTTGGCCGACTTATGATAAGGATGATCAAATGTGTTTTTCGCTTCATACATCGCATACAAAATACGTCGCTGTACCGGTTTGAGTCCGTCTCTTGCATCCGGAAGCGCTCTTTCTTGAATGATATATTTGGAATATCTTGCAAACCGTTCAGCCATGATATCTTCCAAAGGAAGGGTACGGACTGCGCCCGTTTCTTCGATTTCTGCTTTTTTCTTCTTGGCCATTACATGCTCACTTCCTTTCCGTATTCATCTTCCAAGGTAAAGACTACATTTTCTTCAATCCACATTCGTCTTAGATCAGCACGATCTCCCATAAAGTCACTTACTCGTTTTTCGGCCATACGTGCATTATCGATCGTCACACAAACAAGCGTACGCGTTTTCGGATCCATTGTCGTTTCCCACAACTGGCTGGCATTCATTTCACCGAGTCCTTTGTATCTTGTGATCGTATATCCGGATTTGAATTTTTTCTTGCTTTCTTCAAGCTCTTCATCGGTATATAAATATTCTTCTTTACCGCCTTTCGAAATTCGGTAAAGCGGAGGCAATGCAATATACAACATCCCGTGTTCGATCAACGGACGCATGAATCGATAAAAGAACGTCAGCAGCAAATTTTGAATGTGAGCACCGTCATCATCCGCATCTGTCATAATAATTACTTTATAATAATTGGAATCTTCGGCCACGAAACCGGCACCAACTCCGGCACCAAGTGCATAAATAATTGTATTGAGCTCCTCGTTCTTTTCAATGGCTTCCAATTTTGCTTTTTCGGTATTTAGCACTTTTCCGCGTAATGGCAAGATGGCCTGATACTTAGAATCCCGCCCTTGTTTGGCTGAACCTCCGGCTGAATCTCCTTCGACTAAATACAGTTCCTTGCGCCTTGCATCTTTTGATTGTGCACTGGCCAGCTTTCCGGAAAGAACACGTTCGCTACGATTGCGCCCTTTCCCTTTACGGGCATCTTCACGTGCTTTTCGAGCCGCATTTCTGGCACTGGATGCCCTGGCGATCTTGCGCACAAGCGTATTGGCCAATTCGCGATTTTCCTCTAAAAAGTAGCGTAGATTCTCGCTTACGATTGCTTCGGTAGCCGGCTTTGCTTCTGGCGTTCCTAATTTTTCTTTCGTCTGTCCTTCAAATTGCAGCAGTTCTTCAGGTACGGATAAATTGAGCACTAAGGTTAATCCTTCGCGAACATCGCTGCCTTCATACCCTTTTTCCTTTTCTTTCAGGAAGCCGTTTTTCCGTGCGTAGTCATTGAAAACTTTCGTAAATGCAAGCTTAGCACCTGTTTCATGGCTTCCGCCATCGCGAGTACGTACCATATTCGTAAAAGAAAAAATATTTTCCTGATAGTCATCGGTATACTGGAATGCCCCTTCAATCTTGATTCCGTTGCTTTGTCCTGAAAAAGATACAGGATCATGCATTGGGGTATGATCTTTATTTACTTCTTCAATAAAAGCTTTCAATCCGTCTTCGTAAAAATAAACGTGTTCTCTTGCTTCCTTATTTCGCAGATCTTTCACGATCATCGTCAAACCTTTAAGCAGGAACGCATCTTCTTGCGCTCTTTCGCAAATCTTAGAAAACGAGAATCGATTTTGTTTGAAAATTTTAGGATCCGGCATAAATGTGACTTTGCTTCCTGTTTTCTTTGTCGTTCCTGTGCAAACCAATTCTCCGATTTCGCGTCCTCCGTCCCGAAATTCCATGATCCATATATTTTTCCCGTCACACACTTCGACTGTACACCAAGAAGATAAAGCATTAACGACACTAGCTCCTACTCCATGCAGCCCTCCTGCATTGCGATATCCGCCTTGGCTCGTAAATTTTCCTCCGGCATGCAGCACTGTAAATATGACAGCAAGCGTAGAGATCCCTGATTTATGTTTTCCTACCGGCATTCCGCGTCCTTCATCTTCTACGCTGACACTGCCATCTTTATTGAGGATAATCGTGATCTTGTTTCCAAATCCATTGAGCGCCTCGTCGATCGCATTGTCCACGATCTCCCATACGAGATGGTGTAACCCTTTTAGATCCGTCGATCCGATATACATTCCGGGTCTTTTTCGTACGGCATCGAGTCCTTCCAGAATCACGATACTTTCTTCATTGTACTGTGTTTGTGGCATCTTGATCTCCTTCCACTTAAAATACGAATTCCAATCTATTATAAAAAAAATAATAGATTTCGCAAAATAAATATTCTAAAAACAATATTATTTTTGACTTTATAAAAAATTATAACAAATTATCTGTATTTTAGCTAGGAATATTGTTTTTTAATTTCTCAAAAAAGTATGTTAAAATGGACAGGAGGTGAATTAAATGACGATCTTATATACGATCTTATGTATCCTGCTTGGTTATTTGCTAGGTTCCATTCCATTTGCATTAATCATAGGCAAGGTGTTCTATCATAAAGACATTCGTAAATTCGGTTCCGGAAATCTCGGTGGCACGAACGCGGGACGCGTCTTAGGAAAAAAAGCCGGAATTGCCGTGATCATCTGCGATGTCTTAAAAGTCGTGGCTGCTTTGGGAGTCGCAAGACTTGTTTCTCCGGTTGCTGCCACTTGGACAGGGCTTGCTTGCTGTATCGGACACTGTTATCCGATCTTCGCTCATTTTCATGGAGGTAAAGCGGTCAGTACCGTATTCGGATTTTTGGTGGGCATGAGCATTTTCGTGTTCAAGGATGCTTCCTTTTTCCTTGTACCTTTTATCATGTTCTTTATCACATTGTATTTATTCAAGTTTGTTTCTTTGGCCAGCATTTGCGGGATACTGTGCGGAACTCTTTATATCAGCGCAGCGCTTTGGTATTTCGATACGGCAAATATCATGATCATTATCGCCTGTTGGCTCATGTCCCTTCTTGTGATTTATCGCCATATGAAAAATATCGTTGCGATACGCAATGGAGAAGAAAGAAAAATCACTTGGATGTAATACTGAGTAATTCTTATTATTTCCGTATAAGTTGGTATATTTTGTCGTAGTCTTGATGATATATCCGATCGATCTCGTTCACGAGATCTCAGGCTGTTGACAAAGTCGATTTTTCAAATCGGCTTTGTCACAGCTTTTTATTTTTCTCCCACAAATGAATAAAAAAAGAGCAATTTGAGGTATTTAAGTACCTAATATTACTCTTTTTTTAGACCTTTTTACCCACTTTTATTTTATTGAAATTTAATTTTTTCAAAATAGGTAGTTTGTCAACACTCTGCGATCTCGTTCACGAGATCTTTTTTAATTTGCGTATAGATTCCCGGCGTCATTGCTGGCGATGTATGGTACAAAACCCTTTTTTTGGATGGCCGGCACACTGGTTGAGTATCATATGTGTGTCTTAATATGCGGGCGTGATGCAGATGTTTGCGTTTGTTTCTCTATTTTCATGTTCTTCATTTTTAAGCGCCATTCATATATCGACACTCCCTTCTTGCTGTATCCCGGTCTTTTATATTTTTTCTGATTTTATCGATTTGATAAGCTGTTAAATCGAACAATCGGTGCTTCAACTAAACGCCACGGGTTTTTATCAACTCGTGATTTTTGCTCAATTAGCTGTGCGTCTTCCAATTCGACCTTTTCCTGAAGTTCGCTTGCCAGTTTTAAAGCCTCGCTAAATGTTTGAGGTATATTCCATTTCGTTTGTTGGATATCATATGAACCTGCCTTTCTCAAGCTCGGCAAGACTTCCGAAGTGACCCAGCGTTTGAAGATTTTGATCTTTTGGATACTTTCTTCGATAAGGGGGCATTTTGTAACACATCCTTATCCTTCTTTGATTGCATTTGAAATAGTAATTAATAATGTTTCAAGTCAAATATTTTTGTTTTCAATAATTCCTTTAAATGCTTCATAATATTTTTCATTTGAACTGTTCTTTCTTTTATTCTTTATGCTTTTTATTTACTGGCACAAGAGCGACATCGATTTTCCGTAAGATCCTTTGTATTATGATAAATTTTATAAAATATAACTATGCTTCCTCTTCTGTTGAAGCCTATCTTTCGGATGGATCCAATCGTTCTTTTTCCTTTTCGTCGATCTCATCCTTTTTGAATGAAATGTGTCTTCACTTCGGATCTTCGCTATCCGGAAGGATCGATTCTTTCAAATATCATATTGGTTTAAAGAAGAAAATTCCTGTTTTTGTCAATCAATATCATTTTTTTATTCCAATCAAAACAGATTTTTGGATCAACTACGAAGCCATTCATGAAGTACAGTATCTTGACAAAAAAAATCGATGTACGATCAGCTTTCATGATCATACATCGATTGATTGTACGAATCCGACATTTATCGAACACATTTTAAGACATATCTTTCTTTTTAAAACTAAAATATCAAAAATCGCTAGTGTGTAGCTTCATTTTCATCGCAATCACTGCAATTGGATGACTGCATCGTTTTTTCATGACGCAATGTATTCACGCCCATGCCTTCGATCGCAACCATCGCGTTGTTTTCCAAGCCACTGACTTCGATAATGGACATTGCCGGATATGGGGCTTCCACAAAGTTTTTAAATACAGATAAGAATTCCTCTCTTAAAGTGATATCAGTCAAATAAACTGTATATTTGACCAAATGATCCATTCGCAGATCCAAGTCTTCCAATACATCAATGACCCTATAACATGCCGTAACGCATTGTTCTTGAAATGTTTTTCCTCGCCCAATTTGCGCAGACATATATACAAAATCACCCAGTTGTACAATCTCGGAAATACATTCATCACGCGGTACGGAATCACCGATCTTCAAAAAAATATTCATTTACTATTCAGCCTTCCTTTCTCTTTTCATTATATGGAATCCTCTGAGGGTTCCAAAGTATTTTGCACCAGTACTTCTCGTGGTTTACTGCCATTGGCAGGACCAATAATCCCATTTTCTTCCAATACATCCATCAATCGGGCAGCTCTGGAATAACCAATGGAAAATTTACGCTGGATCAAAGATGTCGAAGCCTTCCTTGACATAATCACAAAATGCTTTACTTCCGTATACAACGGATCCGAACTTTCGGAAGCAACTTCTCCGCCTTGTGATTGAAGATCTTTCAAAGTAATGAAAGCATCATCGTATTTCGGTTTTGCCTGTTCTTTGACATAAGCAGCAATCCGATTGACTTCATCATCCTTGATGAACACGCCTTGAACCCTTCGCGGAGAATTTTCTCCATTTGGCAAATACAGCATATCTCCATAGCCAAGCAATCGTTCGGCACCAGCCTGATCCAAAATAGTCCGGGAGTCGACAAGAGAAGCAACCGCAAACGCGATTCGGCTCGGAATATTCGATTTGATGACACCGGTAATAACATCAACACTTGGTCTTTGCGTAGCCACAATCAATACAATTCCCGCAGCTCGAGCCAATTGTGTGATTCGTTGGATAGACTGTTCGACTTCTTTGGCTGCGACAAGCATAAGGTCTGCCAACTCATCGATAATGACTACTATTTTTGGCAAAATCGTTAAATTCTCTTCCGGATGCTCCAGTACATATTCGTTGTATGCCGTAATATTCCGCACACCGGTCGTCCCGAATAAATCATATCTTGCATCCATCATTTGAACAACAACTTTCAGCGCCTTATTCGCCAGATCGCCATCTGTAATGACCGGCGCCAATAAATGAGGAATATCATTGTATGGAGTAAATTCGACCTTTTTCGGATCAATTAAGATCAATTTGACCTCATCCGGCCTTGTACGCATCAGCAAAGAACAAATGATCGTGTTTACACATACCGATTTTCCCGAACCCGTTGCTCCCGCAATTAATAAATGGGGCATCCGATCCAATACGCCATATACATTATCGCCCATCAAATCTTTTCCCAGCACAAACAACAGCTTTTGGTTATCTTTAGAGCTTGGTATATTTTGAACAAGATCACGCATCTGTACAGGCGTCTTATCAATGTTAGGAATTTCGATTCCTACTGCGCTTTTCCCCGGAATCGGTGCTTCAATTCGAATATCAGTCGCTGCCAATGCCATTTTGATATCGTCCTGTAAGCCGGAAATACGTGAAACACGCACTCCCAGTTCTGGCTTAATCTCGAATTTAGTCACCGAAGGTCCGATATGAATTTCTTTTAGATCTGCCTTTACGTTGAATTCATCAAGAATCTCAATTAGCTTTTGGCCTTGAACCTTGGCTGCTTGCATATTGTTTGTGCCTTTTCCGACTGTACGGATCGGATCAAGCACATTTAGCAAAGGAAGCTTATAGGAAGAATCGATTTCCTTATAAGAAGGCCGCGGTTCTACAATCACTGGATCGGTTTCTTTTTTTTCTTTGACTTTTTTCGGAACCTCTTTGATCGTACTGTCATGGATCACAACATCTTGAATCGTTTGCGTTGGTTTCGCCTCGGCTTTCGGTTTTTTCGATTCCTTTTTTGGCGCATCATCCGCCATTAATCCCAACATGGTTTTCTTTGTCTTTTTTTTCTTTTTCGGCTCTTCTTCATACATACTGCTGGCATCGATGATTCGGAACGAACTTTCCTTGGAATCGGGAATTCTTTCTTCTTCGTACAATTCTTCAAACAAATCATCATATTCATCCCGTTCTTTTTCATGTTTCAGCTTAGGAAGCGAAATTTTTTGAGGATGATCTACAAACCAGGTATAGCTGAGCATTACAGCACCTAAAATCGCAAATATTGCCGCAATCAAATAGGCTCCTGTCAAGTCGAATAAACTACGGCAAATCCCCGCTATCACACTTCCGATCAATCCGGAAGAAAATGAAATTTTATTGCTGAGTATCGGCCACGTATTGGTCAGGATCTTGCTTGCTCCGTACCATGCATCATGCGCGGCAAATTCGCGACAACCTTGATACAACAAGACTGCCAAAGCCAAGAACACCACACCGACATAATAACGAAGCGGAATTTTCTTCTTGTCATTGCTGTAAATCACCCAAATCGCGTATGCGATCCCTAAAATCAACACCACATAGGTGAGCATTCCGAAAAAATAAGCCACTATATTGAAGATAAAAGTGCCGACCACTCCTAGTTTAAAAAGAGCAATCATAAAAGCGCAAATCATACAAAGCAGAAAGCACAAACGGAACAACCGGGATTTCTGCCAGTACGTTTGTGCTTTTTTAGAGGCTGTTTTCCGGGCAGTTGTTTTCTTACGGGTTTGTTTTCGTTTTTTAGCAGCTGCCATAATTCCCTCCTTTATTTTTATTGATTGATTTCCAAGATCACCGGCAGGACCATCGGTCGTTTCGCCGTTTGTTTGAACAAGTATTTTGCCACCTTGTCACGAATTTCCTGACGAGTTTCCAAGTTATCATACGTCTTGTTTTTAACGTTATCTTTGATCGTTTCTTCCATGATCTTCGCGACATCATTGGTAATGTATTGAGAATCCTTTAAATAGATCAATCCTCGGGATTGAACATCCGGTCCATTAATGATTTTTTTCGTTTTGGAATCGATTCCGATCGCAAGGATCATCACTCCATCGGTTGAAAGGATCTCGCGATCTTTCAACACAACACCAGCCATATCCCAGTTTTCTTTTCCATCAATCATCGTATCGTGAAGCTGCATTTCCATTTTGACAGAAACAAGCTTCTCGTCTTCAAACTGCGCCACTTGTCCATTATCGAGGATAATGATGTGATCGCTTGCTATGCCCATTTCAGCGGCAATTTCCGCATTTGCACATAACATACGGTACTCCCCTTTGACAGGTATGTAATATTTCGGTCTTGTCAAAAAGAGCATCATCTTGAGATCTTCTTTGGACGGGTGCATGCTCAAAACATTTTTATCAAGAAGAACAAGGCGTCCTCCCCGCTTATAAATATCATTCTCCATGTTTTTAAATACTTTTTCAACGCCGGGAATGATCGGTGTTGCGATAACGATCAGATCTTCCGGACGGATATTGATATTCGGGACTTCATCATTGGCAATATTGGACATTAACGTAAAGAGTGGACGGCCTTGTCCGCTGATCAACACAACCACATCTTTGATTTTATCGATTTCGTTGACATTCGCCAGTATATGTTCCGGAATCTTATATCCGATTTGTTTTAGACCATTCATGCGTTCCTGAAGCTCTTTCGTATACAAAATAAGCTTTCGGTCATGTTTAATGCAGCAGTCGATAATTTCCTGAATGCGATATACGGACTGGGTATACACACTGACAAAAATGCGGGTATCATGATTCAGATCGAGAATTTGATCAAATGCTTTCGTGACTTGATGATTTGGAGATGTGTGACCGCTTCGCTCGGCCCCCTTGCTTTCCTGCATAAGCACAAGAACGCCTTCTTTTCCAAGTTTTGCTCCAATCGTTAAGTTTCCGCGATAATTGTCGTCAAGATCATTATAGTTTTCAATAAATTCTCCAGAGTATACGACATAACCCTGGCTTGTGGAAATCGCAACCCCAAAAGCTCCCGGATAAGCGTGAGTGATCGGAAAGAAGATGACTTTTCTTTTTGCAATCCGTTTCTGGTCATGACGTTTCACCACATGGATCCGTACTCCGCTGATCTTCTCTTTTTTCAACATTTTCGTGATCTCTTTGGCAGCGAGCGGCGAAGTGTAAATATCCGCTTTAACTTGCTTCAGCAAATGTGGCAATGCTCCCATAACATCATCGTGTCCATGCGTAATGATGATTCCCGCAATATTCTCTTTGTGCTCAATCAAATAAGTAAAATCTTGAATGATATATTCGATACCTAAAGATTCTTTCGCATCGGGAAATTTGATTCCCGCTTCAATGATATAGATCTTTTGGTCGACTTCGACACAGATCATATTTTTTCCGTCCTCGTCCAAGCCTCCCAACATAAAGATCCGGATCTTTTCTTTTTTTTGTTCCGGTTTATTTTCGCTCATAATACCTCCTGTTGGTTCTCGATTATTTTATTCATTATAGCACAATTACACAGCTTTCCCGTCTAAGGAAAATGTTTTTGCATCGGTAATATACACATCGACAAGATCTCCAGGCTCAATATTTGTTCCGCTGAAATTTACGAGCTTATTGGTTTCCGTATATCCGGAGTAAACATCCTCTTTGCGTTTGCTTGATCCATCGACTAAAACTTTTACGGTTTTTCCGATATACGCTTTGTTTTTTTCCAAAGCGTATCCATTCCATACTTCGTTTAAGCGATACAAACGTTGACGCTTCGTTTCTTCATCAATCTCATCTTCCATCTTAGCGGCCGGTGTACCGGGACGCGGAGAATAAATGAACGTAAACGCATTATCAAACTGGCATTGACGGACTAATTCGAGTGTATTCTCGAACGCTTCATCGCTTTCGTTAGGAAAACCGACAATGATATCGGTTGAAATCGCCACATTCGGAATCGTATCAACGATCTTTTTATACAGCCGCATATAGGACTCGGCACTGTATCTTCGTCCCATTCTCTTTAGGATCTCATCATCTCCGGACTGCACCGGAAGGTGAATAAACGGCATAATGTTGTCGTATTTTGCGATCACATCAACCATTTCATTTGTAAAATCCCAAGGATGGCTGGTCATAAACCGAATGCGCGGAATTCCAATCTTAGCTACTTCTTCCAAAAGGGTCGCAAAGTCAATCGGTTCCTCAAGATCTTTTCCGTACGCATTAACATTTTGACCTAGTAGAGTGATTTCTTTATACCCTTCTTCTTTTAATTGACGGACTTCTTTCAATATTTCCGACATATACCGCGAGCGCTGTTTTCCTCGTGTGTAAGGGACGATACAATATGTACAAAATTTATCACATCCGTACATGATGTTGACCCATGCTTTATGATGTTCAAACCGTTTTACCGGCAGATTTTCATAGACTTCTCCTTCTTTGGAATAAATCTTGATGACTTTTTCATGTTTGACCATCGCGTCATAAAGCATACTTGGCAAATCCTGAATATTGTGAGTTCCGAATAAAAGTCGGACTTGAGGATATTTTTCCAAAATTGTCTTAACGAAAGAATCTTCCTGTGACATGCATCCGCAAACACCGATCACAAGATCTTTATTGCTGCGGTACAGTCGTTTAAAGTTTCCGATCTCTCCTAATACCTTTTCTTCGGCGTTTTGACGAATCGCACAAGTATTGAGGATGATGACATCCACATGTTCGAGATCCTCTGCCGGCTTGAAACCAATCGTTTCTAAAATTCCGGCAATGGTTTCGGAATCTCGTTGATTGGCTTGACAACCGTATGTGGAAATATGATACGTCTTTCCAACCCCCAAATCGAATGTATTTGCCGGGATCGCATAATGATCTACCCGTTCGACGGCGCTTCGTGTTCTTCGTGCCGCTTCTTTTAAATTAGGAAGCGACCATTGTTCTTTTATTTTCATGATTATTCCTCCAAAAAAAAACCAAGCGATTGCTTGGTCTTATTATAGCACGTCTGTTTGTGATTATTCTAATGTGATCGCACCTACTGGGCATACGCCTGTGCATGCTCCACAGTCAATGCATACATCAGCATCTACAAATGCTTTTCCTTCATCATTCAATGTGATCGCACCTACTGGGCACACGCCTGTGCATGCTCCACATCCAATGCACATTTCTTGATCTACTTTTGCAGCCATATTTGTTCCTCCTGTTAATTATTTTTCTATTTATTTCCTTATGGTTTCATTATACTCGTGAAATATTTGGAATCAAGGCGGTTTGGTAAGTCCCAGCTTACTTCAAACGATATGTAACAGCTTACAAAAACATAAAAAAAGAGGATTTCCATCCTCTATTTTGCAAGTTCCTGTGCACGCACTTCGCGAATGACGTTGACCTTGATCTGACCAGGATATGTCAGTTCGCTTTCGATTTTTTCGCGAATTTCCCGAGCAATCTTCACGCATGTTACATCATCTACACGTTCCGGATTCACAAGAATACGAATTTCCCGACCTGCTTGAATGGCATATGCCTGACTGACACCTTCAAAACTTGTCGCGATCTTTTCAAGATTTTCCAAACGGTTGATATACGCTTGTGCGCTTTCTTTGCGTGCTCCCGGTCTGGCTGCCGAAATAGTATCTGCCGCAATAACAAGATGTGAAGTCAAATATTTCGGTTCAACATCGTAATGATGCGATTGAATCGCATTCAACACGATATCTTTTTCACCGTGTTTTTTACAGAACTTATAGCCAAGTTCCACATGACTTCCTTCCTGTTGCTCGATATTCAAAGCTTTTCCAATATCGTGAAGCAATCCGGCACGTTTAGCGATTTGTTGGTTCAAACCTAATTCTACCGCCATCGCACCGGCCAAATAGGCTACTTCCATGCTGTGCTGCAATGCATTCTGACCATAGGAATAACGATATTTCAGCGTTCCGATCAAGCGGATAATTTCACGGTCGATACGCCCGATTCCAAGTTTAAAGACCGCTTCTTCTCCCGCTTTCATAATTTCTTGATCGATTTCCGTCTGGTATTTTTTAACGACTTCTTCAATGCGTCCCGGCTGAATTCGGCCATCGCGGATCAAATGTTCCAAGGCAAGCCTAGCGACTTCCCGACGTATCGGATTGAAGCATGTGATCGTAATCAGATCCGGCGTATCATCAATATTAAGCTCTACACCAGTCGCTTGCTCGAAGCAGCGGATATTCCGCCCTTCACGTCCGATAATCCGGCCCTTCATTTCTTCTCCCGGAATCGCTACGACCGAGACCGTGCGTTCCTGCGTTTCTTGTTGAGCCATTCGTTCAATGGCCAACGCAATAATGTTTTGTGCTTTTTCGGTTGCGGTCGCTTTCGCTTCTTCTTCTTTATCTTTGATATAAGCGACCGTTTCATGTTCCATCTTTTTTTCGACTTTTGCGAACAGTTCTTTTTGCGCATCCTGGCTGGACATCTTCGCCACCCCTTCGAGCACGACGATTTGCTGATCGATCTGTTCTTGCAGTTTCTTCTCTTTTTCATCTAGGAATGAGAGCTTATCGGTTACTTTTTGCAGTTTATCTGATACTTGGCGCTCTTTTTGTGAAAGGGCCTCATCTCGAAAATTCAAGTTATCTTCTCTTCGCAGCAATTTATTTTCATATTGCATTGATTCTTGTTTTCTCTCTTTGATTTCCTTTTCTGCTTCTACACGCAATTCATGCGCTTGTGTCTTTCCGTCGAGAACAGCTTGCTTTATTTTCGCATCCGCCTCGATTTCCGCCTCTTTCAAGATTTGTTCTGCTTTTTGCTGATTTTTATTCAAACCTGCACGAGAATACCCATACATAATGAGTACTCCCACAACTATACCTGCGATCCCAGACAAAGAGACGACAATAAATGTATTCATCATGACCCTCCTTTGTCTTTTTGAGTCCGTAAAGCACGTTTATTATACTCCAGAACACATAGAATGTCCATAATCCCCCGATATTCCCCAAAAATACAAAAAAAAGAATGTACCCGGTACATCCTTATTTTTCAACAACTTGTCTTCCGTTGTATTCTCCACAAGAACACATTTTATGTGCCAATTTGTATTCACCACAGCTTGGGCATTTTGTAAGTTCAGGTTTTACCAATTTGTAGTGAGTTCTACGTTTTGCTTTACGTGTTTTTGAATTTCTTCTTTGTTGAACAGCCATGTCTGCACCTCCTAGTCATCATCCAATTTGAATTCACTCAGTTTTTCCCATCGCGGATCGATTTTTTCTTCCCGATCTAGTTGATCTTGATCCGAAATCACTTGCCAGCCGTTTCCTTTTGGATATTGGTTTCTCGGCAGGCGGGTAATGCTCATCGGTGCTTCGTATAACACCGCTTGGAACACGCTTGGGTTGATATCAATCGTGTCATGCTTGACAACGATGATCTCTTCATCCCCACGATCTTCTTCTTTGATCGGAACAAATGAGTACGTTTCATGCGACTCCGTGTCAAAATCCACTTCCAGATCCTCCAACGTAATAGAATCCAGAACGATCATCACGCCCTCCAATTCCAAATTGGAGTAGACTAGAGTGGATCCGTCATATTGCAGATCCCCTGTAACATGAATTTTTGGAATAGACTTGACTTGAGTATGATGAAGTAAATCGTTTTCCTCGATTGCGATCCATTCATCGACGCATATCTTCCCCATTGGGGCCATTAGGAATTCTTTTTTTGTAAATTTCACGATTTTCACCTCATGTCGCATCTGATATTATAAAGAATCCGCAAATAAATGTCAATGATTCTTCTTTTATTCTTACGATGCGTATTTCTTTTTTTATTTTACCACACTTACGAGGACAAAATGCTAAAATAACATTATGAAAACTTGTGGAATTATCGTAGAATACAACCCAATGCATAAAGGGCATATTTATCATTTGCAGCAAGCAAAAAAATTAAGCGGATGTGACATCCTCATTGTTGTTCTTTCTTCTTATTTTACCCAGCGTGCTTTACCTTCTTTGATCGATCCCTACACAAAAACAAAACTTGCGATCGAACACGGAGCCAATATCGTGATTGAACTACCAAGTGTATACGCTGCCCAAAGCGCCGATCATTTCGCACGCTTTGCGATTGAAACCTTGGCGAATATGAATGTGGACTGTATTTGCTTTGGTTCGGAAACCAACTCCATTTCCCAGTTGGAAACGCTTGGATATGAACTGGAAAAGCTTGAAAAAGATCAGACAACAAGTTGGCAAAAAAATATTGCCCGCAAGATCTGTCCGAATGACATTCTGGGCATTCAATACATTAAATACGCAAAAGAACATCATATCGTCCCGATATGCATTCAACGAGATCAAACATTCAAAAGTGCCACTCAAACAAGAAAAGATTACTTTTCGGGAGAAGAACAGTTTTTAGATGATACGTTTTTATCGGAACAGCAATGGAGTTCATATTACCCTTACTTGCGATTGTTTCTTTGTATGAGCGAGCCGAAAGACCTTGAAAAATATCATTTAGTCACCGAAGGAATTCAATATCGGCTGATTAAAAACGCAAAATTATTCCGTACTTGGGAACAGTTCTTGGAGGCATCCGTTTCCAAGACATATACACGCGCTCGCATCCAAAGAACATGTCTTTTTTTGATGTTGCAGATCACAAAACAAGAAATGAAAGAAAACGATCATTTCAACAGTTCGATCCTTTTAGGATTCGATTCGATCGGTCAAACCTATTTAAACGAAATCAAAAAGGAGCAAACGGTATTCACAAAATTCAGCCAGCTGCCGCCTTTTTTAAAAAAAGTGCACCTTAAAAGCAAACTGCTCTATGAAAGCGTACTAAACGATCCTGTAAAGGAGGGTGTTTATGTTGGTTAAAGCATTCTTGATCCTCTTTTTTGTTTTCATCGTTCTTTATTGGCTTTATCGTCAATTCATTCCGAAAATCGATCCAAGAGCCCCGCATTATCGCTATGCTCTTTTATTAGGCTGTCCAAGCCATGACGACGGAAGCCTATCCACTTCGCAGATCAAACGATGTCAAACAGCAATCGAAGCTTATCGAAAAGGCTTATTCGATCAATTGATCATTAGCGGATCAAACGTTAAAAACAAATATATAGAAGCAAAAGAAATGGAAAAATACATTCTTGATCATTTCTTTATCCCGATCACGACTGAAACCCAAGCAAAAAACACCTATGAAAATCTCAAATACACAAAAGATCTTATCGGTGAGCAGCCTTTACTGATTATAACATCTTCGCTGCATGCACCAAGAGCCAATGCGATGGCCTGCGACTTTTTTAAAGAGCATAGTTCTTATACCTACCCTGACAGAAAATTTAAACATATCCTGCGGGAAATTATTTCGAGAATTTTGTTTATTTGGATTGAGATCAAGAAAAAACTCAATATGTATCCATGAAAAAAGAGGAGCAAAAGAAGCTCCTTTTATTCTTTATTGTATTGTCCGCACAATTTCATTGACTGAACGGACCTTTTTTAAATTAGCAATAATCACTTGCAGATGGTCGGCGTTTTTAACTCCTACCGTAAGTTTGGTCGTTGCCGTTAGATGGTTATCGTCTACTGAAGAATCCACTTGCTTTAAATACGCATTGGATTGCTGCAACATCGTCACGATATCGCTCAGCAGATAATTTCGATCATCTGAATAAATGATAAGTTTCACTTCATAACTCTTATCATTTTCGGCGTTTTCTTCCCATGCCACAGGAATAAGACGTTTGGTTTCATGGATAATGTTCGGACAATCTTTTCTGTGAACTTTGACACCTTGTCCTTTTGAAATGTATCCAAGAATCGGATCTCCCGGTATCGGTGAACAACAATTCGCTAAAGAAACCGCAATCGTATCGATTCCCGGAACAACAACGCCACAGTTGCTTGACTTGTTTGTTTTTGGCACGGTTTTGTTGATCATCTTCACAATATCCGCTGCACTGAGCGCAGTGTTGCGGTTTTTCGCCAATCGATCTACGACCGACTGCAAAGAAACACGCCGGTTTGCGATTCCGATATATAAATCTTCAACCGTTTTGAACGAAAGAGTCTGCAAGATCCCTTCCAAACGCTTCTGACTTCTTAACGAATCGTCCAATTCAAGACGTTTGAATTCTTCGGCCAGATCGTGTTCTCCTTTTTTGACCAGTTCCTTTCGATTTTGATGCTCTTGTTTTTGCAGAAACGCACGAATCTTATTGCGCGCATGACCCGATTTGACAATCTTGATCCAGTCTTTGCTTGGACCATTGGAGTGGTTGCTTGTCAAAATATCGACTACATCTCCTGTTTTGAGCTCTGTATTCAAAGGAACGATTGCGCCGTTTACGGTTGCTCCCACGGTTTTATGACCTACTTCTGTATGGATCCGATACGCAAAATCGATCGGAGTCGATCCCGGCGGCAATGCAATGATTTTCCCTCTAGGAGACATACAATAAACATTGGCTTCAAAAATATCTTTTTGAAGAACATTCATATACTCGAGCGGATCTTCACTTTCTTCATCCGTCATCATGGAGAAATCCCGGAACCAAGATAGCTTGTCCTCGATTTCCTTTTGCTGGATTTCGACCGATGCGCCCGGACGTTCCTTATAGATCCAATGGGCGGCAACACCACGTTCGGCAACCGCATCCATTTGCTCGGTACGAATCTGGATCTCGAAGATGTTCCCGTTTTCCGGATCGACAATCGTGGTATGAAGCGATTGATACATATTTGCTTTCGGCATAGCAATATAATCTTTAAAACGGCCGGGGATCGGACGGTATTTCGCATGAATATAACCTAAAATTTCATAACAGTGAACTTCGGAATCGGTCACGATCCGAATTGCCAACAAATCAAGGATTTCTTCGAATCTCTTGTTTTTGGTTTTCATCTTTTTATATATGCTGTAAAAATGCTTAGAACGACCGAAAATGCGATACGGAATCTTATACGTTTTTAAAATCCCTTCGATTTCGCCGATCATACTTTGCACTTGTTCGTTGCGATCGCTTTCTCTTTGGCGCACAAGTCTTTTGATTTGCTCGTATTTTTCCGGAAACAAATATTTAAAAGAAAGATCTTCCAATTCGTTCTTTACTTGAGAAATTCCAAGGCGATGAGCAATCGGCGCATAGACCGCAAGAGTTTCGGAAGCAATCTTCTTTTGTTTTTCGGGCCTCATATATTGGAGAGTGCGCATATTGTGCAGACGATCAGCCAATTTAATCAAGATGACCCGTACATCTTTTGCCAACGCGATAAAAAGTTTTCGGTGATTGCTCGCCAAATATTCTTTCTCATCTTTGAACTTAATTGCCTTGATCTTTGTTACCGCATCGACAAGCATGGCAATTTCTTCCCCAAAATTTTCGACAATCGTATCGTGATCCACACCCTCACAATCCTCGACCGTATCGTGAAGCAATCCGGCAGCAATCGTTTTCGGCCCGCAATGCAGATCGGCAAGCGTATTGGCGACCTGAATCACATGGACCTCATATGGTGCCCCGCTTTTCCTAAACTGTCCCGCATGATGCACATGAGCAAATTCATAGGCTCTTTTGATCAAATCGAGATTTTCCGGCCTTTTGATATATGTCTGAACATTTGCCATACATTCTTCAAAAGTAACTTCGTTTTTTGCTGGCATATCGATTGCTCCCTCCTATCTGTTTTTATTCTCCTTCGTAATGAGTCAAAGAAAGAACAGGAATTCCTTCGAACTTTTCCCTTCCTTTCAAATCGTCGAGTTCGATCACAAATGCGATCCCGACCACTTTTGCTTTTCTGGATTCTACTAATTTTACGATGGCTTCTACAGTTCCTCCTGTAGCCAGAAGATCATCCACGATCAATACTCGATCGCCTTCATGCAAAGCATCCAAATGCATTTGCAGCTCATCTTGACCGTATTCGAGCTCGTAAGTGGCAGAAATTGTTTCCCTTGGAAGCTTTCCCGGTTTACGTACTGGGGCGAATCCGACATTCGCTTCAATCGCAGCCGGGGTTCCGAAAAAGAATCCACGCGCTTCCGGAGCGACGATCAAATTGGCATCTACCTCTTTAGCAAATGCGCTAATTTGATTTGTCACATAACGCATCGCTTCAGGATTAGCCAGAATCGGAGTAATGTCACGAAACATGATTCCTTTCTTTGGAAAATCAGGAATGCTTTCAATATAGTTTTGTATATTCATTTATGGTCCTCTTTCTATTTGGAATAACACAATTATCTTATTGATACACAATTTTTTCAATCATAAAATTTGCCTGTTTGCGTCCTCTATACTCGCTGATTTGCAATTCTCCCTCAAAATCTTTGATTTTATTGACACTTTTCGAGATTTCCTCGAATGGCTGATTGAACCGCATACAACAGGCACCGTTTTGCAAGGTATACCTTCGATGTTTTGCATTTTGGAAGTCATACAAGTTTTTAATCTGCGGATCTTTCAGCAAAAAAGTCGGCATTTCAAACTGCGGTCCAAACGGTCTTAAAACGTCCAAACTCTCGATTGATGCGACATTGATCTCGCTCGGATCGATTTCCACTTCCGCTTTTTCTCCTTCTTCTTCCCATATGTAGGATTTTCCCCGCTGGTTCACGAATCGTTCAAACGCACCGTAATCGGCAAGATCAACCGAAAAACCGGCCGCCTGTTTATGTCCTCCTACCGCTGAAAAAGACGGGAAAGCGGATAAGAATTCCATACAATCAAAGCCTTTCGGAGCTCTCATGCTCATTTTATACCCATCAACGTTTTTCGCAGCGACAATCGTCGGCTTGTTGGTACGATCAAGCAATTGCCCGGCCACCAGTCCGATAATTCCTTCATGGAATCCCGGTGCCATGATCAAATTGATTGGCTGAGTGGCATCCACCATCCGAAGAGCCTGTTCGCTCATTTGATTGGATATTGTTTTTCTTCGATCGTTGATCTGCTCGATCTGGGCATTCAGTTTCTGAATCTCGTTTTGGTCGGTCGAAAGCATATAGCGTACCACGTTATTGGCATTTGCCATATTCGACAAGCGCCCGATCGCGTTGATCTTAGGAACGACTTGAAATGCCACGGTCGTTTCGGTAATGTGCTGATCTTTAATAAACTTGCAAATATGAATTTCCTTTTGTTCGTTAAGCAGCTTCAAACCATGCTGAATGATCCTTCTTGTTTGTAAAACAACCGGCATCACATCAGCAATCGAAGCAATTGAAGCCATCATAAGTTGATAATTGCTATCCATGCCTAATACGCGCATGCATTCATAGGCAATCCCGGCTCCGCAAAGAGTGGAAAACTGTTCTTCAAGCAAACTCGGATGAATCAGGATATCGCATTCCACTTCTTCTTCAATCGTGTGATGATCCGTAACGATTGTAATCATTCCAAGAGTTCTTGCGAGTTCCAAAGCTTCTTTGGCTTTGACTCCGTTATCTACAGTAACAATTGCTTTGTATCCTCTATCATGTGCTAACTGCACGATATGCGGATGAAGTCCGTATCCTTCCTTAATACGATCCGGAATATAAAAACCGACTTCGAGTCCATATTTTCTTAATCCATCCACCATGATGGATGTGGCCATGATTCCATATAGCGATAGGTAATCCTTTGAAGTTATCTTCGGATTTTCCCCCGCTCCACACCGTGCATGCGACTTTCACCGCACACGGCGTTCCATCGATAAAAACCGACACATAAAAACGCGAACTTCCCTTATGTATGATTTTTATCGACTGATGTCCGTCCCTCTTCAAGATTTTCGTCTTGCCTCATCGGTACCATGACATCGCTTTCACCAGATCAAATGGATTTATAGGAATAACCTCTTATGTCCAACCGCTTCAACGTAGGCAAATCCTCAGCGTATCTGGCTTCCCACGTTCCGTTTTGTCTATCCATCCATACGACCCTTAGATGCTTGCTATGGTCGCCGATACTTTAGACGCGCCGTGCACGCGCCAAGGTCTTTCATAACTGCGATTCTTACTTGACCTCATATCAACGTTTCCGTACATTCGCAAGTTTGTCAGAGAAAATCTCATTCTCATCATAGATCGTTTTTCGGACGACCGGCCATATATTTCAATGCCGCCTTCACCGAGCTTCTTACCACGGACTTTTGCCAAATCCATCGCAAGTCGGAGTCTTATCGGGAATGTTTCAAGACGTTACTCTCTCATTCCATTCCTTGACAAAACAGTTCTCCGATCAATAAATGATCGTGTCTGGATTTTTATCGGTCCAGAAACGTGTCGCACCACAGTCGTAATCTCCGGCAACAAAAACTTTATCGCCGTTTCGTTTCATGTCCTCCATCATTTCTTTAAAAGATTCCATTTCCGGATCTTGGCTTGGAGCGTACAAATCAGGACGATCAAGCCATTGCTGTTGTTTCGTCGGATCCGGTTCCAACGTTTCTAATATCATTTTTGCTAATGGTGTCAAACTTTTCATATGCCTACTATTATATCTCAAACAGAAAAAAAGAAACAGAAAAAAAGACCGCTAAGCAAGAGCTCATGATCGGCCTCATTTCTCTTTCATCGGAATATGAAAATGTTCATAAGCTTTTTGTGTTGCGATACGTCCTTTCGGTGTACGATTGATAAAGCCGATTTGAAGAAGGTACGGCTCATACATATCTTCAATTGTCATCGGCTCTTCGCCAATGCTTGATGATAAAGCCTCCAATCCTACAGGGCCTCCTTTGAATCGTTCGATAATTCCCAGCAAATACTTGTGATCGACTGCATCCAAACCTAGATGATCGACCCGCAGACGATCCAAAGCATCTTTGGCCACCTCCAAAGAAATTACCCCTTCATTGTACACTTGAGCAAAATCACGCACTCGTCTGAACAACCGATTGGCAATACGCGGAGTCCCTCTGGATCTTCTTGCTACTTCCACCATCGCGTCTTTCTCGATTTGCGTATTCATAACTCTTGATGTCCTTGCAACGATTTTCGTCAGTTCGCTTAATTTATAATACTGAAGCTGATCGACGATTCCGAATCGATCCCGCAAAGGAGCGCTGAGATCACCCGCTCTTGTTGTTGCTCCCACAAGCGTAAATGGAGGCAAAGACAAACGAATGTTATGGACAGATCCCGTGTCTTTCCCTACCACAATATCCAGACAATAATCTTCCATAGCGGGATACAGAACTTCTTCCACTTGTTTCGGTAATCTGTGAATCTCATCAATGAATAACACATCTCCCGGTTCGAGAGTAGATAAGATTGCTGCAAGATCCCCGCTCTTTTCAATAGATGGCCCGCTTGCTGTTTTGAGATTTCCTCCCATTTCATGAGCTAGAATATAAGCCAGAGTCGTTTTTCCAAGACCGGGAGGCCCGTAAAGCAGCACATGATCCAATGCTTCGTTTCGCGCTTTCGCCGCATGAATGAATACTTTCAAATTTTCTTTTAATTGTTGCTGTCCGATATATTCATCTAAAGAGCTCGGCCGCAGAGTAATCTCGATCAGATCGCCGTTTTGCTCCCTTGGATCCATCGTCCTTTGTTCCATTGATTATCCTTCCTTTCTTTGGGCCAGCAGCATCAGCGCCTGACGAAGCATTGCATCGACGCTTCCATACTCCTTTTCCTGCAATTCTTTTTTCACGCTCTGAATCGTCTTTGGATTGTATCCCAAAGCCTCGAGCGCTTCTCTTGTCTGAGTCCAAATCGGATCTGTCTGCTCTTTTTCTTCTTCTTTTAAAGCTACGAGTTTTCCTTGAAGATCAAGAACAATCTGACTTGCGCTTTTCGCACCGATTCCCGGCAATGTTTTGAGCCATTTCACATTTCCTTCTTCGATTGCCTGCGCCATAACCTTTCCGCTTGTTTTCGAGAGCATAGTCATGGCTGTTTTCGCACCGATCCCTTTAACATTCAAGAGTTTTGTGAAGATCTCATGATCCACTTCGCTGTCAAAGCCGAATAAAATTTGCGAATCCTCGCGTATTTGATGATAAGTGTATAAAAACAGCGATTTTCCTATTGGATATTTGTATGGATCAGCCACAAACACTTCATACCCGATTCCGTTGACATCTACGATAATCGAGGATATGCGAATGTGCCGAACCGTCCCTTCTACGAAAGCAATCATAAAAAATCTCCTTTTATATTAAAAATTATATCAGAAATACTGAATTTTTCAAAAAAACTATAAAAATAAATTATAGATCGATATCCAACAGTACCGGACAATGGTCGCTGCCCATGATCTTGTCACAAATTTCTACATCTTTTACTTTTTCCTTTAAAGCGGGTGATACAAGCCAATAATCGATGCGCCATCCGTTTCCTGCCTCGCGGCCACGTTCTACATAAGACCACCATGTGTATTTCACCTCTTTAGGATGCATCAAGCGATAAGTGTCGATTAATTGGTTCAACAAATTTTTTCTGAAGCCCTTTCGTTCTTCATTTGTAAAACCAGTACTTCCTGCCAAAGTCATCGGATCATATACATCAATGTTTTCGTTTGCGACATTAAAATCCCCGCAAAGCATGACCGGTTTGTCAAGCGAGGCAATATAGGCACCAAACGCTTTATCCCACTTCATACGATAATCCAATCGTTTTAGCCCTTCTCCTGCATTTGGCGTATAAACATCGACCACATAATATTGATCATATTCCACAGTCAGTACACGCCCTTCATGATCATGTTCTTCCTTTCCGATTCCGTACCGAACGCTGAGCGGCTCCTCTTTGGCCATGATCAACGTCCCGCTGTACCCTTTTTTTTCGGCGCAGTTCATATACACGTACGGATAACCGTTTTCCATTTCGATTTGATCCGCTTGGGCTTTTGTTTCCTGTAAACATACGATGTCGGCATCCATTGCCTCAATTGCTTCGTTAAACCCCTTTTTTTTGATGGCTCTTATTCCATTGACATTCCATGTTAAAAGTTTCATCTTTACCTCCAAAAATTTTAAAAAAAGAGACCCGAAGATCTCTCAAAACCGGAACAATCGATGCTTTTTGATCGGTTCTTCTTTTTTCGCATTCGGCCAGTCCTTTTCAAAGATAAGCTCCGCTTCGGCCTGCATTCCCTGTAAGGTCAAAATCGCATAGCTTGGTTCTTTCCCATCTCTAGGCGACCAAGTTGATCCCGGATTAATCAAAAGCACACCATGGATCCTTTTGATCATTGAGCAATGTGTATGTCCGAAACATACGATATCGCATTCGTTTTGCTGGGCCATGCGAACCAGTTCATTTTCGCGGTTCATATAGGAACAACGATGAGAATGCACAACCATCAATCGATGCTCTCCAACCTTGATGATTTGCTGATCTTTCATATTTCCTGCCGGAAAGAAATCGTTGTTTCCTCTGGCGAAGATCCAATGATCAAACAATGCCGGATCATCTTCAAGATCTCCGCAATGTATAAATAAATCAGCATCCTTATTCCATTGTTCGATCTTATTAACTAGTTGAGAGGTTCCATGCGAATCCGACACCACCACTAGCTTGTATTTTCTTTCATCCATTATTGGAGTTCCTCCTCGAATTTCATTTCTTCCATCACCTTGTTTTCGTCAAACATTTTCTTGGCGTTGGATCGTCCGACATAACGCACTAAATACGGCTGATAATAATGACCTGTCTGTTCTTCTTTCCCTTGCGGATAGCGAACGATAAAGCCATAACGCCATGCATTGTTTCTGATCCAGTTGATTTTCTCCAATTCCTTTTCATCCAATTCTTCTTCTAATGCTGTATAGTCATTTTCCAAAAACGCTTTATGCTGCGCAACCAGCTCGTTCCATTTCATACCGCCTTTTAAAACCACCGTATAGCCAAGCTGCTGTTCGTCTTCTCCACCGGAAAATACGTATTGATCGACATATTGTCCATATATAATGCTAGCCTTCAAGTACTGGTCAAGAACTTGTTCATAGCTGAGATATCCTGTTTCAATCGCAAGATCATCTTCGTCTTCCATCATTTTAGCGTAATCTTTCTGCATAGCTTCAAGACCGGCCAAGATATCTTTTTTCACAAATACATCTTGTATGGAAATAAGATCCGCCGGAACATAACGATACACCGAAAGATGAGCATTCAAAATAAGAGTAGGATCGCTTGGATCCTGAACAAGATGAACATCTTGATGAAGAACTTGCTCATTTTCGTAAAAAGCGGTCAGATCCGCATAAGAATAATGAGATAAATAAGTACTAAGCGACTCTAACGTAAAATTTCCTTTATATTTATTAATAAAATTCACAATGTATTCATTGGATGCATCTTGAGTCTTTTTCGCTTTTGAATAATACAAAGTATTGTAAATCGAAAATTCCGGTTCGTTGATAAATTCCAAATATTGATCCGGCTTGATCTGCTGCGTGATCATATAATCAATTTCTTTTTCATCAAGATGATCGAGAATCACTTGCCGATTTTCATCATTCACATATGGATAACGTGCCAATGGATCGTATTTTTCATTCATTTTGTTCAAGCAAACGATCGCAACAAAAGCGCATAAAGCGATCAAAACAATTCGCAAGCTCAAAGTTTTCTTATCGAGTTTCATAGTTTTAATTATACTTTATCCTTCTTGGGTGTGCAATTGCTCGTAAAGGCGCTTTGCGACATCTTCCGGGACAACTTGAGCAAGCTGTTCGATTGAAGCTTCCTTTATTCCTTTTAAGGATTGAAATTGTTTCAGAAGTTCTTTTTTTCGCACAGTCCCAATTCCGTTGACTTCGTCAAGAATCGATTTTGTCATTGCTTTGCTGCGGCGATTGCGATGATGTTCGATCGCAAATCGGTGCACTTCATCTTGCAGCCTGGTCAACATGAAAAAGAGCGGATCTTCTTTGGACAGAGAAACTTCTTTTCCGTTTTCAAGCATCAGAGCTCTTGTGTTGTGTTTTTCATCTTTGACAAGGCCTGCAATCGGAAAAGAAAGCATGAGCTGATCGCGGATTTCTTTGGCAGCATTGATCTGTGCTACACCTCCGTCGACAATAAGCAGATCGGGCATTGGCTTTTGTTCTTTCAGCAGCCGAAAATACCGGCGATACACAACTTCTTTCATGGAATCGATATCGGATCGATAAGAGTCCAAATTGTAATGACGATATTGAGATTTATTCGGCTTGCCATTTTCAAAAACAACAAGACCCGACACATTGTTCGTGCCTTGAATGTGCGAGTTATCGAAACTTTCGATCGTATGGATCGGCTTGCCGATAATGCGGGATAAATGCTGCATAGCCATATCGAGTTCTTTATCTTTTTTATAAATAAGCTGAAATTTCTGATCGTGCGCTTCTTTGGCATTTTTGATGACAAGATCGATCAGTTTTTTCTTTTCTCCTCGCTCAGGTGCTTTGACTTTTACGTTCAAAGCGTTTTCCAGCGCTTCGATATCCGTTTCTTTGGGAACAAGCAATTCTTTGGGTTTCGTGTTGCTGGTGTAGTATTGAACAATAAAACTAATAAATGCTTCTTCTTTTTCTTCGTAGATCGGCGTGATGGAAAGCGTTCGTTCGAGCAATTTTCCATCCCGTATAAAAAATCCGTAAAAGCTAATGTACCCTTTGTCTTCATAATAGCCGAACACATCTCGAGAGATGTGATCTGAAAAATCGATCGATTGTTTTTCTTTGATATGTTCAATATGCACAATTTGATCACGCAATTCCTTGGCGCGTTCAAACTGAAGTTCTTCGGCAGCTGTCTGCATTTTCTTTCGCAGTTTTTGAAGCACTTCTTCCATATCTCCTTTTAGGAAACGAATGACTTGAGTACGAATCCTTCCCACTTCTTTGGGATCGGTTTCCCGAACGCAAGGAGCCAAGCATTGATGCATATGATAATACAGACATGCTTGCTTTCCTAAAGTGCGGCATTTTCGAATAGGAAAGATCTGATTGACCAATTTTACCATTTCATAGGCTGAGCTGGAACTCGGATAAGGGCCGAAATAACGTGATTTTTTATTCGTCGGCTTGCGGGATATGCGAACCATAAAATCTTTTTCGCCACTCACTTCGATATACGGATACATCTTATCGTCCATGAACATGATATTAAAAGGCGGGCGATGCTTCTTGATCAAGTTGATTTCCAGCAGCAGTGCTTCCTTTTCGGATCCGGTCACAATATATTCGAAATCCCGGATATGTGATACGAGTTTTGTAGTCTTGTTGTTGTGAACCCCCGTAAAATAGGAACGAACACGATTTTTCAGAATCTTCGCTTTTCCGACATACAAAATCTTCCCTTTCTCATCTTTCATGATATAGCAGCCGGGCTGATCCGGCAGCAACGATAATTTGTCTTGCAAGTGTTTTGAAACTGCCATGTTTCCTCTTTTCTAATTTATTTGAAAGTGACGATCGTCGCGCCAAGACCACCTTCGTTCGGTCCTGCCGATTCAAAGCTTTTTACAGTATTTCTCTTTCTTAGATCATCCCAGACTGCTTTGCGAAGTTTCCCGGTTCCCATACCGTGAATGATCCGCACACTAATTGCTTTATGAACAATGGCCTGATCCAAGTAGCGATCCAATGCATTGAGCCCTTCTTCAACTCGCATTCCGATCAAGTTCAATTCGAGTGGAAAACGTTTGGTAATTCGTTCAAGATGAGGTTTTGAGGCGACCTTTTGAACATTTGGCCGTTTCATCTTTTTCAGTACATTGGTCTTGACATTCACCTTCATTCCGTTGGTGAGAATGGTTGCCTGGTTTTTACGCAGTTCGATGATTTCTCCATGAGAATTGAGCGAATCGATATGCACATAATCCCCTACTTGAAACTTTTCTTTCGCTTCTTTTTCTTCTTTTGGCTTTGGTGCGAGCGCATTGATCTCATGAAGTGATTCAATCTGCTCATGAATCTTTACTTGCGGATGTTCCTTCATCTTCGATAAGATGGCTTTTGCTTCTTCGCGCTTTTCATCGAGCATACGTTCGAGTTCCTGTTCGTAATCTTTCTCGAGCATGTCTTTTTTATTTTGCCATTTTTGTTTTTCAGCTTCCGCTTCTTTCTGAATCGTATGCGCATGCTTGATGAGCGTGTCAAATCGTTCTTCTTTTTTGAGTACTTCTTTTTGAAGTTTTTCAAGTTGTTCGAGCGCCTTTTGTGACTCTTTCATATTCTCATCTTTATATTGTCTGGCTTGTTCGATAATTTCCTTTTTTAAATGAAGCTGGGATGCGATCGCAAACGCATACGATCCGCCCGAAATTCCCGGAAGATATTTATAAGTCGGACGTAATGCTTCGATATCGAATTCTACGCTGGATACAAGTGTATGAGAATTTGATTTCCCGAATTCTTTGACTTGATCATAGTGTGTAGAAGTAATTATGGTCGATTGTTTTTCGATCAAATACGTCAAGATAGCAGTCGCAAGACTTGCTCCTTCCAATGGATCGGTTCCGTTTCCGATCTCATCCAGCAAAACGAAAGTATGTTCGTCACTCACTTGACAAATTCGTGCAATCTTTGACATATGCGATGAAAAAGTTGATAAATTGTTTTCGATCGATTGATCATCCCCGATATCAAACCACATCGAACGATACCACGGAAGGATGGCATCATGAGCAAGAACCGGAAAACCTGCGTGAGACAACACAACAAACAATCCGATTGTTTTCAAAGTAACGGTCTTTCCACCCATGTTAGGACCGGAAACCATGAGGCAGTATTGATCTTTTGTACATGAATACGTATTGGGCACGACCGTTTTTTCATCAATCAGAGGATGTCTTGCATATTCAAAACGAAAGGAATGATCCCGAGTCTGAAATTTCGGAATGCAGCCATCATAGCGCTGAGCCCATTTCGCCCTTGCCATGATGGAATCAAGCATTGTCAACGTTTCGAGATTGCTTGCCAATACCAAAGCCTGAACGGCGACTTGTTTGGTGAGTTCCTGACAAATTCGTTTTTTTTCTTCTTCGATTTCCAGTTCGAACGTTTGAATGCGATTATTGTAGGAAACAAATTCTCGCGGTTCGACATACGTTGCCATCCCGCTTTGACTGCTGCCATGGATCATCCCGCCAAAACTGTTCTTGTCCTGGGTTTTTGCCAGAACACAAAGACGGCCTTGAAAGCTCGTGATTGTCGTATCCATTAATTTATTGGAATTTTTCTTTACATAATTACGGGCAAAGACAGTCAGATCAGCTCTTGCGTTTCTAAGTCCTTGTATTTTTCCGGCTAAGATCGCTGTTGCGTTTTCTTTGATATTTCCGCTCAAGTCGATCATTGATTCGATTTTTTTGCGCAATTTAACACACGGATCCATAGTCGACACGTATTCGAAAAGAAGCGGCTCCCTTTCTTCTTCGAACGCGTTGGCAGCATTGTTGACTGCTGCCAAAAAAAGTGCGATCGAATTGAGCTCAGTCGGCAAAAGAGTGATCGAACGAGTCGCCGCATCGATATATGGCTGAATGTCGTTCACTCCTCCCATAGAAACTTCTTTTCCTAGTCGAACATATTCCATGCCTTCCCGTACGTATTGAAGCTGTTCCTTCGCTTCTTGAATGTTTGTGTAAGGCATGGCTTTTCTAATCAGATCAATTGAGCGGGAAAAAGCGCAATAAGCAGCAATCTGCTCAAGGACGTTTGCGTAATCGATCGAGCGATCGAGTTGTTTTTTAAATGCCTGCTTTTTGTCGTACATAGGCGTCTACCTCCTTAAAATATGGGTACACGACGGAGGAATTATACCAAGTTCCGTCGATTGGCAAATAAGACACGATATAAAAAAACAGTGCAAAGATCACATAGATCCGCACAAGTGCGAAAAACACAGCACCTATGCGGTCCAGCAAAGAAAATACACCATGTTTTTTTGGTAGGATCATTCCTTGCAGAAAAGCAAGCAGCACGCGTATTCCGATAAAAACGAGCAAAGCGTATGAATCGAGTCCCGGATAGTTTTGAACGATATAAAGGCACAAAAAGACAGATCCGATCAAACAGATCAGATCACTGATCTGGCGCAGCAACCCTTTTCTCCAAGCGGTAATCAAAGTCGTGATCATAAAGAAGATCAATATAAGGTCAATGAGTTGTATAGACATGCATTCATTGTAAATCATCTTTTCTTCTATTGCAAAACTCAAGAAATCATGTCACCTTTTTGCTGTCTGAATCGTAGTATAGGTGAAAGATCTTTCAAAGAAAGTGAGGAACTTATGCGCATACCTGTGGAATGTTTGATTGAATGTTACAAAGACCATTTGTTCGGGGCCGCATTTTCGGTGACGCAAAACGTAGCCGACGCTCAAGACGCGTCCAAAACACATTCATTCGATATCATCAGTCGTCTGTCGAATTCGAAAACGAGCAACATATTCGTTTATGGCTTTTTCGCACCGTTTACAATCAGTCAAAAGATATTCGAAAATCATTTTGGAAGCGAAACAAAGTCAGCCTGGATGAAGTGATCGATTTGTATTATCCGGAGCCGTCAAAAAAGCGGGATTTATTCGAGGCCGTGCTTCGGCTTCCGAAAAAGGAACGCTCGATCCTGCAACTGTATTATTACGAGGACTATTCAATCAAAGAAATTGCATCCATCCTCGGATTAAAAGAGCCGACAGCGAAAAAGCGGTTATCTCGTGCCCGCATCTTACTCAAACAAAGATTATTGGAGGATTGGAATGAAGACGAATAAACAAAAATATAAAGAAACGTTCTCCTCACTGACGTGCATAGAACCTATCGTGATGGAGGAAAGAAAGATGCAAAAACAAAATAAATTTTCAATGGCTTTTACGGTGTGCGCTTTAATACTTGTGCTTAGCGGAGGAACAATTTGCTACGCCAATGATATCGGCGGGATCAAAACGATTATCAATGGCTGGTTCCATGGAGAAAAGATTCAGGTAAATGCCGTCAAAAAAGATGGAATAGGTTATGACTTTTACAAAGATGGCGAAGAAGAGCCGTTCATGGGTGGAGGTGGCGTGACCTACGATGAATTCGGTAATGAAGTTCCTTTATCGGCAGAGGATGTCTTGGAAAACTCTTCCAAAGTGATCGAGAAGCAGGCGGACGGAAAAGTAGTTCTTTACGATCACGACCTCTCAATCGACATTACCGATTATTTAAAAGATGGAAAAGCGAAATTAATCGTAGTCAATCATGGCACAACAACCTATTGGAATATCGAAGTGGATGACTATTCGACATCCTTTTCAACCTATTTAGAAGAGCCTGACGATGTCGACGAATATGTTGCTGTTCAATGAAAAACCGGAAATTTTCCGGTTTTTTAGGATTCCGGCAGTTTCCCCACAAAACAGTTTTCATCTTTCCGAATTTATTATACCCGCTTTCTTTAGGTTTGCCTCCGGATTGTCTTAAAAAGAAATAATTTTCATTTTATCGTCATATTGACACTAGACCTCATTTTAGATATAATAATTATGCATTTTGCGGAGATGGCGAAATTGGTAGACGCGCTAGCTTCAGGCGCTAGTGAGGCAACTCATGTGGGTTCGAGTCCCGTTCTCCGCACCATAGTGAATTTAGCCCTTATATAAAGGGTTTTTTTTTACGTGTCGGATAAAAGTCGGATATTTATAGCTTTTTTTCTTGAATAAGTGATATTCTATGTACAGAAAGGATGTACATTTTATGGCTGTTAAATGGCAATTTAACGGAAAAATCTATAAATAGATGGAAAGGCTGGCTTTGCAACAAAAAAAGACCCTTTCGGATCTTTATTCTGTACCATCCCAGCAATAAGTACATAATTCGCATTTATCCAAGCCAATCGATTCGATCATATCATCTAACCGGTGATATCTTAAAGAAGTGAAATTCAGGCGTTTCCTGATTTCTTCGCACATATTCGCATATTCCTTGCTGTCAGGATCAGCGTACTTCTGCAATGTTTCTTTTGAAACATTTTCTCCTTCCAGTTCTTCGATAACCCTTCGTGTAATTAATTCTCTTTCCGAGTTCGAACGTGAAAAGTTTAAATATTTGCATCCGAACATGATTGGAGGGCAAGCCGGACGGACATGCACTTCTTTTGCTCCGCTCTCATACAAAAACTGGGTCGTTTCCCCAAGTTGAGTTCCACGTACAATCGAATCGTCAATTAAAAGAAGCTTTTTGTCTTTGATCAGGTCGGCAACCGGAATGAGCTTCATCTTTGCAATCATGTTTCTTTGCACTTGATTGGTCGGCATGAAAGAACGAGGCCAAGTCGGTGTATATTTGATAAACGGACGGCTGAACGGAATCCCCTTTACATTGGAGTAACCGATCGCATGCGCGATTCCCGAATCCGGCACACCGGCTACGCTATCTACTTCCACATCGTCGCGAGCAGCTAGAATCTTTCCGCAACGATTTCGCATAACTTCGACATTCACCCCTTCATAGGTCGATGTCGGATAACCATAATATACCCATAAGAAAGAACAAACTTTCTTTTGCTCATATGGCTTTTGAAGAACTTGCACCTCATTCGGTGTAATCAGATCGATTTCTCCTGCACCGAGATCTTTATAATGAGTATATCCTAAATTCAGAAATGCACTGCTCTCAAATGTCACACAGTAGCCGTTTTCTTTTGCTGCAACAATGACCGGTGTGCGACCTTCTTTATCCCGCATTGCATAAATTCCGTCTTTGTTCAACACCAAAATGCTCATGCTTCCGTCCACAAGATCCTGTACATACTTTAAACCTTCTACGATCGAATTTTTTTGATTGATCAATGCTGCGATCAATTCGGTCGGATTGATTCCCCCAATGCTCATCTCCTGAAAATGCGTCATCCCTTTTTCAAAACAATGAGCCTTTAATCCATCCAAATTGTTGATGCGTCCAACGGTCGAGATCGCAAAGCTCCCAAGATGAGAATGCAGCAGTAAAGGCTGAGATTCATAATCTGAAATACAACCAATTCCCAAGTTGCCTTCAAACGAATCGAGATCTTTATCGAATTTCGTCCGGAACGGTGAATTTTCAATATTGTGGATTGCCCGAGTAAATCCTTTATCCCCAAGTACTGCCATTCCCGCTCTTCTCGTTCCTAAATGCGAGTGATAATCAATCCCGAAAAACAGATCCAATACGCAACTTTCTTTTGAAGCAACACCAAAAAAACCACTCATGCACAATTTCCTCCCTTTTCTTTTTCCATTCTAGCACGAAAAGCAAGATCCGAAAATCTTGCTTTATTTATTATTCAACTTCTAAAATCTGCGCGCAGCGATCGCATAGACCGTCTTTATGATCGCTTTCCGTGTAATTCCAGCAACGCGGGCAAACATGTCCTTTTGCTCTTTCAACCTCTACTTCGCATACTTCATATGCTTGTAAAGGACCATTCACGAATTCGACACGCGACACGATCAGCCACTGAGCAGGATCCGAAATCAAACGATCGAATAAATCCTTTGTTTCTTCATTGACATGCAGTTTAAGAGAAGCCTCCAGCGACTTTTTGATCAAGCCATCTGCACGGGCAATTTCAAGAGCTTTCAATACATCTTTGCGAACCGCAAGCAATTTGTTCATTTCTTCGACAAGTTCATCTCCATTCACATCAAGATCAACTTTGACAAATTCACTCAAATGGATCGATTCTTTGTCAAAATGCATAAAATCATTGATTTCTTCTGCTGTATGACAAAGGATCGGAGCCCATAAACGAATCAGTACATCCAGACATAAATAAAGAACCGTTTGTACTTGACGACGAGCAGGATCATCTTCGCGTAAAATGTATAAAATATCTTTTGTATAATCCAAATAGTAAGCCGATAATTCATTCGTCATGAAATTTGTCAACATGCTTACAACATCCGCAAATCGATATTCATCGTAAGCTTTGATACATTCGTCAACGATTTTATTAAGCTTCACTAACACATATTGATTCAATAAAGACAATTCATTCGTCGGAAGAAGATCCTCTTTCGTAAATGTATTGTTATCTAAGTTTGCCATTAAGAAACGGAATGTATTACGTACTTTTCGATAGTTTTCTGCCACTTGTTTCAAAATGTTTTGCCCCATGGAGCAATCCGCTTGATAATCGACACTTGTGGCCCACAAACGAAGGATATCTGCCCCGAATTTTTTCGTGATTTCACTTGGTGCCACCGAATTCCATTGTGATTTGGACATTTTCACGCCCTTTTCATCCATCACAAAGCCATGCGAAAGCACTTGTTTATAAGGAGTCTGTCCATAAACGGCCGTCCCGACAATGAGCGAAGAGTTAAACCATCCTCGATACTGGTCGGAACCTTCAAAATAAAGATCTGCAGGATAGCCAAGACCACGCGCAATCATCGCTCCGGTATGCGAAGAACCGGAATCGAACCATACATCCATCGTGTCCGTTTCTTTTTTGAATTCCCCGTTTGGAGAATGCTCATTCGTATATCCTTCAGGAAGCAGATCTTTCGCATCCTTTTCAAACCAGATATTCGATCCGTACTGTGCAAACAATTCAGCAACATGATTGAATACTTGCTGATCCATGATCGGCGTATCGTCTTCACCGTAAAAAATCGGAATCGGAACTCCCCAAGCACGCTGGCGGGAAATACACCAATCCCCACGATCAGCAATCATATTATGCATACGGCCTTCTCCCCAAGCCGGAACCCAAGAGATCGAGTGAATCTGTTCCAACAATACGTCGCGGATCTTATCGATCGAAGCAAACCATTGTGTCGTGGCACGGAAAATGATCGGTTTTTTTGTACGCCAGTCATGAGGATAAGAGTGAGTAATGAACGTTAAGTTCAGCAGCGCACCAAGATCATCTAACTTTTTGGTTACGACCTTGTTGGCATCTTCTACATAAAGCCCCTCAAGATCTTCTCCTGTGCTTTCCATCAATTTTCCTTGTTCATCGACATTGACATCCATTTCCAAACCATAACGCATGCCTGTATTGAAATCATCTACACCAAATGCCGGCGCTGTGTGGACACACCCTGTTCCGGCATCTGCCGTAACGTAATCTGCCAATACGACCAAGCTTTCCTTTTCGGGATATAAAGGATGGACGGTTGTGATGTGCTCCAATTCTTTTCCTTTGAATGTCTTTACAACTTCGTATCGTTCAACATCAAATTTCGGCATCAGATCTTCGACCAATTCATTTAAAACGATCAGTTTTCCATGATCTGTATCCACTAGCGCATATTCCATATTCGGATGAAGCGCAATCGCTTTGTTTCCCGGAATGGTCCATGGCGTTGTCGTCCAAATTACGAAATTGACATCATTATCCAAAATTCCTTTTCCGTCTTTTACTTTGAATTTTACGAAAATTGTCGGAGATTTGATATCTTTGTATTCGACTTCCGCTTCAGCAAGAGCCGACTCGCTCGAAGGAGACCAATAAACCGGTTTTAATCCTTTATAGATCAATCCCTCCATAGCCATTTTTCCGAAGATCTTGATTTGTTCTGCTTCAAAATCCTTTGTCAGCGTGATGTATGGATGTTCGTAATCGCCGATGCTCCCTAAAGCTAAAAAACCGGCCTTTTGTTTTTCGACTTGTTCCATTGCATAGTCGTAGCATACTTTGCGGAACTCGGCAATTCCCATCTTCTTTCGATCGAATCCGAGTTTGGTCACTGCCGTTTCGATTGGCAAGCCGTGCGTATCCCAGCCGGGAATATACGGTACTTTATAACCTTCCATATATTTCGACTTATTAATGACATCCTTCAGGATTTTATTGAGCGCATGTCCCAAATGGATATCTCCATTGGCATACGGAGGTCCGTCATGCAGTACGAAAGGCTTGGCATTCTCATGACGCGCAAGCATCTTATCGTACAGCTGTTCCTCTTTCCAGCGCTGTTGATATTTCGGTTCCTTTTTCGTTAGATTTCCACGCATTTCAAAGCCTGTTTTCGGCATATGCAATGTGTCTTTGTAATCCATGTCTTTCCCTCCTAATTCAAAAAATAAAAAAAAGACGTCCTCATCCAAGGACGCCAAAAACGCGGTACCACCAAGGTTCCCGAGCAAAAGCTCGGACACTTACAGGATAACGGACTGGCCGGAACAACTTACTGCTTTTTTCAGAAGTTCAGCTTGAAAGGGATACCCTCCACAAGTTCCATCGCACTCTTTCACCAAATCAAGTGCTCTCTGCTCATGGTCCGCTATGGAAGACGCGTCTTTCTTTATCGCTTATATTAAATGTACTTTTCAAAACGCAGCACAAGCCGGTCTTTTCGTGTCTTATTGACTTCTTCGATCAGATGAAATCGGCCTACTTTACGAATTGAAACAAAATCATTATTGCACAATTGAATATTTTCATCAAGCACAACATCATTGACTTTAACCATTCCTTGTTTCAGCAGCATTTTTGCCTTTGCTCTTGAACAATGCGCTAACGCCGCCACGATCGCATCCAGACGCAGCGCTGTGACATTGATCGTGAATTGTTCTCTTTCAACGCGCAAAGTTTCTTCTACCCTATCCACTTCATAAAACTGCACAGGGTGTCGACCGATCATGGATACATTGGCACAAATATAATCGCTCATGGCCGGCACGCAAAAAATATACAACCGATCTTCCTGAACGATCAGATCCCCGATTTGATCCCGCTCAATACCGGCATGCATCAAGACACCCAACAAATCTTTATGACTTAATTTTTTCCCGAATCGATTGTCGTAATCGGCACGCAGCACACAAACATATCCGTCCGGTTCTTGCTCGTATTGCGATAAAACCGCAATTTTCCGTTCCGCATTGTCATACCCTCCGTCAAATATCAGAAACAATCGATTTCCTACCATTTTTTTGACAATTTCCTGTTGCGCAAGAGTCAAAAAACACGTAAAAACCTGCTGATGTCGTTTTTCGCATCGTCCTATACAATCATTTATTTGTGCAATAAACCATTCGTGTCCTTGTCGAATCATACACACCTCCAAGCAAAAAAGCCGTCCGTCACGGACCGGCTTTGGTCTTTCTGCTTATGATCCTTTACGCTTCATCGATTTCATCCGGATCGCCCAAAGAAATGGATCCTGAAACCCCGATTTGCTGTGGCGAGCATAAAATAACATTTTGGCCGATTTTCTGAATCTTTCCATCAAGAGCAAATACGACACCTGTTAAAAAATCAATCGTTCTTTGTGCGTATTCACGGTCCAACTTGTGCAAATTCACAACAACCGCACGTCCTTCTTTCAAGCGCAATCCGACTTCTTCTGCTTCCCCAAAACTTCTTGGTTCAAACAACACCATTTTCGTATTCGGATTCAATGTTGATGAAGCCGCCTGACGAGTTTTCGGTCTTTCGTATTGGCTTTGAGGTTCTACTTCAACTTCTTTTTTGTGCACTGGTTGAGTTTCATATACAGAGTTGTCATCATCACTTTCATCGATCGGAGCGACGAATTCTTTAACTTTATCGATAAATCCCATGTGATAAACCTCCTTATCGTACATAATAATTATAACACGTTCCTCGCCAGGCAAGGACCGATGATCCATTTCAACGAACCATTTTTATTGATTATGTAATCTACTTCACTGGAAATCGCAATCTTCGCATTGCTTCTATGACTATACCACACAACTTAAAAATTAAAAACATTAAATCACAAAAAATTAAAAAAAGCCTATTTTTTAGGCTTTTGTATATGTATTATTCGGTTTCGATGAGTCCATATCCTTTATCGTGACGACGATAAACAACCGCAATCTTATTTGTTTCATCATCCGTATAAATGAAGAAATCATGTCCGAGCAATTCCATCTTCGTAATCGCTTCGTCCAAGGACATCAATTCAGGAACAAGCGACTTTGTACGAACGATCTCGTCCTCACCCACTTCTTCTTCATCGAACAGTTCAAGATCGATGAATGCTTCCGAAAGCGGATGACTGCTTTTTTTCGTAATCCGTGTCTTCTGACGTCGAATTTGATCTTCCAATTTGTCAATCGAACGATCAATCGCCCGATAAAGATCATCATCACTTACTTCCGATCGTAAAATTGCGAACCGTGTAGGAATGGTAATTTCAATTTTTTGTTTTGTAGGATAAGTTCGGATCAAAACATTGGCTGTATCTTCGTCATCGATGATGAAGTACTTGTTAAGGACATTCAACTTCTTTTTGATCTTATCGGCAATCGCCTCCGTCACTGTAATGTTTTTTCCAACAATATTGATTTTCATATCCAATACCTCCTAGATCAAATCAGATCTTGTTCGATCTTTTATGGCTTTATTTTATCACAAAATGTACGTTACGTTAAAACTTAAAGCGCTTTCATTTAAAAAAGACAAAATTACATCCATTTTTGACCGGTTTCTTGACTTGCAAAAAAAATCGTGAATGAAAATGAAAAATATCTTGAAAATTTTTGAAAACTTCGCTACACTTGGTTTATGAATCTAACCTATGTCTTTCGATTTAACAACTGAACATTACCAATCTTCAAACGATTCCGTTTGAATTTTTGTGTAATGTAGAAAAAGCATTTCTAACATGGAATGCTTTTTTCTTTTGAGATTCATATCAAGGAGGAAGAAACTATGATTATTACATTAAAAAAAGATGCGCCTCAAATCGAAGTCGATAAACTCATTAAACGCTTTGAAAGCATGGATCTGTCCGTTACATTGATTCAGGGAGCCAACTATAACGTTTTCGGACTTGTCGGAGATACAAGCAAGGTCGATGAAAAAAACATTCAGGCAAATCCGATCGTGACCAATGTCCAGCGTGTGGCCCAGCCTTATAAGCTCGCCAACCGTATGTTTCACCCCGAAGATACAATTGTCGATGTCAACGGAATCAAGATCGGCGGAAAGAAAATCGTCCTGATTGGCGGACCATGCTCTGTTGAAGGAAAAGATCAAATTGTACGAATCGCCAAAGAAGTAAAAGACGCCGGAGCCGATATGCTTCGCGGAGGTGCTTATAAGCCGAGAACTTCCCCTTACGCATTCCAAGGACTCGGGAGCGAAGGAATCAAACATCTCGTAAAAGCAAGAGAAGAAACCGGATTGCCAATCGTATCCGAGCTCATGTCAATCGATAAACTGGATGAATTCGTCGAAAATGTCGATATTATCCAAATCGGTGCCCGAAATATGCAGAATTTCGATCTTTTAAAAGCAGTAGGACGAACCAATAAACCCGTCTTATTGAAACGAGGACTTTGCAATACGATCGAAGAATGGATCATGGCTGCCGAATACATTATGTCAGAAGGCAACCTCAACGTCATATTCTGCGAACGTGGTATCCGTACATTCGAAACGTATACGAGAAACACACTCGATCTTGCAGTGATCCCAATCATCAAAGAACGCACACATCTGCCGATCATTATCGATCCTTCTCACGCAGCCGGCGACTATAAACTGATTGAATCCTTATCGCTTGCCGCCATTGCCGCAGGAGCGGACGGATTGATCATCGAAGTTCATGATGATCCGGAAAACGCATGGTCGGATGGATCTCAAAGCTTGAAGCCGGCCCGTTTCAAAGATCTGATTGCGAAAGGAAAATCAATCGCTCATGTGATCGGGCGCTCTCTATGAACCAGATCAAGAACAATCCCTTTCCTTATTCGCACACAAATAAGCGTTACTATACCATAGATCATTATTTCCAAAACAAGTACGGACAAAAAGTCGCGAAAGTTCCGTTGAATGCAGGCTTTACTTGCCCCAATCGTGATGGCAGCAAAGGAGTGGGCGGCTGCTCCTTTTGTTCCTCATACGGTTCGGGAGACAGTATTCTTTCCTTTCACGATACATTAAAGTTTCAGTACGAAACAGGATTGGAACGTATGCGTCAAAAATGGCCCGGATGTCTTGGATTCGCGTATTTCCAATCTTATACCAACACATATGCTCCTTTCCCGGTCCTAAAATCGATCTATGATCCGTTTTTCGAAGACGATTCTGTATCCGGCGTATGCATTGCCACACGAGCGGATTGCTTAAGCGAGGAGATTGTTGCGTATTTGGATCAGCAAGCACAAAAAAAAGAAGTATGGATAGAGCTCGGGCTGCAAAGCGTTCATGAAAAAACAATAGCCTCTTTAAATCGTCAGCATTCCACACAAATCGTATTCGATTGGATAAAGCGTTTAAAAAACACTTCAATTAAGACTTGTGTGCATTTGATCAATTCATTGCCTTATGAAAATGAGGAAATGATGCTTGAAAGCGTGCGTCAGGTAGCAAAAGCCCATCCAAATGCAATTAAGATTCACATGCTTCATATTGTGAAAAACTCTGCATTAGCCACGCAGTATCTTATCCATCCGTTTGCCTTATTGAATAAAGAGGAATACGTTGATCTTGTTGTTCGACAATTGGAGCTCCTTCCGCAAGATATGATCATTGAACGACTGACCGGAGATGCCATCAAAGAAGAACTGATCGCCCCTTCCTGGACATTAAAAAAGACCATCGTTCTCAATGATATTGATAAACGAATGGTCGAGCTCCAAACATTTCAAGGGCGCCTTTACGCGCAATAAGATGCGATCCATTTTCTGATCGTCGTAAAATACAATTCAGGATCCTTATACCGGGCAATGGCATGTTCTCCGCCTTCGATCAGCAAAAGCTGTTTGGGATAATTAGCGAAATGATACAATTTATACACCATGTATGTTGGCACAAATAAATCATTTGTTCCATGAATGAACAAAGTCGGAATATTCGAATGTTGAACTGCTCTGAGAGGATTGGCTTCTTTAAAACGAAAGCCGCCTCTCATTTTTGTAATCAAGTCTGCGATATGAATGATCGGAAATGGAGGTAAATGAGTATTTTGATTCAATTGATAAGAAAATTCATCCCATGCGCTCGTATATCCGCAATCTTCAATACACGTTTTCACATTGGATGGCAAATTTTTTCCCAAGCTCATCATCACTGTGGCAGCCCCCATTGAAACACCAAACAAAACGATTGAGCAATCGGGATCGTCCTTAACCAAATCATTGATCCAATCCACCAGATCATCGCTTTCGTAATACCCCATACTTATGGCGTCCCCCTCGCTTTTATTGTGAGCACGCTGAGATAAGGAAAGAACATTGTAGCCTTCTTCCAAAAAGAAGTCAGCCACATCAACCAGCTCTCCGTTACGCCCCATATACCCATGCATAAGCACAACCCATTTCGACGACTTTTGATCGACTTTTATACCATGCAGTTTCAATCCTTGGCGATTCGTCAAATAGACATCTTTCGGATCGTATTGAATAAAGATATTTTCATATTCTCTCGTTCTTTGATCCATGATGATCGGTCCTGTGAGATATTGTTTATCATTTTTCATATGTAGGCAAACGCTGTAAAATACATGACCAATCAAAAATAAGAGAGCTCCGATCACAATAAGGATGATTAGAAGAATAATGATCCACATAAAAATCACCTCTGAAAGAAGTATATCATTCTATTGATCGTAAAAAAAACAGAAAGCAAAGCTTTCCGTTTTCGAAACTATCCAAGTTCAATGCAGTAATATCTTTTCTTGCCGCGGCGGATAATCAAATCGTTACGAATATACGCATCTTTTTTCGTGATGATTTGTTCAGGGTCTGTCACCTTTACTCCGTTCAAGGCAATCGAATTCCCCTTGATCCATTCTCGGGCTTCCCGTTTGCTGGAAGCAATCTTCGTGCTTATCAGCAGATCAAGCAGCGTCAGGCCTTCAGGCGCGCCGATCTTTTCCATATTCATGATTGCATCTTCTCGCATACTTTCTTCCAGGTCAGCCAGTTTTCCGCTGAACAAAGCTTGCGTGATCGATAAAGCTGCATTTAATCCTTCGTCTTTATGAAGGTCCCGAACTACTTCGCATGCCAAAGCTTTTTGTGCTTCGCGCTTATGTGGTTCTTCCTTCAAAGAAGTTTCCAGTCTTTCGATTTCTTCCACCGAAAGGAAAGTAAGTTTTTTCAAATACTCAATGACTTTATCATCTTCTGTGTTAAACAAAAACTGATATAGTTCATACGGAGATGTTTTCTTCGGATCAAGCCATACTGTCCCTGTTTCGCTCTTTCCGAATTTTGTTCCATCTGCTTTTGTAATCAACGGCATAGTCAACCCATAGCATTTGACATCATTTCCGCATTTTTTACGAATCAATTCAAGCCCGGAAGTAATATTTCCCCATTGATCTTGTCCGCCAATCTGCATACGGCAGTTTTTATCTTGATACAAATGAAGAAAATCCAGCGATTGAAGGATCATATATGAAAATTCCGTATAGCTGATTCCCGAATCAAGACGCTTTTTTACAGTTTCTTTGTTAATCATGTAATTGACATTGAAATATTTTCCGTAGTCACGCAAAAAATCGATCACCGAAATATTTTTGGTCCAATCCAGATTGTTAACCATCTCAAAGCCCCACAACGCATCAATTTGTTTGTGCAGCGCATCATAGTTTGCCTGCAAGACTTCGGGAGTCAGCATATTGCGTTCTCCGGTCGCTTTCGGATCGCCGATAAATCCGGTTGCTCCTCCGACAAGCATGATCGGATGGTGTCCATGCTGTTCAAGTCGTCTTGCCATCAAAAGAGATGAATAATGACCAATATGCAAGCTGTCTGCCGTCGGATCGGTACCAATGTAAAATGTCAATCCCCCATTATTGATTTCTTCTTCAACTTCCGGCGACGTCACGTTGTCGATCAGTCCTCTCCATTTCAATTCATCAAATAGTTTCATCATATCCTCCTCCAACAAAAAAACGTCCTTAATAAAAGGACGTTAAAACGCGGTACCACCTTTTTTCCTGTTCGCACAGGCACTCAAACCTTTAACGCAGGTATACGTCATTTCGAAGCTCCAAGGTGTATTCCATGAATCGGTCCGAAACTTTACACCATCCAGTTCCTCTCTTTGCAACCTTCCATCATGTACTTTTTCTTTTCATCGCATTGAATTTATTATATCGAAAATGGTGCGAAAATCAACAATCAGAGCTGGAGAAAAATTTGCGCGTTTTCCATCACACGCCACGCTTGTGCTACATAATAGCAGGGTGCGAAGCTTTTCTTCATCTGATCAAAGCCCTCTGGCAGATTGCCATGAAAATACACGAGCGCTTCATGGAAAAAGACGACATAATCCTGCACCCCTTTCATTTCCATCGCATCGTACTGCTTTGGATAGGGAATCTTGTTTGGATCTTCGTAAAAATGACTGAAATGTGCAAGAATCAGACGAATAAAATCTTTAAAATGGTATTGCCGTTCCATCGGGATATCGCATAAGATGCCGAGCACTTCAAGCAGCCGCCCTACAATATATTGAGAAGAATACTTATTTTCAAGAGGAAGCGGTTGATCATGCAAAAAATAAGAGTACACCATTCGCATCGCATCGTTAAACTGTGTCAGCATACCGATCTGCCCTTCACGAACAAGCATTGCCATGGAAAGCTTTTCCACACGTTGAATGATTTTCCAATCTTCTTCAAAAAACGTATATAAATATCCCGGCGCTTTATCCAAATACTTCAAAGTTTCAAAATAGCCGGCTCTCATTTCCGGAACAAGATCCTTTGCTTCAAAATCAAGCACAGAATGAAGTTTTCTAAGAGGTCGGATACGTACATGGGACGTGCAGATCTTATCTACCTGCTCTTGCGGCTCAGCCAAATCAACGACAATCAGGCTATTGGCTCCCATTTTTACGCATTGCTCAACCGGAAGAGTCTGCTCATACCCTCCGTCGGCATAATAGTCATCCCCAACCTTGATGAGCTGGTACGCCGGAAAATAAGCTGTGCTCGAAAACAGCTTGGCTACATAGTCCTTTTCGCTCATTTCGGCTTTTTCGAACGCAACTAGCTTGTTTTGATTGAGATTGTAGGAAAGACATGCGAAATCGATTGGAGAACTTTTAAATTTCTCAAAATCAAATAGACGTAAATAGTCTTTTTGAAGTCTCGAAATATCAGGACCGTCTTTCATAAATTGTTCTAGAAAGCTATTGAAATCACGTTTTAAAAACGATTTTGTATTGTATTGATTCGGATACATAAACAAATTGTCGGAGAGCGTTGATTGTTTCATATTGGAAATCCAGGGGACCATTAAATCGACTTCGTCTTGAACGACCATTGCGCCAATAAGGGCGCCGATGCTGACACCTGTCACAATATCAAATGTATATCCAAGTTCCTTAAGCGCCATGCACACACCGACTTCATAGCTGCCGCGTGAGCCACCACCACCAAGAACCAGTCCTTTTTTTCCGTCCATTCTATCACCTCGATTTCATTATAGCGACCTTAGAATGGAATCGATTTGAAAATGCCCATGAACCTTTTATTTGAGTGCGTTAAGAATTTTATAAACCTTTTTTGCGATATTCGGATAAGAAAATTCGTCTACATATTCTTCTTCTCGGGTAATTGTCACTTTTCCGCTTTGTTTCCATTCCACGTACTTTTCCAAAATATATTGTTTTAATGGCAAATAAGATGTTTCTGAATGGATCGTTTGATAGCAAACCCCTCCTAGTCTGTGTATTTGATCAGCTGCTTCACATTGCTGCTCATCCCCTGCCATTAAATACACAATCGGTTTTCGGGCCATCATATATTCATACATTTTTCCGGACCAGACAATTTTTTCTTTTTTACTATTCCAGCCGGCCATCACTAAAATGGAGGCTCGGCTTTGAAGTTCCAGGGACTCTTTGCGGGCAATAAAATCATAATTCACAAATAGATTTTCCAGCCGGTATTGTTGAATATAAGAATAAAACAGTGATAGAGTGGGACCCGCATATTCGATGACCACATCGTTTTGGTCCATTTCGTTGCCCTCTATAAGCTCTTTTATGCATCGAAATAAGGCATCAAAATCATCGGTAGTGTAAATTGTACCTGTGTATAAAATACGAAATCGATCACACGATTCCGATTGCATGGCTTCTTGTGGATCAAATCCATTTGTGATTGTGAAAACAGGCTGCATCGGACTTTCAAAAAGTTCAAGATAAGGATTGACTCGAAACAAGCCATCAGCTGGCGCAATCACTTTTTGGGCTTTTCTTTTTAACCGACCATAGTTTTTTGGATTCCATTCTCGGTACCATTGGTCGCGAAAATCAGCGATCCAGCATAGATCAGGATGCGCCTGCTTCAATTTTGATCCGACAAAAACTGTCCAATCCGGTCCATACGATGTAATCAAAAAATCGTATATTTCAATCTGTATTTCTTTTTGAATATATTGCAATACCAATTCTTCGATTTTCTTTTGTCGATATAAATCAACCACATTGGAGCAACGTTTTCTTATGGGATCTTTTGTGATGATTTTCTTTGCTCCGGCTTTGATCCATCCGAAAACCGAATTCGATTTTAAAGAAAACGGCAACGATACAGCGTAGTAGTGGTCGATCCATATCGCATCTTTCTTCAACAGTTCATCCTCTCGAATCCAGTATGCGTTTTTTTTTGACTTCTCGAATTCTTTTTTTAGCGTCACTACATCAATTTGCTCAATTTGATTTTTCTTTTTTAAATATTTAATGATCTTTGTCCATCGAATCGAAGCAACGGATTGATATGGGACAATCTGCTCGCTAATCACTAAAATTTTCATATCTTTTCCATTTCTCTTTCTTCTTTTGTTAAACATCAATTTACTTTGATTCATTAAGCACCCTTTTTATTTTTTCGATTTCCTCTTCCAGCAAATACGCATCAAAAGGAACACTTAAAACACACTGACAAAGTTTTTTCGTGTTTGAATTGCTTCTCTTTTGTGCAAACAAAGCATTGAATGGTTCGAATGCTTTTTGTTCGCTCAATGGCATAGAATAGTAAATCATTGTTGGAATGCCTGCTTTATCGAACTGCTTTTGAAGCTCTCGGCGCTCTTGCTGTGTGCGACAACGAATCGTAAACTGTGAACGGACAATCATGCAATTGGGTTGCGCCTTTTGAACTGCCTGCTGAATTTGCAGCAGCTGACCTTCATTTCTTTTCATTCGATCGATTTCCGAATTTTTGAAATGCTTTAGCTTCACTCGAAGAATTGCAGCTTGCATTTCATCAAGTCTGCTGTTCATCCCAATGCGTCTATAGCAAAATTGGTTTTCTTCGCGGCCATGATTCGCGAAAGAGCGGATTTTTTCGGCAATTGCAGGATCGTTGGTAAACACAGCGCCCCCATCACCATAACACCCCACATTTTTTGCAGGAAAAAAGCTCGTTGTTCCGATAATCCCCAAGCTTCCCGCTTTCTTCCCTTGATATTCGCTTCCAAATGCTTGTGCCGCATCTTCTATAATTAATAAATCATATCGTTTTGCCACTTTTTCAATGGCTTCATAATCGCATAAGTTGCCAAACAAATCGACAGTTAAAATGGCTTTGGGATGCCAAGTCATCGTTGCCTGAACTATTTTTATTTTTTCTTCCAGGTCCTTTGGATCCATCGTCATTGTTTCTATGTCGACATCCACAAAAACCGGGATCGCATTTGCTAAAACGATGGCTTCCGCGCTCGCTACAAATGTAAAATCCGGTACAAACACAACGTCGTTTTTTTTGATGTCTAACGCTTTGATTGCCAACACTAACGCGTCCGTTCCGTTCGCACACGTGATGCACGAATCGACCCCTACAAAATCGGCTAATTCCTGTTCTAATATTTTTACATTGGGTCCTTGAATAAAAGTACACGATTCCAACACCTCGGAAAGCTTTTCTTTGATTTCTTTTTTTATCGCTTCACTTTGACGATCTAACCGTTTAAATTTCAATTTTCTCGCTTCCTTTCCTGTTGCTAAAAAAAGCTCTTCTATTTTATAATAAATAAAAGTTTTTTTGGTATATCATTTAAAGGGGAATTCTTATGTCAACATTGCTTGCGAAAGGAAAGAACATTGGCTTATTTTCTATTTTTTCTTCTTATTCCATCAACAAACTTGTCAGCTTTTTAGCTAATTTGCTAATCGTGCGCCTATTGAGCATAAATAGTTATGGAATTTACGGCGCTGTTATGAACCTTTACGCTCTTTTTACGTTGTTTTCAGGCTTCGGTATGGGAAGCTCCGCATTAATCTACGGGTCTGAACAGCGTGATCCAACCCAAAAACATGCGATCCTTGCTTATACGTTTCGATGGGGACTCATCGGGAGCGTCCTGCAATCGGCAGCCTTTACAGTATACGTTCTTTTCTTACCACTCGGGATCATGGAAATGCAATCGTATGCGCTCTATTTGTTTTTGCTTCCGATCTTTTCTTTTACTCTCAGCTTCATTCAAATCTTATTTCGGACTCGGCAAAACAATAGGATGTTTGCACGGCTGAATACGCTCCAAGCCATCTTGACGGCCTTTGGCTCTGTATTCGGGGCTTTTTGCTTTGGGTTATCGGGATTGATTGTCAGCCGTTATCTTACTGTTTTCATTCCGATCGTTTATGGGTTTTCTAAACTTGAATACCATAAAACGACTGTTGCCTTACCGCAAAATTTAAAGAAAGAAATTTGGGAATTTTCAATCAAATCCGGACTGACTTCGTGTCTGAATCAAATTGTATGTCTGCTCGATGTTGCCCTTCTTGTCCAGCTGATGAAAGATCCGGTCACGGTCGCCCAATACAAAGTGGCAGCTTCGATTCCCGACAATTTAAATTTCATTCCGAATACGTTGATGGTCGCTCTTGTTCCTCTTTTTTCTTATCACTTAACCGATCCCGATTGGATGAGGCGCTCATTTAAAAAGCTTTGGCTTGCGAATTTTTGCGGTCAGCTTTTGCTTCTTTTTCTTCTTTGGAATATCGGTCCGTTTGTCCTCGTTCAACTGTGGGGACCCAGCTATTCGGCATGTATTCCTTGCTTTCGGATCTTATGTGTCAGCTATTTCTTTTTGGCTGCATTTCGCTTGATGAGCACAAATTTGCTGGCCGTTTATAAAAAAGTTTCCTTTAATTTGATGGTGGCTGTTTTTACATGTGTGTTAAATATTTTTCTTGATTTTATTTTGATTCCGAACTTTCACATGATTGGGGCTGCCTGGGCAACTTGCATTAGCGTCGCTTTTACTTCACTACTTTCTTTTCCTTATTTAAACACATTGATCTTATCAAAAAAGAATCAAAGTTGATGCTATTCAACTTTGATCTTTTTTACAAATCTTCTTGCCCGTACGCACATAACTTTGATGGCAGCTCGGACAAGTTAAATCTTCTTTCAGCCGTTCTCCGCATTCGCAAACCCATCCGATTTGTCGTGCCGGATTTCCGGCCACCAGTGCATGATCAGGAACATCGTGTGTTACAACCGATCCGGCTCCGACAAAACTCCATGCTCCGATTTGACAAGGACAGACAATGGTCGCATTTGCACCAAGACTTGCGCCTTGAGAAACAACCGTTTTTTCATAACTTTGTTTCGGATAAGGTGTGCGCGGCTTCTTTACATTCGTAAAAACGACCGAAGGCCCGCAAAAAACATCACTATGCAGTTCAACCCCTTCGTAAACCGACACATTGTTTTGGATCTTCACCCGATCATGAATACGTACAGACGGTCCGATGTTTACATTTTGCCCGATAACACAGTTCCTTCCGATTTCCGCATTTTTTTGAATGTGTGTGTAATGCCAAATTTTCGTATTGGATCCAATTTGAACATTCTCGTCGACAACTGCGGTCGGATGAATGCCTTTGTTTTCTTTCATATCCAGTGTCGAAAATTGCCGCAAAGGAAAAAGAACGGGCACATGCTCATGTGCGCTTTTATATATGGCCAAAATGACTTCCAGTGCTTTCTTTCCTTCTTTTGCATCAATTAAAGGGCTTCGGTTATTCAGGATTGCCGCTTTCATATCTTGATACACAGCACGATGCCCATTGCCATATTCATTTTCAACCATTTCCTCGCACGTTCGCCTTTCGTCTTCGTTCACTTTCCAATGTTCAATTTTATTTAGCGACAAACCACCAAGTTTCACCGTACCTTGGCTGCCGAAAATATAAAAGGTTTCTTCCAAATTTTTTGGATATACATTGCTTGTCCCTTCAATCGTAGCAATGGCGCCATTCCGAAATTGAATCACAGCCATGCCTACATCTTCTACTTCCAAATCAGGATGCTGACGATTTGCGATTTGTCCAAAAACCGAGGTGACTTCTTCATCCATCATATACAGCAAAAAATCGATTCCGTGAATACACTGGTTCATCAAACAACCACCGTCCATCGCCCATGTTCCGCGCCAGGAAGCTTGTTTGTAGTAAGCATCGTTTCGATTCCACCGAACATGGATGGATGCATGAGAAATTGTGCCCAGCTTCTGATTTTGAAGTGCGTTTTTTAAAATTTGAGCACTTGAATTAAACCGATTCTGATGACAGATGCCGACTTTCACTCCGTAACGCTTTGCAAAAGCAATGATCGCATCCGCGTCCGAAATCGATAAAGCCATCGGTTTTTCCACTAAAACCGAATACCCGTTCTCAATGCATTTTAATGCGATTTCCGCATGGGTCCCGCTTGGAGTGCAAATTGCGATCAAATCAAGCTTTATTTTTTGACGAAGAAATGATTCCAATTCGGAAAATCGCAAAACCTCTTCATCAAGCAAGTCCAAACGTTGAGGATCGATATCACATACTGCAATGAGTTTGTCGCCATTGGCTTTGATGGCTTCCACGTGTTTGCGTGCGATTCTTCCATATCCGATGATTCCTACTTTCATACGTTTCCTCTTGCTTCTCCTTTCTTATTGACTTGGATCCAAAACTTTTTGAGCATGGGCTTTCACCCAATCAATGTCCAATCCTTCGTACGGAGCACAAAGCACAACAATATCGTAGCAATCGATTTCCTCTAAAGAAGAAATCGAACACTGTCCTTTCACATTTGAAATAAAGGGATCAAAATAACTTACTTGCGCCCCTTTTTGATCTAACAGATCCCACAAACGAAGTGCCGGGCTTTCTCGTGTATCCGAAGAATCCGATTTATATCCTATGCCCACCAACAAAACGTGAGCCTGTTTTAAAGAAACTTTTCCAAGCTTGCTTTTTATTTGCTCTAAAATATGCAGCGGACGACTCTCGTTGATCGCAAGCGCCTGTTTGACTAACGGCATGGAAACACCAAGCTGCTCTGCTTTCCATATTAAATAACATGGATCAATGGGTATACAATGCCCTCCCACACCAAGGCTTGGATAAAAAGGTTCATAACCATATGGTTTTGTGGCGGCCGCATCAATGACATCACGTACCGGCACATGGAGTTGTTCACATAGCTGACTGAATTCGTGGATCAGTGCAATATTCACATTTCGATACGTGTTTTCCAGCAGTTTGCCAAGTTCTGCAACGACTGGAGAAGAAACCGGATAAACTGGTGCTTCCAAAATCGATTGATAAAACGCTTGAATAATTTCCAATGCTTCCTTTCCTACTCCGCTCACAAGTTTCGGAGTGTTGGCAAGATGGTACGTACGATTGCCCGGATCGATTCGTTCCGGACTGAAACCAAGATAAAAATCTCTACCGCATTGATAGCCGGTTTCTTCAAAAAAAGTTTGAAGGAAAGATTCGGTCATCGAAGGATAAACAGTAGATTCAAGCACAACCGTCATAGACGAATGCATATGGTGGCGAATTGCTTTGCAGGCATCCATCACATCTGCAAGATTTGGGTCTTTCTTTTCATCAAGTGGCGTAGGCACACAAATCAATAGGATGTCTCCTTGTGCAATATAGCTCTCATCCCTTGTCAAAATGAGGCGATCGATCGTTAAGTTTTTCGAAATTCGATCAATCACTGTTTGCTCACAATCGATTCCGATCGTATTGTAACCTTTCTGCGCGCAAAGTTTTGCGAGTGGCCAACCGACATAACCTAAACCAATCACAACGACTCGCAACGATTTATTTTTTATTTTTTCAATAATTTCTGCTTTCATATTTTTTATTTTTGAAATAGATATTAAAACAATATCTAACAGGCTGTTGACAAAGTCGATTTTTCAAATCGGCTTTGTCACAGCTTTTTATTTTTCTCCCACAAATGAATAAAAAAAGAGCAATTTGAGGTATTTAAGTACCTAATATTACTCTTTTTTTAGACCTTTTTACCCACTTTTATTTTATTGAAATTTAATTTTTTCAAAATAGGTAGTTTGTCAACACTCTGAATATCTAAATTCCTTTTTTATTTTATATTACTTATAGACCTTTTGTCACTATCCGAATCAATTCTCTTTCCTCAACAAAAAAGGAAGCCTTTTTGCATTCAAAGCTTCTCCTTTTTTTATATCTACTTGGCAACGATATTAACGACCTTTCCTTTGACGACAATAATCTTGCGGATCGTCTTGCCTTCCAGAAAACGCTGCAAACTTTCCAAAGCGCAAGCTTCCTGCTTCAGAGTTTCTTCATCTGTATTTGTTGCGGTTTCCATCTTGCCTCGCACTTTTCCGTTTACCTGAACGACTATCGTAACTTTATCTTGTTTCAATGCATTTTCGTCGTAGGTCGGCCAAGCCTCATATGCAAGAGAATGATCTTTTTGGCATACCACTTGCCACAACTCTTCTCCAAGATGCGGAGCAAAGCAGGCAAACATCTTGATAAATCCTTCCGCATATGGTCGATAGATTTTCTTTGCTTTATAGCAATCGTTGATAAAGATCATCATTTGTGAAATTGCTGTATTGAAATTGAGCGTATCAATATCATGTCCGACTTTCTTTACGGTCGCATTGTACACACGATCAAGCTGATGATCATTTTCATCTGTAATTTCAGCCACTTGTGTAAAAAGCCGCCAAACGCGCTCCAGCCATTTTCTTGTTCCGTCAATTCCTTTTTCGGACCACGGAAGGCTAGCTTCAAGAGGTCCCATGAACATTTCATATACGCGAAGTGTATCAGCTCCATGGCTTTGCACGATATCATCCGGATTGACAACATTTCCTCTCGACTTCGACATTTTTTCACCGTTTTCTCCCAAAATCATTCCTTGATGGAACAATTTTTTAAAAGGTTCCGGTGTCGGAAGAATTCCTTGGTCATAAAGCACTTTATGCCAAAATCTCGAATACAGCAAATGGAGCACCGCATGTTCTGCTCCGCCGACATACAAATCGACCGGAAGCCAATGTTCGAGAAGTTTTGGATCTCCGATCATTTCATCGTTTTTCGGATCGATATATCGCAAATAATACCAGCAGCTTCCTGCCCATTGCGGCATTGTGTTGGTTTCCCGAATTCCCTTTACACCATCAATTTCGACATGCAGGAAATCCGGACAATTGGCTAGCGGACTCTCTCCTGAATCGGCCGGTTTGAAATCTTCGGTTGCCGGCAGTTCAAGCGGAAGCTCATCAATATCTACTGTGCGCATCGTTCCATCTTCCATATGGATGATCGGAATCGGTTCACCCCAGTAACGCTGTCTTGAAAACAGCCAGTCACGGAGCTTGTATGTTGTTTTTGACTCCCCGACCCCATTGGACTCTAACCAATCGATCATTCTTTTGATTGCTTCTTCTTTTCCCAAACCATTGAGCCATTCGGAATTGATATGCGGTCCATCCTGTGTATAGGCTTCATTTTCGATTTCTCCGCCTTCTAGGACAGGAATAATCGGAAGATCGAATTTTTTGGCGAATTCATAATCGCGGGTATCGTGCGCTGGAACTGCCATGATTGCGCCGGTTCCGTAGCTTGCCAACACATAATCCGAAATCCAAATCGGAATTTTCTTTCCATTGACCGGGTTGATCGCGTAAGCTCCTGTAAACACTCCGGTCTTGTCTTTATTGAGATCTGTTCGTTCCAAATCCGATTTTGTCTGACAAATTAATTTGTATTCTTTGACTGCTTCTTTTTGCTCTGAAGATGTAATTTCATCTACGAACGGATGTTCCGGAGCCATGACGCAGTATGTCGCCCCGAACAATGTATCACAACGGGTCGTAAATACAGTAAATTCTTTTTCATGTCCGTCGATTTTGAATACAACATTCGCTCCTTGAGATTTTCCGATCCAATTTCGCTGCATTTCTTTGGTCGATTCCGGCCAGTCGACAAGATCGAGATCCTTTAAAAGTTGTTCTGCATAATCTGTGATTTTCAATACCCATTGACGCATCGGTTTGCGAATGACCGGATAGCCTCCACGTTCGCTTTTGCCGTCAATGACTTCTTCATTCGCCAAGACTGCTTTTAATTCCGGACACCAGTTCACAGGGATCTCATCAACATAAGCCAATCCTGCATTATAAAGTTGGATAAAAATCCATTGCGTCCATTTATAATACGATGGATCACTGGTTGCGATTTCGCGGTCCCAATCATAGCTAAAGCCAAGCATCTTGATTTGTTCTCTAAAATGATCGATATTTTGATTTGTAAACAAAGACGGATGATTTCCTGTTTGAATGGCGAATTGCTCTGCCGGCAACCCAAATGAGTCAAATCCAATCGGATGAAGCACATTGTATCCTTCCATGCGTTTTTTACGGGCAATGATATCTGTTGCGGTATACCCTTCCGGATGGCCTACATGCAATCCGTTTCCGCTTGGATACGGAAACATATCAAGAACATAGTATTTCGGTTTTGAAAAATCAGCCGTATCGGTTTTGAAGGTTTTTTCGTCTTCCCATACCTTTTGCCATTTTTTCTCCACTGTTTGATGATCGTACATTCCAATTTCTCCTCTCTCGCAAATAAAAAACGCCCTTATATCATAAGGACGTTGTTCACGCGGTACCACCTTATTTCCCGCGATTGCGGGCACTCTGTGTTCTTTATCGCAGAACTTACGGATAGTTTTTCTATCAGCTCCCCGATGAGTTCAGCGGTGTTCATGACAATCTTCCACCATACGACTGCTCTCTATCCATCAACTTTCCACTTACTATTTCGGTTCGATGCGTTAAAAAAAACATATCAGATTTTTTGCGTATCGTCAAGATTCGATCGAAACGATTGCATTATCCGAGTAAAAGATCTGCATCTCAAACTGTTTTCCTCGGTCGATATACTGTACTGAAATATACGTTTCACAATCCGTAAATTCAACCCGGCAATCGTTGATTTCTTCTTGCTTATAAAGGATGAGCAAACTTTCGTCCCAATGACATTTGCGTACTTTCGTGTTGTTTTCGATCATATTTTTCGCATGCGATATACAGCTAAGATCCATCGTCGAGCGATGCATCGCTTTCATAAGATCGGCACGCTGTGCACTGTATACACCAATGAGCGATAAAAACAGCAAAGTGAACAAAAACAAGATCAGCATTGTTTCACTGACATATCCGTTAATACAATTGGTAGATTTCGTCATCCATTTCCATAAAAATACCCTCTTCGTGTTCAAAAAAACGCACATCATCCACATTTTCTTCCAGTATTTCATAGCCTCCCCTTTTGATCAACCGATCTTTGTCTTTCTCGATCGTAAATTGCTCATGACGGACAACCACTTCCAGATGATCGTCAAAGGTGTCGATCGAAGATGAACTTGCCAAAAAATAACGCAGCTGCAAAATCATCAAATCCCTTTGAACGCTGTCATGGTTTGTCAGCAATTTTTGAGCGGTCTGCAAATACGCCATACCGATCCCCATACAAATCGTAGTGATCATCAAGGCAAGCAGTACTTCTATCATTGTAAAACCATTTTTTTTCGATCTTTTCGATCGAATAGCGGGTGCTTTTTTCATAAATGGATACAGCCTGAAACGCCAGCATGCACAAGATGCTTAAAATAAGCAATCCGAACAACGCATCCTGCAACAGCATTCCGTTTACCGGACGCTCACTCTTCCCATGCCAAGCTGAAATACGATTTTCATTGTTTGCCGGTCGCTTCGACATTGGCTTGTTCCTCCTTTCGTGATATTTCCGTTCGCATTGTAAGAAAAAGCAAGGGGTGTGCAGGCAATTGGATGAGGAACAGGTATGGTTTCATCATTGATCCATACTTCGTGTTCCATGATGCGCACTTCGATATCTTCTTTATCGGCATAAGCTTGAAGCTGTGCCTGAACACATTTTTCTTTGAGTTGTTCCATAAAAAGCGAGAGCGGATCATATTTAGGCATTGAAAGCGTGGAAAGAAGCGCAACGATCAGAAGGACAATCAGCATTTCGGCGAATGTAAATGCATTAGTTCGCAAACGCTTCCCCGTTGATGATGGAAATTGTCGATCCGTTTGGACACGCATTTTGTCCTTCTTTCAAATAACCTTCAGCAATGAGCTGATCAATTGATGTTGGCGTATGCTCTTGATCGATTTCATATAAAAGGATTGCAGAATTGACAACTTCTACCAAAGCTCCGCATCCTTTGGTTCGGATGATTTTTTCTTTTTGCTGAAGATTTGGCAATGTAAGCAATAAAATGATCGCAATGATCAGCATGACTACGAGCATTTCAAGTAAAGTGAAGCCGTTTCTTTTTCTTTGTTTCGATTTCATAATTTTTCACCTCAAATCGTATATAAGACATTCAATGGCGATAATAGAATTTGATACGCCACGAATACAAGAGCCCCCACGCAGGCATAGGAAAGCATTTGAACGCTTCGTACGATTTTTTTAAGCGTAGCTTCCATTTGCTTATGGGTCCGCTTTTGATAAAGAGAAAGCATTTGTTCCATTTTCATACTTTCCATCCCCAGTTCGATAAACACGAGCAGATCTTCATCACAATGATTCATCGCTTCTTTCAAGTCATATCCTTGATTTAATTTTTTCAAGATCTTTTGGACGCACCAGTGCAGTCTTTTTTGTTGCTGTATATGTTTGATGATCGAAAAACACTCTTTTGTGGACAATGAAATTTCAAATAACGGTTTGAGAATCGTTGCAAGCTGTATGGACATCAGTTTTTTCATAAACGAAAAAGATAAAAAACAACGGTCTATCTTCATTTGGGACGGAAAACAAAACAAGTAAGCCAGAAAACCGTAAAACAAGATAAGACTGATCATCAAAAGGTCCATGACCCTTTGCAAACAAAACAAAATAAAACGAAGATCATTGGCATAAGCACTCATTTGGGGATAGATGGTCTTGGAAAAAAAATAAATCATGGCGTAGGAAAATAAAAACACAAAAACGGAATAGGCAGTTTTTTTCAAAAAATGATAGAAATAGTTTTGCGAACGATCACAATATTCAATTGCGATCTGATGGGCCTTTTTTAATGAAACAATATCCGACAAAAGGCGAAGAATCGAAAAATAAGGTCCGCTTCCATCACAAAGAATTTCATTGAGATTTTTTCCTTGTTCAAGCGCTTCAAGAATCTTTTTATGATTTTTAAATGAAAGCTCGATCCTTTTTTTGATAGGGGTCCCATGATCCCCTAATAAAACAAACATATCCATTTCATCTTTGCAGATCCATGAGGTCACATTTTGCCTGTTCGTCTTGAATGGATTGATTGTGAATGGCTCGTTCAATTTCCTGAGCCAACGTTTGATGATCTTTCGGATATTTTTTGTTTCGTAACAAATACAAGAGCTCTTCTTTGTTTGCGATTTCATATACACACTCCTTTGTGCCATCCGGCTTTTTGTATAATCTCGAGGCAAACATGCCCGAAAGAATACCTGCCAGTTCAAAGGGCTCGATCCCGAAATCAAACAAGCGCAGCACTGCTTCCTGAATCGTACCGGCATGTAGCGTAGATACGACCATATGGCCCGATAAAGCCGCATTGACGAGCTTCTTAGCGCAATACGCATTGCGAATTTCTCCGATATAAAGGATATCTGGGTCGTGTCGCATCAATTCTTCGATTCCTTTTTCATAACCGAATCCTTCTTGTTCGTTGATCTGAAGCTGTAAATATAACGGATCGGCAATTTCGATCGGATCCTCTAAAGATACGATTTTTTGTTTTTCGTTTGTTGCGATTTGATGTAGTATGGCGTGGATTGTAGTCGTCTTGCCCGAATTTGTGGGACCGCAGGCAATGTAAAGTCCTTGACGAGATCGACATAGAGAATACATAAAAGTGATGGCTTGTGAATTCGAGGTCAACTGTTCGATTTTGAGATCGACTTGACAGGACAAAAGCCTTAAAACTGCTGTTTCGACATTTTGATTGTGGATTACAGATAAACGACACTGAATCGGTCTTTGCTGGATGAAAATCGTAAATGATCCGGATTGAGGCTCTTTCGGACTCGTGAGATCAAAATCGGCAATAAATTTTAAATAAGACAAGATGGAAGCGTTCCAATGATCTTGATGGAGATCGATCATCCCATCAAGGGTACGCAATTGAATGGAAAAAGCTTGAGGACGATTGAAGAAATGAATATCGCTTGCTTTTTGCTGGAGAGCGTAAAGAATAAGTTGTTGGGCTAGCTCGTGCATATTCCCCCTTTCTAATGATTCCCGTTCCTTGCCTTTGACAAGGATGTACGTATTATAACAAAAAAACAAAAAGATGCAAACGCATCTTTTATTAGTTTCGAAACCAAGATCCTTTCGATCGAAATATCGGTTTCTTTTCTTCTTTTTTTAGTTGGGGGTCAAGATTCTTGACCTTCTTATTCAACAGGATCCTTAGAGGATTCTTGTAGAAAAGCTCCTCGGCCCATTCCTCTCCATACTGATCAGTGATGTCTTCGTAAATGTCCGATAAAATCTCAACACGATGACCGGAAGCCCGATGTGTATCCGTACAGATCAAATGTGCGTATCCGAGATCAAGAAGCTGTCTGGCGTTGTTTTGTATTGTCGACCCATGCAATCCTTGCAAAGATGTACGGTTAATCTGAAAAATATAGCCTTTATTATGCCAGTCTTCGATAATTTCCATATCCAGTCCTTGATGAAAATATCGTTCGACATGGGCAATAACCGGAATCATATTACGCACTTCGATTTCATACAATCGATCGTTGAAAGACGAAATCGTATGAATATCACGAGTCACATCGAATTCACACAGCAAATAACATGTTCCGTTCAAAGTTTGATACCAACCGCGATCAAGCATATCCACGAAAGATTCATTCATGAACATTTCTCCTCCTGCGTAAATTTTGATATCGTACTTTGCGGCAAGGCTTGCCAATTGTTTCTGACGTTCGAAAATCGCAGCTACGCTTTGTTCGTCAAGCTGGCCGCCAACAAAGTGCGGAGTCGAGCAGATTGCTACGATTCCGTCTTTTTGTGCTTTCATCAAAGACGTATTGGCATCTTCGAGATTCGGCATTCCGTCATCGATTCCCCAAGCGACATGCGAATGCATGTCGATATAGTTAGGCATCAAGATCCGGAAGCTGACAAAGAACTGGAATTCCTAAATATTTTTCAGCTTCTTCTTTATTTTTCAAACGTTTGTCCAATACGACTTTCAATACAATATAGGCGCATCCGATACCAAATCCCAATACGGCTCCGATCAGAGCATTTCGTTTTACATGAGGTCCGACCGGCACATAAGAAAGTTTAGGTTGATCGACAATTTCGATGTTGCGCACATTGAGTGTATCCTTCATTTGTTCGATAAACGTGTTGACTGCAGAAGAAACAATATCTTTCGATAATTTCGCATCTTCAGTTACTGCTGTAATTGTTACTAGTGTAGTATTGGTCGTATTTGTTACAGTAATGGCATCTGCTGCTTCTTTTGTAGATCCGAGCCCGGTATCTTTCGCAACTTGCGACATGATATTGTTTTGCTTGATGAGCGTCATCACATTGTTGACAAGCTTTTCGTTGGAGTTCATGGAATTGACATCCACATATCCGGATTCCGAAACCATCGGAGTGAAAAAGATGGATGCGGAAGATGCATATGTTTTCGGGATGAGAAATTTCGTTCCTAATCCGCCTAAAGTGGCACAAATCACAGTAAGCAATATAAGCATTCCGAGATGTTTTTTAAGGGTTGTCCACAATTCGCGAAGGTCAATCGTTACTTCATCGGAATCTTCAGTGGATTCTTGATATATAGGTTGTGGTGATGTAAATTGCTGACGTTGCAATGAAAAATTTCGTTTATATTGGTTTGACATGTGTTCCTTCCCTTCTATTTTCCTTTTTTAGTTCAAACACTTAATTTATAACGTACCGTTGATTATTTTAACATCATCAAAGCACGAAAGAAAGAAGGAATTTTAACATATCAAAAAATTATACGGAATTTGTTATATACGGCGCGTTATCCGATAATAAAAAAAGATCCGAAACTTTTTCGTTTCAGATCTTTCGGTCATTTTTCGATTACCGTTTGACGATGCAAGTATTTTTTTCTTGACGCCCTTTTTAATGTAACTTTTTTCGTTGTCGTCAGTTCGTTTTGCGAACGGCGAAGCGTGATTTTCTTTTGAGTTGATGTTTCTTCTTCCAGATCACATACTCCCTTTTTCGGAATTGCGAATACGATATCCGGATAGGTTGCTTTGAATTCATCCCAACGTACTTTATGCACCCAAATGTTTCCTCCACGCCCATTGAACATCACATTTCCTTCCGAGATCCATACATACTCACCATCAAAAGCTTCGACAAATCCCACGTGTCCGTATTGCGGCATAAGAGTATTGCGCTCCATGCTAAAGGTTGCTCCGGCTGCCGGCGTACTGCTTAATTCAAATTTATCTCCATGCGCCGCCACAATCTCACGAGCATTCGTTTTTCCGTTGCCACGTGCTCCCGAATCAAATCCGTATACTTGATAAAAGCGCGCCCATGCAAACCATGTACATTGGCCGACCATAAATGGATTTCCATTCCCTAAAAAGCTTGTGAGATTTGCGGTTTTAAAATCATCAAGCTTCATAGCCTTCTTTAAATTTCCCACATATCCTTTGTCCGCTACACTTGCGATTTTCGATTCCGTTTCTTTGATCTCATGTGAAACGGTCGGCTCTACGACCTCTGCGGCAGGCACATCAACTTTCGGAAATTCGACCTTCGGCATTTCCGTTTTCGGTTCTTCTTTTTCAGCGGGAACCACATTTAACGATGGTTTATCGCTTGGCTGTTGAGGCAGCTGTGGTTCGCTTGGTTTTTCATCAGGCATTACCGGTTCTGGTTCAATCGGTTTCGGATCTTCCGGCTGCACAGGAGTCGATCCGCCCGGTTCTTGATCGGGTGTTTCCGGCTGGATAGGTGTCGGTTCACTCTCTGTGGGTCCGGCAGACTCAATCTCATCAACTGCAACTTCTGTCGTAACTGTATCTTCCGGTATTTCTGTTTCTTCTAAGGTGTGAGTAATTGGAGTCGGGTTCCCTTCATCCAGCTCATGCGCCATTGCATTGATCGAAGGAAGAATCATTGCGGTGACTTGGCATGAAAGCAGGACCGTAGCAAATCGTTTCCGATTTTTCTTCATAATCAATTTCCTCCATTCCCTTGAATTTATCAAAGTTCTTTTTTATTATAACTTATCTTTTCTCAATTCCCAAACATTAAATTAAAAAAATGCGTATATAATGGAAATTCTGACAAATTTCGCAATATAAAATCATTCTTCTTTCAAATTCTATAGCATTTTTTCTGAAATAAATTTTCATATTTTTCAACTTTTTTGCAATATTTTACACATAATTGTATATTATTTATAAACATTTTCCAATTTGTTCACCGTTTTTGTACACATGAATAAAACTAATAGATTGTCAAGTTTTTTTAGTTAAAAAGATTGATTCTTTTAAAAAGTATGCTATATTTAAGATGTAAAAAGTAGATGGAGGAACATATGATGAACAACAACAATTCAAATTATGTATTCGTACTTGTAGGTAAACCTCCTCTTCGTTAAGTTTACCGATCCGCACGAATAAATAAATACACCAGAAGCTGAACGCTTCTTTTTTTTTGCTTTTTGAATACAATAAAAGTATGAAGAAAAATACAAAACAACTCATCTCTCTTTTGGGATTGGGTGCTGCGGTTGGCAGCCTGATCTTTTTAAATGAAAAAACTTACCGGTTCGTATTCGGGCGCAAAAAAAAAGAACTCAAGCCTCCGGAAAATACGACTTTCGATCGAATCGAAGCATACAAAACAAATGTACGTGCCAAACTTAAAGACCTTGAACAAGAACAATTTGTTCGTATATCCAAAAATAACGAAAAACTTTATGCAACCTTGTATCCGAATACAAAGCCAAGTCATCGATATGTGATTTGCGTTCACGGATACCACACCGATGGGATCCATGAATTTTGTGCCTTTGTGCCTTATTATCTCGAACACGGTATGAATGTCCTGCTCATCGATCAGCGCAGTCATGGAAAAAGCGACGGAAAGGATATTACATTCGGACTCCAAGAAGGAGAAGATTTGCTTGATTGGATCTATTGGCTCATCAAACATTTCGGAGAAGATATCGAAATCATTCTGCATGGCATTTCAATGGGTGCCGCCACTGTCATGGAAGTCAGCTCGATCGTTCCCGAACAAGTCAAATTTATCGTTGAAGATTGTGGCTATACAGAAGCAAACAAAGAATTCAAGAGCACACTAAAAATGATGCGCTTACCTACAGGATTTTCTATTTGGCTTTCTTATTTGTTCTTCATACACAACCTGCGATTTTTACGCCATATCAAACCAATTGAAGAAGTCGAACATTCTAAAGTACCGATCTTGTTTGTACATGGAAAAAAAGATCCGCTTGTCCCTTTTGAAATGGCCGAGAAACTTTATGAAATCTGTCCATCTCCAAAGGATCGGCTCTTTGTCGAAAATGCCGAACACGCCCAGTCTTTTTATCTTGAACCAAAGGCGTATAAAGAAAAACTCGATCAATTTATACAAAAGTATACATCCCACTAAAATGAGCAGCGGTAACTATCCGGCGAGGATTAAAAGTTCCGTCAAGTGTTTTCGCAAGACAGCAGAACCTCTTTCAAAACAAAACAATCTGAAAAAAGCTTGGTTTTTTCCAAGCTTTTTATTATATGTGCTTTTCGATATATTGTTCCACTTCATTGAGGATCCGGTCAATTTGTGCCTGCGCTTTGGTGAAACAAATCTTTTCAAACGGCTGGCGATAATACCTCTGCTCTTTTGCGATCCGAAAAGATCTTTTAAAATTCAAATCGAAGAAAAAGCCTAAAAATGTCATCCATATATCGAGTTCGGTTTTCCTTTTTTCTTTTTCCACACAACGATGATCCATGATCATTTGGTGAACTACCCATTGTCTAAAGCCAATGGGCTTCCTGCTTCATCGACCTCGTAACCTACTATCTCCACAGGCGTAAATTCGGGCTGAACCGTCCCTATATACATTTCTTTTATGCGATCTGCCGTAATCCTTCTGCTAAAATATTCTTTGCGGCATTGATATCTCTGTCATGGTATGCCCCACAGGCAGGACATATCCATTCCCTTACGGATAAATCTTTTGTATCGACATTTTGATGCCCGCAATCAGAACACATCTGGCTGCTTGCATAGAATGTATCTATTTTGATGTACTGTCTCCCATTCCACACTGCCTTATATTCCAACTGCTTTGTTAATTCGTACCACGACACATCAGATATAGCTTTTGCCAGATAATGGTTCTTTACCATGTTCTTTATCTGTAAGTTCTCTGAGACGATCACTTGGTTTTCGCTGATCATCCCATGTGACACTTTATGCAGATCATCTTTTCTGGTATTTCTTATCTTCTCATGGCATAATGCGATTTTCTTTTTCTGTTTGTAATAATTTTTGCTTCTTTTTTCTTTATGGGCCAGCTTCCTTTGCAATTTTGCCAGTTTTTTCTCATATTTTCTTATTGTCTTTGGATTCTCATATTTCTTCCCATCGGATGTAATACATAAATCTTTAATGCCTAAGTCCATGCCGATCTTTTTATCTGTATGCGATATCTCACAATGATTTGTTTCTACAAGTATCGACACATAATATTTGCCGTTTGGAACTTGCAAAACTGTCGCCGACTTTATCTGTCCCTCAAATACCCTATGGAGTTTTGCCTTCACTTCCTTTAACTTTGGCAGTTTTATCTTCCCATTCTCAAAATCTGCCGCAATATTTCCGTTTGTGAAATTTGTAGTATAAGACTTATGATGATCATGTTTGCTTTTGAATTTTGGATAACCGGCGTGTTCTTTAAAAAACTTCCGGTATGCAAAATCCATGTTGTAAATAGCATTCGTCAGGGCAAATTTGTCTATCTCTCTCAACCAAGTATACGTCTGCTTTAATATCCTGTTGCAGTAATTATTGCAGTCTATTCGGCTGACAGATTTTTTCTCTTTCTCGTAAGCTTCTTTGCGGTATGCAAGTGTCTGGTTATAAACAAAACGGCAGCAGCCAAATGTTTTTGCAATCTGCACTTTTTGTTCTTTGTTCGGATATATTCTGTACTTATATGCTTTTAACACGTGCTGTCACCGCCTCTCGGTATTCCTAGTCTTGATTCCCTATATAGTTCCTTCTGAAACATTACCCACACTACATGCAAAATATCCATCCGTCCAAAAGGTACGCTCTTTCCGGAAATGTTTTCTGAGATAGTTTGGGTATCTTCTCCAAATGTGATATGTAGTGTAACTTTTCATCAGGTTTACAATTTTACTTACAGACATTGTCGGCTCTGTTTCTATCCTATAATGGATATGGTCTTTGTCCGTCTCCATAAATCTGATCATCACAGGATGTTTCCGGCATATCTCATACGAAAGCTGTTTTATATCACCTGATATCTGCTTTGACACAAGAAGTTTCTTTCTATATTTGCATACGGAAATAATGTGATACTGTAAAAGATATTTGTGCCCGTTTTTTAATTTCCATGTTCCTGTGTCGTAAGCATAGCATAAATATCCACTTTTTGGCTACCTTACCCCACCGACTAAAGCCAGTGGGATGCGGTAGCCTTATTTCAAGAGTCACGGAAGAAACTGTTTGTGGATCTTCGCACGCGAAAACCCGAAAAATGTCACATTTATCAGCATCTCGAATCATCTTGGCAAACAGCAATTTCTTCTGATCATCCACGTATTCGATATGGTATTTATTATGATTTGCGATCGCGAACAAAATTTGTTCTTTTTCGCCTTGTGAATATTCTTCTAAAAATTGACTTTCCTGCATGATCGAAACCCCGAGATCTGCATGATCGACACTTTTATGGTCGAGAAAAGTGCCAAATTGTTTTAATTGTTCGAACCGGCCAATATCGTGATACAGTGCGATTGTATGTGCGATCTTGCGATCCTGAGCATCGAGTTCAAGCGACGTGCTCAACATATCCATCATCGTACAAACTTTCATCGTATGTTTGATCTTTAGTTGAATTTTCGGATCATTTGTATCAAAGCGCGCCACATATTGATTCCATTGTGTAATTTCATTCATTATTTTCTATTTTTACCGAATCAAGAGAATGGATTGCTACTGTTCCTTCGCTGGCTGATTCAATCGAGAGATTCATTGCTGTTTTCGGATACATTCTTGAAGAAAATACGGTCCATCCATTATTGACGAACATCTCAATCGACGAAGTGTCCAGCATGATCTTCAGATCTTTGATCTGATCGATTTCGATTGCGCGCCAATCGCGTCCGTATCCACTCTCGGCCATACTCATTTTCAATAGCTTTCCATCATAAGAAATTTCGATATCTCCGTACATTTTGATCGTAAAAGGAACACTTTCGTCAAATTGAATATCCCATTCGATGCATGGGCCGAAATTCGGATCCTTAAAATCACCAATAGTGCTCCTATATGTTTTATCACGCAGATTCTTCAATTCTTCAATTGGCATTTGATAAATATGTCCGTTTTCGGCATGAAGCTGACGTGGAAGCGTAAAAGCATGCTGCCATCCTTTTTCGATCGTCGGTTCGTTGGTATACGTAGCATCCCCCATACCCATCCATCCGAATTGAATACGTCGGCCTTGTTCATCTTCAAAACTTTGAGGTGCGTAGTAATCAAATCCACGATCTAATTCCTGAAATTTTGAAAAAGTGCATTGTTTTGTCTGAAAATCATAATCCAGTTTACAATATCCGGTCTGGTATATATTTCGATTGTTCAATCCATCTTCTTCCAATCCTTGGGGAGAAAAAACCAAGAATAGCTCTCCATCCAGTTCGAAAAGATCGGGACATTCCCACATATAGCCGAAATCCGGAATACTTAATCGATCGAACTCTTCCCAATTTTCGAGATCTTCAGACCGATAGATCAGGAGGCAGCCATGACTGTTCACATCACGCCCTCCCAGTACCATATAGTAAATTCCAGATTTTTTAAAGATTTTCGGGTCACGAACATGACAAGACATATCCGCAGGATAATCCCGATCGGTCATGATTAGTTGCTTTTCTGAATGAGAAAATCCATCCAGACTTGTAATATGAATCGTATTTTGTTCTCGCCCGTTGTTGCAGTAGTCGTAATCATCTCGATCGAATAGCTTTACGTTTCCTGTGTAAAAGTAATGAATGGTTCCATCTTCCACAAATGCCGAACCGCTGTATACACCACGTTCGTCATACCGCCAGTCTGCGAATAAAAATGGCTCATGTTCCTTAAATTCGATAAAATCTTCAGTCGTGTAATGTCCCCAAAGTTTGGTTCCGCCTTGTGGTTCAAATGGAGAATACTGATAGTAAATGTGAAAGATCCCGTCTTTTTCGAAGAGTCCGTTCGGATCATTGAGCCAGCCCATAGGTGGCTGGATATGAAACTTCAAACGATACGGATCACTTTCGACAATACGTTTTTGCTCGCATTCTTTTTCCATCTTTTTTTTGTACATTTCTTTTGTCATCATAATTATTTTTCTCTTCTTTCTCTCTTTTTTACTTTCTTATATAGCGTACATGATTTGTTTTTATACCATTATCGACGTCTTCGTCAATTATCTCAGTATTAAATTCGTTTGGATCAAAGGCCGGGAAATATACTTGGGCAGTTTTATCTTCTGCATCGATATGTGTTAAGATCAGTTCTTTGCTATATGGGAGCAGTGAACGATACAACTCTCCTCCGCCAATCACATAAACGTTCTCTTCTGTGCTGCTATATGCATCGAAAAAAGTTTGAAGATCGCGAAAAACCTCAATATTTTCTCTTGGTTCCATAGTTTTGGAAATCACGACATGATGACGGTTAGGAAGCATTTTCGGTAATGATAAAAAGGTATTTCGTCCCATCACAATCGTTTTTCCTTGAGTTGTTTGCCGAAAAAATTTAAGATCTTTCGGCAAATGCCAAATCATTTCATTGTTTTTTCCTAATTCGTTGTGCTTTCCTATTGCGGCAATTTCAATTAATTTCATAATTCCCTCATTGTGTCAGTTCGAATTTGATTTTTCCCATATGCTCATAATTCAAAAGCTTGACATCTTTCAATTCACGACTGTTGTCAAAGTTGTAAAAATCTTTGATTTCCGGATTCAGCCACAATTGCGGTGCCTTCAATGAGCCGTTTTGCTCATAGCGTTTGATCTGCTCTTGAATTCCGTCAATCTGATTGATATAAATATGTGCATCCTTAATCGACCAATCCAAAGTGCCCGGCTCATATCCGCATACTTGAGCGATCATACACAGCAATACCGCGTATTGGGTCACATTAAACGGAAGCCCTAAAGGCACATCGCAACTTCTTTGGTGCACGAGAACATTGAGTTTTCCGTCCGTCACATCCCATTCGCTGCTCCACACACAACTTGGCAGTACGGCATTGTCCAATTCGCAGTCCTGCCATAAGGAAATAACACGGCGACGATCTTCCGGATCGCTTTTCAAAGATTTAATCAATCGATCGATTAATCGATATTTTTTTACGATATATCCATAGGCTGTTCCGATCGTATAAGCGTAGATCGGATCAAAATGTTTGATCACCTTGCCTGTTTGATCGTTAAGCCAGTCCCCATTTTCATCGATCATCCATTTATCCCAAATATGGACGTTTCTTTCCTGAAGCCAACGAACATCATTCGATTGTTCCTGATAGATCCAAAGCATTTCCAGTACTGCTTGGCGGATAAAAAGCTGCTTTGTTGTCAAAATCGGAAATTCTTCTCCCACATTTAACGTAAAATGAAATGATGGTATCTTGATCGTATTGACTCCTGTCCGATTTTCGACTTCTTTGCCATCTTTTAAGATTTTCTTGCAAAGATGGATATAAATATCATCCCATCTTGACATTGGCGTCACGCTCCAATCGATCCGGATTTGCCGGTAAAATGTAATCATTGACAAAATGGGCTAAAGCATCTTCCTCATTGGTGTATTCGGAAACGATATCCGCAATCTCCTTAACGTCATCGCTGGCATTTTTCATTGCGACACCGCACCCTACATATTTCAGCATTTCCCGATCGTTGCTGGCATCTCCGAAAGCAACTACATGCTCTGGAGTAATCCCAAAGTGCTCACAAATTTTTTCAATTCCGAATCCTTTATTAATGGCAGGATCGACATATTCATACAAGTTGTCTGCTGTCGCAAAACTTGTATAATTCGGATTAGAGAATGTGGCTGCACGGGCTTTTACGGCCTCCATATCTTTAGGATCCAAATAAAGAATAAGCTTGTTTACCTTACGGTTCTTGACAAATTGTTCCAGATCGACAAGGATCTCGTTTTCTCCAAACAATTTTGCATGAGCTCTTGTCGCTTCTGTGGATCGATTGACATAGCGATCGTTTCCAACCATAACTTGAAAGATAACATCCATATCTTTGAAGTGTTCCATGATTTCCAAAATCAAATTTCCATCCATTAAATGAAATTGGTCTTTTTCTTTGGTGCGCATATCGTAAATGACGCCTCCGTTCATCCCGATCAAAAAGGAAATATCGCTTTCTAATCCCCAATCTTTAACAAGGATTTGTCCGGATTCTACCGGTCTGCCTGACGCGATTCCGAATAAGATTCCGTGATTCTTTAATTGCTTCATCGCTTCTCTTGTTGCAGGTGTTACTTTTTTTTCATTGTTCAGCAAAGTCCCGTCAAGATCAGTTGCTACCAATGTAATTGTTTGATTCATAATTTTCCTCCATCAGATGCTATTGTATCACTCATTATCCAAAGTGACGAATTTCATTTTATTGGCCAAGATCGAGTCTGCCTTTTCCTTTTTCCCATCCACTATGACCAAAGCTCCGGCTTTCAATTCGTCCTTTACCATATCGTAAAGTTTTGGCATAATAACAATTTCACCGGATTTTGTTTCATCTTCAACCGTAACAAAAGCCATCATATCCCCGCGTTTTGTTTTATGAGGCTTGACACGAACAACACGAACAAGACATTGCACATAACCTAACTGATCTTCAAGAATATTTAATGTAGGAACCAACATAAAACGTTTTCTTCGCAGCGTGCGTATTGGATGCTCGCTTAAATAAAATCCGTATACCTCTTTTTCCTTTTGCGCTTTTTCCAACGGATGATCGGCATATTTGATCAATTTCGGTCTAGATGCAATCTCAAAATTGAAATGAATACTGTCTTTATCTTCAACTTTGACCAAGCTTGCATAGTTCCAAATTTGCGAAAGGTTGTTTCTTAAGGTCGCCCGGGAAATTCCGAACTCGTCAAAAGCTCCTCCATCAATAAGAGTAAGAATGGTCGCCTCGCGGATTTTGATCGCATTCAGCCGTGCAAAGCATTCAAATACATCTTCGAACGGTTTCTTATTCCGTTCTTCAATGATCTTAGGATAAATGCTTTTTCCGATTCCTTTGAGCATTTGCAGCGGCATGCGCAGTGCCCCGTGTTCAATCACATAAGTTTCTTGAGAATGTATTATACTTGCCGGTAAAACACGCACATGTCGTTTAGCACATTCAAAAATATATTCTGCGCTTTTTTCCGTTGTTCCGATCACGCTTCCAAGCAAACTTTGATAAAAGTAAAGCGGATAGTTGGCCTTGAGATAAGCCATAATGTAAGCTACGCTCGAATAAGCATAAGAATGTGATTTATTGAATCCGTATTTTGCAAACTGTTCCATGATTGAAAAGATTTGCTCGGCAATATTTTCGGAAATATTTTGCGACATTGCACCTTCGATAAAAGTCTGTTTATAGGAATCCATGACTTCTTTATTTTTCTTGGACATCGCTTTGCGTAAAGTATCCGCTTGCGATAAGCTCATTTTTCCGATTTGCTGGGCAACTTGCATGATTTGCTCTTGATAAATCATAACACCATATGTTTCCTGAAGAATCGGGCGCAAAGCAGGATGTAAATAATGAATCGTTTCCGGGTGATCTCTTTGTTTCAAATAGAGTGGAATATTTTCCATTGGTCCGGGGCGATATAAAGCAAGAGTAACCGATATATCCGCAAAAGTATGGGGCCTTACTTTTCTTAACAAAGATTTGATTCCGTCTCCTTCAAATTGAAAAACACCCACTGTATCGGCTTGCGAAAGCAATTCATAAGTTTTTTGATCATCCTTGGGAATCTTGAAAATATCAATTTCCTGATGAAGTTCTTTTTTTATTTCCTGCAGGATCCGGTCAATTGTTGTCAAATTACGCAATGCGAGAACATCCATCTTAATCAGTCCTAACGGCTCCAGATTTTCCATCGTATATTGTGTGGCTTGAATACTGCCCTCAATATGGTAAAGAGGACATACTTCGACAATTGGACGCCGGCTTAAAACAATTCCTGCCGCATGGACAGATGTGTGCCTTGGTAATCCTTCCAGACGCTTTGCCTGCTCGTATAAGATTTTCCATTTTTTATTGGAATTGACCATTTTATAAAAGTTCGGTACTCCATCGTATGCGCCTTGCAACGTCATAGGAATGCCTTGTATGGAGGGGATCAATCGGGTTATCTGGTCGATTTCCCTTGGTAAGTATCCTAATGCTTTTCCGACATCTCGCAATACTTGTTTCGCTTTTAAATTTGAAAATGTGATAATTTGAGATACATGATCTTGTCCGTATTTTTCGATTAGATATTGTACGACTTCTTCTCTGCGATCATCCGGAAAATCGGTATCGATATCCGGCATCGATATACGGGCGGGATTAAGAAAGCGTTCAAACAGCAAATCATTTTCAATCGGATCGATATGCGTGATTCCCAGACAATAGGCAACCAATGAGCCTGCCGCACTTCCTCGTCCGGGCCCGACAAGGATCTGTTTTGAACGAGCATAGCGAATCATATCGTACACAATCAAAAAATAGTCCGTAAAGCCCATCGTCGTAATTACATCAAGCTCGTATTCCAGTCGCTGAACATACGCATTGGGTACTTTGCCATTCATCCGTTTTAATAATCCGGCCTTACACAATTTGATTAAAAAAGTTTCCGAATCAATACCTAGTTTGTTTTCGAAAATCGGTAATGTGCTCTTTTCAAAAGGTTCTTGAAGATGGCATTGAGCAGCGATTTGATCACTCATTTCAAGATCTTCGCGAGCATAAAGTCGGCTCATTTGTTCATCATTTCTGAAGAAGCGCTGATAAGCAACATCGAGTGATGGATCGGTAACCGGTTTTTGCTTGTCTATGGCTCGCAAAATTTTCAGATCATTGACTTCTTCTGGTTCTAAATACAAAATTCTCGATAACGCACAAGTTTGAATATCCAATCGGTTCGCCGTATCTTTTAATACAATGTTTAACTTGGACCGGTATTCAGAATCATTCATTGCGATAGATACATAAAAATTTTCACTTGCATCTTTTAGGCTTTTCAAATAGTGAATAAGTTTCGCGTCCTCGTCATTTTCAAGGGCTTTCTGGATTCCGTCATCGATCCCGCTTGTCATAACGATTACATCTTTCTGATACAATCGAAGATCTTCAATGGTAAGTTTTCTTGTAGAACATAATGTCGACATGGCATAAAGTGCCTGCAAACCGAGATTTGTCTTTGCAAGCAGCACCAGACCAAGATCAACATCCTCAAATTTAATTTCTGTATCTATCCCAATAATGGGTTTGATTTGATATTGTTTACAAGCCCTTAAAAAGGCAGGAACACCAAAAAGCACGTTGTGATCCGTCAAAGCGACACAACGTTTATTCAGCATCGCCGCTTTCCGGACGAGCTGTTCGATTCTTATCGGAGAGTGCAATAATGAATAAGCACTTTGAGTATGTAAATGAATCATGAATTTATCATACCACAGCATATGAAAAAAAGAAGGTGTATCAACCTTCTTTATTTGCTACTTGAACGAGCTGTTCGATAATCTCATGAACTTGCTGTAAAGATAAATCTTTGATTCCGGAAGCACATTGGTGGCCTCCTCCATGATATTTTGTTGCGATCTGACGAATATCCAATGTTTTCGAACGCAACGAAGCATTGTATACATTCGATTCTTTTTCGGTAAATAAAGCCCACACTTTCACTTCTTCAATATTGGAAAGCACATACACTTTCTCTTTTGCTTCAGAAAATTTCATTCCGTGTTTTTCATAATCCTCAATAGATAAGATTGCGGACAATGTATGATCTTTATATACAGCCTTGTTTCGGACCTCATTTTCATAATAAAAATCTTTAAGGGTTATCGCATAATTATTCTCATTCGCAAGTTGAATATCTGTTCCTTGGCTAACAAGATATCGTGCTGCTTCAAAAGATTGCGGACGAACATTGCTTGTCGTAAAACGAATGTTATCGGCAATAAGCCCTTCATACAGTTTTTGAGCGGCATCAGTCGGGATTTGTTGTTTCATATATTCAAAATACAAAGCAAGCAATTCGCAAGTGGCGCTCGCTTTATCATCGATCCATTCGATTTGGCCGATTGTTTCCACAGGCACATGATGATCGATCCGAATGATCTTCTTTGCCAATAACGCTCTTTGGTCATCAATTCGCTCTCTATTGGCAGTATCAAGAATGATTGCAAGCGAATTTTTTACGATTTCATCCGTTACTTCGTCCATTTTTTCGTCGGGTGTGCTTGTTCCCAAAATATAAATGTGCTTGTCAGGATATAATGCCTGCAAAGCATGCTGTATGCCGATTTGCGAACCAAGAGCGTCATGATCGGGATACAGATGGCGGAAGATGCAGATTGTATCTGCTTGCTCAATTGCTTGTCTAATCTTATTGAGCGTTTCCATTTTTGAGATCCTTGTATGCATCACGAGCTAACATGACCTCTTCGTTTGTCGGAATGACCCAAAGCGCAACTTTTGATCCATCTTTGGAAAATTCGACTTCCTTTCCGCGAACGTTGTTCTTTTCCGGGTCGAATTCAGCTCCTAAGCATCCTAATTTTTCACAAATTTTTGCACGGATACTAATTGCGTTTTCACCAATTCCTCCGGCAAACACGATCGCATCGCATCCTCCCATCAACGCAAAATATCCGCCAATCGTTTCCACGATACGACTTACATATACTTTTTCTGTAAGGATGGCTTTTTCGTTTCCTGCTTCGATCGCATCTTCAATGTCGCGTGAATCAGAAGAAATTCCTGAAAGTCCTAGCATTCCTGATTTTTTATTCAGGATATCATCCAGTTCAGCAGCCGTATATCCATATTTATTTTGAAGGAAGATTAAGATTGCCGGATCGATATCTCCGGAACGTGTTCCCATCATCACTCCGGCAAGCGGTGTAAATCCCATCGATGTTTTTAACGATTTTCCGTTTTTTACGGCCGTAATCGATGCACCGTTTCCAAGATGACAAGTGATAATGTTCATTTCATCGACTGGTTTTCCTTCGATTTCAGCTAATCGCTCTGTTAAATACTTATGACTTGTTCCATGCATTCCATAGCGACGAATATGATCGTTTTCATAGTATTCATAAGGAATTGGATAAATGAAGTTTTCTTCCGGCATCGTTTGATGGAAGGCTGTATCGAAAACAAATGTATGGCTTGCTTGCGGGAGCGCTTCTTTAAACGAACGATAACCTACAAGCCCTGCCGGATTATGCAGCGGAGCCAGCGGGATACATTTTTCGAATTTTTCTTCGGCTTCATCGCTTGCTTTAACAGAATCTGAATAAAATTCTCCTCCGTGAACCATACGATGTCCTACGGCTTCGATGTCTTCCAGCGAATTGACAACATTATGGGCAATCAAAGACTCGATCAATTTTTGGACTGCCACTGTGTGATCCGGGATATTCGTTACTTCTTCAAACTTTTCTCCATTCACTGTGATTGAGAAAATGGAATCATCTAAACCAATTCGTTCTACCAAACCTTTGGCGAGAACTTTTTCGCTTGGCATTTCAAACACCTGGAACTTCAAAGATGAACTTCCGGCGTTGACACTCATTACTATTGACATTTTTATTCCTCCTGTGTAATTGTGTTGAGCAGATCGTTAAGGGACCGCTTACATTCCTCTAATGTCGTAGACGTTTCTATTATAGAATAAATCTCCTTCTTGAATTGTAAAAATTTGATGTTTTTTTCGTATTTTTCTAAAAGCTGTAAACCTTTGTGAACTGCATCCATGACTGCGGTTCGCGAAATATTCAATTCCTGAGCAATTTCGCTGTAAGAAAGATCTTCTTTCATATAAAGATCCATGATTTCCTGTTGACGCAAAGTCAAAAGAGATCCATATGTATCGATCAATTCATTGGCGAGGATATTATTCATCTTCGAGCCCTTTTGTAATTCCGATCAAGTATGCATTTAAATCAAACGGACGAAGATCTTCCGGCTTTTCTCCAAGTCCTAAAAAGCGGACTGGAAGATGAAGAAGATCACGTATTGCCATGACGACTCCGCCTTTTGCGGTTCCATCCATCTTTGTCAAGATGATTCCTGTTACATTGGTCGCTTCAAGGAAAAGCTTAGCTTGAGAAATGCCGTTTTGTCCGGTTGTCGCGTCAAGAACAAGCCATACTTCATGAGGAGCACCCGGAATTTCCTTTTCGCAGACCCGATGCATTTTCGAGAGTTCTTTCATAAGATTTGTTTTGTTTTGTAGACGTCCTGCTGTATCTGCAATCATAATATCGATATCGTGCTCTTTCGCATAACGGCAGGCATCCACCAGCACGCTGCTTGGATCTTGGCCTTGTTTTCCTTTAATGCATGGCACATCAAGTCGATCTGCCCATGTTGCTATTTGATCAATGGCTCCTGCACGAAATGTATCTGCTGCTGCGACCGCAACTTTTTTTCCTTGTTCTTTATAGTATTCAATCAATTTTGCGCTTGTAGTGGTTTTTCCGGATCCGTTGACTCCGACCATTAAGATCACGGTCGGCCCTTCTTCGTTTTCGCGGATCTCGTTATCGCTTTCCGAATCGTAAAAATCGTAAAGGATGGAAATGAGATAATCTTCCATTGAATCAAAATTTTTAATATTTTTTCCTTCACTTTCAAATCGATCGACAATCTTTTGTGCTGTATGAATGCCTACATCGCTTTCCAGAAGCAAGATCATGATTTCTTCCAGCAATTCATCATCGATTCCGTGAAAATTATTGGACAAAGTTCTTAGCCGATCCCCAAATGATTTTTTTGAACGGGAAAGCCCGGTCAGATATTTATCCTTATCTTTATTACGAACAAATGCGTCTTTTATTTTTTGAAAAAATGCCATACATTATTCCTCCTTTTCTTGAACGTAGGTGACGGCGTCTTTAAGCTGTACTTTAAGAACTTGAGAAACTCCATCCTGCTGCATTGTCACTCCGTAAAGAGTATCGCACTGTTCCATCGTCCCTGGTCTGTGAGTCACGACAAGAAACTGAGATTGTCCTCTGAAATGCGATAAATATTTTGCGAAGCGTTCCACATTTCCTTGATCCAGAGCTGCTTCGACTTCATCAAAGATGCAAAGAGGGACAAGTCTTGCTTTTAAGATCGCAAACAATACGCTGATTGCGATGAGTGCTTTTTCCCCTCCCGAGAATGACTGGATATTTTTGATGAGTTTTCCTGGCGGCTGCACATCGATATCGATTCCTGTATTCAAGACATCTTCCGGATCCACCATAGACAGTTTGGCTCTTCCTCCTCCGAACATGGATTTAAATACGGTATCAAGTTCTGTATTGATCTTCGAGAACATTTCGGTAAACTGTTCGGTCATCGTCTGATCCATTTGTTCGATCGCATCCATTATTTGCTGGCTCGCTTCAAGGAGATCCTTTTTTTGCGTATCCAGAAAATCAAATCGCTCCTTAATTTCTTCGTATTGTTTCGGTGCATCTAAATTTACATTTCCTAAATGCAGGATCTGATTTCGCAATTCACGCACTTTCTCTTTTGCCGCTTCAATATCAATATCTTTTCGTTTTGTACATGCATATTCATACGTCATTTGATAATCGGAATTCAAGCGGTCCAGAGCTCCTTCGAGTTTTGTTCTTTTTTTTGCGATCGTCATTTCACTTTGATGGATTTCCTGAAGGATCACATTCATTTCCCGACGCTGTTGACGTATTCCGCTTTCAAGTTGTTCAAGATCTTTCCCTTTATTCATTCGGGTTGTACGCAGCGCGTTCATCTGCGTGGAAAGATCATCAATTGTTTGATGAATCTGCGCAATGGACGCTACAAGAGAATCATCGTATGAGTTTTCTTCCTGTTCTTCTTCATCTACGACGAGTTGACTATATTCATCTTGCAAAGAGCTGTATTTTTGTTTCTTTACCGATACGATGTTTTCGAGTTTTGCACATTCAATTTGAAGTGCAATAAGCTGTTCTTGTTCTTCATCAAGAGATCGTGCCATTTTATGTTGAACAAGAATTGCCCGATCAATTTGATTTTTTTTCTTTTCAATCTTTTGCTTGATTTCTTCTTGTTCTTTATGAAGGGTCATCGGAGTACTCGGATTTTTATTTTGTCCTCCGGTCATCGCTCCTCCGCTGTGAACCACTTCTCCGTCAAGAGTCACGATTTTTGTCGAATAATGAAGTCGCTTTGCGCATTCATTTGCACTTTCAAGCGAATCTGTAATAAAAATATTGGCAAGTAGACGATCTCGCACATTGTTGTAGCGAGGATCACATTCAACCCATTCATTCGCCCATCCTATGGCTCCTTTTACGCTTTGGGCAATCATCTTGTTTTGAGGGGATGGTATTCTTGGATTCAAGCAGACAGTCAATGGCAAAAAGGTCGCCCTTCCCGATCGATTTGTTTTTAAAAATCGAATTGCTGCCCGTGCGCTTGCTTCATTTTTCGTAATGATTTGGTACATACTTGCTCCAAGCGCATTGGAAATTGCCATGGCTTTGTCTTCTTTCGGAATAATCAGCTCAGATACGGTGCCTTCGATTCCTTCCAGACTACGTTTTGCTTCAATGATTGCTTTTACACCGAATTGATGCTGGTAAGGTTGACGAATCATATTATTTACAATATGCAGTCTGTTTTCAAGTTGCTGTAGAGCGGAACGCTCTTTTTGGATTTGATTCGAATGATTCTCAAGTTCTTCTTTTTTTTGATTCAATTTTTTGGCTTGCAAAGCATATTGAGTACGCAGCGCATCGAATCTGGCTTTCCTGTTTTCGTATTCAAATTTTGCTTCTTTGCGCATTTCATCAAGAGCTGCTTTTTTTTCTTTCAAGTCTGCTACTTGAAGAGTGTACTTTCGCTTTTCATCAAGTTCGACTTTTCTTTTTTCAAGCTGGACACTTTCTTCCATCGCCTGTGTGTATTGATGCTGTAAAGACTGCAGAGAGGCATCCAGCTGATAAATTTCCTGTCTTAAAGAATCGATGTTCGCTTCGTTTTGATGAAGCAATATTTCTTGCTCATTTTGCTCATTTTGCGAATTTGCAATCTCGGCTTCGATTTTTTGAATCGATGTGTGTAGAGTTTCGACTTCTTCGACGAGGACACTGATTTCGATTTCGAAAAGTTCTTTTTTATAGGCTAGATATTTTTCAGCTTTTTGTGCTTGTTTTTCGAGCGGACCGATTTGTCGTTCGAGTTCATCGATAATATCTTGGAGGCGCTCAAGATTTTCTTTTGTCTGTTCTAATTTTTGTAAAGACACTTTTTTTCTTTTTTTATATTTTGCCACACCGGCGGCTTCTTCAAACAATCCTCTTCGTTCTTCTGGTTTGGCATCTGCGAACGATGAAATATTTCCTTGAGAAATAATGCTTAAAGAATCACGCCCCAATCCGGTATCCATGATCAATTCCTGAATATCTTTTAAACGGCAAGGTGTTTTATTAATAAAGTATCCGGCTTCGTTGTTCGCCCGATGAATTTGTCGTGTGATTTCGATTTCATCGAACGGGGAATCGAAAACGTGCTTTTCATTATCGAATACCAAGGTAACCTTCGCCATATTGACTTTTTTTCTTTGTTCGCTTCCTGAAAAGATAATATCCGCCATATTGGTTCCGGAACGCAACGAACGTACGCTTTGTTCTCCGAGAACCCAACGTATCGCATCATTGATGTTACTTTTCCCGCAGCCATTAGGACCTACGATTCCGGTTATATCATGATCAAACTGTACAATGGTTTTATCAGCGAAACTTTTAAATCCTTGCAGTTCGATTCGTTTTAAAAACATATGTTCACCTACCAATCTTTTCTATTATAACATAACTGTAGATTTCACCGGCCTTGAATTTATTGAAGAATGAGTTTAATATGCAAGATATGAAAAAAGAAAAAGATTTAATGAAGGAACCTTATCCTTTGACGTTTGGTGAAGAGGTAGGAAACTCGATTTCTCATGGAGTCATGTTTTTTGTTTTATTGTTCACTTTACCGTATTATGCAATTCGCGCTTACTTAATGGGAGGAACGTTAGAAGCTGTCGGGATTTCTATTTATTTTTTCTGTATGATGTTCATGTTTGGCGGAAGTTGTTTATACCATTTAATGCCTTATCACACAACTTATAAATATGTATTCCGAAAATTAGATCATATCATGATCCTATTGGCGATTGCCGGAACTTATACGCCAATTTGTTTGATTGTATTGAACAATTGGATTGGTTATTTAGTTTTAATAATCGAATGGATAATGGCTATTGCCGGAATCATCTTAAAAAGCGTGTCATCCAAGCGACACAAAGTGTTGTCAATGACGATTTACATGATCATGGGTTGGATGGCAATCGTGATTTTTCCAGCCTTAATTGCGAATACAAATATCGTATTCTTGCTCTTATTAATTGCAGGTGGAGTGCTGTACACGATCGGAACATTTTTCTACGCTCATCCCGAAAAGAACTTTTTCCATTTTACATGGCATATCTTCATTATTTTAGCGAGCATCTGTCATTTGATTGCAATTCTATACTTTTTATGAAATTTTCGAAAGATCGTATTCTGATGGATCGACCAATCCCGGCCGATCCTCTTTTTTTCTTTCGCATAACTTCTCTTTCTAAAAAATGCTCCTTGTGGACATTCGTTTTTGAACTAAAATCATTGAAATCAATAGTAAACAGTGATATATTAAAGAAACCAGGACGTAGCTCAGCTTGGTAGAGCGCTTGGTTCGGGACCAAGAGACCGTGGGTTCGAATCCCATCGTCCTGACCACTTTAAGCTTAAAAAGATCGCTAACTAAAAGTTGGACGATCTTTTTTTTGAATAATAAATATTCAAGCACTTACCGACATCTCGCCACTGAAGCTTTTCTGGAATGTCTTGGAACCCTATAAACGCATTTTGTATGGGTTCAAAGTCATCGGATCGAACCGCCATTATGTTTTTGAGTTGCTTCTTCTGCCACTCCATTGCCGTATTCCCCGACTTTTCATAAGTGTTGATCGCTTCCATATACAGGCCTCGGTCTAGAATTATTTTTTCATTAGATTTGATCAAGTTATCAGCTTCAATGAATCGTTTTATTTCTTCTGCAAAATAAAATTTTTGATTATATATTTCTTCTTTATAATTTTTTGATGGTTTTGGGTGTTTTACTCTCCTTCCAGATTCTAAAATCATTAAATAGTTTTCTTCTTTAGATAAAAGTTCACATATAGTGGTTTTCCCTGCATTTGATGTTCCCTCTATGATTACTTTTTTTCGTCTATTCATTCGACACCTCCTCCAATGAATCTTGACTCGTTAAATAAAACGCGCCGATTACTCCAAGGACGATCACAAACAGAAATACCATCAATTGATTATAATTTCCTCCAAAAAAATGGATGACCGCACCCGCCAAGATTTTTCCGCATCCTGAAGTATTGAGAAACAAAGTGGTCGTGATTCCTACTTTGTTGACAGGAACTATTTTTTGAAAAAAAGGAAGTCCCAATCCAATCAAGATCGAATAGTAAATTGCTTTTAAACAATAGCAAAAAATCATTCCTATTTTACTGCTGGTTCCCATATACATCAGGACAAAGATCCCGCAAACAATAAATCCGGCGTTTAATAAAGTTCGAATAGATATTTTACTAATCAGTTTAGCCCATAACAGCATGAATGGAATTTCTAATAAAGAAGTATAACCGTTTAAAATTCCAATCCATTGGTTGGTAAAGCCATACCTTTCCGTTAAATACAAAGGGAAATAATTATCAGCACATGCATTGACTGTTTGAATACATATAAAAATCAAGAAGAACAAAATCAATCTTTTCATAGCCCCCGCCTCGTTAGAAGAAGCCTTCAAAGTTTTTTCCTCTACATTTTGAATTTCTGATTTTTGATTAAAATAGACAATGAAACTTAAGATAAAACTAATCAAAATCAAAAAACCGGCTGCATAAAAAATCGTTTGAAATTTCGAAACCGACAAGATAAATCCCCCAACACTTGGTCCGATCACCCAGGCTGCGGAAATCAACGTGCGAAGTTTTACGATCATCGCCTCCACTTGTTCCGCGTTTTTTTCCTCTTTTTCAAATCTCTCATAACTTAAAGCAAAGATCTGGGGAACGATACACGAACTCAAGCTCATTAAAACGCAAGAAACAAGAAGTATGGTCGCGAAGCTTTTACTCACCCCATATATAAAATAAGAAATGATTCCTGCCAGCATTCCCAGGTATAAAATAGACTTTCTTCCGATTTTTTGGTCGGATAAATAGCCTAATATGGAAGAAATCACTAAATTGCAAATGGAGCTTGCCGACAAAAACAAGCCGATTTGTTTTTCTGACGCATTCAAAACCTGAAATAAATAGAGGGATTGAAACGGAAGCGCAAGTGCCATAGCAATAGATACAAAAACGAGAATCGAGCCAATCATTAAAAATTGCGTTCCACTATTCTTCACACTCATTTTTCAACACCTCTAACAACTCTTTTAGATTTTCAACGGTAAATATGTCCGATTCTTCCTTTTGATGAATCCAAACCGGTGTCATTCCTGCATTTCGAGCGCCGACAATATCCGCGTTAAAATCATCTCCAACAAACCAGATTTCTTTCGAATGAATGTTTTCACCCAGGATTTGATATATTTTCTGTTTCACTAATTTGAAAAGATAGGGGTGAGGTTTTCGAAATCCATAATTAGCGCTTGACATAACAAAATCGAAATCAATACTTGGAAAAAACTCCTTCAATCGCTCGGCTAACCTTTGAGAGCTAAAAGATAAATTGCTTACAACCGCCATTGGAATATTGTTTCCCTTTAACCACTTTAAAAGTGTTTCACTTCCTGATATTCTTTCGCCCGGAGCAGCCGCGTCCCAAAAAATAGTTTCCGATTCTTTCGGGTCGATTCCAATTTCTACGCCAAAATATTCATAAATATAATTTTGAAACTGATAATTATGAATCTCCAAATACGAATTTGGAACTTTTCCATCTTGATACCTTCGATACTGCTTTGTCGCTTGATAGGCAATCTCCTGAATTTCTTCAGCGCTTGTATTGTTCGAGTTCACAAGCGGATTGGCAAGGATCGCTTTTGTTCCTTCCAAAGGATAAAAAAATTTTTCATGAATCAAAGTTTCTCCATAATCAAAAACAATAAATTTTGGTTTTTTCATCTCATTCTCCTTTCATTGAACTTCTAATTTAAAGTTTTCCATTGCCTAGTCCAAATGGATTTTGTTCAGTACAACAATTATCCAATTTTTTGTGAATGTCGCAATATTGAGGCGTATCCACCAAATTTAACAAAACCGCATTTAAAATAAAACTCATAATCAAAATTTTTTTCATTATTCCACCTTCCTTTCATTCGATGGTAATATAATAAAACCATATTCACCCCTTTACAAAAGGATAGTATATTATAATCAAATAATTGTCATTGTTTATTTTGAGCAAAAAACAGATAAATAATTCAACCTAATAGGTTTAGTTTCAGTGCAATTTAAAAGAGAATATATGAAAAAGTTTAACAAAGTCTTATTTTATCGGCTCTATATAATACATTTGCGTCAATATTATGAAATATCTCAGCGAGATTTAGCGAAAAGTCTCGAAATCAACAACAGTTCTTTGAGCAAAATCGAGGCTGGCAAACAAGAAATGGATGAAAAAACTTTTAAAAAAGGAATAAAATATTTTGAAACCATTGATTCTGAATTTCATTTTTCATTCGATCTCTCTTTGATAGACGATGCGGATGAGTTTGTCTTCAAATGTATCCAAGCTTTGATCTTCGTTACTTATGAATCTTCTATGTATAAAATCAAGGATTTTCTAAATTGTTCAAAATACAGGGATTCCTTTGCCTTCTTTCATTGTCTGGTTGTTCAAAATATACTTGACTGCATTCAGGAAAAAGATTGTATGGAATCCACTCAATATTTGATAGACTCAAAATTTTTTATCGACCCTCGATATTATGCTATCTTATATGATTTAAATGGTGTGTCAGTCTATCCAAAAAACAACCAGATATTTCAAAAACAAATTCAATCTTTTCAAAAAGCTCTTGGTTTTTGTCATGGAGCAAATTGTGAAGGTCTGAGGGGACTGATTCTTTATCACCTCATTCTTATTCATAAGCAATATAAATGTTTAGGCGCTTTTCAATATTTGGAAGAATGCGAACACAGTTTCGAAAGAGCTGGTTATTATATGCTAAATTAAACAAAGGAAGCATCTATATAAAACTTGGTCTTTATCCTCTAGCCGAAGAAATTTATAAGAATCTTGAGCATAGTCAAACCCAAGTAGAAGAACGGGATGTTCTCCCCCTTGTATTTGCCAATTATTCCTGGTGTTCCCTCCTGCAAGGGAAATACAAAGAAGCGATAGAGAAAGCCCGAAAAGCGAAACGATTAGGCAGCCGCTTTCCCGACATTTATATCACCTTCGCGTATGGCTACTACAAACTGGGTGATATACAATCGGCCGAACATGCGATTACTCATTTCCGACATTCTTTTTCATCCAAGCCACGTGTGAGTTTCATCAACTCGTTTTTTACCGTACTGGAACGTGTTATGGAGGACAAGATTGTGCCGGACTATTTGATCGAACACCTTTTCAAAAAACTGCCCGACTTTCAGGATGTGGATCTTGAGATGGTGTTGTATCCCCTGTTATCAGACTACTATTGTTCCCTGGGTTCGTTTCAGGAAGCGTATCGCATCCAAAAACGCTGGAATGACTATTTGCAGTTTGCGAATCTTTAAAAGAAAAAGGGGCTGTAACGAATCAATGTCATTTAGTTAAAAGCTTCCGTGACATGATGGACTCTGATCTGCGTTTAGTTAAGCTCTGGATTCTATGGATCCGGAGCTTTTCTTCTCTCCTATCATGTGTTCAATGTATAATTTGTATTTTTCCGCCACGACGAAAAGACAATTTTTGTTTTCTAAAAAATTACCTTCTTTCTGTTGTTTCGGTTAAAATGTTCTTGGAATATTGCCGTTACGCTGGTCTATATTGAAATGGGTGGACCCGCTGGGATTTCATATTCCGTTTGTTACTGCGATCTGGTCGTATCGGGACCAGATCCTTTTTTATCCGTTCCTCGAGTTTTCCAGCGCTGATCTTCCTTTTCAGAAACAATCGAACATTTGTGACGCCTGTCGTAAATGAAGGATCAAACGGGCATAGATTTCCTGATGGATGTATTTTCTTTTTCTCGAATGAAAATCGAGCATGCCTACGGTATATTTCAAAGTCCGGAACCCCACTTCTTCGTTCCAGCGCTCTTCCATCGTAAACTCAGGGCCCAGGTTCGTGATCAGGCATTCATATTTTCCTTTTTCGATTTCGATCCGGACTACACGGAGTTTCAATTTGTATTCTTGCGCTCCTCCTTTTGGCATGGATTGAAATTCAGTACTCCACGGCAGATAACGATATACATCCCGGTTCTCCTTCACTTCGTTTGTTTGTTTTCGAGTCAGGATGATCTCTACATCTTTATCAAATGTCTCCTCTGAAAAATCAAAGGTGGATAAGATCCCGTTTGATTCGACATCTTTGACTCGGATGATGAATTTTTGGTTATTTTCAATACAATATGCGAATGTATCCTATTTCTCGAAGCCTCGATCCGCGCAGAGGATGGATCTCTGTGGATAAAAATGATTCTTGACCATTTCCTTGAGCGCGTTGAGATGCAGCTGTGAATAAGGCTTGCCCGACTTCACGGTGCATAACGTTTCCTGATCAGAGGGATCAAAAGGGATATTGACATCCGATCCGTCCATCGCGATCACGTGATAACCACGAAACAAAGATGGCGAGGGAGTGAAAGACATAAGATGGAGGATACGAAGGAAAGCTTTCGGATCCAGTTTTTCACGCTGCTGGCTAAAAGCGGAACGTGTCACTTCGGTCGTAGTCCCTTCAAAGAAAGTTGTAAGTTCGGTATTCAAAGAATGAGATCCCATTTGAATGATCAAAGGAATCAGTGTTTTTGGCGGAAGTTTCCGATTGCGGGAAAAATCCGAAAGCGGATTCGAACAATAACAGGAAATATTGTCGACAACAGATTGTACGGCGAAGTCGAATTGACGACGGACTTCAAGCAAAGAATCATGAGACTGTGAAATAAACGCCTCAAAAACACAAAAAAAGCCCTACTCCTTTAAGTAAGGCTAAAAAAAAAGACCCGGCAACGTGCTATTTTCGCAGGCGCAAGGCCAACTATCGTCGCCGCTGGGGTGCTTAACTGCTGAGTTCGGAATGTATTCAGGTGTCTCCATCCCGCCTTCGTCACCGGATCTTCTTTTGCTCGATCCCTCAAAACCGACATCCACTCTTCTCTCTTACACTTCTTTCGTCTCTTTGGCAAGTCGCGGGCTCTGATCAAGTCCTCGGCCGATTAGTACCGGTCAACTCCGCATATCGCTATGCTTCCATCTCCGGCCTATCTACCTCATCGTCTTTGAGGGGCCTTACTTCTTTTCAGAATGGGAGATCTCATCTCGGGGTGGGCTTCGTGCTTAGATGCTTTCAGCGCTTATCCCTTCCCTGCTTGGCTACCCGGCTGTACCACTGGCGTGATAACCGATGCACCAGAGGCAGGTCCATCCCGGTCCTCTCGTACTGAGGACAGCTCCCCTCAGATCTCCTTCGCCCACAACAGATAGGGACCGAACTGTCTCACGACGTTCTGAACCCAGCTCGCGTACCGCTTTAATGGGCGGACAGCCCAACCCTTGGAACCGAATCCAGCTCCAGGATGCGATGAGCCGACATCGAGGTGCCAAACCTCGCCGTCGATGTGAACTCTTGGGCGAGATCAGCCTGTTATCCCCAGGGTAGCTTTTATCCGTTGAGCGACGGCCCTTCCATTCGGCACCGCCGGATCACTAATCCCGACTTTCGTCCCTGTTCGAGTTGTTGCTCTCACAGTCAAGCACGCTTCTGCATTTGCACTCTTCATCTGGTTTCCATCCAGACTGAGCGTACCTTTGGGCGCCTCCGTTACTCTTTGGGAGGCGACCGCCCCAGTCAAACTGCCCGCCTGGCACTCTCCCCGATCCGGGTCACGGACCTGGGTTAGGACCTCAAGCACACAAGGGTGGTATCCCAACATCGACTCCTGATACACTGGCGTATATCTCTCTTCGTCTCCCACCTATCCTGTACATGTCTGCCCAAAATCCAATGCCGAGCTGCAGTAAAGCTCCATGGGGTCTTTCCGTCTAGTTGCGGGTAACCTGCATTTTCACAGGTACTAAGATTTCACCGAGCCTGCTGCCGAGACAGCGCCCAAATCGTTACACCTTTCGTGCGGGTCAGAACTTACCTGACAAGGAATTTCGCTACCTTAGGACCGTTATAGTTACGGCCGCCGTTCACTGGGGCTTCGGTTCCGAGCTTCATCTTTCGATTCACTCGTCCCCTTAACCTTCCAGCACCGGGCAGGTGTCACCCCCTATACTTCGCCTTGCGGCTTCGCAGAGAGCTGTGTTTTAGTTAAACAGTCGCTTGGGCCTTTTCACTGCGGCTCACTTCCATGAGCGCCCCTTCTCCCGAAGTTACGGGGCCATTTTGCCGAGTTCCTTGGCAACAGTTCTCTCGCTCACCTCGGCATCCTCTGCCTGCCCACCTGTGTCGGTTTTGGTACGGGCCGCTCGATACCACTTTGCTAGAAGCTTTTCTTGGAAGCCGTCCTCGGCACTTCGCTACTTGCATTTCTGCTTTCGCTTCCCCTTCACGCCCTGTCTTCCGATACCGGATTTCCCTGGTATCCGACTGCTGCGCTTGGCCCTCAATCCATTCAGAGGGCTGCCTACTCCGTCTCCGTCACTCCTTCGCCTCGTATCGCGCGGGTGCAGGATTCTCCGCCTGCTTTCCATCCGCTACGCCTCTCGGCCTCGCGTTAGGTCCCGACTTACCCAGGGCGGACGAACCTTCCCCTGGAATCCTTGGGCTTTCGGTGTGTAGGATTCTCACCTACATCTCGCTACTCACACCGGCATTCTCGCTTCCATGCTGTCCATATCCTCTCGCGATCATACTTCTTCCTGCATGCAACGCTCCCCTACCATATACCCTTGCAGGTACATCCGCAGCTTCGGTATCAGGCTTAGCCCCGGTACATTTTCGGCGCAGGGCCACTCGACTAGTGAGCTGTTACGCACTCTTCAAAGGATGGCTGCTTCTGAGCCAACCTCCTAGCTGTCCGTGCGTCCCCACATCCTTTTCCACTTAGCCTGTATTTCGGGACCTTTGCTGGCGGTCTGGGCTGTTTCCCTCTCGACCATGGACCTTATCACCCACAGTCTGACTGCCGGCCTCTTCTTTCGAGGGCATTCGCAGTTTGATTGCATTCAGTACCCCGGGATGGGGCCATCATGCATTCAGTGCTCTACCTCCCTCGCTTATCGGCCGACGCTAGCCCTAAAGCTATTTCGGGGAGAACCAGCTATCTCCGGGTTCGATTGGAATTTCTCCCCTAGCCACAGGTCATCCGCTAACTTTTCAACGGTAGTCGGTTCGGTCCTCCACAGAATTTCACTCCTGCTTCAACCTGCCCATGGCTAGATCACCCGGTTTCGGGTCTGCATCATACTACTCTCTTCGCCCTCTTCAGACTCGCTTTCGCTTCGGCTCCGCTCTTTCCTGCTTAACCTCGCATTATGACGCAACTCGCCGGTTCATTCTACAAAAGGCACGCCATCACCCTTTGACGGGCTCTGACTTCTTGTAGGCATACGGTTTCAGGTTCTCTTTCACTCCGCTCCCGCGGTTCTTTTCACCTTTCCCTCACGGTACTTGTTCTCTATCGCTCACTCGTTTATATTTAGCCTTGGCGGATGGTCCCGCCTGCTTCCGACAAGATTTCTCGTGTCTCGCCGTACTCAGGGTCCTTCTCGCTTCTGCTTCTCGCATTTCGCCTACGGGGCTTTCACCCTCTTCGGCCGTGCTTCCGTTCACGCTCGGCTATGCTTCCGCTTCCGCTTTCTCGAAGGCCCTTCTACCCCGATCCTTCGATCGGTTTGGGCTCCTTCCCTTTCGCTCGCCGCTACTCGGGAAATCACTGTTGTTTTCTTTTCCTCCGGGTACTTAGATGTTTCAGTTCCCCGGGTTCCTCTCTCTATGACTATCTTCTTCATCATAGGATGACATCGCTCTCGCCATGCCGGGTTCCCCCATTCGGATACCGGCGCGTCTTCGCTTCCTTACAGCTCGGCGCCGCTTTTCGCAGTTCGGTGCGTCCTTCTTCAGTTTCGAGTGGCCAGGCATCCTCCGTACGCCCTTGCCTACTTGATCAGTTGGTTCTCTTGTTTCTTGTGCTTTCTTCAAGATCTTTCTAAACTGTTCACTGTTTTTCTCTTTTTCTCAGTTTATCTTTTTTTCTCCACAACTTGCTTTCAAGACCTTTTCTCTTTATCTATTGTGTCTCTTCTTCAATTTGTGTCTGTCGGTTTTCAAAGATCGAGCTCCAGGGACCATCCCTGAAAACTTGATAGAAATTCTCTCACGTCTCTTTACACCTTTTCTCGTTTCTTCGCTTTCTCCTTAGAAAGGAGGTGATCCATCCCCACGTTCCCGTAGGGATACCTTGTTACGACTTAACCCCAGTCATCGGCCCTGCCTTCGACGGCTCGCTCCTTTTCAGGTTGCGCCACCGGCTTCGGGCATTGCCCACTCCCATGGTTTGACGGGCGGTGTGTACAAGGCCCGAGAACGTATTCACCGCGGCATGCTGATCCGCGATTACTAGCGATTCCAACTTCATGAAGTCGGGTTGCAGACTTCAATCCGAACTGGGACGGCTTTTTTGGGATTCGCTCCCCATCTCTGGTTCGCTGCCCTCTGTCGCCGCCATTGTAGTACGTGTGTAGCCCAGGCCATAAGGGGCATGATGATTTGACGTCATCCCCGCCTTCCTCCGGTTTCTCACCGGCAGTCTGATGTGAGTCCCTAACTCGATATTGGTAACACATCACGAGGGTTGCGCTCGTTGCCAGACTTAACTGAACATCTCACGACACGAGCTGACGACAACCATGCACCACCTGTATGGATGTTA
>KE159693.1 GCA_000403415.2 Firmicutes bacterium M10-2
CCCGGATAAACCGGAAAAGTTTTTTTGCATTTCCTCCAAATTTCAAGTACAATAAAGAAAAATATTGGAGGATGTGTTCATGTTACTTACGGATAAATATGCTGACAAAATGAATGGTATCATCACTTGCTATGACCGTATGATCATCCAGGGCTATATCCCCGGATGGAGTTATGCGGAAGGTATGACCAGCTATTTAAAAGCCAACAACATCCGTATTTTTGATTTTTCGACTTTCTCCCAGCCCCTTACGGAACAGGTTCGTGTAAATGCCCAGCGCATTGCAGATGAAAACGGCATCCAGATTGAGTTCATCCGGAAACTCCGGGCGTTCCGAAAAGATGACCGCATCCAGGAGATCATTCAGAAAACCGGTAAGTCTGAGGGGCTGATTCATATCTTTTCTGCCATGGAACAATGCAATACTTATAAGCCATGGCATGATAAAACAACCGGAAAAACATTCCTTAAGTTTGACCAAAGCAAATGTCTCCATTATTATTTTTATTTTATAGATAAAGAACTCGGCTTGTGTTATCTCCGGGTTCCCACCTGGGCTCCCTTCCGACTGCAGTTCTACATGAACGGTCATAATCTTCTGGCCCATAAGCTGCAAAAGAAAGGGATCACTTACCGTATGCATGATAACGCCTTCCTTGAAATCTCAGATGTCGAAACTGCCCAGAAACTATCTGACAGAATCAACCCGGAAGGTCTCCATAAAATCCTGGATGTATTTGCAAAACGCTACTGTCCCATTGCGGAATCGCTCGGTCTCGGCTACACTTGGACAGTCCAACAGATTGAGTGTGCAACCGATATCATGTTCAAACAGGCCTGTGACCTGGAGCCCCTTTATGATGAGATCATCCGGACGGCAATCTTTACGGTAAAGCCGGATAACATCGCTGCATTCCTGGGACAGCGCATTACCTATAACTGTAAGAAAGAAGTCGGTACAAACTATAACCAGCGTATTCTCGGTACGAGAATCAAACACCATATGGGTGATGTATCAATTAAAATGTATGATAAATTTGGCTGTGTCTTACGGATAGAAAGTACTTGCAATGACATCGGGACTTTTCGTGTAAAACGGAAAGTGGAACACAGGGACGGCAGTTCCACAGAACAAAAAGCGCCTTTGAAAAAAAGTATTTATAGCCTGTATCAGTTATTCACAATCATGAAAGCCGCCAACTACCGGTATCTGGAATTCGTATCATCCTTTGATGACCACAGCGGCGGAAAGAAGAATCTTACAAAAGCAACAGAGGCTGTTAAGGAGAAAGGCCGTTCCTACCGTGGGCTGAACTTCTTTTCCCCAAAAGATCTGTTGGTACTGGAAGTGATCAGCCGGGGCGAATACATGACTTTTGGAATGCAGGGAAAGGATATCCGCCGCCATCTGGAGGATATCAGTCCGTCTGCCATGTCGAGAATTTTTAAGCGGCTCCGTCTCCATGGGATTATTGAACGGGTTCAAGGAACTTATAAGTATTTTACAACAGCTTACGGCAAAGAGGTCATTGCGGCAGGATTAACCGTTAGAAACCTTGTGCTTATACCAGCATTGGCATAAGTGTTTTTCTTATGCAGAAATTTTGCCATTTTGCGTCAAAAAATATTTATAAGTGGCC
>KE159694.1 GCA_000403415.2 Firmicutes bacterium M10-2
GCTAATTAAGTCCTTGAGGAAAGCGATTAAAAGAATTGTTGCTTTTAATATCGAGTTGATGAAAGAAAATGATGATTTGATAGATGAACTTAAAGGTTTTAAAAGCAAAGAGAAATACGGAAAATATCTAACCAATGATGAAATCGATCTTAATCGCTATGAAAAATATCAAATGCAAAATCAGATTGAAGAGCTTGAAGAAGAAAATAAGAATTTTTCAAAATACTTAGAATTAAATGGATTGGATAGCGATGAAATCGAATGGATCAAAAATCCTAAAATGGCTAAAATGGCATTGCTTGAAGAAGAAGAAGAAGAAGAATTTTTTTAAAAAAAATCTTGAAATTTTTTTGTCGCGTACGCGCGCGTTTTTTTTTTTTCTTTCTATCTTTCTTTCTTTCTTAGTTGGTGCGAGAGATATACTAAAATAGTGCGAGAGAAATACTAAAATAGTGCGAGAAAAATACTAAAATAGTGCGATTGGTATATTGATACTCGCACTTAAAAATGATATAATTCTTTTCAAGAAATGGGGTATTTTATGAAAGAATGGAATGAGTTAGACCTTGATAAAATTGAAAAGAACGAAATTAAAACAATGACTGATAATACGTTAGATAATGCGTTAGTTGTGATTTCAAATCTAATCGCAAGAGCTACAACCAAGTGGTCTTTAGAAGAAACGAAGCTATTTTTGTGTAGCGTAACCAAGGTACGTATGAGGGATAGCGAAAACTGGGTTACTTTATCCAAAAAAGACGTGGTTGAAAAGTTGTCAATTGACCCAACAAACCGTTCAAAATTAAGAGATATGTTTAAGAAAATGATGCAAAAATCTTATGTTCAGTTTGATGGACCTAGTGAAGATGAATGGGAAGATGGTTTCTTATTAATCAATGTACGCTCTACGAAAAAAGAAATATCTGTGAAATTCAATGAAGTGTATCTTCCATTGCTTGATAGATTATCAAGTCATTTCACAGAGTTCTATTTGGACTATGTAAAGGACTTTACAAGAATGTCTAGTTACAACTTGTATGTATTTTTATGTTCATGGCATGACCCAGATTATTTGATCCAAAACAAAAAAATAAAAAAGTCAGAACTTCATAAGGTATTCAATTTGAAAGAAAATGACTATTGGCGAAATTATGGTACAGAAAATGCTAAATTTCATTGGGCAGATTTTGAAAAATATGTATTAAATCCTGCAATTGAAGAAATCAATAATCTAGCTAAAGAGGGCCAATGCGATATGTATATCGAATCTTGCGACAAAGTCAAAAAATCGACAAAAAATGTGCTTGGATACGATATTCGATATAGCTTTATTGGGAAAGATGGATGTAGAAAATGAAAGGGAGAGCCTCGCAGAGTCACCGAAGGTCGCATAGTACTTTTGGCTCTGCCAAAAGTACAAATGCGTTACTTTTGACAAAAGTAACAAAATTTATATAATGACCTCCATAGGAGGTTTCAGAGTGTTGACAAACTACCTATTTTGAAAAAATTAAATTTCAATAAAATAAAAGTGGGTAAAAAGGTCTAAAAAAAGAGTAATATTAGGT
>KE159695.1 GCA_000403415.2 Firmicutes bacterium M10-2
AAGACGTAACGGAAAACTCTTGTCTTAACTTCCTCCATTGGCATCCGGTAGGTCGGAAGCCTGTACAGCAGTTCTTTCTTCAACGTTGCAAAGAAGCTCTCCATGCGGGCGTTGTCGTAGCAATGATCCACACCGCTGAGGCTCTGCCGGATGTGCAGCACCTCCAAAGTCTCTCGGAAAGCCGCGCTTGTGTACTGACTGCCGCGGTCGCTGTGCAGGATCGCGTCTTTGACGGGATAGCGCTTGAGTGCCTGAACCGTATCGATGCACAGCTCCTTCTTCATGTTATCCCGCATACACAGAGAAAGTACTTCGCCGTTGAAGCAGTCCAGGATAGGAGAAATGTACAGTTTTCCGTCGGCGCATTGGATCTGCGTGATGTCTGTCAGAAGCTTTCGGAACGGTTCCTCTGCGCTGAAATCCTGCTTGATCAGGTTTTCCGCCGCCATTGCTGCCGGATCGGCTTTGGTCAGTCCTTTCGGACGCCGCCGAGGCGTGTGCAGCCAGCCGTGCTCCCGCATAATGCGCGTGATCCTGCGCAGGCCAGCTGTAAAGCCACGCTGCTCCAGCGCCTGTTTCATCCGCGGCGCGCCGTAGTTGTCGTTGCAGGGATGCTCTTTGAGTATCTTCTGCATCTCATCCGAAAGAAGCGTGTCCTTCTCGGGCTTTCCCTTGTTCTTCAGATAACGGTAGTACCCCGATTCGCTGACCTCCAGCACCCGGCACAGCTCCTTTACCGTCCGGCGCTTACTGTTGGCCTCGATGAAGCTGTATCGCAGATGGGCTTTTACTTCTTTCGGTTCTTTGCGAAAAAACCGAGCGCCTCCTGCAGAATCTCATTGGCGCGGGCAAGTTCCGCGTTTTCTCGCTCAAGCTCCCGTATCCGCCGATCTTTCTCGTCTCCCGTCTCTCGCTTGTGTCCGCTGCCGACGTGCGCCTGGTCGCCATGAATGTTCTGTCGGTGCCGCCAGTCTGCAAGCGTGTAGTACGGAACTCCCAGCTGTGCCGCTGCCTTCTTGATTCCTATTTCGTCTGATAGCTTTACCGCTTCTTCTTTGAAGCTCTTTTCGTAGGTCGCCATTTTCCTCACCTTCCTATGTCTTCCTATTCTACCATACTTTGGTGAGTTTTCCGACTCTACTTTTATGATAG
>KE159696.1:0-95524 GCA_000403415.2 Firmicutes bacterium M10-2
CTTTGTGTTCATAAATACAACCCTTTCTTTATGAACATATTATGCCGTATTTATATACTTTTTTTCTATATTTCTTATAACTTAACATATCCTCCTGCTTGATAAACTCTAGGAGCAAATCTTGATGACCATGCGCCTTGTATTGCTTGCACTCCTACATTAGGATTGGCTTCAATTGTTGAATAATAAGGTGCCGCCGCAACGATTCCAGCATATCCATGATTTAAAAATGAAGTATAAGAATCTGAAACAGATCGACTAGAATCATCTACATTTTTATCAGGAACAATCGGTGCATTCTGCGCTTCATTATTATTTAAATCAAAATTATTCATAAAATTCTTCTTTCTCTTTCCTTGTGTAATCTTGATCTTGTGCATGGATTTAGTATTGTAATTGTCGCAAATATTGAAACTAAATTTTTGATTTTTTTCATATTATTTTTTCCTTTCTTATTTCTATGATTTAATAATACAATAAAAATACATTTTTGTCTTTACTGTTTTTGTGCAAAAAGCATATAAAATACTACATTTAATCGGTGTGGTTTACCAAGTAATAGAGGTAGTTTGAATGAAAATGAATAAATATGTGAAGTAAATCAATCAAAATTTCGAATAGTTCTTTGAGCAAAATCGAGGTTGGAAAACAAGAATGGGATGAAAAACCTTCAAAAAAGTAATCGAATTTTTTGAAAAGATCGATGATGAGTATTTTGAACCTTTGCGAGTAGATGAAATTGAAGAATGGATCCAAAAAGTAATAAATGCCTTTTTAACCTTTTACAGCAAGAATTCCCCCTCTTCTAAAGCGGGGAGGAGGTCACAAATGTTGGCCTTGAAATGATTCTCTATTCTTTCTTAATCGAATACTATCGATCCTACGAAGAGTGGAAAAACGCAAGCTTGATCCAAGATCAGTACATTGATTACTTGCATTTTTCCAAAGTGTGAATGTATATTTTCCCTCCTAAAAAAAAGCCTTTTGCCTATGCAAAAAGCTTTTTTTATTACGAACGATTTGCTTCTTCAATGATCCGTTTTGCGATTGAATCAGGAACCGGATCATAACGATCCATTTCTATCGTATAAGTTCCCAAACCTTGCGTCATAGAACGAAGTTCTACTGAATAACGGGCAAGTTCACCCATCGGCACTTGTGCTTCGATAATCTGATCGTTTTCATCCGGTGTCATACCCATGATTGCACCACGACGCTTATTCAGATCGCCAATGATCGTTCCTGTATATTCATCCGGAACACGAACCGTTACATTCATAATCGGTTCCAGCAGGATCGGACGACATTTTTCCATCGCATCTTTGTAAGCCAATCGGGCCGCCAATTTAAACGCCATTTCGCTTGAATCGACATCGTGATATTTTCCGTCTAAAAGGGTCGTCTTTACATTGACCATCTTGTAGTTTGCTAATGTTCCTTCTGCTGTACATTCTCTTAAACCGGTTTCAACAGCCGGGAAGTATTGTTTCGGAACCGCTCCACCAAATACTTTTTCAGCAAATACCATTTCTTCTTCATCTGGATTTGGTGCGAATTCAACAAATACATGGCCGAATTGTCCATGACCGCCCGATTGTTTCTTATGACGTCCCTCGCCAACTGCTGTCTTTGTGATTGTTTCGCGATACGTGATCTTCGGATCGGTAAGAACGACATCCGCTTTGAATTTATTTTTTAATTTATTGACCATTACTTCCAAATGCTGATCACCGATTCCATACATGATTGTTTCTTTCGTTTCTTTATTTTGAACAACCTTGAATGTCGGATCTTCTTCTTGCAGACGGGCAAGCCCATTGCTCAGTTTATCTTCATCGTTTTTCGTTTTCGGTGTAACGGCCTGACCATAGAGAGGATTCGTGAACACGATTGGATCCGCAATGAGCAATTTTCCTTTATCGCAAAGTGTATCGTTTGTCTGCGTATTTTGAAGTTTTGTCAACGCCCCGATATCTCCTGTAAAAAGCTTTCCGGCCCCTGTCTGGTGTTTTCCTTTAATAATATAAATCTGAGATAATTTCTCCGGCTTTCCGTTATTTCCGTTAACAACACTCGAATCCGATGCTAATGTTCCCGAAAGCACTTTAATATATGAAATCCGACCTACAAATGGATCAACGATTGTCTTAAACACTTGTGCGGTCAAAACTTCCTGTTCTGTCGTTAAAAGCTCGACTTTAACACCATTCGGCGTTGTTGCGGTATAAATTCCCTTTTCCGAATAAGTTGGAAAATATGTAACGATTAAATCCATCAACCGTCCGATTCCACGCGATTCGATTGCAGAACCTGAAAATACCGGAATGATTTCTCCGTTGCGAACACCAATACGAACACCGCGAGTCAGTTCCGCATCTGTGAACTCTTCGCCCGAGAAAAATTTTTCCATCAATTCGTCATCACCCATTGCAACCGCTTCGGCAATCTGATCTTTATACATTGCCACTTCATCAGCCATTGTTTCCGGAACCGGCTGTGCCACAGAATCCGATGCTTTCGGACCATGGTGATACCAAGCCTTATTTTTTAGGATATTGACCGTACCGACATAGACTCCATTCTCAATGATCGGTACTTCGAATGGAATAACACTCTTTCCGAATTCTTCGTGAAGCGCTGTATAGGCTTTTTCGAACGAAGTATTTTCCTCATCCAGTTTATTGATAAAGAAAATTGTCGGTTTCTTTTCGGAAATCGCTCTCTTATAAGAAATTTTCGTACCGGATTCAAGAGGATTTTTCGCATCCACGACAATGAGCACGCTATCCCCTACGCTTTCTCCTGCTTCTTTTTCACCGATAAAATCGAGATATCCCGGTGTATCTATAAAGTTGATTTTGCATCCGTCCCACTCGATTGGAACGATTGATGTGTAAACAGAAAGTCCGCGGCGGATTTCTTCGGCATCAAAATCGATCAGAGAGCTTCCTTCGCTCGTCTTTCCGAAACGATCGGTCGCATCCGTGTAATAAAGCATTGCTTCCAGTACCGACGTCTTCCCGGCACCGCTATGTCCTACGACACTTACATTTCTTACTTCAGAACTCAAATAGTCTTTCATATGGTTTTCCTCCTATCTTAAGATTGGCTCTAATTGAGCTCTGCAATGTTCCCTTACATAATCAAGGGCCACATTCCCTTGTTTGTCTTCCATATCTTTATCGGCACCAAACGCGAGAAGTTTCTCGACAAGCGAAGGATATCCTCCATAAGCTGCACGCATCAATGCAGTGCATCCATTGTTGTCAAACAAATTGACATCTGCATTTCTTTCCAGCAGCATAGCAATCGTATCTCGCTTGAACGCAATGCACGCTTCCATCAAAGCACTTCGTCCTGCTTCGTCTTGTGCATTGATCTTGGCACCATGATCAAGCAGCACCTGTACACAACGATCTTGTCCTAATAAAGCTGCACGCATCAGTGCGGTTCTGCCGTTATCGTCTTGTGCATTCGGATCTGCACCTGCAGCAAGAAGCGCTTTACATATCGTTTTATTCCCTTTTTTCGCCGCAGCCATCAAAGCTGTTTTTCCTTTATTATCCGCCATATTGACATCGGCCCCGTTATCGATCAATACTTGTACGACATCTTTTCGATCCCGCTTGGCTGCGCGCATCAGCGCTGTTCTTCCATCACCGTTTTGGTAATTCACATCAGCTCCGGTCTTGATCTGGGCACATACCATCGGAAAATCGCCATTCGCACATGCATCCCAAAATACTTTGTTAAAATTCTGATCCATATTATATTCCTCCCTGTTCGATCCATAAAAAAACCGGAATGGATAGTCTCTATTCATCCCAGTTAATGCCTCATAAAAGAGGCGGTCTTTCGTATTATTTCTGCATTCATAACATTGCTTTTTGTCATTTTGACCACCTCTTTCTGTGTAACTGTCTTTATTGTAACCGCTATCTTTTTTGCGTCAAATCAATTGCGGATTAAGACAATTTTTTTACCAAATAAACCATCTGGAACAGGAAACATTCTTTTTGTATAATGAACATGACGAAAGGAAGGATTGTTATGATAAAAATTATTTTTTTCGATGTGGATGGAACTCTTTTGGATTACGGAAACGATATGCCTTCAGCCAGCACGATGCTTGCCCTGCACCAGCTTCAAGATCTCGGAATCAAAATTGTGATTGCGACCGGCAGACCGCCCTATGCAGTCCATAAATTTCCGGGTATTCATTTTAACGGCATGATCAACTTCAATGGATCGCTTGCCACAGTTGAAGACGAAACGGTTTATGAACACCCCATCAATCCGGAAGATATTCAAACGTTGTATCAATGGACTGTTAAAAATCAAAAACCCCGTTCTTCGATCCCACCCTTGAAGAATATATGAATATTGCCTGTCAGCATTGCGAAGTGCTTGACGAAGGGCGTGACTTCAAGCAGTTTCTCGATCAGCCTATCTTTCAAGGGATGATTGCTGTACCGGTTACAAATAAGCAGCAAGTCATTCAAGGAACGAAAAGCGTCGATATGGTGGGATGGTATCCGACTTCCGCAGACCTCATTCCTTTAGGAAATTCGAAAGGTGAAGGAGTTAAAAAGATACTTGATTATTACGGATTCTCTAAAGAAGAGGCAATGGCTTTCGGAGATGGAGACAATGATTTGGAATTGCTTAAAGAAGTCGGCGTTTCGATCGCAATGGGAAATGGCACAAAAGCTGTTAAAGAAGCGGCAAGCTACATCACTCATTCTGTCAAGACGGACGGAATCGCTTATGCACTGAAACATTTCGGCATTCTCTAATGATCAAAATCGATTTTAAAAAGAAGAAAGAAAAAATTCCGGCGAGAATACAACCGTAATTTGAGCCCCGATTTTTTGCCGGCAACTCCCATTCGGGCAGGCAAAGAAAACATCGCTTTCCTTTTTTAATGAAACTATAAAAAGAGCATAGGAAATTTCCTACGCTCTTTCCAGGCTGTTGACAAAGTCGATTTTTCAAATCGGCTTTGTCACAGCTTTTTATTTTTCTCCCACAAATGAATAAAAAAAGAGCAATTTGAGGTATTTAAGTACCTAATATTACTCTTTTTTTAGACCTTTTTACCCACTTTTATTTTATTGAAATTTAATTTTTTCAAAATAGGTAGTTTGTCAACACTCTGAAAAGAGCATAGGAAATTTCCTACGCTCTTTCTTTATACGATTTTATAAATTTTTTTTCAAACGGAACTTCTTTTGCGGCTCGGGTGCTGTTTTGTTCAATCCCAAACGTTACTTGACCTTTTGCGACATCTACATCCGTACATAAAACATTGATCTTTTGTCCAATCTGAAATTTCTTTCCGGTATTTTCTCCGATCAAAGTTAAGGTTCCTTCGTCATAAATGTAGTAATCGTCCATTAATGTATGCATCGGAACAAGTCCTTCGATGGTGTTGTCCAATTCTACGAAAAATCCGAACTTCATGACACTGATGATCGTTCCGACAAATTTTTTGCCAATCCTTTTTTCCATATATTGCGCCATTTTGAAATCATTAACCGTTCGTTCGGCATTGACTGCATCTTTCTCTTTTTCGGAAATATGTTGGGCTTGTTTGCGAACTTTCAAATGATCCTTTTCTAATTGTTTCTTATCTTTGTTTTGATTAAAACAGTATCTTCTCAACATTCGATGCACAACAAGATCCGAATATCGGCGAATCGGAGAAGTAAAATGACAATATTCATCTAAGGCGAGGCCGAAATGACCAATACAGTCCGCATCATAGCGAGCTTTCTGCATTGTGCGCAACGCAATCAGCGATAATACTTCATGGGCTGTTTCATCATCAATCGAGCTGAGAAACTGTTCGATTTCTTTTGCGTGCACATCATTAACGGAAATTTCAAACGGAACATTGAAAACCTTTGCGATCTGATAAAGCGTTTCGACTTTTTCGGGATCCGGTTTTTCGTGCACACGATATACGGCAGGAAGTTTGTATTGATTCAAGTAATTGGCCACACACACATTCGCAAGAATCATCGCTTCTTCGATCATTTGTTCGGCATATCCGCGCTCTTTGACACTGACATCAACAGGAATACCTTTTTTATTTAATGTGATCTTCGGCTCTTTGGTCGAAAAATTAATCGAGCCGCGTAGCTCGGTTTGTTTCATGAGCAATTTGGACAATTGTTCATAATCAAGCAGCATATCTTTCACATTTGCGTATTCTTCTTCGATTTCCGAATCTTTCTGCAAGAGTCGATTCACCTTATTATAAGTGCATCGATGATCAGAATGAATAATAGAAGGAACGATTTCGTACTTTACGACTTTTCCGTTTTGATCAATATCCATAACGCACGAAAGAGTCAGTCGATCCACATCCGGATTCAGCGAGCAAATTCCGTTGCTTAGCTCAAATGGCAACATTGGTACACAACGATCTACCACATAGACACTTGTTCCCCGCAAAAACGCTTCCTGATCAAGCGGACTGTTTTCCTTTACATAATGAGAAACATCTGCGATGTGTACATACAAGCGATATCCTGTTTTGGTCTTTTCAACCGTAATGGCATCGTCAAAATCTTTCGAATCATCTCCATCAATCGTAACAGTCGGTAAGTTTCTGAAATCTTTTCGACCTTTTAATTCTTCGGAAGTGACATGATCATTGACATTAAGCACTTCTTCGATAACTTCATCAGGAAATTCCTGACGAATATCATTTTCATAAAGAAGGGCCGTCACATCAACCCCGGCCTGATTCGCAGGGCCGATCAATCGAGTAATTTTCACTTCCAACGGACGCGTATAGTTCACGATTTCAACAACTGCTTTCACGTTATTTGACAAAGAAAACTGTTTTAAATTGGATACTTTGAAAGTCGTATGAAGGTCAATGTCAGAACGAAACTTCCAACCCTCTTTCGAACGATAAAAATTTCCGGTAATATTTTTGATTCCCCGCGAAAAGATATGAACGATTTGATTTCCGTTCTTTCTTTTACGGACTAGAACCTCATCGCGTTCGAACGCATCCTGCGCATTCGACTTAGGTACATAAACTTTTTCATTCGGATTGATCACGGCCAATTCGAATTTCGAAACATCTTTGACTCGACCAATTAAATAATTATCGTTATCAATCCAAATATAATTTGCGTGATCGTTAAGGATCTTTTTTTCTTCTTCCAATCGCAAAAGGGCTTCTCTGAGTTCCTTGAGTTGTTCGGTCGTATGAAGTTGAAGCTTTTCTTCGATCTTTTTTAAAGAAAGTTTCGGTGTTTCCTGAAAGAGCTTCGTTAGTTCTTGGTGCATTTCATTTCCTCCATTTCCAAATCAAATAAAAAAGGCCTTTCGGCCTTTGGGATTTACACAATTTGCAGTGCGATGACCAATGCGAAAAAGAGGATCCCGCAAATCAAAGTCATTCGGCTGATCACTTTTTCCGGTCCGCGTTCTTTAGTGACCGCGAACAGGTTTAGATCTCCGCTTCCGGTAAATGCAGAAGAAAGACCATCGGATTTTCCGCCTTGCAGCAATGTTAAAATAATAATGATTCCTGATAAGACCATTAATAGTATATCTAAAGTTTGTTCCATATTTTATTCACTCTTTCTGTTAACTTTCTTATTGTATCAGCATTACTCGTTATTTTCTAGCCAAATCCAATCAAATTCCAAAAGATCACGACCAATATGTGTTGGCTTGACCCCGATCTTTTCGATATCTTCTCTTTGATGGACTCCTGTTTCAACAAAAAATGTTTCTACACCCGTATTGTACCCCAAAGCAATATCCGTTTCCAAATTATCGCCCACGAGGATAATTTCATCTTTCTTCAATCCGAAATATTCCAGACAAAGATCTAAAATAGGAGTATGAGGTTTCGCGATCTTTGGTGAAGTTTGACCTGTTGCGTATTCAAACAATTTCACGACCGAACCATTTCCTACTTCAAAACCGTCTTCTTTGGCAAGAATACGGTCATCGTTGGTTCCGATCAGTTTTGCGCCTTGTAGCAAATGATGCAGCATCGCTGAATACCCATCATAAGTCATGTCTTTATTCAGTCCGATAAAAACGAAATCCGGTTGTTGTTCAACCAGCTCGAATCCTTCATCAAGCAACGCTTGCCGCATACCGTTCTTTCCGATAAAGCACGCTTTGTTTCCTTTTAAGTATTTGCGTGCATACTTTGCGCTTGCCATCGCTGAATTGAAGAACATGTCGCTTGTAATGTGTTCATATCCCATTTTTTGCATATGTTCGGCATTTTCTTCTCTCGTGCGCATGGAGTTATTCGTTAAAAAAACATAGGGAACTTTTTTTTCAACACAAAGATCGATAAACTTCTTTGCGCTATCAATAATCTTCGTTCCTCGATACATCGTTCCATCAAGATCAAGAACGAGTGTTTTCATATCCATCTACCTTTTCAAGATCAGAATACGAAATATCGGTTGGTGTTTCCCGATTTGCGAAAAGAACCATGATTGTCGCTTCTTCTTTTTCATCATCCATCGCAACGATTTCACCTTCAGAGTCTTCAAATCCTCCGCGTAAAATCCGCACACGATCACCCACTTTAAAATCTACTTCTTTTTTTGTTTCAAGTTTTCCTAAACGGGAAAGCACTGCATCCACTTCTTCTTGCGATACAGGGAATGGTTTTGCTCCCTTACCACTTGATCCGATAAATCCGGTTACACCTGGTGTATTTCGTACTACATACCACGCTTCATCGGTCATGATCATTTGCACAAGCAAATACCCGGAAAATAAATTATGGGTCTTTTCAATCTTTTTATTGTTTTTGTATTCCGTTACTTTTTCTTCGGCAACGACAACCTGAAATAGGGAATCCTCAAGTCCCATCGTTTTGATACGACGTTCAAGATTTTCTTTTACTCTGTTTTCCTGTCCTGCATATGTATTGACAACATACCACTCTTTTTTTAGTTCTTCAGCCATATTAATTCTTTTTCTCCTTTAATAAAATATTTATTGATTTTTACTCAAATTTTCCTTTTCTTTTTCTGCTCAAATCAGCCTATTTCAACTCATAAATCGGTCAATGAATCTTTCAACTAAATTTGTAGTCTAAACCTATTCTTATTTATATATCACCTCGGGGTCTTTCCTATCCTTTTTCTTTATTATATCCTAATCCTTGCAAAAATCCTAAAAAGAGCGCCTACGCGCTCTCATATTATAATCCAACGATCCAACTTACCAAACTTGAAGAAGCAAGTTCACAAAGGAAGAAATAGACCCCAAAGAGTGCTGTGAATAAGATCACAGATCCGCTCGTCCCCATCAATCCCTTAAATGTTGGCCACTGAACCTTTTTTAATTCGGACCATACACCCTTAGGAGAATAGGTCCATTCTTTTTTTTCTTTGCTCATAATCATTCCTCTATTTCGTTTCTCTATGTAATGTATGTTTACCGCATTTCGGGCAAAATTTTTTCATTTCAAGACGTTGCGCGCCGTTCTTCTTATTCTTTGAAGTCGAATAATTTCTAGACAGACATTCCGTACACGTTAAAGTTACTTTATCAGCCATATTCTTCACGCTCCTTACATCTTATTAATCATACAATTATTTATGGTCCTGTGTCAAATAAAGCTTTGCGAAATCATCAAACGCCATATAAATGCGTCGTACATATTTTGTAGATCTTCCGCAAAGTTCTGCCACCTCTCTTTGATTATAACCAGCTAAACGCCATTCGATCACACGCTTTTCGATTGGTTTCCATTCCAGTTCATCGAGTCTTTTCCACATTTGAGCAAAGTTCGATTCGGTGATGACTTGTTCATGAACTTTCATTCGCCGGTCTTCGAATTGATCTAAAAGTTGCATGAATCCATCTTCATAAATAAGCTGATTCAAAGAAATGACTGTTCCGTTTCCCCGTTCCCGGTCACGCAGCTCAAGCCGCTGTAAGTCCACTAAGCGATTTCGAAACGCCTGACGCCAAAACACAGGAAACGATACCGCTTGATCAACACGATAGGAATGCAGACATTCGATCAATACCATATCTGCTTCCGCATACAATTCATCGAGTTCCTGTGAAGTCAGCACCTTATACGGAAAGACATTGTTGATGCATTGTCTTGCGAACGGACGAAACATTTTGATTAGTAAGCCAAGGGCTTCTTCATCTTTTTGAAAGTATAAATAAACAAGCTCATTTGTATTCCACAACAAGAGAGATTACCTCTGAATCGGTTCTCTTTGATTCAAGATTTCATACAGCAGAACAGCACAAGCGACCGAAGCATTCAAAGAAGAAATCGTTCCGACCATCGGAAGTTTGACCATATAGTCGCACTGCTTTTTAACAAGCGGGGAAATCCCCTTTCCTTCCGATCCGATCACAAGAACTGTCGGCACATCATACATTCCTTCCCGATAATCTCTTGCGCCCTCCATATCGGCGCCAGCCACCCAATATCCTTCTTCTTTCATTTTCTTCAAAGCTTGGGAAAGATTGTTTACAATCGCAACAGGCACTGTAAAAGTTGCCCCGGTGCTTGTCTTGATGACTGTTGGGGTCAATCCTGCACTGTTATGTTTGCATAAGATCAAACCATCTACGCCTGTGCAGTCTGCACTACGCAAGATCGAACCGACATTGTGCGGATCCTGAATATTGTCCAACGCTACATAAAGACCCGGTTTCTTGCTTTTTTTACATTTCAGCAGTTCATCAAGTGTATACGTAGGAATATCTTTTATCTTTGCGGCTACCCCATTATGAATTCCATGATCCGTTAAAGAATCGAGTTCTTTTCGCGACACTCTTTTTACAGGACATTGAAGATGTCGAATAAGATTCAATAAATTGCGGTCTTTTAAATGATCGAGAACATACAATTCAAGGATCGCACGAGGATCCTCTTTAATTTGATTAAAAACGTTTTTTCCATACACAATCATTGCAAGGTATCTCCTAATTCCAGGATCCGATGCAGCAAGTGTTCCAGACGCTCTTCATGATGATACAAATACAAATAACCAATGAGTGCCTCCAGAGCTGTTGAACGCATATATGTTCTCCCATCCGCATTTTTCGCTTTGGAATGAACTGTGGCATTGCGTCCACGCCGCAAGATTTCCGTTTCGTCTTCATTAAAAAAATTCTCTTTCTCTAACTGTTCCAAAATATACGACTGCCCTTTTGCACTGTTGATCTTCGCACTCTTTTTTTGCAAGACGTTGGCTTTTGTATAACCTTGTTCAAGTAAATGACTGCGAACTGCCAAAGTCATGAGAGCGTCCCCCATCCAAGCGAGATTCGTCGCATTTTGCGTTACGATTTCCATTTATAAAATTCCTTTTTCAATAAGGCAAGCTCGATATTGATCTGCCTTTTCATAATTTTTTTCTTTTACAGCTTCTTTCCAATCATTGTAGAGCTTTTTCTCTTCTTCGTCCATGACAATGCGATTCAGGCGAATACCTAAAACTCGCATCATTGCTTCCAAAGTTGCTACATATTTTGTCAGCTGATCGCAATCAAGCGGCTTTTGACGCTGCGCCTGGTTGATCTTTTTTACGCATTCCAATACTGTGGTGATGGCGTTTGGCGTGTTGAGATCATCATTCAATGCATCGATGAACGCATCCCATAATGGGTGATCGATTTCCTGAGTTGATGAAACTCCATTCACCTGCAGCAGGATATTGGCTTGTTTATATGCATTCGTAATTTTCTGAAGCTCTTTTTTCGCACTTTCAAACGCTTTTTCATTTAAGTTCAATGGAGCTCGGTATTGCGTTGAAATCATGACCCAACGAATCACATTTCCGCCATATAAGGCGATCAAGTCTTTAGCCCACCATACGTTTCCGAGCGATTTGCTCATCTTGATTCCATCAATATTGATCATTCCGTTGTAGACCCACATATTCGCAAGATGAGTATGGTGAAGCGATTCGTTTTGTGCAATCTCGTTTTCATGATGAGGAAATTTTAAATCAAGTCCTCCCCCGTGAATATCAATCAAAGAACGGTTAAATACATCGTTGATCATAACCACGCATTCGGTATGCCATCCAGGGCGGCCTTTCGACCATGGAGAATCCCATTGAATTCCTTTATCGGTCTTTTTCCACAACGTAAAATCAAGCGGATCTTCTTTCTTATCATTTTCATCAATACGAGCCCCTACAAGAAGGTCTTCTATTTTCTGATGAGAAAGCTCTCCGTATTTCGTATTGGAAGAAACGCGATAGTACACATCTCCGTCAATTTCATAGGCGGCACCCTCTTCAATCAGTTGAGCGATGAACGCAATGATTTCATCCATTGTTTCGGTCACTTTCGGAGCGACATCGGGCATATCGGCATTTAGATCAGCCCTTGTCTGGTCATAAGCTTCAATATATTTTTTTGTGATTTCTTTTTCTGTTGTATTTTGTTCGATCGCCGTATTAATGATCTTATCGTCCACATCTGTGTAATTGGATACATACATGACATCGAAGCCTTGGGCTTCGAGAGCCTTTTTCAACGTGTCGAACACAATGATCGGGCGAACATTCCCGATATGGGGATAATTGTAAACGGTCGGTCCGCACACGTACATAGACACCTTTCCTTCTTCGATCGGTTTCAATTCTTCTATTTTTTGCGAATAGCTATTGTATAGTTGCATCAGTCCTGTCCTCTTTCTTTTCCAAGCGCGATTGAAAGATCTCTGAATTGCTCGAGAAGATCTTCGTCGATTCCCGCTTCTTTCATTTGTTGAATATAATTTGCGTCAAGATCATCTACATCTTTTGTGATCTCATCGCGATCTTCATCAGTCAATTTTTGTTTTAACGGCATAATATGTTCCTCGCATTCATTCTTTTAGAATACCTTACACCTTTTATTTTTTCAAGAAACGTCCATTGAAACTCTCACGACTTTAGTCATGAGATTATTGGGTAATGCGCTGACGAATCAACAGAGATTACACAAGTTTACCAAGCGATCCCCGTAGTTCCTACGGTTCTTTATGTTGTGTCAGACTCATCTTAGGCCTTCGTTTAGGATATTGATACTGGTGTTGAAGTTCCTATCGTGATGACTGCCGCAATTAGGCAGGTCCAGTCACGAACAGACAGGTCTTTCTTGCCGGAATTACGATCACAGTCTGAACAAAGTTGAGAAGATGGATATCAACGACTAATCTTGACACACCAGACAATATGGTACTGAATGGAACAGACATAGCCCCTACCATGATGAATTTCTGACATAGATAATACCTTGCCATCATTGTAACATATGTACGAACCATTATTCCGATGATAACAAGGTATATCTAAAGTTAGGCAACAACCGAAGCCGATTCATAAAAAAAGACATCGAGAGCGACTTCGATGTCTTTTTGGTCAAGTATCAGATTCTTGTAAATTAGTCACCTAATTCAGAGAAGAATTTGATTGTACGAACCATTTGGCTCGTGTAAGAGTTTTCGTTGTCATACCAGCTAACAACTTGTACCAGAGTATTTCCATCTCCAGTAGGAGTGCACATTGTTTGAGTAGCATCGAACAATGAACCGTATTTCATACCGATGATATCGCTAGAAACGATTTCTTCTGTATTATAACCGAAAGATTCAGTTTGAGCAGCTTCCATCGCTTTATTTACTTGGTCAACTGTTACTTCACCTTCAACTTCGGCAACCAACAAAGTTGTAGATCCTGTAGGAACTGGAACACGTTGAGCAGAACCGATCAATTTTCCGTTCAATTCAGGAATAACAAGACCGATTGCTTTTGCAGCACCTGTAGAGTTAGGAACAATGTTCACAGCGGCAGCACGGCTACGACGTTTGTCTCCTTTTCTTTGAGGTCCGTCAAGAGTCATTTGATCACCAGTGTAAGCATGAACTGTTGTCATGATTCCACCTTTGATTGGAGCTAGATCATTCAATGCTTTAGCCATTGGAGCTAAGCAGTTTGTTGTACAGCTAGCAGCTGAGATGATTTGATCCGATGGTTTCAAAACATCTTGGTTTACGTTGTAAACGATTGTAGGAAGGTCGTTTCCTGCTGGAGCAGAGATAACAACTTTACGAGCACCAGCATCAACGTGTGCTTGTGCTTTTGCTTTAGAAGTATAGAAACCAGTGCATTCGAGAACTACGTCTACACCAAGGTCTTTCCAAGGCAATTTAGAAGCATCCGCTTCTTTATAAATTGTGATCTTCTTTCCGTCAACTGTGATCGAATCTTCGCCAGCTTCTACTGTATCAGCTAATTTGTAAGTTCCTTGTGTTGAATCGTATTTCAACAAATGAGCCAACATATCTGGGCTAGTCAAATCGTTGATCGCAACTACTTCATAGTTAGGATCATCAAACATTTGGCGGAAAGCTAAACGTCCGATACGTCCAAAACCATTGATTGCAACTTTTACTGTCATGTCAGTAAATCCTCCTTTTATTTAATTCACTGTAATTATAGAAGTATGTGAATAAATTGTCAATGTGATTCAAGAATTTGTGAGCGTTTGCATCAAATCTTGTAAGATTTTGACAAACAATGAAAATACTGTAAAATATTGAAAAAAGGAGGAAGATCATGAATTCAAATGGATTACTCGATCTTCTTGAAAACAATGCACGATTGACCTATCAAGACCTTGCAGATATTCTTCAAGAAGATGAAACAGAAATAAAAAAAGAAATCAAACATCTGGAAGATGAACGGATCATCTGCGGATATCATACGGTCATCAACTACAACAAAGCGTTAAGAAACGAAAAAGTCATGGCCTTTATCGAAGTAGACTGTACTCCGCAACGCCATAAAGGATATGACAAGACGGCCATGAAAATCGCGAATTATCCAGAAATCGATACGATGTATTTGTTGTCGGGAGATTGCGATTTTTTATGTCTTGTCCAAGGAAAAACAATGTTTGAAGTTGCTCGATTTGTTTCCGATAAGATTGCCTGCGTAGAAGATGTACGCAGCACAAAAACATTATTTGTCCTTAAACAATATAAGTCCAACGGCATCATTATGAAAGATGCCGACCCGCAAGAAACAAATCGATTGGTGGTGACCCCATGATGAAACCAATCAATCCGACCATAGAACAACTCAAGCCAAGTGGTATACGAAAATTTTTCGATCTCGCCAATACGATGGAAAACGTTATTTCATTTGGTGTGGGCGAACCCGATTTCGATACGCCATGGCATATTTGCGAAAACGCCGTTTATTCCCTTTCCAAAGGAAAAACCCATTACACCGCAAATCGCGGATTAAAGGAACTTCGTGATCTCATTGCTGAATTTCATACAATACGTTATGAACAAAAATACGATCCCGAAAACGAGATCGTGGTTACGGTCGGCGGATCGGAAGGAATCGATCTTGCAATGCGCACATTGGTTGAAGAGGGAGATGAAGTCATTGTCATGGATCCGAATTATGTGGCTTACATTCCTGCTATTACGATGGCTAAAGCCGTTCCGGTCCCGATCACATTAACTGAAGAAAACGAGTTCAAACTCAAACCGGAAGATCTGGAGGCCGCTATTACCTCGAAAACAAAAGCGATCATCCTGAATTTTCCAAGCAATCCGACCGGAGGTGTCATGTCGAAAGAAGACTATGAGAAACTTGTTCCGATCATCAAAGAATCAGGAATCTACGTTATTTCGGATGAGATTTATGCTGAATTGACTTTTGACGGACAATTTGCTTCCCTTGCTCAATTCGACTCTATACGTGACCAAGTCATTGTCATCAACGGCTTTTCAAAAGCATTCGCCATGACGGGCTGGCGATTAGGTTACGTATTATCCAACCCTTACTTAAGCGCACAAATGACAAAGATTCATCAATACATCATCATGTCCGCTCCTACACCGGCCCAATATGCAGCCATCGAAGCTTTAGCCTATGGATTAGACGATGTAGCTCGCATGAAAGCCGAATATTTAAATCGAAGAAATCTACTGGTCAGCCGTTTGAACCGCATGGGGCTTAAAACCAATATGCCAAAAGGAACTTTTTATGTGTTCCCGAATATTTCTTCGACAGGACTTGACAGTGAAACTTTTTGTGCTCGGCTTCTTGAAGATCAACATGTGGCTTGCGTGCCCGGGAATGCTTTCGGAGAACATGGTGAAGGGTTCATGCGTATGAGCTACGCCTGCTCCTTGAACGACATTACAGAAGGATGCGACCGCATCGAAGCTTTTTTAAACAACTTAAAAAAAGAGATCACGGAATAAACCATGATCTTTTTTTATGAGTTGAATATTCCTTTTCCAATCCATGAAATAAAAGAATAAATCATGGAAAATACAGTCAGAACGCCAACGGCTGCGCAAGCGCCAAGCATATCAATCACCACATCCCTTTTAGACATGGTCCGCCCTAAAACATCGCCCTGATGCAGTTCATCTAAGATCGCAAATCCAAGACAAATCAGCAACGTGAGAAATAGGCGCCCCCCTTTTTTGCATCCCAATATCGCAAGAGTAATATAGATCATTGCTCCTAATGCGCAATAAATCGAAAAATGAGCAAGTTTTCGCACATTGGCATTCCAGTCGCTTCCATAAGGAGAATACCGAATCACAACTCCTTTGATCCGCTCTGATAAAGCAACTCCTTCCGGTGTATTTTCCAAGCGATCTTTTACTTCTTTCTTTAATGCTTCTGTTACACTTTCACTTCGTATGCTCGAATCAAAGCCATCTTCATTCGACAAAGTATAAATCGACAACATAATAATTCCCGACAATCCCAAAAAAAGGAAGGCACATAAGATCCTTAATAAAATACTTCTTTTCTTTTTCATACGTACCATCATACAAAAAAAGAGGAAAAGTTTCAATTCCTCCTCATTCGATTATTGTGCAGTGCCAGTTAATTCAGCCATTGCTTTTTGATAAGCAAGAGTTTTATTATGGGCATCTTCTTTATCTGTTCCTACAATACAGAAATAGAACTTGCATTTCGGTTCAGTACCGCTCGGACGTACCGCAATCCAGCTTCCATCCGCCAAATAGTATTTCAAAACATCTGATTTTGTAAATCCAGTCAATGGAGTGATTTCGCCGTTTTCAGTAATTGTGCATTCACTGTAATCTTCTGCACGAACAACCGGCGTTCTGTTGATTTCTTTAGGAGCATCTTTTCTCAGATCCGCCAGAATTTGTTTAATTCGATTTGCTCCCGCTTCTCCGGAAAGTGTCAATGCAACTTGGCTTTCTTCATAAGTTCCGTGCTGAGCATAAAGATCATTCAATACATCCACAAGATCTTTTCCTTTTTCTTTGTAATAAGCAGCAGCTTCGGCAAGCATCAAACATGCTTGCGGTGCATCTTTGTCGCGAACAAATGGTTTGATCAGCGAACCATAGCTTTCTTCATAGCCAAATACGTAATTCTTTTCTCCGGTCTTTTCGTATTTTGCGACTTTTTCACCAATGAACTTGAATCCAGTCAATGTTTTTTCAGTTTCTACACCATGAGCCTTGGCAACTTTTTCTCCGAGATCACTTGTTACAACTGTATTAAACATCACCGGATTGCTTGGCATGATTCCTTTTTCTTCCATCTGGGAAAGGATATATTCCAACAGTACGGCTCCAGATTGATTTCCGGTCATAACGACATATTCGCCATCGTGTTTCACACCAACGCCCATACGGTCCGCATCCGGATCACAAACTAAAATAATATCTGCATCATTATCTGCTGCGTATTTCAATGCCAATTCATACGCTCCCGGTTGTTCAGGGTTTGGAGTCGGAGTATTTGAGAAATCCGGATCCGGTGTACATTGTTCGGTAACCGGAATACAGTTGTATCCGGCACGTGCATATACTTCCTGTACCGGAATATTTGCAGTTCCATGTTCCGGTGAGAACACAATTTTGATATCTTTATTCACTTCCGGATTCAATTGGATCCCAAGAACTTCTTTGTAGTATGCTTCATCTACATCTTTTCCGATTACAGTAATCATTTCTTCTTGTTCCGGTGTTACATTCGTATCAATTGCCAGTTCATCTTCAATCGCATTGACTTGATCAATAACTTGTGCCGCCAATGCCGGAACAAGCTGACATCCTTTTTCGTCATACAATTTATATCCATTATATTCTTTCGGATTATGACTCGCAGTAATCATAATTCCCCCAAAGCATCCTAAATACCGTACTGCGAAGCTCAATTCCGGAGTTGGTCTTAACGATTCAAATACATATGAGTTGATTCCGTTTTTTGCCAAAAGTTTAGCGCTGTCAAAAGCGAATTCTTTTGACATATGACGGTTGTCATATCCGATCGCGATTCCGGCTTTACAAGCTTCTTCTCCATGAGCTTTGATATAATTTGCAAAACCTTGAGTCGCCTTGCGAATTGTGTGCAAGTTGATTCGGTTCGTGCCTGGTCCCAGCAACCCACGCATACCTGCCGTTCCAAATTCAATCATTGTGTAAAACGCATCGTTTTTTTCTTCTGCATCCATATTTTTCAATACATCAAGATATTGCGGGTCTAAATTTTCATGATTGACCCATTTTTCATATCTTTCTTCAACAATAGTCATTATCAATAATTCCTCCTTATTTTTTTCATTATAGCATTTAAAGTTTGAATTGTAATCGTTTTCATAATGAAACCTCAAGAAAAAAAGTCTCGATCGAGACTTTTTTAATTTGAATCCTTACAAATTAAGCAATGATTTTTTGAGCGCGCAATACTTCTTCGATCGCAGCAACAGCAGCGTCTTCGTCTTCACCTGTGCAGCTAATAGTAATCTCTGATTGAGTTGGGATACCCAAAGACATAACGCCCATGATCGATTTCATGTTTACTTCACGTCCTTTAAAAGCTACGTTGATATCACTTTTGAATTTGCTTGCAGCATTTACAGCTACAGTTGCTGGACGCGCGTGAAGTCCAACCGGATCGATTACAGTTACAGTTACTTGTTTCATTATGTTTTCCTCCTAAAATCTAAGTGTATTTTATGCCATTTCAAGCAATAAAACAATACCTATTCCTTATTTTCTGATTCCGCTTCCATTATCGGAATCTTTGACATTTTTAATTTTTTTGCAAAAAGCCCTTCCCCATTTACAAGCTTTCCTTGGAAGCTTCCGTCATAAATTTGACTTGCACCGCAGCTGGGAGATCGTTTCTGCAAAATGACCAAATCACAGTCTTTTACTAGCTCGAATGCACGATCTGCGCCTAGTTCAAACTGTTCGGTTACATCAAGACCATCGCGTGTTATCACACGCCCATCAACAATCTCGCAAGGCGTACGAGGCGTGCTCAATCCGCCAAGTTGTTCCGGACAAACCAATATGATCTCTTCGTCCTTATACTTCTTCAAAAGAGATGGACAAAAATTGTTCTGTCCGTTGTATTTGCAGTTTTTTCCGGCGACACACGCACTCATACCGATTTTCATTTTTATTGACCCATCAATTCATTGTAAAGCAATGAATACGTACGAGCACTCTTTTCCCAAGAAACATCCGAATTCAATGCATTTGTCATCAACGTTTCCCAGTCTTCTTTGCGGTTATAGAACACATCCGCCGCATAATACAACGTATGAATCAGATCATTGGCGTTATATGCCGCAAACGAGAATCCGTTACCGCTCTTATCGTATTCATTATAAGGCGCCACCGTATCTTTCAATCCACCTGTTTCCCGAACAAGAGGCAATGTCGCATAGCGTAATGAACAAAGCTGCGACAGACCACAAGGTTCAAACAAACTTGGCATCAAGAATAAATCACTTGCAGCATAAATACGATGAGCCAACGATTCATTATATCCTTTATAGAACGCGATTTTTCCTTTATTGTTGTTTTCCAACTGACGGAACGCATCCTCGATCTTACTTTCACCGGAACCTAAGATAACCAATTGGATTGGTGCATTTGAAATAGCGGAAAGCTGTTCCATCATTAAATAGAAGCCTTTTTGCCAAGTCAAACGGGAAACGCATCCTACCAACATAACATCCGGATTTTGTTCCAATCCAAGTTCAGCCTGCAAGCTTTTCTTATCCAATGCTTTTCCGGCCTTTAAATTGACCTTATCAAAATGATACGGGATTTCAGGATCCGTTTTTGAGTTCCATAATTTAATGTCAATTCCGTTTACGATTCCCCAAAGATCATATTTACGCATATTCAACACGGCTTCTAAATGTTCTCCATATTGAGGTGTCAAGATTTCCTGAGAATAAGTCGGCGATACAGTCGTAATCTTATCTGAATACAGAATTCCCGATTTCATAAAGGAAATGCCTCCGTCAAAACGTACATTTCCGTTATCCAACAAGTAATATGGAAGCCCTAAACAAGAATCCAACATTTCAGGTCCGAAATTTCCTTGGAAAGCCAAATTGTGGATCGTGTATACAAAACGCAAAGAACGATATCTCGCATCGAAATCATGAGTTTCTTTGACCATGCAAGGAATCATTCCGGTATGCCAATCGTGGCAATGCACGATATTAGGCCAATAATTCAATTGATTCAGCATTTCGATTACTGCTTTTTGGAAATATGCGAAACGTTCGCCATCATCTTGATAACCATACAATGTGTCTCGTTCGAAATACCCTTGATGCTGAACAAAGAAGAAGCAAACTTTATCGACCATCTTCGAATAAATACGTACAGGAACTTCCTGATAATTGATCGAAACCGTATATTCCGCCGTAAAGAATAAGTCATTCATATATTTATCGGCGATCTTTTTATATAAAGGCATAACAACCTTTACTTCGTGACCAAGATCACTTAAAGCGGCCGGAAGCGAACCGATAACGTCCGCTAAACCACCCGTTTTGATAAAAGGCAGACCTTCAGAAGCAACCATTAAAATCGAAGCCATTAAACCGTCTCCCTTCTTGCGATATAAAGAGGAGCATCTTCTGTTCCTTCCAAATCTTTTTTATGAATAATCCGAGCTCCTTTGTCTACAATAACATTTTTAAGAATCGCATTATCTCCTACAACTGCTTCAGGTAAAATGATACATCCATCCACTTGAGCATTCTTTCCAATCTTTACCGCACGGCCAATGATGGAATTTTGAACATCACCGCTGATCTGGCAGCCATTGGACACAAATGTACGACGAGCAGTTCCGTTGTTCAAATAAATCGTCGGCGCCGAATCATATGTACGAGTATAAATTGGCCAGTTCGGATCGTTGAAATCTTTCATATTTTCGTCGTTGAGCATTTTAATGTTGCTTGCGAAATAAGATTCAAGATCATAAATCGGATACACGTGTCCGCGATAATTGATTGCACGGATATCCATATCACTGCAGCTTTCATTGATAATGTCTTTTAGCCAATACATTGCACTTGTCGCACGTGCCTTCTTCACAAGATCGATAAACACCTGTTTTGACATGATATATGTTGCCAAAGAAAGATGACGCACTTTTGTGGCACCCAAGTTTTCTTCGATTGCCAACACGCCTTTTTGCTTGTTCAATGTAAGCACATCACATTTCAAAAACGAGTTTTTCGCGTTGTCAATGCGTTGATACAACATGGAAACGTCTGCACCACTTGCTACATGCTGATCCAAGAGATCCGCATAGTTTGCTTTATAGATGAAATTTACCGGAGCAATGATCACATAGTCATTCGGATCTGCTTCGATCTCATTGAGATTTTCATAATACATTTCGACATCCGGTACTGCATTTGCCCGTGTCCCATCCGGGAATACAGGAACCAATCCGAGGTGTCCGTGTTTTGAATTGATATTGTAATGTCGTCCAGAACCGATGTGTTCAAAAAGAACTTTCGGATTTCCGTTGACATATACATCAATATCCGACATTCCCGAGTTTGTCATATTCGAAATCGGGAAATCGACAAGACGATAACGTCCAATAAAGTTGAACGCTGCGATCGGTCTGTATTTTTCCAGACCTTCAATATAGATATTATTATTGTTATACGCTACAATTCCGAGTGCATTAAACATATCCATTCACCCTATTCACCTTTCCGTACACGTTTTGCGACCAAAGCGATCTCTTTGCTATCCAAAGAACCGACGGTTGCCTCCGGATCGACCTTTACACCACCGGCTACGATTGCACGATATACTTTCGCACCCGCTCCTACACTAACACCAGGCATCAATACGGATTCACGAACATCCGCACCTTCTTCGATCGTCACGTTGTTGAATAAGACAGAGTCTTTCGCATTTCCGCGAATAACCGCACCTTGGTTGATATAGCAATGCTCTACTTTTCCGTTTGGTCCGATATAATGAGGCAATGTAGGAATATCGGCTGTATAGATCTTCCAATTCGGATCATCAAGATCAAGCTCATTATTCTTATTCAAAAGGTCCATGTTCGCTTCCCATAAAGAATCGATTGTTCCTACATCCTTCCAGTATCCTTCAAAACGATAAGCATACAATCTCTTATCTTGTCCCAACATAGATGGGATGATATCGTTTCCAAAGTCATGGCTGCTTCCTTCACGTTTTGCATCTTCAAGAAGTTCCTTGCGCAAAAGTTTCCAATTAAAGATGTAAATACCCATACTTGCCAAATTGCTCTTCGGTTCAGCCGGTTTTTCTTGGAATTCGAGAATACGGCTCTCGTCATCGACATTCATAATTCCGAAACGACTTGCTTCTTTCCAAGAAACAGGAAGCACAGCAATCGTCGCATCCGCAGAATTGGCTTTATGATCGGCAAGCATCTTGTCATAATCCATTTTATAGATATGATCTCCTGAAAGAACGAGAACATAATCCGGATCAAACGTATCGATAAATTCGATATTCTGAGTGATGGCATCGGCTGTTCCGCGATAAACATCGAATTTTGTTCCATCTTTTTCACTTGGCGGCAACACATAAACTCCGCTACCGCGAGTATCCAGTCCCCAGCGTTGTCCTGCTCCGGCATACGCATTTAATTCTACCGGTTCGTATTGTGTCAAAACACCTACAACATTGATGTTTGAATTTGCACAGTTACTAATCGGAAAATCAATAATACGATACTTCCCACCAAAGTAAACGGCTGGTTTTGCGGTCTTTTTTGTCAAATCATAAAGACGCGTACCACGCCCACCCGCAAGAATCATTGCGAGCATATTATTTTGTTCCATATGTATCCTCCTATATACTTTAAGTTTAAAAAAATTATAGCACTTTTCATTTCATTTAAAAATGCTTTTCGGTTCAATTTGTAATCGTTTACAAAATAAAATATACGATATTTAAAAGATGTTATGTTCTCTCTATTAAAAAGAATCTTTTTTCTCGGCTCAAATAATCTATAATTCCCGAAATGATTTACCACTAGACTTTTCAACGAAATCGAAAGCGGCAATTCTCCCTTAAAAAAACTTGTTTCCAAGATGCATGTTTTCGAATTTTTTTCTTCGGCATCATCCCATCCGAAAACACTTTCCTACACTGTAGCAATACACAAAAGACAATGGTCATTCCTTATCCTTTTCGGTTTTAAGTTGTTTTTCTCAAACACTTTTTAAAAATCAGATTCAGCACCGTTATCTTTTAATAATTCCCATTCCTTTTTCCGTAATAGCCTGCGTCTATGCGCTCAAGACCTGTTAGCCCATGAAAAGCGAAAGCGAAGACCATTCTTTCTTTGGTTTTGAAAGGCTTTATTGAATATCTATCTGCAAACTAGAAGTTTCCACTTGATTTCACTTAGCCAGCAATAATTTTTGTGGAAACTATAGATAATCGAACGCTTCAAATGTACCAAAAATACACATACAATTGCAATAGAAAATTTTTATGTAACCACTTACATTATTCGTGAATTTCATCACAAGCAAAAAAAAGAAAAGCCCTTACAAAATCTGGGCTTTACATACATCAAAATCTCGCAAGCCGACCATTCGAAACAATCTTTTTTCATTTCTTTTGATTTATCCCAAAAGAAAGAAAAGATACACAAAAAAGCGAAGGCTTTCATGGACCTTCGCTTTTTGAATTATTCACTTCTTAAAGCTTCGACCGGATCTTTTTTGCTGGCCATGCTTGCAGGAATCAATCCAGCGATCATGGTCAAGATCAAATTGATCAAAACAAGAATCAGCCCACCAAGCCACGGAAGCTGAGCAATATTGGCAACACCCGTATAATTTTGCACAATCAAGGAAATCGGAATATTCAGCAAAATTGTCACTCCTACTCCCAACAATCCGGAAATAAGACCGATAATAAACGTTTCGGCATTGAATACACGCCGTACATCTCTTTTGGAAGCACCCATTGCACGCAAAATCCCGATTTCTTTCTTTCTTTCCAACACTGAGATATAAGTAATAATTCCAATCATAATGCTGGAAACGATCAATGAAACGGATACGAAGCCGATCAGAACATAAGAAATCATGTTGATCACGTCGCTGACTCCCGAAAGCATGACCCCGATCATATCATTATAAGAGATCACATTTTCGTTTTTTCCCAGAGCTTCCTGCTCTTCGTTGTAATCCGTAATCAGATCCCCGAGCTTTTCTTTATCTTCAAAAGAAGAAGCATAAATAGAAATCGAGCTTGGCGTATTTCGATCGATCGCCCCTAGCTTGATCATGTTGGATGCGTAAGTTGAATTCGCATTTTCTCGCATTGTATTCATATATTCCATGATCTGATCTTGGCTAAGAGCGGCAAGCTGCATTTTTTCTTCGTCACTCAAATGGTTCATATCAAATTTATCATCCGAAAAAGCACGCCCTGTAAAGACATTGATATCCTTGTTTTCTCTTTGCTCTTTGACAATCTCGCTTTCGTTCGTCGCATTGATCACATGATCCTGCATATCTTTAGTATAATATACGCCTCCCATGCTTGATCGCGATATAGTCGAATCAACCGGCTTGATAATTCCTACGATCTTCACGTCCATTCCGTTCTTCACCAGCTGATCGACGTATTGTTCATCTTCGCTCTTATCAACCCAAATATTTCCGCTCTTTTCGTAAAAATCGCTGTTCAATACAAGTTTGAACGTTGTATCAAGCAATTCTTTTTTCGTATAGGAAACACTTTCTCCGGGTTCGATTTCGTCAATCTTTCCGGATGACAAATCATTATAATTATCCACAAGTTCATCTTGATTCATCAAACCTAAAGAATACATGGTATAATCACTGATCTCGTTGTTTCCATCCACTTCTATAACGACTTCATCATAACTTTGCGGCCAATGCCCATCGACAAGTTCATATTCGTCATCGCGCAAAGTTTCATTTTCCGGAAGTAAATTCCACACTTCGTTTCCGGGATTCATAGAACTGGACATGAACTGGCTGCGCAAGTTCATCATATCACTCATTCCCAACGCATCCATCAAACCGTTTGGCGATACTTTCACCAATCCGCTTTCGGTTTTCGCATTCGGATTATATACGTGCATTGTTAAATCGTAATTGTATTCAATCGCTTTAGCCGTATCTTGGAAAGGTTTTCCTTCCGATGAGTCGAGAAATTTTTTGAATTCCGTCAAATTATTCGATTCGGTTTCGGCAATCGACGATAAAATCTTGTTTGCGAAATTCTTCGTATGAATCTTGTCATCATCATGTGTTTCTTTTTCGTCATCCATATCCATCATGGCGGACATCAGTACCGACATATCCATTGTATTATCCTCTATCGTGATCGGATATGAAGTCATCGTATCGTTTTCCACCGAAGTAATATAGGATTGAACTCCATTGGAAAGGGACATGATCAATCCAATACCGATAATTCCGATGCTTCCCGCAAAAGCAGTCAGGAAAGTTCTCCCCTTTTTTGTCATCAAATTGTTTAAAGATAAGGAAAGAGCCGTCCAAAAAGACATAGAAGGCTTTTTCAAAATTCCTTTTGCCTCTTCTTTTTCCGCTTCTTCATCCGTAACAGGATCGGAATCATTCATGATCTGTCCATCGCGAAGCTCGACGATACGAGTCGAATACTGATGAGCAAGCTCTGGGTTATGGGTAACCATAATTACAAGACGATCATCGGCAATTTCTTTTAAAAGATCCATGATCTGTACCGAAGTTTTCGAATCAAGAGCTCCGGTCGGTTCATCGGCAAGCAAGATATCCGGATCGTTGACAAGCGCTCTGGCAATCGCAACACGCTGCATTTGTCCTCCCGACATCTGAGTCGGCTTTTTATTGATCTGATCTTTCAATCCGACACGTTCCAAAGCAGCAACCGCCTTTTTTCGACGTTCTTCTTTGCTGACACCCGTCAATGTAAGAGCCAGTTCCACATTTGACAGCACAGTTTGATGCATGATCAAATTGTATGCTTGAAACACAAAACCTACTCGATGGTTACGGTATGTATCCCAATCTTTGTCGGTATAATCTTTAGTAGATTTTCCATTAATAATCAAATTCCCGGAATTGTAGTTATCCAATCCGCCGATGATATTGAGAAGGGTCGTTTTTCCGCATCCCGAAGGTCCTAAGATCGATACGAATTCATTATCTCGGAATGTTACGGTCAGATCACGGATCGCATGAACAACACCATCGCCGGTCACGTAATCTTTCACCAAATGTTCACATCTCAGCATAGTTTTCTCCTTTTAAAAATAATTATACGATATTATATATCCAGACCAATGAAGTTGTCTACTTAAGATATTTCAAATTTGAATCAATACCCAATCCACACGTTTCAATCAGAATCAGCACAGTTTTTCGGTCGATAACAATACATACGCAAAAGGATCAGGAATTAATCCTGATCCAACTTTTTTACGATCGCATAATGCACTTGATGATCTTTGATCAAAACAATTTCAAAACCAAGCCCATCTTTTTCAAAGCCGAAACGTTCTCCATCATCCGGAACTCGATCCAGCACTTTATAGATTAAGCCATTCAACGTTTCCTCTTCGCCGTCTTCCATGATTACACCGGTCATTTCTTCGATTTCATCCAAAGATACGTTTCCGATCAGCTTCCATCGATTTTTGCCGGCCGGTTCAATCCACTGAGTCTGCTCGTCGTCATTCAAGTCGCCAATCAACTCTTCAATCAAATCATTCATCGTCACGACACCGCAGACGCCTCCGTATTCATCCAAGACAATCGCCAATTTTTCTTTTTCTTTTTTCATATGGCGAAAAAGCACATCTGCCTTTAAATTTTCCGGCACAAAGTATGGTTCCAAAATCGCTTTTTTCACATCTTCTTTATTTGAGCGATCTTTCAATCGAAAATATCTCTTCACATTGAGGACACCGACAATATGATCTTTATTTTCCTGATAAAGCGGCAACAGGGAATGCGAGCTTTTCATGATCTGCTCATTCCATACTTCAATTGGATCCGACCAATCAAGCATCCGCACATCTTTGCGGTGTGTCATCACATCCTTAATTGGCAAATCGTCGAATTCAAACACATTTTGAATCCATTCGTTTTCTTCCAAATCAATTGTTCCTTTTTCGCTTCCCGCTTCGACCATAAGGCGAATTTCTTCTTCGCTGACATCATCCCCTTCATCATTGGGATCCATGCCAAAAAGCCGAAGTACCCCATTTGTCGATATCGTCAGCAGCGAAACCAACGGCTTGAATACTAAGGAAATAACTGTGATCAAGCTTGCTACCGACAGCGCCAACTGTTCTTTCTTTCGCATAGCGATTTGTTTCGGAACCAATTCCCCGAATACAAGCGTAAAATAAGACAAGATGATCGTGATTACGATCACCGCAATCGTATCCAAGATCTCAGGAGAAATACTTACCCCAAGACCTACCAGCCAATCGACGAAATATCCTGAAAAATTATCGGCTGCAAACGCACTTCCCAAAAATCCGGAAAGCGTAATAGCAACTTGAATCGTTGCGAGAAAACGTGACGGATCTTCTACCAGACCAAGCAGTTTTTTCGCTTTACGATTTCCTTTTTCCGCTAACTTCTCTACCTTGTTCTCATTGACCGAGATCACGGCGATCTCAGCACACGCAAATACTGCGTTCAAACCAATCAATACAACTTGCAATAAAAGCATCCATATGACATGATCATCCATAATTTATTCGTTTTTTACCTCACTTTTTGTTTGAACAATATTGTACCAAAAAGTGCAAAAGTTCCTATTGGAATGCTCCTGAACCTCTCATGACTAAATTGTTATATCACGAGTATGCGCAATCTTTCTAATCAAAGCTGACGCAGGTATTCTCCGATCTCGCTAAGACATACAATGACCAATACAAGAAAAAAGCCCGGGATAACCAACACCCACCAGGAATTCGACAAAAAAGCCTGATCAGCCATTGACAGCATACTTCCCCACGAAATCATTTCCAAAGGAATGCCAAGTCCCATAAAACTCAATGTCGACTCGAAAACGATCGCGTTTCGCACATTCATCACAATCATATAAACAATCGAGGAAAAGAAATTCGGAAACAAGTGATACAAAAACAAGTGTCCTTTGCTTGCACCCATACCGTAAGCAATCTCGTAATACGGTTCCACTCTTAACGATTTTACTTCCATACGCACAACAAGAGCCAAAGAAGTCCAGTCCGTTAAACCAATAACCAAGCTAAGCCCAAGCAAAGAGGATGAATCCCATAAAGAACGAATAAGTACAACAAGCAAAAGAGAAGGAATACTTAGCACAATTTCCATTCCCTTCAGCAAAAGCCGATCCAGCCAAGGTGAGGCAAGAGCACACAAACATCCGGCAGCGATTCCGATCATCGAAGAAATGAGCGTGCTAATCAAACCGATTTCTAAAGAAATCCGTCCTCCGTACCAGATCATCGAAAAAATATCCCGCCCCATACGATCGGTGCCGAACCAGTGCAGTGCATTCGGTGCCACATTGGCTTCATACAAATTCATATACATCGGATCATAAGCGGCAAGCAGACGCCAGCAAAGACATGCAATCACGATCAAAGCAAGTAAGCCAACAAAAAACCACGGAAATTTTTTCTTCAAACCCATTCACCTTCACTTTCAAGCAAAACTTCTTGTGCATCGATTTTCGGATCAATGCGCCGTGCCAGCATATTGACGCCCAAATTCACAATCATGATCAGTGCTCCACTCATCAGTACAGTGACCATCAGTAAATTATAGTCATGATACCGCGCGCTTTCATACGCCAAAGTTCCAAGTCCCGGATAAGAAAAGACCATCTCGACAATATAGGTTCCACCGACAAGATGAGGAAGTGCGACCGCCATAAGCGCCAAATACGATCCGAGCATATTCGGCAGGCAGTGACGCCACACGATTTGTCTTATACTCAGCCCATTCGCACGAGCTAAAAGGACGTAATCTTTTTTCAATTCCGTGATCATTTTGTTGCGCACAATATGCGCATAGTACCATACATGAGAAATGACAATCACGCTCACAGGTAAAAACAAATGCCACAAGCGGTCGGGAATATCTCCTTGATGACCAAGCGAATATGCAGAAGAACTCGGAAACCAGCGCAAATTGACAGAAAAGACCAAGATCAGCAAAAGACAAAGCCAAAATTCCGGTACACAGGCAAGAATTGTTCCGAACTTGGTCGCAACTCGATCAAAAAGCGATTTCTCATGAATAGCACACAATATTCCTAGCCATAAACTTGTTACAAACAGCACGATAAAACCAAGCCCTCCAAGAAGCAAAGTATTGCCGATCCGTCCTTCGATTACTGTGGAAACCGGCTTTTTGTATTTGAAAGAAAGTCCCAGATCGCCACGTATGACTTGATCAACCCAATGTCCGTACTGAATCAAGATCGACTCATCAAGCCCTAATCGAGTTCTTGCTTGCTCTTTTTGTTCTTCGCTCATTTTTTCCACACGATCTCCATAATAAGAAACAAGAGGGTCCCCGGGCGCAAGACGTGCCAAGGAAAATGTTAAAAAGGACAAGATGAACAACGATACGATTAAGATGGCCACTTGTTTAATGATCTTTCTCATCGTTTATCCTCTCTTTCGTGTGCAATCGACTTGCCATCAGCTCTTTCGTATATTTTTGTACAGGATGTTCGAACACCTCATTCACAGTTCCTTCTTCAATAATTTTTCCGTCTTTCATCACACCGATCCGATCGGCCACAAAGCGGATCAAATCAAGATCGTGCCCGATCATCAAAAACGCAAAACCGTATTTTTCCTGAAGATCTTTGAACAAATTGATCATTTGCGCCTGCAGAGAAACGTCTAAAGAAGCAATCGATTCATCTGCAATCACAAGATCGGGAGAAAGTGCAATGGCACGTCCAATAGCCAGCCGCGCCATTTGTCCTTGAGAAAGTGTCGCACATTTCCGCTCCAGCAAGCTTTCATCAAGCTCGCATCGTTTCATCAAATCGATAAGCTGCCTTTCGGACACTTTTTCCTTTTGGATCATGAACGGTTCGGCTAAAACAAATCTGACCGAAGACATAGGATCAAAGCCCGCTTTCGTATCCTGAAAGATCATAGCTCGATGTCGTGATAAATTTTTTCTCTCGTTTCGGGCCGGCCTTTTTTTCAAGATATGATCACATAGCATGATTTGGCCTTGATCCCAGATTTCCAAATTCATGATACATTTGGCAAGTGTTGATTTGCCGCACCCGCTTTCCCCAATCAGTCCGTACACTTCCCTGCCGTGCAAACACAAATTCACATTCTTCAGCGCTACGATCTCCCCGTACGATTTTACCAGTTGATCGATTTTTAAGACTATATTATTCATCATCACCCTCCTGCCAAATCGCCGCATAGTGCGTATCGGAAATTTTGATCAGAGGAGCCTGCTTGACATAGTCTTTTTCACACGCATTCGGATTTCTTGAAGCAAAGACGTCATATTCAATGTCCTCATAAAGCATGGGTGCACTCCCTTGTAATGTACGCAAACGCGAATTTCCTTTGTTGTTTTCTGGCAAAGATGCAAATAGAGCTTTTGTGTAAGGATGTCTTGCATCTTTGAACAAATCTTTGTTCGTTGCGATTTCGACAATTTTTCCGGCATACATAATGGCGATTCGATCCGCAAAATGATACGCAACCCCCAAATCATGAACCACAAGAACAACACTCATTTCTCTTTGTTTTGCAAGCTTTGCCAGCAAAGTCAGGATCTTTTTGGAAATGATCGGATCAAGAGCTGTTGTTGGTTCGTCTGCAAATAAAATCTTCGGGCTTTTCAATAATGCAGTCGCGATGACTATACGCTGCCTCATCCCTCCCGAAAGCATGTGGGGATATTGCTCCATACGCAAAAGCGGACGATCGATTCCGACATCTTGCAAAATATGTTCGATTTTTTCCTTTCGTTCCTTTTTTTTCATATCCGGAAAGTGAATTCTCAGCACCTCATCCATTTGCCGACCAATCTTCATTTTCGGATCAAGCGCCATCAAGGGGTCCTGTAAGATCAGCCCGAAATCCGAAGGTACGATTCGTTGATCCGCCTGTTGGATGAGGTCGTTTCCTTCATAAAAAATATGTCCGTCGATAATTTTTCCTTCCTTGCATAAAAGACCCATAATTGTCTTGCAAAGCACACTTTTACCGCATCCGCTTTCTCCGACAATACATAAGATTTCATTGGGCATAATTTCAAGATCGATTCCTCTTAAAGCCCGAAGCTGCCCTTTCATCTGATCGAAATCGACGCGCAGATTTTTAATCTTCAATAAATTCTTCATAGTCCTCCCGATAAGAAAAGGAGAAATTATTCTCCTTTGCTGATTTTCCATTGTTCAATGTTCCAGAAAATTCCTACACCATGATGTCCTAGAATTTGATCGGGATCAATTCCTTCGATTGTCGTTTTGCCAACATAATCCGCATCCACATAACATATGAATGTAAAAGCCGGATCAACTGTCATTTCTTTCAAAAATTTCGAATACGCTTCTTTTCGTTTTTGCGGATCGGATGTTGTTCTTGCTTCTTTTAAGTATTCATCCACTTTCGCATTGGAATAAGATGAATAATTAGCTCCTTGATCCGTTGCGAACACTTTAAATGTATGGTCATCCGCATCAAAAGGAGATCCCCAGCCAATCAAGTACGCCATTTGGTGCGTCCAATCAACTTGCGATGGGATTGTAACCGTACATTCGATTCCGACTTCCTGAAGCTGCTGACGAATTGCTTGTGCAATATCCTGCCGCAGCACATCATCCGATGGCGCCACCAGTTCAAAACCGATTATTTCTCCGTTTCGCTCATACATTCCTTCTTTATTTTTGACACAGCCGATTTCCTGCAGGATTTGTTCGCTTTTTTTCGGATCGTATTCAAAATTTTCAATCGAATTGTCATTGTATTCATTTTTCTGAATTGGCGAATAAGCAACTTCCCCTTGGCCTAAAAGAATCGTATCGACAATAGCCTGCCGATCAATCGCATAGCTGATTGCCGGGATAATATCTTTATTTGCTTTCCAATATGCATTGTTGAAATTGTACAAAATCCCCCGATAGTCAGCGGTTTTCATATGGAAAACAGAAAATCCGTCTTTTTTCTCAAAAGATCGGGCACTTTTAGGTGTCAGCTGTGCAAGATCGACCTCGCCGCTTTTTAACTGCAAGGTCTTGGCATCATCATCCGGTACGATCTTGAAGATCACTTCCTCAATATGTGCAGCCCCATTGTAGTAATCGGGATTTGCTTTCATGGTGATCGCCTGTCCTTCCTCCCAGCTTTCAAATACATAAGGCCCTGTTCCAATCGGATGAAAGAAAAAAGATGATGTCTGCATATCTTCGCCTTCCAGTGCATGACGAGGCAGTATAGGAATTGTCATATAATCTATGAAAGCCACATTATTGTCTTCCAACTCAAAAACAATTGTTTCATCATCAATGATTTCAATTTCTTCTACATCGATAAAGTTCGCTGCGTTTTCCGATTCATTTTTCGGATCCATGATCGCTTCGATCGTAAACTTCACATCTTCAGCTGTAAACGGTTTTCCGTCATGCCAAGTAACGCCTTCACGCAAATGAAACGTCCACGTGTTTTCGCTCGTATCATGTTCCCAGCTTGTCGCAAGTGCAGGAACGATTTCATTGTTTTTTCCGTGAGCTGTCAGTCCATCAAAGAGCAGCGCGTTGATTTCCCCATGCTCATCGACGATTGGATTGATCCTGGTAAGATCTTGAGAAGCATAGACCAGCGTATTGGAGGAAACTGATTCGTTTACTTGTCCCTTTGCACATCCGCTCAGCCATAAACTTGCACAAAATATTCCTATTAAAACTTTCTTTTTATTCATGAACTATTCCTCTCTCTGTTTTTTAATTATCTTATTTAAGTGAACTTTAAGTCAACCTTCTCTTTGCTGAAGAGCATAAATGGATTTATTGCGGTTAACCAAATATGCCACTGAGCATACGATGAAAAACAGCGGAAAATACTGAAAGCCGAACACTTCCATTCCAATCATGATCGGTGCAAGATAGGTGTTCGTTCCTGCGCCGAAAACAGCTGCATACCCTAAGGCCGCACACATTGCCGGAGGGAATCCGAAAACGTTTGCCAGGCAAAAACCTAAAGTGGAGCCGATGGCAAAAAGCGGAGTCACTTCCCCACCCATAAATCCGATCGACAAGCAAAAAATGGTCAAAAGAAATTTACAGATCCAATCATACCAGTACACAGTATCATAATTTAGACTGGCATTGATCAAATTTTCCCCGAGCATACTGTATCGTCCATGATGGAGCATAAACAGCAATATCGCAGCAATCACGCCTCCAAAAAAAATTCGTTTGTAAGGATTGGGACATAAAGATGCCACTTTCTTTTTCGTGATCGACAATCCGTACGCGAATCCGCCTCCGACAATACCGAAAACAATTCCAAGCACAACAAGAGGAAGCACGAGTTCCCATGTCAATTCGAAGGGATATACAACAAGATCGAACGAACTTTTATAAATCCCGAGTTTGGATGAAAGCCATGCTGCACTAAAAGAAGCGCTCAATGTCGGAGCCATTGCCCGGTACTTCAAAACTCCAGCTACAAAGACTTCCATAGAGAAAAAAATCGCAGTAAACGGAGTTCCGAACAATCCCGCAAATCCGGCTGCCATGCCACATACTAAAAAGATCGTTTTCGAATTTTCGTATTTTTTGATTCGTTTGCCGATCACATGAGAAATGGTGGCGCCAATTTGCATAGCCACACCTTCTCTTCCGACACTTGCACCGAACAAATTGGACAGCCAAGTTCCGCCGATCATGAAAGCTACAAGTCGTTTTGGGATATTCCGACTGATTCCTTGAGAAACTTCGAAAACAAGATTCATTCCTTTAATTACGCTCTTTCCCCACTTTTGAAAGGCATAGACAATGACCACGCCGACAATAGGCAATCCGATCAGCAGCCGATTTCCGATTTGTTCATGCCAATGAATCATCGTTTGCAAACCATATCCAAACAACGCTTCAAATAACGACACGATGAGTCCGATCACGACCCCGAGCAGTGTAAGGACGACTAATTCCTCGTAATTCACTAATATTTTTTTTGATAAATTCCGTATTTTTTCCATTATTTTCTCCTATAAAAAAAAGATTGGATGCGCTCCAATCTTATTTTATCACGCGACTTACAGATCGATTTCTTTTTTCCAAAGTCCGTGAAGGTTGCAGTATTCGTAAACTGTTACTTTTCCGTTGACGTCCTTTACATCAAAGACTGCTGTCGGCTTTTCTCCCGGAATCAAAGATTGACGTTTTACACTTCCATCCGGATATTCTACCCAGATGTTTGTGATAAAGTGTTCTGGAGCCATCGGATGTTCGATTTCTCCGACTTGAACAAATAATTCTTCTCCTTCTTTTTTAACAGCCGGTACGTGTTTTTCAAGAGCCGCATCTGTGGATCCGGCTTTTAATTCGACCATCGGTTCTCCGTTTACTGTTAATGTGATTTCTTCAGGAGCGTTGAGCACCTCAACAACTTCACCTTTTTTACCTTTAAATAATTTCATATTTTAATCCTCCTAGATTTATATCAACTGCAGTTTCATTATAGTCTAATAAAAAAAGCATGTCTATTTTATCACTACTTGTACTTTGATTTATTTTGCGTTATTGTTTGATCATGATCAAATTTCAAGTCATATCCAATCAAGTGATTCAAATTCAAAGCTCAACAGCACTTTCAATCGAACAGTTTAAAGAACTTTTAAAGATTACCAAGAGCGCAAGCAAACATATTAAGTTTTTTCAAGTTCTGCAAAAGGATCGTCCGGCTTATATCAAAATACAGGAGGCGCCAGGACCTGCTCCTTGTGCGGAAAAACCAGAAATTATCTACGAAGACGAAACATGTCTTGTAGCATACAAACCAAGCAATTTACTGATTCACAGTGATGGTTCCGATCTACCGACTTTGACAGAGCGTGTCAACGGATACTTGTACGATCAAGGCTTTCCTTTTGAGGCTAAAGCATGTCATCGTCTGGATGTGGAAACATGCGGCCTGGTTCTTTTTTGCAAGATTCCCTTTCTGCAAAATTTTTTCGATGAACAGTTTCGAAACCGGAAAATTATCAAAGAGTACTATTTGCTCGTCCATCAAAATCTTTCATGGAAAAAGAAAACAATCGACCGTCCGATTTCCAGAAACAGACATGATGCAAAAAAAATGATCACTCATCCAAATGGAAAAGAAGCAAAGACGATCTTCGAAACAATTCATTCAAAAAACGGCTATACACTGTTGAAAGCTACGTTGATTAATGGCCGCAAACATCAAATTCGAGTACATAGTGCATCCGCTCATTTTCCGATTGTCAACGATCCTCTTTACAATCCGGAAAAGAAAAACGGCCCAATGCTTCTGGAATGCTTTCACCTTGGTTTCATAAGTGCCCAGGAACAAAAAAAGATCGACCTCAAAGTCGATCTCCAGAGTGTTGACAAACTACCTATTTTGAAAAAATTAAATTTCAATAAAATAAAAGTGGGTAAAAAGGTCTAAAAAAAGAGTAATATTAGGTACTTAAATACCTCAAATTGCTCTTTTTTTATTCATTTGTGGGAGAAAAATAAAAAGCTGTGACAAAGCCGATTTGAAAAATCGACTTTGTCAACAGCCTGAAGATCGACCTCAAAGTCGATCTCGATCCGGCATTTTTTTCATTGATGAAGATATAAATGCAATGTATACCACACATTGGCCAAATAATACTGCACATCGAATACGTTTTTCAACGGCTCGTAAACGAGCGGCAGTCGTCCTTTGTTGCCTACAAGAAGGATATAGAAGAAGTTAAGCACTTCTTCTTTTTTTCGATTGTGCAAAAATTCATGGACCGAACGAATCGAGTCCGGAAGTTCGGGCTTTGGCAAATCTTCGAGAAGACGATCCAATTCATGAAGGAAATCATCAAAGTCATACAGTTTGACCGGATCCATGTTGACCTCAAACGCCAAACACTCAATCAGTTTTCCGTAAAAATAATGCTTGTTGTATTTGTTTTCCAATTTCGCGGGCTTATAGCCAAGGATACGATTATATGCTTTTTCGGGAATATCTTCCGGGATCTTGAACTGCTTACCAAGCATCAGTTCAAGATATTTCTCGCACATATAAATTTTCGGCCAGCTCTTCTTTTGAAAAGAAAACAAGTACCCGCAAAACTGGTCGCAGTATTTCATGGTTTCCAAATAACCAACATGAAGAGAGCGCATCGCCTGCGTTTCACTGAAATCCAAAAAGTTTCCAATCGTCAACAGAGGTTGGATGTACTTGATTTTTTCATTTAATTTAGGATCTATGCGTCGTACACGGCCGGGACCATGTACATCAATCACGACATAATCGTCAGCTCCCATTTCTTCACATAAACGAATCGGTAAATTGTCTTCGTATCCTCCGTCAATATAAAGATCGTTTTTCAGCTTTGTCATCGGAAAAGCCGGAAAGCACGACGCCGAAGCGATGATGATATCCACCGCATTTTCTTCTGTCATATCGTTCTTGTAAAATGCCTCTCCTTCCATTTTCGTGACATTAAACGTCATGCATGCATAATTAATTGGTGAATCCATAAATTTCCGATAGTCGAACATCTTATTCAGATTTTCCTTCAATGGCGAAATGTCCGTTCCCTTTTGTACGTAGGAACGTAAAAATTCAAACCACTTTCCTCGGCTGTTCATAGCTTCTTCGAAGTTTTCCGGCATATCGGGCATGTCGGCAACCACATTGCTCGGTTTGAGCTCTTTAACGAATTCAACAAGTGGTTCAATGCTTTGCTGGGTGTATAAGGCTCCGACAATTGCACCGATGCTTGTCCCGGCTACACATTGAAATTGAATACCGACTTGTCGAAAAGCCTGCCATGCTCCAACTTCATAGCAGCCTCGCGCGCCTCCGCCACCTAAGACTAAACCGTGGATCTTTTTGGTGTTTTTTTCTTCTTTGATCATGATTATATTATATCATAGTTGTACTCAAGACCCCGACTGTCAGGCATGTGACAAATGGAATCATCTTTCTTTCGGAAAATAAAAAAATCAAAAAGCCGAACACTACCGCAATAAGCACAATTTTGTTCATCATATAAGGATCGTACACCATTGCAAGCTGAAGCAGGGCAATACCGTCTGCATATCCTATAATTTTCTTGTAAATAAAATACATTCCCAAACAAAGGAACGGATAAATAAATGAAAGCCAGTAAAAACCCGAACTCATCCAAAACGCTATTCCTATACCGATTATTAAAACAAAAGGTGGAATATAGTACGTTTTCCAATCAAGCAAAGCTGAAGCAAACCAGTAAAGAATCCATAAAGTGTTTATAAAAACAGTTTCCATACTTTATATATACGAAAAAAGTTGAAAAAAAGTGACTTTTCATCATTTTTTAAATTCATTTTGTTCAAGTTCCATTTCAATCGGATCAATAACGATCCGATACGCATCGAGCTGCATATCTTCCTTACGCATGCTTCCGTATTTTCGATCACCTGCTAAAGGATAGCCCAAAAAGGCCATACATGCACGAATTTGATGAAACCTTCCGGTAATGAGCTCTACTTTAATCCATGTAGCATTTTTTTCATGCTTGTATGGATGAACGCGCATTTGTGCCTTCATGTATCCTTCTTGTTCTGTCGTACTGACGAGTGCTTTTGTGTCTATCTTTTTTAAATAAAGGGTCACATCAATGTCATTGCGCAAATTGCCTTCGATTTTTGCATGATAATACTTATGAACGAGATGTTGGCGTATTGCGGCATTGATTTCACGAGCTGCGTAAGCATTTTTTGCTCCGATGACAAGTCCGGATGTGTTTCGATCGAGCCGATTGCAAATGCATGGTGCGAAATTGTGCTCGGCTTTTGGATTATATTCTCCTTTTTGATATAAATAAGTTCTTATTCGTTCAACTAAACAATCCTGGCCTTCTTTTGCGCTTTGCGACAAAAGTCCTGCCGGCTTATCAACGACGAGAATATTTTCATCTTCGTAAACAACATTGATTTTGGCATTGTGCAAGATCTTTTTTTCTTTTTCGATCAACACATCATCGGGCAAAAACAGCAAGATGACATCGTCGACTCGTAAGATCTGGGAAAACTCAGCCCGCTTGCGGTTCACTTTGATCTTCTTGTTTCGTATTGCCTTATACATCATTCCTTTTCTGAGTTCAGGAAAGGTTTTTTCCAAAAACTTATCAAGTCGCTGGTTCGCATCATTTTCGTTGATCCTGATTTCTTTCATGTTTTTTTCCTCTTTTTCGATTGTATTGTAGCATGTTCCGTCTTTTTTTGATGAATTTGTGCAAGTTTCCACGAATAAGTGTTTCTTGAATTTCCTTTTTCAGATATAATAAATAAAGCAAAAAACAAAAGAAGGAGAAATTATGAGAGGAATCTATAATTCAGTAACCGATATACGCCGTAAAGTATTTACGGAAATCGCCCGAATGGCTTATGCCGACAACGTGGACTACGCAAAACGTATCGAGGAAATCCCTTACGAAATTTTGCCTGGAACTAAAGCAAAATACCGTAACAGCATCTTCTTGGAACGTGCGATCATCGGAGAAAGACTTCGTCTTGGGATGGGACTTCCGCTTCGCGAAATGTCCGAATACGGAGCTCTGAGCGATGGAATCGAAGAAAGTGTCATTGCGACCAAATACTATGATGATCCGCTGATCAACATTATTAAATTCGCATGCAATGCATGTCCGGAAAAGAAAGTGTTCGTGACCAATGGCTGTCAAGGATGCCTTTCTCATCAATGTACGGAAGTCTGTCCGAAAGACGCGATCCATATCGTCAACGGTCGCTCACTGATCGATCAGGAAAAATGTATCAAATGCGGTCGTTGTATGGATGCGTGTCCTTATTCAGCAATTGTAAAGATCGAACGTCCATGCGCGGCAAGCTGCGGCATGAATGCGATTGGAAGCGATGAAGAAGGAAAAGCAGTCATCAACTACGATAAGTGTGTCAGTTGCGGTCAATGTCTTGTGAACTGTCCGTTTGGAGCAATCGTAGATAAAGGACAGATCTTCCAGACGATCTACTCGATCAAACAAGGTGATGAAGTCATTGCAGCTGTTGCCCCTGCATTTGTCGGACAATTCGGTCCGAGTGTGACACCGGATAAATTGAAAGCAGCCTTAATGACTCTTGGTTTCTCGGATGTTGTCGAAGTCGCAATCGGTGCCGATCTTTGTACGATTGAAGAAGCAGCTGATTTTTTAGACAAAGTTCCTGAAAAGCAGCCATTCATGGCAACAAGCTGTTGTCCGGCATGGTCTGTCATGGCAAAAAAGGAATTTCCACAATTCGCATCTTACATTTCCATGGCACTGACTCCGATGGTGCTTACAGCCCGTATGATCAAAAAAGATCATCCGAACTGCAAAGTCGTATTCATCGGTCCTTGCGCGGCAAAAAAATTGGAAGCAAGTCGCCGGTCTGTGCGCTCGGATGTTGATTTTGTCTTGACCTTTGAAGAAGTGATGGGTCTTTTCGAAGCGAAAGCAATTGATCTCGAGCAAATTGTCGAAAGCGAACCTTTGCTGGCCGGATCCAATGATGGCCGCGGATTCGCCGTCAGTGGCGGAGTTGCCAAAGCCGTAAAAGATGTCATCGAAAAAGAACATCCAGATATGCAAGTAAAAGTTCAGGCTGCAGAAGGTTTGAAAAACTGCAAGACGATGCTTATGATGGCTAAGGCCGGTCGTCTAAACGGATATTTGCTGGAAGGTATGGCTTGTCCTGGCGGTTGTGTTGCCGGAGCCGGTACATTGCAGCCAATCCCAAAATCGAGTGCTGCCGTGAAACGATACGCAACAGAAAATACAAAGAAAACTTCGGATGAATCCGATTATGCACACCGTCTGCACGAATTGACGGAATAAAAATTCAGCCATCCATTTGGATGGCTTTTTTTCAAAGGAGAATCATATGAAACGTTTTGATTACTACAAAGTGGCTGCCTGCTCTCCCAATGTATTTATCGCAGATCCAAAAAAAAATACCGATGAATTGCTTTCAATCATGAAAGAACTCGAAAAGGACACTCAACTTGTTGTCTTTCCGGAACTTGCGATTAGCGGGTATACATGCCAGGATCTTTTTTACGAAGATATCCTTTTGAATGCCTGCAAAGAACAATTGATCCGCCTGGCCCATGAAATGCCCGACAACCTTGCCTGTGTAGTCGGAGTCCCCCTCGTTGTCGGCAATATCCTGGCAAATTGCGCCGCTTTTCTTTTCAATCATGAAATCTTAGGCATCTATGTCAAATCGCATATTCCGGGATACAATGAATATTATGAGCCTCGCTGGTTCTCGCCGGCGCGGGAAATGAAAACAAAGGAAATCATCCTGGATGGCTGCGTGATTCCCGTAAGCGACAAAATTTTATTTCATGATCGAGCAACAAGCGCGAAGATCGGAATCGAAATTTGCGAAGATCTTTGGGTCGCAATTCCGACAAGTTCCTATCATGCACTGGCGGGTGCGAATATTTTGGCTAACTGTTCGGCATCCAATGAAGTGATTGCGAAAGATTCCTATCGCAAAGAACTCGTTGTGCATCAATCTGCAGCAACGTACAGCGCATACATCTATGCCAGTGCCGGATGCGATGAAAGCAGTTCGGACCTTGTATTCAGCGGACATGATCTCATTGCGGAAAACGGAAAACTTCTTTCGGAAACGACACTGTACAAGCCAAAAAAAATCATTTACGGTCAAATCGATCTGCAGCATTTAAAAACGGATCGCCTTCATTTTAAAACAAGCCTTGAAGAAAGAGGATCAAACGATTATATCGAAATCGAATACGAATCGATCCCGTTAAAGGAAATCGACTTAATACGAGAAATCGAAGCCTATCCTTTCGTTCCGCGCGATATCGATCAGCGCATTGAACGTTGCCAGAAAATCTTGACCATTCAAGCTTGCGGTCTTGCGACACGCTTGAAAAAGATTCATTGCGAAAGTGTCGTGATCGGAATCAGTGGCGGGCTTGATTCGACACTTGCTCTTCTTGTGGTTGCCAAAGCCTTTGACATGCTGCATTACAACCCGAAAAATATTCATGCAATAACTATGCCGGGATTTGGAACGACAAATCGTACAAAATCCAATGCACAGAAGTTAATGGAAATCTTAGGCGCAAGCGACGATGAGATCTCAATCGCCAAAGGTGTTCGCCAACACTTTGAGGATATCGGTCACGATGAAACGATCCATGACATTACCTACGAAAACTCGCAAGCTCGTTATCGAACGATGTTGCTGATGGATCTCGCCAATAAATACAACGCAATCGTAATCGGTACAGGCGATCTTAGCGAGCTGGCTCTTGGATGGTGCACATACAATGGCGATCATATGTCAATGTATGCGGTCAACGCATCGGTTCCTAAAACTCTGGTTCGCTACATTGTGGAAAGTGTTGCTATTAAAGCTCAACAGGAAGGCAATGTAGATCTTGCGACTGTGCTGCTCGATATTTGTGATACACCCGTATCTCCGGAACTGCTTCCGCCAAGCAATGACGGAACGATTGCTCAAAAAACGGAAGAAGTCCTTGGAAGCTATGATTTGCACGATTTCTTCTTATACCATATGCTTCGGTTCCATGAACGGCCAATCAAGATCTTCGAGCTTTGCAAGATTGCATTCCCTCATATTCAGGAAGCAACGATAAAGAATGCCATCAAAACATTTTATCGACGATTCTTTGCACAGCAATTTAAGCGTAATTGTATGCCGGATGGAGTGAAGGTCGGATCGATTTCCTTCTCTCCTCGTGGGGATTGGCGTATGCCAAGCGATGCAGATCGTACACTTTGGTTAAGTGAACTTGAACAAATTGATTAAGCAAAAAAAGAGCCTGGATCATTCCTCAGGCTCTTCTTTTTTCTTTGTTTTCGGTTGTTTTTCGAATTCTTCGATCTTGAAGCCGAAAAATTTATGACCACGGAACACTTGTTCCTGAAGGCGTCCTTTTGCCATGAACGGCTTTCCTTTTTTGGACATGAACTGCGTCCTTATTTGTTTTCCGGCAATTAGATCGGCAACTTCTTCATCGGTAAAACGATGTTGTCCAAATACACGTTTGAATTTTACGGAATTGCCGTTCCACTGACATTCGACATATTCTGTTTCATCCTTAATCGGGTTTCCATCAAGATCAAAATATTCCTTTGGCTTGAATCCGTAGAACTTCCGTTTCTTATACGTTTGTTCTTCCAGTTTTCCTTTTGCTTTGACTTCCTGTCCCATTTTGGTCTTGAACTGTACTTCGATCTCTTCGCCTTTTTTCAACGCTTCGATTTGTTCGGGAGTGAAAATCGTTCCGGAGAATTCCTTTTTAAACTCGATTTCTTTCCCGTCTATTGTTGTTTTTACGTAATCTTCCGGATTGCGTTCATACGTTTTATGAACAATCTTGCTGCCGTTTTCCTTCATTTGAGCGAGATCTTCCAAAACAAGCTTTTCCATTTGATCGAGATATTCATTTGGATTCGCTTGGCCCTTTCCCACAGCTTGCATTTGTTTAACAAGCTGTTCGGTCATTTCCAGGTTTCCGATATTGGTTCCCGGAAGCAGCTGATACGAAATATTTCCGTACTCGCTCATGGAAAGTTTTCCTCTCGTTTCGACTAGAAGCGGAAATCTCGCATTGGCATTTGTCACATCCGCATAAATGCTTGTACGCGTAGCACCCGTTCCTACTTCATACTTGGCCAGTTGTTTCATAAGCCATTTCATGGTCGGAGAAACCGGTTTTGGCGGAAACCCTTCAAAAGTGAAAGGATCTGCCATCTTTCCGAGCTTTTTATTCGTCTTTTCTTCCTCATCCTGATCCGAATTGTTGTAAACAGCCTTCCAACCCTTAAATTTCGGAATATCTGTCGTTGCTTTATAATCCGGATATTTTTCGAGATGTCCTTTTTGTTGTTCGTATTCATAATTTGGAGCAAGCATAGCAAGAAAGTTCTTCGCCAGTAAAGAATAGATTTTCTCCGCTCCCGGACCGTATTTCTTCAATTCGGACAAGCTGTTTGGAACATGAGGCCCGGGCCGATTGGCTCCATGGGCTCCTTGTGCTTTTACATGAGAGGCTCTTGCTTTGCGATAGGTCAAAAGCTCCGGTTTGACCCCGACCACATGAGCAATTTGATCCGCCAAAGGAAGCAGTTCTTGAAACTGTTCGGGAGTGATCGTCTTATCTTCGGTACGTGGATAGCTGACAATTTGATCTTCATACATTTTTTGATAGGTCGATAAGACGGTTTTCGCCTTTAATCCTTGCGTTGACAACTGTGCGGAAAGTCCTGCAAGATCCAGAAGCCGTGGAGGTGGTGTCTTTTTCAATGTCGTCGAATCGACGATGACCGGACTTGATTCTACATGGGTATCGACTTCTTCCGGTGTCTTGAATCGCGGTGCTTTGGATTTGATGAACATATTGCCGTTTTCATCTTTAAAGCGCAATTCATAAAATGGTTCCTTTTTATAGTTTTCGACTTTTTTCAATTGATCTCCGACCATCTTGACCATCGCTGACTTCAATCGCCCCTGACGAAGAACTGATTTTCCATCGCCATTTGCGGTGGCGATCCGAGTAAACTGCATCGATAAATAATCCCATTTCGAGCGAAACTCCGCCTTGACATAGTCAAGATCCTTTTCTTTATCGAGATCAAGCGCTCTGCGTTCCACAAAAGCCTTCTGAATGGATGGCTTGCTTTCATCGACAAAGTACATTCGGGAAATCTTCTTTGGTTTTAGACAAAGACCATCGATGATTTCCCATGCCAACAATTCTCCTTCCCCAGATGGGTCATCATCAGTCGCAATAATGAGTTCATCACATCCTTTCAGATCGGCTTTGATCTGCTTTAAGATGTCATCAGCATCTTTTGTCTTTTGTTTTTCCCAGCCAAAATCTTTTTGATCCCATGGAAGATTTTTCGTATTCCATGATTTATATTTTTTTTGAAGTTCTTCAATCACTTGCTCCGAAGGATCTTTGAGTTCATATAAATGTCCTCTCGCATGGGTGATTCGATATTCTTCGTTATTAAAGGTGCCTTCTTTTCCGCCAAGTGCTTTTTCGAAATTTCGTGCAGCACTCGCTTTCTCTGTTAAAATTCCAATCATAATGCTACTCTATCAGAAAGTTGAGAAAAAGGAATCAAAAAAACTTCTTTTTTTGAAAATATTTCCTTTTTTCTTTCATTTTCCTCCTTTCGCTACAAAAAAGGTGGATCTATTGTTCAGATCCATCCTTCTTTTTTAACTCAAACTGATCAAGTTTTTCATTGATCAATTCCGAAACTTGTTCAAATCCGCTTTTTTCCGTACTGCTGATCGGGCATACGCTCTTTAAAGGAAGCTGCAGTTTTTGCGCGATTTTCTTCAAAGAAGCAAGACGTTTTGTCTTAGGGACCTTATCGATCTTTGTCGCCACCACAATGATGGGATATTTCATTTCCCGAAAGAAATTCACCATATCCAAATCGTCTTTTGTCGGTTCATGGCGACCATCCACCAATTGAATGACTCCCGCAATATTTTTGCGATTAAGAAAATAATCATCCATCATCCTTCCGAGCTTTTCAAGCTGTGCTTTAGACATTTTCGCATAGCCATATCCCGGCACATCCACCAATACCCAACGCTCGTCGATCGCAAAGAAATTGATCAGACGAGTCTTTCCGGGAGTATTTCCTACATATGCAAGATTTTTCCGATTCGTGAATGCATTGATAAAAGAACTTTTTCCAACATTACTTCGGCCGACGACCACAATTTCCGGCAATGTGGAGTCAGGCCAGTTCGTGCGATCCGCAGCACTTGTTATAAATTCGCTTTTCATACTTTAAACCAGTGCGTTTTCCAGCACTTCGCTTACAGTGCTTACAGGAATGAATGTTACGGCTTCTTTGACTTCATCCGGAATTTCCTCGAGATCTTTTTCATTGCCTTTTGGAATCAGGATCGTTGTGATCCCCGATCGATGAGCGGCCAACGATTTCTCTTTCAATCCGCCAATTGGAAGCACGTTTCCTCGCAAAGTCACTTCTCCTGTCATTGCCAAATTGGCTTTGACCGGACGATCCGATAAGCAGGAAACCAGCGCGGTCGTCATTGTGACCCCTGCACTCGGTCCGTCTTTCGGAACCGCCCCTTCGGGAACGTGAATATGGATATCTGTCTTTTCGAATATTTTCGGATCAATTCCGTATTCTTTTGCATGGGAACGAATGTAATCAAGTGCGATACTTGCCGATTCTTTCATCACATCTCCGAGCTGTCCGGTCAAGATCAAGTTTCCTTTTCCTTCAAAGCGATTTGCTTCAATTTGAAGAATATCTCCGCCAAACGAAGTATACGCCAATCCGGTAACAGTACCGATCTGATCTTCTTTTTCTTTCTTGCCGTAATCGACTTTTTCGTTTCCGAGCCATTCATGGACTAGATCTTTATCAAGAACGATTGCTTCTTTTTTATCTTTCAAAATCGCAAGAACTGTCTTGCGGCAAATACTTGCGATTGTTCGTTCAAGTTGTCGAACACCCGCTTCTCTTGTATAGTAACGAATCAAATAAAGAAGCATATCATCATTGATTGTCAACTGATTGTCTTTCAATCCGTTTTCTTCCATTTGTTTCGGAAGTAAGTGTTCTTTTGCGATATTGACTTTTTCGATATCGGTATAGGAACTCAGCTGAATAATTTCCAGTCGATCCTGCAATGCCGGTGGGATATTTTCCAAATAGTTTGCGGTTGCGATAAAAAGAACTTTCGACAAATCATAAGGTTCTTCAATATAGTGATCGGAAAACATGCTGTTTTGTTCCGGATCAAGTACTTCCAACATGGCACTGCTTGGATCCCCTTTATAATCTGAGGCCATTTTATCGATTTCATCAATCAGAAATACCGGATTGATCACTCCGGCTTTTTTCATTCCTTGAATAATGCGCCCCGGCAATGCGCCAAGATACGTTCTTCGATGCCCTCGAATTTCGGCTTCGTCACGCACACCGCCTAACGACATTTTTACGAACTTTCGATCCAAAGCCCGAGCTACGCTGCGTGCAAGAGAAGTCTTTCCGACTCCCGGAGGACCGACCAGACAAATAATCGGTGCTTTTAAAGAATTGGTCATCTGTTTTACCGCCAGATATTCCATGATCCGTTCTTTTACTTTTGCGAGGCCATAATGATCTTCATCTAAAATATTCTGGGCGCTTTCAAGATCTTCGTTGTCTTTTGTTGTTTGCCACCAAGGCAGATCCATCAGCCAGTCAATATATGTTTTAATGACGCCTGATTCCCCATTGGCTTGCGGAAGCATTTCATAGCGCATAAGCTCTTCTTTCACTTTATCCTTGATATATTCCGGATAAGGTTCTTCCGCCAATCTCTTACGAATCGATTCGGCATCTTTATCCGTTTCGACAATATCTCCGAGCTCTTCGCGAATCGCATGAATCTTTTCACGCAAATAATAGTCTTTTTGGCCTTGATCGATTCGTTCCTTCACTGTATCGTTAATCTTCTTTTCGACTTCCGACATTTCTTTTTCTTTTTCGAAATCCTGCAAGAGCATGATCAGACGATCATTGATGCCGGTTGTTTCCAAATACTGCTGTTTACGTTCTACTGTCAATGGGAAGGCTGCGGCTGCTTTATCGGAAAGTGCATCCGCTCCAACCCCTTTGGATAATTCGATCATAAGGTCTTTTGAAACGAAACGGTCACCAGGATGCATTTGTTCAAAAGCACTTGCAATCATTCTCACAAGCGCGCTTTCTTCTGTTTCGTCTTGGCGAACGCTTGGCATCAACTCGACATGAGCCATTTCCGATAACGATCCATCGATCCATTGTTTGAGTTCGACACGTTCCAATCCTTTAAACTTGACACGCAAAAATTTATCAAAACGGCGGACATGGCGAATTTCGCACAAAGTGCCTACTTTATAAATATCATCGACAAGAGGGTTTTCGCGTTCCATATTGATTTGCGAAAACATCACGATTTGATTGTCATAATTGTCTTGGGCATTTTCAATCGCTTTCAAGGACTGTTCCCTTCCGACATCGATCACGATTTCCTGATCGGGGAAGAGAATCACTCCTCGAGTACAAATTAACGGATAAATTTTATCACTCATAAAGCCCCTCCTTTTCTGTGGTTCTTAGCGAAAAAAGACGCAACGCGCCTTTTTCGTTTATATTATTCAGATTGTGCGACTTCTTTTAAATAATCGATTGCCTTTTCTTGTTTAAGGTCGTATTCGATATTTTCCGGAACGATGATCGCTTTGATTTGTTCTACTGGCATTTGATACATCTCAGACATGAGCTTATACTGCTCTTCGATCGCCGCTTCATCGATATTGATCTCTTGAGCATTTGCGATTGCTTCAAGCACAAGAGTCGTTTTTACACGGTTGGCAGCTTCCACACGCATTTGGTCTTTGATATCGTTTTCCGTTTGGTGTGTTGCTTCCAAGAATTGTTGTGCCGTAAATCCGGATGACTGCATTCTCTGTTCAAACTGCTGATACATGCGGTTTACTTCATTATCAATCATCACAGGCGGGATGTCAACGATAGCACCATCTACAGCTTGTTTGAGGATTTCATCGGTGAACGTTTTTTCCGATTCTTGTTCTTTGCGGGAAAGAAGATCTTTCTTTGCTTCTTCTTTGAATTTTTCGACAGTATCGACACCTTCGCGTTTCATGTTTGCGATCAATTCGTCTGTTACTTCAGGAAGTTCTTTGTATTTGACATCATGAACTTTGATTTTGAAGATTACAGCTTGACCGGCAAGATCTGGAGCTTGATAGTCTTCAGGGAATGTCACTTCAATATCTTTTTCATCTCCGGCTTTTACACCTACCAGCTGATCTTCGAATCCCGGAATAAACGTATTCGATCCTAAAACGAGCGGATAGTTTTCTCCGGCCCCTCCTTCAAACGGAACACCGTCTTTTTCTCCGACAAAATCGATTGTTACCTGATCGCCGATTTGTGCCGGATCTTCTTCTTCACGAACAACCCAGTCCGCATAACGATCCTGAATATGTTTTACTTCATTGTCGATTTCTTCTTCAGTGACTTCGACTTCCGGTTTTTTTACCCGAATTGCTTTATAGTCCCCTAATTTCACTTCCGGTGAAACGGTGCAAGTGAAATCAAGGATCACTTTATCTTTATTGGCTTCTTGAACATCAAGAGTCGGACGGGCAACAAGATCGAGATTGAATTCTTTGATTCCTTCTTGAAGAGCTTCATTGGCTACTTCATCGACTGCTGCCGCACAAATATGATCCGTTCCAATGTATCGTTTCGCCATTTGGTCAGGAATTTGTCCTTTTCGGAATCCTTTGACATTTAATCCGGCCTTTAGTTTATTAAAGGTCTTTTTTTGGGCCTTTTCCCAAATTTCACCATCTACTTCAACAGTTAATACACCAGTTGAGTCTTTGTCTAAATTCCAACTACATTTCATGGTTATCTCCTCGCTTTTCAATTGATAATGTGTAGTCCGCTACTTGCTCGATTCCGTTTTTCTTCAAGAAATAAGCAAGTTCTTCTGTTTGTCCCATCGCTTCATAAACGAGTCTTACAATTCCCTTAGCTAGGGGAAGAGGATCGATCTCCTCAAGGTCGAAAGGCCGCATTTCATAAATTTCCTGTTCTAACAAACGCATACAGAAATTATAAAGTGTTGGTTCATCGCTCAAGAACCACGCATCAAAGAGCTGCCCGGCTTCCTGAACGGTCGTGTCTTGATCGGCCGTTACGATCGAACTAGGAACAAATGTAATATCCAGACCATCTTTGACCATATGATATGCAGTATCAATCTTTTGCTCCATCAATGCCTCGATCAATTCGCCTTTGAATTCTTCCAGAAGATCGCTTGCCAGTAATTGTTGAACTTCCCTTTCATACGATCGAAGATTCAACGTCTGCAGCAGAGAAACCGCTTTTTCTTTTTGTTCTTCGGTTCCTTTGATCAATTTCTCCAATTCAAAGTTTTTGGACCGATCATCATCTTTTTGATGAATCAAACATTCTTCTTCGTATTGATGAAGTTTTTCCAGTACGTCCCGCTCGACATAAGGAAGCGAGAGTTCTTGCTGAATGATCCGCAATGCATCGTCAAACTTTTGCTGTTCGATCAATGACGAAAGATCATTGATCAGTGATTGATAGTATAGATTCACATTTCCTCCTTGCGTACTTTAGCATTATATCATAATGGATTGCTAAGGCGCAATGAATTACGCCCTACCTTATCCCATCTTCTTGCGTATTCTACCATTATTTTTGTTCTATCAAAACAGTTCTTGAAAAAAAAATTTCCAACTGGACAAAATCCATTGGACCAATGATCTGTTTTCATTGAGTTTATTTCATAGGACATGGTATAATTTTTTCGAAAGGATATAAAAAGAACATGTTAAATAAAGCAAATGTATTGATTTGCTCGTTTTTCTTGCTCTTTGCAACCTTATTTTCACCACTTTTGATTAACGCCGAAGAGGAAACTTTGCCCATTAATAATTATATTAATGATTACGCTGATCTTTTGGATACGCAAACCGAAGCGGATCTGAACGCACAAGGTGAGGCTTTTGCCAGTCAAACAGGTGCGCAAGTCGTGATCGTAACGACTGACTCTCTTCATGGTGCAGATGCCATGAAAGTCGCAACCGATTCCGCAAACCAAGCCAAGCTTGGCAGCGGTGAACTCGATAACGGAGTATTGATCCTTGTCAGCATTGATGACAAACAGCGATTCATGGCTGTAGGAAGCGGACTGGAAGGCGATCTGACAGATATTGATTGCGAACATCTCCAGCAGGATTATCTCGTTCCTGCATTTCGCAACGGAGATTACCAAGAAGGACTGGTCGATCTTTACCAACATACGATCGATCATATCGCCAATGCATACGGCATAGAGCCTTCCGCAAGCCAGAACAGCGCCTATGACAATTCCAGCCGCAAAGAAGAAGATTCTTTTGATTTCGGTGGATTGGGTCTTATTGTGATGGTGCTGTTGTTTGCAGGTTTTTTCCTCTTAAGACGACCATCTGCCAAAAACGGAACGGTGTTGCGGCTTACTGTGCATCAAACATATTATTTAAATATTTCCCGAGTCAATTTCTCCAAAGACACGGTGATCGTCGGCAGCTCCAAGCCTAGTGTAGCTTCAATCACACCAAACGGTTTGATTACCGCCCACGCGGTAGGCGAAGCAATCATCACAGTCCAAAAACTTGATGAAACCAAATATCTCTATCGAGTCATTGTGTCCCATTCGAATTCAGACGGACGCAGACGTTCAAACGATGATGTGTGGGATGCCCTCTTTTTAGGAAGTATGCTTGGCAGAAGTCATCGGGGAGGATCTTCTTATCGTCCACGCTCAAATGGCAATGGTTTCGGTGGCTTTGGAGGCTTCGGAGGCGGTGGTGGATTTACAGGGGGCGGAGGCGGTTTCCGCGGCGGCGGAAGCGGCGGAAGCTGGTAAAGCACAACTCAATACAAAGAAAGGTTAAAATTTATGAATAAAAGAAAATTTCCCGGATGGGCGATCGTGCTCATCGTAATATTGGTGATTGCCCTGATTGCAGGAATCTCGGTCGTCGGACCGTACAATACTATGGTCGGTTATGACGAACAAGTTACAACCGCTCAATCAAATATCCAGACTCAGCTACAGTCTCGACTCGATAAGATCAACGAACTCATGCCTGCAGTGCAAGGTGCGATGGATCAAGAAGATGATGTCTATAAAGACATTGCTGCGCTGCGTTCCGATACGCCGGGTATCTCCATGGATGCCGATGGAAATATGACTATCGAAAACAACGCATCCTTGAGTGATCTTGAAAGAGCGGATGCTGCAAGCTCGCAAATGCTACGTGATATTAATGTCGCTGTCGAAGCATACCCGGAATTGAAATCAAGTGATTTGATGAAAGATTTCATGACAAGTGTTGAAGGAATCGAAAATCGGATCTCTTACGCACGCGAGCAATATAACGATGATGTGCAGGAATACAATGTGTATATTCGTTCATTCCCTCATAACATTGCGGCAAGCCTTTTTGGATTTAGCCCGAAAGATAAATTCGAAGCGTCTTCAGCTGCTCAGAACGCGCCGGTCGTAAAGTTTGATTAAGTTTATGAGAAAGGGAATAAAATTGATGAGTCTGATTTTAATCGGACTCTTTCTTTCTATTGGTTTCTCCTGTCAAGTTTTCGCAAAAGAAAAAGAAGAGATCAAAATTACGAATTATATCAATGATCATGCCGGTATTCTCGATTCAAGAACAGAAAGCGAATTGAATCAATTAGGAAAAGATTTCGAGCAATCGACCGGTTCTCAAATCATAGTTGTAACGGTCAATGATTTAAATGGACAAGATCCGATGAAAGCTGCGGCAGATCTTGGCAACAAATACGGGATCGGAAACGAAGAATTGGATAATGGAGTGATCATTTTGATCAGCATGGAGGACAAACAACGATTCATGGCAACCGGGAGCGGGATTCAGGGAACGCTGACCGATATCGCTTGCGAACATCTCCAGCAGAAATATCTTGTTCCTGCTTTTCAGGAAGGCAACTATTCTAAAGGAATCAAAGATCTTTACATGGGTGTGATGGACGCGATCCAGCATGGTATCGACGAAAACGAACTGGAAGCTTATGTACAAGAACAAAAGAGCGAAACATGGATTATTTTCGGCCTCATAGCTGCGGCCTTTATCGGGATCGGAACCATCTTTGCGATCGTTTTGATTACAATATTCAAACGATATTTGCACATGGTCCCAGGTCAGCAGCTTACACTTTACAATGAAGATTGGAATCTTTCCGATCCGAATACCCTTATAACAAGCAACCATCCTGAAATTCTCGAAGTACTTCCAAACGGTGTCGTCCGGGCAAATAAATTCGGAAGTGCCGCAGTCAAGATCAAGCATAATGACAAGGTGCGCTACATTTATTTTAAAATCAAAGAGGAAAGCGATCCTGCTGAGGTGCTCGATCAAAAAATGAATTTTTTCTTTCAATATTCCATTCAGATCGATAATGGCTCAAGCGGTCATTCATCCGGAGATGATGATTTCTTTACCGGATCAAGTGGCGGATCTAGCGGCTTTTCGGGCGGAGGCGGAAGCTTCAATGGCGGAGGTTCCGGCGGAAGCTGGTAGCCTTTTGTAAATAAAAACGCTGTCGTAAAAAACAGCGTTTTATTTATGCTTTTTCGAATTTTGCGAATAGTTCCTTATCGCCTAAAGAATGATGACGAATACTGTTTAACGGATTGCCCCGCTGATCAAACCATCCAATAAAGCGATATCCCTTTTTTCGTGCCGGAAGAAAGTCGATATCCAAATCAAAATAAGAATAGTTTTTGGGGTTTTGACGGCTCGAAAGTCCTCCATCTAAATGATAATGAATTTCGTAAAGAGTGATTTTCCATTTCGCATACAAAGTAAATTCTTCATTGATCGGAATTTCAAAATCATAAGGCAATGTCAGCTTTTCATCCATATACCATCCAGCAAATGTATAGCCTAAGCGCATAGGCGGACGGAATGGCTCAAGCAGTCCGAATTCATCCGTCATCTGATCGGCAATCTTCCCTCCTCCGTTCGACTCAAAGTGAACAACGCACAGCTCCCGAAACTGCGCTTCCAAAGTGAGCGGTTGAATAATTTTCGAAGGGAGGAAATCGATCATTTCGCCATTGAGACTCCAGCCGCAAAAGCGCATCCCTTTTTTATGGGCCGGATATAATTTAACAACTCCTGTCTCAACATTGACATACTTTGGATTCCTTCGTGAATTTATCCCTCCGTGGCACTCATATCGAATCGGATAAATAATGGGAATCCATTTGTCGTAAAGGGTGATCGTTCCCGGCAGCTTTCCTCCCGGATTGATCCGTTTCGTACATTGCGGATCAATATACCACCCGACAAATTTATAACCGGGTCGTTCTTGTTGGTTGATCATGATCTATTCTCCTATACTTTTTCATTGCAATTATAAAACGAATCGCTTATAATGTCTATGTTGTCCTTGTAGCTCAGTTGGATAGAGCATGCGCCTTCTAAGCGCACGGTCGGGGGTTCGAATCCCTCCAAGGACGCCATTTTTTTTGCTTTTTTTTATCCGATCATTTCCGTTCTCTTGCTGAGTGGTTTGAACCCTAGTCCTCTGACTTCGGAAACTTTTGACACAATCACAAATGCCTGCGGATCAACCAAGTAAATTTCTTTTTGAATCGTATACCATTCTTTTCGTTCGACCAATGCACAAACGGCTCTTTTTTCTTTGCGTTCATAGCCTCCTTCAATCATGAACATTGTTGCTCCTTTATCCAATGTATTAATAAATAGATCCCGCATTTTTTCGTAGTGATCACTCATAATCATGAGCTGCAGTGCAGCCTTACCGAATGTCATAACTTGATTCATGATAAAGTATGTCACAAAAACAAGTGTCAGCCCGCAAATAATTTGTTCGGCATTGGAATATGTGATCTGATAAACAAGGATAAAAAGATCCATAATATTCATTGTCACAGAAACATTCCATCCAAGTTTTCTTTCCAAAATAATCGGCGGAATATCAAGGCCTCCTGTGCTTGCTCCTGCCTGAATCACAAGACCCAAACCACACCCCATAAAGATGCCTGCCATGATTGCGGCAATAAGAGGATCCGAAACCAGATGAATGTCTTCCAAAAAACTTGTGATTGAAATAAAGAACGGATAAACAATGGTCGAAATTAAAGTGGTCAATGCGAATTTCTTTCCTAAAAATAAAAAACCGATCACAAACATCACAACACTGATCGAAGTTACGATCAAGGAGTAAGGCGCATTGATCAAATGCATGATGATCAGTGCAAGGCCTGTGGATCCTCCGGCAATGAATCCTGACGGTACGATTAACATATTGACTGCAATAGCCATAATAAAATTTCCTAAAAGAATACGTCCGAACAATTGAATATTGTTTTTCATAACTCCCCTCCTGATGGTTCCATTATAGCGATTCGATCTCCAAAATATTGTAATTTAGGCTACAATTCCTTTCTCTTTTTCTTTATAATCAATTTATGAAATCCGCTAGACTAAATTCCAAATCCGCTTCTTTGATCAAAAAAATCGGATATTTTCAACATTATGAACCTTCACAAACGATTTATTTCCAGCAAGAACAAGGAAATACATTTTTTTATGTATTAAAAGGTCGTGTACGCGCCTATTTATTGGATATAAACGGAAAAGAATTCACATATGAAATCATCACGGAAGGTCGGCTGTTCGGTACTGCCGATCCTTTTGCATCTTCCCATCGCACAACAACCATAGAAGCAATCAACGAAGTCGATTTGATCGAGCTTGATCTGGATACGATCTTGCCTTACTTACATGAAGTGCCTGAGCTTGCGATTGAAATCATCGAAATCTTATCCCATTCTCTTGAAGCTTTCGCAAGACATATTCGTCGATTATCTTTTTATGATGCAAAAGGACGAATCGCGGATTTTTTATTGGAAATGACCGACAATCCCGATCCTTCTTCGCAAATCACTTCTGTGAGCATTCCCTATTCCCACCAGGAAATCGCCGATTGCTGCGCCTTGCAGCGGGTAACTGTAACGAACGCTTTGCATGAATTGACTGATCTTGGTCTGATTGATCTTGCTTATCGCAATATCTTCATCAAAGACCGCGAAGGCCTTGCAAAAATCGTCAATCGCCGAATGTAATGTTGTAAGCACAAAAAAAAGAGGCGCCCGCCTCTTTTAATTTGTCTTGATCAAAAGTCGATTGTACGGAAGCTCATTGTCTTCCAAAACAGTCAATGCATCTTTTTCGATTAGTTTCTGAATACGGTCAGCTAGCAAATAATCACTTAATTTTTGCTGGTATATGCCAATGATCTCGCCAATAGCCCTGCTTTCATACTTACTGACTTCAAATCGGTTTAAAATCATGAAATCGTAAATATCTTCGCTAACCGACATGATCTGTCCGTTGACTACAGCTCGCAAAGGGCTGTTTTCATTTTTTAAGGACTCCCATATCGTCGAATAATAATTGACATCGAAATACGGCACTTCCACTTTCAGAGAAAGCACGTAATCGAAATATTCGTATAAAATATTTTCCAACGACGGAAAAAGTGTTGTGTAGTCGGGATTATGCACAATTTGCGGAAGTTCCACATACTGCAATCCGATATCATACGGATCGAGCAGCGAACATACAAAGATAAAACCCGAAACATCTCCGGGAGAATTTTCCGAATAAATGCATATTTCTTCTCCTTTTTCTGCTGCGGCAATCAAACGATCGACATTTTCCACATAAGAGTAAATGGAGTCCTTTATTTGTTTTGGATCATGGATCTGACCGTTTTGAGTATACATCTTATAAATCAGATCCAAACGGTACTGCGAATTATATGGAAGTCGGATATCGCCTTGATCAAGCATGAATGCCAAAGTCAATATTTCATCATTGCGATCGATCTTTCCCGACTCTTGATGAAGCTTCATGATTCCCGCACCGGCTTCCGAAAAAAATACATGAATCATACATTTCCCTTTCTTAGTTTTCTACAAACTCAAATTCAAAGCCACAAAGTCGTACCGTATCTCCGTCTTGTACTCCGGCTTCTCGAAGCATTCGATCAATTCCCATATAGCGCATTTTATTGGCAAACAAGTAGTAATCTTCTTCAGTATTGAGCTTATTGATATCGAAGACTTTTTCAATTTTCGGACCTGCAACTTCCCATACATGCGGTTCGATATTATTGATTTCGATTTCTTTCTTCTTTTCTTCGTATTTGTATACGACGCCGCTTTCCTTACCATCTTCAGTTTCCAAAGGAAATACCGGTGTGGTAGCCAAAAGATCGGCTGCTTTACGAAGGACTGGATCCAAGCCTTCATGAATAATAGTGGTCGTTTCATAAACCGGCACATCCGGATACGCTTTTTTAAAACGTTCCAAATTTTCCGAGGCATGCTCAAGATCCATCTTGTTGGCAACAACGATTTGCGGACGTTCCAACAAACGCAATTGATAGTTTTTCAACTCTTCATTAATGACTTTGTAATCCTGAAGCGGATCTCGCTCTTCTCCACCCATATCCAAAACATGTATAATGACTCGGCAACGTTCTATGTGTTTCAAAAACTGATGACCCAAACCTTTTCCTTCACTGGCGCCTTCAATCAATCCCGGCAAATCCGCCAGGATAAAACTTCGACCGTCTTTTGTTTGAACGACACCGACATTAGGAGTAATGGTCGTAAACGGATAATCGCCAATTTCCGGTTTTGCACGTGTCACCGCTTCCAAAAAAGTGGATTTTCCAACACTTGGAAAACCGACCAATCCGACGTCGGCCAAAGTTCGAAGTTCAACGATCGCATCGTATTCTTCTCCCTCTTTTCCGCTCTCGGCATATTTTGGCGCAGTATTTCTGGAAGATTTAAAATGACAGTTTCCTCTTCCTCCTCTACCACCTTTTGCAACGATTTGCTGCTGATAAGGTTCGGTAAGATCGGCTACGATCGTACCGTCATCACTTCGTTTTACAATCGTTCCCAACGGGACTTTTACAATCTTATTCTCGCCGTTGGCCCCATGCATACGTTTATTCTTTCCTTTTTCACCGTTCTCGGCTATTAATTTTCGATGATAACGCAAATCGAGCAAGGTGGTCATTCCGGGATCCGCTTCGAAAATGACATCTCCGCCTTTTCCGCCATCTCCTCCGAACGGACCTCCATAGGCTACATATTTTTCGTGACGGAAACTGACGATTCCGTCTCCTCCGTTTCCGGCTTTAATAAATACTTTTACTTGATCTACAAACATTGGAATTCCTCCATTTTATTCTATTATACGTTTTATTTTCTGAAAAACGAACTCCTTGGCTTTAAAAACAAAAAAAAGACCTAGATCACTCTAGATCTTCTTATCTTGCTTATTCTGCCGGATAAACAGAAACTTGCTTTTTCTTCTTTCCTAAACGTTCGTATTTTACGATTCCGTTTGCTGTGGCAAATAATGTATCATCTCCACCGCGTCCAACGTTTTTACCCGGATGGATCTTTGTACCGCGTTGACGATAAATGATACTTCCTGCATGGCATTTTTGCCCATCGGCAAGTTTTGCGCCAAGACGTTTAGAATGAGAATCACGACCGTTCTTTGTGGAACCTACTCCCTTTTTAGAAGCAAAAAATTGAATATCTAATGTAAAACGCATGATCACACCTCTTTCCTTGTGAATTTTATTTTATCGGGATAATACTCTTGAACCGTTTTCAATTGAATGAGTAACGTTTTCAGCATAAGCTGAATCGAGTCATTTGAATGATTGACATAAATACCGATCTGGTTATCCTTAAGCGTGAGATCACAATGTTCCGGAAATAATTCGTCCAAGGCATTTAACATACCGAATACGGTTGTCGATATCCCCGCACAAACAAGATCCTGTCCCGGATCGCCGCCGAAAGCGTGCCCTTTTATGTCAATATTTTGTATATCCTTATGATGTTTGGATATACTCACCTTTACCATGATTACGCCTCGATCGCTTCGATCTTGATACGTGTATAAGGCTGACGGTGTCCTTGTTTACGACGAGTTGATGATTTTTTCGGTTTATATTTCACAATTGTGATCTTCTTACCTTTTCCTTGTTTTTCAACAACTCCGGTAACCTTTGCACCTTCTACAAAAGGATGACCGATTTTTCCATCCGCAAACAGAACTTTATCGAATTCTACAGTATCCCCTTCGTTTGCATCAAGTTTTTCAACAAAGATTACGCTGTCTTTTTCTACTTTGATCTGTTTTCCGCCTGTTTCAATAATTGCGTACATTACGTGCACCTCCTGTCATTTCTAAAAAAATTTGAGACTCGCCATCAAGGTGCGATTTCTCGACTTTGACCTTTTCTGGGCGGCTGCAATACCTTCAACAGTCTGCAACGAAAGTATTATACAAAACCATTTATAAACTTGCAAGAACAAATTTTGTTTTTCATGGTATAATGCCTACGTTTACGAAAGGAGCTGTATTTTATGGCTTTAGACGGATTATTGATCCATACCATTACCGAAAAACTTCGTGTCGTTGTCGGCGGAAAAATCGGAAAGATTCAGAATCTGAGCGATGAAGAAATCTTATTTCATATTCATACGCCGAAAAACGGCAATCAGCGGCTGGTTATTAATGTGCATTCCAACACGAACCGCATATACATTCATGATCATTCGATCAATGTACCGCCGAATCCGACAAATTTTGTCATGTTTTTGCGCAAATATTGTTCACAAGGTATTATTACGAAAATCGAACAAATTGGTTTTGACCGAATCATCAAGATCGGGATTAAAGGACACAATGAATTGGGCGATACAAAAAATTTAAACCTTTATGCAGAACTCATGGGAAAATATGCCAATCTCGTATTAGTCAACGAAGAGGATCGAATCATGGATGTCTTAAAACGGATCCCGGTTTTTGAAAATTCAAAACGACTTATTCACCCAGGTGCTTTATATGTCCTGCCGCCAAAAGACGATCGCCTCTTGCCTACTGATGTGCAAATTGATCAGATTGACCTGGATGTTCCTCTTACAAAACAAGTAGAAGGTTTTTCTCCTTTGATTTCACGTGAGGTCCTGTACCGTATGCATGAAGGACAGTCTTTCTCTTCGATCATGGACGAAATTTTTTCCTCAAATAATTTGTTTGTATATGACGAAAAGAGCTTCCACTGTATTCCTTTGCTTCATCTGCACAAAGAAGGAAAACAATATGAATTAATGGACGGATTGGATCATTTATATGAGCTCAATGAATTCAAAACTCGTATACGCGAGCAATGCGGAGACGTTTTCAAAACCGTTGCCAAAGAAAAGAAGAAACATGAGAAAAAGCTTCCAAAATTGGAAGCAAGCTTGGAAGAAGCGATGGATCTTGAAAAATTCCGTACATACGGAGAACTTCTTTTTGCATATATGTACGACCTGAAAAAAGAAGAAACGATTGAACTGGAAGATTTTGAAACCGGCAATCTCGTTAAAATCCCGATTGATATGCGCTACGATCTCAAAACAAACGCGAATAAGTATTATCAAAAATACCATAAGCTTAAGCGAAGCGTGGATATGATCACAGAGCAGATCCGCCAATGCAAAGAAGATATCGCTTATTTCACACAGCTTCAGGAACAGCTTGAACACTGCACACCTGCCGATGCACTTGAAATTCGGGAAGAACTTATCAAAAACCGCTATCTTCTGCCCGGAAAAGAGCAAAAAGCACGGAAGAAAAAATCGAAAAACCCCCACGTTCTTCACTTGCGTATTGACGGAGCGGATATTTACGCCGGCAAAAACAACCTTCAAAATAACTTTATTACTCACCATTTATCGAGAAAGAATGATTTATGGTTCCATGTCAAAGACTATCATGGTTCGCATGTGCTGCTGAAAAGCAGCGAAGTAAACGAAAAACTGATTCGGATATGCGCTCAACTTGCAGCATATTTTTCGAAAGGAAAACAGTCAAGCAGTGTTCCTGTCGATTATACTCAGATTTCTCAATTGAAAAAAGTTCCGGGTTCAAAGATGGGACTTGTGACCATGAAATCCTATAAAACGATTTACATTGACCCGGATATCGAACAAATCGAATCGTGGATCAAACAATACGAAATAAAATAAATATGACGACGAACTCTTGGATCACCTATGAATACCTTGCATCTATACTTCCCTTTTTTATGCTGATTTTATGGCAAAGAAAGCATGAAGCTCCGATTTCCAACAAGGAATTTTATTTATTAGTGACCTTTGCGGTCTATATTATTGCCTGCTTTCATTTTACACAAGCAGGCACGCTATACGATTTATTGCAGCATCATCAGATGGAAACACCAAACGCAATCAATCTTCATCCTTTTTCGACCGGAATCAATCTTCTCGGGTATTTGCTGAATGTTGTATTGTTTATTCCTTTCGGGTTTCTTGTTCCTCGCTTGTGGAAACAGTTCAATCGCTGGTATGTGATTGCCTTTTTCGGCTTTCTCTTTTCTCTTTTTATCGAAACGAGTCAGCTTTTCAATGAACGGGTCAGCGATATCGATGATCTGATCATGAACACCAGCGGAGTATTGCTCGGATATTTTTTGTTTTGGATATGGAAAAAAATCACAATAAGGAGTGGAAAACAAATCGAAACCTTTTCTCTTTCTTCGCACAATTTGTTTTTGTATATGCTTGTATTGTATACAGGACGCTTTTTCTTCTTTGCCCTTACATGAATTATTTTTAATATTTTCAATGTGCTGTTTGTAAATTCTTATTAAACAGAATGCAAGAGGATCATCCAAAACCGGTTGATCCTCTTTTTCTTTTGTCCCGAAACTTTTAATCGAAAAAAGTGTGTGATGCCCATAAAAAAACCGACAGAAACATTTTCCGTCGGTTTTCTTTTACCCTTTGATCGTGACAGTCTTGCCGTCAGGTCCGGGTGTATTTTTTAAATAATCGATAATTTCTGCTTTTTTGTCCGGTTTACAAGGTTTACATTTAAAATCCGTAACATCCCCGTTAACCATTGCTTCAGCTAATGCTCCGCATCCTGCATAGCCACAGCCGCCACAGTTATAGTTTGGCAATGCCGAAGTTACCCAATCAACGCGCGGATCAGCTTCTACGTGCAGAAATTTGCTTGCAAGCCCTAGACCGCAGCCCAGCAACGCCCCAAGAACAAGCATCATAATGATCGCAACAATCATACGACAGATCCTCCTTTTCTTTTATCGTGATGCGGATTGTTCATGCACGAAAGATCTTTGCATCCTTCGCAATCCGCTTTTAAATTTTCACATCCCGGAGGAAGCGGAGTCTTCTTGTTCATCAAAAACAAGAAGATATAAACCGCAACCAGCCCTCCGAATAATAAGATAGCTCCTACAATTGTTTGTACGGGCATTAAACGATACCCGCAAATCCGCTAAACGCCATAGCCATGATTGCGGCAACAATCAAAGCAATCGGATTTCCTTTCAATGGATTTGGAACATTGGCAATGTCCAAACGTTCGCGAATCGTAGAGAAAATATAGAGGACAAGCGCAAAACCTAAAGGTGTACCAATCGAATATACAAGCATCTGTGCGAAATTGTAACTATTCGAAATATTGACAAGGCATACATTCAATACAACGCAGTTTGTCGTAATCAAAGGTAAATAAACGCCTAAGGATTTATACAAAGACGGACTCGTTTTCTTGATGAACATTTCGGTTAGCTGTACTAACGAAGCAATGACCAAGATAAACGTGATCAAATCCATAAACTGCAAGTTCAACGGAACAAGCACTAAATAATACAACGCATATGTAACCAGAGCCGCCACGACAATAACAAACATAACGGCCACACCCATACCGATTGCAGAGCTTCTCTTTCTGGAAACCCCCATGAAAGGACACATACCGAGGAACTGGTTCAAGACGACGTTGTTGATTAAAACGCTCGTTACGAGCAAAGTGACTAATTCAGACATCCTTCTACTTTACCTCCTCTGCTTTGGCTGCTTTTTCATCTGCGTGTTTTTTATAAGCTCCGATCACCGCTGCCAAGAATGCAAAAGTTACAAAAGCTCCGACAGGAGAATTAAACAGCGGAATCGTATAGGCTTCCGGGATCAATGTCACATTAATCCATACTTGCGCTTCATTAAACGGATTGACAATATTCAATACGCCCGTGGCAAGAACTTCACGAATAAACGACATTGCAACCACTGCAAGAGTATATCCAAGACCCATTCCAAGACCATCCAAAGCAGAATCGGCAATCCCGTGTTTGCTGGCAAATGCTTCCGCACGCCCTAAGATGATACAGTTTACGACAATCAAAGGAATGAACACCCCTAAGCTCGTATTCAAAGCAGGTGCATATGCTTCGATCAGCATTTGAATGATCTTTACCAATGTAGCAATGATCACAATATAAACAGGAATACGAATTTCATCTGGTACGATTTTACGAATCGCCGAAATGATGACATTGGACATGATCAATACCATGATAACAGCTGCTCCCATACCAATCGCATTGTTTACTGTTGTAGTGATGGCAAGAGTCGAACAAATACCAAGATACAAGGAGAATACAGGGTTATCCTTGATCAGACCAGCTTTAAAATTTTCAAAACGGTTCATGAGTTTCCCCCTATTCTAATCCAGCCGCAATATCGGCTGCCTGATGAATCCCTTCAACAACCGGTGTTGAAGTGACAGTTGCTCCCGAAATCGTGTCGATTTGTCCGGCCGCATCTTTTCCGACCACGCTATCCGCGAACGCGCTTTCGGTAATTTTGGAACCGATCCCTTTGGTATCTCCATTCGAGATTGCCTTGAATGCCGATACTGTCAGATCGTCTTTATTAATAGCAACCAAGAACGTTGTTCCATCTTTATATCCGGAAACGCTCATGTTGAAAATATAATTATCTTCATAAGAATAAATCTTATTTACAGTCGGATTATCTGTTGTCACATCCATGATCTTGAAATCATCGACATTGGCACTTGGATACATTTCCAACAGCACTTGTTTTTCGGCTCGTTCGTTATTTAAAGCAATGACCGGTGCAGTCAGCTGATTGGCAAACGCCAATGCACCACCGGCAATCGCCGAAACAATGGCTAAAAATAAAGTCAAATGAACGATCTTATTCATAGAAATACCTCCTCGTTCATGACTTCAGGCACAACGTAGGCTGTCGCGCTTGAAGATGTACGCAGTGTAGTAACCGGTTCAATAGTTTTTGCCGCGAACAACGAAACCCCAAGAGCAAGAACGCAGAAGCATGCAAACGCAATGTACACTTTTTTTGCGATCTTCAATTGATTTCCATCCAACGATGATTCGATCATCGGTGTAAACATATTCATAAGCAGAATCGAATACAAGCATCCTTCCGGAAGGTTAGCCTTCATACGAAGAAGTACAGTCAAGATTGCAGCCCCCAATGCAAAGAGCACACGACCGGCAGCACTTGTCGGATTTGTGACAGGATCGGTTAACATAAATACACCGCCGAATACAACTCCACCTGTTACAAGATGAAGAGCAGGATACCATAAGAAAGCAGGGACTCCATGATAAGGTTCAAGACCTGCAATCAAAGCGATGACTGCTGTCATGATCGCTATTGCACCAAGATATACGACAGGAATTCTCCAGTCGATCACATGACGCAAAGCAAGAACGATCCCTACGAGCAAGATTGCAATCGTAAACGTTTCCCCGATCGCGCCTGCATACGTTCCAAGAGCTAAAGAGCTGAATCCGCCAAACTGTTCCAAGAAGCTGTCCAAAACTTCCGGCGTTGCAGGCAGCCAATGAAATTCACTTGCGATTGTTGTAGTCGGTGTTGCCGAAGTCACAAGATCGGTAGTTGCTCCTGCAAATGCGGCAAAGATGACAGCACCTCCGACTGCTGCGGGATTGAAAATATTTTGTCCGAATCCGCCAAACAGCAAGCGTCCGATCACAATTGCGAAAACAGTTGCGATAATCAAAGCGTACGGTGTAATCGTGATTTGGCACATCATCGTCAAAATGATCGAAGTAACCCATCCGAACGAATGAGCCAAAAACGGTTTAATCGGCTGTTTTGTTGCTTTGGCATAAATCACTTCACATACGAGCGTAGTGATTAGCGAGCATGCCAACAGCAGTACAGCTTGCATACAATAGCGCATTCCGTATGCGCTTGCGTAATAAATGCATGCACACACAAAAATGACCAGCAATCCAATAGTCAGATCACGCATGATATTTTGCGTTGATTGTTTCCCTTTGATGTTCGGGCTTACGTGAAAATTAAACTTCATATACTGCCCCCTATTTCTTTTTTTGCAAAGCCAATGCACGTTTTGCTTTGCGCACATTTTCGGTCACATCAATCTTGGATGGACATACATAAGTACAAAGTCCGCACTCAATACAACTGAGAGCTTGTCTTTTTTCCATCTCTTCGATGTTTCCTTCTTTCACTGCCATTGCGATACGGACAGGCTGCAATCCTGCCGGGCAGTGATCCGAACAACTTCCACAACGTAAACATGCGATCGCATTGTCAGCCGGATTATCGAGAATTGTCAATGCATTCATAGCCCGATCGATCACAAACATATCGTTCGGAATGGCTTTTCCCATCATCGGACCACCCGCAATCAGACGAACGGAGTCCTGAACAAATCCCGTATGTTCGAAAATTTCTTTGACCGGCATGCCTACAGGTACCAGCACATTCATCGGATCTTTTACAGCCTCTCCAGAAATAGTTACTGTTTTCATCGCAATTGCTTCTCCGTATTCCATCATACGCGCCAATTCGATTGCGGTGCCGGCATTATTTACAATACATCCTGCCTCAGATGGAAGATTGCCGTATTCTTTTTTCATAACTTCGCGAACCAATACTCGCTCCCAGCCCATAGGATAAACATCCGGAACTTCGCGAACTTGTACCCCTGTGCCTTCTGCCGCTTGTTTTACCACCGAAATCAGATCCGGGTGACTTTTTTTAATACAAATGATTACTTCTTTTGCATCCGCCATTTTTTTCATGATCAGCGCTCCTGTAATCAAATGCTTCGGATCGGACATCATTAATTTATAATCGGCCGTGATATATGGCTCACATTCAACCCCATTGATCAAAACAGTTGAGATTCCTTCCGGTTTTAAGTATTTTACATACGTTGGAAATCCGGCACCGCCTAGACCAATCAAACCGGAGTTCTTTGTGAACTCAACAAGTTCTTCTCTTGATTTATTTTCATAAGCAATTGGTTCAAATGCCTGGATCGAGGTTTGCTTGTGATCCACTTCGATGACCATATGCTGCTGAGGACGCAAAGATGAGTGCATCCTTTTTACGTTTCCTGTATAAATACCAGAGACGCTTGAATAAATCGGAACAACAAATCCGGATTTTGTTTGTGCCAATTTTGTGCCTACAAAAACCTGATCACCTTCCTTGACCAAGACTTCGAAATCAGTATTGTTTCCTGCAACAAGCGGTATAAATACTTGTTTTTCAGGCATGATCTCTAAAACTTTTTCATGTTCAGTCTTAGCTTTGTGACCGGGTATATGCTGACACATTTTTCCTAGAAAAAGTGACATATTTTTCCCTTAACCTCCATTTGTTATACAAAAATAATTCTATTCTATTCTCAAATTGATTGCAAACCAAATTAAAGGAGAGTTCATCTTTTGGTTTTTATTTCATTTTTTGTATAATATAAATCTATGAAAAAGAAAAAATCGATTCAAAAATGGATCTTAGGATCTATCGCATTTTTAGCACTCGTGATCGTTCTGGTCTCATCCACCTCGTATCGTCCAAAAGGAGGAACTCAAACATTTAATGAAACGTATACGGATCTGGGATTTGATACACCGATCGTATTTCAGGCAACTTGCACACAAGAACAATTCAATCAATATGAAAAAATTCTGAAGGATACATTTATAACTTATAATGAAATATTTGATCAATACAATGCCTATGATGGCGTAAACAATGTCTATACTCTTAATCAATCGGCTTACAACCAGGCCATCCGTGTGCCGCAGCCAATGATCGACTGCCTCAATATCGCAATCAAAGCCGGCGAGCTTGACGAACGCTTCGATATCAGCGAAGGAAAAGTACTCACTTTATGGCATGATGCAAGAGAGGCTGAAACCCCTTATGTCCCGAACAAAGAGGATATCGAAACTGCCAAACAACACGAAGGGATATCGGCAATTCAGATCGAAGGGGATACGATCCGATTTACAGATCCAAACTTAAAACTCGATCTTGGAGGAATTGCTAAAGGGTATACGGCCGGAATATGCGCACAAAAGCTTCATGAAGCAGGCCTCGATAACGGGTATATCAATGCCGGAGGAAATGTTGTGTTATTAGGAGAAAAGCCCGACGGATCAGACTGGGTCGTTGGGATTCAATCTCCTGATCAGTCGCCAAGTGTTGTGCAATTTGTCACAAAACGTCCCGTTGTTATGGTTACAAGCGGTGATTATCAGCGCTATATGGAAGTCGACGGCAAACGGTATTCTCACATCATCGATCCGACGACCGGCTATCCTGCTCAATACATGCGCAGCGTAACCGTAATTGATGATGACGATCAGTCGGCATGGGCCGATGCCATGAGCACCACCTTATTTTGTATGCCCGTAAAAGACGGCCTGAAATTTTGTGATGAAAATCACCTGCAAGCTGTATGGATTGTCGACAAAGATCAGGCAATCGAAAATCTCACTCCGGACTTTACAACAGTCGACTACAATATTTACTGCACACCGGCCCTAAAAGATTCCTTGAAGTTAACAATGTGATTAAGCTTTGGATTTCCAAAGCTTTTTTTGAGCTTTCAAATTGTACAATCGAAAAAAAACCGATAAAAATAAAAAGGAAGGTGAAAAGAAAATGAATTATTATAAATTTTTAAAGCAAGAAATCGAGTGGATCAAAGAGCGAGATCCTTCTTTGTCTTCCACGATTGAAATTTGGTTCATGCCGGGATTTCGAGCATTAAAAACATGGTACTTTACCCATAAACTGTATGCAAAGCATCCCACTCTTGCCCGTATTCTTTCTTTGCGCGCTCAGAAAAAAACCGGAATCGATATTCATCCGGGGGGCAACGATTGGCAGCAAAATATTTATTGACCATGGCAGCGGAGTAGTCATCGGCGAAACGTGTATTCTTGGTGACCGCATCATGATCTATCAAGGAGTTACTTTAGGGGCAACCGGAAAAACTGCCGGAAAAAGACATCCGACAGTTGAAAGCGATGTCGTCATTGGAGCCGGATCGAAAATAATAGGCAACATTACCTTGCATCGCGGATGCAAGATCGGAGCCGGGTCCGTCATCATTAAAGATGTTCCCGAAAATACAACAATGATTCCTGCACCAGCTTACGCAATACGCAACGCCGAAGGACGGATCGATGTACCTAATATTTCCTCTCTTGAAGGAAAATTGAATTCAGTGCTCAGACAACTTGACCACGCCAAATAAAAAACCGGAAATCAATTCCGGTTTTTATACATTTGGAACATTTTCAAGTGTCGGAAGCGACGGAGATGATTCTCCTTTCTTTACTAAAGGAACTCCTTCGTTGTACAAATAGCGAATATACCGTACAGCTTGATAAGGATCGTAGAATTCAATTAAGAACCGCCCCATCTTGATAAAGGATGGTTCCCATTCCACCTCATCACTATTTTTCTTATATGTTGTTCCTAACTCGTACCAGTTAGTAAATGTCTTTTCCTTTTCAATCGACAATTCTGCATTTTCCGGTGCCTCCACACCGAATTTTTCTCTGAAAAGCTGTCTTTTTTGTTTTTGGTGAGCTCGATCCTGAACCTTTTTCTTTATAATATAAGCAATTAAGCTGCCCAAGGCCACGATTACTCCGATAAGAATTCCAATCACCAATTCCCATTCCCCCCTTTTATTTCATTTTAAAATCTTTAATCCAGTTTCCGAAAGAAATCAGATCGACTCCTTTATATACAAGCAATCCTTTCATTCCTACTTCTACAACTTGGTATTCGAAAATACTCACTTCAAAAGATACGATCTTTCCATTGGCTTCGAAATCCAGTTCATACATTTCCATTGGATCTTCCAAACCTTCCACAGCGTTATAATTTGCGGTCTGTTTGTTTACAAGTGTCGCTTCGACACGAATAATAGCTTCTTCTTTTTTCATGAATCTATTATAAATTATTAGACAAAGAGGATGAATTCATATGCCCTCATTTGGCTTTTTTTTTATTTTTAGCTATACTATGTCCATGGCATCAATCACAAAAAAAATGACTTATGAACAAATTATGAATCTGAAAAAACGGATCGAGCCTTTGGCTGTTTCGATCAAACAGCCGGCCTATACGCATTATCAGATCCAGACACCTTCTTTGACAATCACTGCCTACGAATCCGGTAAAGTCGTCTATCAAGGAAAGGATGTTTCTTTTTTAGAAGAAGACAATTTGCCGCAAAACCATTCGTCAGCACTGTATCCGCAAGCCGGAAGCGATGAAGTCGGCACCGGAGATTATTTCGGACCGGTTGTCGTGGCTGCTTGCATCGTATATGAAGAACATGTCGATACCCTGAAAAAGCTTGAAATTCAAGATTCCAAGCAAATGAACGACGAAAATATCCGCAAAATTGCACCGATTATTCAAAAGCTTTGTCCAAATTCCGTTCTGATCGTAAACAACATGAGATACAATTGTATTCATGAGCGTTTAAATATGAATGCCATTAAAGCAAAGCTTCACAATCAGTCCTACTTGAACTTAATAAAAAAAGGGTTTTCACTCCCTGACTTGTGTGTTGTTGATCAATTTACGCCAAAGCCCCTCTACTACAATTATTTGAAAGACGAACCGGAAGTTATCCGGACCTTGACGTTTGAAACGAAAGCCGAAAACAAATACTTAGCGGTGGCTTGTGCCAGTGTTTTGGCACGTGATTCCTTTTTGCGCTATTTTGACAAAATGAACGAAAAATACGCTTTCGAATTTTCCAGAGGTGCCGGTCCTGCTGTTGATCAATGCGGAAAGCGCTTCGTCGAAAAATACGGATTCGATGCTTTAAAACACGTTGCCAAGCTGCACTTTAAAAATACTGAAAAGATCAGGAATCTTCGTTCCTGATCTTTTAATGATTGTTTTGTTTCACTGTAACTTTAAGAGAATACGAAAGCTGAACAAACTCAACGTTGGCATCCGTAAACATACGTTTACTTGCCAGATTGGCCGGTTCGCCATTATATTTGTCATCTTCATATACGACTTTGCGAATGCCGGATTGAATGATCGCTTTTGCACATTCATTGCATGGAAAAAGCGATACATAAAGTGTGCATCCCGATAAATTCTGAATGCTGTTGAGGATTGCGTTCAATTCCGCATGTACGACATACGGATATTTTGTATCCAAAAATTCCCCTGAGCGCTCCCATGAATACATATCATCGTCGCATCCCATCGGAAAACCGTTATATCCTAAACCGACAATTCGTTTTTGCTCATTGACAATACAAGCACCGACTTGAGTATTAGGATCTTTGCTGCGCATTGCCGATAAGTGGGCCACCGACATGAAATATTGATCCCAACTCAAAACATGATTGCGCTTCATTCGATTTCCCCGCTTTCCAATTGATGAAGGATCTTTTTGAAAATTTCCGGAAGATCGGCTTCAAAACGCATTTTTTCTTTCGTTCTCGGATGAATAAATTCCAATGCGTATGCATGAAGGAGCTGTCCGTCAGTTTTCATCGTCTTTCTCGGACCGTATTTCGGATCCCCCACAATGGGATGCTCGATATACTGCATATGGACACGAATTTGATGTGTCCTTCCTGTTTCGAGCTTGCATTGGATATAGGCATAATTTTTAAAGTTTTCGATGACCTCGAAATGCGTAATGGCTTCTTTGGAATTTTTCGAAGTCACAGTCATATTTTGACGATTTCTTTCATCTCGTCCGATTGGCGCATTGATTGTACCGAACGTATGTGAAAACGGATGGTGAACGATCGCTTTGTATTCACGATGCGCTGTTTTTGACGACAACTGCTCGGAAAGCGAAGCATGCGCCATATCGTTCTTGCACACCACAAGCAGTCCGCTCGTGTCCTTGTCAATGCGGTGTACGATCCCGGGACGCATGACTCCGTTGATCCCACTCAAATCTTTGCAGTGGTACATCAACGCATTGACCAACGTGCCCGAATAATGTCCGGGAGCCGGATGTACAACCATTCCTCTCGGTTTATTGATGACCAGAATATCTTCATCTTCGTAAACGATATCCAAAGGAATATTTTCCGGTTTAACTTCGATTTCTTCCAGCGGAGCCTCTAAAACACTGATTTGATCGCCTTGCACAACTTTATACGAAGCCTTTTCTTTTTTTTGATTGACTAAGATGCTTTCCTGATCCAGAAGATCTTTGGCTCTTTTTCTTGAAATATCGAGCAACGTACATAGCGCTTTATCCAGACGTTCTCCAACTCCTTTTTCTTCGACAATTATCGTTTGTTCTTCCATGTTTTCTCCTTTTTCACTTCATCGATGATCGAAACGATCACGAGCAAAATAAATCCTACACTAATGCAGATGTCTGCAATATTAAAGACAGGAAAGCCCCATCCGAAAAAATAAAAACTAAAGAAATCGACCACATAGCCTAAAGTCATTCGATCGATAAAATTTCCAATTGCCCCGGCAAAGATGATTGTCAGGCAAAATTGGACCTTCCGATCTTTTGTATGATAAAAATAATACATGATCGCGATCAAGGCGATGAGGGTCAAAACAGCGAAAAACACCTTTCCGTAATCTTCGAAAATGCTAAATCCTGCTCCGGTGTTCTGCACATAAGTAATGTAAAAAAAGTTTTTGATGACTTCAATAGACTGATGAAGCTTCATATGGACCGTAATCGCATATTTGGTCCATTGATCAAGTGCCACCAAAAGAACAATTAAGATACTTGATGCAATTGAAGCTTTTGTATGTTCTTTCATAAGGATCCTTTCTAAAATGGCTTATTTTTTTGATGTAGGAAAAGCATCTTGACAAAAAGCCATAGGCTCATCCCGAAGGCAATCAGAAAGCCGAAAAAGCCAAGTAACGGAATTCCGAGAAATTCCGGTTTCATTTCGGTCGTGCAGATCACACTGCTTCCCAGCAAAAGTGAAGCAATCAAAATACAGACCACGATTCGATTGATCATTCGATCCAAATTCGCTAAAGGCGTTTCACTTCCCAATAAGTTTAAGTTAATCTTCAATTGCCCTTTTTGAAGCAGTTCGAGCAGATGCTTAGTTTGGATTGGCAAATCGATGCTGTCTTCGGCAGCCTGCATTCCTTTGATCAGCATCGTTTGCAACTTTCGGTTCCAGTTGATGTTGAACAATTCGGCTTTATAAGAAGAAACGACTTCCATAATGTTTGTTTTCGGATCGAGAACACGCATTGTTCCTTCAATGGTTACAAGCGATCTTGCAAGCATTGAAATCCCTTTGGGAAGCATAATGGCATATTGATGACATATGCTGAACATTTCTTGTACCATGCCGGGCAGATCGATTTCTTCCAGGGACATATTGACATATTTATTCATGAACCGTTCCATTTCAACCGTAAATTTGGAATAATCGATTTCTTTTCGGCAGATTCCGAGCGTCAAGATTGTTTCGACCAGAAGATTGGTGTCCTGATTGACCAAGGACCGTACGCCTTGTTTCATGAGATCCCGATCTCTAGGATCAAGTGTTCCCATCATCCCAAAATCAATCCATACAACCTTCCCTTGATCGATACGCAGATTTCCGGAATGAGGATCTGCATGAAAAAAACCAACATCGATAATTTGGTTGATATAGTTGTAAGCAAGCTTTTCGCAAATTTCTTTTCGCGAATATCCTTCTTTATCGAGGGCTGTTGTATCATCAATCTCAATGCCTCCGATATACTCCATAACGAGTACATGGTATGTTGTGTATTCATCTACGATCGTAGGTGCTCCAATGTATTGAACATCTTTGTAAATTTCCTTGAATTTCTTGGCATTGTTGGCTTCGTGATGAAAATCCATTTCCTGTTTTGCGGTTGTCCAAAATTCGTCAACAACCATGTTCATATCGACGATTGAAGTCAAGGTTTCAGACAAATTCAAGATTTTGACCGCTTTTCGGATCAATTCGATATCTTCCTGCATTTCCTTATATATGCCCGGACGCTGGACCTTGATTACGACTTTTTTTCCGCTTTTCAAGGTTGCCGCATGAACCTGAGCAATCGAAGCCGATCCGAGAGGAACTTCATCAATTGTTTCGAAAATCACAGTCGGCGGTTGATGATATTCTTCTTTGAGAACTTGAAGAATTGTTTCAAACGGAAGCGGCGTGACATTCGAGCGAAGTTTCATCAGCTCATCGCAATATCGTTTTGAAAAGACATCTTGTCTGGTTGACATGATTTGGCCGATCTTGACATACGTTGGTCCAAGATCTTCCAATATGAGCCGAAGTTTAACTGGATCCATGCCTTTTTGAATGTGATATTTGCGCAATATAGAAACAATTTCTTTAAATCGTTTCCAACTTGATCCCTTTATTTCTTTTTCTTCGCGACTCATTTCTCTGTATCCTTTGGCTTTCTATGCAATGGGGTATTTTGCTCATCGTCATGATCAAAAAGAATTTGGATGATGTTCGAGGTCGACCGAATGACTTCTTGCGTGATCCGTATCTGTTTGTTGATCAATGTTTCGATGTTTTTTTTCGTTGTATTTGACATGCATTCATTGTAGCACATCAAAGAGTCAAAAGAAAAAAACCTCGCATGAGGTTTAATCCGTAAACTTATCGTAAAATTCCATACTTTCCAATACCGATGTATCTACAATCGGATTATCGTCTAGGCGTAAAGCTTCCAGCAGCTTCAAATCCTTAAGCGGCGATACATCCGTGATGTAGTTTGCCTTCAATGTCAAGGAACGCAAGTACTTCAAATTGGCAAGCGGCGTCAGATCGGTGATCGCGTTGTGATCCAATCGCAAATACGATACGTATTCGAGGTGTTCGAGCGGGTGCAGATCATTGATGACATTATTGTAAAGATCGATGATACAGAGATTTTCCAAATTTTTCAAAGGAGAAATATCGTGCACATCATTATTTTCCAAGGAAAGAATTGCCAGATTCTTCATATCTTTCAGACAATCGATATTTCGCACCTGATTGCGTCCGATATTAAGTTCAACAATATTTTTATCATCTTTGAGCACTTCGATATTTGCGATCCGGTTAGTAAAAAGATCAAGGCTTTCCAGCTTATGCGCATTTTTCAAAAAATTGATATGAGTCAATTGACAAAATTCCGCTTTCAGGATCTCCAGATTTTTTACATTATAAAAGTCATTGGTGTGATGCAATTCGTTTTTCGAAACATTAAGCACGAGCAGATTCGGCATATGATTGAGCAATCTCATATCATGAAATCCTGTTTGTTCCATAGAAAGCTCTTCAAGCTTTGGCAAGTTCTTCAGAAATTCAAAGCTGTTCGGAGTGTTGAAATTCATATTCAGCTTTCTCAAAGCCGGAAACTGGACCAAAATCGTATAATCTTTTAAATACGGACAGTTGGAAACGTTCAATTCATGCAAATTGTTCATTGCCAGCAACGGCGAGATATCGCTCATCAAATTGGTCGAAAGATTCAGGCTTTCCAAATTTGACAAATACGTCAGATCATCGATATTAAATCGGCGCATTCCCGACATATCGAGTTTTTTCAAATGCTTCAATGTACCGAGAAGCGAGTAGTTAAACGGTCCGTTTTCGGTATTGATATTGAGCTGTTCGAGTTTCTTGCAATGAATGATGTATTCAAGCGAATCGATCTTTGCTTTTTTCAAATCAAGAACCTCCAGGTGCAGCATCCCCGCGATACTTGAAATATCCATCGTATACAAATTATTTCGCGAAATATTCAGCTTCTTAAGTTGACGATACCCATGCAGCGCTTGAATATCTCTTAATTGGTTGCTCGATACATCAAGGGTAAGGACATTACGTAATCCTTTAATTGGCTCAAGAGTTTGCAGCGCGTTTCCGGACGCATCCAAATATTCCAGATTTTCCGCATATTGAAGCCCTTCCAACGATTCGATTTCCATATCGGGTACTTCCAAATGAATAAGCTCGGTCATCATTTCGGGGGTGAGCTCTTCGGGTGTCGTTCTAAGATTTCGTGCTACGGCATTGCGTAGAGCCTCATCTTTAATGAACATAAATATAACCTCCTGTACTTGTTTGACTTCATTATAATCTTTTTTTCTCCGGTTTGCATTCTTCGATCCTGTGTTGTTTGTTTTTTTGAATTTTGTTATAATTTTTTCAAAGTCAGCGCCTATTTTGTGTGCTTTTTCTTATAACATTTTTCCAACGATTTTTAAAAATTGTTTGACTCTTTGTTATAGGAAACGTATAATTACCATAGGGATAGCCTCATTGTTCTTATTTTAGTATCCTATTGTTGACGTACGATATTAAAATCTCTATAACAATTTTTCAGGCATTCCGGGGGGTTATACTATGAACACAGGTAAAGTAAAATGGTTTAATGCCGAAAAAGGGTATGGATTCATTACCGGTGAAGATGGGAAGGATATTTTTGTTCATTACTCATCAATCAATGCAGATGGATTCAAGACTCTTGAAGAAGGCCAAACTGTCACTTACGACGTGATTGAAAGCAATCGCGGACAACAAGCAAGCAAAGTTACCGTAGTTAGCACAGCGGCGTAAGTAAAAAGGAAGAAAACCATAAGTCAGCAGGCGCATGAAATTTCATGCGCTTTTTTTTTCAGGGGGAGAGAAATAATGGAACGATATCAATTTGTTAAGGATCATGTTTATGGTTCCTTCCAAAAAATCGATAATGAACTGCTTCGCACTGCAGCAATAACCCACACCAACAGCGTGGATAACTGTATTACCCTTTTAGCCATATCGAGAGGACTTTCTTTAGAGCTGGCAAAGATTGCGGCTTTGCTTCACGATTTCGCGCAATACACGCAAAATTGTCCGCATAAAGATCATGCTCGGCTTTCCGCTCTTTACGGACATCAATTTTTGGAAAACAGCAAAAAATTCAAAATGCGCGAAATTGATGAGATCACCTATATGATCGGCCAACATTCTTATAAGAACCATATCGATTCGCCAATGTGCGAACTTCTCAAAGATGCGGATGTTCTTGCAAGATTCATGGAAGATCCTTATCAAATGTTCACCGGCTCAAAAAAAGAGCGCCTGCTCAATGCATGCGCTGATCTTAATTCATGAATTCATGAAATGTGACATAATGCAGTTCGACTTTCGGATCGAGCTGCTTTTTTATTTGTTCAAACGCTTTTTCAAAGCCTTCCGGATCATAAACAATCCAATCGATATAAGAAAAGCTCTTTCCCATCGCTCCGCCAATCACCTTGCCTAAATTGAGTTTGGAAATCGTTCCGTCCAGCTGTTTGGACAATTCCTGTCGGAACAAAGCGTTATCCTTTCCTTGAAACGGATTTGCATAATAAATGTATCCGTATTCCCCTTCCTTGGCTTTCAGATCTAAAAGAACATCATTTTTTTCTCCTAAGGTTTCTTCAACGAGCATCGGATGCGTCGTAAAAATGATCTTCATATCTTTTCGCAAGGAATCATGTGCGAAATCCTGATTCGGTTCATAAATCGAATAAATATCAAGAGGAGAAGAATATTCTTTCCAACGATTTTGTTCGATTGTATCCTGCATTAACGAATAAAAATCAACTAAATTGCAGAAATCCTTCGTATCTCCTAAAGGTGCAGTTAACGGTTCGACCGAAGAAATATAGGCTTCATAATACGTTTGCCCGATTGCAAGCTCCAACAAATACATACTCATCTCTTTAGTGTATTCATCATTTTCGATTAATTGATATCCCGGACAATACATCTTGACCTCGAAAGTTTGAGATTGCGGCTCGATCTCGTAAAAGACATACAAATCAGCTAGAGTATATGTCTCATCTTTGATCTGCACGGCAGCTTCGATTGCTTTTTGAGATAAAGGCTGCAGCACCGCATTGATACGCCATGTTTTCTTCACATTGTCGGGTGCCATTTTTTTGATTTGCGCAGCAATATACTGGCTCGTTTTATTCGGTCCCGGATCAATGGTCATTTCGAAATCTTCGCTGACATCTTCCACGAAAAAACTACATCCGCTGATCGAATTGACTTCTTCGTTCAATCCGCCGACAATTTCATTAATTATGTCATATTCTTTCTTGATTAATGCATTTTCCAAATCAGATTGCTCATCTTCAAATCGTTCCCAAAATTTCCGAATATTTGTGATCACACTCATAATTGTTCTCCAATTTCTTTTTATTGTGCCCTACCTATGTCTTTTTCAGTTTCTCGATCGATGATCCGTGTTTCGGTCACGATCATATCCATCTTCTGATCAAAACGATTGGGTACGTAATCGCTTACTTCCTGCATATCAAAAGCAACACCGATCTTCAGTCCTTGAAAATCTTTAAGATAACGGTCGTAATATCCTTTTCCGTAACCAATCCGATAAGGATATTGAAATGCGACCATAGGAACCAGCATCACATCAATCTTGGCTTTATCGACTTCTTCCGTTCCTGAAGGTTCCATGATTCCTAGGGTGCCTTTTTCTAAATGATCGGGTGCAAGAAAGATCATTGTCTGATCATCGATGATTTTCGGTATATAGTCCAACGCAATCTCCTTTAGAGATGCCTCTCCTCGTATGGCCATATAGCCGGCAACTGATTTCCCTTGTAAAAAAGGCAAAAGCTTTTCGACAATTGCCTTTTCTTTTCGGGTTCGATCTTTGATGATCTTTCTTTCTTCAATGATTTGTTTTCTATCCAATGGAATCACTCATATCCAACTTGAGGAGCTGATTGAGCTCGACCGCGTATTCCATCGGCAGCTCTCTTGTAAATGGTTCCAAAAAGCCCATAACAATCATTTCGGTCGCTTTGGATTTCGTCAGACCACGTGACATTAAATAGAACAATTGTTCTTCGGAAATGTTCGAAACGGTTGCTTCATGCTCGATCTGACTTGTTTTTGAAAATGATTTATTCAGTGGGATCGTATCTGAACGCGATTGTTTATCCAGAATCAGAGTATCGCATTCCACCTTGCTTTTGGCATATTCTGCATTTTTCGTATGCACGACCCATCCTCGGTAGTTTACTTCCCCGCCATTACGGGCAACCGATTTTGAGATAATATTACTGGAAGTATGTGGTGCGAGATGGATCATCTTCGCTCCTGCATCTTGTTTCTGACCTTCTCCCGCCACCGCAATGGAAATACAAGTCCCTTTCGCATACGGTTCGGCAAGAATGCAGGCCGGATATTTCATATTGATATAGCTTCCGATATTTCCGTCAATCCATTCCATATGGCCGTTTTCAAACACCTTCGCTCGTTTTGTGACAAGATTGATAATGTTGTTGGACCAATTTTGCACCGTTGAATACCGACATGTCGCGTTTTTATGGACAAAAATTTCCACCACCGCAGCATGCAAGGAATCTTTTGAATAGGTCGGAGCCGTACATCCTTCGACATAATGCACATCGGCACCTTCATCTACGATGATGAGAGTCCGCTCAAATTGACCCATCTGCATGGAGTTGATCCGGAAATACGATTGAAGGGGTTTTTCGAGCTTGACCCCTTTAGGCACATAGATAAATGATCCTCCCGACCATACGGCTGTGTTTAATGCAGCGTATTTATTGTCAGAATAAGGAACAAGTTTTCCAAAGTATTCTTTGACAAGTTCCGGATGCTCTCTCAAGGCCGAATCAGTATCTAGGAAAATGACGCCTTTTTCTTCGACTTCTTCAAGCATATTGTGATAGACGACTTCCGATTCGTATTGAGTGGATACACCGGCTAAAAATTTTTGCTCGGCTTCCGGGATTCCTAAACGTTCAAATGTATCACGAATTGTTTCCGGAACTTCATCCCATGATTTTTCCTGCTTATCGCTTGGCTTGATGTAATACGTGTAGTCATCAAAATCGATTTGGGACAGATCCGGTCCCCAGTCGGGATTTTTTTGATCAACAAAAGAATGATAGGCCTTCAAGCGAATATCAAGCATCCATTCCGGCTCTTTCTTAATCTTTGAAATTTCCCGTACGGTTTCCTCCGTTAATCCTTTATTGGTCTTAAATACAGATACATCTTTATCGTGGAATCCATATTCATATTCAGAGGAAACCGGAATATCTTTTTTATTTTCCATCCTTTTCCTCCTTTTCTTCATCGATCAATTGTTGAAGAGCATTCCAGCCAATTGTTGCACACTTTATACGATTGGCCTGACGTCCAACATTTTGAAACGCGATGGCTTCATCCAAAAGCTCTTCGTCGTATTCTTTTTCGTCAACCATAGCCATGTAGTTGTCGATGATTTCCTGCGCTTCTTCCAGCGATTTGTCTTTGACCAGTTCCGACATAATATCGGTTGCCGAAGTCGAAATCGCGCAAGCAACGCCGTCAAAAGCAACATCTTTAATGGTGCCATCTTTGAATTTCGCCTGAACGGTAATGTCATCAATGCACGAATCGCTGGCCATATGTTTTGATCGATATTCAGGGTCATTGTTCAATTCTCTCTTATTTCTCGGATATTGATAATGATCCATGATGATATCCCGCAGCATTGCTGCGTCGATATTTGTTGCCATAAATTTATTCCTCCTTTAAAAGAATATGTCGAGACAAGTCTCGAAGGAGGCTTCCTTCAACGCTTCGACAAATTTATCGATGTCTTCGAATGTATTGTAAAAGTATACGCTTGCCCGGCATGTTCCGGGTACTTGAAGTACTTCACCTAACAATTTAGCGCAATGCTCGCCGCTTCGAATCGCAATTCCTTTTGTATTCAAAAAGCTTGCCACATCTTGAGGGAAGATGATCTTCCCGTTGTCATATACATTGAACGTAATGATACCGCTTTGCGCATCTGCGTTGTATACTTTGACTTTTTCAACATCTTTGATTTTTTCTAAAAAGTAACGTTTGAGTTCTAATTCATAGCGGTGAATGTTTTCTTTTCCTAAATGATTGATATATTTCATAGCAGCCGCCAAACCAAGAGCTCCTTCGATCGGCTGTGTTCCGCTTTCATATTTCAGCGGTGTCTTTTTCAGCGATACTTTCCCGCACTTGTTAAAACGCGCATTGGATTCTCCTCCAAAAAACGCGGGTGTCAAAGCTTCAAGCAGCTCAAACTTTCCGTAAAGGACACCGATTCCTGTCGGAGCACACATTTTATGTCCCGAAAAACAGAAAAAGTCCACATCGAGATCTTGCACATCCACAGGAAGATGGGCGACGGACTGTGCGCCATCAACCACAACCTTGATTCCATGATCGTGCGCGATCTTGGTGATTTCCTTAATCGGAGCTTCATATCCTAAAACGTTTGTAACTTGAGCGATCGACACTACCTTTACTTGATCGGTAATGGCTTTTTCGAAATTTTCGGCAGTGAGTCGTCCTTTTTCATCAAGAGGAATATACTCAACTTTGATATTTTTCGGTTTTCCCGCTTCCATCCAAGGCAAAACATTCGAGGCATGTTCCGCTACAGTTGACAAGACAACATCTCCGTCATTCAGCCATTGATCGGTAATCGTCATAGCGAGCACATTCAAGCTTTCTGTCGTTCCTGAAGTAAAGACGATTTCTTCCACTCGTTTGGCATGAATAAATTCCTGAGTGATTTTTCGGGCTTGTTCATAGGCATAATCAACCTGAGCGCTCATTTCATAATCGCCTCGATGAGCATTTGCTCCTAAATACGTATAGTAATGCACAACCGCATCAATCATTGTTTTCGGTTTTAAAGTCGTTGCGCAATTATCCAGATAAATAAGCGGATGGTTGCACATTTCCCTTTTCAGGATCGGAAAATCTTCACGGATCTTTTCGATGTTTTCTTTAATGTCCATACATTCCAACCTTCCTTTCCATTTCTTCTCGAACGGTTTCACGCAGTGTTTCATCTTCAATCTTACGGATGAGTGGCATAAAATATCCGACACTGAGCAATCCCATAGCCATTTCTTTGTCAAGTCCTCGGGATTGCAGATAATACAATTGATTTTCATCGGGTTCGCCGATCGTAAGGGCATGGCTTGCTTTTACATCGTTTTCATCAATCAGCAAAAGCGGAATGACTTTTGCGTTCCCATCGCTTCCTAAAGTCAAGACTCGCGTTTCCTGATGGGAAGCAGATTGAAAGGCACCTTTTTCGATATTTCCGTTCGCGACCATTTCGTAATTTGAATGATCGAACAGGACAGCAAAATTATGCATATGACCGCTGGTATGTGCAGATGTATGCTTAATTTCGATATTTCCCTTTTTAGAAGCCGTTTTGACAAGCTGGGCCATCGAATTGTCAATCGAAGCCCCTTCTTCGATCAAATGGATATGTTCATCTATTTCGACTTCTGTATCTTCAAGATCAAGTAAAGACAAATCGACATGTGCGTTTGCTTTGACATCGCCTTTAATTTCAATATGAACTTTTTCTTTCGCCATATTTCGAATGAAAAGATGTAACTTCGAGCTTTCCATGACCTCAAGATCAATCGTCAGCTTTCCTTCTTTGACGATATTGATCATCGTATGGGCAATGGATCTGGGAATCACAATGATTTTAAGCTGTTCATCGCCGGTTTCGATCGTATCATGGACAACATCTTCATAAATACGTTCTACCATGATTATTTGCTCCTTTTGGCTCCGCAGCTTCCTAAAGAAATCGGTCTTGCTTTTTCTTCTTCGCGAGTCGCTTTGACATTGTATTCTTTTTCGATCCAGTCATATCCTTCTTTGTCGATTTTTTCAATCAGTTCCGGTCCCCCCGAAACAACGATGCGTCCATCAATTAAAATATGGGCATGGGTCGGTTTCAAATAATCTAAAAATCTTGCATAGTGAGAAACGATGATCATACCCATATTCGTTTCTTTCTGGCATGTATCGATTGCATCGGCTACAATGCGCAAAGCATCCACATCGAGCCCGGAATCAATCTCATCAAGCATAGCCAAAGTCGGTTTGAGCAACATCATTTGAACGATCTCGTTTCGCTTCTTTTCTCCTCCGGAAAATCCATCGTTCAGGAAACGATGCGCCAAGTCCGGCTTCATTTCGAGTGTGTTGATCGCTTTGTCCATTTCCTTGATAAATTTGAACAAAGAAATCGGCTTTTCATTTCGTGCATTGATTGCAGTTCTTAAAAAGTCAGAGTTCGTCACGCCGGGAACTTCGCTTGGATACTGCATTCCCAAAAACAAACCCAGACGACTTCTTTCATCGACCGACATAGACAGGATATCCTTTCCGTCATATGTGATCGAACCTTTGGTCACAATAAATTTAGGGTTTCCCATGATCGCCGCCAACAGAGTACTTTTTCCGTTTCCGTTTGGTCCCATAAGGGCGTGGCGTTCATTGGAATCAACCTCGAGATCGAGGCCTTTTAATATTTCTTTATCCTCTACTTTCACGTGTAGATCTTTAACTATTAATTTCGGCATATTGATACCTCTTTTCATGGACTTAATCATAACAAACTTCATGTCAAATCTCAATGTTTTCAATCTCATGGCCGAATTGCTTTTTATGGGTAAATCCTCTATAATTGAAAGGAAATTTTAAAGAACAAGGAGGTCTATATGTCAGACTTGATTAAAGACAACTGGTTTGTCATTTTGATCGCGGTGATCATCATCGCGTTTGTCGGCTATTTTATTTTTGATTCAAACAAAGATAATGTATCGGCAAAGTCAAGTGACGGGAAAGATGTGCTGGCTACACTGGCAGATACAGATATTACGGCAGATGAAATGTATGAAGATTATACTCCTTTTGACGGAAATCTATTGTATAACATGTATCGGAATGCGATTGTAAGCCAAAGCGTTACGCCGACAAAAGAAATGGAAGACGAGGCAAAATCATTAGAAAATACGATTCGTTCCCGTGTTTCTTCGCAAAACAGCGAAGTATATAAAGACGCGATCGAAGCAGAACTTGCTTCTTATGGGTATGACAGCTATGACAAATTATACGATTATTGCCTGATGACAGTTGAGCAAAAATCCATGAACAAAAAATATGTTACAGCTCATTTTGACGAATTAAAAGATTCGATGAAAGATTCGAAAGCACGTATCGTCCGAGTAATCAAATTGGAAGTGGCAGATCCTGAAAATCTTACAGATGAAGAAAAAAAGAAACAGGAAAATATTGATAATGCGATTGATTCGGGAACATTTGCGGATGCGGCAACCGCTTTTTCGGATGATGCGACAACTGCAGCGAAAGATGGATTGCTTGGATACATGGATTCGACTTCAAGCTCCAGTTCTTTAGGGGTTGATCAATCTTTGATCGATCAAGCTCTGGAATTAAAAGAGGGTGCAACAAGCGACTGGATCGAAGTACAAGATCAGTCATCGGGTGTCGTTTCTTTATATAAAGTGCATGTAGATACGACTGATCTTGAAAAGATCTTCAATTCGGATGATGATACGGTTCAAGATGCTTTCTTATATTCAATACTGAACGCAACACCGGGACTTGAGGTAACTGTATTGGAAGATTCAGCCAAAAAACTCGATATCAAATTCGAAGATAAGGCTGTTCAGGAAAAAATCGAAAATTACATGGATCAATTGAAAGGAGATGCCGAATAATGAATAAAAAGGTTCCTTTACTTGTTCTGAGTGCTTTGATGCTTGCGGGCTGTTCGGTCCACAACACATCAATCAACGATGCAAACGAGCAATTGATGACAATTGGCAATACAACGTATACAAAAGGTGATGAGTATACAATGATCAAAAAAAGCAACGGTCCGGCTCTTGTGATCCAGAAAGCGCAGGAAATCATTTACGAAAAAGAAGTTCCGGTAACAGATGCCATGAAAAAAGAAGCACAAGAACAATTCGATCAAATTTCTCAAGCCAATCCGGATACGGAAACTCAATTAAAAAACTTAGGCTATTCGGGAAAGGATGAATATATTGAAAAGGTCCTTTTACCAAGTGTACAAGCCGAAGCTTTGATGGATAAATACTTTGTGGATGATCAGGATACGATTGAATCTCAATATCATCCTTCGTTGGCTCAAGTTGTTCAATGCGAAGATGAAGAAAATGCAAAAAAAGCTTTAGAAGCTTTAAAAGACGGAAAGGATGCCCAAGAGGTTGCGAAACAATACGCAGTCGACTCCTCTTCTTATAAAGGGGATGAAACTTTGGTCACAACGAATGATACGGCGCTTCCTACACGTTTGATCAATGCCCTGGCTACCGCAAAAAAACCGGGAGTTATGGATGAAGTATACGCGACTGATGATGATCAGCCTTCATATTATGTTGCGGTTCTTGTTTCCAACAACTACGATGAAAACGTAGATCAGATTGCGGAAATGCTTGGTTCGGATTCTTCACTTTCCAAAGGTTGTCTTGTATATTATTTGACAAAATACAATTTCGAAGTTCATGATCAGGAATTATTCGATTACTATAAGACAAATTCACCGGAATATCTGGTTACTCGTCCGGATCTTACAGAAACGGCTTCCGAAACCGATTAATGAAAAAAACTCGTCCAATCAATCGGGCGAGTTTTTTCATTGATCGATTTTTTTTAATTTGGCACGATAAGAGATCTTTCGTTCCGTCTTGAGCTGTTCAAAGCGAATCGTATGGATCCTATTGAGTGAATCGGTCTGAAGAATTTCTCCTTTGCCGAAAACAGGATGTTCAATGCGATCCCCGACAACAAATTGAGGATTTTCTTTATTAAAACGCATAAATTTTTCATGGATTTCAATAAATTGTTTCGCATCTGAAATAAGGGTATCGGAAAGCTGTGGATCAAACTCCAAATACTTTGGATCAATGTCCATGATAAAACGGCTCGGATATTTGACGGATCCGTCAAAATTTCTTCCGTTGGCTTCGGTCAGAAAGAGCGTTTTTTTCGCTCTTGTCATCGCAACAAAGGCTAGTCTGCGCTCCTCTTCCATAGATTCAAGACTATTGACTTTCTTTGTGGGAAACATTCCTTCATTCATGCCAATCAAAAAGACATGATCGAATTCCAACCCTTTGGCCGTATGAATGGTCATGAGCTTGACAGAGTTTTGTTTCATATCGAGATCTGCATTGGTAAATAAAGCGATATGGGACAAATAATGTTCTAAATCGGCTTCTTCCCCGCAGCTGATCTCGTAATCAAGAATGGATTGTTTGAGTTCAGCAACATTATCGAGCCGTTCTTGGCTTCCTTCGGTGCGGAGCATATACTCATATCCCGATTGATCGAGGATAGCTGTCAGGATTTCACTCACTTGCCGTCCTTGATATTCTTGAGCAAACTGTTCGATCAGATCAACATATTGTTTTGCTTTGGTGGAACGAAACAGTTCGTGATCAAGATTATATCGTAATGCATCGTAAAGACCCATATGATTTTGTTCGGCATAGTTTTTCAAAAATTTGATTCGTCTTTCTCCGATGTTTCTTTTTGGTATGTTGGCTGTTCGAAGAAAAGAAAGATCATCTTTGAATACGATCATTCGCAAATAAGAAAGTGTATCTTTGATTTCTTTGCGGGCATAAAACTGCACACCGGAATAAATTGTATACGGCAACTCTTCTTTTAAGAAAACATCTTCGATCATGCGGGTAATATAATGGGCTCGATAAAGGATGGTCATGTCGCGATATTCAATCCCTGCTTTGTGCATTTTTTCAATTTGCTCATATACCCATTGCGCTTCCTCTTTTTCGGTTTTTGCTTCATGAACCAAGACCATTTGTCCATGCTCTTTTGTCGGTAAAAGATCTTTTTTGATCCGCTGTTCGTTATTTGCGATTAAAGAATTGGCGGCATTGAGGATTTCGGGAGTCGACCGGTAATTTTGCGGCATCATAATCGTTTTCACATTCGGAAAATCATGTTCGAAGTCAATCAAATAACGTATGCGCGCTCCTCTCCACGTATAGATCGTTTGATCCGGATCTCCGACCACAAAAAGATTTTTATGAAATTGCGAGAGAATCTTCATCAACCGATACTGCAGATCATCGATATCCTGAAATTCATCAATCATAATATATTCAAGTTTCTCTTGCCATTTTTGCTTGATTTGTTCGTGACGATCGAAAATATACAAAGTAAGGATGATTAAATCGTTGTAATCGAGCCCAAAACACTTTTTTTGTTGATAGAGATAGCCAAAAAAGATAATATCTTTTGGGTCATGCGCACGTAAATATTTTTCATGAAGCTGTTCCACGCTCATATGGATCAGATCAAGATAATATTCGGGATGCTCTTCCAATTTGACGATTTCAATCATTTCCCTTGCCTTGGAAAAGGTCATATGACGCAAAGTCAAGTTTCTTTCTTCATAGATCATCTTGAGCATTTCATCGATATCGGAATTGTCGAGAACAATAAAGTTTTTCGGATAAGAGATTGCATAAGACTCTTCGAGCAGCACCAAATTGCAAAATCCATGAAATGTAGAAATATATCCGGTGTCATTATCGCCGGTAAGATTATGGATGCGCTGACGCATTTCATTGGCCGATTTATTCGTAAATGTAACACATAAGATATTTCCCGGCATGATGCCAAGCACATTGACTAAATAAGCAAAGCGATAAGTAAGTGCTCTTGTTTTCCCTGATCCGGCACCGGCAATAACGCGAATGTATCCTTCTGTCGTCGTTACTGCCTCAAGCTGCTGAGGATTTAGTGTATTTAAGTAGTTTTCCATGGACTTATTTTACCATAAGTTCATTTCAAATGGGCTTTTATTTGAGAAGAATCAATTTTTCGATTCGTTTTTACTATCAAACCAATATCTTTTAATGTCTGATCTTTTTTCAAATTCGCATTGTAATCCATAGAAGTTAATTGAATCTGATTTTTACTCGCTTGGGCATTGCAGTTCCAATGGTCGGTAATTTGTACGGGCTGATCAAATTCAAGATCGACTGTCCAGGTCGAAAGATCTTGCGAAGCTGTGATCTGAATCGAGATTTGCGTTTCCTGTTTTTCGTCTTTTTCCCATTCATTTACTTTCAAGACCGTAACCGGATCGTTTGTTTTATCGGCTTTTTCTTCCTGTTTTTGATCTTGATTGTGTTCTTTATTTTGTAAGAGCAGCCATTTGCCGCTTGCTGACAAATCATCCAAGGTCCAGTTTGCCATATCGGTTCCCGGTTTTAAGATTGAGGAAGCTTCCTCTTTGTTTGAAGCATTCCACAAGATCCGTCCGGTATCGTATTGATCAAGAAGCCGGATCCACGCATTGGCGCTTTCTTCGTCAATGGTTCCATTCCCGCTTGCATCGCAAATTCCGAACTCGCTGACCACGATAGGAATTTGATCCACGACAGCTTTGTATTTTGCACGCAAATCTTCTTTATGGGTTGCTGCATAAAAATGAAGCGTATAGGCGATATTTTCGTAATCGAGTGGTGCTTGAGCCGCTTGATCAATGTCCTGCGACCAGTTTGGTGTTCCGACAAGTATAAGATTATTCGAATATTTACGGATGATCGGGATGATTTGATTTGCATAATCGCATACATCCTGCCATGTCGTATTGCCGTTTGGTTCATTGCAGATTTCAAAAATAATATTTGGCGAAGAGCCGTACTGTTTTGCGATTTTTTCAAAAAATTCTTTCGATTCCGAAAGATGATCCAAAGGATTTTGATCGGATAAAATATGCCAGTCAATGACACAATACATCTCGTTTTCCTGACATAATTTTATTCCTTTTTCGAGGGTCTGCTCTAATTGCTTTTTATTTCCATCGGTGCAATATCCGCCGTTTTCGGCTGTGTATAAAGCCAGACGAACTGTATTGAGCTTGAAATCATTTTTGAAATGATCAAAACTGTTTTGATTCAATATTTCCGGAAACCAGCCAAGACCGTGGGTCGAAATTCCTTTGATGATATAGGGATTGCCTGATTCATCTACGATCCGATTCTTCGTGGTCGAAAGCCGGGAAAGTCCTTCTTCTTTTTTGACGACTTGATCGGAACTTTTCGTTGCTTGAGTCGGAGCATTGTTTTGGTGGGCGCATCCTGCAAGGATGCAGGCGAATGCGAATCCAAAAACGATGAATTTGAATGGAATGATCTTTTTCATGCTTATTCTCCTCTGATAACCTTTATCTTAAATACTTCTATTTTACACCACCTTCCATTTGTTGTTCTTGGCGGAAACAATTTAGACAAGAAAAAAGCCGGAGGTTTTCCGGCTGCTTTTGCTTCTTGATTTTTATTCGGTTGGTTCGCTTGGCTGTGTTGGCGGCGTTCCAGGATCAACGGTTGTACCCCCGCCTGTTCCGGGATCTGTGGTTGTTCCTCCACCACTCGTTCCGGGGTCTGTTGTTCCTCCACTGGTACCGGGATCTGTCACCTCTCCGCCACTGGTACCGGGATCTGTATTTCCCGGATCGGTTGTGGTCCCTCCACTTGTTCCCGGATCGGTTATTCCCGGATCGACAGTAGTTCCGGGATCGGTTGGTTCGGGATTGATCATGTTTCCTCCTGAACTTGTTCCGGAATTTACAGTTCCCTGACTTGGTTGCGGTACATAAGTCGGCTCCCACACGTAATCGGTATCTGAAAAATTTTCTTTATTGGCTTGATACTGCTGGGCCGTGGGGGCTTGAACTGTTTCAGGCTCATCTTCCTCCTCTTCCGGATCCTCTTTTTCATCGGTTTTGGTTGGAATTTTTCCTTCATCTCCGTTTAATATGACTTCTTCATAGAAATTCGATTTGGCATTCATTTGTTTATTTAATTCTTCCAATCCCAATGCTTCGATCAAAGTCGATTGTTCTGAATATAAAGAAGTTCCAAGACCTAATCGATGGCCATCAATTTGCGCTCCTAAAGCTTCGATAATTGTCGGGTAAATATCCATGGTGGAATAACTTCTTGTTCGATTTAAAGTATATTCCGGTCCGTTGATCACTGTAAAATACGTCCTTCTTTGATAATCTTCCGGAACCGATTCGGCAATAAGCCCATCCATACTAAGATGATCTCCGGCAATGACGATTGTTGTGTTTTCGTAAAAATCTTGTTTTTGGCACCATTTTACAAATTCGGCAATTTTATGATTGGAACAGTTGATGACATTTTCATACTGCTTGTCAAATGTATCGGGACAATCTTTACATTTATAACCGTCCTGAAAGTGAGTGTCTACCGTTAACATCGTAAAATTAAACGGTTCTGTATCTTTTGAAATTTCATTTAATTCTTTTTTTGCATATTCAAATAAATGATTATCTTCATATCCCCACCAGACATAATAATCTTTATCGATGATTCCGTCATTGATTGCTTGATAATAGTCCAACACTTTATAATTTCCATGTTGTTCGTAATAGTTTTTTCTTCCGGCAAAAGCTCCATCCGATCCGCACATGAAATAGTTTCTATATCCTTCTTCTTCTAAAATATCTCCTAAGCTTCTCATCGCAGGAAGAAATTGGGACTGTTCTTCGAAGTTCCGATTGTATTCGCTATTGCCGATGTTTAACGGAATCCCCATAGATTGAGCGGAGATCCCGGCAATGGTCCAAGTCGTATTTCCCGGCGTATATCCCCCATTCAATGTGGTATCTTCTTTGGCGGAGAAATCGGTATTGTCTTTCGCTAATTGCGTGAGTTCCGGAATAAGGTTTTCTTTAAATCCTCCGCCGTTTTTCTCATCGGTATAAGACATTTCCATCGATTCGCAAAGAATATAAATCAAATTCTTCTTTTTTTCCGGAAACCGGATATTCGTGTTTCTGGCATCTGCATAGTATTTTTCATACAGATCGCTTTCAGTGTTAAGACTTTCCCGATATTCTTTGATTCCAAGTGTTTCATAAATTTTATTTGCTAAAAAGAGGTTGCAAAATAAAAGAAAGCATCCCATTCCTATGATCGTTCCTTTTAAGATCCTTGTGAAAGTTTTCGGATTTAATTTTGTATGAATCTTTCCTTTTTTATTGGATAAATACATAAGGATTGCTCCGATCATGATCCCTGTTCCCAACAAGACAAAGAACCCGTTATGAACAAAGAAACCTTTCACTGCATCCAGAATGGTATTTTCGGATCCGGACATGCTGTTTTGAAGCGTATATAAAACTTGTGCAAATCCGTTCACTGTTAATTTTGTTGATAAGTAGTATTGTGCATAATTTAGAATATTAAAAAATATAAACAATATATATGAAATGACGATCAAAGCGATCCACATGAAAAAAATCCCTCCTCGATAAATTGAAGTGTATAGGCAAAAAAGTAAAAAAGCAAGAAAAAAAAGAGGTTTGACATCTTACATTACACTTCCTGATTCAGAGTATTGAATCAGTGCATAACCAACAGATCGAATCGATCGAATAAATCATCTATAAAAAACAGCTAGGGAGCTCATCAAAGCGAGAGCCGCCTAGCTGTCGGCCTATTCTTACGATCGAATCGTTAAAACAAGCAATTTCTAATACTATCAATAAAGTTTCAAAAATTACTTATATGCTTTAATTGGGAAATTTTCCCAACATGTAAAACGGTCCGCCATTCAAGTTATCTCCTGGTTCAGTAGAACGTACATTCCAAATGTCTCTCAAATCAAATTCTCCACATTGATTTTGATGCATAGGATCATACACAGTTACTTTTCCGTTATCGTAACCTGAAAGAAGAATTTCATGAGTACTGCCATAATACGGACACCAACGACTATACCCAACAGCCCCAGCAATAACATTTCCTTCTTTTAAAGCTTTGACCATATCACTAAAAGATAAATTACTTTGATATTTAAGCTTGTATTGTTTTGAAACATGGCCCCATACATCTGAAGAGGTTCCCTTTCCTCCACTATTATAATAACCGGCATTGTGACATTCTGTAGCAATTGTAACCGGAGAATAATTCGTGTTATTCAAAAAGTTAATAACGGAAGTTGCAACCATCATAACACATCCCGTTAAAGAAATCCGATAATTTCCAATCAGAACTGATCCCCATTTAGGATCTTTTTGATTGTAATAAGGAAGCCCATTGATCTTACAGCTTAATAATTCTCCGGTATTTTTATCTGTTTTAAAAGTTGCTTTTCCTACTGTAAAAGTACCGCAAACCATATTTCCGTCGCCATCATAGTAGCATCTCTTTGCTGTTCCGCTGTTGTAATTGGCCGGAATATCCACAAACTGATTGACCGCCATGTATCCATTGCTGATTTCAAACCACCTATACTTCCCTTCAAACAGTTTCTGTCCGATCGAAAGCTTTCCGTCTCCGTTTACGAATACCTTCCTATTCGTTCCCGATACGGTGACAAGCCCTGTTCCTCGATCGTACTTTCCTCCGTTGCCCGGATTGAAATAATACAAAGATCCGTTTACTTTCTGTACCCCTGTCACATTCATCCGGTTCTTATTGTACGCTCTCTCCTCTTTCAGATAGTTCCCGCTCGGTACTGCGTTTCTCGGAACAGTCGATAACGTTCCGTACCATCCGATCCCTTCTCCGATCCACCCGAATTTTTGCAGCTCTTCATATTCTGCTTTGTTCGTCGTAAAATGATGCGTCCCGATCGTCGTATACGGATTGAACAGCCTCCATACCGCTGTTGTCTTCTCTTTCTCTTCCGTATAGAATCCTATTCCTTCATATTTCCATCCAAGCTTTACCAATCCGTCTCTTTCCGCTGCTTTTGTCGTATACAGATGATCCCCGCTGTATGGATTATACATCCGGTGCACTTCTCCTCCTTTTTCAGGCGCACTCCATCCGATGCTCTCGTATCTCCAGCCGATCTTTACCAGTTCGTCCCTTTCTTTTCCGTTCTTTGTATACAAGTGCTCCCCGGAATATGGATTGTACATCCGATACATTTCTTCTGTCCCGCTTGGCAGGCTCGCTCTGCTCTTCTCTTTCCACTCCTCTTTTGTCATCTTCAGGTTCGTGATATTCGTCACCACTTCCTGCTCCTTCTTCGCCTGTTCCCAGTCTCCTTTGTTCATCACTTCTTTGCTTGTCCAGATCATCCCTTTCATCCCGGATAGTCCGTACAAGGTATCCATGAACTCGTCGGCCCATACCGGTCCTGCTTCCAGATCCGTATTCATGAATTTCAGGATCGGGATCCCTTTTCCTGCATACCCTTTGATCGTCTGATAGAAATGATACGCTTCCATATGTCCGTCTTCTTTGGTTCCTGTTCTTGCTTCATGCATCATTGCCAGAAGCTTATTGTTGGCAAGAACTGCATCTGCCATTGCCGCAAACTGTTTGTTTTCCCCTTTGTATCCGTTTGTTGCCTGCACCACAAAGAAGTCGGCATTGATACTGTTTACATTGATCACCTGTCCGGTGGGAACGATATATCCTTTCAAGGTCTGCTGAATATTGTCCCTTGTCATGGTATAAGAAACTGCCTGTACCGGATGAAGCTCTCCCGTTCCGTCGGCATAGTAGTCTTGGTTTCCGATCGAGATCATCCGATCGGTCACCATAGTTCCCGATTCATAGTATTTGTTCGAAACTATTCCGTTTAGAACCGCAGAAGGCTCAATCTGTTCTGTTGTTTCCTCTTCCTGATTTTCTTCCGGTGCGGTCTTTATTTCTTCTTTCGGGTGATCTGGTTCGATTGTTTCCTCTTGATTTTCTTCGGATACGAAATCATTGATTTCGATTTCTTCTTCGCTCGATTGGTTTTCATCCGCTGCCGGTTGATCTTCTGTTTGCGCTCCTGTATCGAATTCTTCTTGAGTATCCGAAGAAGTTTGATCAACCACATTTGTACTCAGGATCGAATCATCGCCTTCTTGTGTTTCCGGTGTTTCGGTATTGGCCAATATTTGAGATTGGCTGATTCCAAATGCACTTCCCATCCCGATCATTGCCGAAGCAATGATAATCTTTTCCTTTTTGTTCATTTTCTCTCCTCATCTCGTTTTGGTTAATTGATATATTAATTATATTTTAATTTAGTAAAAGTATCAATGAAAAATATAAATATCATTCTTATATATCGATCATAACTTATATTTTGTATTTTATTGCGGACTATACTTCTCCAGCTCTTATAAAAAAAAGACCTCTGATAAGCATCAGAAGTCAAAATATTTATTTCATCTTTCCTCTTTTTGAATGTGATTTTGATAATATCGTGAAAACCGTGACAACTCTTCATTCAGTTTTTGCGGCCCCAGTTCTTCAACCAATGTTGGAGTTTCACTATAAAGATCTGTTCCTAATCCTACTCGATCACCTTCATATTTGATTCCTAAAGCGGTCAATGTTGTCGGATAAAAATCTTGGGCTACAAACACTCTGTCTTTTTCTGTTTGTTTTTCCGCAGGAGAATTAATGATCGTATAATACGCTTTTCTTTCATATTCACTTCCGAATTGTTCGGTTGCCCATTCATCATCCATAGTTAAATGGTCACCTGCAATCACGATTGTCGTATCTTTATAGAAATCCTGTTTTTGGATCCATTTGACAAAATTATCCACTTTATGAGAAGAACATCGAATCACGTTGGAATATTGATCAGGATAGATTCTTTCGCAATCTTCACATAGCCATCCGTCAAAAAAATGCGTATCTACGGTTAACATCGTAAAATTAAACGGTTCCTCTTTAGCTGATAATTCTTTCAATTCTTTTTTTGCATATTCAAAAAGTTTATTATCCTCGTATCCCCACCAAACTCGATAATCCGGCGGAAAAAATCCATTGTCTTTCGCATAGTAATAATCGTGGATCGCATAGTTTCCATGTTGCGAAAAATAAAGATCTCGCTGTGCAAATCCGCCGTCAGAACCGCATAAAAAAACTTGATTATACCCTTCTTTTTCTAAAATTTCTCCTAATGTATAAGCACCATCCATAAATTGATATTCTATCATCGTATCATCTTGAGAAATCGGAGTTTTCAAATTAGCTCCTGATGTCGAGGCAACCAATGAGGCGGCTGTCCATCCATTGCACTGAAGAACCTCATATCCCTTTCCATGATTAAATGTATTTTGACTGTTAGCCAGCTTTGTCAATTCAGGAATCAAATTATGATCAAGTCCTCCGCCGTGCTTTGTATCTGCATAACTTGTTTCCATCGATTCCAAATAAATATAAATTAAATTTCTCTTTTTCTCGGGAAATTCGTAAGTTAAAGATGCAGGATCCACATATTCATCCTCATATAAAGTGGAAGGATTCATATATGCATCAATATATTCATAGAAGCCTATTTCTTTGGCAAATCCATCGAAGCCATCCCACAAAACACCCAAAGACAAGAGAAAGAAAATAAAAATTGTGATTCTTCGGAATGTATTTTTCTTCAAATATATGAAAAGCTTATTAAAACAGATCAATCCGATAAAAATTAAAATTGTCCATTTTAATGGCTGTTTGATACATTGGTCCCATATTTCTTCCATGACACCCTCGCCGGCTCCATCTACCGAGGAATTAACAGTAAACAATACTTGTTCAAAAGGAATATGTCCGAATTTTTCAGGCACCCACCGCATCGCTTGAGCAAAACCAAGTCCAAGAAAAATATTAATCCCAATCAACAAATTTATAAGAGCCGAAAAAATCCATTTTAAAATATTACCTATCTTTCAGAGTGTTGACAAACTACCTATTTTGAAAAAATTAAATTTCAATAAAATAAAAGTGGGTAAAAAGGTCTAAAAAAAGAGTAATATTAGGTACTTAAATACCTCAAATTGCTCTTTTTTTATTCATTTGTGGGAGAAAAATAAAAAGCTGTGACAAAGCCGATTTGAAAAATCGACTTTGTCAACAGCCTGCCTATCTTTTTTAATGTTTTTTTATTTAAAATTTTTTTCATATCCAATTAATGATTATATCGAATCCTATATTATTTGCTAAGGGCTTTTTCATTTTTCACATAATCTTCTATAAAATTGTTTGTTCTTATTAAGATAAGCAGATAGCTATTCTCATATCTTCCGAGATCAGAGCCAACAGTTGAAAAAGCGGATATATTAAACAGTAAAATAATCGTACCAGTACCTAGCGTATTCTTGCCTTTGTGGCTGATTATAATTGGCCGGTCTTTCATAATTCACTAAAAAAGCAATCGCAAGATATTCCGGAGATTCTGTCGAAACAATAAATTCCTTAAAATTTAAAGGATATGAAGCTGTTGGATAATATTGGAGATTGTGTTGAAGTTCATATAAGATTCGTTCACATTGTCCAAATCCGCTGTCTTTCTCAAATCCGTTTGCATAGAGCCATTCAATAATTTTTGATGCCGGAGTCCATTGGACTAATCCATATCCGCAATTTAAATTGTTTTCATCTAAACTCTCCCAAAGTCCGGGATTAAGGTTTGATTCGGCTTGCATATTTCCAAGTAAAGCAGCAATTGCATTTTTGCTCCAGCCTTTATTTATAAAATAATTCCAAATTAAACCGGCATTATGCTGCTGTTCGGCAAACGTTAAATAATTGTTTTTGCGGATCCACAAACTATCTAAAGAAGTCAAAGGTTCCTTATCACTTCCGTACATGATTTCTTGTCCGTTTATTTGATAATACCCATAAAGAAGATCTCCGTTTCCGTCATAGTAATTTCGAGCTTCGATTCCATCATTCAAATGCGCTGCAATCTTTACGAAAGTATTTTTTGCCATATATCCGTTATTCAAATCAAACCATTTATATGTTTTGTTCTGATACTTCATTGCTCCGGTATGCAATGATCCATCCGCAGATATATATATTTTGTTATTGGAGTTATAAACTGTCGTTAATCCTTCTTTTGTTTGTTTTTTTCCGTTATTTAAAGGATCAAAATAATATAGCTTTCCACTTACTTTATAAATTCCGTATCGCTTCATTCGATATTCATTGTATACACAATCATTATTTATGTATAAACCGCCCGGTACTACGTTTCTTGGTACAGTCGATAACGTTCCGTACCATCCGATTCCTTCTCCGATCCATCCGAATTTTTGCAGCTCTTCATATTCTGCTTTGTTCGTCGTAAAATGATGCGTCCCGATCGTCGTATACGGATTGAACAGCCTCCATACCGCTGT
>KE159696.1:96899-198531 GCA_000403415.2 Firmicutes bacterium M10-2
ATCATCGCCTTCTTGTGTTTCCGGTGTTTCGGTATTGGCCAATATTTGAGATTGGCTGATTCCAAATGCACTTCCCATCCCGATCATTGCCGAAGTAATAAGTATTTTTTTATCTTTTTCCATAACCACTATCCTCTCTCCAATTATGATCAATCTTTTCCTGAAGATTATCTCAATTAATAATATCGTGAATTCTTCAGTATTAAAACACCTAATTTCTTTCCTGCTTAAAGTATTAAAATATGGTGACCTATAAAAAGTTTTTAAGAATTGCACTAAACCCAACTATAAAAATTTGTTTGATCTCCTTTTTCAATTCAGAAAGAGAATATCGATTTCTGTCTTATCTCAAGCATGACGATCCAGCAACGAAATCATTAACTTCTGACAAACTTTGTTTTTTCTATAAACAGATCTTTAATCTCTGTTTATTGTTTACTTTAGACATAGAAAAAGTGAACCCCTTTATTTGGTGGGTTCACTTCAAAATGACTCCTTTTTCAATTGATATAAATAATAATGGATATTTCCTTCACCGTTATCATGATCTCCTTCTTCGATTAAATCATATAACGGAAATTCATAAAATTCTTTTGTTACGATAAATTCTACTTTCCCATTATCCACAATATCATTTTGCACATCAAACTGTTCCTGGATTGGCATATTAATACGACAAAAATATTTAGTATTAGGAACAATTCCGCTGGCAGTATAAAAACCTGCATCCAACATATTATAATTTAATAAAGTCGGATTCTCACTTTGCGCCATAGTTTCAGCAAATTTTATTTGAGGATAACTATTTTTATCTCTCAAAATGAAACTTGTATTTCTGCTTTGAGTAAACATTAAAACAATGCATCCGATAAGGATCAGTATCTCTTTAATAAACTTTTTCCCAATCATAAAATCGATTATCATATAAATCGGAATCACAGCAAAGATCATAAATACACTAAAGATCGAATAATAGTATAGATATGTTACTCCGATCCCCATAACAACGGCACATAATGCAAAAAACGCAATCAAAAGCGAGAAAAATGTTTTCTTGTTAACTTGAAAATAAAGCCATATGAAACTGAGTATCAATAAAAAAGAAGCTTTGGGATTCAAATTTCCTTGTTCCCATAAAGAATCAAAAATTTGCTCGATCATCCCGTATCTATACTCTTTGAGAGATACTGCTTTATAGACAAATAAATTATTGTAAAAATAGCTTGTCCATAAATCGTATAAAGCATTATTGACAAAGAAGTAAATAATCACAGGAGCAGAAACAACAACCACCCCACCAAGGATCGAAAGTATACTTTCAGTAAACTTACGTCCCTCTTTATTTTTAATATATAAAATCAAAGGCACGCAATACCAACCTATATAAAAAGCTAAAAAAGTAAACTTTAACCATAAAACAAAACCTGAAGTTACTCCAATCCAAAAGTATTCTTTATTTGTCGGCAAGCGATCATAATTTAAAGATTTTACAAGTACATAAATTCCAAACATTAAAGAAGGCCAGCAATACTCTTCTGAATTGTTTCCATACCAATATGCAAAACTGCTTAAAGCAATCGCTATGAAAATCGGCATACCATAGTAAATACAGCGATCCTCTTTGATAAAAATTTTTATGATTTTTGCTCCAAAGATTAAAGTAATAAAGAAAAATACAATTTGAATTAGATAAATCCCGAAAAATGTTCGATTATCGATCAAAGAAGCGAGTGCATGAATAAAATAAATATACGGCCCTTTTTGATCTAGCAAATCCCGATATAATACTTTTCCTTCGGTCATTCCACGTCCAATCGTAAAATAAATATGAGAATCAAAACTATCATTAAACCGATAAAGAGGAGAAGTCCGCGAACATAAAGTAATTCCTATAACGGCGATAACCAACAAATAAAGGATTAATTTCCAATTCAACTGATTATGTACTTCTTTCTCTTCTTTATTTATGAGTTTTTCAGTCAATGTTTTTATACCCATTAAAATCACAAAAGATGATCCAAATGTAATAATCAAGCTCATAAACAAGACAAAGAAATTTTTATTTATCGTTAATCGATCACACAAAAATTGAATCGATACCGCAGACATCCAATTTTTGTAAAGAAAGCGGAAGAATAGTCCTTCCGCTATTATAAATGTGATTATTTGAGAAATAGTAAATTTATTTTTCTTTATTTGCCAATTGTTCTTTTTAATCGATAAAAACCAGATTATGCCAAAAATCATCCCTATCCCGATTCCAATCTTGGATGGCGGAATCATTCCCAAAAGGAAAAACAATCCGGAAATAATTAGAAGATAATAAAATCTACTTTTCTTATTATGCATTTTCTTCAATAACCTTCAAATATCTTGCTAACGCATCTTTCCAATCCGGAAGTCTTGTAAATCCATGCTGGTCCAATTGAGTCTGATTCATTCTTGAATTATGAGGTCGCTTTGCTTTAGCAGGAAACTGGGAAGAATCCACCGGAGTAACTTCCACATCCATTCCTGCTTGTTTGAAGATTTCTTTGGCAAAATCATACCAAGAAATAAAATCTCCTGAATTGGTCGCATGATATGTTCCGTATTCTTCCGTTTCGATCATATCTACAACAAGACGTGCCAGATCATAAGTATAAGTTGGCAATCCAATTTGATCATTAACTACATTGACTGCACCACGTTCTTTTCCAAGGCGAAGCATCGTCTTGATAAAGTTGTTTCCGTTTTTGCCAAATACCCATGCAATACGGATAATAAAATGCTTAGGGTTTTCCAAAACGTATTTTTCCCCTTCTCCTTTGGTAATTCCGTATACATTCAAAGGTTCGAATTCATCGTATTCATCCCAAGGCGTTTCTCCTTCTCCGTTGAATACGTAATCGGTCGAAAAATACATAATCGGAATATTGAGTTCTTTGCAAACATCATTGATATATTTTGTTCCTAATGCATTTACGGCACGCACCTTGTCAAAAAGTTCAGGTTCTTCTGCCTTATCAACAGCTGTCCATGCTGCACAGTGCACCACACAATCATAGTTTCCTTCTTTGACGACTTTTTCAACTTGTTCTTGATTGGTGATATCCATTTCATTGATATCGACACCAACAGCTTCGATACCACGGGATGTCGCTTCATTTACAACATCATATCCAAGTTGACCATTATATCCGGTAACAAGTATTTTCATTATTCTTCAACTCTCCCTTTATCAACATACATTTCCTGGAAGTAGTTTTGATATTCGCCGGAAATGATATTCTCCCACCATTCTTTATTGTCCAAATACCATTGGATCGTTTGAGGAATTCCGGTATCGAATGTATATTTCGGTTTCCAGCCAAGTTCTGTTTCAAGCTTTGTCGGATCAATCGCATAACGCATATCGTGACCTTTGCGATCCGAAACATAAGTAATCAAGCTTTCCGGTTTTCCTAAAGCTTTCAATACAGTCTTTACAACTTCCAAGTTAGTTCTTTCGTTATGTCCGCCAACATTGTAAACTTCTCCTTCTTTTCCTTTGCGAATGATCAAATCGATCGCTACACAATGGTCATATACATGGAGCCAGTCACGCACATTTTCCCCTGTTCCGTATACAGGAATCGTTTCATCATTCAACGCACGAGAAATAATCAGCGGAATCAGTTTTTCAGGAAAATGGTAAGGTCCGTAGTTGTTCGAGCAGCGGGAAATCGTAACAGGAAGCCCATACGTTCTATGATAAGCCAGTACAAACAAATCGGCTGCCGCTTTTGCCGAAGAATACGGAGAACTCGTATGCAGCGGAGTGTTTTCCGTAAAGAACAAATCCGGACGATCCAAAGGAAGATCTCCGTATACTTCATCGGTTGATACTTGATGATAACGTTGGATACCGTATTTTACACAAGCATCCAATAATGTGGTTGTTCCCATCACATTCGTGCGGACAAAAATTTCAGGGTCCTCAATCGAACGATCCACATGACTTTCTGCCGCAAAGTTGACAACCACATCCGGACGTTCTTTTTCAAATAAATCAAAAATAAATTCACGATCTGCAATATCGCCTTTGATAAACTTGTAATTTGGTTTATCTTCTATCGGTTTACATGTTTCAAGGTTTCCTGCATAAGTCAAAGCATCAAGGTTGATGATCTCATCTTCAGGATACTTATTGACCATATAATGAACGAAATTTCCGCCGATAAATCCGGCTCCTCCAGTTACTAAAATTTTCATTTTGATTTTCTCCTTATTTCTCTTTAACAATTTTCTCCATAAACAAACTGATTATCCGATTCCTCAAGCGTAGGACCATGCTCGTCTTTTTCGCTTAATACCGGTTCCAATCCTTCCAAAAGAGTTCCCCAATCTACATTGATTGTCGGATCGTTGTATTTCATACCGCCTTCGGATTCTTTATTGTAGACATTATCGACTTTATAACGGAATTCAACATTTGGAGTTAAAGTCAAGAAGCCATGAGCAAATCCTTGAGGAATAAAAAATTGTCTGTGGTTCTCTTCGGAAAGTTCCACACTCACCCATTGCCCGAATGTCGGACTTCCTTTCCGGATATCAACCGCAACATCGATCACTCTTCCTTTTGTGCAGGAAACAAGCTTTGATTGAGCATAGGGAGGATTTTGCCAATGAAGCCCACGTAAAGTTCCTTCTTGTGCACTAAACGACATATTGTCTTGAACAAATTCAACATTGACTCCCATTTTTTCGTATTTTGGTTTGGAATATGTTTCCGTAAAATATCCACGATGATCTCCGAATACATCTGTATCAATGATCAATACACCGGGAATTTTCGTTTCTGTTACTTTCATCTTTTTTCCTCCTATTTAATATATTTACGATCCATGATTTTTTTCAAATATGCTCCATATTGATTTTTCTTATAAATCTCATATGTTTTTTTCAATTGATCCAAATCAATCCAACCGTTGTCATAGGCAATCTCTTCCAGACAAGCAATCTTTCTATGTTGATGTTCTTCCAATGTTTTGACAAAATTGGTCGCATCCACCAGTGATTCATGCGTTCCTGTATCAAGCCAAGTGAATCCGTCGCCAAGCAGTGTCACATTCAGTTCTCCATTTTCCAAATAAATCTTATTCAAATCGGTAATTTCCAATTCACCACGTGCACTTGGCTTTAAATTTTTTGCATAGTCCACAACTTTGTTGTCATAGAAATACAACCCGGTTACTGCATAATTCGATTTAGGATTTGTCGGCTTTTCTTCCAAAGAAATTGCTTTTCCGTTATCGTCAAATTCCACGACTCCGAAACGTTCCGGATCTTCTACATAATAACCGAATACCGTAGCTCCGTTTTTATTTTCTGCAGCTGCTCTAAGTCGTTTCGCCAATCCATGACCATTAAAAATATTATCTCCTAAGATCATTGCGACAGAATCCTTCCCGATAAATTCTTCTCCTAAGATAAAGGCTTGTGCCAATCCATCCGGCGAAGGTTGAACCTTATAAGAAAGATTTACTCCAAATTGATGACCATCACCTAAAAGTTCCTCAAAACGAGGTAGATCTTCCGGAGTGGAAATGATCAAAATATCCCGAATTCCTGCTTGCATTAAGATCGACATCGGATAATAGATCATCGGTTTATCGTAAATCGGCAACAATTGCTTGCTCGTAACTTTTGTTAAAGGATATAAACGGGTACCGGAACCACCGGCCAAAATAATACCTTTCATTTGCAGTCCTCTTTTCTTTTTATATAAAATAAACCCTTACGTAACGTAAGGGTCAATAGATAAAACAGTATTTGATCATTTCACATGATTCCTTGTTTTTTAGCTTTTTCTTTTATCCATGAGCTTTAAAAAACAATAGTTGCCATATCGACACATTAGCATCAAATCGGCGATACCAAATAAGTAATACGAAAAAATTATTGTCCGCAATCCACTCTCAAATACGGATGCCGAAAATCCAAGGATTATTCGAGAACAAAAAGCTGCAAGAATTGTTGAGATCACAAAAAGCCAGAAATTCATTGAACTTGATTTGATCAGAATATAAAAACTCATCAAGAAGATGATTCCAATAATCAATACAATCAAGATCCCACTTTTAGATACTAAAGGATATCCCATATCAATTCCATTTGTAGATTGATAATAAAAGATAATATTAAATATCGAAATCCCTGATTTAATTCCAGCATAAAGACATATATATCCTAAAAGCGGAATCAATGACAAAGCTCTGACACTTCTTTGCTTGCTTGAAAATCCTGCAATACATATCATAATAAAATAAATAAGCAAAAAGAAATTTTCATGTAGAAAAATCGCAGGTATAGTTGTAAAAATTCCTAAAACAAATTTATCTATAAATGAGAATTGGCCAAATACCGGATAATAGTTTTGTGTTTCTACTAACGTTCGAATTTGATTTCCGGGGCAAAGCATATGTAGCCCTAAAGAAATAAAACATAAAATCAAAATAACTGAGCACTCAATACTTATTTTTTTATTTTTCCACCAGAAATAAAAGAAAGTTACTCCGAAAAAACCAACTAGTAAAGCACACATTTGTTCCTGGTTGCTTGCAATAATCGCAGAGAAAAAAATAAAAATCCATTGCCACCAATTTACTTTTTCTTTTTTTAATATATTTGGTATAAATGAAAGTAAATAAATACCTAAGCCAAATACCCATACATAGTTAATCGTCGTAGGATACCACCCGGCAGTACCATACAAATTAAAATCAATACAAAGTATCATTGCTAAAGTCAAGAAACAATAAACAAAACTATTGAACTGCTTTAAAATTTTTAATATCGAATAATAAATCAGCACAAACATAAAAGAAGTAATTAACTTCCAAAAGAATACAGGTATCATGAGCATAAAAAGCAAAATTGCTTCTAAAAATATCCGACTTGTCCAATTACTCCATCTCCAATTGATAAAATTCAATATTCCGTAATTTGTATATTGTTGAAACCATGGCGTATCTCCAAATGTATGATCGACAAATGATAATTTATAATATATATATATAAATAATAAAATAGCTCCAATGATAAACCATTTATTTTCTTTTATCTTATTTTTCATCATTAACCTCGACATTTGTTTCTTTTGTGATATAGATCGGCCTTTTTTTCGTTTCAAGATATGTTTTTGATAAATATTGACCGAGCACACCAATCGAAAGAAGTTGAACTCCGCCAATCAGCATAATAATACATACCAAAGACGGCCAACCACTGACAGGATCTCCAAACGCCAAAGTACGAATGATGATTACAATAATCATAATAAAAGCTACTAAAGAAAATAGAATTCCGAAAATCGAAGCAATTTGAAGTGGTGCAACACTAAAAGCAGTAATCCCTTCCAAAGAGTATTTAAAAAGCTTCCAAAACGACCATTTTGTTTCTCCGGCCACTCGTTCCACATTTTCGAATTCAATCCATTTCGTATCATAACCGATCCAGCCGAAAATTCCTTTTGAAAACCGATTATACTCTTTCATATTGATGATCGTATCGACCATATCACGTTTCATCAACCGATAATCCCGTGCTCCGTCAACAATATCCGCATCGGAGATTTTATTAATAATTTTATAAAACATTCGAGCAAAGAAGGACCGAATTGGCGGTTCGCCTTTACGAGTTACTCTGCGAGTCGCCGCACTATCATATCCCTCTTTTTGGATCGCATTCATCATTTCGGGAAGCAGAGCTGGAGGATCTTGAAGATCAGCATCCATCAATACACAATAATCCCCTGTACTATGTTCGAGTCCGGCATAAATAGCCGCTTCTTTTCCGAAATTTCGTGAGAAAGATACATATTTTACTCTTGGATCCTTTGTTGCAAGATTTTTTGATAACCGCAATGTTTTATCTTTCGAACCATCATTTACAAAAATGAACTCAAAATCAAAATCATTCATTTTTTGCGCTGTTTTGATAATCTCTTCATAAAAGTAAGGAAGCGCCTCTTCTTCATTAAAACAAGGAACAATCACGCTGATTTTTTCTCTCATTTACTTTGCCTCCTTTTTAAAAACGATCAATTTGCTTAAGATATAATTTGCAACAACCACCAATACATTCGCAACGACTTTCGCAAAAACATTATTCGTCGTTAATAGATCGACCAACAACCACATTACAATCATATCTAATCCTAATGTCGCAAGTCTTGATGAGAAAAACTTTCCCATTTCTTTCCCAATCGAATTTGAATGAGAATCAAATACCCATTTACGATTTGTGACATAAGCAAAAAGTACGCTTGCGATCCAGGCAATCACATTAGAAATCAAATATTGGATATGGATCTGATCTGCGCAGAGCGTAAATACAATAATATTTACTAATGTTGTCAGAACTCCGAAAATCAAATAGTTGATGATTTCTTTGTTCTTTTTATAAATATCAATAACACTTTTCATCTTTTCTTTCTTTCTACTAAATAATTTTATTTCCTGCGACAAATAAGCACGCTTCTTTCGTAACCGTAATCGATCCTTGCGCTTTGATCTTTTCTGCCACAAACCGATAAAACTCGTTGAGCCTTCCGCTTAACAACTCATTTTGATTGCCATGACAGCTTACGATATAATCTACAATCGGTTTCGCCTGATCGATCACCAACGTATCAAAGTAATCTTTTCTTTCAACACAGGAAAAATATTTCGATAAAATTTCTTCTCCGTTTTCTTTTCCGAAAATTTCAGGTAAAGAATGAGAAGAAAGCTCAATTCGAGGATCAAAGCTTTTCGCAAGCTCGGTAATTTCCTTCATATGCTTTTTTCCGTAAGTACTCGCATAAAATATTCCGTTTTCTTTTAATACTCGTGTGATTTCCTTCAACCCCCGATCAAGATCATTGAAGTAAAACAATACGTGATTCGCAATAATCGTATTAAAAAAATCGCTTTTGAAAGGAATATTTTCCGCATCGATTTGTAAATACGAAAAATCATCGCCTAATCTTTTTTTCGCATCATTCAACATTCCTTCTGAAAGATCTGAAAGAAAAATTTCTCGATTCCGAAGATTGATTGAAGTTTCAAGCCATAAATCTCCGTTTCCGCATCCTAATTCTAAAATACGATACGAAGAAAAATCGATGTTTTGGCGCAGCCACTCAAACCATTCAACCGGATTTGTAGAATACAAATGATGAAGTTGAATACGAACATGAAGATTTTTCGAATCTTTATATTGCTCTACTAATTCATCATCTTTAGAAATGATATTCAACAATTGAATCACGCTATGAACATCCATTCCGTTACGATTGATGACTTCAATTGTTTTTCTGAGAGTTTCCTTTAAACGCTGGAAATACTGAAGCTTCTGATCTACAAGCCCGATTTGTTCTTGAAGAGAACTGATCCATGAAGGGTCGTTTTCCAACAGCATAAGTTCAATTTCATCCAAAGAAAAACCAAGCTTTTTCAATAATACGATTTTTTGAAGTTTGATCAAATCCTGATCACTATATTGCCTATATCCTTTTTCCGACATGGAAGAAGGTTTCAGCAATCCGATTTTATCGTAATATCGTAAAGTTCTTTCACTTACATTTGCCATCTTGGCAAATTGTCCCGTTTTATATTTTTCCATATGAATTCTTATTCAAAGCAAATACAAGATCGTACAAACGCGCAGTCAGCGGTTTTAACTGCTTATAATTCGGATCCCTATTTTGTAAAAGAAGAGAAAGAAAACTTCTTTGTTCCAAAAATTTCAAATGATCTTCACAAAAGCTCAGGCGCCTTTCATATTGGGGATGAGCAGAAAAAAACTGTGGATCGATCTTTTGCAGCACAGACAAAGATTCCATTTGTTCTTTGGCAAACTGCTGACGGATTTTCAAATCATTCATACGGCTCCATTTTGCTTTCCATCCCTTTTCGACTTCACCAGTCATACCAATCGTATTATGGTCATGAATGCGATAATCAAAAAGAGGATGATCATAATACACCATTCCGTTTTCTTTCGATGCCAGCATATTAATGAGCCAATCATGAGGAATCAAATCTGTAAAATTCTCCAGAAACAGCTGTTTCATTTTCTTTGTCATCACCAAAGCGCATCCTTGAAAATAATTGTGATAAGCAAATTCTTCTAAGGTCATATTGGTCAATGAATCTTTTTCGACTTTTTTCAATAAAAAATTGTGATTGGATCGATCTTCTTTCTCTTCAATTGCAATTTCATTTCCTTCTTGATCGATCAAATCAAAACTTGATGCAAGGACTTCGATTTTCGGATGTGCTTCCATAATTTTCATCATGACTTCTACTTTATTTTCGTGCCAGCGATCATCTTGGTCACTAAGAAAAATATGATCTCCATTCGACAAGGCAATGGCTTTTTCAAAATTTCGTTTATATCCTAAATTTTTGGTGTTTACAAACACTTTAATATTCCAGTCGGGATGATCTTGTTTTAAATGGAGGATCATCGGAATGGTCTGATCGCTTGAATGATCATCCACAACAATCAATTCATCAACCGATCTTGTTTGATGAAATATAGAATGAATTTGTTCAAGAACGAAAGATTCACCATTGTACGTTGTCATAGCAACCGAAATCATATTATTCTCCTTTCTTTTAATGCACAAAACAAATCGATACGCCAATGAATCATTTGAGCAATTGACGAATGTTCCATTTTCGATTCATTGTTTCCGTGCCTTCGATAATCAATTAAAGTTCGATTGATTATCGTTACCTTTCCTTTTTTTAAAGCAATTAAACCAATCCACTGATCATGCATCGGAATCTTTTCGGGAAACGGCAGGATCTCTTTTTTCAATTGTTTTCTAAAAGCCATGCAGCATCCCATAAAACTGTTTTTTACACTATTTTTCAGAAAGGATAAACTGGGATGGGTCGAACCAAACACTGATAATTGGATACAAGAAAGATCTTGATCGACCACTTGCGCATCATGAAGAGTACAAAGAATATTTTCGTCTTTCATGACCTCAAGGACACAATTTATTTTATCCGATTTCCAAATATCATCTTGATCACTCAAAAAAATAATTTCATTTCTCGTATGCCCTATCGCATTTTCAAAATTTTTGATCAATCCTTGCCCCGGTCCCTCGATCAGTTTGACACGAGAATCTTCTTTTTGAATCTTTTCGATAATTTCTCTTGTTTGGTCTGTGGAAGGATCTAAAGAAATGACCAGTTCATCTTTTGAATTTAATTGACAAAGAATCGAATCAATTTGATCTTTGATATACATTTCGCCATTATACGCAGCCAACGCTACCGAAACACTTTGTCTTATTGTATCCATATACGCCAATCTTTTGTATGGAGGAAGATGCTTGCTTTATGCCTATGAATCACATAGGCACAATAAAGTCTTCCCTTAACTGTTCCTTTATAAAACTCCTTGATATCCTTTTTAAACATTCGAAACCGTTGGATGGCTTTTGTGCCATCCGGATCAAATGCAGAAAATTGCTGTTCAAGCTGAGTATCCATCACCTTAATTCTGGCATCAAGCTGTCGCATTGAACGAATGAAATCATGATCCACACAATCCAAAAATAAATCTTCATTGTAACGATATTCCGCAAACAAAGAAAGTCGGATCAGCATTCCGCTGTTGATACCGCACAATTCTTTTTGAGAAAGCGAAAACGGATCCTTTGAACGATGTATATACACTTCTTTCATCATCGAAGGAGAAAGATATCCTTGTTCAGGGTGCCCATCCACAACTAAAGGAAGATAAATATCTGCCTCATCTGCTGCGACCATCTCCTTTACACATTCAAAATAGGTATCCGGAATTTCCGTATCGTCATCAAAAAGCATCACAAACCCTTCCATGATCGGGTTTTCCTCTTCGATATGGTCTAAAGCACGATTATAAGCTTTCGGAAGACCTCGATTTCCATGCATCGATAAATACACATTTCCGTCCTTTTGAACTTGTGCCTGATCGATATCAATATTTGTGCTGTTGTCACAAACGATCGTTATGATATCTTTTTGTTTGTTCAAAGCCTGATAAGAAGGAGATTGTTCCAATGGTTTATTGTAATCTACTAAAATGGCATATATGGGAATCATATGTTTTCATCACTCCTTTTAAACGCCTGCATTTTTTAACGTTTCTTCAAACGATCCATTTCGAAACATGGTTTCGTAAACTTTCCGACAATGTTCTCTTTGTGCAAATTGCTCAGCCAACGGCATAGAACAAATCTTTTTTGCTATTTGATCCATATTGTTTCGATCAATATTAAAGCCGATATCATATTGACGGACAAGTTCGGCCGTATCCGCCGGTATCGTATTGATGATCGGAACTCCGCCACACAAATAATCCAGCGATTTCATCGTCAAGCCGACTACGACACTCTCTTTCATAATATTCAGCGCATAATTGCACTGGTCGAAAATCGCTTGTTTTTTCTCTTGTTCAAATACTTTTTTATGATCAATGACTGAAATATTAATTTCGGCAAGTTTTGAAATCAGCAAGGATTTCGATTCTCCTTCTCCGATAATGTGCAAAATACAAGTTTTATATAACGCGCATTGTTTTAAAAAATTAACAATAAAATCAATATCAATAATATGATTGATCGATCCTAAATATACAAAATGCATTTCTTCTTCGCTGATCAGATCGGCAAATGAACATGGAAGTTCATTTCGAGCCCAATACAGCGTTTCATACTGATGATTCTCCTTTTGATCCAAAACTTCCTGATACAATTCACATTCAGTAAAGACACGATCTGCAAACGGAAGATATTTATCGCGAAGTTTTCTCCAAATCTGAAAAGGAGGCAGCGACAAATATTTCGTGATCGGCATCGTTTCCGGCCATAAATCAATCACATCAAAATAAAGCTTCACTTTCGGATGTTTTTTCTTATAAAGTGCCATCATCTTTGCCAGAGAATTGGCAGGAACCAAGCAATAAATAATATCAGGATCCATTTCTTCGATTTTTGTTTTCATCTTCTTGGCCAGCATATAATGTGAAAACAGTCGATGGATCGACAAGTTTTTCGTATAAGGATGCGCATGGACCAAATGATCGGCTCCGGGATAATATTGAAGTTTCTGTTTTTCCCGATGAGAAAAATCCGAAGTCAATACGGTTACCTTATCTCCTTTTTGTTCAAAATATGTACGCAGCATTTTTACCCGGTCAAAATACGTATCAAACGCACATATGATTGCCACCTTACTCATGCCGGCTCCTTTCCGTTTCTTGGATCGATCGTTCAAAAGAAACAATCTGATATTCAAATCCATATTGCGAAAGACTCGGATCGATCACCAGCGAACCAAACACTTTGTTGAATATGGTCTTATTTCTTAATTTTGAAAAAATCAAATTCAACCCTTTGGAAAAGATCACAGGATGATGGTGCGTTTTGGCAATCGCACTCACCAATTGAGCCGTAGATACGATTTCTTTATTTTGAGGCAGGAAAATCCCTTCAAGCTTTCGATCAATGATTTCTTTTAAACACATGCAAAAATTATCGACAAACAACATACTCCGTTCATTATAAAGCGTAGGAAAGAATGGTGTCACGCAAGAAAACCTAGAAAGAAGTCGATAGTTTCCTTTCGATCCCGGACCGTAGATCATGGGCGGGCGCAAGATCGAAACGCAAAACGAACGATCACTCAGCAATAAGATTCCTTCTTCGGCTTGTTTCTTGCTTTCTCCGTAAAAATTATCCGGACATAAAGGTGTTTCTTTCGTAATCAGAGTATTCTTGCTTCCGTAAACAATAACCGAAGACATGAAAATAAAATGAGGGCATCCCTCTTTTTTTGCTTTTTGAGCAACTTCGATCGCAAGATCTCGGTTGATTGCATAATACATATCTTTTTCATTGTCTTGCGGATTGGCATGTGCAAGCCCCGCCATATGTACAACGACATCATATGAAGAAAAGTTTTGCTCTTTCCATCCTTCTCTTACGCTAATCAAATCCACTTCATAATTTTTGTTTTGGCTAAGAAAACGTTTGAATGAATTCGCCAAATAAGAATTTTTTCCTGTAATCAAGATCCGTTTCATTTTTGTTTTCCTTCCTGAACACCTTCATGGCGAAGGACCGAAAAAAAGGTGGCAAAAAAGATTCTGAGATCTTCTACAAAGGTAATTTTCAGAGCGTATTGCCCATCTAAAGCCGCCTTCTTTGAAATTTCCAATTCATCTCTTCCTGAAATTTGTGCAAGTCCTGTCAATCCGGGACGAATCTTCGACGATCCGTTTTCATCGCGCAAAGCAATCAGATCATATTGATTCCATAAAGCCGGTCGCGGTCCTACCACAGCCATATCTCCTTTCGCTATATTGAAAAGCTGCGGCAATTCATCCAAGCTTGTCACTCTTAAAAAATGCCCGATCGGCGTAATAAAACGGTCCGGATCTTCTAATAAATGAGTGGGCATATCTTTTGGGGTATCGCTGCGCATAGTACGAAACTTATAAATCATAAAATGCGTGTCGTCTTTTCCTACACGCTTTTGTTTAAACAAAATCGGTCCTTTTGAAGTGCATTTAATAATAATCGATAAAACGAGCAAAATCGGCGAAAGCAAAATAATACCAACTAAGCTTAATATCAGATCAATCATTCGTTTAAAAAAATGAAGATACATAACGGTCCTTTCTAAATTCTTGTCTATTCTATCATAGAATAGGAAAAAGAAAAAATTTCATTTCACATGAAAAGAAAAAGGAAGATTTGTCCTCTAATCTTCCTTGATGAGCTGCAAAAGTTTGGTCTTAATTTCCTGAATATCATCACTCGTACTAATGGTTTCGTACAAAATATCGAGCTTTTTATCAATTTCTTCTTGAGAAAGATGAATCGGTTCATGCACAAAAATCAATTTATTATCTGTACGATGACATTTTTCGATTTCCAATGCCAGTTCTTCAAACATTTTTTCTCCAGGCCGCAGCCCTACTTCTTTAATTTCGATTTCTTCATAAGGACGATATCCCGCCAAATGAATCATTTTTTCCGCAAGATCGAGGATCTTTACCGGTTCACCCATATCCAAAACAAAAATTTCTTTGGAGTTCGCATAATAACCTGCCTGTAAGACAAGCTGAGCCGCTTCGGGAATCGTCATGAAATAGCGACGAATATTGTAATCTGTCACTGTAACCGGACCACCCTGACGAATTTGTTCCTTAAAGATCGGAATGACCGATCCACTCGATCCTAAAACATTTCCGAAACGTACAGCAGCCATTTTGATTGGTGAATTTCCGATATTTCTTGACTGCATAATCAATTCAGTCATTCTTTTGGTTGCTCCCATCACATTTGTTGGATTGACCGCTTTATCGGTAGAGATCATGATAAACCGTTTCACTCCGTATTTTACACATGCATCAATCACATTTTTTGTGCCGAACACATTATTGCGAACAGCCTCCATCGGACGATCTTCCATCAGCGGAACATGCTTGTGCGCAGCCGCATGGTATACGACATCCGGACGATATTCGCGCATAAACTTAAAGATTTCTTCCCTTTCGCGAATCGAAATGATCAAAGATACGAGTTCGATGCTTGAAGAAAGTTCTCCGGAACGCATTTTTCGCATAAACTCCTGTTTGAGCATATACAATGTATTTTCATTTATATCGATCATGATCATTTTTTTAGGAGAAAACTTCATGATCTGACGACAAAGTTCCGATCCGATCGATCCTCCGGCACCGGTTACACAAACTACTTGCTCATTCAAATAGGCCCCGATCTCCTCGGTTTTCAGATCGATTGTGTGTCGATTCAATAAATCTTCAATCTGAATTTCATCCACTTGAATACCTTGATGCTCGTTTTCCAATGAGAAACGCATGATCTTCGTGATGCAAGATGTATTGGCACAAAGTTCAATAATTCTCTGTTTATTTTCTTCGTCAATTTGGCTGATGGCGATAAATAAACGAGTAACTCCGTATTCTTGGGCAATTTTTTCGACTTCATCAATTGTTCCCAGAACCTTTTTTCCCCCGACCAATGTACCTTTTGGTTTGAAATCATCCAGATACCCGACGACATTGTATGGATATTGGGTTCCCCGATAAATTTCATTGACCATCATATACCCGCCATTTCCCGCTCCGATCACGAGTGCTTTTTCTGAACGATCCACATTCATCATGTACTGATGAAATTCACGATATAAAAGCCGAATAGCCATCTGGACAATATAGGTTATAATTTCCGAAACAATGATCAACGATGGATGAAATAAGTGCATGGTCTGTGTGAAGATTAACATGACCACCATACAGACCAAAGAACTGAGTCCGATCCGAATGACATCTTGCGGTCCGGTATATGTCCACAATGTCTTTTGAGTCGAAAACAAGATTCCTACAAATAAATGCAGAAAGAGCACAAAGAGCATGCCGTAAATGATCAAATGGGTAATATGAAGCAATCTTCCATCCAAAAAGAAATTATTATCCATAAAAAAAGTAAATACATAACTTCCGAAAACAACGGCCAGATCTACAAGCATGATGATTGCACTACGATATTTTTGATATAACTTCGTTTGATATATTGTATCCATACTTTTCATTATACACAGTCAGAACATTTTTAAAAATAAAATTTAATCATAGCGCGCTTTCACGTAGTATTTCGATAAATTTCACAACAGCTTTCGACAGTGCCTGATATTTCTTCCATCCCACATACAATTCAACTTCTAAGCGTGGCTTGAGAGGAATGAAAGCCAAGTCTTTATGGCTTTGGCACAACCCATCAATCGTTAAAGCATAACCGATTTTTTGTTTTACCAAAAAGCCTGCATTATAAAATAAATTGTATGTAGCGACAATTTTAGGTTCTTTCCCTAGCCATTGAATTAAAGCTGTTTCTTTATTGATGGCTTGCCTGGATAAAATGAGAGGCAAATCAAGCACATCTTCTTTTTGCACAAACTCTTTTTGGGCTAGAGGATCCTCTTTTTTGCAGACAAGTCCCCATTGATTTTTTTGCCGAAGCTTTAATACTTCGAATTTTGAAAAATCGTTTTCTCCGACAAACAATCCAAGATCAAGCAATCCTTTTTCAATTTGTTCCTGAATATCGAAAGCATTGCCTGAATGAATATGAAAGCATATGTCGGGATACTTTTCATGCATTTGAGCAATCGCTTCAGTAATAATTGCCATCCCGGTTGTTTCTCCGCAACCGATATGAATGTCGCCGGAAAGATCGTATTCATCCATATCAAGATCAACAAGCAGCTTATCCGTTAAATTCACAATTTCCTGTGCTCTTTTTCGAAAGTACATTCCGTCTTCTGTTAATGTGATTTTTCGATTTCCGCGAATAAAAAGCGTTTTTCCTAATTCTTCTTCCAATTCTTTCATTTGCCGTGAAAGCGAAGGCTGCGAAATGTGGATCCTATTCGCCGCTTTTGTTAAATTTTCTTCTTGCGCAATAGCCAAAAAATAACGCATGACCCGAATATCCATATTTTCCTCCTTGTTCCTATACCTTTTAGTTATATTTCATCATATAAATCAAGTATTCGCAATGTTTACCGGCAAAAATTATACTATTCCTGGAGGAAAACAAATCATGCACCAAAACTATATTGAGGATTGTTTAAAAGATGGTGGATGCACAGAAGAAGAAATCAAAGAATGTCTTTGCAATCAAAACCGCATCTTAAAGATGCGTGCAAAACAGCTCGACATCGTTCATAAAGAACAGGAAAAACTTGCGTGCATTGACCAGTTGTGCCATGAATTAAAGAAGGAGAAAAAAGATGGAAATCATAAAAAATAAAACATTTGATGCGGAACGTTCACTTTATCATGTGGTTGATGCAAATATCGAAAACTGCACGTTTGCAGGCCCGGCTGATGGCGAATCCGTATTAAAGGAAGCAAGAAATATCCATGTAGATCAGTGTTCGTTTTCTTTGCGCTATCCCCTATGGCATGTCGATCATTTTACGCTTGATCACTCTTCGCTTGATACGTTGACAAGAGCACCGATCTGGTATGCAAAAAACGGGAAAATCCTGAACACGTCGATTGAAAGCATCAAAGGCGTTCGTGAATGTGATCATATCGATATTTCGAATTGTAAGATCATATCCAATGAATTTGGCTGGAAAAGCAACAATATCCAATTAACCGATTCTGTAATTACTAGTGAATATTTATTTTTGGACAGCACAAACGTTTCTTTAAAAAACGTCAATATGAAAGGAAAATATTCTTTCCAGTACATGGAAAATTTAACGATCGAAAGCTGTAATCTGGATACCAAAGACGCTTTTTGGCATTCGAAAAACGTAACCGTGAAAAACAGTATCGTAAAAGGAGAATATCTGGCATGGTTCTCAGACGGTCTTACATTGGACCATTGTACGATTATCGGAACGCAGCCGCTTTGCTATTGCAAAAATCTGACCTTGATCGATTGTAAAATGATCGATACCGATCTGGCTTTTGAATATTCGGATGTCAACGCTACGATTTGCTCATCCGTTGATTCCGTAAAAAATCCCCGCTCAGGAAAAATTGTTGCAAAATCCATCGGTGAAATCATTAAAGAAGGTTCAATCATGGAAGATACGTGCGAAATCATTGTGACAAAATAGAAAAAAAGACATCGCAAGCAATCGCGATGTCTTTTCGTTTATTCTTGTGCTTCGGTCTGATCCTCAATCGTCGGATATTCGTCTTGATTTTCAAGATCTTCGATTTGCGATTCGTCATCTACAAACGAATCATAGGATTGCGGTTCCTGATAAGGATCGTAATAAATCGGTTCGGAATAATCATTCGATGAATTTTGATCATATCCATTCGATGGTTCACTTGAAAAATCGGAAACCGGCTCTTCAATAGAATCTGCCGATTCTCCCTTTAAAACAGCTTCGATCTTATCGTGAGCTAAGGTAATCGAATACGGATCGACAATGGTCACATAAGCTGTTTGCCCAAGTTCCGGCGAAAGAAGCTGATCTCCTTCTCCGGTCAGCTGATAACTTTCGAATTTCCATTGTGGGTTTTCCTGAATTTGATACTTGATCAGCGTTGTAATCTCATCTTTGGATAAGGTCGTATCGAATGCTCCTTGGAATGCATCCAACAAGCTGGAATAATTCACAATGATTTCCGGCGATGTTGCTTTTGCGAAAATTGCTTTTAATACAGTTTGCTGATTGCGCACTCGCTGATTATCTCCGTCGATATACGCATAACGCTCTCTGGCAAACGCAAGCGCTCTTTCTCCTTGCAAGTGATTCATTCCTTCATGAACACCTTCCAATGTATGGTTGGCATAAAATGTTTCAACAGCCATTCCTTCCGGAATTTCCACATCAATTCCTCCGATCGCATCGACAATTTCCATTACACTTGAAAAATTGGCTCGGAACGTATAATTGATCGTAATTCCCAATAAATTTTCTACGGTTTTCTTGGTCGTATTGATTCCGTGCAACCCTGTATGGGTGATTTTATCGTTCGATCCTGCAATGCATGCATCTTGTTCATCGCAAACAAATTCCACATAAGAATCTCGTGGTATTGATGTAAGCAAAACTGTTTTTGTTTCCGGATTTACGGTCACAACCATATTCACATCAGAACGAGAAAGTTCTCCTACATCTCCATATGTATCGTTTCCTGAAATTAAAATATTAAACGAGTTTTTCGTAATTTCAGGAACAGCAAGCGCATCGTTATCGATTTTCGTATAATATATAACTTCATCAATGCTGCGAACTTCATTGTTAAAGTTTGCATAAGGCTCGTATTCAAGGACATTGGTGCGATAACTTTCGTTTAGGATAATTGCCTGTACTTCATCGTTATAGAGAGCTTCTACTTCTTTTTCCACACTGTCAAAGCTAACAATTTCAAAAGGAAGCAGCGATTCAGTATCAACGCCGTACTGTTCTTGAAGATGAGATAGCATTTGGGTTGTTCCGACTGTATCAATCGAACTTAATCTACCTACTCTCTTTTCATTCAGATCATGGATATTTTCAATTTCACTATCGTTTTTTACCAATAGCGAAATTGTATTTTTTACTTCTTTTTGCTGGGTGGTAACAACTTGTAAAGTGTTGTGCGTCTTATAAAGATAGAAATTTCCAACCGAAAATACGATCAGCATAGAAATATTCACAATGCTCAGCAAGACCTTTGCCCACGTTAAGTGCTGATAATAGTTCCATAAGGCAATGAAGATCAGAGCAATTAAACAAATCGCGATGCAAATTGGAATTAAAAGATGGGATGGCAGGACTTGTAAAGCTTGGATTTGATAAATAAACCATATAGCCATTGCTATTATTCCTACAGACAGCAACAATGTCATCATTCTGTACATCTTTATTTTTTTATCATCTGACTTCATATCTTCTCTCCTTCTAAGTTATAATTCAACATTACCTTTGACCATCCTTTAAGAGTATATGTTTGACCTTCTTGCGCAAAATTTACATTATAATACGGATCACCTTTTTCAATTTCCTTTTTCCATTTCTTATAAAAAGGCTCCTCTTTTTTTAACTCATATGCAATTTCTGATAAGGATACATTTAGTGCTTCCCACCTTAAAAATGGATTATACACTATTTTATATCCTCTTTTACGTACTTTTAAACATAAATCAGCACTTCTATAGATGAAACTATCATAATCCTCAAAGCCGCCAACCTCTAAAAAAAGCGATTTTTCTATTATCATTCCCCAAGAACTTAAAGCACTGTAATTTGCAGTGATTTGCGCTCTCATCATATATCCCGGAGAATCTAACGGAATGCCTTGATTTGCCAAAAGAATTAAGCCGGTCTGACTTATATAATAATTTGTTTCTAAAATGGACTGATTCTTTTGAATTAATTTTGAACCGACAATTCCTACATTTTTTTGTTGAAAAATTCCTAAAGATTTTTCAATAAAATTATTTTCTAACAAAATCATTCCGCTTTCTAAAAATAGAATATATTCACCATTTACTTTAGATGCACATAAATTAAACAAATTATTTTCTTTGTTTTCATATTTAATTTTCAATTCTTCAATTTTTGAATCTTTCTCAAAAAGGTATTCTTCCTGATTGGAAATTACCCATATTTCAAGATTCTTATATCCTGCATTTTTTTCGATCGATTTTATGGTTTGTTGTAATTGTTCAGAATTGGTATCAAAAATAATAACCGATACCAATGGCTCTTTATAAGAAACCTCATATATCGTTTCATAACAGCCAAAATAAGGTTTGGGAAGCATTTTTACTTTCGCGTTTATTTTTTTTCTTTTATAGTGATCTTCAATTGCTCGTTTTCCGGCTTCATAGCAATATATTTTACTTTCCGGATCCAATGCTGTTGAAGAAGAATGCATTCTCCAATGGTAAAGAATTTTTGGCAAATGATAAATATTTTTTGTGATTTCAAAAATTCGGAACATTAAATCATAGTCTTGCGCTCCATCATATTCTTTTTTCAATCCTTGAGTTTTATCTAATATTTCTTTTCTGACCACAAAAAAATGAGTAATATAATTATGAGAACAAAACAAATTGTAATTAAAGTCAGGCTTAAAATGCGGATCACAAAATGTTTTCGTCGCATCATCATATTTATCTTCATCTGTATAAATTACATCGTAAAAATTACCTTGAAGCACTTTCACAATTTCAAATAAAGCATTTTTCTCCAAAAAGTCATCATGATCATAAAAGCCAATATAATCTCCGGTACTTAATCGGATCGCTTCATTTGTGTTTTCGGCTATACCATAATTGTTTTTTAGCCTTTTATAATGAATACGGGAATCGCATTTATATTCCTTTTTTATATATTTTTCCGATATATCATTTTCACTTCCATCGGCTATACATAATTCCCAATTCGTATAGCTTTGTTCTTGTACAGTAGAAATCATCTTTTTTAAATATTTTATCGGCGTATTGTATAATGATACTACTATACTGATTTTTGGATTATAAACAAATCGAGATTTTTTTTGTTGTTCTAATTCAATAGACGAAATCCTATTGAATCGAAACCAGAAATCATATAAATCCAAAGAAGGATTTTCAACCTTTTTGTTCTTTGAATCAATACAAAAAGGAATTATTTCTTTTTTTCCATCATAAGTTAATTCTAAATCGAATTGGTTTTCATCAGAACAAACAAATAACTTAAAACCTAATGTTTCTGTATTTTCTGGTAAATGATGTAGATCACAAATATCTAATCTAGAATATCGATCCATTTTATAATCAATTCTTTGTTTTTGTTTATTTAAAACTTGAATCGTAGGAAAATGGTTTAATCCACTATAAGCAAATCCTTCAATATAATAATGAAAATTGCTTTGAATACATTGATCAATCCCCCAAGTAAAAGATTTTTTCTTCACTAACTGACTAATCTCTTTATCATTTAAATTTAAAATGATTTGTTGTTCAATTAAATTAGAAGCTATTAATTTAAAATTTTCAATTACTGATTCTTTTGTATAATAAATATATAATTCAAAACCTTCTTCTGATTGAGGGGGTCTTTGGAAAGCTTGAATGACATCTTCTCTTTTCTTCCACTTCATTTGAGGAATATAATTTACCCCATTTATTTCTACCGAATATTTACTATTCTTTTTTGTGTTTGAAAAACTCCATCCGCGAATATAAATTACCTTCTCTATTTCGCTTAAATGAAATGTAATTTCATCTATGTGAGCAGTTACTAAAGAATCATTTATTCTTTTTCTTATTTTCATACTTAAATTATTCCTCAAATATCCCGAAGCAATAAATTAATTATTTGCTTTTTGTTTTTTCTTTTCCATCTTTTTTGATTGTTCTACCTTCATTTCTTCTGGCATTTTAATTGTATAGCTATCCATTAAAAGTGATAAATTCGGATTATAATATGGATCGCCTTTATCAAAGATTTGATCCCATCGGTTCGTTAATGTTTCGATTTCACGATTAAAACGTGCAACTTTCTCTGGTGTATCTTCCATACCTCTGGATTTTGACTCATAATGATAAAATTCTGCCTGTGGATCATAAACAATTAAATAACCTGCTTCTCTGATTTTTAAGCAAAAATCAATATCATTAAAAGCAACTTTTAACCCTTCAAATAATCCGCCAACTTCTTCAAATACGGTTTTCTTTACCATAAGACAAGCTGCTGTGACAGCACTTACATCTTGTTTCGCAAATATGCGATTAAAATATCCTCCTTGCTCTTTTGGAATATTCAAGAATGCATGCCCCGCCGTTCCACCAAGCCCAATGATAACTCCAGCATGCTGAATGGTATCGTCTTCATAATACAATCTTGCTCCAACAGCGCCAACATCTTTACGTTGACATATCCCTAGCATATCCTCAATGCTTCTGGGTTCGATCATTTCCGTATCATTGTTTAATAATAAAATATAATCCCCTTGTGCGAATGTTTCCCCATAATTATTGATTGCCGAATAATTAAACTCTTCTTTCCAAATCACGACTTTTACATTTTTATATTTTTTTTGAACTTCTTCATAATATTTGAAAGTTTCCGGTTCGACACTATTATTTTCAACAACAATAAATTCAAAATTACGATATGTCGATTTTTCTTGAATGGATTCAATTGCTCTTGAAAGATCTTCGATATGGTCCTTATTAGGAATAATAATCGAAACGAAAGGATCGTCTGCTATTTTGTAAAATACATCATACATTCCCAAGTTTTTACTCATTTTAACTTGCGCATGAACTTGTTGACGTTTTAAATGATCTTCAATTGCGCGTTGACCCGCTTCAAATGCATAAAGTTTACTTTCGGGATTTGCTGCTGTTGAAGAAGAATGCATTCTCCAATGGTACAAAATCATAGGGATATGAGCAATTTGATCATTTTCCAATTTTTCAATGGCTCTTAAAGTAAAATCATAGTCTTGAGCGCCATCATACTTTTTATTAAAAGCCCCTACTTTTTCTATCAGAGATTTTTTCACAATGAGAAAATGACAAATATAATTGACCGATCTTAAGAGATCAATACTAAAATCCGGTTTAAAATGAGGTTCAGTAAATTTTTTAGTATCTGTATCAAATTTATCTTCATCAGAGTAAACCATCTCTATTTTTCGATCTTGCAGTTTTTTTACCACTTCATACAAAGCATTTGGCGTTAATAGATCATCATGATCAAAAAAGCCGACAAATTCACCAGATGTCATCTCATATGCTGCATTCATGTTATCTGCAATACCATAATTCTTATCCAATTTTTTAAATTTTATACGATTTTCTTGAATATTTTTTTCTATATATTTCTTAACATCTTCATTCGTGCTGCCATCAGCAATACAAAGTTCCCAGTTGGAATACGTTTGGGCTAAAACAGACTTGATCATTTCTTCCAAATATTTTTTTGGAGTATTGTAAGTGGCGACAATCAAACTGATTTTAGGTTCATACTTGAATTTTTCTGATTTTTGATTCTCTAATTCTTTTTCATCCGGACTCATGAATTTAAACCATTCATCATAAGTAAGTTTTATTTCATCCATAGGCCCCAACTTTACCCGATGAATAAATCGTCGAACTCCATTCTTTCGTAAATAGCGAATTGCATTTTTCATTCGTTCCGGATTTACTGATTTTATATAAGATTTCGTTAATTGGGAAAAAGAAAGAGTAATTTCGGCAGGAACTTCCAATTCTTCTTGACCAAGCTTAAATCTTAAATAGTAAGGATTTTTTTCTTTTGCTGAAAATTCCGCTCTAAAACCGATTTTTTCATTTTGATTATCTGCTTTATAAACTTTCATCACATCTTTGCGGACAATCCGGTCCACTTTTGCCTCTATATGCTTTTTTTGATAATCCAGCACTTCAATTTCAATTGGGGCATCGCTTCCTTCCGCAAATACGTATCCGGTCACGAAACACATATTATCATTCGTCTTAAATTCATCAATGGAATAATAAAAAATAGAATTATTTTCTCTTTTCTTTATTTGCGATTTATTCAATCGTAAAATTTCCTGAATTTCATTTTCGCACTTTGCTTTTAATACAAAATCGGTCAATGAGTTTTTTTGATCAAGTTTTACTTTAATATAAAAACCGAATTGATTTTGTTTTGTATTCAGCTGAAACTGTACATCTACATCCGGACGATCGACTTTCAAGATATCATAGTGCTTAACTTCTTCATTGCATTCAACGACATATTCTACATTTTTTCCGTTTTTAAAGTAACACCATCCCGAAACATGAATACAATTTTCAATCGAATTGCTATGATATTCAAAAGTATCAATATATGAATTAAATAATTTCTTCATTGAATCTCCTTACTACAATTGCTCTGCAAATCCTTTTTCCAGTTTCTTAAAAATTGAGTATCCAATAATTAAAAGAATCAAAGAAAGTAAAAAAACGATTCCTAAACCTGTCCAATTAATCCATTCATGATACATAAATACACTTCGATATGCATCAATAATAATTGTCATTGGATTGTATTTAATTAATGTATATAAAATTCCGGAAGACCCGAATTGGCTTAATTGATAAATAATCGGTGTTCCATACATCAACATATTTAAAATAAATGTCACAATATTTTCAACATCTTGAACATATACATTAATCGCACTTAAAATGAAGACAATCCCCAGTGCTAAAGTCGCTTCTACAATCGCAATAACAGGTACAAGAACAATGTGATAAGAAATTCCTGTTCCTGATCCTATCAAAAATACTAAAATAATTACACAAGAAATAAAGAAATTTACCAATCCACTAGCCACCATAGAAATAGGAAGAATTTCTCTTGGAAAGTATACCTTCTTTATGATTCCTTCATTGGCTTTAATGCAGGTTGTTCCTTGAGCAACTACTGTCATAAAAAACGTCCAAGGAATAAGTCCTGTAATCAAATAAATCAAATAATTTTGACCATCCATTGCACCTCGTCCCATTAAATACGGAAATACGATCCAATATACTACTACTTGAAGCAATGGATTGATAAAAGACCAAAGAATTCCCAGAAAAGATCCTTTATATCTTCCTCTGATATCTTTTTTTATGTTTGTTTTCAACAGTTCACGATAAGCATATAATTGTTTAAATAAAGTCAAAATGATCCTCCCTACTCAATGGTAAATTCAATTTCTTTCTCTTCAATTGTATGATCTTTTTGATCTTGTAAACGAACCAAAAGATGATGAACTCCATCTTTCATATCTGAAAACGGAATTTTAAATTCCCAACCAATTTCATCTTTATTCAAAAATCCAGCATATTCTTCTGCATAAGCATTATATACATCTGGTCGAGGAATGAATCTTACATTTTTGATATGATGGGCATCCATGAAGATTTCTAATTTATTTGATATTCCGTTTGTAATGCTCCAGCCATGAAAAGAAATTTCGTCATTGGTGCGGTAAATTTTCGCAAAATTTTTCGGTGCATCAATAAAGACGATGCCTTTTATTTTATGTTTTCCTTCTTTGATTTTTGTTATGATTTCATCGTGATGATCCTTTTCTACTTGGTTCAAATACTCATCGATCACATATGTCGGATCACCATCTAAACGAAATTCACCCTTATAGATCCAAATGGCCCGATCACAAAGTTTTTTCACAACATCCAAACTATGAGTTACGATCACGATCGTTTTATCGCTGTTTTTCAATTCTTCCAGTTTCGCAAAACACTTATCTTGAAAATGCTGATCTCCAACTGCTAAGATCTCATCAATCAGCAAAATATCCGCATCCACATTGATCGCAACAGAAAAAGCCAATCGCATATACATACCCGAAGAATAGGTTCGAATTGGATTATCAATATTCTCTCCTAATTCGGAAAACTCAATAATCTCATCGATTCGTTTATCGATTTCCTGATGCGTTAATCCAAAGATCGATGCATTAAAGTAAATATTTTCCCTTCCGGTAAAATCCGGATGGAATCCGGCACCTAATTCAAGAAGCGAAGTAAGCTTTCCATTCGTTTCAATTGTTCCTTCATTGGGATAAATGATCTTGGTCATCAATTTCAAAAGAGTAGATTTACCACTTCCGTTTGTGCCGATCAAAGCAACGGTTTCCCCTTTTTTTATATTCAAACTAATATCTTTCAAAACTTGTTTAATTTCATAGTTATTGTTTTTCCAAAAAATGAGCCGTTCTTTTAATGTGTTTGCCTTGTCATACTCCACCTTAAAATGCTTTGACATATTCCGCACTTCTATCGCGTTCTCTTTATTCATAATTTACCTTTAGTACCTTTCAATCTTCTATTATATAAAAAAGAGTGCCTTTTGGACACTCTTATCTTAATCATCTGCCATTGTCCAGTTTTGATTGTAAAATTCGCTCTCTGCAGAATAATAACCTTCCTCATCGGAGTTTGAACTATCCTCGTCAAATTGTTGAGGAGGATCGTATAATTGATCCTCATTATAAAGATCTTCGTTTTCATATGGTATGATCGGATCTTCTACAGGATCTTCTTGCGAGAAATCATAGTCATTATTCAAATCGTCTTCTTCGGTTTGATCAATCGAACCTGCAGGAGCGGTTTCTCCTGTATCTTCGATTGAATTCGCAGATTCTCCCTTTAAAACAGCCTGTAATTTTTCTCTTGCGATCTGCAGCGAATATTCATCAGGAATCGTAACATAAGCGGCCGTACCCAATTCAGCACAATATTCCGTGGATCCTTCTCCCCGCAATGAATAGCTTTCGAATTGCCAATGTGGATTCATCGTCAATTGATAACGCATCAGATCTTTGATCTGGCTCGAAGGCATATCGGTTTCAAAAGCCCCGCCAATCGCATCAACAAATTTTCCGTAATTCAATAAAATTGTCGGGCTTGTGATTTTATCGATAATCGCGCGAAGAACAATTTGCTGATTACGCACACGTTGATTATCGCCATCCACATAGGCATGACGCTCACGAGCAAAAGCTAATGCCCTTTCTCCGTCCAGATGATTCATTCCTTCTTTGACTCCTTCAAGAGTTTCGTTGGCATAAAACGTTTCTACAGCAAGCCCTTTATCTACTTGCACATCAACTCCATCTAACGCGTCTACAAGATTGACCAAAGAAGAGAAATTCACTCGTACCGTATAATTGATATTGATATCTAGGGCTTTTTCCAATGTCGCTTCTGTGGTTTCTACACCATGTAACCCTGTATGAGTCAATTTATCCATTTCTCCCTGTGCACAGCCAAAACCGCTTGGACAATCCATTTCCAAATAATAATCGCGCGGAATACTTGTCATCAATACGATTCCTGTTTTGGGATTCACAGTAACAAGCATATTTACATCACTTCTTGAATTCTCACCCAAAGATCCATATGTATCGTTCCCTGAAATCAGTACTGTAAACGGCTCTTGCGTCACATTGACTTGATCTTTCGAATCTTCTTTGACAGTCGGTCTGGATGTATAAAAAATTTCCTGATAAATAACTCTTGTTTCTGTAGTCACAAATGTATAGGGCTCAACATCATGAACGACCCCTAAAAATCCGTCATTCATGATCATTGCCTCGATCTCGCCACCATAAAGAGCGGCAGTCATATCAACCATTGAAGAATAATTTTGGGTTTTGATCTTCACTCCCGAATTTGTGATGGCAGTTTCCATTAACTGGACTCCATCTTGATCCTGAGCGGTACAAATTCCAACTGTAGCATTATTCAGATCTTTTATATCTTGAATGGACGAACCTTTCATCACTCGAATCGTTTCGGTATTTACGATTTTATCGGCAAGATCATCAATTCGCGCAAACATTTCATCTGTCTTATAAACATAGTAATTTGCCGCCCCGTAGGCAACTGTGAGGACAAAGACCATGAACGTAACAAATATCCGCATTCCTGACTTTCTTGTTTTGAAATAAGCCAACAAGAAAAACAGTAACGCAAGCACTACGAGAATCACTACAACCGGGATCAAGTAATGAACAGGCAAGATATTCAGCTTGTAAATTTGAAAAGAGAGCAATATCGCAAAAATCACCAACCATGGAGCAAGTAATTTCACAAATAAACCTCTACGCAATTTTCTTTTCTTTTTCATAGTATTAAGGTCCCTTTCAATTTCAGAATTTTATCATAAGATCTTTCCAACATTCCTTGTTTTTACAATTTCACATATTCTTTTTTAATAAGCACAGAAAAAGGGCAAGACAAATTTCTTGCCCTTCAGAAATTTCGCTACTTTCATTGATCAAATTCCGTGTTCCGCATATTGAAGCGATCAATCTCCTGATTGATCTTTTCTGCCAAAACGGAAATCGCATCAGTTTCTTCATCCGAAAACAAATGGAAATAATATCGTTTCCAGTAACGGCTCCTCGTATCGAAAATAATTAACGAATAAGGAACGGATCGAAATCGATATTCGTTGACTGCAAGCTCATCTTGAAAAATAAGATCAGTCGAACCGATTCGATCATAAGCCGGCTTCATTCCGGAAACGATTGCACAAGCGATGTTCCTCTCCTGAAAAAACTGTTTCACAACTTCTTCTTCCAAAAGATCAACATCAAGCAGTGCTATTTTCATTTTTGATTTTAACGGTTAAAGAAGAAATTCGGGATCTGATCGTCTTGGGACGTTTCTTCAACAGCTGTAGTGACTACACCTGGATTGACAGGGGTCTGGATCGTAGGTTGAGTAAATAAAGCCTGCGACGATTGTGCTAGTTGAACTTGCGGATTATCGCTTCTTTTCTTTCTTGTTTTTTGAGTTTGTTCTTCAAATCCAGTCGCGATGACAGTTACGATAACCGCATCTCCTAACTGTTCGTTGATTGCGATACCGAAAATGCAGTCTACATCTCCTCCGGCCGCATCTTGAATGACAGCAACCGCGTTTTGTGCATCATACAACGATACTTTGTCTCCACCCGTAATATTGATGATCGCACTCTTCGCGCCGTTGATATTCGCTTCCAGAAGCGGAGATTGAATTGCTTTTTCAGCAGCAACCACAGCTTTGTCTTCTCCTTCAGCCATACCGATACCGATCAATGCACGACCTTGATTTTGCATTACACTGCGAACATCCGCAAAGTCAAGGTTGATCAATGCAGGGACCGCAATCAAGTCAGAAATTGTTTGGACACCTTGGCGAAGAACATTGTCTGCTGCCTGGAATGCTTCTTCGATCGGTTTTCTTCCGATCACTTCCAGCAGGTTATCATTCGATACGATAATCAATGAATCCACATATTTTTTCAGTTCATCGATTCCTTCTGCTGCATTATTTGCACGACGACGCCCTTCAAAAGTGAATGGACGGGTTACGACACCAACTGTCAAAGCGCCTTCTTCTTTTGCAACCTTGGCAACAAGCGGAGCCGCACCTGTACCGGTACCTCCACCCATTCCGGCTGTGATAAAGACCATATCAGCACCATTGACCGCATCCCGAAGTTCACTTTCCGATTCTTCGGCAGCTTTACGTCCGTATTCAGGATTTCCGCCGGCGCCAAGACCTTTGGTCGTTTCTTTACCAAGGACAATTTTATTATCCGTTGGCGAGTTTTTCATTACTTGAACATCTGTATTACAAATGTAAAATTCCACACCTTTGACACCATCAGCGACCATGCGATTGACCGCATTGCTTCCGCCGCCACCGACACCAAATACTTTGATATTTGCTACTTGATTAAATTCTGGCATATTTTTCCGGTTCCTCCTGTAATTAATCTTTATCCGCTAATATAACGCTTTTCATCTTTTTTGTGAACCCACCTTCTCCATCTTTCGACCTTCGATTGATCGATTCGATGCTTTCTTCGAGTTCGTTGTTGTTGACAGAAATGCGATCGTCATTTCGGATCTTGTTTGTTTCTTGCCACACATAAGCAGCTCCAAGATCAGCAACAAACGATCCATCTCTTGCTCCGATTGTCGACGTTTCGTACACAATCGTTTCCGCACAAAATGAATCTTCAAATTCCTTGAGAACAGCGATGTTACTTCCCTTTCCGGTAATTACGAAACGCGTCTTTCCGTTTCGCACGATCGGTTCGCACGCCGCATTGATTTCCGCAATGTATTCTTTAAAGCGAGGAAGTGTGACTTTAGCCAACTCTTGTGCACTGATCTCGATACGTACATCTTCTTTTTGTTCGATATACACGATCACATCACTATTTTCGTCTTCCTTGCTTGAAAAGATATTTTGCAGCAATCGATAGCAAATGTCATCTGAAAGACCATATTTTTCTTTCAACGGTTCAATGATCCAATTAAACCCTTTATCGATTGCAGCGACCGACATCAGTTTCTCATTCATGAATAAGCCAAGCGATGTATGCATAGCTTCAATAGACAATTGAACGATCGCCCGATCGCTGCTTTGTTGTAAGGCTGCTGTTTCCTGACCACTCGCATAAACATCCAGGCAAAGATCCAAAATCTCCAGATTCGCTTGCTCAATACATTTCGCATATTCATAAATGGTTTGTTTATCTGCATAAAGCAAATCCACATTCATATAAAAATCCGTACATTCTTCCCCTTTCGGAAGTTTTTTCGATTCTTCTCCATTCACAAGATATGTAATTCGATTTGGGTTGACATATTCAACATCTTCTCCCATCCTTTTCTGGATTGCTTTTTGGTATCCTTGCTGAATATGAAATTGCCGCACCGCTTTTGTTCCATCCTCAATTTGTACATGGACTCGTTGAGAATTTCTTTTCACATTTATTGACGGAATGATCAAGATCACCCGTTCAATGCGATATCCTAAAGCTGCCTGCGCACTTTTGGTCGCTTCACGAATTGCCGTCACCACAGAAGCCTCATCAAGGATCTTTCCGTTTTGAATGCCCGAACAAGCAACTCGTTCAACTCTCAAAATATTTGATCTCGATTCAAAGATTTCCATGACGATCAGTCGAACTTCTTGATCAGCCAGCTCGATCGCTGCATAAACTTTTTTACTCATTGATATCTCCTTCATGCACTTCGCGTCTATTATACCCTATAAAGAATCATTTTTTAAGGCGATTTTTGCCATTTCCGGTTTTATCATAATAAATTTTTGTGAAAATTGACCATATTTTGCTTATTCGAGTGTCACTTGGACATCTGAATCCGTGTTAATTGGCGTTCCCGCCTCGATATTTTGCGCAGTGACTTTTCCATATCCCGAAGTTTGGATCCCGATTCCTGTTAATTGCCAAAAAGCTGTAATGTCTTTTCGAGTCCAACCTGTCATGTCCGGCATTGTGATCTCATTCCCGTTTGTCAGCAAGAATACGCGATCATACGAATAAACAGTCTGCCCTTCTTTTGCGAACTGATCAATAACTGTGTTTCCATCTCCGATCACGATAAGTTTGACATTTTTATCACCCATTTTTGAATTCGCATAATCCAAAGAGTGATTGACCAGCGAAGGCATCGTGTAGGTCGCCCATGTATCTCCTTCTGCCGGTGCCTGATTTTGACTTGTACCATTGACCGCATTGGCAATCAAAGCTGCCTGCATAATCGTTTGGAACGGTTCTGCCGAATATCCGATATAATTTGCGGATTTCATGCCCCAATATACCATGATTTTCGGATCGTTTCCCGGTGCGGCACCCATAACCGAAGAAGTATACACATTCTTATCGTATTCATGCGTATCTTCATTGTAAATTTCACCGGTTCCCGTTTTCCCGATAATATCTACGCCATCTATTTTAAATCGATCCCCTGTTGCTCCATCAGCCATGACACCGGCCATCAATTCCCGTACCTTGGCTGCAGTTTCAGCAGAAATCGGTTCGCCAACCACTTCCGGCTCAAATTTTTCCACGACATCTCCTGTATGCGGATTAACAATTTCCTCAACCACATAAGGACGCATCATCTTTCCGTCATTAAAGATTGCTGTATAGGCTTGCACAAGCTGCAAGATAGTCAAAGAAGAAGCCTGCCCGAATCCGGTCGATAAATAATCGGAAGCCGTTTCGATATTTTTCTTTCCTTTTTCTTCGGCTACATAAGGAATATCGACATATTCGTAAAAGCCGAATTTATCCAAATACGTACTGAATTGATTGTAATTCACATAATTGGCCAATAATTCGCAAATCGCGATATTGGAAGAAAACGCCAGACCTTGTTCAAAAGTAATGACCCCGAAGTTTTCTCCTAACGCGTCATTGATCACCGGATATCCCGTATTCGTTCCGTTTGCTACACGAATAATTTTTCCGGCATCATCTTGAGTATAAGTAAAAGATCCAGCTGTATACGATTGTCCTTCCGGATACACTCCTGTATCAATTGCCGTGGCATAAACAAATGGTTTCATAACCGATCCGGGCTCCAAGTTCATCTGCGTAATATCATTCAAATAATTCGGAATATCGGTCGGATGATTTTGATCAAATGTCGGATAATTTCCCCAAGCTAGGATCTTTCCTGTTTCTACCTCCACAACAATGGCCCATGCATCAATCGCATTATTCTCTGTCATCGTTTTTTGAAGCTGAGCTTCAACGATCGATTGAAGATTGCTGTCAATAGTCAGGATTACATCATCTCCGTCCACTGCTTCTTTATATACATTTAATGTTCCCGGAAGCAAGTTCCCGTTGACACGCTGCTGATATTGAACTTGCCCGTCCTGACCCGATAAATATTCATCAAGTGTCTGTTCAAGACCGATCTTTCCTGCAATACGCTGTTCATCTTCATCATATGCGGCAAACCCAATCAAGTTGCTTGCAAACGGCGAAGACGGATATTCGCGTTTTGTCGCTTCTACGAAATCGATTCCCGGAATATTCGCTTTGCGAATTTCTTCCATGACTTCTTTATCCAAACGTTTCGTTCCGCCACCAAGTTCTGTTTGCACAAGATCATTTCCAATCGCATTTTTCAAGATCGATTTCACTTGGTTTTCGTCAATGTCGGGCAAAATTTTCTTCAATGCTTTGGCTGTTTTTTGAGGATCCGATACATAGTCGGGATCTCCGTTTTCATCAACAAGAGAATCATCTAAATAGGCAACAACCGTATAAGCAGGAATTTCTTGCGCAATAACATTCCCGTTGCGATCATAGATTTTTCCTCGATCTGCTTCAACCGTCGTATTGACGATCGAGCTCCTGATTTGTGAATCAAGAACGTCTTGCTGTGACCAAAGATGTTGATGAGTCGTCATGGTGTATAAAATATTTGCGATCATGACACTTGAAACGCAAATCATAACAATAAAGATAATCCTGATTTTATGGTTCGTTTGCTTAACACTCATAGATGTCCTTCCTAATCTCTGATTTATATGAAAAACAAAAACCGCATGCCGCGGTTTTTATTCATTGTCACCAATGATGTAAATGTTGTTTTGGTTATCCTGAACTTGATCTTCCAGCATACCGAGCATTTGTTTTTTGTCCTGCATTGATCGAACAGTGGCTTGCAATTCATCCACTTCATTTTGTTTAGCAATATTTTCTGTTTCAATTTGCTGTTGTGTGTTCGAAAGCGTGATATTATAGGCGCTAACGCAGACTTTTGTACCAAAATAGAAAGCCAGCGACACAATAAATACCGAGATCGAAAAACGTTCAAAAGTCCAACGAAATCGCTTTTTTCTTTTTATTTTTTTCTTACTCGTTTTCATTGCGTTCGATTCCCCTTAATTTTGCGCTATGAGAGCGCGGATTATTTTTAAGTTCTTCAACAGAAGCCGTGACCGGCTTGCGAGTCAATAAATGATATTCTAGTTTTTCTACCCCTATTTGCGGAATTCTCTTATCCACTTTTTTTGCTACGGCAACGTCCTTGAAGGCATTTTTCACAATCCGATCCTCTAAAGAGTGGAATGTGATCACGACCATTCTTCCTTTTGGTTTTAACCGTTTTAACCCCTCAATTAAAACAGTCTGCAATTGGGAGAGTTCGTGATTGACTTCAATTCGAATTGCCTGAAACACACGTTTTGCAGGATGCCCTTTTTTCTTTAATACTGCATTTGGGAGTGCTTTTTTTATCGTATCTACAAGTTGAAATGTTGTCTGAATGGGTGCGATTTCACGATCTGTCACAATTTCTTTGGCAATTTTATAGGCGAACGGCTCTTCGCCATACGCTTTGAATATTTCCTGTAATTGCTCTAAAGAGTATGTATTGACAACTTCATATGCCGATAAAGATGCCTCTTGGTCCATTCGCATATCCAATCGTGCATCTTCACGATAGCTGAATCCTCGGGCTCCATCATCAAATTGCGGTGATGAAACGCCAAGATCCATTAATATTCCATCTACTTGATCTATATGGTATCGATCGAGGATTGTTCCAAGCTGTTCAAACGGTGCATGAATACAAGTAAAATTCGATCCGATCTCTTTTAATCGTGGTGTACTTTCCTGAATCGCATTTTGATCAAGATCAAAGCAATACAAATGTCCTTCGGGGCAACGTTTCAGTATTTCGCGGCTATGCCCTCCACGACCTAATGTACAATCCACATAAATTCCATCTTTTTTCACATCGAGCATCTCAATGGCTTCATTCAATAATACACTTACATGTTCCATAAACTACAACTCCATAAAATCCGATAGGCTTTCAGCAATCTCTTCGAAGCTTCCGTCCTCATCTTCTTCCATAAGTTCCCATTTCGGCTTCGCCCAGATTTCGATATGGTTGGCAACGCCAACAATCATACACTCTTTCTCAAGTCCAGCAATTTTTATCAGATTAGTTGGGATCAAGATTCGCCCTTGACCATCTAATTCGCATTCCGACGCTTTTGAAAGCATCAACCGCTGATATTTTCGAGCATCTTTTTTTGTTGTGGGTAATTTAGAAAGTTTTTCGTATACAATTTGCCATTGAGCCAATGTATACACATACAAGCAGCCATCCAGTCCACGGTTTACTACTACACGTTCGCCAAGTTCCTCGCGAAATTTAGCAGGTAAGATCAATCGCCCCTTACGATCAATGTTATGTGCAAATTCTCCCATGAACACGTGTCATCACCCCACTCTCTGACACTTTTTACCACTTTGTACCACTATAATACATCAATAAGAATCTTTCATCAAACTATTTTGAAAAAACTTTCCATAATGTAAGAAAATGGAATCCTCCTCCGCCGAAAAGCAGATAAAATACGATTTATAAAGCATTTTACTTGCTTATTCTATCGTTTTTTGTTTAGAAAAAAAATTGAAAATGTTATAAAAATCCGCATGGAAAATACGATTTTTATGTATAATTGATAAAGAAAGGAGAAACTCTCTCATGATGAATTTTTTATTATTTTTACTCGGCCTTGGTCCGATCTTGTGGTTGATCGTCGCCCTTACCGTGCTCAAATGGCCAACGTGGAAAGCAGCATGCGGATCCATGGTCGTTGCATTCATCTTTGCACTGCTCATTTGGAAACTTCCGCTCATGGAAACGTTGACAGCCGGTTTGGAAGGGATCCTGATGGCGCTATGGCCAATTGTCGTAGTGATCATCGCAGCCGTATTCACCTATAATTTAACTGTAAGAACCGGAGCGATGGATATCATCAAACAAATGATGACTTCCGTTACAAGTGACAAACGCCTCCTTGTCTTATTGGTTGCCTGGTGTTTTGGCGGATTTATGGAAGGAATGGCCGGCTTTGGTACCGCAATCGCCATTCCTGCAAGCATGCTTGTCGGTCTAGGGTTTTCCCCACTCTTTTCTTGTCTTGTATGTTTGATGTCCAATGGAGTCCCCACTCCATTTGGAAGTATCGGGATCCCCACAGTCACTCTAGCCAATCTAGTAGGTTTGGAAAATACGCACCTTTCCTTCACAACAACACTTCAAATGGCACCTTTTATGCTTTTAGTGCCTTTCCTAATCGTTATCGTAACTGGAAAAGGAATAAAAGCTTTGAAAGGAATTTGGCCAATCGTACTGATGTCCGGCCTGTCGTTTGTCCTTCCGCAAATGGCAATTGCTTACTTTGTCGGTGCCGAACTCGCTGTTGTTGTCGGATCAATCTGCTCATTAGCTGTCACTGTTTTGATGTCAATCAAGAAAAAACCGGATCCGCAATATGAAATGCACATTGAAAAGGGCGAAACTTTGACCTTAAAGAAGGCTCTTGTTGCCTGGTCTCCGTTTATTTTCATTTTTATCTTTTTGCTGTCTACGAGCAAATTGCTTCCACCAATCAATAATTACTTGGAGCAGTTTTCTTCTACCGTATACGTTTACAGCGGAGAGAATCCAAACGCCCTTACCTTCACTTGGGTCAATACAGCGGGAGTATGGATCTTCCTTTCGGGAATTATCGGAGGACTGATCCAAAAAGCGAATTTTGCAACATTTAAAAGTGTATTTGTCGCAACAATTAAACAAATGGTCCCAACAATACTGACAATGTGTTTTGTTTTAGCTTGTGCAAAAATCATGGGCTACTCCGGAATGATCGGATCGATTTCCGCATTCGCCATTATGGTGGCAGGAAGTTTCTATCCATTCTTTGCTCCATGGCTTGGCTGTCTAGGAACATTCGTTACCGGATCAGGTACAAGTTCGGGAGTACTGTTTGGAGCTGTGCAGATGAATGCAGCCGAAGCTTTGAAGCTGGATCCATATTGGATCGTTGCCTTGAATTCTTTAGGCGTTGCTGCCGGAAAGATGTTATCTCCGCAAAGTATCGCAATCGCTCTTGGAGCGGTTGATGGAAACGGACAAGATTCTAAACTGCTTTCTATGATTTTGCCTTATGGTGCAGCCTTCCTGCTGCTTATGTCCATATTTGCATATGTCGGAACTTTATTTCTCGCTTAATAATTAAAGGCCTGCTAGCAGGTCTTTCAGACTGTTGACAAACGGGCGGTATTCTTGAAGTAAGAATGCTGCCCGTTTTTATTTTTCTATTTTCACGACTCCAATTCATACTTTTTCTTATTTTTATAGTAAATAAGGTGCATTCGGACTATGCTCCGATTGCCATTTTCCTATTTTTCCATTGCCAAAGGGCCAGCTTTTTCAAATTATGGCACGCAAAAATGAGCAGAGCCTGTACTTTGTTTTTCTCCATACCTCTCAGCCTTGTAAATCGCATTCCATTGTTTTCTTTTACTTCTGCAAATGTCCTCTCTACGCTCTCTTTTCTTTTCGAATAAATTTCTTTTGTTCCTCGAGTATGCCGGATCTCTTCGGCTTTTTCCACATATGACCACCATACATGCTGGGTAATTACTTTTTGATGGTTTTTCGAATGTGTGCATTGTTCAAGCAGCGGACATTCTGCGCATTTCTCAGGATCCGATTTATATTCTCGGTATCCATTTCGGTTCGTTGTCGAATAATAAAGTTCATGTCCTCCCGGACATAAATACTCGTCATATTCTTCGTCATATACAAATTCGCTTTTTTTTAGGTATCCTTCTTTTCTCGCGGATCTCTTATACGGCAAGATCGGTTTTCTTCCGCTTTTGAGGATTTCCCGGCATATCGCTGGTGTCTTGTATCCGGCATCCAGTACGATATTTTGGATCTGTCCGCTCAGCTGCGGCGAAAAAGGGAATCCATTCAGAAGCTTTTCATAAAGGTCAAAAAAAGACACGCTGTCATGCACATTCCCAGCTTTTGTTTCCACCGTCAGAACGAAGCCGTTCCGATCCGTGAATATAGAATGGCTGTAGGCAAAGCACTTTTCTTTTTCGCCTTTATGGAACAGTCCTGCATCCGGATCCACTGTGCTTTTCTTCACTTCATGACTGTCTTGAACCTTTATTTCTTTTCCTGTTGCTTCTTCAAAGCCAAGTTCTGTATTTTCTTTTTCTTTGAGAGGCTTCTTACCGTGATCCGCCCGGTCCTCGTTGATCTCATCGTTGAGCTGTTGTGTATATGCTTTTTCGGCAACCTGAATCTGCTCGATCAGATAATGATGTTTGTTTGCATTCGCTTTCTGATGGGTAGAATCGCCAAATACAGATTCGAGCTGGATGTAGCCTTCTTTGAAGCATGATTCCAAAATCAGCTGAAAGATCTGTTCGAAAATATCCGTACCTGCATAGCGGCGTCTGTAGTTCTGGCACCATGTAGAGTAGTTGGGAATCTTCTGATCAAACCCCAAGCCAAGGAACCATCGATAAGCGGCATTAAGCTGGCATTCGGTGCAGGTACGGCGCATCGAGTTATATCCGAAAACGATATTGATGACCAACATCTTAAAAAGAATAACCGGATTGACTGCCATACGGCCTTTATCGGAATAAAGAGGAAGAGCAAGCTGACCGATCTTTGACCAATCGATTGCCCGGTCCAGCTTATAGACCAGATGATCCTGTGGAATAACTTGATCAAAAGTGAAAAATTGAATAGAACTTAATACAGAATCGGAAGAACGGCAAGTCATAATCTACCTCCTAAAACATTATTATAAATATTATACATTATAATAGTGTTAATATAAACAAAAAAAAGACTGCTGACTTCTATTTGTCAACAGTCTGAAAGGCCTGCTAGCAGGTCTTTTTTTGACTCCCCTCGTTGATGAATACTTTCCGGTTTCGTATAATAAAAAATATTGGAGAGGATATAATGAATATATATTTGGATATGTTTATCACATTTGCCAAAATTGGCGCATTTACTTTTGGAGGCGGTTATGCCATGCTTCCTATGTTGCAAAGCGAAGTCGTGGAAAAGAAAAAATGGGCGACCGATGATGAACTGCTTGACTTTTTTGCGGTCGGTCAATGTACTCCAGGTGTCATTGCGGTCAATACCGCAAGCTTTATTGGTTATTATCAAAAAGGAGTCTTAGGATCGATTGTAGCAACTGCCGGAGTCATTGCCCCCAGTTTGCTTATCATTTTGTTGATCGCTTCTTTGTTGACCAATTTTGCAGATCTGCCAATTGTTCAGCATGCGCTTTCCGGAATTCGCATCGCAGTGTGTGTGTTGATCTTACAGGCAGTCATCAAAATGTTTCGATCTGGAGTAAAGGATGCTTTTGGAGTAGCCATTTTCGTATTCGCTTTGATTTGTTCTTACTTTTCATTGGTTCCTACGATTATCATTGTCATTCTTTCAGGAATCGTCGGTGTACTCATTCAATTGTATAAAACAAGAAAGGCGGTTCGATCATGAATTTATCCTTGCTATGGACGTTGTTCGTTGAATTTTTTAAGACCGGACTTTTTGCATTAGGTGGCGGTTTATCAACCATTCCATTCTTGTATGAAATGATGGATAAATATCATTGGTTCACCACAAACGATCTCATGAATATGATTGCTGTTTCCGAATCAACTCCCGGTGCTATGGGAGTCAATATGGCAACATATGTCGGATATCAAGCTATGGGCAACAACATTCTTGGCGGAATCATCACGACCATCGGATTAGTGACTCCAAGCATCATCGTCATCTGCATTGTTGCTAAATTTCTAAAAGCCTTTAAAGAAAGCCATTGGGTCCAAGATGTATTTTACGGACTTCGACCCGCAGTTACGGCAATGATCGCCACAGCAGGCCTTGGCGTTTTTGTAACTATGATTTTTCCGGAAAGCACGTATTCCCTAACTTCGGTTTCGTGGATCCATCTTATCTTTTTTGCTGTATTGTTCTTGATCTCTACCTTTTATAAAAAGATGCATCCGATCTTGATGATTGTAATTTGTGCATGTATCGGTATTCTTTTTCGTTTGTAAGTATAGTTTCGGCTATGCTTTTTTTATAAAAAAAATGCGCTCTTGCGCATTAATGCTCCAACGGTCCATCCCAATCTTTGATTGCTCCAATGTTTTCTACATGGAATCCTCTCTCTTTAAGGATCGTTTTTGCCAGATTGGCTCGGCTTCCGCTCAGACAATATAAATTGTATTTTTGGTCTGGATCCAACTTCACTTTTGAACATTCATTCAACGGAATATTAATTGCTCCCGGAATGTGTCCGCCGGTATATTCTTCTGGTGTTCGCACATCCACAAGAATTTCATTTTTAATGTTTGACTCTTCTACTAAATGATCGATATCCATACTCGTTCCTTCTACTTCTTGCTTATAGGGTCATGTTTTGTTTTTCGAACAATTCATACGCCTCTTCAAGCGTAATATGAATCGTCGATAATCGATCAATCGGTTCGTTCGCTCCATGATCATGCTGTCCCGGAAGCTTATAATCCGTAAAGATCAGATTTCCATCATTGACCCCGTAATATACGGCACATTCTGCTTCCGGTCCAAGTTGATTCATATCATTTTGAAGATCTTCCAAAATCGATTCTGCCGGATAATCCAAAGCAGGATACGTATTCAGCTGCGTTAAGATGACATTCCATGTTTGTTCATTCGCCTCATTTTCATTTAAAAGACGATCCACGACTTTTTCAGACAATCCTGTTTGTTCACAGAGATCCTTTTTGCTCATCCCATTTTCTTTAAGGAGTTCTTTTACCCACTGTCCTGTTTTTTGTTGTGCCATACATTCATCCTCCGCAAAAATCATAGCAAAATCAAAGAATTCCTTCTATTTTTATGCTTTGAATTCAACAAATTTTCGGTTACAATAAAGTCGATAAAAAGATTGCTTTTATAGAAAGAAGGTATTTTAATTATGGTTATCGTATTATCAACTCCACTTACAAAAATGTTGAAAAAAACAGCATTGACTCTTCCTAATGTTTATGAGATCAAGACAGTAAAACAAAATTGCTTTTTATATGTTGACAATGATCAGACTCAAGATGAAAATATCGCAATGATCAAAAATGCGATTAAGAAAAAACACGGGGATGGATTCGTATTTAAAGTTTATGGTGTATTCAACGGCAAAGTCGATTTATCTCAAAACAAGACCGATGAAGAAAAAATGAAAGACGATTACTTCATCAAAGGAAAGAAAGACATTACAGATGAAGAAGTCGCTGAATTCAAAGCAAAAAATAATTTGTAAAGAAAAGTCGTTACTCCAACGACTTTTCTTTTATATAGTGCCCTCGACAAGATAGAATATATAGGATTCCATTTTCATCCATCTGATAAACAAGACGGTTTCTTTCATCGATTCTTCGGCTCCAAAATCCTTCAAAATCTTCTCTTAACTGTTCCGGCTTTCCGATTCCTTCATAAGAAGAACGTTTAATATCTTGGATCAATTCATTGATCCGCTTCAGCGTTTTCTTGTCTTGAAACTCCCAATACACATAGTCTTCCCATGCTTTCTCATCCCATAAGATCTGCATTTTTCAATTTCTCCACTACTTGAATGTCAGCTGGCAGCCATTCCACTTGATCCAATTGCGCTTGATCAAGCCAGCGATAAGCCTCATGGACATCGATTTTGATTTTTCCTTTTTGAAGCGAACATAAAAAGCAATCCATATGTAAAATAAATGAAGGATATTCATAATCGACATGATCAAAATATCGATCGATTTTAATCAGGACATGTAGTTCTTCGCAAATTTCACGAATAAGCGCTTCTTCGAGCGACTCTTTCTTTTCAACTTTACCTCCGGGAAATTCCCAGCCATCTTTAAATTCTCCATACCCTCTTTGAGCAGCAAAGATTTTGTTTCCCTCTTTGATGATGGCTGCTACAACATTGATTTCTTTTTTCATTTTCCACCCCTAATTCGTAATATAATCATAAATATCCTGCCGGATCGGTATTTCCAATTGATATTCGATCTCTGTTTGAATTTAAAATCACTATTTATAATCAATCATTGATTTTTTGATTTGCGAGGCAATTTGTGTGACTATCGGCACTACGACCGTATTTCCGCATTGCTTATACATACTCTTTATCGGAATATCAGGAAAACTATACGATATAGGAAAACCTTGTAAAGCAAGACATTCATTCGGTGTGATTGTTCTTATACCGAAATGGTCTTTAATAATCGGAACCCGATCATTCCAAGTTCCCATATTTGCTTTTAAAGTAAAAGATATTCCGTTTTTGCTTCTTTGTATTCCATAATCGGAAAATCTGTATATTTGCTCTTCATCTGTGATACTGGATTTCATTTTTCGATATTGAATTGACTGATTATCAAGATAAAATTTATTATCCGATTTTACAGACCTATCGATAATATCGAAAATTCTTTTTTGCAATATTTTATTTTCGGGAAATTTAAATTTACTGCCGATTTCAAAATTATCGAAAGCTACAATATATATTCTTGTTCTATGTTGCGGAATTCCGTAATTGCATGCATCAGCAATCATATAACGAAAACAATATCCTCTTTTCGAGATTTCTTCTTGAATCACGTTAAACGTTCTTCCATGATCATGTTCTTTAAGATTTGCCACATTTTCAAGAAATAGAATTTTTGGTTTCTTTTCATCTACGATTCTCATGATTTGGAAAAAAAGATTTCCTCTTTCATCGGAAAAACCTTTTTGGGATCCGCAAATCGAAAAAGGCTGGCATGGAAACCCTGCAATCAATACGTCAAAATCCGGAATATCCGAAGAATCGACTTTTCTTATATCACTATTTGAAAGGAAAGTTTCAGGAAAATTATATTGATATGTGGCAGCGGCATCATTATCGAATTCATTAGCCCATACTACTTTAAACCCAGCCTGTTCAAATGCCAAATCGATCCCGCCGATTCCGGAAAATAAACTGCATATTTTCGGCTTTGTCATTTTATAAACCTAACCTGTAAATTTAATTTTATATAATATTTTCCGTTTTCTTCATCTCTATATATGTATCCGAAATCATGACGAGTGGCACTCGGTGTATCAAATTTTGTATTATTTATTAAATACACTTCAAATTCATTTCTGTTAAATAAGTGATAACACAAAACTTCTCCGTTTTCCTTAACGATAATATATCCTCCTGTTGCATCAACTGTACCATTCCATACTTTGGACGGCAACATGCCTAACGCACACTCAGCAAGAAGTTTTTTAAATTTATATTCATAAAACGGATGTCCGCTTGAAAGATTATAATCAAGCGGATTAGAAGAGATTAAAGTTTTCAAAGAATCTCTTACTGTGTTTATTCCCGAAGAATAATATTTTTTAAGCATATGGGCACAGATTTTCGGCAAATCCCCATCAATTAATTGTAAATTGCTTTCGAATATACTGTTTTCCATACCGCTGTATTTTATATCGCATCCGTTTTTTTGAGGACCTCGAATTTATCCCGAAATTTCTTTATCGCCTTGTCATTGAACTTGTCCGCAATCGATTCGTTGATATTTCCGGTTACTTCAAAAATAAAATTAGTTGTTTTTCCTGCATTGATAAGAGTGGACGGACTTCCGAGTCTTGATTTTACGCTGAATCCCTGAACTGTTTCGTACCCAGTATTTATATCGTGAATTTTCATACGAATATCGGCTTTATCTGCGGACTTAGCTTTAATTGTAGCGATATGCAATGATTTAAGAAATTCTTCTGTGTCAGGTATTTCGAAAGAACGTGCTTTAGCACTGATAATTCCTTCATATAATTTATCGGCCGCTTCCTTAAATTTAGAACAAGGAAGAGTTAATAGTGCAGTTTCATTTGCGGAATTGAAAACCGATATTATGTCATTTACTTTATCGATTCTGAATTCCAGTTTCCCAATAGGCTCGTTTCTTATAATGTTTATAATCTCATAAAATGTTCCGTTTATCTTTTCAAGTTCGGCATCTGCCGCATATAATTTCTTTATTTCCAATAAACGAAGAAAAGCATATATTTCGCTCCATTCGCCTTTATTGCCTGATAATTTAGGCATTATCAAGTACCTCCTTTATTTGTTTTGCTATTGCTTCGATAACATTTACCGTTACACTGTTCCCAAGTTGCTTATATAAATGAGTATCGGATAATTCCAATTTATATGTATCGGGAAATCCCTGAAGTCTTGCCCATTCGCGAGGGGTCATTTTTCGAATATCTTCTTTATTGATTGCACCTTTAATATGTGTCACAGGTACCATACTATGCTCTCTGTGATCGATAATCAGATTTCTTTCTCTTCCCATTCCTCCGCATACAATCGCACCTGCGATTCCGTCTATAGATCTTATTACGTATCCGAAACCGTTTCCTTTCGATTCATGTCTGGATTTATGTTTTTTTAGAGTCTCCATGTACACATCGCTTAAGTAATATTTCGAAGAAATCGGCGCTTCTTCAAGTATATCTTTTATACTCTTATTGCCATTCGTTTCTTCGGGAAATCTAAATGAAGATGAATCAATATCTTTTCTGAAACACACAATGTATATTCTCTCTCTGTTTTGGGGCACATCGAAATTTTTACTGTTAAGAATTTTACTGTACACTTTGTAGCCTATTTGTTCAAAAGCTTTTACAATGACTTTAAACGTCCTTCCATGATCATGAACTGTCAATCCTTTTACATTTTCGCAGAAAATCACTTTCGGTTGATGATAGTCGCATATTCGCACTACATCTTGAAACAATGTCCCTCTGCACATTCCTTTGTAATCATCTTCGAAACCCATTCTTTTTCCGGCCATTGAAAACGCCTGGCAAGGGAACCCCGCTAAACATATATCAAATTGAGGAATATCATTTTCCTTGATTTCGGTAATGTCTCCGGCTATATCGAATTTATCATCAAAATTTAATGAATAGGTTTTTTGAGCATATTTATCCCATTCGCTCACAAAAACCGTTTCTATATTTTCCTTAAATGCCTTATTAAAACCTAACCGAATTCCTCCGATACCGGCAAATAAGTCAATTGATTTCAGTTTATTCATTTTTTTACCTCTTTCTCAATAATATCCGCACATTTCTTTGTATCTTTTTTTATATCTTTTCCCCAAAAGCGAAGAACCGTCCAACCATCTTTTTTTAACTGTTCATTAACTTCTATATCCCGTTGCATATTTCTTTCTATTTTTTTGATCCAAAATTCCCGATTGGATTTTATTTCTTTTTTCTTTTCTTCCCAATTGAATCCATGCCAAAACTCACTATCACAAAATACAGCAACCTTCTTTCCTATAAACGCAATATCAGGATGACCGAATACTTTATTGGTATTTTTTCTGTACCGCAATCCTCTTTTCCACAATTCTTGTCTTAATAAAATTTCTATTTTCGAATCTTTGTTTTTTATCTGCTTCATATTGTATGAGATCTGTTCTTTTGTTTTAGGCATAGCTTATCCCTCGTTTTACTCCCGTAAAATAATATTCTTTCATCGAAAATTTTATATTCATTTTCGAATACAGTCAATTATACTTAACTGACTATTACATTAAATCCCCATATTCTCTTAATACAAGCCATTTCTATATTCCAAAATAATATGTATTTTTATAAAATAAATCAATATATTTTTTACTTTTATAATATCAGTTTTTTTCGATTGTTTTTACCAAACAAAAACATTTATCAGATAGAGATGGCTCATTTAATCTGCAATTGTTATATATATCCAAAAAATTATAATTATTTTAAATAATATTTATCAAAGGAAATTAACAGCGAAAGCCGAATCTCAATATAAATTTTACTCAAAAAAGAAAAATCTTTGAAATTAAGAATAAAGAAAATTTATAAATCATATACTGTTAAAATTTCGGGATTTAAGCAAGAAAGAATGGAAGGAAATAAGCACGTATCGTTTAAAAATCAGGATATTCTTCTCTCTGATTTTGGAAGAAAAATCAATAATCGGAGATTAAAAATTCGTAAAACTAAAATTGATAATATAAGAGAAAGTGCTGAATGCAAATTTAAAAGAATTCATTAACTTCAATTATTTAAAATTCAACAAAAGCATTATAACAGATAAATAATGGATATCAACTTAAAAAAGATATATTATTTTTTCTATATATCAATTTATAAAAGGAGATTATCCGAAGATCCCTGATAATTCTAAATGATAACAATCAATAACAAAAATTAAAAGGATCGACTCCTGTCGAATACAGGAATCGATCCTTTCTTTGAAACAAATTTTTATGGTATCCAATTCAATTCATTGAGTTCACTTCAAAAGGTACCTGATTCTCGATCAAACACAAAAGGAAAAAGATCACCTCTTGCTTTGATAATGTGCGGTTCAACATACTCGTCAATTAATCTTAATTTTTGTTTTCGAATCACAAATTTCCATTCTTGATTGATTCCGACAATTAAAATAAGCGGTATATTCAAATCAATCTCGTATATTGATAAAAATCGTGCTTTCTCTTTTCCGAAGCACTCTTTGTTGTGTTCATATTCGTAATTTTGGCTCGAATTAAATCGATAACTGTTTAATATGCTTTTCGCTAGCGTATCCAAAGATTCTCTTCCGCAAATCTCAATTAGACGATATACACTTCGTCCTAAACCTTTTGGATATACTTTCAATGTATATTCCGTTTTCACGTTTTTAACTCCTTTACTGCAAAAAACATTGTAGCAAAAAAGGCCCTTTCGGACCTCAATAGTAATTCTTTTTTTATTTTATGATGGTCCAAGAAAATATGCAATGAGCTTGGTTATTTTCAATCGAATTTAATCAATATCTACCGTCGATAGTGTGGTAACCGCTTCCAAAGCATGAGATTACGGAAAGAGAACGTGTAAAAAAAGAATAAAACGGATATAAACATCGTCTTATTCTTCTTTATTTTCCGGGTTGATCACAACTTCCGCGACTTGCGAAAAATCAAGTGAATCAACGATCTTCATCACATCTTCAAATGTGAGCTGTTCTACGATCCGAAGAGCTTGAAAATAATCATAGCCTTCCAATTCGGCTCTCATATTTTCAATTGCTAAAGACTCAAAGTGATCCAGCGAACGCAAATTGCGCGCAATCGATTGAATCTTTACACTTTCAAATGCTTCTTTATCAACAAAAAATGAATTCGCAGCAATTTTCCCGATGATTTTCTTAAATTCTTCGATTTTTTCGGTTTGTGCGTAAAAGATAATATATCCGTGATCTTTCGTAAAATCCGATTCTGCACCACAAACTTGAGAAATGATTTGATCATCCAGCCAAGTTTGATAATTCGGATTTAACGGGTTGAATACACAATCAAGCCATAAAGCAACCGCAACATCGACTTTTAGACACTCTTCAACTTTTGGATATCCATGAAGCTTATAACCCAATCCGATATATGGCATCGCGACATCCATATCCATAGAAAAAGTTTTTCTTACGATTTCTTTCGGTTCTTCTAAAAATTGTCGTCTGCTCTTCTCTTTGATCTGCATCGGATAATTTTCTTCATGCTTCTCAATCAAATCAAAGATAGGTTCGAGCGGCAATCCTGTAATCCCGACCAAGACCATCTCGCTTGGATCGTAATTTCGCATATAAAATGCGCGAAGTTGTTCCACACTCATTCGAGAAATATCTTCTTCAGTTCCTAAAATATCAATTTTTAAAGGGTAATTTTTATACATGGAAACGTACAATTCTTTGATCAAACGAAAATCAGGGTTTTGATCATAAATTGCATATTCACTTAAAATAATCCCTTTTTCTTTTTCCACTGTTTCTTGGGTGATATTAAGATCCTGAACAAAATCAAGCAAAAGCTTTAACGGTTCTTCGATCGAAGCGGTTGTCGAAAAATAATAAGCTGTTTCACTGTACGACGTAAAAGCGTTGGTCTGCGATTGCAGACGTGCAAAAAGATCTGTCACATCTTCATTTTTATATCGAAACATTTGATGTTCTAAAAAATGAGCACAGCCTGTCGGATTTTCGATCCATTGATTGCCGACTTTTTCCAGAACATTAAATCCTCCTGTCCCAAATCCACATAAAAAGAACGATTGCACATAGTCCGGTTTACGGATAAGGATGACTCGAACATTGTTCTTTAATGTTTTCTTTTGAATTTCGATATTCATAATAATTTTAACCACGGAAAACCATATAGGAGTGGTCTTTTCCTTTCTTTAATATTTTTGTTATGTTGTTTGTCATCTTGTTTCTGTCAGGTATTTTTTGGATTTTTCCAATAACTTGAGTTTTTTGCAGCTTATGCTGCCATTCTTTACTTTTACACCTGTTAATGTACGTATGTCAAAATATCCTGTCTTTCTTCTTCCGAATATGAAATATTCGTTATTTTGATATTGTACTTTATCAAATATGGACTTTTGCAAGCCCATTACTCTTTAGATTATGGGTGATTGACCTCACTCTTCCTCCTTGATCACAGCCATTGAAACAAGATGCAGTTGACTTGCAACCTTGCAAATCGCTTGTCGATCGATTTTCTTGATAAACCGAATCCGTTCCTGAAGCGAATCTTCCCTCTTCAGCAACGTATCAAGGAAATCTTGCTCGATCATTGACCACGGACGGTCTTGCTGCCGCCTAAACATGTCAATCAAATCCATTTTGGCAATTTCCATTTCTTCATCGCTGAAATTTCCTTGAATACACGTTTGGATTTGCTCATCGATCAAGCGTAAACATTCATCGAGATGGCTCGCAGAAGTCCCTGTACTGATCAATAAAGCACCGTCAAAACGGATCAAGGATGAAGAAATCGAATAGCATAAACTCCGTTGTTCCCGAACATTTTCAAAAAGCAAAGACACCGGTCCTTGACCTAATATGGAATTCAAGACCAGCAAAGGATAATAATTTTCAGAAGTGATCGAAGTATTTGTCGCATAGACTTGAACAATCGATGTTTGGGAAATGCGTTTTTGCAAAAATTCAAAAGAAGGATCACTTTGCGGGATAAGAGATTGTTCGAGCGGCACAATCGATGATTGAGGGATAGAATTTAAAAACTGATCGATTTTAGGGTCCGGTATCCCACAGCAATACACAATTCTCGGAACTTGTTTCCACTGCTCATATAATGAAAGGATCTCTTCAAATCGTATGGATTCAAGATCTTTTAAGTACCCTTGGATCGGGATCGCAATATCGTGATCTTCATCCACTAAGGAAAGAGCCAACTTCAAAGCCAAGGTGTCGGGATCTTCATCTTGCCGCATCAACCTTCTGGATAATAAATATTTCGCTTCTTCAAACGATCGTTCATCAAGAAGAGGATGATATAAAATTTCGTCCATGATTTTCACAACTTCATCCACATAATGTGGTGCATTGATCAAATCCGGCCGAAGATATTGAAATCTTGCATCAAGAGCAATTTGTTTTCCATATCCTGTGAGCCCATAAGAAACACGCATACCATAAGCGTGGTTCAATGCAATAGATAACTTTTGTTTTGTATCAAATGCTTTTGTTTTTGCTTTAAGCATAAAAATCAAAACATTATATTTCGTGATCGTATCGCGATTTAAAGGCAGGAGCGTACGAACAAGAACACTGACATCACTGAATTTTTTTGTTTGAATCTGCTGCATATTCGTTTGATTCCTCCTATTTCATTTAACTATTCATTAGTTATGGTTCATTATATCATCAAAACCAAAAAAAAAGCCTTCAAACGAAGACTTTTTATTACAGTTTGTTACGCTACGTGGATATATCCAATTAACGCATTCGTACATTCAACAGTCGATACAACTGTCTGGTTACCAAGCCATCCACCATGTACAGCTTGTCCATTTCCGATATATACCGCAATGTGTCCTGCATAGATGATCAAATCACCAGGTACTGGATTGCTTGTCCAAGATCCAAGAGCTGCATAATCTTCAGGCCATCCGTGGAAATTAATTCCAACAGCAGCCAATGCGTTTGTCGCAAGCATTGTACAGTCTTGTGTACGTCCAACTTGTGCCAATGCCGCATTTGCGATCATTTGCGCTTTTCCCGTATCCACAACAGGTTGTTGAACTTCTGGTTGAACTGGAGTTTCTACAGGCTGTTGAACTTCCGGTTGAGTTGGAGTCTCTACAGGTTGTTCAACTTCTGGTTGAACCGGTGTTTCCACTGGTTGTTCAACTTCTGGTTGAACCGGTGTTTCCACTGGTTGTTCAACTTCTGGTTGAACTGGTGTTTCTACAGGTTGCTCTACTTCCGGTTGAGTTGGAGTTTCCACAGGTGTTGTAGTTTCTGTAGTTGTATTTTCTGCAGGAACTTCCGTTTCTTCAACTTCCGGTGCAGCAACCACACCATTTGCGTCAATTGTAAATCCATCTTTCGATGTATTTGTCATTAAATTACCATTTTCATCGAATGCATAGTTTGTGCCGTCGATATCATGGAATGTATCTTTGATTTGGTTTCCGTTTGCGTCAAAATATTGTTTTGTGCCGTCAACTTCTTGCCATCCTGTACGGAATACGCCATCGTCACCTGTAACATACGTTTGACCATCAACTTCAAACGTACCCATGACCATCGCACCGTTTTCATCAAAGTAGTAACGGTTTCCGTCAATGTCCTTCCAACCTTTTACGGCATCGCCGTTTTCATCAAAGTAGTACTTCACTCCATCATGGTCGATCCATTGGTTCGCTACTTTGAATCCTTGATCATCATAGTAGTTTTTACCATCTTCCGACCATCCTTGCACAAGACCACCTTGTGTTTGGAAGTTATAAGTCGTTCCTTGAATGGTTGTTTCTCCAGTTTCAGCTGACCCGTCTTTTCCAAAATAATATGTTGCATTGGAAACATTTTGCCATCCGAACTGCATTTCACCTTGTCCATTAAAGTAATAGACGTCGCCATCAATTTCAGTTAGACCAGTCGCACGTTGACGATTTGATTCTAACACATAATAACGATCTGCATCTTCACCGTGCCATCCTGGTTGGGTTTCGTATGCATGTACGGTAGAAAGAACTGGACCTGAAGCACATAAGCATAAGGCTACTGCCAATAATTTACTGTGTTTTTCAATAAAATTCATTTCTTATACCTCTTCGCTACAACACGGTTAGGTTAACACGAATTTTGAAAACTTGCAAAATTAACTTGGGTAAATTATGTTATTTTCTTGTGATTATTAATGTTAATTATTAATTTATCTCTTTATATAAAGCTTTTTTTGTATAAATGCGTGAAAATGTGTGATTTTTACAAAAATTGTCAAATTGCTAATCTTGTTCTCGTTTCTTAGACATTTTTTTATCATTTTTAAACCAAAAATATAAGTTTAACTAATATAAATAATCCGAAAATGATGAAACATCCACAAAAAAGAGCGCCACCTATAGACAAAATATGCAGCAAAGAAAAAAGAGCTGTAAGCGTACTTGATCGCAACCCAATCATCATGCAAAGTCCGATCCAGATAATTAAAGTCACAGTGATTGCCCCCAACGCAAACATCGTTTTCTTTCTCATTGCACCAATCATATATAAGCTCACAAAAACAAAAAGAAGATCAATCATTGAAAAAGCGTTCAGTATCGAACGATAGTTCATAACGGAAAAAGCGATTCGAGCAAACAAAGACACATTGTAAGTTTGAATTGCTTCGTAAAACGAAAGCAGGCTCGTTTCATCTTTGACCCCAAGCAAAACAACCATCATCATAAACAACCATACATACTGCCACATCCACCATGACAGCAAGATCATTTCGATCCAGACAATCCGTTTTTCGAATGTATCAAACAGTCGATCAATTTCCTTGATAAGTTTCAAGAAAATCTTCTCCCTTCAATTCTTCATGTCCGCTTAATCCCGGATATCCAAGCTGACGCAGCACCTCATAAACAATGATTGCTGCACAATTGGATAAATTTAGCGATCGAGCGTTGGCAACCATCGGCAAACGCATACAACGATCTAAATGCCCTTGTAAAATATGCTTATCGATTCCTGTGCTTTCCTTTCCAAGAACTAAATAAATATCTCCTTCTTCTTTTTTAAAATCAAAATCCGAAGGTGCCCTCTTTCCGTAACGAGTCATAAAATACATTGAAGCATTGGGATTTTCCTGCAAGAACGCATCCCAATTCGGATGAATATGAATATCCGCCTCTTTAATATAGTCCATTCCGCTTCGACGCAAATGTTTTTCATCCAAAGAAAAGCCAAGAGGCTCGATCAAATGCAGACGACTGTTTGTTGCCATACAGGTCCGAATGATATTTCCGGTATTGCCCGGGATTTCCGGTTCATACAATACAACATGAATCATGATTTCCTATCCTCCAAAAATTTACGCAATGCTGCACCGCGATGAGAAATCGCATGCTTTTTTTCGTCACTTACATTCGCTAATGTCGTTTGATAAGGCGGATAGTAAAAAATCGGATCATATCCAAAACCGTTGCTTCCCAATTGTCGGTCATAAATTTCACCTTCCACTTCTCCTCGGTACACTTTTTCACTTTGTTCATCAACATAAGCAATCACACAAACATATCGTGCGGTACGATCTTTTCCTTCGACCTGTTTTATTATATAGTTGTTTTTTATTTCATAAGATGTATCTTCCCCCATAAATCGGGCTGAATATACACCTGGCGCTTTATCCATTGCGTCTACTTCAATGCCGGAATCGTCCGCAAAAACCGGTTCATGAACAACGGCATAAAGTGCTTTTGCCTTGATCATGGCGTTTTCTTCAAATGTCGTTCCGTTTTCTACAATTTCCAAAGGCTCTTTCAAATCCTTGAAACTTTTTATAATCACATTTTTTCCGAGCATTTCCTGAAACTCTTCTAATTTATGGGTATTGCTTGTCGCAATCCAAACCGTTTTTTCCATAAATAAACCTCCATTACATTTCATCTTAGCAACTTCACAAAAAAAAAGAAGCAAAAGTTTCAAAAAGTCGAAAACAATCTTCATGAAACAATGAAAATCTTTGAAACAAACGTTGTTTCATTTTCAAGAATAGATTATAATTTGCTTTAAGATTAAGAAAGGAGCCATTCTACTATGAAACTTAACGGATCCCAGATCATTATGGAAGTTCTTCGTGAACATGGCGTAGATACAATCTTCGGTTACCCTGGAGGGACTGCCTTGAACGTGTACGATTCCATTTATGATTACCAAGATAAAATACATCATGTGCTTACTGCTCATGAACAAGGAGCAAGTCATGCTGCAGACGGCTATGCTCGCGCAACAGGAAAAACGGGCGTGGTTTTCGCAACCAGCGGACCGGGAGCAACCAACCTTGTGACAGGGCTTGCAACCGCTTTTTTAGACAGCATTCCGATGGTTGCTGTCACTTGCAACGTCAATGACGAAGCCATCGGTAGGGATGCTTTCCAGGAAGTTAGTATTACCGGTGTCACCTTGCCAATCACAAAGCACAACTTTTTTGTAAATAAAATCGAAAATTTAGCAGACACTTTGCGAAATGCCTTCCGCATCGCAAATGAGGGCAGAAAAGGACCGGTTCTTGTCGATATAACCAAAGATGTAACTGCTCCAACCAACTTTTATGAGTACATTCCGAAAAAGCCTCTTGCTTTGAAACCACATCCTATGATCGATGAAACAAAAATGGATGAAATTGCGGAAGCCATTTCCCTTTCAAAAAGACCGGTTGTGTATTTTGGAGGCGGTGTAAGTGCAAGCCTTGCAAAAGAAGAACTCAATGAGTTTATCGATCGAATCGATGCGGTGGCCACGTATACTTTAATGGGTGCAGGCATCCTGAAGCACGATGATCCGAGAAACCTCGGTTTGATCGGGATGCACGGCAGCATAGCTGCCAACCAGGCAATTGAGCAATCCGATCTTGTGATTGCGTTAGGAACACGTTTTTCAGATCGGGTCGCACTGAATCCGAAACGTTTTGCACAGCGCGCAGCGATTGTGCATGTCGATATCGATGAATCGGAAATCAACAAAAATGTATTAATTAATTTTGAAGTCGTAGCCGATGTCAAAGATTTTCTTGATGCGATTTTACCAAAACTTGAAAAGCAATCTCATCCACAGTGGATTGAGCAAGTATCAAAATATCACAAGTTTGTTGATTGCGAAGTCAAAGAAGCAACCATTCGTCCTCGTGAAATCATCGAAGCAGCTTGTGATCTCACCGATAAAGAAACGATCTATGTCACAGATGTCGGACAGCATCAAATGTGGGCTGCTCAATATTTGAAGCATGAGAAGGCGGAAAACTTTTTAACAAGCGGCGGTCTTGGAACAATGGGATATGGTTATGGTGCTGCGATCGGTGCCCAATTCGGAAAGCCCGAAAAACGAGTGATCCATTTTACAGGTGACGGAAGTTTTCACATGAACTTAAACGAAGCATGTACTGCTGTCAGCAATCACCTGCCAATCATTACGATTATTTTCGATAATAAAGTGCTTGGAATGGTTTATCAGTGGCAAACGGTTTTCTACAATAAGCATTATTCTCAAACGATGCCGCAAAGAAAGACCGATTACGTTCAGCTGGCCAAAGGATTTGGAGCAAAAGGTTTCGAAGTCAACACCATCGAACAGCTCAAAGATGCATTCCGACAAGCTTTGAAGGAAAACGGCCCGGTATGGATTGCTTGCAATATCGCAAAAGAAGAACGTGTTCTTCCGATGATTCCAAACGGAGGAACAATTGATGATATGATCACCAACTAAAAAGGAGAAAGCATGAAAAAAGAAGTCATTAGTATATTTGTAGACAATAGTTCCAATGTCCTGACACGTGTGGCCTCCCTCTTTGGACGACGTGGATTCAATATCGAGTCATTAACGGTTTCCACCACAAATGACCCTTCCATTTCCAGGATCACAGTTGTCTTTAACGGAAACGAGCAAACACTCCATCAAATCCTGACACAAACAAGAAAGCTAGAAGTGGTCAAGGATATTTTTACATTGGAAAAAGAGCATTCCCTTTTTCGGGAACTGCTTCTTGTTAAAGTCGCCTGCGACAAGTCAAATCGATCGGCAATCCGCGAAATTGTCGATATTTATCGTGGGAAGATCATTTCCCTTTCGAAATCATGCATGATCATCGAATTGACGGGGGCAAGCGAAAAAATTAACGGATTCCTCGAAATGCTTTCCTGCTATGATGTGCTGGAAGTGTGTCGTACAGGAGTCACCGGAATTTCAAGAGATGCAGATACAAAACTTGAAGATGAAGATGAATGAGAAAGGATCGTTTTATGAATAAGAAAAAAAGCAGTGCAGTAACGCAAGGTATCGAAAAGGCGCCGATGCGTTCTTTGTTTTACGCCATGGGGTATACGAAAGAAGAACTCGATCGCCCTTTGATCGGGATTGTAAGTGCCCATTCGGATATCGTTCCCGGACACTTTCATCTCGATAAGATTGTTGAAGCGGTCAAAGCAGGCGTACAAATGGCCGGAGGGACCCCCATTATGGTTCCTTCTATTGGTGTATGCGATGGAATCGCAATGGGACATATAGGAATGAAGTATTCTTTGCCAAGTCGTGAATTAATCGCTGACAGCGTTGAAACAATGGCGCAAGCTCATGCATTTGACGGTTTGGTGCTTGTTCCTAACTGCGACAAGATCGTTCCCGGAATGGTCATGGGCGCCCTTCGTTTAAATTTGCCGACCGTTGTGATTAGTGGAGGTCCCATGATGTCGGGATGTGTTGATAACGAAGATACATCCTTATCGAAAATGTTCGAAGCGGTCGGTGCAAGAAAAGCGAATTTGATCAATGACGAAAAGCTTGCAGAATTCGAAACAAACACATGTCCGGGATGTGGCAGCTGTTCAGGAATGTATACAGCCAATTCGATGAATTGTTTATGCGAAGCGCTCGGGATCGCTTTGCCGGGAAACGGAACGATTCCTGCTGTTCAGGCGCGACGTTTGCAGCTTGCGAAAAAAGCAGGAATGGCCATTATGGATCTTGTCGAAAAAGACATCAAGATCAAAGATATCTTAAATGAGAAGTCGATCAGAAATGCCCTCACTTGTGATATGGCTCTGGGCTGTTCAAGCAACTCTGTTCTGCACTTGTTAGCGATTTCCAACGAGGCCGGATGCCCTTTGACGTTGGAAACGTTTAATGAATTCAGCGAAAAGGTTCCTAATCTTTGTCATTTGGCTCCTGCCGGAAAAACTCATATGCACGATCTTGACCATGCAGGAGGATTGCAAGCCGTTTATCATGAATTAAACAAAGCGAATTTAATTGATCCATCCTTGATGACAGTTAATGGGAAAACCGTAGGTGAAAATATTGAATTTGCGGTCAATAAAGATCCGAAAACGATTCGTCCAATCGAAGAACCGTATTCAAAGACCGGCGGGATCGCGATCCTGTTTGGAAATATCGCACCGGATGGTTGTGTCGTCAAACGAAGTGCGGTCGATGAAAGCATGATGCAGCACACAGGTCCTGCACGCGTATTCAACAGCGAAGAAGAAGCAATCGAAACCATTTACGCAGGAGATATCCATGATGGCGATGTTGTCGTCATCCGCTATGAAGGTCCAAAAGGCGGTCCCGGAATGCGGGAGATGCTTAATCCGACCAGCGCTCTTGCGGGAATGAAACTGGATAAAACAGTGGCCTTGATTACAGACGGTCGTTTCTCGGGTGCAAGTCGTGGCGCTTCGATCGGTCATGTAGCCCCGGAAGCCGCAGCAGGCGGAAAAATCGGATTACTCGAAGAAGGCGATCTGATCACGATCGATATTCCGAATTATTCCATTCATGCTCATGTGGATGAAGAAACATTCGAAAAACGTAAAGCACAACAGAAACCCTTTGAATCGAAATTCAAATCTGGTTGGCTTTCCCGTTATCAGCGCATGGTACAAGGTGCCGACAAAGGTGCGATTTTAAAGTAAAGAAGAAATACAAAAAATTCGATACCCAAAATAACTACAATGATGCCCCTCTCCTTAAGATTCTGCTTTTGGAGAGGTTTTTTGTTTATCTGCAAAAAAAGCCCCCGAACAGGACGTATCAATTTAGCAATCTGATAAATCTACTGTAAGGGAGCCGAGGCTAGTCTTTTACCGTTTCAAGGATCTTTTCATGTTCCGCAAACTGTCTTGCTGTGCGAGGAGATCGTCCATTGTTGCGAAGAGCAAACGCTTCAGCCTTAATAAACAGCTGTTGTTCATCAAGCTGAAGATCGTATTGTTCAGCATAGCTTTTTACGATTTCCAAATAAAGATCTTTTGCCGGTTTTGCAAATGTAATAGTCAACCCGAATCGAGCGGCCAGCGAAGCCGTTTCTTGAATCGAATCATTGCGATGGATCTCAGATCCTTCCCGATCGGAAAAACTTTCTTTGACCAGATGTCTGCGGTTGCTTGTCGCATAAACAACGACATTGTGATTGGCCGCTACACTTCCTCCTTCGAGGATATTCTTTAACGCGATAAAATCGTCTTCTCCGGTCTTGAAGCTAAGATCATCAATAAACAAAATAAACTTTAACGGATTCTCTGCAAGCGCTTCGATTAAAGAAGGCAAACAATTGATTTGCGATTTTTTCACTTCAACCAGACGCAATCCATCTTGATAATAATCATTCACGATTGCTTTGATAGTCGAGCTTTTACCGGTTCCTGCATCACCATAAAGTAGAGCATTGTTAGCTTTCAGACCCTGAAGAAACGCTAATGTATTTTTTAAAAGAAGATCGCGTTCCCTTGCATAGCCGGTCATATTTGATAAATGTTGAGGATCAGGATGCTGTATCGGAAACAGCGAGCCGTTTTCATCCAAACCAAACATATGGTACCTTGCAAAGATTCCATATCCTTTTTTGCAAAGCTCCTGGATTCTTTGTTTGTATTCTTCATTAAGACTTCGTTTTGTTGTATCCCATGCTGCAAGTTCAATGCTCGGGCAAAAGAAGTTTATGATGTCTTTGCTTGCCAGATCGTGTACTTTTTGCAAGATCTCGAGTTCCCGCTCAAGCGAGTTTTCCATATGAACGCTTACTTCTTCTTTTCCTCCTTTTTTCAAAACATAAAAATTTTCATCGTTGATCACAAGATCATAAACGATATCGGATAGATTTCCTCCTTTGGAAAAGATATATGCACAAAAATCGCTGTAAGTTTGAATAAACATCCTTTCATCTTTGCTTTTCAGACAAGCAAAAAGTTTCTTAAATAGCGGCTGTTGAATCAGTGAATGAAAAATTACCAAAGAATATAACTGTTTTTCAAAAATTTGCAAATCCATTTTCAATTCCTTTCTTTTTTGTTATTTTGTGCTATAATTTTACCATTCATTTGAGTTTAGGAAAGAGGTTTTTTCACAAGATGTTGACAATCGATAAAGTATATAACGCAAATAATGTATTAAAGAAAGTAATCCGCAAGACCGATCTGATCGAAGCTCGCAATATTCCTTGCGACAATCACCTGTTTTTAAAAACCGAAAATTTACAAGTTACCGGAAGTTTTAAGATCCGAGGCTCTTATTATAAAGTCAGCAAACTATCCGAAGAAGAAAAAGCGAACGGAATTATCGCAAGCTCGGCCGGAAATCATGCGCAAGGCGTTGCTCTGTCTGCTCAGCATGCAGGAATTCCATGCACGATCTGTATGCCGGACAGTGCCCCGATTTCAAAGGTAGAAGCGACAAAAAGCTATGGTGCCCATGTCGTTCTTGTGGAAGGTGCTTATGACGATTCCTATGCAAAAGCTGCTGAGCTTTGCGAAGAACAAAAGCTCACTTTTATTCATCCTTACGACGATGAAGATGTGATTGCTGGGCAAGGCACGATTGCGTTGGAAATTTTGGATCAATTGGATGAGATTGATGCGGTCGTCGTTCCTATTGGCGGGGGCGGACTCATTTCCGGAATTGCTTTTACGATCAAAAGTTTAAACCCGAATATCAAAGTATACGGTGTCCAAGCTGCCAAAGCGGCCAGCATGTTCGAATCGATCCGGGCAGGCGAACAGCTTACATTGGAAAGTGTAAATACATTTGCGGATGGAATTGCCGTAAAACATCCGGGAGATAATACCTTTCAGATTGTCGATCAATATGTGGATGAAATCGTTACAGTATCCGAGGATGAGATTGCCGCAGCCATCTTGACCTTGATGGAAAAACAAAAACTTGTTGCGGAAGGGGCCGGAGCCGTTTCGGTGGCAGCAGCTATGTTCAATAAGCTTCCTATCCAAGGAAAAAACGTCGTATGCATTGTTTCGGGAGGAAATATCGATGTGAATATCATCGACCGGGTCATGACCAGAGGTCTGCTGCTCAGCGGTCGAAAAACCAGTTTTACGATTGCTTTGACCGATAAGCCGGGACAACTTCTCGGAGTATCCAAGATCATTTCCGAAAACGGAGGGAATGTTGTTATGGTTGATTATGATAATGCTGATCCGGATATGGATATCAACGCTTGTTTTCTTAAAGTTACAGTCGAAACGAAAAACCATGCGCATATCCATAAAATTAAAAAAGATCTTGAAGCGAAAGGGTTCAAGATCGTACAAGAACGAGTATGATTCCAAACACGCCATAAGGCGTGTTTTTATCATTTTAATTATGAACGCATTTATTTTTTTCATCCCATTAATTTCCATGATTGAGTTTCACAAAACAAAAAACGACAAGTTTATAAAAGAGAGAAATCAATACGACTTCTCCCTAATTCCTTTACTCTGTTTTTTCCTCAATACGATCGACAAGTTCTTTAAGTTCCGCACCGTTTTTCATCGCATAATCGTATTTCTGCTGCAATTCATATAAAGTTCTTAAAATATTGACCTTCATGTCTTTGAATACGTTTTCCGAAGTTATGATTCCGTTTGTACTCATTTCCATACCATCGGCTTTATATTTAAGCGTCCAATCATAATTATGAGGATTTTCTAGATCAACATCATCGTCATTGCTTGTCAAAAAAGGTTCCACATTTTTTTGGAACTGCATCAAGCCTTCTAAAGGAAGCTCAAAATCAATTGTAAACGCTTCTCCTTCATTGCTGATTCCTTCTACGCGAACGATTTCTCCGTCCGATATTACCTTTATACGGGATGTCGGATCCGCTTCACACCCCATAGTAAAGCTTAAAAGATTTTCCGGTTTCATCAAAAATACCTCACTTTCATTTTCTTGCTATTGATTATAACGAACTTTTAGCATTTAAGCAACTTAAGTGATAATCCCTTCGAAACAAAAAGAGGCTTTCGCCTCTCTTATGGTCTTTTTATTGGGTAATCAATGTTTCCGGAATTTCGATAGAGAAGAGTTCCAAAAACTGTTTGACTTCTTCTTGCGCATTTTCCGCACTCACATATCGAATATTTTGAGCATCCCAAGTATTTACGGCAATTTGCGTGTTCGGTACGCCAAGTTGATCCGCACCAATCTCGTCGATTGTTTTTGTGATCTGATCCGGATCTGCATCTTCATCAAAAACTTGAATTCCGCTCAACAGTTTTTCCATATCTTTCTTTGAATCTTTTTTGACAAAAATTCCTGCCTGCGGATATCCTGTCGTGTCATTGTCCATTTCCTGCTGCCACAATTGCTGCAAGTTTGCGATGACTTTCAGATCCGTTCCGTTTTCTTTTGCTTTGGCAATCGTTGCGGCAGCTGCCGGCTGTGCCAAAAGCGCGATATTTGCTTTTCCTGTCAGCAAAGCCTGCTGGGCGTCCGAAACGGCATTGTACCATGTTGGCTGTGCTTTTACTTTATCCCCGAGCACTTTATTGTACACAAGTCCGGGAACCGCGTTTTCCCCGAATAACGCAATGGAATTGTTCGCATCTTCCCATGCATTGTCTTGAGATCCGACCAAATACAAATTTCCCCATGTGACGACAGCGGCAAGCTGATACGCATCCGATTGAGCATATACTTTTGCGCCGACATTGATCGGAGCCACGATTGCATCGTACGATCCGTCTTTCTTTGAAAGTTCGGCAACAAGCGGATCGCTTCCATCCACATAAGTGATCGTCGTATTTTCAACATTTTTTGCTCCGAGAGTTGCTAAGGCCGGTGCACCTGTCGGACACAACACTTCATAAGAAATATCTTCCTGCGTTGTCGTATTCGAGCACGCCCCTAAAGTCAGGGCGATCCCACACGCTAACAACGCTTTGCTTATTTTTCGAATAAACATTTTGTTTCCACCTCATTTTTAAATCGTTCCACAGCAGCATCTAACGGAAGTGTAACACTTTCTTTCTTTCCGTTTTGGCGAATATTGATTGTTGCATCTTTTTCTTCTCCTTCGCCGACAACAATTTGATATGGAATTTTTTTGATTTGCGCTTCACGTACTCTATATCCCAACTTTTCATTGCGATCGTCAACCTTAACTCGCATTCCGGCTTTTTCAAGAACATCACGAACTTCATTGGCATAAGCTAAGTGCTTTTCATGATGTACCGGAATAATGACAAATTGCTGTGGAGCCAGCCACAATGGGAAATGTCCGCCAAAGTGTTCGATCAAAATTCCGATAAATCGTTCAATTGATCCGTAAACGACGCGGTGAAGCATCAGCGGCGTTTTTTTGGATCCATCTCGATCAACATATGTGCATCCGAAACGTTCAGGCAAATTCATATCCAATTGGATCGTTCCACACTGCCAGTCACGCCCTAAAGAATCTTTGATATGAATATCGAGTTTCGGCCCGTAAAATGCGCCATCTCCCGGATTTACAACATATTCTTTTCCTGCATGAACACATGCATTGGCAAGAGCTTGTTCCGATTGTTCCCAAATTTCTTCGGTTCCGATATATCCGCTTTCCGGACGAGTAGACAATTCAATCGAATACGGCAGTCCGAAAACACCATACATTTCGTCAATCAAAGAAAGAACGTTTTTTACTTCCGATTCAATTTGATCCGGTGTTACAAAGATATGCGCATCATCTTGAGTGAACGTACGTACACGGAACAACCCATTCAATGCACCACTTGCCTCATGACGGTGGACTTGTCCTAATTCAGCAATACGAAGCGGAAGATCTTTATAGGAATGCAGCTCAGTATTGTATACGAGCAAAGCGCCCGGGCAGTTCATTGGCTTAATGGCAAAATCACGTTCATCAACTTTTGTTGTATACATGTTTTCCTTATAGTGATCCCAGTGACCAGATGTTTCCCACAGTTCACGGGACATGATGATCGGAGTCTTGATAAAGTTATATCCTGCTTTTGTATGCACATCATACCAATAACTTTCCAGCAAATTGCGCAAGATCATTCCGTTTGGCAGGAAGATCGGCATACCCGGCGCATACTCTGATACGGTAAACAATCCCATTTCGCGGCCAAGTTTTTTATGATCGCGTTTTTTCGCTTCTTCCAAAGCAGCCAGGTGCTCTTCCAATTGTTCTTTCGTATCGAAGGCAATCCCGTAAACGCGTTGAAGCATTTTGTTGCTCGCATCGCCCTTCCAATAAGCCCCGGAATGTTTGAGTAGTTTAAAGTTTTTTAATTGTTTTACACTTTCGACATGCGGTCCGCGGCAAAGGTCGGTGAATTCTCCCTGAGAATAAACAGTAATCGATCCATCTTCGAGATCTTTAATCAGATCTTCTTTGTAAGGATCATCTTTGAACATTTCAATAGCTTCTTCTTTTGAAACTTCCTTACGCACGATTCTTTTTCCGTCTTTTGCGATTTTTTTCATTTCTTTTTCGATCTTTGCAAGATCTTCGTCTTTCAAACTTACATCTCCAAGATCCATATCATAATAGAATCCTTCGGCAATGACCGGTCCGACCCAGAATTTTGCTTGAGGATACAAACGTTTCACAGCTTGAGCCATCATATGCGCTGCCGAGTGATTCAAAGTTTTTAAATGTTCATCTTCTAATACATTGATCAATTCCATACTTTTTCTCCTTTTTTCCATAATAAAAGCGACAGACTCAAAGGACGTCTGTCGCACGCGGTACCACCTTTGTTTACGTATGATATCATCATACGTACACCTCAATTTCTCTTAACGCGAGATGACGGCACACTTTTTCAAGGGCGATTCAAAGGGAGTAGCGCCGAGCTCTTCGAAAAACTTTCACCAGCCGTTTTTCTCTCTACATCAGAGTAATTCTTTGCCATATCCTTCTCGTTATCGATAGTTTGAGTATAAATTAGAAAAGAATTTCTGTCAAATGTGGTACGTCTTTTCTTCTTACTCGAGAACGAGAGTGCCGCCTTCCGGACGGATCTTTAAAATATGGCATGAATCTTTTCCGAATACATGTTCGATTTTTTCTTTATACGTTTGCACGAAATCATTCTCCACAAAAGCTTGGATCGTTCCTGCAAACCCTCCCCCATGAACGCGGCAGACACCGTGTCCGTTAAGAATTTGCTCGCTTAACGCAAGCGCAAGAGATACGGCCTGATTTTGCGGATCACTGGCCGCGAATACGTTTTGCAAATATTTATAGCTCGAATTTCCTGAATCTCGGATCCCTTCTTCGAACTTTTCTTTCTCTTTTTGTTCAAGGGCTTCCACCATCCGGACAACTCGATCGTTCTCATCAAAAAAGTGAATAGCTCTTAAGACCGCACGATCCCCTGTTTGCTTTCGTACCTGGGGAAGGTTGTCGTAAAACTGCTGCACATCGACATCGCGCAAAACCTCTTTTTCAAAAAAACGGGCCACCTTTTTCATTTCGTTTGGTATGGCTGCATATTCATGGGTCAGATCGGCATGGCTTCCCTTCGTATCGACAATGCATAAACTCAACTCGAAATCGTCGAAATTTAAATTGACTGCTTTCACGTCCGGATCTTTCGGATCTTTGAAATCAATAGTAATCAATCCGCCTACGGCACATGCGCATTGGTCCATGAGTCCGCAAGGTTTTCCGAAATACACATTTTCAGCGTATTGAGCAATTTTCGCAATATCGACCATCCCGACTTTTCCTTCGTTATACTCATAAGAGAGAATTGTACCGATCAAAACTTCAAAAGAGGCGGAAGAGGAAAGCCCGGCTCCGACAATTACTTCGCTTGTCATATACGCATGAAAGCCTCCTACGTTCCATCCTTCATTTTTAAATCCTTCAATGACTCCGCGAATGAGCGATGCGGAATCTTCTTTCACCTCTTTAAATTCGGTATCGTTTACCTGGATCGGATCAATTTGAAAATCATCCGAAACGACTTGAACAACTTGATCATGTGTTTTGGAAACAATTGCGATTGTATCCAAATTAATGGATGCGGCAAGTACCCGTCCATGCTGATGGTCTGTATGGTTCCCGCTCACTTCGCTGCGTCCTGCAGCAGAAAAAATACGTACTTCTTCATTTCCGTAAAGGGATTGATACGTTTGCAGAGCCTGTATATAACGCGTTCTTTCTTGTTCTAATCGGCTTTCATCTCCGTAAAGCTGCATTAATCGTTGATCGTATTGTTTGTTTTCGAAAGCTGCAATCAATTGCTGTACTGTTTTCATCGTTTTCTTACTGTGAATGACGTCCACTCGTCATACTTTTCTCCTTTTCTTAAAATCGTTTTTGAATGTGGATCTAAATTGATGTCATTTGGCATATATTGGGTTTCCAAGCAAATCGCACATTGCGCCTGCATTGGCTTTTTGTATTTTCCTATTCTTCCATCCAAATAATTTGCGGTATAGATCTGCGCCTGCGGATAAGACGTATTGACAATCAGCTCCAACCCGCTTTCCGGGCTATACAAACGAATGGGATCCTTCTTTTCATTAAATAAATAAGGATGATCGAGTCCGTATGCAATTCGAATTTGAGGATCCTCTGAGTCTAAAATATCTTTGATCGGCTTTTCTTTTCGCATATCCATCATTGTGCTTACCGGTTCGATTGCTCCTGTCACTAATCCGTCGGCATCTACCGGCGCGAAACAATCCGCTTTGACTTGAAGAACATGATTTTTAATCGTTTCGGTTCCATCTAAATTAAAATACGTATGATTGCTCAAATTAAGGATCGTATCTGCATCACTTTGTGCCTCGTAATGAATATGCAATGTATCGTTTTCCAACGTATAAGTAATTGCTGCTTGGACCGTTCCCGGAAAGCCTTGATCTTTATTTGGAGAAACAAGAGAAAACCGCACACATGAATCGGTGAGAATTTCCCAGTCAAAGATTTGATGAGAAAATCCGGTCGTTCCTCCGTGTAAAGTATTCGGTCCGTTGTTGATCGGAAGAGTATATTGACTGCCGTTCAGGGAAAATTTTCCTTGTTGAATGCGATTTGCGACCCTTCCCAGGCAAGCACCCAAATAGCCGTCGTATGTCTGATATTCCTCTATGGTTTCATAACCGAGAACAAGATCGATAAGTGTGTTGTGTGTATCGATTACAAGCCACGACAGCAAAGTTGCCCCGTAATTTGTGACATACACTTGGTTGGTATCGTTTTTCAAGAGAAAAACACAAATTCCATCATTTCGTATATTTTGATATTCCATTTTATTACTCCTTCGGATACGTTTCGACAAAATCGATAAATCTCATCATTCCTGCTTGTCCGAATTTATCCATTTTAAATACTCCGGCATCTTCCAATACACGGACAAATTTAGCCCCGACTTCTTGTTTTAATTGTTCACCGATATGATCTGTCCAATGCTTTGCCATCATTTCTTCTACCCATCGTTTATGGTTTTCGATTTCTTTGGCTTGATCAAGCGGGATTTCATGTTTCAATACGCGTTCGATCGTTTCCAATTCTTTTTTCAGCCGTCCGGGCAAAATGGCAAGGCCCATCACTTCGATCAATCCGATGTTTTCCTTTTTGATGTGGTGATGCTGCGGATGCGGATGAAAAATCCCATCAGGATATTGTTCGCTTGTGCGATTATTGCGCAGCACAAGATCGATTTCATATTCCCCGTTTTTAAAACGAACAATCGGTGTAATGGCATTATGACGATTTCCGTTCGTGCAAGGTATGATACCGAGATCTTGATCTTCATATGCTTTCCACGCATTCAATATGTGCATGCCGGCATTTATGAGCTTTTCAGGGTCAGGATCATGAAGTCGGATCGTGGATAGAGGCCATATAAGCAATTGTCCGCAACATCCATCAATTTGGATCTCGGCAAAGCTTTTTGCTTCTTCAATCGGAAAATGGGCCTTTCCTCCTTGATAGTGATCATGAGAGAGGATCGATCCGCCGACAATCGGTATATCGGTATTGCTTCCAATCATATAATGCGGAAATTGCCGAACAAAATCAAATAAATTTTCAAAGGTATTTCGATCGATTTTCATCGGTTCATGTTCTTGATTCAATAGGATGCAATGTTCATTGTAGTATACGTACGGAGAGTACTGTAAAGCGTAGTTGCCGCGTGCAAGCTTTAAAGGAATGATTCGATGATTTTGTCTTGCAGGATGTTTTTGATTGCCCGCAAACCCTACATTTTCCTTGCAAAGCAGACATTTCGGATAATTTGATGATACGGTTTGTTTTGCTTTGGCAATTTCTTTCGGATCTTTTTCCGGTTTCGATAAATTGATCGTAATATGCATTGGCGCGTATTTGCTTTCAACCGTAAAATCAATATTTTTATGAATGCGCTCCATGCGAATGTAATTCGTAGCTTGAGAAAAGTCATAATACCAGTCAGTCGCTTTTTCAGGATCTTTTTCATAAAGCGTTTCAAATTGGCGGATTACTTCACTCGGCCTTGGTGTCAAGATACCCATGATCCGAGTATCAAATAAATCACGTTCGGTAATCGTATTTTCTATTTTTCCTTGTTTTATGGCAACATCAAGCAATCGGTCAAGTATTGTCGGAAGATCAGAAGATGTTTTTGGTATTTCGTATGTAAATTGATCCTGATCGAAAAGATCAATCAGTTGATTTGCGACATACTCAATATCGAATTGTTCAATCAGGCCTTGATCAAGTGCGTATTGGATCAATTGATTAAAAATTTGATTCATGTGTAGCCTCCTTTGGTTTACTTTTATTATAAGAAACAAGAAAAATAAATCAATATATTTTACTAAATTAATTTATATTTTTTACTAAAAATAAAATATTTATTTCCTTTATGTATTGAAAGCAAAAAAAAGCAGAGCAGATTGTATATTTCATTATTTGAAGAGAAAGCAGTTTGTTTTATAATAAAAATATGACAACATTAAAAGACGTGGCAGCCCTTGCCCATGTTTCAGTATCGACAATTTCGCGCTTTTTGAATCAAGATCCGACTTTATCGATTCCGGAAACAACGAGGCAAAATATCATTGAAGCTGTCAAAAAAACAGGATATGAAAAACGCCAAAAAAAAGAAAAAAAGACTTTAAGGATCGGTCTGCTTCATTGGTATACGCTGGAGCAGGAGATGAATGACCCTTATTACTTGCAGGTTCGTTTGGGAATCGAAACTTATTTTGCCAAAGACGAAGTGGAGATTGTGCGAATTTTCAAAAACGATACCAATAAAATTTCCCGCCTAGAGAACATCGACGGATTAATTTGTTTAGGAAAATTCTCGATAAAAGAAATGGAAAATTTTACTTCCTCTTATGGACCGGTTATCTTTTTGGATATGCAAACTACATCAATCCGATTTAATACGATTTCTTTGGATCTCAAACAAGCGATGAAGGATGTGCTTGCCTATTTGGCGAAGCAAAACTTTGAACGGATCGGTTTTTTAGGAGGATACGAAATATTGGAAGATCATGAAGTTTATCCGGATCCGAGAATAGAAACGTTTTTATCCGAAGCGAAAAAACACAAAATGGTTTATGATCCGTATTTTCTGATTGATGCGTACACAAAAGAATCAGGATACAAGATGATGATGCATTTATTAAATCAGGAAACACTTCCTCAAGTAATCGTAGCTTGTTCGGATCCGATCGCAATCGGCGCTATGCGGGCCATCAAAGAAAAAGGATTACAAATTCCGAAAGATATTTCGATTATCGGTTTTGATGATATCGAAGACGCAAAATATTGCGATCTGCCTTTGACAAGTGTTCATGCTCCGGCAAAACAGCTTGGTGAATACGGAGCCATGCTGCTTCTTGATTTAATCAAAAAACAAATCGATCTTCCGTTCCAAATGCTGCTTCCTTGTCATTTGGTCATTCGAGATAGTGTATACGAGGATCATTAAGATCCTTTTTTGTTTATACTTTCAAAATTTTCATCATTATTTTTCTTCTTTCCATGTCAGAATAAAAACGTTTTATTTGAGCAAGAAGACCTCCACCACTAGGGTGGAGGATGAATTGTGTAACTCTGTTTCGCTATGGAACAAAACGCAAAGCTGAGTTGCGATTAGAGCATAGAAAGAAAGGAAGAAACGGAATGCCGAATAAAGCCTATAATTTCAGACTCTATCCGAATCTGGAATAAAAGGTTCTCCTTGCCAAAACGTTTGGCTGTGTCCGACTCGTCTATACCCATTGGCTTGATCAAAAATCAAACAATACAAAGCAGGATTTCCAAGATTCAAATCCAAAAGAAATAGAAAGAACAGCTATTCGAGCATCTGCTCCATATACTTTTTTCAGACTTTGTGTGAATCTTTTATAATCCTTCGTTGGAACATACTTGATCGAGTTTCGAATCAGATGGACGATGCAGCCTTAGGAAAAACGGCTTTTGTGCCCGCTTCCGAACCGGATACCCCATCCATAGAGATAAAGAAGATATTTTTAATCCTCTTTGTATTGTTGGGTAACATCGTGAAGCCGACCTTGCTCCAATTTCAAAATCACATCAAACGACTCAATTGTATGATCTGTTACATGATGCGTGATAAACAGCACGCTCGTTTCTTTTAAATTTGCCAAGGTATCTTCAATAATCCGGCATGTTTGCGGGTCCAGGTTGGCTGTCGATTCATCACACAGCAAAAACGACCGGGGGTCCATCAAAGAGCGGGCGATGGAAATGCGTTGCAGTTCCCCGCCGGAAATCGTAGCGTGGTCTTCACCTACGATCTTTTCCAGCATCCCCTCGTCTAAATGAACTTGCGGCAGGACACTGGCGACTTCCTCATCCAGTCCTGTTCGGTACAAGGTCATATTGTGTTGAACGGTATCCTCAAACGAGACGGGTGTTTGCGAAATCGTCGTGATGCATGAACTCTCGTATTCATCGCTGTTCCCTGTAACGATCCTTCCTCTTTGCGGTTTTAGCTTTCCGCTCAGTAAGTGAAAGAGGGTCGACTTCCCACTGCCACTCTCCCCAATGATCAAATAATGTTTACCCCGTTCGAAACAAAAATCCATTCTATTGATGATTCGCCGGTTTTGGATCTCGTATGTGACATTGTCCAAGCGGAGCGTATCGACAACGGGCGCGTCTTCGGATTGGAAGGATGGAAGAGCGCGAATTTGCTGCCATTTTTTCCGCATGGGTTTTGAAGACTGAATGCTCGTCATCGCTTGTGTGACGGTAAACACGTTGCCTAAAAAAGTTCCGGAAATAGAGACAATGGAAAAAAGGTAGTCCGCAGAGAGTTCACCTTTCACAATCAAAAATCCAGTCCCAATGATCAAGACGAGTTGAAACGTGAGGGAGAAAACATTCGAGGCTGTGTTGGAAAGGTCGACAGCCAGTTCCATTTTTTGTTTGCTTGTCTGATACGTTTGAAAAGATCGTTTCGTGTGTTGGATGTATGCATTCCGTGCATGGTTGGTCGCGATCGTGTCAAAGCCCGAAAACGTTTCTTTCAAAAAGGTCGTGAACCGGTTGGCGGCTTGCGAAAACTGTTCGGTCTTTTTCTGAATGGCCGGACTTGCCAATTTCGGGATCCACAACATGATCAAACTGGACACAACAAACATCACAAGGATCCAGCCGTTGAGCTGGAACACATAGATGGCGTTGACAATCATCTGGATGGCTCCCGAAAGCAAATCGGGAACTTGCTTCAAGTAATTTTCTTCAACGATTTTCAAATCGTTCAAAAAGAAGGAAGAATATTCACTTGGATTTTTCAAATGAAAAGGATACAATTCCTGCTTCATAATCGATCTATACGCATCTTGTTCCAGATCAATCATGATCGAACTTCTATATTTCATTTTGATAAAGTCGTACGTGACATAAATGAATGTAATATAGAGACAGAACGCGACAATTTTACCAATCAATATAGGAAAGTCATCCCCTCCGTGTAACGCGAAGGCTGTGATCTCGCTCAACAACTCGGCCATGATGACCGCAATCGTGGCATTCAGCATCATAAAAACGAAATAAAGTCCGCATATCCCCTTGTGTCGCAGAAAGAATGTTTTCATCGTTCATCGTCCTCCTGATTCCATCTCTTTACCGAATATTCCAACGATTTAGAGTTGATTACTATAAAATACATTATTTCGCATCCTTGACATTTTCGATATAATTTTTGATACTGTTCCATAAAATACAAGTCTGGCTCAGAAAAAATCGAATTGTCAATATGATTATGAATAATAACTGGTGAATACTTGTGTAAAATACAATATTTTTCATGCCGTGCAAAAACAGATGTTTCGCTCACGCATCGACTTTTCCGTATTTTTTTGGATACCCACCACTTTTCCATGCTCCATTTGAATGATTTCATCGTACAAGTCCACGTTTTCCTTTACCGGTTTGTGACAAACATGAATCAAAGTAATGCCCGGATCTTCAAGAAAGATGCGCTCGATCGTTTGTGTCGTTTGCGCGTCGAGAGCGGAAAACGCCTCATCCAAAAAGATCCAAGATTTGTGCTGGTAGATCACGCGTGCCAAATGCACCCTTTGCATTTCCCCGCCACTTAATGTCTCGTTGTCCTGCCGCATCACATGCCGGGGATCCATTTGGGTCAAATTCACCTGGGAAAGCGCGGCTCGAATCTCTTCCTGCACCACCTCTTTATCCAGCGCAATATTCTTTTCAATCGTCCATGGAAAGAGGGCACCTTTTTGTGCGACAAAGCTGGCATCGTCAAAATAGTCCACATGGTTCTGGCCATTGACCCGCACCGCATCGGTTTCATAAATGCCTTTGAGCGTTTTGAGCAAGGTCGTCTTACCACAACCCGAAGGACCGGTAATCATGTACTTTTTTCCCCGATCAAATGCAAGGTGGATATTTTGGAGCAGAACTTTATCGTTCTCTTTCAATTCATCCAGGTTGATTTCAATTTGATCAATGGTCGACACAACGGTTTTTTCATGATGTGTTTTTTCCGTATTTTGATAAAAGGAGCGAACGATCGGCTCGGACGCGTTCATCCGGTTTTTCAAGGTGGCAAAATCAATAATCGGTGACGTGATCATATTGCTGGCCTGGGAGATGGCCATCAAAATGCCAATGCTGACATTTGTATATCGGGCGGTCAATCCGCAAATAAAATAGACGCCAAAAAACATGATGAGGCCGACTTCTAAATTGACGGACCCTAAAAGATCGACTATAAGATTCGATTGGTAATCGGAATCGACCCAGTTTTTTGACGCAAGATCGAGTTGTTTTTGTTCCATTTTTTCCAGTCTGTATTCCTTGATCACAGGAAAGTTTTGGTAAAACTGCTGCAACGCGGAAATCCAGTTCCGTTTAGAAGTCATGATCTGTTCCTGTTTTTGAGAAAGTTTTCCCTTATACGACTGGTTCCAAACAATCATCAAAGCGGAGCAGACATATAAAAAAATCAAAAACCACACGTTTAATAGGCCAATGTAAATCGTAGCAAACACAAAATTGACCATACAACTGACGACCATCAACAACGATTGAATATACTGGGTATTGATGACTTCCACTTCGCTCGTCAGTTTGTTCATGATCTCGTTCATGTCATGCTTGGAAAACGCGTATTCGTTTTCCACCATGTATTGACCGACTCCTTTGCGTAAAAAGAAATGCTGGATCTTCCGCTTCAGTCGATTGAACGCGAAGTCTTTGGAAACGGACAAGACAAGTTGGAGAACCAAAAAACCGATAAAGACAAAAATCCATTTCAACTCCAAAATTGTCGCGAGATTCTCGGTCAAAGCTCCCAGTACAGACGCTTTGACCAGTTCAACCCCGGCTGAAAAGACAATCGCAAGAAACACAACGAAAAACGGTTTCTTAAAGTCTTTTATGATTCGCTTCCACATTTTATTTCCTCCTCAATAATTCGTGTTTTCTTGATAACATTTGGTTTTCATATGGTACAGCATAACATAGCACAATCGTTCTTTGATAATAGATTATTTAAAAAACAAATAAGGAAAGAACAAAACTTTCCTTATTTATTAGCTCTCACAATGGCAAATTGCTCCGCCGTTCATATAGCTAAGTCTAGCTTGAATTTGGTGATTATATTGCTTCTCGCCAAATAAACTATTCAAACATTTTAAATCATCAAAATATAAACGGTCAGGGTCCAGAAAGTAGTTCTCTACTCTCAGTCTATCAAAAGACACACCATCCGATTTATTTTCATCAATCACATCGTAAATCATTACATTTTCTATTCCAAAACCATCTTTTATAAAATCAATTACATCATTTTTTGAAATATTCATTTGTTCATGTTTTTTGGTATATGTAGACTCAATCGAGTCGATTGTGCTTCCCGCATTCATGAAGCGTTTAATATTTTTCTTAACTTCATCAAAAGAACTACTCTCTTTTTTGAATTTAAATACCCTCAATTGATCATTTATACTTTTTGGACCATCTAAGCTCACCGTAATCCGAATTGTGTTATCAATCAAAAACTTAATCTGATCATCAGTTAAAACCGTGAAGTTTGATACCATCAAATACTGTTTAACTGTTACTTCATATTTTTTAGATAACATAAATACATTTTCAATTTGCTCCATCGCAAGTAATGGTTCTCCACCAAAAAGTATGAGATTCCCAATAGATATTTTGTTATCAGAAAAATATTCGAACAACCTTTCGATTGTATTGATGCTCATATGTTCTTGGTTTAATCCGTAAGAACCACCATCTGCATAACAATACAAACAATCTAAATTGCATCTGTTTGTCAAAACCAATACTAATTTCGATAATGTCTTTTTGTAGCGAAAATTATCATTTTCTCCAAATTCGATATATTCATAATCAGAAGGGCTTTCCAAGTATTTTTTTAATTCATCTGGAAAAGAAGATATGTTATCGCTATTCTTCTTCAACAAATTATATGTTTCTTCCTCTAATTCAAAGACTTTTTTTGTATCGACTAAGTAAATGAATCTCTTTCCTTTTGAAGTCGTACTTAAGAGATAGTCACGAGTATATAAATGTTCACTCATTTCCATATTCTGTTCCATAGGGTTCTATCTCCTCTTCTTTCATCCAACATAAATCATCTTGATGATGAATTTCACATGGTTTTAAAATAGATCCAAAAACAAAGGCAAATGTTATAAGTGAGATGAATAATTCCTTCATAATTATTTCTCCTTTAATGACTTTATATTAACTTTTCCTTCTATTTTTATCAACCCAGTATATTTTCGAAAATATAAGGGGTTGATTTCAAAAAATATATTGTAATAAGCACATATTTCATTTATTGTACAAATATGAAAAATACATTTTATCCGTATTACATAAAATGGCTCCGGGATTTTTTCTATATCGGCCAGTCTGAAATTGCCGATGCCCTTTACATGTCCGTCGGCGCATACTCCAAAATGGAACAAGGAAAAAAGACGATTCGGGACAAGGACTTTGAAGCTGTCATTCGTTTTTATGAAGAGAGAAAAGAAGGCTACTCGTTTTGTTTTGACGAGGAAAAGAAAGAGAAAGCGAACGCACGGATTCGCCAATGTATCGTCTCGTTTGTATATCGCAGCCAAAAAGAGATGCTTCCTGAATTGGAAAACTACCTTTCCGATTCCACCAACCTGCATTCCTTCGCCTTTTTCGAAACGAAACTTCTAGAAATGATTTACGAATACTTTGCCAACCTTCCATTTCAAGAACGACTGCCGTTTCTTTTGGAACACATGGATTTGTTCGATGCGACGGCGCAGTCGATGATTTATGATCTATATGGATTAAACAAACTTCGAAAGTACGATGAAACAGCGATTGAATACTTTCAAACTGCCAAATCATTGAGCGTGCTTCTAAATATCCCGGGTTGGTTAGGTTTGATTAATTACCATTTGATTATTGCTTATTTACGATTTATGCAACCAGAAAAAGCATTTCCATTTTTCGAGGAAAGCGGAAAAGATTTACAAAATTCTGGTTCTCATCGTCGGATTTTAGATTTACATTTAAACCAGGCTCAATGCTACATGAAATTAGGATTAAGAGAAGAAGCGGACAGTTTATTTCAGACTATGCTTCAAACCTACAATCAGGTGGAGGATGATGACTTTTTAAAATCTATTTATGGAAATTATTCCTGGAATCAGCTCATTCAAAAGAATTACTCTTTCGCGATTGACCTCGTGAATAAAGCCATCGCGTACAACTCCAAATTTCCTGACCTCTACATCACCCTGGCCTACAGCAACTACCGGCTCGGGCAGCCCGAAAACGCGCTGGACGCTATCGCCACGTTTCGCGGTCAAAACCGAGAAGATCCCCGTTCTAAAATGGTGCTCCAGTTTCTGGAAGTGCTCGAAAGTTTTTTGCTTGGACGAAAGAAAACGTTTGAGCGTCTTGCCAATCAACTGCTGCCTCGGCTGGAAAAATGGAAGGATCTGGAAGTGGATCTCTTTGTGTATCAAATGCTGATCGACCACTATGCCAGGATGGAGGACGAGCATGCCTTATGCGTCGTTCAGGCGAAACTCATTGACTTTTTGATGCATTGACCGGACCTCGTTTTATTCGAGGTTTTTTTGTTTTCTTTCCTCACAAAAAGATCCTCGCTGGATGTCGGGGACCTTCGATAAGGATTCGTGATTGATCAGATTTAATACATATACACACTATGATTGATTTTAGGATTATTTAATTATTTTTTGTTTTAATTGAACGATCACGATCAGATCATACCATCCTGTGTTTCCAACAGTGCGTTTGGTATAACAAAGCCGTCGGGAACAAAATTGTGCTGCTATGTTTGTGGATATTGGATTGGTGGTGGACGCTCGCTTTTCCCGTTCTCGTTCAAACGGTTGCTGGCATTTTCGAGGCAGACATTGAGATAACGAACGCCTGAAAACAGCGCCTCCGGTTGTTTCATAAAGGAGAGTATTGTTGTCTTATGCTATAAAATCACAATTTACGGCTGTGCGATTTTTTCGGTCGTGGCAACAGCTTCAAAATGGCTTTTGTCACCAAACCAAGCGTTCCTTCCGAACCGATAATCAAGTCTTTTAAATCGTATCCGGACGAGTTCTTTACGACTTTGCCGCCAAACTCGACGACGTTGATACTCTGTCAAGTTTTCGAACAACTTAAATTTCACTTTTTTGAGGGGCCGAAAAAACTTCTTCCGCTTTCCATTGACTACGGGGCCCGCGCGACTGAAGAACCCTTCTTTTTGGCTCCTCCTTTTTTCACCTTTCGCTTGCTCGGGCCGGAGCCTTCCATAGCTTATCTTAGGGCTTCCCATCGTCAATGCCGCTCCATAATTTTTTTCTCAGTGCATTTCCTTTTCGCTTTGCCTATACGCTTTTTCATATTCATTCGGGCTCATATAACCGCACCAGCTGTGGATACGGTTTGTGTTATAAAACCCTTCGATGTATTCGAAGATCTCCGCCCGCGCTTCTTCATAATTCTTCAACCGGTAAAACTGCAGCCACTCCCTTTTGATCAACGAGTGAAAGCTTTCTATGCACGCGTTGTCCCATTTTCTCGAATAAGAGAGCGTCATGCCTTGCGCTTCGCCTTGATACGCCTGACTCGTATACTGCACGCCTCGATCGCTGTGCAGTACGAGCGGATCCTTGATCTTCCTTCGCCATTTGGCCATCTCCACGCAGCGCACCACTTCGTCCGTACTTAAGCTTTTGGATAATGTCCAGGCGATGATTTTGCGCGAGAACAGGTCCATGATGCTTGTCAAATACACGAATCCTTCTTCTGTCCATACATAGGTGATGTCGGTGCACCACACGCTGTCTGGACAAGCCGGATCGAAGTCTCTCTTGAGTACATTGTGCAGTTTTTGATCAAAGCCTTTCGTGATCGTCGTTTTTGTCTTGTGTTTGATATAGCGCGGTTTCAATCCCGATTCACGCATGATGGAATACACGTATTTTTGAGAAGCCTTGATGCCTTGATGGTTGAGCACTGCGGTGATTTTTGGCGATCCATAGATCTCGTTCGACTGTTCAAAGACTTCTTTGACTTCTTTTTTCGTTTCTTCTCGCCGTTGCTTGGTTTTGGATGGTTTGCGCTTTACGTAAGCGTAATAACCGGAACGGCTCACATCCAGTTTTTTCAGTATACCCGCTACCGACGCATCGGGATGGTTTTGTTTATATTTCTTTACGCATTGATAGAGGACGTGGGCTTTTACTTTCCGAGTATACTGATTGCTTTTTTTAATACTTCAAGCGCGTCCTGTGTATCCTTCAACTCTTTTTTCAGACGGGCGATCTCTTTGGCTTCGTCACTGGCTAATTGCCAGAACCACGGAAAACGACGTGGTTGCCGTTTTCGCGGTATTGTTTCATCCAGCCACCGATCGTGGTGGAATGGCAGCCGAACTTTTTGGCCGCTTCCACGCAGGTGGTATGAGGATGATCGAGCATGTACTGGACGACCTGTTCTTTAAAATCTTTATCATAAGCTGTTATTTTTTGAGTCATACATTTTCCTTCTTTCTGTCAAGAAATCAAGTTGTTTTCATCATCTTATGACATTGTACACCTCCTGATTTTGAGTGGTTCGTCTTGTACACCTTTTATACTACATCCAAGCCAATATTCATTTGACGGATGGCATCAGCTGTTAGATGGAGGTCCGATCGCAGATGCGATCCTGGATCGTATCATCAATTCTTCTTACCTAATAACCCTACATGGAAAATCATTAAGAGAAACTTATTCCAGATTGAAAGATAGTGAGTGAAAAGAAAAATACTCACGAGTAATCATTTTCAAAAATCACGGTCAGAACGGCCGTGATTTTTAGTGGACTTCTCTCCGTATTTAAATAATTACGCGAATGGACTTTTCAGCGGATTAGGTGGACTTCAATTAGTGGAATACTCAACAGAGAGTTATTTTTGGTAAGACGCCGCCTCCAAGTCGGAGGCGGTGTTTTTTTTCAAGCTGAAAGATCAAAATAAAGAGCTTGGGCAATGAAGACAAAATGATGATGAAGAAAATAAAGCGATGTATCTTTGAAATCGGATTGAAAATAATTTGACGATTAGGATCAACCTAATGTGACGCGCTACAAAAAGACACCGTTCTATTTCCCGCTTACCCGCTCCGCAAAAGCGGGCTTTTTTTTCATGACTGTCTAGAAGTTTTTGCACTCAATCGCAAAAAATCGAAAAAAAAAAGAAGTTTTTGCACCAAAACGCAAAAACTTCTAAACCCAAGCTTCTCAAATGTTACTCAATACGTGTCGAACGTCCCGTATACACGCTCATGATGCAAGGCGCGTCCAAACAGGAACAAACCGGCGCCAAGCCACAACGCGTTGACGAGCACATAAGCCCAAGGCAGCCTCGCCGCGACCGGCATGCCAACATACAAAGCCCGGATGATTTCGATGCCGTCGGCAAACGGGATCGCGTGCTGAAGGGAAAAGTAGATGGGCGTGGACACGTTGCCCAAAAACAACAGCACGGCTTGCAAAATAAGGGTGATGGAGTTTGTGCCCTTTTCTTTCAAACTTACACAGCCGACGAGCAGTCCGATGCCAAACATGCCGAAAATAGCGGGAATGCTGAATACGCACGCCAGTAGCACGAAGCCGATCTCCTTCATTGAAATCGAGGAGAGGAAGTAAAACATGACGACGAGCGCGACGACGATGACGAGGTTCAACAGTAAATTGGCGGCCATGCGTACCAGGACGAGCAGTGGCACTGGATACCCGCTTTGGACTTCGAGTTCCAAAATGCCGGAGCGGGCGTCGTTGGAAATCATCGAGGAACAAAAGCCGAGCGCGAGCGTGCCAAACTGCCAAAACAGGAAGCCGAGAAAATAGAGCACTTTCGCGGTTTGCTCGCTGACGCCGTAAAAATCCTGCAATCCATAGGACGACTGGAAGTAAAACATCAACACGAACGTCGCGGTGATGACGACAAGATCGCTGACGATGCCGATCTTGTATCCCCATCGGGTTTTGAGGGCGAACCGGATTTCCTGGGCCACGAGTTCAAACACATGGGACTTCATAACGAATTGCCTCCTTTGATCGTATGGTAGGCGGCTTGCAGCGCGTCGAGCGTGGCGTTGGGCATCGTTTTCAGCTCGGCTTTGTCGTTGCCAAACAAAAACAAGTGGGTGTCGGTAATTTGATGGATAAAGCCAAGATCATGGCTGGAAACGAACAAGCTGCACGCCGCTTTTTCCTTCATGCGCCCTATCGTTTCAATGAGGCGGCTGCGCGATTCCTCGTCCAGTCCGTTGGTTGGCTCGTCCAAAATCAATACCGGATAGCCGCTGGCAAAACAGGACAGCACTTTCGTCATTTTCTTTTGGCCGGTTGACATTTGCTCGACCCGCTTGTTTAAAAACGTCGTGGAATCCAGACACGAAGCGAAACTTTCCAGCCAGGTAAGCACTTGCGCCTTGTCGACACCTTTGAGCACGCCATAGCGCACGATGTTTTCAATGCCGGTGAGCTTGTACGACAAGTAGCGGTCGTCGCTCGAACAATACGCCACGTTTTGGCGCGCCCACGCGTCGTAGTCCTTTCCTTTTCCCTCCGTCGTTGCGATTGTTCCGCTGGTCGGCAGCAAAATGCCCGACAACAGCTTCATGATCGTCGTCTTGCCAATGCCGTTGGGCCCTAAAAACGAGACGATGCCACCCTGGACGGGAAAGCGCAAATCCAGACGGTCGAGCACGATGTCCTTGTCGTATTTTTTCCCGACCTGATTGAATACAATATCCATAGTCTTCTCCTTGTAAGTTATTTTTTGTTTAAAGTTCTTCCATTATTTTTTTCATTCTTATAAGTTTATTCAATTGCTCTTTTTTTTTCATCCACTCCTTTTACTATAAAATAGCGAAATTCCAAACACTCTTTTTCTAATTCTTTTGCTTTATTAAAGTCTTCCGTTATTTTTTCTTCTTTATAAATGTAAATTAATTCTTTAATAAGATTCAACAGATTATTTGATGTTTCATACGAAATAAAACTCGAACTATTTCTTTCATACTCATTTATGCTGCAATCTAAAAAATATTTTAAATCTTGTTTTAAATCAAAAATTAATTTATGAAAACGACAAAAATTTTTTTCTATTTCTAGATAAAATAGTTCAGTTCCTTCACTAGATATATTTTTTGCTAAATCATCAGAACTTATTTTCTTTAATCCAAAAGATTGAGAACCCTTTGCTTTTTGACTTATAATTAAATAAAAATGATTAGATTTTCCTATCAAAAGATAATGTTCATCCTTTTTATCGTTTACCACTAATATAGGTTTTTCATTTTCTAAACTAACCCTAATCTTATTTAAAATCTCTTTTCTTTCACACCGAATTGGGATTTTATCATATGTAGATTTCTTCTTACTTAAAATTAATTTGCATTCATCTCCATTTTTTTGAGTATGAAAATCATAATTCTTCAAAAAGCCATTTATTGATTGATTATCATTAGCTAGTTGACTTAGAGAAAATGAATCATAACAGCTTTTTAAGAAAAAATCATTAAATGGTTTTATTTCTTTTTTCATTATATATATCCCCTTTTCATTAATTCATATTTAATATTTTTTAATTTTAAATTTCCAGAATGAGGATTAAATGCCATAAAATTCATACCAAACTTTTTCTCTATTTTTATGAAAAAAATTAATATTTCTAAGGATGAATATCCCAAATCCATTAAAGAAAAATCTAAGTTTTGACTATTTTCTTGCATAAACCTCTCAAATAAATCCTCTATTTTAATTTTGTAAAGATTTTTTTTATACTTATTATGCGTTATTTTTCTACTAATTTTCCCATTTGAATTTACACATAGTTTTGGTACTTGAAGAATATGATTAGGAATCATATATCTTGGCAGATTCCGAATTACTAAGATTTTTTTGAAAATTTGCTATTTATCACCTAATCCATAACCATAAGGACTAATTGTACCTTTTTCCGCCCAACAAAAATCCCATTGATGATGCATTTCACAATATTTTAGAGCTGGAGTCATAACTAAAACGGTCGCCAATAACCCCCTATGAATTTTTTCATATTCAAGAATCTCCTCTTCTTATAGGGTTATTTTACTCTTCTATGTCATTTTCAAATATATGGTATATTTTCGAAAATATAAGGGGTTGATTTCAAAAAATATATTGTAATAAGCACATATTTCATTTATTGTACAAATATGAAAAATATATTTTATCAGTATTACATAAAATGGCTCCGGGATTTTTTCTATATCGGCCAGTCCGAAATTGCCAATGCTCTTTCCATGTCCGTCAGCGCATACTCCAAAATGGAACAAGGGAAAAAGACGATTCGGGATGAGGATTTTAGCGCAATCATTCGTTTTTATGAAGAGAGAAAAGAATGCTACTCGTTTTGTTTTGACGAGGAAAAGAAAGAGAAAGCGAACACGCTCATTCGCCAATGTATAGTCTCGTTTGTGTATCGCAATCAAAAAGAAATGCTTCCTGAATTGGAAAACTACCTTTCTGATTCCACCAACCTGCATTCCTTCGCCTTTTTCGAAACGAAACTTCTAGAAATGATTTACGAATACTTTGCCGACCTTCCATTTCAAGAACGACTGCCGTTTCTTTTGGAACATATGGATTTGCGCGCTCCAACGGCGCAGTCGATGATTTATGATCTATACGGACTCGGCAAACTTCGAAATCACGATAACAAGGCGATTGAATTATTTCAAATTGCCAAATCTTTGAGTATACTCATCCACATACCCGGATGGATTGGCTTGATCGACCATCATTTAATTCTCGCCTATTTGCAAGCAATGAAACCCGAAAAGGCCTTTCTGCTCTTTGAAGAATGCGGGCATGAATTTCAAATCGCAGGAGCGCATCATCGACTCTTAAATTTGAAATTCAATCAAGCGCATTGTTACACGAAGCTCGGGCTCTTTGAAGAATCAAATGCCTGTTATGAAAATATGATCCAAACGTATCATCAAGTTGCCGATGCCCAATTTTTGGGAATGGTTTATGGAAATTATGCATGGAACAAATTGCTTCAAAAAGAGTACCGAAAAGCCATTGATCTCACACAAAAAGCAATTCAACTTCAATATGCGTTTGCCGACCTCTACATCACCCTGGCCTACAGCAACTACCGGCTCGGGCAGCCCGAAAACGCGCTGGACGCTATCGCCACGTTTCGCGGTCAAAACCGAGAAGATCCCCGTTCTAAAATGGTGCTCCAGTTTCTGGAAGTGCTCGAAAGTTTTTTGCTTGGACGAAAGAAAACGTTTGAGCGTCTTGCCAATCAACTGCTGCCTCGGCTGGAAAAATGGAAGGATCTGGAAGTGGATCTCTTTGTGTATCAAATGCTGATCGACCACTATGCCAGGATGGAGGACGAGCATGCCTTATGCGTCGTTCAGGCGAAACTCATTGACTTTTTGATGCATTGACCGGACCTCGTTTTATTCGAGGTTTTTTTGTTTTCTTTCCTCACAAAAAGATCCTCGCTGGATGTCGGGGACCTTCGATAAGGATTCGTGATTGATCAGATTTAATACATATACACACTATGATTGATTTTAGGATTATTTAATTATTTTTTGTTTTAATTGAACGATCACGATCGGATCATGCCATCCTGTGTTTCCAACAGCGCGTTTGGTATAACAAAGCCGTCGGGAACAAAATTGTGCTGCTCTGTTTGTGTATATTGGATTGGTGGTGGACGCTCGCTTTTCCCGTTCTCGTTCAAGCGGCTGCTGGCATTTTCGAGGCAGACATTGGGATAACGAACGCCTGAAAACAGCGCCTCCGGTTGTTTCATAAAGGAGAGTATTGTTGTCTTATGCTATAAAACCACAATTTACGGCTGTGCGATTTTTTCGGTCGTGGCAACAACTTCAAAATGGCTTTTGTCACCAAACTCGACGACCTCGCCATTCGGCAATACGACTTCCAGACTACGCACGAAGTCAGGGGTCACACCGTATTTGACAGCGTGCATACCGCGCCCGATACGCCGATCTGCCGTGCAATCATCCGATTGGGTTCTTCTGTTTGTTTTGTTTTTCTCGCTATAGTCATCTTCTTATTCTTCAATTTACACTCTCGCAAAAAGCGTGATTCAAGGAATTAACATTTTTGAATCACGCCTTTTTATTTATGCGTTTTCTTTTTTCAGCTTCGATTTCCAATATGGTAATTCCAGCAAATGTTTTTGATAAAATTTACGACATTCATCTTTGCTCATTCCTTCCTGCGGAAGATTTGTGACTAAAAAATCGAGCATCTGATCAGGGTCTGTATATACGAATTTTCCCTCATCCAAACACCATTTGCAGTATCGGGGATCCAGTTCTCCGTTCGAATTGATTCCCATGATTGACGGTTCAATGGGCATGCCGCAACATTCACAATATCGCTCTTCAGAAGAGTCTAAAATTACATCAATCGATACGCCGAATACTTTCGATAGGGTGACCAATAAATCAGGGCCCGGAATTGTTTCATCATTCTCCCATCTTGATACGGCTTGCCTTGTTACATGAACTTTTTCGGCAAGATCGGCCTGCGTCATCATTGTAGCGTCCCGCAAGGACTTCAAAATATTTCCTGTGCTCATATGGTTTCCTCATTTCTTTTTTTTTAGTATATCTGGACTGTCGTTTTGCGACAAGCAACTGTCTGTTGCCTGTTTCATAAAAAAACTATCCTGGCACGGATAGTCCAGAGTGTTGACAAACTACCTATTTTGAAAAAATTAAATTTCAATAAAATAAAAGTGGGTAAAAAGGTCTAAAAAAAGAGTAATATTAGGTACTTAAATACCTCAAATTGCTCTTTTTTTATTCATTTGTGGGAGAAAAATAAAAAGCTGTGACAAAGCCGATTTGAAAAATCGACTTTGTCAACAGCCTGAACTATCCTGGCACGGATAGTCCTTTTCTTCTATTTTTCTTCTTTATTTTTTTTCTTTAAAAAATATACCAAACCGCCAATGAATAAGAGAATGAGCAGTCCGCCAATGATCCATAACGGCCAAGAATTCGTTGAATTTTTCGTATCTTTGCGGTTTTGGCCTTCAGGACCTGCCAACGGCACCTCTTCTTCATCCATATTGATAATTTCTTGAGGATCTTGCGGAGTCGGTGTTTCCTCTTCCCTTGGTGTAGTCGGTTCCTCTTCTTCATCTCCGGCTGGTGCTTCAGGATCGGTTGGTGTTATTTCGTCCTCTGCTTCAGGTGATGAGGCAGGTGTTGTAGTCGGTCTGGGAGCCGTTTCCTCCGGCCCAGGTGTTGTTGGTGTTGGCGGTAAGGACAACTGTGCAATTGGCGAATATACAAACGTGAATTCGTTTTCATCACTGTTTGCCGAAAGTGTACGCACAAGATTGTAAGCTTGTGGCTGATACCCTTCGATATACAAAAAGGCAACAACTGGCTGGTCTCCAACATTTCCGTAATATTCTACACTTTCTGCGAGCTCATTTCCGTTTTGATCCACATAATTGATACGATATGTTGTTCCGTTACCTTTTACCCCGTATACAACTACATAATCCATATCCCGGTCTGCAGTTGAGGGCAAAGGTTCTATAGAAGTTGAATTGTCTTTCCCGCTTTCTTTAAACCCTTTAATATAATACTTATCGTTTTCCAAACTGATTTTCCTCATATCGAACAATTGGGAAATTGGTGTACCGGCTTTTATATTTTCTTCAATGATCACATCATTTCCGTTAAAATTTCCTTGTTGACCGGAATAAATACGAATCGTATAAGTATATTCATCTTGTGCGTGAACATTTCCGCCGATAGCCAATAGTCCAAACACGACTGAAAGTACTATTTTCCATGCGCGCATACTACTGCTCCTTCCTGTTCTTCTTGATTCCGATCAGTCCAAGACTCAACAGAACAAGGCCGCTTGCTCCGCTTAGAATCAGCCATGGCAGTTTGGCAGCATATGCTGAAGTATCAACTGAACGAGTTGTCGTACCTGTCGAAGACTGCGGTCTGTTTCCGTTTAGCTCAACCGCAAATCGCATTTCCAAATCTGCCAAAGTCGATTGATAGCTGTTCCCTTGAGTTTCTCCTTCCAGAGCGACTTCAAGCATGATCTGTCCGCTCTGATCCTTTTTCAAAGTATCGAGAAAAAAGTATTCATCAAGAGCGTCTGTTGCCGCATTCAATCCGACACCGGCTGCATTTTCTCCTTCACCGCCGACATTTTCCGAATTGAACAATACTTCTTCCTGACCATTTGGTCCTGTATAAGTCAAACGATATGTATAGGCGCCTCCTGAAGCAACATTGGCCGTATCTTCTAAAGATTGCAGAACTTCGTTGCTCATATACCAATCTGTCGTTTCGGGATTGGTATTGTGAATTGCCACCTGAATAATGGCATGATCGCCAGGCTGCATTTCGTAGAGTACATCATCAATTGATGCTGTGGAAAAATTCGATTCCATCTTTTCATCTTTGGTGAATGCGACTTGCCAATTATCGTTGCCGTACATTGTTTCTGCATGAATTGGTGTGACCAGACTTCCTAAAAGCAGGAAAAGCCCAACAAGATTTCTTTTTTTCATGGCATTCCCTCCTTCTATTCTGCCAGCGACAGGGTATTGTCGACAACTTGTACTTGCCGTCCCCATGAACTTTCGATTGCATCTTGTGCATTGTGTTCTTGGACGGCATCTACGCTTGCTTCCACACAAAATTGCAAGTTATCGTATGTGTAAGTAATTGTCGTTTTCTTTTGTCCATCGATCACTTCTTCTTTTACGCTTTTATGTTCCTGAAGTTTGGTATCGATTTTGAAAGAATCGGTCAAGGGAGCTGTTTCCTGTCCTGCTTCAAGCAGCTCACGATAATAAAATACTTCCCGTTCAGGCGTTGATGAATCCTCATCATGCAGCCATACATTTTGATTAATAAAATTGATATCGATCAGATCAGGCGAAACGGTTGTGATCTTTTTCCCGTTCTCGTCTGTCCAGTATCGTGTAATAATAACTCGCACAAATTCATGGATTTCTCCGGAATTGCGAACAGACAACACTTCCGGGTATCGTTTGCCAATCACAAACTGTTCATTTGAGGGAAGCAGATCCTCTAAAAGAATTCCTTCGTTCTTGTCATTATTATTGGTTTGATTCCAATTTCCGTTTTGATCATAATCGCGATGAGATACCACTTTATCGTTTTCTATCAGAGAAACTCCGATCTTCGAAAGCTGGATTCTCGCTTGATGTCTTGGAGAAAAGTATGTAAGGGCTGCCTGTGTACCCGTAATTCCTGTTCCTAATAATAGTCCAATTGCCATAACGAGCAGCAATCCAATCACAACAGGTCTTGAAAGAAATTCCGTTATCTTTTTCATTCTCCTTCACCTCGTTCAATTTCTATTGTTTTATTCCAGTCGGCAGGAAGCGGATTGCCGTTTTCATCAAATTTCACAGGAATCGATTCCGATACGACCACAATATTGAAGTTTTGGACTTCGTTTTCTTTTGGCTGAATCTCGAAAACGATCTCGTCTGTTATATTGCGCCCTTCTTCCGGAAAAAGAGGAATCGTGTATTCCCAATATTGTCCGTTTTGTTTCCAATTTGCTGAACTTGGTTTTGCTTCGATCGGATAGGCACTGCCACTGAAAGCGCGAACCCGAACATAAACCGGTTGCGAGCCTTGATCAAGCTGAACTTGAATGTGCTTGCTGTAAGGTGTAGGAAGTTGTTCAATAATTTCCGTTTCTGCCTGCAAACTGATTTCCACACGTCCTAAGGCGGATGCGTAGGTTGTAAAATAAGCAATTGTGCTTGGTATAGACGCGCTCAAGATGAGTGCCAACAAGGCCATCAGGCCGATCTTTTGTTTTCTTTTCATTGTTTATCGCCCTCCAAAGTCTTGCTGCGGTTCATTCATACTTTGCCGTTCATCGTATGTGTATCGATTTGTCACCGAACTTCCATGTCGATCTGTATCGTTTGAGTCATTCGTAAACGTCACGTTGGCGTGATCACTGCCAATTGGCCGAATCGTTGTGACTTGTTCATCGCTTCCGACAATTTCGTAGGATGCTCCCGAATACACTTCGCGCACAATTACATAGGAACCTACTGGAATGCAATTTTCCAAAAGTACGGTTTGGGTACCCGATCCGGTCATAACGATTGATTCTACGTTTGAATATACGAGTGTTTCCATAGTTTCATCTTCATAAGCTTCAATCGAGAACACAAAGGTTGCAGGTCCGTTATCATCAAATCGCTCCAATGTTTTTACAATTTCTAATGAGCCTTTTCGAGGTTCCTGTTCTACTTTCAATGTGATGATCGAATCATATTTCCATTCTCCGTTTCCTGTTGAAATGATTCCATCCTCTTTATCTTTTGTCGGAAGTGAAAACAAAATCGGAGAAAAATGATATTCATGAGCTGGTGATTGTGCAATCGTATACGTTTCTCCACGCATATTTTGTTTTGTATATGCGTCAAGATCAGCTCCATGAGGAACGCCAAGATAAAGTCCGTTGCTTAATTCAGAAGCATTTTGCAATGAAGCCACTTTGAATGGTTTGATTTCTTTTTCAAGCACGATGTCCAATGCCTGTGATGCAATACGTGTATAGCGTTCATTGTCCAATGTGCTCATATCCGATAAACCAAGCGCGTTGAACATCGGTTCGGTTTCAAACGAATACGTGTCGTAATTTGGATCAGGAACGACATCTCCGATTCGATAAATATCGATGACCACATTGGCTTCGGAAAGTTCCGGAAATGCGCTGCTTTCAAATGCGACCGAGCATGGTCGGTCAATTTCCCATGCTTGAATACCTAGTCCGAAAAAGAGCAGACAGGCAGCTAAGCAAACTCCTATTTTTTTCATATTCATACCAATACCCTTTCCAACTTTCTATTTCACAAATCGATCTTTGATAGAGATCCAAACAATTAAAACGATTAGGATAATTGAGGCAATAACGATAGCGACCATATTGCGATCAAGCAATGACGCTTCTTGTGTAGTCATATCGTCCGGCAAGTTCGCGATACGATGTCCTCGAACAAGAAGTCGATGCGAATTGATTCCGTAAGGTGTACATGTGACAAGTGTGACCAAATCTTCTCCCGGAATGATTTCGAGATCATTAATTTCGGAAGGAAGAACTGTGCGAATTTGATCCACTTCATAAGTGAGCGTTTTTCCAAGCACACGAATCATGAACACATCTCCTTCACTGAGTTTTACGATATCTGTAAACAGCTTTGCGGATGGTAGTCCTCGATGTCCGGAGATGACAGCATGAGTGCTGGCCCCTCCAACAGGAAGCGAGGAACCCTCGATGTGCCCGATATTTTTTTGAAGCATATCTTCATCCGTTCCATGAAAGATCGGAAGATTTATGTTTGCTTTAGGAATCACGACAGCAGCCATCAGTCCGTCATCATTAGCGTTTAACGTATTTTCATAGCGTTCATGCATTTCCAGCGAAGGAAAATATCGATTGCTTTCGGATAAAAGATCTTTATTATACTTCACTGCCTCAGCATATTCTGATTCTAAATCCTCTGTTTTCATAGATTTGACTACATCTTCATAATTTCCAATAACCCTGGAAGCATGTGAAGCATTCCACCAGTTCGCTACTGTGGGATACAACAGCAAGGACAACCCTACCGTGAAAGCCACAATCAACAGAACTGTCGTCCAATTCTTTTTTAAGTAATTTTTCATGTAGAGCTCTCCTCGCTATTGTAAGAAAGAGGAAAATCCCTCTTTCCACAACAGCAATTCTTATAAATTTTTTTAATTAATTATCCTTCATGTCCCATTCTTTTCTTGGTTACAAGAAGTACGGCTGATCCGACCAACAGGATTCCACCTACAACGTAAAGCATGGTTGTTCCCATACCACCGGTTTCAGGAAGGGTTGTTCCTGTTGTATTTAATACTTTTACAGTTTGGTATCCAGGAATCATTCCCGGGTCTGCATTTATAAAGTTTCCTTGATCATTCTTACCGGTTGATTGAATCGTATAATCAAGTTTTGTCTGATCATCTTGTACTGGTGTCGACTTTACGATAATTTCAATCGGAGCAGCGAGTTTGTTATATCCATTCGGTGCTTTCGTTTCGTGCAAATAGTAAGTACCAGCATTTAATCCTTCGATAATGAACTTACCATCTTGATTAGTCGTGATTGTATTTATAATTGTTTCAGGATCTGTTTCCGCTTTTGTTGCAATTCGATAAGTAGGAATCGATCCCTCTTTTGTTACATCAATCAGCTTAATAGCTTCTTCGCGTTCAGATGCAGAGGTTTTTAGCTGGAACTCAGCTCCTGCAAGACCTTCTTCTGAGTTCTCACCATTATTTGTCGCATATTTAAAGATTCCTACCGGCCATGTATATGTTGTTGTTTCACTTGGCTCTGTTCTATTTGAAGAATCATTTTTATCACCATATTCTAATACAACTTCATTTGGATTTCCTTCCCCTCCAACAATTGCATTTTCGTTTATTACCGCAGAGTAATAAACTATAATTACATCATTTTGTTCCAATGTATCGCAGAAATCTTTAGTGAACTCGACATTGAAAGTTTCTCCAGTTGGAATACCCTCTGTTTTCACTTCATAATTTGAAGCATCTACTGTTATTGTTGTTTCTTCACCGGTTGGCGTTTTTCTTACGAGTTCAACTTTTGAAACTTCCTGGAAAGTCAATCCATTACTCATTGTATCGTGAAGTACATAATTCTGTGCTCCGGCATTCGCACCTTCAGAGTTGTTTCCTATATTGATTTTTGCTCTAAAATTTACAGTATCTCCAATTTGCGCATCATTTTTGTTCCCCCAGTTTTGATCAGAATCTTCCTGAACCTCTTTATCTACTGTTGGAATTGAGTTCTTTTCTACAATATTTACTGTTGGGTTAGTAGTTATTAATGAGCACAAAGCACCCGCACTGGAATCCAAAAGATAGTAACCTAAATTAAGAGAATTAAATGTCAATGGTGTGGTTGATGCGATTTTGGTTTGAGTTGGTGAGACCCCTTCTGTTTGTACATAATCAAGTGCAAGTTTTGAGAAATTAACTACATCAGCATTTTCTATCCATGTTACATACTTATGCGTTGCATCAAATTTAATATAAACATTTTCGATAGAATCTTGTTCAAAGAATTCAGTCCATTCTGGAACCACTGTATAAGAGTATGCATTAAGGTCAGTATTATAGCTTTCTAGCTTTAATAACTGATAAAGCGAATATGTCTTTCCTTCAATCGGATTCGTAACAGTAATCGTTCCAGTGTTATCATTCGTTCCCTGGTTTGCTTGGATACCTGTTGTTAAACCCAATACAAGGAAGAATGCTGCAAAAATAGATAATAATTTTTTCAAAGATTTCATAAGTTATTTCCCTTTCTTCTTTTCTTTCTTTGTATTTTTAATGCATAGAAAGATGTGGTCACCGCACCAGCGCTTCCTGCTATGAATGGTGGATCTATACCTAGACTTCCTGTTTCCGGAAGTTGGTAACTCCGAATATTTTTAAAGATAACAGTCTGAGTCTCATTTTTTATAATAGGAGAAAATCCGTTCGCAACATTTGTAGATACTGAAAATCTGTGGCTTTCCTTTTCATCCTTAATACTCTCTGAATCCACTTTATCTTGAGTCAAGGTGTCAATCGAACCACCGGCTACCACTTCGGTTACATAATTGCTATTTTTATATAAAATTTCTGTAATCTTATAATTTGTTCCTGGAGGAAGATATTTAATCACAGCTTTCTCGTTTTTCCTCAAAGTAATAATAGAAGATCCGTTTCTTAAGATAATATTGTCATTATCAGGATTTGTTTCATAAGAATCAGTTTCCGAATTATATGTATACAGTGAATATGCATAATCATCGGGTAAAAGTTCACCGTTAGTTCCAAATAATTGAATATTAAAATGATATTCTTCTTGTGCATCATCATCGCTTGTCAATTTTTGAATCTCTAAATTTCCACGATCTTGTTCTAGATCATTCTGAGCGACAGAAGGAAGTAGATATTCAAAATAACATGTAGATCCAGTTTGCCCTCGTTCCAAATAGAAAATAGTCATTGTATGTTGTCCGGCATTTAATTCTTTTCCACTATTTGCCTTATAACTTTCACGAATATCTACATGTGCGGTTGCAGCTTGATGAATTCCACCAAGGTCACAGACTAATACTCCATCTACAAAGACCCACATATCATCATCTCCATTAAAGAAATACTCTAACGGTCCAATATAATCATCCAACGTAGTAAACTCCACTTCTGTTACCATTCCAAAGAAAGTATTGTGGGCTTTATTATCGTCCGATGTAGGAAAAGATCCAGCTATTGGAGCATGTTTAATTGGGTTTGTTTTATCACCAGTTTGCGTGCCTTTTGCTTCATTATCCAATGGCCAAAATGAGTTATACCAATATGGATAATTCGTGTTATATGCCTTACCTTTTTTAAAAGATTCTAGGCTACTCATAGTTTTTAATTTATCACCACTAATTGAAGTTAAATAATAACTATCCCCTCCCGCATTTTTCATTGTTAATGAACCTCCATAAGGAGCCGATTTACCATTAACCTTTTCTGTAGTAAATAATTGGGGAGCTGTAATTTCAGGATTAAATTGTAAAGTATAGTTTCCTGATCCATTTTTTATAAATCCATCCAGTATTCCAAAAGCAGGATGATTCTTGAGATTATATTTCACTTGATTTTCTGGGGTTAAAAGATTGTTTACGTTTATTTTACCGCCGATAATTTTCGCATTATCATATCCCTTAGGATATCCAGTATTTCCCCATCCATTCCCGAAAATCAATTGATTATCGTTTCCTAAGTTAGAGTTTATTCCTTGCCCATATTTTTCATTAGGTGTAGCCGTGATTAATGCGTTGTCTTTTAGCCCTTTTCCATCAGTTACATCATAATCATATAAAGTAGCATTCAATGTTTTTGAAGTTTTACTAACAGGCCGATAAACTAAACGAATTGTAGAGGCGTCTTTCAAAACAATGTAATTCGAATCATTTTCTAAAGTAGGATTATTTGTAAAATGAATTTGTTTTTCACTTGTCACAGGAATTATTTGCCAATTTTCAATCTCTGTACTCTCTTTATATTTATTAAATTCCGTTTCGTTATTATCCTTAAAAAAAGCTAATTCTTGATTATCTTTTTTATTCAGGACCCAAATTTCAGCTAATGTATAACTCTGATTGGAGCGTAATTTATCAAAGTATTGTAAATTCGGCTTTTTAAAATACTCATAATATTCCTCAGTATATAGAGGAATTGGCACTTCATGTCCATTTACTTTTTTTACTTCTTTAGCTATCGTGGCATTTCCTCCAGGGTCCTTCAATTTATAGAAACGAACCTCTGCGTCATTATAGTGATCCGGGATCTTTTTGCTTCCAAAATGAGTAACTGTCATAGAGTTTTCTGAAGATTGGGTTTCAACATATGTAGGAATATATCCGTATGTCTGCACATAAAAGCTTGGATTTGGATTTTCATTTGTACGCATAGAAAACATTTGTGTTCCAATTGGAAAATTCATTGTAGCAATTGATTTATTCACTCGATATGTTTCTGTAAATGAAGATGTACTTTGATTCCCATTCTTTATTTTTTCAATTCGCTCTTCCTGATTTTGTTCAGTTGGAAGTGTTATTGTCAAATTTGCTCCCACTTCCGCTTCAGGAGCAACATCCTCCAAATCCTTGGTTGTATCATACTTCTCAATGAACTGTTCTGTTGGTGTCAGTTCCGCATCAAACTTCTGATCCTGTAAGTCAACTTCCTGGTCATTCGCAAAGAATCTTAATTTGTAGAAAGAAAGATCAAGCAAGTTTTCCTCTTCTACATTTTCAAGGCTTTGTTCTCTTAACTGCTCAATTTCTGCTTGCTCTTCTTCATCTGTTTCTGTTTGTTCATTGATCTTTTCAAGCTGAACAGTTAAAACCGGTTTTTCTTCCTCTTCCTTTTTTTCCTGTTCTTGATCTTGTTTGATTTGTTCAAGTTCTTCTTTTGTCAGCTGGCTTTCATCATCAATCTTTTCTTGAATGTTTTCCGACAAAGAAAACTGTTTGATTCGAAGGCCTTGTTCTTCCTCTTGGTTTTCGCTTTCTTCATTGTTTGCTTCTTTTTGTTCTTCTTCGTCATTGAACACTCGAGGCGTCAGCACCAAGGTGAAGTCCTCATTTTCAATCGTTAAGTTCTCCGGAAACTGATAATCGATCGTTTCCTGTTCTTCTTCAACCGGTTCTTCTTCTGTTGGTTGTTGTTCGTCCTTCACGACATTGTCCGTTTCATCTTCTTCCGATTTCGGATTTTCTTCTTCACTGTTTTGTACATCGTTTTTGATCTCGACATACGCGTTAGTCTGATATTCTTTATCATCCAGAATGATCTCTTTGACTTGTCCGTTCAGATCGCCGATCACGACTTTTTTGTTTTTTATGTCCGTAATGATTCCCGCATAGTTTTTGATTTCTTTATCCGGAATGTTTTCATCCGGCAGATCTTTGATGAAAATAAGATCGCCATCTTTTGGTTCATAGTTTTCTGGCGCAAACAATTGTTTTTTTGTCAAATCTTCAATCCATTCGTTCCAGTCATGACCATAAGGAATTTGTTCATTTTTGATTCCTGCATATTTCAGAACAAATGAAATAAACATGACATTCCAATCTTCATACGGTTTGCCATACCATTCACCATAACGTGTATAGTAATGTTCATGGCCGTTTTCATCCATTTCGAAATTTTCTTTCACTTCTTTGTAGTCTTTTTGGGAAAGGGCAATTTGCACTGTCCGTTCGCTTGTGTGCTCTTTTAAAGTGGTCGGAATCGATTTTTCCCAATCTTCTTTTGTTTCCTTTAATTCTTTATTGGATTCACACTCTCTTGAATGAGCATGGACTTCTTTGCCACAAAGCGGATCGGCCGATAAATAACACTTGGCACTATGTTCATGCCCTGTCCCTTCTTCTTTGCCGCAAGTCAACACGCTTTCGATCTTATAACAATCTTGCGTATGCTCATGATCTTCGACACAATCAAGCATCTCTTGTTGTTCATAGCATTTTTGATCATGTATATGTTCGCTTTCATCCAAGCCGCAAAGAGCTTCATCTTCGCTTTCATAACAATCATCCGTATGTTGATGCTCTTCTTTGTCACAATAATAAACAATGTTGTCGCGTTCCATGGTGACTGCCGGCAAGATGAGCGCATAGGTTGTACAAAACACAACCACACAGCTCAACACGGATACAAAGCGATGCCAAATCTTTTTTTCTTTTAGTTTTTGCTTCATAATCAGGCTTCCTTCCTTTTCCTAGATACCGCCAAGCGATGTCAGCGGCCAAAGCTTCGTAACAAGTTTCCCTATAATTTGTTCTTCAGCAATGGAGCCAATCGCCTTCATTCGTGAATCCATCGACACACTTCGATGATCTCCCATTACGAACCAGCGATCTTCCGGCACTTGATACGGATATTCAAGGTCGGTTTCTCCAAGAGCTTTCTGTTCCACATAAGGCTCTTCGATCAATTCTCCATTTACATAAACTGTACCGTCCTCATCTAGATAAACCCAATCTCCGGGACCGGCAATAACCCTTTTTACAAGAACTTTATTATTATAGTAAAAAGCAATAACATCACCTGTATTAAAATCGCTTCCTTTAAGCGACAAAACAATTTCCCCTTCATTTAGCGTTGGTGTCATGCTGTTGCCGTAAATTTGAAGAACCGGCATCCACATTGTCGCAGCCAAAATTGCAATCGCTGCCACAACAATGAGCACTGCAGTCGTGCTTCGAAGAGTTGCGAAATATTTTTGTCGATGTCGGACTCGATCCCTTTCCTGAATCAAAAGCTCTAAGGTCGGCATCGTCGCCTCCATTCCCTTTTCATGCTTTCCCATCCTTTTTTTCTTCCCTTATCAGCATTCACAATAATTTCATGTTTTTGGCAATTAATTTATCTTCATTAGAACACTTTGGTATACGAGAAAATATCAGTTTCATGGTTTGCGCTTCTTTTCGTATTATGATCTACATATCCTTTAAACCGCATCAACAAGTTCTCTTTACCCTTTTTATAAAACATGTCTTAATGTAGTCTATTGCAAAAACATCTATTGTATTAAAATCGATTTTCTGCGATTTTTTCGTTCTGATCCCTTTCCAAACTTTCAACGTATTCATCAAAAGTAATAAAACAATATCGTATAAATGTACCAAAGTCAACATAACAATCTTCGAAAATCTCGCATTGATTTTTTTGTATCAGTAAAACATATACCATTTTTATTTGTATATTTACAAAAAAAAGTCAGAGTAATATGAAGTGAACCCAAAAATCCGGACCATCAAATAAGGAGGTAAACAGCTTATAAAATATCGGCCCACCTATTCGATCGTCATGGAAAACTTTTTCAAAAAGATGAAGAATGCAATCATTAGAAGAACTGAAAGAAGCAAGGATTGAATAGATCGAGTATTACAATACGGAGAAGGATAACACAAAAATTAAAAGGATCGATTCCTGTCGAATACAGAAATCAATCCTTTTGTTGAAACAAATTTTTATAGTGTCCGATTCATTGGATCACTACATAATTCGCCTTATTTACAGTTTTTGATAAATGCACTATATGCTTTCTTGGCTTCGTAAACATCTGCCTTACTTGAAAGTTCAAATGGAGCATGCATACTTTGAAGCGCAACACCCGAATCGATTACCTGCATTCCATAGTTGGCAAGGATATACGCAATCGTACCTCCTCCGCCTTGATCGACACGGCCTAGTTCGCTTGTTTGCCAAATTACATTCGCCTCTTCGAAAATCTTTCTTAATTTCGCAATATATTCTGGATTGGAATCATTGGATCCGGATTTTCCGCGAGAACCGGTATATTTTGCGAATGCAAGGCCATGTCCAAATTGTCCCATATTTTCATGTGGACTGGAAACAGACGCATAATTCGGATCATGAGCTGCCACAACATCATTGCTCAATGCATAAGAATTTTGCAAAGCACGACGCACTTTCAGATCGGAATAATCTCCCATTGCTTCCAATACTTCGGCAATCATATTTTCAAAAAATCTGGAATGCATTCCGGTAGCTCCGACACTGCCAATCTCTTCCTTATCGACAAGAAGGGCTGCTGCAGTTCGATCCAAATCGCCTTGTTCAAGCATTGCAACTAAAGAAGTGTACGCACACACACGATCATCCTGCCCGTAAGCAAGGACCATCGAATGATCCAGACCCGCAGAATGGGCTTTTCCAAATGGTACGATTTCGAATTCCGCAGAAACAAAATCTTCCTCTTCAATACCATACATTTCTTTAAGAATATTCAGTACATTTTTCTTTACGGCATCTTTTTCTTCATCGTTTGCAGGAATCGAAGCAATGATCAAGTCCATATTATCCCCTTCGATAAACTCTCCTGCACCCTTTTTCATTTGATCGCTCGCCAAATGCGGAAGCAGATCTGTAATACAGAACACAGGATCTCCTTCCTGATCTCCGATACAAACATCAACGGTTGTCCCATCCTTTAAACAAACGACTCCGTATAGAGATAACGGCATAGCAAGCCATTGATATTTTTTGATTCCGCCATAGTAATGCGTATCAAAAAACGCAAGTCCATCGGTTTCGAATAAAGGATGTTGTTTGAGATCCAATCGCGGTGAATCAATATGCGCACCAACGATATTCAGTCCCTTTTCGATTGGTTCGTTTCCGATATGGATCAAAGCAACCGATTTATTCATCATATTAAAGTACACTTTATCTTGAGGTTTCAACGTTTCGTGATTTTCAATCACTTCATTGATATTCCGATACCCGAACCCTTTAGCCAATTCAATGATGTACTGATTACAAAGTCTTTCTGTTTTTCCTTTCGACAAAAAATCAATGTATGAATCATTGAAATCCATAACTTCTTTTTTTTCCTGTTCCGAGTATGTTTTCCATGCATTTGTCATTTCACACTATCCTCCATATAGTTGAATAAGCGTTTTGAAAGTTCCACCTTTTCAGGAAGCGTATTGATCCATGAAATCGATCCGGCTCCGGTTGTATTTAAAAGAGTTCGTTTTTGAAGCAGATCTTTTACATGACGGGCTGTTCCTTCGTTGCCATCGATCAATTTGATCGAATCGGGAAGCTTATTTGCCAACAATTGTTTAAAGAACACAAAATGTGTACATCCCAAAACAATTGAATCCACAGGACCCGATCGTTCAATATATTCTTGCAAAGCTTTATCGACACGCTCTTTATTTTCAAGATCATCTTCTTCTACGATTCGAACCAATTGCGGACAAGGAACCTTATAAATATCATAGTTTTGATCAAAACGATGCATGAGCGCAGCAAACTTTTTTTCTCTAAGCGTAAAATCCGTTGCCCAAACAGCTACATGCTGGTTAGGCCCACGATCACAAGCAACCTTTAAGGCCGGCTCCATTCCAATGATTTCCACATCATATTTTTTTCGCAGCAAAGGTACGCACGCACTCGTAGCCGTATTGCATGCAATCACGATCATCTTTACGCCTAACTTAATAAACTGATCGCAAATCGCAATACACCGGTTCGTGATCTCCTCTTTTGATTTGGTTCCATACGGATTGTATTTGGAATCACCAATGTAAATCAAATCTTCTTGGGGAAGAAGTTGATGAATCGCACTTAATACACTGATCCCACCCAATCCTGAATCAAACACACCAATCGGACTTTCTGCACGCATATTCCAACCTCCATACCTAACCATTATAGCACAACAAAAAAAGAGAAAAAGCCGGAGTCCTTCTCTACCCAACTATAAATCCGTTTTTCTCTTCGCTTATGATCATCCGATCTCTTCCTTTTGTTTTCACATTCTTGAACAAGAAAAAGGGCTGTAACGAATAGGTGATTTTTAGAAATCACTAGAGCGTTGCAGCTCTTTTTTTCTTTGCTTCTTTCGAAAATGACAGGATCTATGACGAAAAGAAAAGCGCGCCACGAGTAGAAGCTCCAGTTTGACGCCGGTTTCTCCTCGACGGCGCAATCGGTCGTATTGATAATCCTGCTTGATCTCTCCGAAGATCCCCTCCGCCTGGGCACTTCGTTGCGTCATCCGCTCTTTTCCTTCGTCCGTAGCCAGATTCGCTTTGACTTCTTCCTGATACTCGATCAGTTTTCCGTCACTCTCAAAGTACGCCCTTTTTTGGCTTTCGTACATTTCGCTTTTAACGGGCAATCCTGACAATGCTCATTTTGATATCAACTCGGTCCTTTTTTTATTTCTGGAGCCGGATATTTTTTTACTTACCCGTTACAGCTCCTTTTTGTTTTCAGATTTAACAAAAGAGGAATCACTAGGGGAATACGTATTCTGATGAGTTGAAAAGAAATGATTTGCGTACGATTAAAAAACAAAAAAATGGATTTCTATTCCTTATTGTTCGAGCGTCATCGCTTTTTTCACCGCGTTGATTGAAGCGCATGAAAAAAGCAACCACGAAAAGTGAATCTTGCCGGACGAGCATTTCGTAGGTTGCCTGTGAAATAAATCCGAGCCAGCTACTTTGACAAATAGCCGATTTTTTACGTCTTCATCATAGCAATCTTCTCTTTGAGGCGCAATCTGAAGACAGCCAGCGGAGTTTCTTCATCCATTCGTCAAAAACGCGATATACGCCTCCTGGATCTCGATCCGCTTTTGCACCATTCCCATCTCCTTGCAGAAATGGATCATGAACTGGTATGTCAATTCTATATTTTCCTGATTTCGATATTTTTGATCGAAAGCCAGCAACCGACGTGCAGATTCAAAAAAAGCGTCACAATTTTTTTCCAACGCATATTCTACCATTTTCAATACAAGTCGATCGCTTTCGTCTTTCACATATGGTTTGATCTCTTTCAATGTTCTCCGTACGTTTTCCCCCTCATTCAGCATGTAGAAACAATAAGGCGCGAATATAAAATTCGACAACCCGCAGGAAAACGTCGCTTTTTCCTTTTCCATCAACTCCAGCGCCTCGCGATATTTTTTCATGACACAAAGAACCAGAATGGCGTTTTGAACCACACAAAACCGCAAATACGGATCATCTACATATTCCATATTGGAAAGCAAGGCTTCAAAGCGGGCATATGCGCTGCTATACGCTCGCAAACAAGTAATTCCTACCGCTTCCAAATTATCAAGATACAACGCCCGAATATAATTGTGTGAAGCATAAAACTTTTTTCGTACCTGTACGCAATGTTCGTACACCTCAAACGAAGATCCGCTTCTCATCCACTCCACAATTTGATAATACTCAATCAACGCTTCCAGTCCAAACAGCTCTTTCTTATCGACAAATTCCAGCGCTTTTTCAAAGAACGTCTCCATATTGCCAAGACGTATATTCCATCTTCCCTCCATTCCCCGTACCATATATAAAAGCGCCTTCTCGTCGTTGGATAAACAATTTTCAATCAAAACCAGTGAGCGAAACAAATCATCGCTTTTTTGATGGTCCATCACAACCTGGATAAAGTATTGAATCAGTTCCCCGACAAAGCAGCCGTATGTGTTTTTCCAGCTTCCTTCCATCGCTTCAAAATGTTCTCGAACTTTTTCCTGTTTCCTATCATCAAAACGTAAAAAACAATCCACGATTTGAGCGAGAATTTCTTTCATTTCAAAAAAACAATTCAACTCCGTGTCAAATTGAATGTCATACTGACGTAAAAACCGGTTAAATACATCTTTTTTCATCATGCGAATGCCGTTTTCCATTTCACTCAAATTCCCTTTGGACATAAACAAGTCTTTCGACACGTTTTCCAATGAATATCCGAGCTCTTTTCGCTTCCTTTTTTCAAAAAAGCCCAAAAAGAAAGGAGAAATATCATCTTTTCGTTCTCGAAACTTCATATATTGTTTATTTTTCTTCATATTTTTATAATACAGTTAGAACCCGGGAAAAAGAAAGGGGAAACTTTATGAGACTGTTAAAAAAGGGTATTTTGCTCTTAGCTGTCCTGCTTCTATCGTTCGGAGGAGTTGATGTACAGCCAAAACCATGTCCAAAACACAACACCAAGGACTTCTGCTGGATCGAACAAGCCGATCCTCATCATGGCTTAGAACTTGGTAAATAGTAAACTATCTTTACAAAAGAGCTCTTTGGCTATTTTCTGATTAATAAAAGATATTTACTTTTCTTCTAGTTAAAATAGATTCACTTCGAAGATAAATATCAGAATGGAGTAATAAGATGAAAAAAAATACACATTTGATTTCTTTGCTTGTTTTTGCACTATCATTATGCAGTATATTCCTCTTCTCTCCCGTATACGCAGAATCCAATCAGGATATCTCTTATGAATCTCAATGGATTGACGCCTATACAGAACAAGTCAAAGTATCTGGATACGGAGAGCAACACATTATAACCCTAAACCATGATACATATATTCTGACAATTGATGGAGAAAAATTTACCCCTGAAATTGCTGAAGTTCCATTATCACGTGCAACAATTGATTACAGCTCGGCAATTAATCTCTCCTACGATATCCCTTGGAGAGGTACCTTAGCAATGGCAGGAGCAATTATGGCAGCCATTCCAGGTATCGGTTGGACCATTGCGGCAGGAATTGCAGGAGCAATTTCTGCTGAAGGACAGCCATTATTCATCACAATGACTCAATATAAGAGCATAGAAAATTACTATTCTTCTTACACCGGCTCTTATTATAAAAAAGCAATTAATATGAATATTAGGGCATATTGTCCAAGAAGTGTTTTAATCTTTGGACCTGCAAATGATGGATGGTTTGATCCAGTACGTCCAGCATAGCCAAAAAGAAATATAAATATAAGAGTAAAAACTACGAAAGGGTCAGCATATGCTGACCCTTTGATTCAAAAAGGAGTGAAAATTATGAATAAGCAATGTTTCCATTTCTTACTGCTTAAGGATCCTAAAAAGAATTTACATCGTACAATTCGAATGGTCATCCCATACAGTCTAGTTTGTATCCTTTTGTTTCTAATTATAGGTTATCAAAAAAATTGGACCGTATCGTGTATTACACTTGCTATTTTGCTTTTAGTTGGACTATTTGAATTGCTCTGCGCCAAAACGATGGCTTCTGTGACAGATATCATCCTTATACAAAAAGCGTATCAAAATGGTATTATTGCAACATGGTTGATATTAATAGCTATTTGCATTTATTGGATCATTCTTTTCGGGTTTATTCATTCCTTGCCATTGATCTTAATTTCTCTCATTGGAAGGATAATCACTTTACATTCATAAACTAACATAATTGTTTTATAAAGAAAATATACAAATCATTACCCCCAGAAGCATGTATTCAATTTTAAAGGAGGAGAAAGCATATCATCAATCATCAGCTTGCCAAAAAAGCCAAAAATGGGGGCTGTAACGAATAGGTGATTTTTAGAAATCACTA
>KE159696.1:200406-231882 GCA_000403415.2 Firmicutes bacterium M10-2
TCAAAGTACGCCCTTTTTTGGCTTTCGTACATTTCGCTTTTAACGGGCAATCCTGACAATGCTCATTTTGATATCAACTCGGTCCTTTTTTTATTTCGGGAGCCAGATATTTTTTTACTTACCCGTTACAGCCCCATCAATTGCGTAACTCCGTTTCTCTATGAAATAAGACGCACATTCAAAATGCGTCTTTTTAAATCCTATTTCTTCCTTATAAATTCTCGATTGGCTTTCTTTCAGCCTTTAAGTTATGCGTTTTCTTATCCCGCTCTTCCATGACCTCATAAATATCTTCCAAAGAAATATCCAATTCAGCCATCAGGACCATTAAATGATAAATCAAATCTCCATATTCGTTGATCACTTCTTTTTTATCTTTTTTACAGCTTGCGATAATCACTTCCGTGCTTTCTTCGCCAACCTTTTTTAAAATTTTTTCCAATCCTTTATTGAATAAATAAGTCGTATAGCTTCCTTCTTCAGGATTTTTTTTTCGATCCAAAATCGTTTCAAATACTCGTTCATATACATCGTAACTCATGATTTTTTCTCCGTTTCCAATTCACGATAAAAACAAGATCGGTGCCCCGTATGACATGCCGCCCCTTCTTGCTCGACTTCCACCAGCAAAGTATCCTCGTCACAATCGATCATGATTTTTTTCACATGCTGAAAATGTCCACTCGTTTCTCCCTTTGTCCATAATTCGTTTCTGGAACGCGACCAGTATGTCGCAAGACCGGTCTGTAACGTTTTCCGCAAACTTTCTTCGTTCATATATCCAAGCATAAGCACCTCTTTGGTATGCACATCTTGAACAATCGCAGGAACTAGTCCGTTTCCTTTATCAAAATCTACCTTGATCATGGTCGAACGAGCACTCCTTTCTCTTCCAAATACGATTTAACTTCTTTTACTGTCAATTCATCATAGTGGAACAGGCTTGCCGCCAATGCAGCATCCGCTGCATCTTTTTCGAATACTTCGTAAAAATGTTCCAAACTTCCACATCCGCCAGACGCAATGATCGGAACATTGACTACATTGCGGACTGCCTTACAAAGTTTGATATCAAATCCGGTTTTCGTGCCATCCGCATCCATACTCGTCAGCAAAATTTCGCCTGCGCCAAGCGCGACACCTTCTTTGACCCATTCTAAAACGTCTTTTCCGGTATCGACCCTGCCACCGTTGATTACAACATTCCATCCTGAACCGTCTTTTCTCTCTCTGGCATCTACCGCAAGAACAATACATTGATTTCCGAACATTTCGGCTCCTTGTCTTATGAGATTCGGATCTTTGACAGCCGCAGAATTCAACGATACTTTATCGGCTCCGGCCAGCAGGATCGCACGAATATCTTCAATAGTCCGGATCCCCCCGCCAACTGTAAACGGAATATAAATTTCCCGGGCCACATCCCGAACGAGGTCTTTAATCGTTTGACGGCCTTCATGAGTCGCTGTAATATCCAAAAAAACCAATTCGTCCGCGCCGTCTAAATAGTATTTTTTCGCATATTCGACCGGATCGCCGAGCTCTTTTAGTCCCGTGAAATGAATTCCTTTTACAACACGTCCGTCTTTGACATCCAAACAAGGAATGATTCGTTTTGTCAACATGACCCTTCCTCCTTTGCTGCCAATAATGCTTCTTTCAGATCGAGCGTTTTCGCATACAAGCTTTTTCCTGCAATGGCTCCGTAAACATGAAGTTTGGCTAGGTTCCTGATATCGGAGAGATCTTTTACACCGCCGGAAGCAATAATATCCAGCGACACATGTTTCTTCAATTGTTCAAGCATATCCAAATTAGGTCCAGCCAACGTTCCGTCTTTTGAAATATCCGTAAAAATGATCGTTTTTATTCCTAAATTTTCCATATCGATCGCAAAGTCAATATAGTTGACCTCGCTTTGATCAAGCCATCCCGAAGCGCAGACCATTCCGTCTTTGCAGTCAATCCCGACCGCAATTTTTTCGGCGTAGGTATTGACTGCCTCCTTTAAAAAGGCACGATCCTTTAAAGCTGCCGTTCCCAAGATTACCCGATCTACGCCAAGGTCCAAATACGCCTTAATATCTTTCATGGAACGAATTCCACCACCAACTTCGACTTTCATATCCGCCTCATCGATAATCCTCGAAATCAAGTCATAGTGAATACGCTCTCCTGATTTTGCTCCATTGAGATCGACAACATGCAAATACTGCGCCCCAAGATCATGAAATTGCTTTGCGATTTTGATCGCATCTTCGCCAACTTGTTCTTCTTGTGCATAATCTCCTTGATACAGCCGAACAGGCTTGCCGTCAAGCAAATCAATTGCCGGAATAACTATCATAAGATCCCCTTTCCGAACGCATCCAAGATTGAAAGACCAACCTTGCCGCTCTTTTCCGGATGAAACTGCGTTCCAACCACATTTTCTTTTTTGACCAGGCCGGGTATGATCAAATTGCCATAGTGCGAATACGCCATAAGTACATCTTTATCGAAGCCGATTCCGTAATACGAATGATCATAATACACATAGGAAGGCTCGATCGGCTCATATTCGCCTTTTGATATCCACTCCAAAGCATTCCAGCCAATATGCGGAACCCGAATATCCACTTCCTCCATCACAACGATTCGACCGTTCAGAAACCCAAAACACTCCACACCGTTATTTTCTTCGCTTTCTTCAAATAAAGCCTGCATTCCAAGACAAATACCAAGCAACGGTGTTTTCTTTTCCGTTACTTGCGATTTGATCCATGAAAACAATCCTTTATCTTTTAAATTTTCCATGCAGTCCTTAATCGCCCCTACCCCGGGAAGGATCAAACGATCGCAATCTTTCAGAATCTGCGGATCATTGCTGATTAAAGCCGGCAGTCCCAAATGATCACATGCATTTTTTACACTATGGAGGTTTCCCATTCCGTAATCGATAATCCCAATCATTCCAAGACCCCCTTGCTCGAAACGATTCGATCCGAATCAATTTGTACGGCTTCTTTCAAGGCGCGTCCAAACGCCTTGAAAATCGCTTCCACCTTATGATGATCATTGGTTCCGTATAATACATTGATATGTAAAGTCATTCCGCAATTCATGCACAAAGCCCGAAAAAATTCCTCTGTCATTTCTGTCGAGTATTCTCCGATTTTTTCGCGTTTCAGATCGCAATGATACACTAAGTAAGGTCTTCCGCTCAAATCCAAAGTTACATCACAAAGCGTTTCGTCCATCGGCATCGTAAAATGTCCGTATCGATGGATTCCCCGTTTATCCCCTAACGCTTCTTTGATCAAACTTCCTAACACGATCCCGCAGTCTTCGATCGTATGATGATCACACACCTCCAGATCACCTCTTGCGATTAGCGAAAGATCAAATCCGGAATGAAACGCAAACAAGTCCAGCATATGATTGAAAAATCCGATTCCCGTTTGAATTTCTGATTTTCCTGTTCCTTCAAAGCAGAGCGAAGCTTCAATTTCCGTTTCTTTCGTGATGCGCTGCATCTCTGATCCTCTCATATTCGATCCACCTTTCTTAACACTTCCATAACTTTTTCGTTTTCTTCTTTACTTCCGATTGTGATGCGGCAATACGGCTTATTGTCATACACACGAATTGTGATTTTTTCATTATTCATCGCTTCGATAATCCGATTGATTTTTTTGCTTTGCACAAGCACAAAATTAGCCTGCGAAGGAAAAATTTCGATCGAATTCAATTCCTGATTCAGGGCGACCAACTGCTCTCTTCTTTCAATCGTCTTTCTGACAAGATCTTGAAATTCATCCGCATGAAACAATACGATTTCTCCGACCATCTGAGAAAGGCGAGATATCGAATACGGAACATTCAAAGCGCTGAGCTTTTCGATATTTTTCGCATTCGACAATAAAAATCCCAGGCGGATTCCGGCAGCTCCGAACGCTTTAGAAAGTGTTCGGGTCACAAATAAATTCGGGTAGACATCAAGCAGATCAATCACGCTTTCATTTGAAAATTCCATATAAGCTTCATCGATCACCACAGGAATTTCAGGCATAGCCCGAAGCAGACGCTCGATTTTTTCTTTCGGGACTACGTTTCCTGTCGGATTGTTCGGATTCGAAAACAAAAGCATGCTTGCACCTTTTGAAAACTCGATCAAATCTTCAATATCCACATTGTGCCCTGCCTGGATCGGAAATTTTTTCATCTTCCCGTCATTCATGGATACGTAATAGTCATACATCCCGAAATCCGGTTCCAGAGTCACAAGAACATCTTCTTTTGAGATTGCACATCCAATCAAAAGACCAAGCATTTGATCGCTTCCGTTGCCGCAAAGAACCATATCCGGCTTTACATTCATAACTTTCGCATACGCTTTTTTCAAACTCGTATAATCATCATCCGGATAGCGATTAAACAAAATGTTCGGAATTTCTTGTTGAATTTCCCGAATGATGTTTTCATTTAGGTTTTGCGATAATTCATTGGCATTCAACAAAATTCCTTCATGAATATGACTTTGATAAGCACTGACTTGTTTCTCATTGTTTTCCATCTTTTAACCTCACCAAAATCGCATTGGCATGCGCATCCAACTGTTCTTCCTGCGCCATTTTCACAATCATTTCCCCATACATATCAAGTGCCTCTTTTGAATAATGCAGGAAACTTGATTTCTTAATAAAGCTGTCCACACCTAATGCGCTTGAAAATCTTGCGGTACCACTTGTCGGAAGAACATGATTTGTTCCGCCAAAATAATCTCCCACACTCTCACATGTATGGTAGCCTAAAAATACACTTCCCGCATGCTTGACCAATCCCAAATAGCTCATCGGATCTTCGATCATCAGTTCCAAATGTTCGGGAGCAATTAAATTTGAGATGGCGATTGCTTCTTCAATCGTATCGCATACAATCGAATGTCCGTGATCCGCTAAAGAAGTTTCCACAATTTCTTTTTTCGGCAGCTCTTCTGCTTGTTTGCGAAGTTCTTTATTGACTGCATCGACTAAGTTCTGACTTGTCGAAATCAAAATCGAGCAAGCCATAGGATCATGTTCTGCCTGCGACAAAAGATCGGCCGCCACATATTCCGGCTTGGCATTTTTATCTGCAATAACCAAGATTTCACTTGGTCCTGCAATCATATCAATATCCACTTTTCCGAATACAAGTTTTTTTGCCGCAGCCACAAAAATATTTCCCGGACCGACAATCTTATCAACTGCCCGAATCGTTCCGGTACCATAAGCTAGTGCGGCAATCGCCTGAGCACCACCCACTTTATAAATTTCGGTAATTCCGGCAAGCTTGGCCGCAAATGCGATATTGGGATGAATGGTTCCCTGCTTATTTGGCGGGGTAACCATCACGATCCGTTTTACTCCCGCAACGTGGGCAGGAATAGCGTTCATCAATACGCTGCTTGGATATTGGGCCCGCCCTCCCGGCACATAGATTCCTACCGAATCAAGAGGAATAACACGCTGACCTAAATAAATATTCAGTTCTTTTTGAAGCAAAAAAGAATTTTGTTTTTGGGCCTGATGATAAAATTCAATATTTTCCTTCGCCTGTTTCATTGCTTCCATGAAGTCGGGATCGCATTGTCGGATTGCCTGTTCCATTTCTTCTTCGCTTACTTTTAAAGAAGGAAGATCGATCTGATCAAATTTTTTCGTAAATTCATACAACGCATCATCGCCTTGTTCACGAACTTGATCGATAATTTCAGTAACTTTAATTAAGATGTCCGAAGAAATTTCCTGTGTTCTTTCACTGACATATTTCATTAAGGTTTGAGAATCATTTTTATTGAGTGCTTGCAGCATTTTTCTTCACCACGCTTTCTAGATCTGTAATAAGATCGAGGATCTCGTTTCGTTTCAGACGAAACGCCGCTTTATTTACAATCAGTCGTGCGCTGATCGGACATACCGTATCCAGCACGACTAATCCGTTTTCTTTTAATGTCGTTCCTGTTTCCATGATATCGACGATGCCGTCACAAAGCCCCAATAAAGGAGAAAGTTCCACCGATCCATCGATTTTGATAATTTCAACATCCATTCCTTTGGATAGAAAATACTGTCTTGCGACCGTAGGATATTTTGTTCCGATCTTAATTTGTCCGACCTTGTTGAATAAATCGGTTTCCGGCAAAGAAGCAACGATAAACTTGCATTTTCCGATTTCCAGATCCAGCAGTTCATAATAGTCTTTTCCGCCTTCTAACAATGTATCTTTACCAACAACGCCTACATCGGCTACTCCATGTTCTACATAAGTAATGCAGTCATTTGCTTTGACCAGAAAATATTCCAGATCTTTTTTGGTATCGGCAAATACGAGAGCACGACCTTTGTTTTTCAAAGCTTCTGTTCCATATCCGCATTCATCAAGCATTGCGATTGTATTCTTTTCAAGACGACCTTTGGTCAGCGCCATTGCGATTGTCATTATTGGACCTCCTTGATATAAATTTCATCTTCGAATCCGCAAACAAGCTCAACGATCTTTGTTTTTCTAAGTTCATGAGCCCATTTCATCGCTTCGGTTTTTTGATTCGGCCCGTAAATAAGTTGGACCTTTTCTTTCTTTTGTTCTAAATGGACTTGATCGGCTAAAGCATCGATCTTAAAAGAGAAACCGCAAGCCGGCAAATCGTTGCCGAACACTTTCAGCAAGCTATCATATCGGCCGCCACTTAGCACACTTGTTCCTGCCCCTTCGACAAATCCTTCGAAAATGATTCCGGTATAATAATCGAGATGAGCAATCTTCCCCAAATCGAAATTCACATGATCTCCATATCCCAGCTCGCTAAGCGCCACGGCAAGTTCTTTCATATCGATTACGATTTCCTTTAAAGTCGGAGAAAAAGAAAGAGCGTAAGCTTGATCTAAAATTGCCTGTGATCCGCTAAGTAATGGTAAACTCATGAAAAACTCGACCGCTGTAGCAGATAATGAAGATTTTTCGAGGAAATCTTTAAGTTCGACCATACTCTTGCGATCAATCAGATCGGCAAGAACCGTACGGTCTTTATCGCTTACTTTTGCGTTTTTGCACGCTTCTTCAAAAAATTTCACAGTTCCTATTTCCAAAAGATAAGAAGGAATGTGCAACGCCTCGAATCCGTCAAGAGCACAAAGAAGAACTTCGAGATCCGATTGATGATCGAGCCCGATCAATTCGATCCCGCAGTCCATGGCTTCACATTTTTTCCCTGCAAGTGATGGTCGTACCTTATACACATTTGCACAATATCGAAGCCGAAAAGGCCCCATCTCGTCTTTAAATCTTGTTGTAACTGCTCTTGCGATCGGAACAGTCATATCCATACGCAACGCAAGAATATCTTGATTCGTATCGAAAAATTTAAACATATCTTGATCGTTCAAATTTTTAAACGCTTTGGAATAGGTTTGATAATATTCGATGGCCGGAGTCTGAATCTCTTCATATCCATACGATTCAAATACTTCCTGCAATGTATTTTTCAAGCGATTCTTTTTTGTGCATTCTTCCAAGATCGAATCTCGAAAGCCTTCTGGCAATTGGATCTGATTCATATATTTCCTCTCCTTTTTACAAAAAAAGCTCTCATCCAAAGGACGAAAGCTTAACTTACGTGGTTCCACCTTAATTCACATTGCTCTCACAAGCAATGCCTTGGCGAGTTATTCAACTCAAAAGCAGGATAACGAGTGCCGATCGATATCCCCTACTGTCAAAGGGTTCGGGGATATAGCTCAAGGATGTGGTTCGGATCTTTCTGTTCTTCTTTTCCACCGACCAAGAAGTCTCTGTAAACATTGAGATCGTACTCTTTCCTGTCTTTGCCATTTGTAGATTTTCATTTAGATTAAGTCGTTCACTTTGAATTGTCAAGAATTTTACTATTGTGAATTGCGGATAAAATTCAATGCGCCCCCTGCTTTTAACAGTGCATAATCCGCGTTGTTGATTTGGGCAATCACCGGGATCCGGATATTTTTTGTCGCGTTGTAGACAATAAAATTCGGATCATCTTTCAATCCGTATACATTTTCGAAAACAAGATCGTCAAGATCATCAATTTTGTCATAATCCTCTTTGTTTGCAAACACAAAAGGAATAATTCCGAAATTAATCAAGTTAGCAAGATGGATTCGGGCAAAACTTTTCGCAATGACCGCCTTAACACCAAGGTACATCGGAGCGAGTGCCGCATGTTCTCTTGAAGATCCTTGTCCGTAATTTTCTCCCGCAACAATGATTCCTCCGCCATGTTCATTACATACTTTATAAAAATCTTTTTTATTGTTCTCAAACACAAACGTTGAAAGTTTTTCAATATTGGAACGATACGGAAGCACCTTTGCGCCGGCAGGAGCAATATGATCGGTCGTAATATTATCTTCAAGCTTGATTACCACTTTTTTTCCGAAACTTTCAGGAAGCGCATCATTGATCGGCAGCGGTTTGATGTTCGGGCCGAAAATGACTTCTACCTCTTGTGGATCTTCAGCCGGCGCATAGATCATCGAATCATCTACATAGGAAGGTTCGGCAGCGAACTGATCCTCGTATTCGATTGTAGTCGGATCGCATACATAGCCTGTCACCGCGCTGGCTGCTGCTGTTTCGGGCGATACCAAATATACTTCGGCGGACAAAGTTCCGCTTCGTCCGTAAAAATTACGGTTAAATGTTCGTAAGGATACACCTTCGCTTTTCGGGGATTGGCCCATCCCGATACACGGACCGCAAGTACATTCCAAAATTCTGGCACCGGCATCGACGAATACAGTAAATGCTCCATTCTGGATCAGCTTGCGCATCACTTGGCGTGATCCCGGACTAATAACCAACGAAACATTTTCTGCGATTTTCTTTCCTTTTAATATGGCGGCAACTTTCATCAAATCTTCATATCCTGAATTTGTACACGAACCAATTGCGACTTGATCGACTTTTTTTCCCGCAAGTTCGGCAATATTTTTAATATTGTCCGGCGAATTCGGACAGGCCGCTTTCGGTTTCAAAGCAGAAAGATCAATGATGATCGTTTCATCGTATACAGCGCCTTCATCGGCTTTCATTTCCACAAAGTCTTGTTCTCGCTGCTGACGCTTTAAAAACTCATACGTGATTTCATCACTTGGAAATAAGGATGTGGTTGCTCCAAGTTCAGCCCCCATATTCGTGATTGTCGCTCTTTGATAAACGCTCAATTCTTTTATCCCTTCACCGGTATATTCGTAAATTTTTCCTACTCCGCCTTTTACGCTTTCACGACGCAGAAGTTCCAGAATTATATCTTTTGCACTGACTCCATGAGCAAGCTTTCCTTGCAAACGAACTTCTGTAATTTTCGGATAAGTGATTCGATACGGTAATCCGGCCATTGCTTTGGCCACATCCAATCCTCCGGCCCCGATCGCAATCATTGCCATCGCGCCACTTGTCGGGGTATGGGAGTCTGAGCCAATCAATGTTTTTCCGGGTTTGGCGAATCGTTCCAAATGAAGCTGGTGGCAAATTCCATTTCCTGCTTTCGAAAAATAGACGCCATGTTTTGCCGCAACAGATTGTAAATATGCATGATCATCTGCATTCATATATCCACTTTGAAGAGTGTTATGATCCACATAACTGACGGAAAGTTCGCTTTTCACTTGATCTACGCCCATCGCTTCAAGCTGCATATATGCCATAGTTCCTGTCGCATCTTGGGTCAGTGTCTGATCCATAATCAATTCGATTGGTTCCCCGGCTTGCGTTATTCCTGATACCGTGTGCGCATCGAGGATCTTTTGCGCTAAAGTTTTCATATATTCACCTCACGCTTTCGATTATAGCAAACTTTGAAAGATTTTGAAAATTTTTATGCTATAATATGAAAACATATGAAAGGAATCTTATGAAAACGTTAAAGAGCATCTATCGCGAGAATATGGATCACAATAAGATCGATCCATCCCTTTATGCTCGCTATCGAGTAAAACAAGGTTTAAGAAACGAAAACGGAACCGGGGTCAAGGTGGGCCTCACAAAAATATGCGATGTCATCGGCTATCAAATGGTTCATGGACGAAAGCATAACATTGAAGGACAGTTAATCTATCGTGGCTATTCGGTCAGGGATTTGATCGAGCATTTACCTCAAGATGAAGTGCTCGGTTTTGAAGAAGTGGCCTTCTTGCTGATTTTCGGAAAACGACCAACAACAGAAGAAAAAAAGATCTTTTTGGACGCACTTCATAAAAATATTCATCCCGAATTTATGGATGCGCAATACGAAACGAGCAATTTGCTCAACGCAATGCAGATCGAGATTTTGAAACTATACGGGAATGATCCCAATCCGGATCATGACTCTTTGGAAGAGAGAATGACGAAAGGGATTTCCATTTTAGGAAGCATTCCTTTGTTTGTCTTTTCAAATTATCATCATAAGCGAATCTTGAGCTATCCTTTGCAGAAAAAGGGATTGGCAGAAAATATCCTCGCTCTTGTCCGAGATGGAAAGCCTTATACAGTACAGGAAGCTCGCTTGCTTGATACTCTGCTCATGCTGCATGCCGACCATGGAGGCGGAAACAATTCGACTTTCGCAAATGTTGTCATTTCAAGCACAGGAACAGATATTTATTCATGTATGAGCGCAGCAATCGGTTCTTTGAAAGGACCTCGCCATGGCGGAGCGGCAGAAAAGATGAGCGGACAATGTGCTATGATCCTCGAAATGTGCAAAGATGGCTGGAACGATCAGCTTCTTGAAGAAATAGCCTATCATTTGCTTGCCAAAGAACTGTATGACGGCTCCGGACTGATTTACGGGATTGGTCATGCGATTTATACAAAAAGCGATCCTAGAGCGGTATTGATCAAGGAGGAGTGTCATAAACTTGCCCTTGAGCAAGGATATGATGAGGAGTTCGAGATATTCGACCATTTTGAAAAAGCCGCAAAAAAAGCGATTCGCCGCGTCAAAGGAGTCGAAGCCTGTGCAAACGTCGATTTTTATTCAGGATTTGCTTATCGTATGCTTGGAATCGAACCGTGCTTGTTCACGTCCCTTTTTGCGATTGCACGAACTTCGGGATGGATTGCTCATCATTTAGAGAATCGGCAATCGAATCGGAAATTGATTCGACCGGCCAATATTTATGTAGGAGAAAGGAAACAAATCAATGAATAAAACTATTACTGTTTTTCGCGGAGACGGAATCGGTCCGGAAATTACCGATGCTGTATTGGATATCTTAACGTCAGCCAATGCCCCTTTAGATTATGAAATCTTTGATGTAGGAGCCAAAGTATACGAGGATACGGGAGAATTTATTCCCCAAGCAGGTTTTAAAAGTTTCGAAAAAAACAAGATCCTGCTTAAATCTCCGATTACGACACCAATCGGAACAGGGTTCAAATCATTAAATGTGACACTGCGTCAAAAATACGATTTATGGGCGAATATCCGTCCTGCCAAATCAAATCCTGTGCTGCCTTGCAAATTTGAAAATATCGATTTGGTCACTGTGCGCGAAAACACAGAAGATCTTTATATCGGAGAAGAGATCCTAATCGATGAAGACACAGTACACGCGATTAAACGGATTACTCGCAAAGCAAGTGATCGAATCATTCGAAAAGCTTTCGAGTTTGCGAAAGAAAACAATCGCAAAAAAGTTACCTGTGTACATAAAGCGAACATCTTAAAGAAAAGTGATGGCTTATTCCTTCACTTGTTTGAAGAAATCGCAAAAGAATACCCGGAAATCGAGTCCAATGCGATGATTGTCGATGCAACCTGCATGAACCTTGGCATGCATCCGGAAAAATTTGATGTGATGGTCATGCCGAACCTTTACGGAGATATCGTTTCCGATCTTACTTCAGGATTAATCGGAGGTCTCGGTTTGCTTCCAAGCTGCAATTTAGGAGATGAATACGCTATGTATGAAGCGGTACATGGAAGCGCTCCGGATATTGCAGGAAAAAACATTGCCAATCCGACTGCTTTATTGTTGTCGGCATGTATGATGCTTGAAGATCTCGATCAAAAAGAATGTGCCCAAAAAATTCGTCGTGCTCTCGATACTGTATTTGAAAAAGGAGAAGTTCTGACTCCTGATCTTGGAGGAGAAAGCACAATGAGCGAATTTGTAAAAGAAGTCAAAAAACAGCTTTAAAAACAAAAAGAGGTATGGAGACATAAAATCAATGTTCCGGACCTCTTTTTTTCTTATTCGCTCGCAAATATCGTTTGACGATTTTTCAATGTAACGATATATGTCCCTTCTTTAGGGTATTGGTTTTTATCTTTTTGATCGGCCAAGATTTCCAATTCACATGGATAACCTGCTGTTTCCAGCACTTCAAGCAGTTTTTCCTTTCCGAATTTTTTTGTGATTGTGCGACCGCATGCACAATTGCCATACTGATCCAGACAATGCAGGATCCATTCAGGAATTTTTGTTGCGCTCATAGTACCTCCTCAAACAATTATTTTATATAATAGGCATTTTTAAAAAAAAAGCAAGAAAAACATACAGAATTTTCCAATAAAAAAGGAGTGATGGATATTCACTCCCTTCGCTTTATTAAATTAGCTATTAAGGATTTCAATGATCGCATTGTAGTAATCATAGCGTCCGTCGACCCACTGCAAAGCTTCTTGCGCAATCGAGCGTGCTTTATCGCGATCGATATTTCGATATACATTTGCGAATCGGAAATAGATCATATCTTTAATGTTGTTTTCGCGAATAATGTAATGGTAATTTGCATCTCCTAAACCAAAATCTCCGTGAATGATCAACTGATCGGCAACATCCATCATCGCACGATTGCCATACTCTTGGTGAAGTTCTTCAAATTGCGAAAGCACAGAATAAATAAATCCTTCATAGTATTTCACATCATTATATTGCCATGTTTTCAATACATCATAAGCAATATCCATAAATTTTACGATCAATGCAGGTACATCCGCTTGTACAGCATCGTTAATCTCTACAACCGAATGAATATTGTTTTTCTGGGCAATCATCAATACATCGCGAACCAAATCGAACAACGTATGATAAATTTGCGAATTTTCACTTACATCTTCACCTAATTCCAGTTTGAGTGCTTCTTCGATTTGATCTTTTAATGTCAATTCACTTACCGGTGTCCAATCGATCGAATCGTAAATACGTGAAATAAGAACAGGAATCAAGTCGATATCATATCCGTCTTCTTCAAAGGTTAATTCATCGGCTTTTGTGGCCTCTTTTTGAAGAGCTGCCGCTACTTCGTTCAGGTCACTATCTTCTGCCAATAACGCTTTGTAGTCATCCAAGGTTTTATTCAAACCAAGCTCATGGGCCATTTCCAAAAGAAGATCCAAAGAGTGGGCGTTATATGCTGCCGCTTTTTCTTCGCTTGCCGCTGCAGGCTTTTTCTTTTCTTCTTTTGTTTCCGTAATCGTCACTTCTTTTGCTTTCGGTGCATCCACTGCCGCTTCTTTTGCTTTTTCGACAACCGGATCCTGAACAATGACTTCAACGTTTTCTTTTACAGTTTCTGCCTTCTTCGTTGTTTTCTTCGCTGCCGTTTTCTTTGCAGGTGCTTTCTTTTCCGTTGTTTCTTTTGTTGCTGCTTTTTTCGTCGTTGTTTTCTTTGCAGGCGTTTTCTTTTCTTCTGCCTTTTTCGTTGTTTTCTTTGCTGCGGTTTTCTTTTCCGCTACTTCTTTTTTTGCTGCTGGCTTAGTCTTAACGCTCTTAGCTGCTGCATCGCTTCCTTCTGGTTTAGCTGCTGTGTCTGCTTTTGCTGACTCAGCTTTTGCTGCTGCAGCTGTTGTTTTAGTTTCTGCCACAATAGACTTTGAAGCTGCTTCTTCACTCGTTTTTTCAACTGCTTTTTTCGCTGTTGTTTTATTTGTACTCGACGCAGCTGCTTTTTTTGTAGTTTTTTTAGCTGCCGTCTTTGTTTTCTTTGCTGCCGATCCATTTGCTGTTTCCTCTTTCTTCACAGCTTTTTTTATTGCCGTTTTTGGCTCAGTTCCTGTTAATTCTGTCTTTTTTTCTTCAGCCATGTTAAACCTCCTAACAAGTGCTTATAATTCAAATGTATTATACCATCATTTTCCAAGGAATAGTTTAAATTTTACTATTTTCATAATAATATTTTAGCGGTGGAAACCCACTCTTCTTGAAAGAAGGAATTTTTAGCTTTGCTTGACGAATATACTTTTCAATGTTTGCGACGTCATAAAAGCACGAAATATAAAGTACCTCTTACGAGCATGAAGATCCCCATTCTATTCCTACATCAGCAATTCGCTTGCAGTAAAAGTAAAAAACTGTAAGTTGTCAGTATGGATGAAGGCGTTGATTTTTTCCTCTCAGTAGCACCAAAAAAATCATTGTGTTATCATGTTTCTAAAAGAAAAGGAGAGCTAAAAATGAAATCTACTACACCAACCCCTCCCGAATTTCGAAAAAAGAACAGTTCAGGTCTTCGCATCTTCGCTGTGGTCGCTCTTGTTGTGTTTTGCGGCATTGCAGGAATCGGCGGAGGATATGCCGGATATAAATTTGCTCAAAGCAATGACGATCGAAACTCTTTAACAATTCATCAAAATTCTAACAACAATTCATCGACTTCTTCGATCGAAGTTGTAGATGTCAGCAATATCGTAGATCTGTGCAGGCCAACCGTAGTCGAAATTACCACAGAAACAGCAACAAGCGGAAACAACCCTTTTGCGCAATACGTCCAGCAAGGAGCCGGAAGCGGTGTGATCATGTCCGCTGACGGATATATCATCACAAACAATCATGTCATCGAAAATACATCAAGCATTACCGTTAAAACGATTGGCGGAGATGAATATCCGGCCCGACTGATTGGAACCGACCCGCAAACCGATCTTGCAATCATCAAAATTGATGCATCCGACCTTCCCACAGCTGTATTCGGCGATTCCAATTCCCTTCACGTAGGAGATATCGCGATTGCGATCGGAAATCCGCTTGGATCGTTGGGCGGCACAGTAACGACCGGAATTATTTCAGCGTTGGATCGGGAAATCAGCATTGAGAACGAAACAATGACTTTGCTTCAAACCGATGCGGCAATCAACCCGGGAAATTCAGGAGGCGGCCTTTTTGATGCAAACGGAAACTTAATCGGTATCGTTAACGCCAAACAAAGCGCTGCCGGGATTGAAGGTCTGGGATTTGCGATTCCGATCAGTGATGCGATCGATATCCTAAATGATCTTGTTGCCAACGGTACGGTAACGACTCGCCCGGCTTTAAACGTAAGTTTGTACGATCACACTGCATCCAGCCAAACCTCCCAATATCCAAGCGGTGTCTATATTGTACAGATCATTGAGGGTGGAGCAGCTGATCAAGCCGGATTAAAAATCAATGATCGGATCGTTTCGTTTGATGGTCAATCGATTGATTCGGTTGCTCAGCTCAAACAGCTTCTCAGAAAGCATAAAATCGGCGATACCGTAGAGATCGGAATCGAACGTGATGGACGCAGCCAGACATTTGAAGTAACACTAAATCAACAGACGTCATAATTTGAAAATCCGTAAATTTTTGCGGATTTTTTTCATATCTTTCTTTAAATTTGTAAGCGATTGATTGTTGAAAATCAGCAAAACGTTTATAATATCGTTATAGGAGGAATTCATGAAATGGAATCAGAAAAAATAAGAAAGAGAAAAATCATGTTGATTGGGACAGGATTTGTAGGAATGTCCTTTGCGTATTCCCTATTGAACGAGCGTGGTATCGATGAACTCGTTCTTGTTGACGTAAACGAAGATAAAGCCCGTGGCGAAATGATGGATTTGAATGACGGACTCGTTTACGCAGACACAAAAATGGCCATTACTGCCGGAACGTATGCGGATGCTGCCGATACGAATATTGTTGTCCTTACTGCCGGGGCAGCTCAAAAGCCGGGACAATCTCGACTTGAACTTGTAAAGATCAATGCGAATATTACCAAAGGCATTTGTACCGCATTAAAAGAAAACGGATTTAACGGAATCTTGATCGTTGCGAATAACCCTGTGGATATCATGACTTATGTCGCATGGAAAACAAGCGGGCTTCCTAAAAACCATGTCATTGGTTCAGGAACTGTATTGGATACTGCCCGTTTACGTCATGCTTTATCACAACGTCTTGGATTCGCCGACAGCAATATCCATGCATATATCATGGGAGAGCATGGAGATTCGAGCTTTGTCCCTTGGATCCATACATACATTGGATGCAAATCCTTGCTGGAATACTTGGATGAACACAACATTTCATTAAAAGAACTTCAGGAAATTTATATTGGTGTACGTGACAAAGCATATGAGATCATTGATCTCAAAAAAGCCACTTATTATGGTATCGGGCTTGCTTTACGTCGTATTGTCAGTGCTGTACTCAATAACGAGCGTTGCATCTTACCGGTTTCAAGTTATCAAGAAGGGCAATATGGCCGCTCAGGATATTTTATCGGTACTCCAAGCGTAGTCGGATCCAATGGCGTACAGGAAATTATGTGCCTGCCATTGAACGAAAACGATCAAATGCGCTTCAATAACTCCTTTGATACTTTGGAACAAACGATCCGGGAAAACCTTGGAGAGATTATCGATCTCGATTAATTAAACAAAAAACGCTACAACAAAAAAAAGCCGTCGCTTGACGGCTTTCTGCATTTCGAAAGGAGCTATCATGAATGCTATTTTGATCTTCTGCAAGTCGGAAAACGAAGAACAAAAATCCGAAATGTACGATTTGCTTAAAACAGCCGACATCACTATCCTTCATACCTTTTTTCAAAATGTCCGATCTATTTCAAAAGCAACATATATCGGGCAAGGAAAATGCGAAGAAATCGCTTGTTATTTAAGGGATGAGCCAAATATTCAAAGTGTTATTTTTTCGTGTGAATTGAGCGTGATGCAAGTACGTGAACTTGAAAAGATCTTTGATCTTCAAGTTCTTGATCGGACTGACCTTATCTTGCAAATCTTTCTCACTCGTGCTCGCAGCGCAGCGGCAAGACTTCAAATCGAATCTGCACTTTTAAAACGTCAGATGAATCGCCTGATCGGAACAAATGTTCATCTCACAAGACAACGTGCAGGGGTAACGAACCGCGGATCGGGAGAAAAGCAGCTGCAGCTCGACCGTCGACTAATCAAAACCAGAATGATACAGATCCAAAAAGAATTAAAAAAGCTCGATAAGCAGCGCATGACGCAACGTTCCAGCCGTTTACGTTCCAATTTGCCTATTGTCGCACTTGCAGGCTATACCAATGCCGGAAAATCGACAATCATGAATGGTCTTCTCGATTTTTCAAAAGCTTCAAATTATAAGCAGGTCCTTCAGGAAGATTTATTGTTCGCTACTCTTGATACATCGGTGCGTTTAATCGAACTGCCTTACGGACAATCATTCTTACTGGTTGATACCGTGGGATTTCTGCAAAATTTGCCACACGAACTTGTTCAAGCATTTCATTCTACTTTGGAAGATATCAAGATGGCCCAACTTATTTTGCAGGTGATTGATGCTTCATCGAGTCAATATTTAGAAAATATCGATACAACAAATCAAACTTTGGAAGAGATCGACGCTGCAAACATTCCGCGTCTTCTTATTTACAATCAATGCGATAAAACAGACATCCATCATCCAACGATTCATCATGAAAATATGTATATAAGTGCCCTATGCGAAAATGATTGTGCCTTTTTATGCGAACAAATTTGTCAAAACCTTTTTGGTCCTTGGTGTGAAATTGACCTGTATATTCCTTTCAACGATTTTTCTTTGCAGCAAAAGGTGCGAAAATACACTTGCATTCAATCACAGAAAAACGATGAAAACGGTACTCGGATCCACGGTAAGGTTCGTAAGCGATTCAAATTAAATCTTATTTAAAAATAAAGCGGTCTTCAAACAAAGACCGCTCAGGCTGTTGACAAAGTCGATTTTTCAAATCGGCTTTGTCACAGCTTTTTATTTTTCTCCCACAAATGAATAAAAAAAGAGCAATTTGAGGTATTTAAGTACCTAATATTACTCTTTTTTTAGACCTTTTTACCCACTTTTATTTTATTGAAATTTAATTTTTTCAAAATAGGTAGTTTGTCAACACTCTGAGCGGTCTTCAAACAAAGACCGCTTATTTTATATGCTCAAGCAATGGCAAATATGTGTCAAGCTCTTCAAGCAATACGACATGGTTAAATAGCGTAATACAAGGTTTTTTCTGATCATAATGAATATAATCTCCATGATAATGTCCGCAAAACCACACCTTATATTCAAGCTTTCGATTGATCGTATCCAGAAAAGAATGAATATCAACATAATCGGGACCGTAAGGACTCAAGGATACTTCGTATTTTTTAGCTAAAGGATGGCACGTATATACATCATGAGATAAAACATAATCCACCTTCCAATGATGCTTTTCCAAGTTACAGAGCGCATTGTTTACTTCTGCTTTCGTTGGCAGTTCGTCTTTCCACCAGTTTACATGTTCCGTTCGGTACATGATATCATGAGAGTACGCTCCGCCAAATGTAAAAAATGTATGTCCGTCAATATCGTAGACTTCTCCACGCATCAAATGAAAAATATTTGACCGGATCTGTCTGGCCTTGCCGCCTTTATAATCCACAATCGGATAAGTCGACAACACATCAAAATTTTCATGATTTCCATCGATAAACAATGTATTCCAGGGCAAAGATTCCAACCAATTAAGCCAAAAGCGATCTCCGCTTCCTCCATCCCAAATACATCCGAAATCACCGCAAATGATCACATAGTCATCCGGTGTTAAATAATTTCCTGCTTCAAACTCTCTTGGATTAATTTTATGAATATCCTGCTCTCGATGGATATCTCCTGTAATATAAATCATAAAGCTACTCCTCAACGATATATTATTAATAATACTATCCTTGTTTGCGAATGAAAAGGCCGAAAACCGGCCTTTAATCATGCTTGATTGGTTTTTGAAAACGCAAGGTAAGCAGCTCCAAGCAATCCGCTATCCTCATTTAATGTCGAATTTCTTACGTTGACGTATGGTTTAACGACATCGAAAACTTGTTCTTTGACTAAATCTTCGACTTCTTCTGTAAATCCATCAATCTTTAAAGCAACACTTCCGCCCAAAATAACAATTTCAGGATCTGTAATCGCAATTAATGTAGCGATAAAATTGGCAAGATATTGTTTTGCGTCATCCATAATTTGTTTTGCGATCTCGTTGCCGCTCATGGCAAGATCATTGACTTCGCCTGCATGCTTAACATCAAGTCCTGCATTGCGCGCTCTTGTAGTGATCGCCGTACCGGATGAAATCGCTTCAATTCCTCCCGGATATAAATTTCCATGCTTCGGACCATTGTTCCACATACAAGCGTTGGCTACTTCATGGCCGAATCCATGGGCACCAATATAAATTTCCTTGTCAATGATCTGACCTGAACCAAGTCCTGTGGATACTGTTAAAAATTGCACATAGCGATAGTCTTTTCCTTCGCCGACAACGGCTTCGGCAAGAGCTGCTAAATTCGCATCATTTTCCAGATAAGAAGGAATACCCGTTAATTCTTCGATTCGTTTTGCGACAGGAAAATGATGCCATTTTCCATTTAAATTCGGTGTTTCCATAACAATTCCGTTAATAAGATCCAATGGTCCCGGGCAAGAAACCCCGATTCCGATCACTTCTTTTCCATCGGCCTGAAACCCTTTGACAACTGCAGCAAGTTGTCCTAATGTTTCGTCCGGTTCTTCAATATTCGTTGGGAATTGGACACGTTCGACAACCTTCATATCTTGGTCGATCAATGCGACACGTGAATTGGTTCCTCCAATATCGACTCCAACAGCATAATTCATAGTTTATTCTCCTTTTTTCTTATTTGTTTCAAAATAATTATACTAGAAATTTTGCGAAAGCGTTTAAATTTTTAAAAAAATAAAATAGAAGCCAGCCAATTAATAACCCCTGTCGCAATTAGGATCCAAATCGGTCCGATTTTTGTTTTCATAAAACAGAATAGACTTCCCGAAAAAAGGAGGATCCACCACAGTGGATGCTCATAGCCCTGAATTGACGGGAGAATCATTGTGATCCCCGCCACTGCAATCAACCCGACAACAGCCGGACGCAGCCAATTCAAGATTCGATCCAGCCAATGAAGTGTCGAATATTTATGATACAAAACAGCTAAGATCGTAACAATCAAGCATGAAGGAAAAATACATCCAATAGTCGCGATGACTCCTCCGGAAAATCCTCCGACTTTAAGACCGACAAATGTCGCTGCATTGATTGCGATCGGTCCCGGAGTCATTTGAGAAATCGTCACTAAATTCGAAAATTCACTTGCGCTGATCCAATGGAGATCTTGAACAATATTTGATTGGATTAGCGGAAGGCAAGCGTAACCTCCGCCAAAACTCATGATTCCGATCTTAAAAAATGTCCAAAACAAAGTTAACATAATTTTTTCCTCACCAACAATCCGCAAAGAATCCATAGAAGAAGAACAATCGGGATGGATACATTAAAAATTCCCGTCAAAACAATGGTTGCTACACAGATGATGTACGCAAACACTTTTTTATCGAATTTTTTCTGCATATCGTATACAACATTAACGATTAATGCACACACGCCGATTTCCATCCCTTTCATCAACTGATCAAACGATGCGGGAAGATGGATCCATTGGCTTGCATACCATATAACAACCATAATCAGAAATGGTGGTAAAATGGTCGCAAGCACACAACAAATAATTCCGCCCACTTTCGCAATCTTATATCCGATCGCAATCGACGCGTTTACCGCAATTGGTCCCGGAGCGCTTTGCGCAATAGCAATCAGGTCGAGCATTTCCTCTTCACTGATCCATTTTTTCTTCTCTACAAATTCTTTTTGCATGAGAGAAACAATCACATATCCTCCGCCAAACGTAAAGGCACTCAACACAAACATTGTCTTAAATAATTCCAAATACTTTTTCACATCGATTCTCCATCCATACAGTATATATTGTATGCTTTTTTATGTTTTCTTTCCGCTCAAACACAAAAAAAAGGATTGCAGATCCCAGCAATCCTTTTTATCGTTTATTCTACTCCAATCACAAAAGAATAAACCGGTTGTTTTCCGTTTGTGATTTCCACTTCGGCATCACTTATTTCTTCAATATATTCCGAAAGTTCCTGGGCTTGTTTTTCGGTTGCCCCCTCGCCATAAATCAATGTGACCAGTTCGCTATCCGCATCAAGCATCTTGCTCAAGAGTTCCTTTGTGGCTTCCATGCAGTCATCTTTACAAGCAACGATTGCTTTTCCGAACATTCCCATATATTGACCTTTTTTGATTTCCATACCTTCATAGGTCGTATCTCGAACCGCATAAGTTACTTCTCCGGATTTAACGTTCGCAATTGCTTCATTCATTTCCTCAAGATTTGTGGTAACATCGACATCCGGGTTAAATAAGATGCAGGCACTCAACCCTTGCGGAATTGTTTTTGTAGGAAGCACATGAATATCCGCATCTTCACATACAGTTTGGGCTTGCTGTGCCGCAAGAATAATATTGGAGTTATTTGGCAAGATAAAGATATGATCGCAATTCAGTTGATTAATTGCAGACACAAAATCTTCCGTGCTCGGATTCATGGTCTGACCTCCGCCGACAATGATATCCGCACGCAATTCTTTGAACATCTCTTTAATGCCATCTCCTGCCGCAACTGTGATAATACCGTATTTTTTATGAGGAATCTTCTTTTCCTCTTCCTCTTTTTCCAAAATATTATCATGTTGATCCTGCATGTTTTCCACTTTTAATTTCATGAATCGACCTTGTCGACGTCCCATCTTGATTGCTGTCTGAGGCTCAAGCGTATGGACATGGACCTTTACAAGATCTTCATCCTGCACACAGACAATCGAATTTCCGATTGTCGCCAATTCTTCTTTGAATGAATTCTCCGAAAAATGTTTCATTCCGTTATCATTTAAGTGAAGGATGAATTCCGTACAGAATCCGAATTCTTCCTCGCCACCTTGGACTTTGGTTTGAGCCGCTTCATTGCTCGTTTGTTCGCTTCCTTCTTTTTCGATCACTTTTCCTTGCATTGCCGAAAGGAAACCTTCCAAAATCACGAGCAAACCTTTTCCTCCGGAATCCACAACACCCACTTCTGCAAGAACCGGTAAGAGTTGTGGTGTAGTGTCCAGCGATTCTTTCGCTTCTTTGACCATCCGCTCCATAACTTTGACACAATCGGTCACTTCATCGGTCATCGTATAGGCATATGTATAATCGGCCGCCTCACGAACAACTGTAAGGATCGTTCCTTCAACCGGACGCATGACCGCACGATAAGCTACACGACTTCCGTTTACAAGAGCATGAGCGAGCTGGCTTGCATCAATACGATCGAGATCTTTTACAGCTTGATAAAATCCCCGAAAGATTTGAGATGTGATCACGCCTGAGTTTCCGCGCGCTCCCATCAACAATCCGCGAGATAACGTTTTGGCGATATCCCCTACATTATCGGATGGTTCATCGAGAGCTGCTTTGACTCCGTTTGAAACCGTCAAATACATATTTGTACCTGTATCGCCATCCGGTACTGGGAATACATTCAATGCATCAATTTGCGCGGAATGATTTCCTAAGTTGTTCATTCCGGAAAGGAGCATTTCTTTAAACAATTTACTATCGATAAATTCCATTTTTATTCACCTACTTTGACAAACGCACGCCTTGAACACAAACATTGATTGCTTGGCATTTCACTTCCAATGTTTTTTCAAGAACGTACTTCACACGTTTTTGCGCTTCGTAGATCACTTCTGACAATTTAATACCTTGAAGCGCAATGATATAGAGATCGAGGACTAAGCCTTCATCATTTTGGCGAACGACAATTCCTCGCGAATAATTTTCAAGTTTCAATAATTCTGCCAATCCATCTTTCAAAAGCTTTTGAGATGCCATGCCGACAACCCCATAGCATTCTGTGATCGTTCCTCCGGCCAAGGATGCGATCGCATCTAATGAAATCTGAATATTTCCGTATTCGGTAGATTTATAAATAGGCATAAAAAACCTCCTGTTTCATCCATATTATTATACAATACTCGCTTTGTGATGACAAATCATTGCTCCGCCACTACGAACCCTTCTTCATCGGACCAATAATAATACAGTCCTGTCGATTCATCATAATACTGATTTAAACTTGGCGAATACAACATACCACTATCCGGCATCAAGATCCAATCGCTCGCTTCATCCGGTTCGGAAGAATCCTCTTCAGGTTGAGAAACATCCGATTGATCTTGATTTTCTTCCGATTCCGGCTGATCTTCCTGCGATTCATCGGTCGATTCCTCTTTTTTCTGATCTTTCTCCTTGTTTGTTTCCGCTTCTTTTTTCTGCGCTTCTTCAGCTGCTTTCTTCGCTGCCTCTTCTTCTTTTCTTTTTTGTTCCCTTTCTTCCAAAGACATATTAAGATATGCACAATCTAATTTATTAATGGTTGAATTTTGCGCATCCAGCACCAAACATACGGATTGTCCTCTTAATTGTGACAACATATCTTGGTAATGCGACATCATCATTAAATCCGAGATAGAAGTATACACTGTATTGCCATCCTGCATCGTCATCTTGATCATATTTGCGTCATAACTGGATGCGTAAGGAACCATTTCGGCAATCTTTTCCACCACATCTCTTGTCAGGAGTTCAGGATATTTTCCGAATTCTTTCCAAATATTTTCAAGCTGCTGATCGGTAAAATCACTCATCAAAGGAAAATGAATAATGTTTTTCAAATATTTTTGATCAAGCTCAATTGTTTCTCCTTCGTTTGTGAGCATATAGTTTTTCCCGTTTTTTACATAATAGCCAATAACTGTCTTTTCCTCAACTTTAATCGATATCCGATCATTCTTTTTATTCACTGTGGCATTCTTTATCAAAGGATCCGATGTCAAGTTTCTTTCAACCAAAAATGTCGGAGTCAAAAGCGAACGTGAAGAACTGTTCACATTGGCAAGATCAAGAATTTGAGCATCGCTGTAGTAATAATTTCCCGTACAAGCCATGACCTTAATCCGAGCATCAAAAGAAAAATAGTAAATCAAAAATGTAGCAATCACTATCACAAACGCACATAAAAAATATGAAATGCGCAATGAAAGTCTAAATCTTCTTTTTCTCATCCCAATTCAGATACTCCACTTCGGTAATCAATTCAATATCATATTTTTCTTTTGCGAGTTTTTGAATCATAGAAATCAAAGCATGGACATCTTCGGCAGTCGCATTTCCTTCATTGACAATAAAATTGCTGTGTTTTTCGGAAATTTTCGCACCGCCAATTTGGTGTCCCCTTAAACCAAGCTGATCAATCACTTTCCAAGCCGGGATCTGTGCAGGATTTCGAAATACGCTTCCCGCACACGGTTTATCCAAAGGCTGGCTGCGGACCCGACGTTCATGACGTGAATGCATCAATTGACGAATCTTATCCTGATCCGCTTTTTCAAGTTTTAATCTTGCTGCCACGATTGTCATATTGCGATGTCGCTGAAAAAGCGAATGTCGATATTTATAATCCAGATCGTTTTTATCGATCCATACAAGATCTCCTTTATCATTCAATACGCACACGGCTTCAAGAACCATGGAAAGATCGGATTGATAAGCGCCGGCATTCATAAACAAGCAGCCACCAAGCGATCCGGGAATACCGGAAGCGAACTCCAATCCGGTAAAAGACCGTTTCATCGCTTCGTTGGCCAAATTAATGATCGAACAACCGGCTTGAGCCACCAGTGTTCCATTAGGTTCAAAGTAAAAGTTATTTAATGTCTTATCCAAATTAATGATCGCTCCATGAAAATGCGAATCATGAAACAGCAAATTAGACCCTCGACCAAGCACATAATAAGGAATTTTTTCTTCTTTCAAGATCCGAATCATATGAATCAGTGCCAATTCCGTATCCGGATACATATAATAATCAACCACACCACCGATCTTATATGTGGTATGTTTGCTCATCGGTTCTTCCACAAGCACCGATCCATAACTTTTCAATCGTTCAAGTATACTCATCATACCCTCTTTTCTTTCATTAGATGCTCTGCAAGATTGGCCAGATCATAAGCCGCATTCTCTTTTCCCATTGCTTTGGCACAAGAAGAAATGTGTGCATAACGCTCTGGATCCAAAAAAACTTGTTGAATCGCTTTCGATAAAGAATCCGCATTTAAATCTTTTTCTTCGATCATATACGCCGCTCCTTGATCGACTAGCATTTTCGCATTGTAATATTGATGGTTGTTCGCCACATACGGGCTGGGAATCAATATCGACGGAATTCCAAGAGATGTCAGTTCGGCAATCGTAGTCGCTCCTGCCCTGCAAATCAAACCGTCTACCTTTTTATAAATTTTCAATGTATCCACATAAGGTACGACATGAATATTTTTTTGTCCTTTGAAAAGATCAAGGTCCTGACTATTATCTTTTCCGCATACATAAAGCACTTGAATACTTTGATCAAGATCCTTGAGAGCTTTTTTCATCAATTCATTGACAGAAGAAGAACCTAAAGAGCCCATCATAATCAAAATTGTCTTTTTTCCTTCTTTCAATCCTAAACTTTGAAAATACTGCTCATCTGCTTCGGATTCCGCTGCAATCGTTGCTCTTGGATTGCCATATTTATAGATTTTTTCTTTTGGAAATACTTCATCGCATTTGTCATAACACGTCACGATCGCATTGGCTTTGTCCATAACGATCTTATTCGACTTTCCTACGATCGAATTCTGCTCATGCAAGATGATCGGAATATTCTTCGAATGCGCAGCCATGATCACAGGTGCTGTAACATATCCTCCGAAACCGATCACAAGATCAGCATCGAATTCTGTTAAATACTTTTTAGCTTTGGATATGGAAGCTAGCATTTGTGCGATTGCTTTTGCCTTATTTATAAATGTTCCGGTCAGTCCGGAAGTATGCAGAGCACGAAACGGATATCCGTAAGACGGAATCAGCTGTGCTTCCATGCGATCATCGTTTCCGATAAAAAGAAGTCGGACATCAGGGTCCATCGTTTTTATTTTTTGAGCGAACGCGAGAGCCGGGTAAATATGGCCTCCTGTTCCTCCGGTTACAATACATATATTTTTTTTCATTTTCAGTACCTATTCTAATTCTTCTCGATTACGATTGGTTCGTCTGTCGGTTCAAGAACTCCAACAAGAACAAGCCGATTGATCGAATCAAATCCATAATCCAGATCACAAGTCGAAAGAGTAATCAGATTTTTTCCGGTTACATCCAGATCACGAAAATAAAGTGCATCGGTCATGATCTTGTTTTTGTGATCTGCCGTATCGTGATCTTCGTATTTTAAATAAAAAGAGCTTCCTTCGACAGTCTTTGAGAATGCAAGGATCGGGCATTTATAATTTCCTTTTGGAGTCAGCAAATAAAAATAAGAATGATCTTCAAAAAACGTTTGATCTTCAAATCGATCCAGTGATGTGAACATACCTCCGCCATCCACAGAGTGTCCGTAAACGAGATTGTTTTCTTCCGAAAAATCACCGGATGTTTCATGATCTAAAAAAATTGCTCCGCGAATGTTGTATTCCTTCATTGCGGTATGATCAAGGTAATATGAGTTGTCTTGTCCTTGAACAATCGGAAAGGAAATGTTATCGCATCCCGGAACATAGATCCAAGCGATGATGTCCGGATTTTGTTCTTTAAGCGCTTGCCAGTCAGGTTCGAATCCTTCCTTTTCTTTATTTGCGATCTGAGCAAGCTGATCTCGTTCATTATCCACTTGTTTCGAGCCTAAGTAAATTGTATATAGTTGATACGCGCTAAACGCAAAAACACCTAAGGCAATTACGAGCGCTATCCGATAAATCCACTTTTTCATAATTTAAATCCTTTGTTTATCGTAAACTTCTTTCGGTGAAATGGACTGACCATTCGCCGTGACTTTCAATATATTTTGCTTCGTTGCCTCTGACATTCCACAGACTGTAAAGTACGTTGTCACTTGATGACTTCACAAAGAGGGCAAACTATTGGTCCAACCAAGCAATTGATACAGAGTCATTGTAACACAAGAATTTGAACAATAGAAAAAAATCAGCAAGCGATCAAGTTCGACTTGCTGATGAAATTCAATTATTTGCTTAATTTGCTTGCTGCTTCCTTATCGATAATTACGATGACATCCTCATGATTTTGAAGAACGGATGCCGGGCATTCTGTCGTTACTTCTCCTTCAATCATCGCTTTAACCGCATCGGCTTTATTGGCACCGTTAGCTACCAATAAGATCTTCTTCGCTTTCATAATTGTTCCGATTCCTTGCGTGATTGCTTGAGTCGGTACCTTGTTGATATCATTATCGAAGAAACGGGCATTGGCTTCACGAGTGTTTTCTGTCAAATCGACGATATGAGTCGGTTCATCGAATGGTGTTCCCGGTTCGTTGAATCCAATATGACCATTTTGGCCGATTCCCAAAACTTGGATATCCACTCCGTTCACTGCGTCTTCATAAACTTGGCAGTCTTTCTGAGTGTTTCCGTAAGGAACATGGGTATTTTCCAGATCAATATCGATTCCCGAAAATAAGTTTTCATTCATAAATGTATAGTACGATTGCGGATCGTTTCGATCGATTCCTACGTATTCATCCAAATTGTATGTTACAACATCTTTATAAGAAGTGCCGTTTTCTTTATGATCTTTAATCATATCTTGGTACATTCCCACAGGAGAAGATCCTGTCGCCAACCCTAAAACAGAATTCGGTTTTTCAACCACTTGTTCTTTGATGACTTCAAACGCCTTATTTGAAAGTTCATCATAATTCTCACACACAACTACTTTCATTTTCATTAACTCCTTTTTGATTTAGTATGGTCATTATATCATTATCACTCAAGGAAAGCTATGTCTTTCAGCGAATGAGATCGCTTTCAAACCAATATTGGTATAGACCAAAAAAAGGCGATCTTTTCTTTTCGCCTTTTTTCTTTTTATTCATCCTTTAAGTCTTCGCCGTTGCTTGCAATTACTTTTTTATACCAGTAGAACGAATCTTTGCGATAGCGATTCAGTGTCCCCAAATCAAATTCATCACGGTCCACATAAATGAATCCATAACGTTTTTTCATTCCTTCATGCGTCGAAATCAAATCGATTGCCGACCAAGGATTGTATCCAAGCATTTCTGCTCCGTCACTGATTGCTTCTTTGATCTGAGCAATGTGCTGACGCAAATACTCGATTCGATACGGATCATGCACTTTGCCGTCTTCTGTCAATGTATCGTAAGCACCAAGTCCGTTTTCCGTAACAAGCATAGGCAAGTGGTATCTTGAATACATTTCCCGAATTGTCGCTCTGAATCCGACCGGATCGATTTCCCAGCCAAATTCAGTCGTAACTAAATTCGGATTCCGGTATCCTTGATACATTCCTGCTTCTTTTTGGCCGCTTTGCTGATCTTTTACCTGTCCGGCTTCAATCTGATCTTCCCCGGCTTCCTCTACCGTTGCCGTATTGTAGTAATTGAATCCGATAAAGTCAGGATGCGCATTTTTCATAGCCTCTTCATCTCCAGGTGCAAAAGTCGGCGTCGCATCGTTTTCTTCAAGCCATGACCATACGATCGCATTGTAAATACCGTATACAGCCATATCTAAGTAGAGCCAGTTGCGAATTGCGTTGAAGTTTTGTGCAGCAATGACATCTTCCGGCTTGCACGTTGCCGGGTACACCAAAGAAATATTTGGTGCCGGTCCGATCTTTGCATTCGGAAGCATTTCATGACAAAGCACCATCGCTTTTGCCTGCGCCACAAGCATATGATGATTTTGCTGATAAATCTCTTTTAATACATTTGTACAGTTTTCGGGAATCATCAGCGTTCCAATGACCGGTCCGACAAGAGTAAGCATATTTTGCTCATTGATTGTCAACCAGTACTTCACGCGATCTCCGAAGTTTTCAAACAAAATCTTTGCGAAATTGACAAACCAATCCACAGATTCCGGATTTCCCCAGCTGCCTCTTTCATCGAGGGCTGCCGGCATATCAAAATGGAACATCGTTACGATCGGTTCAATACCGTATTTTAAACATTCATCAATGACGGCATTGTAAAAATCAATTCCTTTTTGGTTGATCTCTCCCGTTCCCTGAGGAAGGATCCTTGTCCATGCAATCGAAAAACGATACGCTTTGAATCCCATTTCGGCCATTAGCGCAATATCTTCTTTATAATGATGATAAAAATCGGCGCAAACCGTAAGATCCGAAGTCCCTTCCGGAACGACTTTTACATCTTGGCAAGAAGGTCCTTTGCCATCTTCAAGATTTGCTCCTTCCACCTGATATGCGGAAGAAGATGCACCCCATAAAAAATCTTTCGGAAATGGTTTTAACTTTTTATGTTTCATAGTCTTTTCCCTCTTTCTTTTCTATTTCAAAACTTCAAGTGATTCAGCTTTCATGCCGGGAACTTTTTTGATTTCAAGTTCGACTCCGCAATCTTCCATCTTTTTAAAGGCATCGAGATCTTTATCATCAACGGCAACTCCCGAAGCAACGATATGTTTGCCCTCTTTCATGTCCATGTTTCCGATATTCACTTTTTTGATCGATACTCCTCCTTCGATCAATTGAAGTGCATCTTCGGGATTCGCAACCAAAATCATAATCTTTTGATCTTCATCGGCATGCTTTAATGTATAGATGGCTTCTTCTGTTGTTAAATATCGTGTTTGAGCATAAGCCGGAGCCACCATATTCATTAGTTCCTGTTCCCCTTCGTCTTTGGCAACAGCATCATTCACGACCAGCATCCAATCTGGTTTCAGTTCATTGCACCATTGAGATACAACTTGTCCGTGAATAAGACGATCGTCGATTCGTGTTAGTAAAATATTTGACATTGTTATTTCTCCTTTCGTTTATTAGCGCTTTTATTTCACCACCTCTATTATAGCCTATACTATGAGGTTTTTCTCTTTACACTATTTAATGAACTGTTTATACTTTTTAATATAGGTTCTAGATAAAAGAGGACAATTATGCAAAAGAGAACAACAAATATAGACTTTAAGACTTTTGGGGATGTATTTTATCAGTTACCGGAACAAGCTGATTTTTTCACCTCGTCAATTATCACTTTATATTCCAAAACATTTGATCGTGTATTTTATTCTTCAAGTCATTGTTACATCACAAATTTAGAAGGAATTTCCATGCTTTTCGTATCAAAAGACGGACAAGCGTTTGAGTCCTTTATCATGCACCGGGTCGTTCAGATTACGCCAAATACTTATTTTAATATCGTGCCGATCTCATCGACTTCAAAGATCGATATGCGCTATAAAGAAGAAGATTTGAAACAGATGATGCTTAAAGAGTCGATTACTTTGAACCCAATCGTTCCTCATCTTCAAATTAATGAACTATTATTAGCAGCCTATCATGTACGCAAAGAAAACTATCATGGAAAAGGCCATATCGATCCGTTTTACGAACTCATTTATATTGATCAAGGAAAGATCCATCTTCTTGTCGATGAACATGAATACACTTTATCCGAATACGATACAATCGTGATTTATCCCGGCCAAAAGCACGTAATTTATACAGACGCAAATATTTCAGCTTCCTATTTGGTCATTGATTTTCAAATGAACGATTCATTCGGACACCCTCTGATTGATCATATTTTCCACACGGATAAAAGGATCTATAAGATCTTATCGCGTTTTATGGCCAGTTTGGAAACAAACACTTTGTTCAATGACGAGCTTGCAATTATTTATTTGAAAGAAGTCCTTTTGCTTCTTTATCAAGATCAGTCAGAACAAAACAATGTAAAAAATCCGATGTCGCGACATTTCGAAAATACACTGCTCAATGAAATTGTCGTGTATATTCACAACAACATTTATGCTCCGCTAAGCGTAGAAGAACTATGCGATCAGTTTTCTGTTTCCCGCTCAACGATCCAAGGATTATTCAGGGCTCATTTGGACACGACTCCAAAACAATACATTTCCGACCTCAAGCTCAACGAAGCAAAAAAAATGATCATGGAACACAAGTACACAATTTCCATGATCTCTTCCCATCTTGGGTACACGAACATTCATTATTTTTCCAGAAAATTTAAGGAACGTTTCGGACAATCTCCCACTGAATTCGCAAAAAAAGAAGCACACCATTCCTAATGTGCTTCTTTCAGAGTGTTGACAAACTACCTATTTTGAAAAAATTAAATTTCAATAAAATAAAAGTGGGTAAAAAGGTCTAAAAAAAGAGTAATATTAGGTACTT
>KE159696.1:231892-272083 GCA_000403415.2 Firmicutes bacterium M10-2
ACGAACAAGCAAATGTAGGTATGTACCGAAGGCTGATTCGGGAAATTACGACTGTGGAGTGTACAAGAACTTGTGAGTAGTGTTGCTGCTTACGGAACACAAAAGCATACACGAAGAAGCAGTAAGAAATATCCGTGAGGATTTCAATTCTCGATGTGTTTGAGTGTGTTTAGACACATTTTGAGTAGCAGAACGTTCAACGACTATTCCTCTTGAGGGAAGTAGGATTCAAGAGAATCCGAAGTGGACAGCCCCTAATACGTTATGGTAAGGGAGAAGATATAGTCTGTGCTTACATGAAAGTGTAAGAAGTTCATAAGAGAACTGCATAGAAGTAGCGATTCTATGTGAACGATACCTCAAAAATGGTTAAAGAATCGTTGTGGCGGTTCTATATATGTTAAATAAATCTTTATTATTTTAGTTTTAAAGATAATGACGTTATTGTTTTACTATAATATATAGGTTATAATTTTCATAGTGATAATCATAGAAGTTAAACATGACAGAGGTTATGTATAAATATTGGATGACGATATTGATGAGGATCGAATCAGCTATCCGAAAACACGGAAGAGGAGAAATGATGCCGGCTGCATATAAAACAGAGAAACGCACGATCGGTTATGCTGAATGTTCACGCATTTTGACAACTATAAAAAAAGATCTTTCTGTTTGTCCGCAATGTCAATCTGTTCATGATCGAGATGTGAATGCGGCAATCAATATCAGACAACAAGCATTACAAAATATTTCAATTTAACATATGTAGAACCGCCGGAACGGCGGGGATAGCCCTGTGATACTTGGCTCGTTAGAGTCATTGACAGGGAACCTTGTGACTTTAGTCATGTGAGGTTCAGATACATTACGATGAATGGAACAACAATTTAATTGTTTCTCATGGTGAGAATGGTCCTAGTTCAAATCATATTTGGACGATTTATGATTTGGATACTTCTTCCGAAACAATAATTCCTATTGATTTTTCGAAATTTAAAGAAGGAATCCCTATTCGATCTGCTTTCTTTGCAAGCGGAGCTTCAGAATATTATCTCCTATTTCCTGATCGTTTATGTGTATATGACATCGAAACAGAAATTTCAACAATATATGAATTGGATAAATATGGAATAGATGATGCAGTATTGATTGTATTAAATGAATAAGTTTATCTATAACAAGAAATCTATGGAATTTTGAGTGACAAGACAATTGGAATCAAAAAATTCCAGGCTATAAGATGGTCTGAAATACGGAAAAAATTTTTACACATAAATATTGAAGCTACTTTACAAGACGGAAAGGAGAAAGAAAAGTATGATTTTTTGATCTTGGTATGCAATTCAAATTTTTTGGCGCAAGCCATAGTGATCGGATAAATCTCCGGGGTAGTTCACAGAGTAGAAAAGAGGTTAATTTTATGATCAACATTGTGTTTTTGGGTCTAGGTATTCTATCTGTTCCTTTTTTGAATCCCAATGCGGTTGCGGATGCCCAGTTAAGCAATACCATGAGTTTTGTATATCAGTTCATCAGTTTCTGCATTTATGTCGCTCCGGTGCGGATCTTTGTAAAATACAGAAAAATGCCGGACAAAAAGAATCAGGCATTGCTGATCCTTGCCGCGACATTCATTGCTTACGATCTGTTTTCCTTATTGTTTATTCAAATCGCACCTTTAACATATGCTGTTCAGTTGGTGGTGTTGGGACTCGCTTTTCTTTGTCAGAAAGTCATAGACAAACGAGGTATTCAAAAAAGAAAATCAAAAGAAGTATTATAATATAAAAAAGGGGGCTGTAACGAATAGGTGATTTTTAGAAATCACTACAGAGTGTTGACAAACTACCTATTTTGAAAAAATTAAATTTCAATAAAATAAAAGTGGGTAAAAAGGTCTAAAAAAAGAGTAATATTAGGTACTTAAATACCTCAAATTGCTCTTTTTTTATTCATTTGTGGGAGAAAAATAAAAAGCTGTGACAAAGCCGATTTGAAAAATCGACTTTGTCAACAGCCTGAAAGAAGCACACCATTCCTAATGTGCTTCTTTTTGCTTGAACGGAAACCGAGTTATACTTTGACGCCCCATTTCAATAGCGTATGAGGCAAGTTGTTCTAAATCTGTCATGCTCTTTCTTGCCATTTCCACTTCTAGGGTCATGCTCAGATTTGCTCCGGAAACCACTTGAATGTGCCCTCTTTTCATTCCGTATCGAACTGCACTTTTAAATGGTGTTCCGCCTAAAAGATCTGCAAGCACGAGCACTTCCTGTCCCATTTCGATCATTTCATCGAGAATAGAGTTGAGCTCTTGCTGATAATTCGCAACAGATCGATCTTTTTCAAAGTCGGCAAATCGAACATTTTCGCATTGTCCGGCAATGACTTCCAAAGCGCTGTAAATTCCGCTTCCGAAATTTCCATGTCCTGTAATAAGTAACCCGACCATAATATTCCCCTCTCTATCGGGAATATTATATCTTGTTCAAATTGTTCCTATCAACAAATTCAACAGAATTTTTACGTTTCTATTCATATTCAACTTTTTTGATTGTCGGATATTCCAATTTGCATACATTGATCTTTTCGCTTAATAAACTCATTTCCTGTTGGCTGTCAAGAACAATTGCTTTAAACAAGGCGAGTGTCTGTGCGACAATCAAATATGCAAATGGTAAAAATACATTATTTTTTGTATGTGCCAAACCAAGATCGACATAGTATTTTACGTTTTCCTTGATTCCTTCATCATGCTTTGCGCATACGGCAAGTACATGATGCCCCTTTAACTGCTTAACACACTCCAATAAAATTTTTTGATCTTTGGCATGATCATAGGTCATAAAGATCACGTATAACGTTTTCTTTTTATGTTGTTCGCTGATCGAAAGAGTACCGGCCACTTCTTCCGAAATCTGATCGTCTTTTTCAGCACCAATTCCCCGAAACGTATCCATTCCGACATAAACGATGTGATCAAACGCATATGTACGAACAAGGTCGATAATTTCCTGACTTGTATGATTCAGAAAATGCAGCGAGCGTCTTGCCACATCTTCGAGCTTCAGGCTTGCATCTATAAAATGATCAAGCGAAAAACAAAGCAGAGTGGCTACCATTTGATCTGTAAAATCCGCGGTCTTTTCCAAGACGACCACATAAGCGTTATCTCTTTTTATCGCTGCTTGATATAACGCATTTTCACGATTCGAAACAATACATAAATAATGCACATTTCCTTTGCAAATTTCATCGGCTTCTTTCATTGCTTCTTCTATCCGATCGTTTTTTTCCGTATCAAAGCAAATGAGCAAAGTTGTCTTATTTGGATCGAGTTGAGTATTCGGGCTTACATTCATCAAAGCTTTCGGGCGAATATTGTGCAAATGGTCAATATACGGAAACAATGCAGAAGCAATAAATCCTTGATCTTGTGTACCAATCAATAAAAGATCAAGATCTTCCTTTTTCAAAAGCGGATCCATGAATTCTTTAAGATCTTCTTTTTGTTCACGGATAATTTTTACAATATGTTTCCAGGCTGTTGGCTGTACCATAATTTCATTGGCGATTTTCAGTGCCTGGTCTTGTTCAAATGATGTTGTCATGATCATTTCTCCTTTTGATCATTGTACATTTTTTAAGTTTCCGGTTCGATCCAAACGCAACAAAAAAGCGCAATTATGCGCTTTACTCAAAAATTTTAATAGAATATCCGGTTTTAAATACTTCTTGCGGCTGCAGGATCAATGTTCCTTCTCGTGAATAAAAATCATCACAGGATGTGTCGAAATCGGCATGTCCATACCATGGCTCGATGCAAATAAAGTGACTTGGCGAAGGATGGGTCCACAACGCTAAAAAAGGAAAGCCCGGAAATTTAACCTCGATTCGAGGTTTTCCTAAATGTTCCAAAGTCACATACGAAGAAGTATAATCTTTATAAACAATCGTCGCATACTTTGCAATTTCTTTACGATCTAAAGGCCAGCGATCTAAAAAAACTTTTTGTGTGCTTGCCGGGATATTGAGATCTTCATGAAATACGATCTGATTGGCTTCTTCTTTTTTTTCAAAAGAAATTTCATAGTCTTCAAATTTTTCTCCTTCATATTGGGGAACCCGAAAAGCCGGGTGAAGGCCAAACGAAAACGGCATATCCTCAACGCCTGTGTTCTCAATCGTATAATCAATCTTTACTTTGTCTTTTTCCAGACGATATTGAATTTCATACGAAAAATCGAACGGATATTGTTTTTTTGTTTCCTCATCGCTCTTATATGTAAACGTGATTCGATCTTCTTCTTGATGTCCTTCTAAAGTTGCATAACGAATCAGACCATGATTTTTCATCATATATTGCTTTCCGGCAATTTCATATGTCTTTTTATAGGTTGATCCGATAATCGGAAAGAGAGATGGATTGGAACCGCTCCATCCTTCGTTTCCTTGATAAAGTATTTCCAGATCGTGTTGCTTATCGATCAAATGCAGCATTTCCCCACCTTTTGGGGTACATTCCAATTTTAATCTTTCGTTTTCTAAACAATACATTCTTTTTTCCTCTTCTCCTTCTTACGTATCGTTTCCAATCGATTCAATAACCTCATCACCAAAAAAGCAAAACCAACCTTGCTCTTATGGATCGTATGAAACCAGTATGTATACAAGCTTTTTTCACTCAATTCCACAAAAGGATTTGATTTCATCAATACGTGCTTTTGTTTCATCGTATCCTAATTGGAACCAAGGTTTTAACTTTTTCGGATCTTTCGTATAGCGAGTTACTCCAAGATCCTTATGCGGCCGCAAAACGAGCACCTTTCCTTCTTTTTCCAATTCGGCAATGCGATCCCATTGCTGGGCATACCGCTCATGGCGATATCGAAGATCTTCGGCAATTTTTTTGTCTTTATACACCAGTTGTGTCAACCATCGCTGATAGGCTGGTGCCGGTTTTCTGACATACCCTTCTTCTTTGGTCGAAATGATGATGTGTTTTTCGCAGCCATGTTTTTCTGCTTGCTTGATACTGATCATATCGACCAGACCTGCGTCAAAGTATTTTTTTCCTTGAAACTCATAAGGCTTTGTCAATAAAAGCAGAGCGCAGCTTGCTTTGATCAAAGTCATAGATTGATCTACATAGCTCTTATCAAAGTACTCGATCGTATGCTCTTTTATATTATAGAGTCCCGTATCCATTTGGGTGGAACTATTATAAAACGTTTCAAAATCTAATGGAGTCTTACTTTGGATAAAATTATTGGTGCTTTCAATACCAAACACACTTCCTTCTTTCATCAGTGCAGAAAGGCCTACCGCGCCTTTTTGGCTCGGTGCATCGATTCCTGTCACTTCAAGACGTCGGATCTGACGGGACACATAAGGCAAGAGGATTTCCGCTCCCGCAGAGATTCCCACACAATAGGGCACATAAATTTCCTCTTCTAAAAGGCATTTAAGGACTCCTGCAGTATAAGCGATTTTGGTCCCTCCACCTTCTGCAACGATCGAAACATTCTTCATTAATTTTTTACTTCCTTCCATTCACGAACAACATGGCTTTCACGTGCGGCCTGCGCAACGGCACGGCTGACTGCCTCTACGACTCGCGGGTCAAGTGCTGAAACAATAATATATTCCGGGGAAAGCTCTTCTTCACTTACAAGAGATGCGATTGCTTTTACGGCCGCAATCTTCATCGCATCATTGATTTCCGTTGCCTGCGCCTGCAAAGCCCCTTTGAAAATTCCCGGAAATGCCAACACGTTGTTGATCTGGTTCGGATAATCGCTTCGACCTGTTCCTATTATTTTGGCTCCTGCTTTCAAAGCATCTTCTCTTTCGATTTCCGGAACCGGATTGGCCATTGCGAATACGATTGGATCGGTATTCATAGAACGAATCATATCTTGGGTTACGATATGTGGTGCGCTGACGCCGATAAATACATCTGCATCTTTGAGAGCATCAGCAAGCGTTCCTCGCTTTCCCTGCCTATTGACACGATCGATCAATTTACGTTGTCCGCTTGTAAGCTCCATCTCGGTTTGAAGAATTCCTTGCCGATCGACTAGGATCACATTGCCAAGTTTCATATCGAGAATTAATGTTGCGATTGCAATGCCTGCGCTTCCAGCTCCGTTTACAACAATTGTCGGATTTTCTTTTTTCGTTAAGCGCAAAGCATTCAGCAAAGCCGAGCACACAACGATTGCTGTTCCATGCTGATCATCATGAAAGACCGGAATATTCATTTTTTTCTTTAATCTTTCTTCTACTTCAAAGCATCGCGGAGCCGCAATATCTTCTAAATTGATGCCTCCAAAGCTCGGTTCCAAAGCCGAAATAATCTGTACAAGTTCATCTACATTTTGAGTATTCAAACATAATGGGATCGCATCAATGTCGGCAAGCGCCTTGAACAAAACACATTTTCCTTCCATGACCGGTATACCGGCTTCCGGTCCTATATTTCCCAGTCCTAACACGGCTGAGCCGTCACTGATCACTGCTACCGTATTCCCTTTTCCTGTGTACGTATAGACTTGCTTAGGGTCTTTTTGGATTTCCAGACAAGGAGCGGCAACCCCGGGTGTGTATGCAATGGAAAGATCATCATGACTTTTGATATCCATCTTGTTAACGACATGAAGTTTCCCTTTCCATTCTTTATGTTTTTTTAAGGCTTCTTTTGCGTAATCCATTTCTATTCCTCTCCTTTGACAATATCCAATACGATTTTCACCATACGATCCATCTGCTGTATGCTGGCGAACTCATACCGTCCGTGGTGATTATACGATCCGGTACCTAGATTCGGACAAATTAATCCTCGTTCAGTAAGCATCGCTCCGTCTGTTCCTCCCCGGACCGGGGTCGATACAGGAGATAATCCGGCTTTTTCAATGGCTGCTTTTGCCCTTTCGACCGCTCTCATATCTCCGTTCATATATTGTTTCATATTGGCATATTGTTTGGTAATATCCACATGGATACAGTCCTTGTATCGTTCGTTCATGGATCGTTGAATGTCGATCATAGTTTGAATTTGCTTTTCAAATTTTTCATTGTCATGTTCTCGTAAAATGTATACAAGTTTTGCCTGATCGCATTCTCCCTCCATGGATACAAGATGATAAAACCCTTGTCGTCCTTCGGTCTTTGCGGGAATTTCATCTTCAGGAAGTTGTGATGCGAATTCTACCGCAAGAAGGGCGGCATTAACCATTCGATCTTTTGCATCTCCGGGATGAATCGCTACACCTTGAATGGTCACAACGGCCTGTGCCGCATTAAATGTTTCATAATCCACTGCGTCAATACGATCACCATCTACTGTATAAGCGTATTCTACCGGAAAGGCGGAAAGGTCAAAATGATCAACACCTCGACCGATTTCTTCATCGGGAGTAAATGCAATTACGATCTTTCCGTGCTCGATATTGTTTTTAACAATTTGTTCCATCGCTTCCATAATAATGGCAATACCTGCTTTATCATCTCCACCTAATAAAGTCATTCCATCTGTTACGATCAAATCATCGCCGATGACTTTCGACAAAGACGGAAACCGATTCGGATCCATGCTGTATCGTTCATTAAGCTTGATCTCTGTTCCATCGTATTGTTCGATGATGCGTGGCTTTACATTTTTTCCGCTGATTTCAGAAGCGGTATCCATATGAGCGATAAAACCAATCGGCGTTTTGTTTTTTTCTGTATTGGCGTTTAAGGTCGCATAAACGGTCCCTTTTTGTTCAAATACTTGATCCATTCCGATTTCTTTGCATTGTTTAACAAGTTCATTAGCAAGGATCAATTGTTTTTGAGTGCTCGGCACGCTTTGACTGCTTTCATCGGATTGTGTATCAAATGTAACGTAATGTAATAACTTTTCAGCTGCTGACATCTTTTTCCTCCCGTATTTTTAAATAAGTTCTTTGGATAATCCCGGAACGATTTGCTTCTTGCGGGAAACAAATCCTTGTTTTTCAAACTCGGATATGGTGGTGGCAAGAAGTCCGGAAAGTTTTCCGGTATATAGGAATCGCGATCCTTTTCCTTCCACATTCGTAAATACCATTAAATAAAGATCCATATGTTTCACTTTATTTTGCTCTTCCATAAAATGAATAAACTCATCGCGTATTTCATCTACGACCGCAAAATCAAAAATAAAGACTTGCGATACACATACATGATATCCGTTAAGGATATATTCTTTCGAATCATTATTTAATATGGAATCGAATTCTTTTCCTTTAATAGTTGCGGTATTTTCGAAAAGATCTTTAGCCATCGCATCCAGATCGAGATCATAATCTTTGGCAATGCGTTTTGCAATCATCTTATCGATTGGTGTGCATGTCGGAGAATTGAAATTCATCGTATCTGAGATCATGGCGTAAGCTACCAGTTTTGCAACCTTTTCGCTCATCTTGATTCGATATTCGTCATACATCATCGCAATAATCGTATTCGAGCTGCCGACGATCATATTCCTGAATACGATCGGACGATCAGTTTCGATATCTCCGATACGATGATGATCGACAATTTCGATAATTTCGCCTTGATCAATATCATTGATCGTCTGTTTCTTTTCATTATGATCCACAAGGATAAACTGCTTTTTGCTGGACTTGAGCAAGTGATACCTTGCCACTGATCCGATCAAGCGTCCTTGTTGAACAACAGGGTAGGAAGAATGCCTTGTTTTGAGCATTTCCCGTTCCACATCTTCCAAATATTCATTTTTATTGAATTGGATCATTTGTTTTGCAGGGGTCATGATTCTCGATACCGGAATGGCCCGATAAACCATTTGAATGATCTTCATGATATTATATGGTGTATTAATAAGGGTCACACCCATTTGTCGTGCCATTTCGACAATATAGTCATTTGGTATGAAGTTTTCGGCAATTAAGATCATCGCACATCCCTTGGCCATACTTTTGATCATAGAATCTTCGTGATCATTTAGTACCATAATTGCGCCTTTCAGATCTCGATCCATCAGTTTTTTATCAGCAATACGCACATCTCCGCTCAACGGAATATTTCCTTCCAAAATCGTCTTTCCTTTCAGAACCTTTCGGAAATTATCGATTGGTGTTACCTTTAACAATTCTTTTGTAATATTGAGATCCTGCATTTGAATCTTTGAAATATCCCCCAAAGTTACGAGGCCTTTATAATTGTCGTCCTTGTCTTGAATATAAAGTGTTTTTGCATTGTTTTCGATCAATACATCCCATCCGGTACGCAAGGTGTCATTTTCATCGACTGTATAAGCTTCATCAATTTCAATTTCGGATAATGTGGATTTTGCGGTCGAAATATGAATCGGCGGCGTCACTCCGACTTTTTTTAAAATATATTCCGTTTCAGGATTCAAATGTCCGATACGGGCAGGAATTGCATTGATTCCTTGTGCTTGTTTGAGTGATGCTAGCGCGATTGCTCCGCAAATCGAATCGGTATCCGGATTCTTATGTCCAATGACATAAATCGGCTGTTGCATGTATAATTTCCTCCGTTATATTATTCTTTCCTAGGTATTATATCACGAAAAAAAAGAGCTTGAACGCTCTTATTTGTTTACTGAATCCTTTAAACCTTTGCTGGCTTTGAATTTGATCGATTTCGATGCGGCAATATCGATTTGTTCTTTAGTCGCCGGATTGATTCCTTTGCGTGCCGCACGTTCGCTAATTGTGAATTTGCCAAATCCTTTAATATCCACTGTTCCTTCTTCAGCTAATGTTTCAGCCATTTGATCGAATACATTTTGGACATATCGCGTTGCGTCTTTTTTCGACACATTCAATTCTTGAGCCATCTTATCGACTAAATCCTTTTTTGTTAGCATTAAAGCCATTGTTCCTTCCTCCTTAAATTAAAGATCGTCCTTATCATAGCATTATTTATTTTGCGATTCAATCAAAGGGAAAATTGTTTTTAATGTATTGTGTATTCTTTTATTAGCTGATATAATAAACAAGATTTCAAGCGCCGGTATAGTATAATGGCAATACACGTCCATGGTAAGGATGAACTCGTGGTTCAATTCCGCGTACCGGCACCAGTTGAAAATCACCCTTTATTTAAAGGGTTTTTTTATGCCAATTTTTAATTGGTGTGCTTTTTTCTATCTTAACAACAACGAACTTGTATAATAAAACAAAAAAGACTGCCGACTTATTTGTCAACAGTCCGAAACGACTATACAGCTGTTTTTTGCATACGAAGCATTTCTTCCAAAACTCCATTCGTCTTTTCTTTCGGTAATCCAACCACATTAGAATAGGATCCTTCGATGTGGTCCACAAAACCACATTCCTGAATACCGTATGAACCTGCTTTGTCCATACAACGTCCTGAATTCACATAATCAAGAATCTCTTGTTTATTTAGATCACGGAAATATACTTGTGTAGTTTCGCAAAAAGAAATATCCATATTTTTTATTGAAACACAAACACCTGTTTTTACTTCATGTTTTCGGCCACTCAAATCAACCAGCACATCAATGGCTTCATTTTGAGATACTGGTTTTCCTAAAACCTTGTCATCCAACACAACGATTGTATCTGCGGCGACGATACAATCGTTCGGAAATTGTTTTTGAACTTCTTTCGCTTTCTCGATCGCAAGAATTTCGACAGCGCGATCGATTCCCATTTCCAAATCAAGTTTTTCTTCTCCATGACTTGGAACTACATCGAAATCGTACCCAAGATCTGCCAAGATTTCCTTCCTTCTTGGAGATTGGCTTGCTAAAACGATTTTCATATTGACTCCTTCTAATACTGTCTTTTATTTTAACACGAAGCCCTATCAAAAAAAACCAATCCAATTATGTGAATTGGTCTTTCTTTATCCGTCACTTCCGATTGGTAATTTCTTTTTTAATAAAATATAGGCAACCGCTTCCAAAGGAAGAAGACCCAACATAAAATGGATCAATATTTTTACCACTAACGTAAAAAACATTTTCTCAGGACAAATGACGATCATAAAATCGGTTGCAGGATCCAAAAGCCATAAATCATTTGTAAAAAACACACCATGAAAGTGGGTCCAAAAATCGGTAAAATCAGTTAAGATCCAAATACCTAGCCATACTATCACTAATAAAAAACATAAAGTTGCCGATAACAATCCTGCACACAATTGTCCAAGTATCTTTTTCAAATCACGATATCGATATGTGATCCATAATACGCAGCCGATCCCGATTCCTATCGCCCCTATTAGCACTCGCATCGCAACATCATACAAATGCTTCACATCCATCATATGAGTTTTTTCTTTTTCATTGTATACTTCCACTTCTTTTCCGTAACGAATGATCGTGTCGTCCAAATTTTCCCGTTTGCCTAGGACATAATCAAGCATCATATCCATGCTTTTGTTTAAATCCCCTTCACTGACTCCAATTTGACTTGCAAGGTTGCTTTCCTTGTAAAACTGCTCATAAAACGAAGTGGAAAACGCATCAATACGTACGCAGCCTAGAAGAAGAGCAAGAATCACACACCATCCAAATACAAAACGAATTAACTTAGTCATTCGACAGCAACAAGTTCTACTTTTTCCACGACATCCAACGTCTGCATCAATCGTTGGAGATCGTCCATGCTGACTACAATTTCGGTAATATCGATTGTTAGCGTAACCGAAGCGATCCCGTTGATAGGAATGGATTGATTCAGCGCGACAATATTGACTTTTTGAGCAGAAAGAACACTCAGCACACTAGACAGCGATCCGGGTTCATTTTTCAAAATAATCGTAAAAATCGCTTTTCTTTTGGAAGAATCTTGATTAAATGCAAATACCGCATCTTTATATTTATAAAACGTTCCGCGACTGATTCCCACCCGCTTCACCGCTTCGGAAATTCGACGAGCCTGCCCGCTTTGCAGCAAAGTCTGGGCCTCCATAACCTTGTCAAGCACTTTGGGAAGAATATCACTTGAAACAACATAATATTTATTCATATAAAACATACGCTCCTTTCTTTGCTACATGGAATCTTCTTGTTTCCAGATCACCTAATAAAGAAACACATTGATCTATCTTTTCGCTTTCATTGGATAAAACGATCATAGTCGATCCGCTTCCGGAAATCCAAAGCGGAAGTTCAAGATCCCGACAACAGGTCCTGATTCGATCATAGGAATCAATAAGCGAGCTCCGATACGGTTCATGCAAATGATCAACACTACATTCCCGAAGCAAAAACTCATCTCCTTGGCAAAGTGCCACTTCCATTAAAAGAGCATTCGCCACTTGATCTTTCGCGTCTTGAAAAGATACTTCTTTCGGAAGCACAGTTCTGGCTTTTTTAGTCGATACTTCTATATCGGGCACAATCACAACACCGCCCCATTCTTTGATCGGCAGTTGTCGGGAAACCACTTTCTTTCCGAATTGCTTACTAACGCAGGCTCCGCCAAATAGTGCCGGAGCCACATTATCAGGATGCCCTTCCATCTTTGTAGCAAGAATAAGCAGATCTTCCTTGCTCAAAGGGTCATTGAACCATGCATTGGCCCCCATCAATCCGGCAACGATGCATGTTGCCGAGCTACCAAGACCTCGAGCAAAAGGAATTGTCGAATCAATCTTTAAATGAAAAGTTGGCAACTCTTTTCCGAGTGCATCACACACTTCCCGAAACGCCTGCACCACCAAATTCTCCTCAGTCCGATATTCTTCTGGACATCCTTCGATTTGAAGCTTTTCGCTATGCAGAAACGTAAAGGTTCCGACCCAGTCAATCGCAAGACCCATGCAATCAAAGCCTATGCAGCAATTTGCGCTCGTCGCCGGAACAACCACTTTGATCATAACAACTCCTCCAAACCTTGCTCGACCACTTGCTTCATCTGATCTACAGCGATGACTTCTTTATGAAGAATTTCTTTTGTTTCAAGCTGTGCCAGTGGTGCGGGAACTTCATCTTGGCAAATAGAGCTTAATTTTCTTAAAGCATCCCACTCATCATTGCTTTGTTGTCCCAATGCGTCCAAAACATCAATACTAAACTTGTACGGAGATGCAGTCGCAAGCGCGACAACCGGTCGGTCTGCCCTCTCTTTTGCAACTTTGTATCCGATTGCCGTATGGGGATCAAGCACCACATCGGTTTTTTCATACACTTGCCGGATAATTTGTTTTGTTTGCTCATCCGTTACGAAATCACCAACAAATAAAGCTTGAATTTTCCCTAAAACTTCCGATCCTACATCATAACGACCTGTCGTATTGAGATCATTCATCCATTTTGCGACCAATTCGGTATCTTTACCGCTCATATAATACAGCAGCCTTTCCAAATTGGACGAAACCAGGATATCCATACTTGGCGAGATCGTCTGGATAAATTCACGGTTCTTATCATAGATTCCGGTTTTCAAAAAATCGGTCAGAACTTTATTGGAGTTGCTCGCAACATAAAATTTTTCTACAGGAAGTCCCATTAAATAGGCATAATATCCTGCAAGAACATCTCCGAAATTTCCGGTCGGTACACTGAAAGATACTTTATCTCCCAATTGGATCGCATTTTCTTTGACTAAATCTTTATATGCCTCAAAATAATAGACAATCTGCGGAACAAGACGCCCTACATTAATAGAGTTTGCACTCGTCAACATAACACCTTGTTTGGCTGCCTTTTCATTGAGATCTTGATCCATAAATAATTGTTTGACTGTCGTTTGTGCATCATCAAAATTACCTTGAATCGCAAATACCTTTACATTTTTTCCTTCTTGGGTTGCCATTTGCCGATACTGGATCTGGCTGACCTTATTGTGGGGATAAAATACTTCAATCGCAATATGTTCTACATCTTGAAAGCCGGACATGGCCGCTTTCCCGGTATCACCACTCGTTGCGGTCATGATCATCGCTTTCTGGTTTGTGCTCTTTAGCGCTGTGCTCATCAATTGCGGAAGCAAAGTTAAGGCCACATCCTTAAATGCGCTTGTCGGTCCGTGAAATAATTCCAACACATACACATCATCTACTTTTCTTAGCGGAGTGATTTCCGATCTTGAAAAAGAATGTCCGTAAGCATTTTGGATACATGATTCCAATTCATCTTCTGTATAATCGGGAAGCAGGTTTTTTAAAATATATGCTGCATTTTGCAAATAATTTTGATCCACAATCTTTTTTAAATCAACCTTGATCGAATCAAGATCCGGACGCACAAACAAACCGCCATCCGGTGCGATTCCTTTTAATATGGTTTGCTTGGCAGTTGCTTTAATTTCTTCATTTCTTGTTGATACATATAAGTTTTCCATTTCAAACCCTGCTATGCTCTTCCCCCTCGCCATTTCACGAACATAGCTTTTCCTTTCCTTTAGAAATTTCTTGCGAGGAATTTCCCATATTCTTCATTTTCATTCACATTGTTTCTTGAAAAAGAACAACTCCTATGATACAATGTTCGCGTTTTAAATACAAGTGTTTTCTAAAAAGAAACAAGGAGGGTTTGTATGAAAGCAGTCTTATTAGGATACGGTACGATTGGAAAAGGTGTCGAGATCCTTTGCCAAAAGGTGGAAGGCCTAGATCTAAAGGAAGTATTCGTTCTTCCTCAATTTGTTGATCTTCCTTACTTTTCCAATGACGGCGAAGGGATGGTCACAAGCGACGATGTGGATATCGTGTTCGAATGTTTAAGTGGTACAGAGCCTGCAAATACGCTGATCACCAAAGCACTCGAACATGGTAAGCACGTCATCACATCGAACAAAGCAGTCGTTTCTCCCAATCTCGAGCGTTATGTTTCTCTGGCCAAGCAATACGGCGGTTCGATCCAGATCGAGGCCAGTGTTGCCGGAGGGATCCCATTTCTGGATGCGATCTTAAAGCTTCAAAAACTCGAACCGATCAAAGGATACGCTGGAATTTTCAATGGAACAAGCAACTACATTCTCGATCAAATGCAGACAAACAATCTCGATCTGGATACGGCTTTAAAACAAGCGCAGGCGCTTGGATATGCAGAAGCGGATCCTACAAATGATGTCGAAGGAAAAGATGTGTTCTATAAAGCAAATATTACCAATATGCTGGCTTATCAAACCGGAAACGATACAATCTTGGATCCCCTTGGCATTTCAAAAATCAATAAAAACGACATCGAGTTGGCAAAGAAAAAGAACAAAGTGATTCGCCACATTGCACTTTCCGTTCAAGACGGCAACGAATTTGCGACTGTAATTGCTCCTGCCTTCTTATCCAAGGATAATTATCTAGCAAACGTTCCATCCAACTATAATGCTCAATTGATTTATGCAGATTCATTTGATCAAATCGGCTACTTCGGACAAGGGGCCGGACAATTGGCAACTGCTCAGGCAATGTTAGCCAATGCGATCGATACGATGGAAAATACAGAGCGAAAGATTGATTTGAAAAATCACAAAAAAGTAAATAATTCTTTGTTAAAGGAAAACTGGATCGTCAGAAGTTCGAAAGATTTGAACAGCCTAGCACCTAACTTGATCGAAGAAGGATATGTATATTTTAATGATCGCGATCCCCAATTGATTGCCCGGATTCACTCAATTGATCCAGATGCGATGATTGCACTCTATAAATAAGAAAGAAAGGAATTAAAAAGTGAGCCTATGTTGAAAATTACGAAATTCGGCGGTTCATCCGTTGCCAATGCCCGCCAATTTGAAAAAGTCCGATCAATCATCTTATCGGACCCTGATCGAAAATATGTTGTGGTGAGTGCACCTGGAAGGAGGTTCCACTCTGACTCAAAACTAACGGACTTGTTGTACTTGCTTGATGCCCATCGCCAATATCATGTGGATGCGAGCAATGTATTTACGATGATTCGCGAACGATTGATCGAAATCAAAGTGGAACTCGGTTTAAAACAGCCAATTGAAAAAGAACTCGATCTTTTCTATGCGAATCTGAATACGATGACCCAAGCAGAAATCGTATCACGCGGAGAATATTTTTGTGCCAAATTAATGGCAGAGTTTTTAGGCTTCCCTTTCGTAGACGCAAAAGATGTCATTCGTTTCCGTTTAGATCGTACAATTGATTGGGAGGCGACCAAATCCAAATTGATTACGAAAACCGCACAATATGAACATTTCGTCATGCCGGGGTTTTACGGAGCCACAAGCAATGATCAGATTCAAGTTTTCAGTCGAGGCGGCGGAGATATTTCAGGAGCGATCCTAGCTCGCTGTATTGAAGCCGATGTATATGAAAACTGGACTGATGTTTCAGGTTTTCTGATGGCCGATCCGACCGTTGTTCCCGATCCGGAACCGATCACTCACATTTCCTATTCGGAACTTCGCGAACTTTCTTATATGGGTGCCAGTGTTCTTCATGAAGAAGCAATTTTTCCTGTTAAGGAAAAAAATATTCCAATCCATATTTTAAATACAAACCGCCCATTTGACGCAGGAACGATTATTCAAGAACGTACTGCGAAAGCATGTCCTTATGCGATTACAGGCATTGCCGGAAAAGCCGGTTTCATGTCGGTATATATATATAAAAAACATATGTCCAATGAAGTCGGATATATGCGAAAAGTGTTATCAATCTTAGAAGATTATAATGTAAGCATCGAGCACATTCCTTCGGGAATCGATTCGTTTACGATTGTCATTCAGGAAAAAGATATCGAAGATCGCCTCTATGAGATGCTTGCCCGAATCAAAAAAGAATTAAAACCGGATGAAATCCGTACCCAAAACAAAATTGCGTTGATTTCGACCGTAGGAAAAAATATGTCTGCCCGCCCGGGAACAAGCGGGAAATTATTCGGAGCCTTGGGAATGAATAATATCAACATTGTGATGATTGCTCAAGGAAGCGATGAAATCAATATTACTGTCGGTGTTAATGAAAGTGACTTTAAGAAAACGGTTCGCGTTATTTACGATACATTTGTGACCGAGGAGGAAAAACAATGAAAACAATTGCGATTGCAGGAGCTACCGGAGCCGTGGGAATGCAAATGCTCGAATGTCTGAAAGAAAGAAATATTAACGTTCATATCAAGTTATTGGCCAGCGCACGCTCAAAAGGAAAAGTAATTGACGGGCATATAGTCGAAGAATTGACAGAAGAGTCTTTTAAAGATGTTGATTATGTTTTAGGGGCTTGCGAAAACGATGTTACGAAACGCTGGATGCCTTGGGCAAAAAAAGCCGGTTGTATCGTAGTAGATAATTCAAGTGCATTTCGTTTAGATGAGGATACCCCTTTGGTTGTTCCGGAAATAAATGCAGAGGATATTTCTAAAAATAACGGTGTTATCGCCAATCCGAACTGTTCGACAATTATTGCTCTGGTTGCATGCGATGCATTGAAAAAAGAATTCGGGATCAAACGGATGATCGTTACGACTATGCAGGCAGTTTCAGGAGCCGGCGTTAAAGGGATTCATGATCTTGAAACGCAAATCATTGATCCGAACGCACCAAAAGAAGCCTTTCCTTATCAGATCGCATACAATCTGATTCCTCAAATTGGAGATTTCGATGATCTCGGAATCACAAAAGAGGAATGGAAAATGCAAAACGAAGGACGCAAAATCTGGCATGATCAAGATTTGCTGGTGAATTGTACATGCGTACGAGTTCCTGTCCTTCGCAGCCATTCGGAAAGCATTACTTTAGAATGCGAAAAAGAGGTGGATGTTCAGCGTGCACGCGAAGTGTTAAAAGATGCTCTCGGGGTACAGCTCAAAGATGATCCTGAACATTTGATCTATCCTATGCCGCTCTCGACAACAAATCAGGATGATGTATTTGTCGGACGAATTCGTAAAGACGTCAGTGATCCTACAGGAAAAACGTTATCTCTGTTTTGTTGCGGAGATCAAATTCGTAAAGGAGCCGCAACAAATGCAGTTCAAATTTTGGAAAAATTGCTAGAGAGAAATTAATTCTCTCTTCAGAGTGTTGACAAACTACCTATTTTGAAAAAATTAAATTTCAATAAAATAAAAGTGGGTAAAAGGTCTAAAAAAGAGTAATATTAGGTACTTAAATACCTCAAATTGCTCTTTTTTTATTCATTTGTGGGAGAAAAATAAAAAGCTGTGACAAAACCGATTTGAAAAATCGACTTTGTCAACAGCCTGTAGGGGCTGTAACGAATAGGTGATTTTTAGAAATCACTAGAGCGTTGCAGCTCTTTTTTTCTTTGCTTCTTTCGAAAATGACAGGATCTATGGCAAAAAGAAAAGCGCGCCCCGATTTTTGGCGCACTTAAAAAGAAATATCACTTTTTTCTGCTTTTTTCCGATTGATTTTATGGCTTCAGGCTTCGCACTGTTTCTTCTTTGGAAACTTGTTCGTGTGATATCGCCGCAGATTATGGCCGATTGATACGAGTAGAAGCTCCAATTTGACGCCGGTTTCTCCTCGACGGCGGAATCGGTCGTATTGATAATCCTGCTTGATCTCTCCGAAGATCCCTTCCGCCTGGACACTTCGTTGCGTCATCAGCTCTTTTCCTTCGTCTGTAGCCAGATTCGTTTTGACTTCTTCCTGATACTCGATCAGTTTTTCAGTGATTTTCAAAGTACGCCCTTTTTTGGCTTTCGTACATTTCGCTTTTAACGGGCAATCCTGACAATGCTCATTTTGATAGTGTTTGGTCTTCCGTTCATATCGTCCTTTTTTATCCGTGGTTTCCTTGATGAACGTGAAGGTATGGCCGGCTGGGCAGATGATTTCTCCTCGTTCATTCGGTTTCATCTGATAGCTTTTGAACCGGTTTTTATCTGTGGCCTTTTCCTGCTCTTTCCGATATGTGTTGTATTTCATAAAAAGCTCGATATGGTGTTCTTTACAATACGAATAATTGTCGTAGCTTCCATATCCGGCATCGGCCGGTGTTTTCGTTGGATAGTCGCCATAGGCCATATTGTAGCCTTCCATGAACGGGATATAGGTGTTCAGGTCATTGGCGTCGCTGGACACATAGATATGACGGATATAGCGGTCGCTGCTTCCCATCTGGACATTATACCCGGGCTTGAATACATTGGTGTGATTGTAGTAATCGTATTTCATGTGCATGAACGTGGCGCTCGGATCCGTTTTGGAAAAACTGTTTCTTCCATCGGCCAGCCGATAGTAGATCGAGTATTTCAGAATCTTATCCGCGTCTTCTTCAAAACCTTCCTTAAAACGCTGGAGAGGATGTTTTCTTTGTCCTTTGCCATGTTTTGACTCGATTTTCCTCTGATTCATGAGTCCCTTGATCGTGTCGACGATCTCGACAAGATATTCGAAAGAAAATTCCTTCAATGCCGAAAGTTTGACGGGAACCTCTTCTTTCTGGCAGTATGCATTGAAAGCATTGATGCGTTCCATGATCTTCACCCAGCGCTTTTGACGGTACTTCTTCGTCGATCGCATCCATACGAAAGTCATCTTGTTGGCGTTGGCCTCAAATTTGGTGCCGTCGATATAGAGGATATCGGTATGGATGTCGTCATGCGCTTCAAAATAGCGATTGAACTCGACAAAAAGATCTTCCAGAGGCATCCGAAGATTGTTGGCGATGAAGCGTTGAAAAGCCATGAAAGAAGGGGTGAGGCCATCCATGATGAATTGAAAACGAATATCGAATTTACACAGATCTTCAAGATCGCGCAGAGAAGCGTAGCCTTTGAGAGTGTAAGCGAGAAGGATACATTGGAGCAATTTCAAGCCATCGTATCCGCAGTCATGACGGGAAGAGAAGTCGATATATTTGAACACGTTGACTCCCTCTACGACTTCCTTCACGGTTCTGGAGATATCATCCGAAGGGATGGAATCATCATAAACAAATGACAAAGGGAATTGAAAAGATGGCTGAAGTGCGTTACTATGGACTAGGTATTTTGTCACAACTAAATAATACCAAAAAAGGCCGGGTTGATGATCATTTTGATATCAACTCGGTCCTTTTTTTATTTCGGGAGCCAGATATTTTTTTACTTACCCGTTACAGCCCCTTGTTTTTATCGTTTTATGAAAGCTCAAACATACCTTCATACAATTGATAATACACTCCTTTTTGTTTAAGAAGCTGTTCATGATTTCCGTTTTCGATAATCTTCCCATGGTCCAATACAATGATTTCATCTGCATTACGAATTGTCGAAAGTCTGTGAGCGATCACAAACACTGTTCGACCCTCCATAAGCGCATCCATTCCCTTTTCGATGAGTTTCTCGGTTCTTGTGTCAATGGAGCTTGTCGCTTCATCCAAGATCAGCACAGGAGGATCTGCAATCGCAGTTCGCGCAATCGCAATGAGCTGTCTTTGACCTTGCGATAAAGAAGCTCCATCATTTGTGATCAGCGTGTCATATCCTTGTGGCAAACGTTCAATAAAAGAATGCGCACTTGCAAGTTTTGCGGCATTGACAACTTCCTCATCGCTTGCATCAAGTTTTCCGAACCGAATATTGTCTGCAATCGTTCCGGTAAATAAATGAGTATCTTGCAAAACAATCCCCAGACTTCTTCTGAGGTCATCTTTTTTTATCAATCGAATATCGATTCCGTCAAATGTGATCGAACCGCTTTGTATTTCATAAAATCGATTGATCAAGTTTGTGATGGTGGTCTTTCCTGCTCCTGTAGCCCCTACAAACGCAAATTTCTGCCCTTGGTTCGCCTGCAAGCTCAAATCTTTCAAGATCTTATGTTTCGCATTGTATCCAAAATCAACATGATTGAAAGCAACATCGCCTTTCACCGGAACAATCTCATCTTTTCCTTCCTTTCTAGGATGAATCCATATTGGTGTTTTTCCTTCATATCCCAAACTGACAATTCCCTCATCGACTTCATCTTTTTGTTCCATAAATTGAAAGATTCGTTCAGTTCCCGAAAAAGCGACTAAAACCAAATTCGATTGCTGAGTGAACTGATTGATGGGCATCGCAGCCTGACGCACAAAAATCAAATACGAAGCCAGAGATCCCAGGTCAGACATTCCGGCAAGCACCATCCAGCCTCCGACCAATGTCACGATAGCGTAATTGACATAAGATAAAGAAACAACCATCGGTACCATAGTCTGCGCAAAGGCTTGTGCTTTTTCCGATACATTTTGCAAAGCCGCACTTTTTTCTTTAAAATGTGCTAAATTGGTTGATTCATGATTGAATACTTTAACTACTTTTTGCCCTGTTATCATTTCCTCGACAAATCCATTCAGTATTCCTAATTCTTTTTGCTGAGAGGAAAAATAACGTTTGCTGCGATTTCCCGCAATTTGAATATAAATCATCATCAATATATAAAAGATCGATACGATCAAAGAAAGCTGCCAATTAAGAACGAACAGCAAAACAAGCGTTCCTGCAGCTTGAATAAATGCCTGTATCATCATAGCAAACGAATTGTTCAACGCATCGCTGATTGTGTCCACATCATTCGTAAACCTTGACATAAGATCTCCATGCGAAGTCGTATCAAAAACTTTAATTGGCAAATTCTGGACTTTCACAAAGAGATCATGCCGAATGTCTTTGATTACTTCTTGTGCGGCCACTGCCATTATTTGCGTATAACCAAGTGCTGAAAGGACCCCGATAAGAAAGATAACGGCCATAACCAAGATTCCTTGCATCGCATGATCAAGCTGTCCTTGCCCGACCGCATTGACAATTGGCCGAATCATGAAAATCCCGAATAAATTGGCAAGTCCTGCAACAGATACCAGAATACCGACAACAAGAAACATAAAGGCATGGCGTCCCATATATGAAAGCAAGATCTTAAGCGTTTTTTTAAAGTTTTTCGGTCTACCATATTTAGCCATTGTGATCTTCTCCTTTCTTTTGGGTTTCAAAAATTTCTTTATATACTTTGCTGTGGGCCATCAGTTCGGAATGGGTTCCAATCGATTCGATCTTTCCGTCATCTAATACAACAATTTGATCGCAGTGTTCGACACTTTGAATACGCTGAGCAATAATGATTTGGGTCAATCCTTTGACGGATGCAAGACCTTCACGGATCTTTGCATCTGTTTTTGTATCCACGGCACTTGTCGAATCATCAAAAATCAGGATTTTCGGATTTTTCAATAAAGCTCTCGCAATGCATAACCGTTGTTTTTGTCCTCCCGATACATTGACTCCCCCTTGCCCAAGTTCGGTATAAAGTCCTTGTGGCAATCGATCCATGAACTCGTTCACACAGGCAATCTCACACACATGATTAATTTTTTCCAAGCCGGCATTTGGATCTCCCCAACGCAAGTTATCAAGAATCGTTCCGGAAAAGAGCACGTTGTTTTGTAAAACCATGGCAACCTTATCACGCAAAAAATTAAGATCATAATCATTTACATTGATATTTCCGATCATCAGCTCGCCTGAAGTAACATCGTACAAACGTGGGATCAAAGAAACCAAAGTCGATTTTCCGCTTCCTGTTTGACCAAGTATGCCGACTTTTGTTCCGGGAGCAATTGTCAAATTAATATCGGAAAGCACATTCTTTTTTGCGTCACTTGCATATTTAAAATTCACTTGATTGAATACGATTGTCGAATCGTCCATATTTTTAACAGGATCTTTTGCTTCAGAATGCAAAGGCTCCATTAAAATTTGTTCGACACGCTCAATGCTTGCCATAGATCTTGTCATAAGCAAGAACACATTGGACAGCATCACAAACGAATTTAATATTTGAAGCACATAGCTTAAAATTCCTGTTAATTGACCGACTTCTAGCTGATTACTTAAAATAAGCTGACTGCCAACGAGCATAAGGACTACAATCGTGGCATACATACACAATTGGAACGCCGGAGTATTGAACAATGCGTAATGGAAAGTTTTTTGAGTAATACTTGCCACTTCCTTGTTGATTTGATCAAACTGTTCGATCTCATGATCTTTTCTTACAAACGCTTTAACGGTTCGTATCGCAATCAAATTTTCCTGAACAATCGAATTAATATGATCAAGAGCTTGCTGCATGAGCGGATATTGAGGTGCAACCTTCTTTACGATCCAAAGCATGATCAATGCAAGAATAGGGCAAATGATAAAAAAGATAAGCGATAGTTTGGCATTCATCAAAAAAGACATGAATAATCCCAAAATCAACATAATGGGTGCGCGCGCCAAGGGTCTAAGCCCACTGGTAAGCGCATTCTGAACGACAGTGACATCACTTGTTAAACGAGTAATTACCCCACTGGTTTCAAAATGATCCAAATTCGTAAAGGTAAATTTTTGAATTCGTTCAAATTGTTTATCCCTTAAAATTTGTCCGAGTTTTGTGCTGGCTTTTGCTGCATAACGCGCATACATCATTCCTGTCAGTAAGGAAAGGCCCGCACAGACAATCATTCCGATTCCTCGTGTAATAAAAACATGCATGTCTTTGTTCATGATACCATCATCGATAATTCCCGACATCAATACGGGAATAATGACTTCAAATAAAGTTTCGATCCCTACAAAAAGAATAGCAAGCACAAAATACTTGTGCATCGTCTTGGATTCTTTTACGAGCTGTTTTAGCGGATCCATGTCACACTTCCTTTCTTTTTTTATTATATAAAAAAGATGACCATTCGATCATCTTAATCCCTTATTTTTTCGCATTCTTTTTGACTTGTTTTGCTGTTTCTTTTACAAGATCTTCTGCTTCTTTCGCATCTTTGATTGCTTCTTTTTTTGTTTCATCAATTTCTTTATCTTTGATGCGCTTATCTTCCGCAGCGAACTTCTTTTCATCTTCGGCTATTTTATTCAGCTCTGCTCTGTTTTCTTTTGCCAATTCTTTTGCTGCTTCTTTTTGAGATCGAGCCATTTCATCAATGGACTCTTTTTCTTCTTTTACGACAGCCTTGTCAATTTTCGCAGCCCCTTTGGCAAGATCTTTATCATCCTTGTATTGTTCCTTAGCAGCTTTTTTAATTTCTTTTGTTGGATCTTCATTGGCTTCTACGTGAAGGACTCCGCCGGCTACTTCTTTTTCGAGATAATCACACCAGATGTCTAAAGCCACAATCATGACATAGAAGAGAATCGTGAAGCAAAGCGGTGCATAGCAAGAACTGATCACATAAGCAAATACATCAAGGAATTGATATGCGATGCCTTGATAATACGATGTAAATGTTCCATAAGCTTGGAATACTGTATAGCACGTATAAATCAAGGATAAAATAGTTACTACGTATAAGAAAATGCGAAGGTTTTTTTCTTTTTTCATTTTTCGCTCCTCCTAATATTGTTATTGTAAGAGGATTCCCGTCAATACGCAATAAAAAAGCTCCTCTCTAAGAGCGGAGCCATGAAAGCATTGGAGCTGAATACACCGGATATAATGTTTCATCAATCCAGTTTCCAAACGCCATAATCGTTTGTTCCTGATATTATAATTGACCTTGATATCCTACATCTACACAGTCATATCGTTCTTCATCAACTATAAAACTTAAAATCCCATATTTGGTTTGGAATACTAATTTAAAGATGTGTTTGCCAGTCACTGGCGATGTTCCTTTTTTCTTATTGATCAAAAGAGCATGTACTGAACAATTATTTTGAAACATTGGTACTTCATTCCTTTCCTTGAGTAAATATATTGTACACTTTTTTTCTGTAAATTTTTACATTTTTCCAAAATTTCCCATAAATTGTTTAATTATTCCACTTTAGTTCTATAATGTAAGATGGTTAGAAGGAAGGGATTTCATTTGAATAAATCACAAATTATTATGACTGAAGGGTCAATTTGGAAAAAGATGCTCTTATTTGCTTTCCCCATCTTTTTAGGGCAGCTCTTTCAACAGCTTTACAATACCGCAGATTCTTTGATTGTCGGAAATTTTTTAGGTTCTCAAGCGTTGGCGGCCGTTTCTAGTTCCGGAAATCTTATTTTTTTAATGATTGGTTTTTTTAACGGTATGTCTATGGGAGCCAGTGTCGTCATTTCCCGTCTGTTTGGAGCGCAAATTTATGAAAAGATGCAAGAAACAATTTATACAACTGTTGCTCTCGCCTTTTTGATTGGCGCAATTCTTACAGCACTTGGACCTATGCTCTCACCGATTTTGCTGGCATGGATGCAGACTCCCTCCGAAGTCATGGCACAATCCAATCTATATTTCAGCATTTATTTTTTAGGCTCGCTGGGCTTAATCTTATATAACTTTCTGGCCGGGATCATGCGTGCAGTCGGAGATTCAACTACCCCTCTTTACTTTTTGATCCTGTCTTCTTTACTTAATGTTGCTCTGGATATCGTATTCATTACTCAATTTCATATGGGTGTGGAAGGAGCGGCTTATGCAACAATCATAGCTCAATTCATTTCGGCTTTTTTATCCTTGCTTGTCATGTTTCGCAAAAATGCCAGTTATCATATCGATCTTTTGCGAATTCGCTTTTATAAAGGGTGTATGATCGAAATCCTGCGTTACGGTTTTCCGACAGGAATTCAAAATTCGATCATTTCAATCGCGAATGTTGTTGTTCAATCCAATATCAACGCTTTTGGAGCGATGGCGATGGCCGGATGCGGCGCATATTCTAAGATTGAAGGATTCGCATTCCTGCCGATCATGTCATTCAATATGGCCATATCTACATTTGTTTCTCAAAATATTGGAGCAAATCATATCCAAAGAACATATGATGGAGCTAAATTCGGTATTCTTTGTTCTGTGCTTTGCGCCCAAATAATCGGAATTATGATGATTTTCAGTGCAAGATGGGTAATTTCCTTATTCGATCCAAACCCGGAAGTCATCACATTTGGAGCAGAACGTATTTACTGCAATTGCTGGTTCTACTTTTTACTGGCGTATTCTCATGCTGTTGCTTCTGTTCTTCGTGGTGGCGGAAAACCGACCATTCCGATGTATATTATGTTAATTTGCTGGTGTGCGCTTCGTATTGGATTTTTAATGATTACCGGCGCATTCTTTCAAAATATCTGGTTCGTATATTGGGTATATCCGCTCACTTGGAGCGCTTCTTCCATTTGTTTTTGGTATTATTTTCGATCAAAATCGTGGCTTATCGAAAACAATACATTTATGGAACTGCAATGCGAAGAAACAAATTAATAAATTTTTTTTAAGGTTCGATTCAATGTCATCGATCCTTTTTTATTTATAAAAAAAACGAGAAGAATTTCCTTCTCGTTTAAATTCAAATGGTGAGGCCGATGCGACTTGAACGCACACGACCGAAGTCACTACCCCCTCAAAGTAGCGTGTCTGCCGATTCCACCACGGCCTCATTACCCTTAAGAGTATACCTGTTCTTTATAAATCCGTCAATACTAAATTTGTGATTTGAAAGTCATCATAAAATATGATGAAATAGGACATGTAAAAGGAGAATTTTATGAATACACATACAAAAAAAGATTTATGTTGGTGTTTGCTTTGGTTTGTACTTTTTTTCGTACTCACCTTGACTTTATGTACTTTGGACGTGCAGCCTCTTGGTCCGCTTGAAAGTATGATTGGCTGGTCTTGGCTCAATACATCGTTTCATACATTGACCGGACAATCTGCCTTATTGGATAAATTGACTGATATTTCTCTTTATATCGCATTTTTGGAAGTAGCCGGCTTTGCGGTTCTCGGATTGATTCAGCTCGTCAAACAAAAAAGCTTTCTTAAAGTAGATCGTCAGCTTTATGCACTTGCGATAGTCTATATTGTAATGGCCTGTTTTTATATTTGTTTTGAACATATTGTGATCAATATGCGTCCGGTCCTTGTCGACGGCTTGCTTGAGCCTTCGTACCCTTCTTCACATACCATGATGTGTGTGACAATATACGGCACCGGAATCGTTGCTGTTTATTCTTTATTTTCCAAACATACCACTTTTGATCACTGGTTCACCGTGATCAGCATTGCTTTATTGACTTTTGGAGTTGTAGGTCGTTTGCTTTGCGGCATGCATTGGTTTACGGATATTGCCGGAGGACTTTTGATTGGGGCAGCTCTGATTGCTTTATACAAATTATTGATCGATGTATTTCAGTGAACTTTCTTTTATTTAAATGTTATGATGCATTTAAATAAAGGAGAGAGCAATATGAATAAAAAATCAATGACATTTGCTGCGATTGCGGCAATGATGCTGGTTGGATGCAGCTCTTCAACAAACACACCGACCACAGGAAAAACAGAAGAAGCATCCGAAAAACAAGAAATTGTCAGTAAGAAACAAGAAGATACATCAAACAGCAAACAAGACATCAAAAGCGATGTAATCGACGGAATCATTTCTGATTTAAAAAACGATGGATATCAAATTGAAAATGAGTATGAAGAAAACAATATTACCAATGCTTCGATCACCACGGCAGAAAAAGGAAACATTGATTATGAGTTCTTCGTATTTGCCGATGATGCAGATGCAAAAAACGCAATGGATACGATCTATCAAGATGAATCATCGGATAAAGATTCCGATACTACATTGACTCTTTCGGATGACAAAACACAAATAGAAAAAATCGATCATGAAGACAATGAAACAACTCTTTATGTTTTGAACGATAACGTTATTGTCAAAGGAAATGTTCCATCCTCACAATACGATGATCTCAAAGAACAGTTTATTACATGGGGATTTTTGTATGGTGAACAAGTAACAAACCAAGATATCGAAGCGACTGAAAAGAACAATTAAATTTATGGAAACACTACAAAAAACATTAGTGGCCTATTTTGGAGGCCAAGATCCGCAAAATTCCACAGTTGCAAAAGTTGCAAAAGAACTTGCTGAATTAACCGGTGCCGATCTTTATTCGATTCTTCCTGTTGAATCCTATAGTAAAAACGAACAGCAATGTATAGAACAGGCATTAAAAGAAATCAAAGAAAATGCAAGACCGACAATTGTCGGACCTCAGGCTGTTGACAAAGTCGATTTTTCAAATCGGCTTTGTCACAGCTTTTTATTTTTCTCCCACAAATGAATAAAAAAAGAGCAATTTGAGGTATTTAAGTACCTAATATTACTCTTTTTTTAGACCTTTTTACCCACTTTTATTTTATTGAAATTTAATTTTTTCAAAATAGGTAGTTTGTCAACACTCTGAGACCGACAATTGTCGGACCTTTGCCGGTTCTTGATCAATATTCAACGATCATTTTGGGATTTCCGAATTGGTGCGGTACAACCCCAAAAATCCTTTTTAGTTTTTTAGATCATTATTATAATCAAGGCCTTTTAAAAAATAAGCGTGTCTTACCTTTTATCATCAACGATGGGTCGGGAATCAATCGTTGTATCACAGACTTGATCGGTACTTATCCGAATACATCGATTCTCGAAGGTTCCGCGTTTATCGCGAATAAATTCGATACCGCAGTTCCTTTGGCTTTGGAATGGATCCAGAAAATAATGTAATTCGCAAATACAGAAACCACCGGCGAACCGGTGGTTTTTTATTGATTGGCTGCTATTTAATGAAAAAGGAAGAATTATTATTTCTTCCTTCACGATTTTGTTTCTTTTTCAATCAATGTCACGCATTCGATACCGGTCGTATATGGAAACATATCAACCGGCTGAATTTTTTTTGCGATATAATTTTTCTCTTTCAATCGATCGATATCTCGTTTTAAGGTTTTCGGGTTGCATGAAATATAAATTACTTTTTTCGGATCAATCCGTTCAATGTGAACGATGCCTTCCTCGCTTAGTCCTTTTCTTGGCGGATCGACAATAAGTACATCGCATTTTCCTTCAAATTCTTTTGCGAATTGAGTAGCATCCTGACATATATAACGACAATTTTTAATTCCATTTAATTTTACATTTTCATTGGCATTTTCAACGGCTTCTTGGACAATCTCAACGCCGATCACTTCTTTTACATATTTTGAAATGGCCATTCCAATCGTTCCGGTGCCGGCATATAATTCTACGCATCGTTCATTTCCCTGAAAATCGGCAAGGTTGATTGCCGTTTGATAAAGCACTTCCATTTGGTTTTGATTAACTTGAAAAAACGATTTGAAATGAAGTTTCACTTTATTTCCCAAACATTCGCTCATCATCCAGTCTTGACCAAACAATACTTTATACTTTTCTCCTAAGATCACATTGTCTTTTCTTAAATTTTCGTTAAATACGACACTTTCCAGATCCGGAAAGGTTTTGATCAACTTTTTCGTCAATTGATCAAGATCAATATTTTTTCTTCCGATAAAAACGACTTGTTCGTTGCGAATCATGACATGGCGCAGTTCTTTTGCCTGCAGAACGGAACAATTCTCTTTAATCCATAAAAATATCTTATTGATTCTCGAAGATTCGATCATACAGGACTTTGTATCTATAACTTCATTGGAATGAAGTTTATAAAATCCCATTTCAATTTTTCCGTCTTTAGCACGAATTGGAAATTGTGCTTTATTTCGATAATATAAAGGTTCTTTGGCCGGGATGATCTTGTCGACATTCAATTCGTGAAAAAGTTCTTTCATCCATTGATTTTTGAATGCACATTGTCCTTCGTAAGTCACATGTTGAAGCTGACAACCTCCACACCATTTTGCGACAGGACATGGAGGATGCTGACGAAAAGGACTCTTTGTTTTTCGTTCGATAACTTTTCCTATCGCATATTTTGAATAAACTTTGATAATCTTGATTAAAGCTTCTTCGGTTGGAAGCAAATCATAAACAAACACCACTTCATCCTTTACTTTTGCGATTCCTGCTCCCATATCGGTAAGATCAGTGCAAACCACTTCATACATTTCATTTTTTTTCATGATTTAATCCTAACATTTTTTGTATGAATATGCGATGAAAACAAATCCTCCTATAATTTAAGGAGATAGGATTGACACGATTTATATAGCATACTATAATTGTTTCTAGCACGCTATATATCTGCTGAAAGGAGATCTCATGCCACAACATTACTGTCCGATTGGATTTTATTTTCGAAGCATTTCCAACTCGATCGATAAACGCTTCAATCAACAATTAAAGTCTTTAGGGCTGACCAAATCGCAACTGGATGTTTTATTTATTCTTTCCAAAAACAAGGATAAAGAAATTATTCAGCGCGACATTGAAAACTATTTTCATATATCTAACCCTACTGTTACGGGGATCTTGAACCGCCTCGAGCAAAAGGGATATATCGTTCGCGAACAAAGTAAAAAAGATAAGCGTATCCATCATATCAAATGTATGTTTGATGAAACGGAATTGCGAAAGCTCTTTACAGAAACTGCGGATGATATGGAAACTCTTTTGACCAAAGGCTTTTCAGAAGAAGAAAAGATTGAGCTTGCTGCATTGCTTGAAAGAGTAATGAACAATGTCGTTATGGATGAAAAGGAGGATAAAAATGATAAAAACCTTACTTGCACATTTGAAAGAGTATAAATCTGCGGCAATTAAAACACCGATTTATGTATCTTTTGAAGTCATTTTCGATGTATTGATCCCATTTCTGATGTCTTTGCTTGTTGACGAAGGTGTTAACGGGCACAATATGAATAAAGTATGGCTTTATGGCGGACTAATGCTTTTATGTGCATTCCTGGCCTTATGGGCCGGTGCGAAATCCGGAAAATACGCAGCAATTGCTTCGGCCGGTTTCGCAAAAAATTTGCGTGAAGCAGAATTTAAAAATATTCAAAATTTTGCCTTTTTAAATATCGATGAATATTCAACAGGTGGTCTGATCACCCGAATGATGACAGATGTGACTAACGTACAAAATTCATTTCAGATGATTATTCGCGCTTGTGTTCGCTCCCCATTAATGTTTCTTTTCTCTATGGGAATGGTTTTCTACCTTTCTCCTTCTGTTGGCCTGATTTTTCTGGTGATTGTTGCACTTTTAATTGTTGTCTTATTCGGCATCATCTTCTTAGTAAGACCGATTTTCGAAAAAATGTTTAAAAAGTACGATAAGCTCAACGAAGATATTCAAGAAAATATCACCGGAATTCGTGCTGTAAAATCTTTTGTTCGAGAAGACTATGAAATCAATCGTTTTGATAAAGCCAGTCAGGATATTTATACAATAAATAAAAAAGCAGAAAAACTTCTTGTTCTCAACTCGCCGATCATGCAATTTTCTATGTATTCTCTCACTTTGGGAATTTCTTGGATCGGGGCGAAACAAATTGTCGCAGGGAACATGGAAGTTGGTTCTTTGATGTCCTTGTTTACGTATTCAAGTACGGTTTTGATGTCATTAATGATGCTTTCCATGGTATTTGTTATGGTATCCATGTCAATCGCTAGTGCTAAACGTATCACTGAAGTTATTACGCAGGTGAGCTATTTGGAATCACCGAAAAACGGTTTAAAAGAAATCAAAAACGGTGAGGTACAATTTGATCATGTTTATTTTAACTACACGGAAAACGATGACAAAAATGAATTTGTTCTTAATGATATCAATTTGAATATTCCTTCCGGGTCAACCTTAGGAATCTTAGGTGCGACAGGATCAGCAAAAAGCTCGCTAGTTCAGCTCATTCCAAGACTTTATGATGTCACGAAGGGCTCGGTCAAAGTGGCAGGCATAGATGTCCGTGAATACGATTTAAAAGCGCTTCGTGATAAAGTTGGTGTTGTTCTTCAAAAAAATGTACTTTTTTCGGGAACGATCATCGACAATATGCGTTGGGGAGATCCAAATGCGACCGAAGAAGAAATTAAAGAAGCCTGTCAGCTTGCTCAAGCTTCTGAATTTATCGAACGGATGCCGGATAAATACAACACATATATTACGCAAGGAGGAACAAATGTTTCCGGAGGACAAAGGCAACGTCTTTGTATTGCCCGTGCTCTGTTGAAAAAGCCGAAAATTCTGATTCTGGACGATTCGACAAGTGCGGTAGATACAAAAACCGATTCTTTGATCCGTCAGGCATTCTTAGAGAAAATTCCGGATACGACAAGAATCATTATTTCACAACGTGTCAGTTCGATCCAAGATGCCGATCAAATTCTTGTACTGGATAACAGCAAGATTTCTGCGATCGGTTCACACTCTGAATTATTAAAAACGAATGACATTTATCGGCAAACTTTTGAAGCACAACAGAAAGGAGAGGATAACGAATGATGGGAAATAATTTAAACGGTTTGAAACGCGTTATGAAAGAAACCGTTAAGCATTATAAATTACAAAGCTGTATCGTACTCGTCTTAATTCTTATTTCAGCTATTGCGAATGTATACGGAAGTGTATTCCTTCAAACATTAATTGATGACTATATTACTCCATTAACTTTGATGTCAACTCCTGATTATGGTCCTTTGCTTGGCGCAATCGGCTTTCTTGCTTGTATTTACGGAATTGGGATTCTTTCCACTTATACTTGGAATCGTTTAATGATCAACATTTCATTAGGAACTTTGAACGATACACGCGAATCCTTGTTTAAGCATATGGAAACTTTGCCAATCGCCTATTTTGATACTCATGCTCATGGGGATATCATGTCTGTTTATACGAACGATACAGATACACTAAGACAGCTGATTTCCCAAAGTTTGCCACAAATGATTTCGTCATTTTCTATGATGGTCTTTGTATTGATTTCAATGTTGATTTTAAATGCTCCACTGACAATGATTACAATCATTATGGGAATCGCAATGATTTTGGTAAGCCGGTTTATTACGAGTCGTTCAGGTCGTTATTTCCGTGAACAGCAAGCGACCTTAGGTGAAGTCAACGGCTTCATTGAAGAGATGATGGAAGGAAGCAAAGTCATTAAAGTTTTTACTCATGAAGAACAATCCATCGAAGATTTCAAAAAAGTAAACGAACGTCTTTGCAAGGCAAGTACAGAAGCGAATAAATTTGCGAATATCTTGATGCCGATCGTAATGAATCTGGGATATGTTTCTTATGTATTAACAGCTTTTGTAGGAGCATGGTTCGCTCTTCATGGTATGTTTGGCATGACTATTGGTACAATTGCTTCTTTCCTTCTGTTAAATCGTCAATTTACCAATCCGATTGGGCAAATTTCCCAACAGATTAACGCTGTCATCATGGCAGGTGCAGGTGCATCTCGGATTTATGCTATTTTGGATGAACCAAGTGAAACCGATCAAGGTGTGGTCACATTAGTTAATGTACGTAAAGAAAACGGGCATTGGGTAGAATGCAGCGAAAATACCGGACATTGGTGTTGGAAACATCCTCGTCCTAACAATGAAGTCGAACTTGTTGAATTAAAAGGAGATGTTCGCTTCGAGAATGTAACTTTCGGATATACAAAGAAAAAAGTTATTTTACATGATATTTCGCTTTTCGCAAAACCAGGACAAAAAATTGCGTTTGTTGGTGCTACCGGTGCCGGTAAAACAACAATCACCAATTTAATCAATCGTTTCTATGATATCCAAAAGGGTTCTATTACTTATGATGGAATCGATATCAAATTAATCAAAAAGCCGGACCTTCGTCATTCCTTAGGTATCGTATTACAGGATACAAACTTATTCTCCGGTACGATCATGGAAAACATTCGATTCGGAAAGCTTGATGCAACAGATGAAGAATGTATTGCAGCCGCAAAATTGGCAAATGCAGACGAGTTTATTCGTCACTTAGAGCATGGATACAATACTGAGATTTCCGGTTCGGGCGAATCGCTTTCTCAGGGGCAGCGTCAATTGATTGCCATCGCAAGAGCCGCTGTTGCCAACCCTCCTGTGCTGATTTTAGATGAGGCGACTTCTTCGATTGATACGCGAACCGAACGAATTGTCCAAGAGGGTATGGATAAATTAATGGCCGGACGAACAGTATTTGTGATTGCGCACCGTTTGTCGACGATCCAAAACTCAAATGCCATTATGGTTCTTGATCAGGGACATATCATCGAACGTGGAGATCACGATGATTTAATTAAAGAAAAAGGTACATATTATCAATTGTATACTGGTGCATTTGAATTAGATTAATATAAATTGCTTTGGAATTTTCCAAAGCTTTTTTTTATGTTTAGAATTCGTTTATATTTGTCTTGTATTGTATTTGTACAAGCAATTATTGAGGTGAAAATTATGGAAATGCTAAAATGGTTAGGTATTGGATTGGCATTGATCTGGGTTTGTATCGGATTTTTGATCCATCCAATCGATAATGAGGAGGAAGATGAATTATGGAACATACAATACTAGTCGTAGAAGATGATGAGGGAATCCGCGAAGCAATCGGAATTTATATGGCAAACCAAGGATATCGTGTCCTTATGGCTGAAAACGGCGCTGTCGGACTCGAAAAAATGGCACAGGAACCCATTCATTTGGCAATTGTCGATATTATGATGCCGATCATGGATGGGGTCGAGATGGTTATAAAAGCACGAAAATTATATGATTTTCCGATTATTTTCTTAAGTGCGAAAAGCGAAGAATTGGATAAGATCAACGGATTGATGATTGGTGGAGATGATTACATCACCAAACCGTTTGCAAGCATGGAATTGATTGCCAGAGCAAGGGCACAACTTCGCCGTTATGAACAAATTCTTACTTTAAAGGAGGGGAAAACTTCAGAATCTGGTTCTTCATTGATAATCGGAGATCTCGAATTGGATCCGCTAACAAAAGAAGTATTTGCTCATGGACAGCAAGTTCATTTAACTCCTAAAGAATTTTCTATTCTTGAGTTATTAATGCGTAGCCCCAATCAAGTATTTTCCGCTCAACAAATCTATGAATTGATTTGGCACGAGGAGGCAATCACGACGGATACAATTACGGTTCATATTCGAAAACTTCGTGAAAAAATCGAATTAGATCCTCGTAATCCCATGTATATTCAAGTTGTTTGGGGGCTTGGATATAAATTAAGAAAGGATACTTATGAAAAAGAATAAAGTTTTTTTTATTGTTGCATGCATACTGACAATCGTATTTTCAAGTGTTGCAACGTTTGCAATCTCGCAAGGAAAAAATCTCCCTTATGATATTAACAATTACGCAAGAAGCCAGTTAGAAGAAGACACAATCCTTCTGGCATACTCCCTTGCACAGGAAATGGATCCAAATTATGAAATCATTTCATTTGATAAAAATGTAATTAGCAGCGAGGATGAAGAAATAGTTCGAAGTGCTTTGAATTCTTTGTTGAATAGTTCCCAACGATTAATTGATGATTCGAATTTCCATTATAAGGCAACTTTCAAAAAAACAGTTGACGAAAACAAAGGATCGGCAAAGCTTCATTCTTTATATGATACGAATCTTGAATTATTGATCAAGAACTATTTAGGCTGGAATTACGGATCGGAAATCGGTTATTCAATTAATCCATTACCAAAAGATTTTAAATTTGAATACGGAATTAATGATCCTGTCATCAACGATGGCGGATATATCGCTCATTATATTGATTATGAATCCTTTATAATCCCATACATACTGATCGGATATTTTGTGCCTCTCGCAATTATTTGTTTATTTGTAGTGCTCTTCCCTTATAAAGAAGAAAAAGATGCTCCGCTGTTTCGTAAAGTTCTTATGTGGAAATTCGAGCCATTCGTTGCTTTTAATGTTGTATTAATTTCTTTACTCATTATGGGTATCGGTCTAAGCTCTTTATATTCTTTGCAAAGTAATCCCAATATCCTCAATATAGGAATTAAAGCGAATGTTGTTTATTCAATGATTTACACAATTATTTTTACATTGTGGTGCATGGTTTTTGGATCTTACTTTCTAATTCTAACATATATTAAGCATATCTTTTGTGATGGATTTAGACACTTCATCCATGAAGATACATGGCTATTTCAAATTTTAAATTGGATTCGATCTCATGTTAATGGGTTGGCACAATTAGATCTTGGAAATCACAACAAGAAAAAATATGTCTTTGCTTTTGTGATGTTTTTATTTGTACTTATGCTCCTATTTGCATTAGGTGGGCTGGGCTTTATCATTGCGGTACCATTGTTTGTTTATCTATTTATAAAATTTCTTCATTTTTATAATGAGATCCAAAGAGATTATAAAAAGACATTGGATGCCACCCAACAAATCGCTATTGGTAATTTTGATGATGTTCTTCCCTTTCCGGTAGGACCTTTTCAATCCATTTACAACGAATTATTAAAGGTAAAATCAGGATTTGAAATTGCTCTCAAAAAGGAAATTCAATCTCAGAATATGAAAACAGAATTGATTTCAAATGTTTCTCATGACTTGAAAACTCCTTTAACAGGAATTAAAACTTATGTAGAACTATTAGAAGATTGCGAAGATATAGATGATATAAAGAAATATTCTAAAAAAATTGAAGGCTATACGAACAGACTTGACCAATTAGTAATTGATCTATTTGACGTATCGAAAGCGAATTCAGGAAATATCGAGCTCAATAAGCAATCAATCGATCTTGTATCACTGATTCAACAAGTTCAAGCAGAACATATAGAAGAATGGGAGAAAAAAGGATTAAAAGTAGTCTATAAGATTCCCGAAAAAGCAACAATTGATCTTGATCCAAATAAAACTGTCCGAATTTTTGAAAACTTGATAGGGAATATCACAAAATATGCCTTAAATGGTACTCGGGTATTTATAGATATTAAAGAAGATAATAAAAAAATATCGATTATTTATCGCAACGTTTCGCAACAACAACTCGATTTTGATCCGGAAGAAATTACCGAAAGGTTTGTACGCGGAGATAAATCGCGACACGAAATCGGCAGCGGGCTCGGTCTTGCGATTGTAAAAAGTTTTACCGAAATTCAAGGAGGTAATTTTAAAATAGAAATTGATGGGGATCTTTTTAAAGCGATTGTTGAGTTTTACAAATAAGATCTCCAACAAAAAGATACAATAAGCTTGCAATAAAAACCGTGTAAGTTGAGAGCATATAGCTGATCACACACGGTTTTTTATAATTAGATGGTAATAAGGGCGGGCTCTGTGGGCACTCCTTTATCATCTTTCCATAAAAAAAAAGACCCGGCAACGTGCTATTTTCGCAGGCGCAAGGCCAACTATCGTCGCCGCTGGGGTGCTTAACTGCTGAGTTCGGAATGTATTCAGGTGTCTCCATCCCGCCTTCGTCACCGGATCTTCTTTTGCTCGATCCCTCAAAACCGACATCCACTCTTCTCTCTTACACTTCTTTCGTCTCTTTGGCAAGTCGCGGGCTCTGATCAAGTCCTCGGCCGATTAGTACCGGTCAACTCCGCATATCGCTATGCTTCCATCTCCGGCCTATCTACCTCATCGTCTTTGAGGGGCCTTACTTCTTTTCAGAATGGGAGATCTCATCTCGGGGTGGGCTTCGTGCTTAGATGCTTTCAGCGCTTATCCCTTCCCTGCTTGGCTACCCGGCTGTACCACTGGCGTGATAACCGATGCACCAGAGGCAGGTCCATCCCGGTCCTCTCGTACTGAGGACAGCTCCCCTCAGATCTCCTTCGCCCACAACAGATAGGGACCGAACTGTCTCACGACGTTCTGAACCCAGCTCGCGTACCGCTTTAATGGGCGGACAGCCCAACCCTTGGAACCGAATCCAGCTCCAGGATGCGATGAGCCGACATCGAGGTGCCAAACCTCGCCGTCGATGTGAACTCTTGGGCGAGATCAGCCTGTTATCCCCAGGGTAGCTTTTATCCGTTGAGCGACGGCCCTTCCATTCGGCACCGCCGGATCACTAATCCCGACTTTCGTCCCTGTTCGAGTTGTTGCTCTCACAGTCAAGCACGCTTCTGCATTTGCACTCTTCATCTGGTTTCCATCCAGACTGAGCGTACCTTTGGGCGCCTCCGTTACTCTTTGGGAGGCGACCGCCCCAGTCAAACTGCCCGCCTGGCACTCTCCCCGATCCGGGTCACGGACCTGGGTTAGGACCTCAAGCACACAAGGGTGGTATCCCAACATCGACTCCTGATACACTGGCGTATATCTCTCTTCGTCTCCCACCTATCCTGTACATGTCTGCCCAAAATCCAATGCCGAGCTGCAGTAAAGCTCCATGGGGTCTTTCCGTCTAGTTGCGGGTAACCTGCATTTTCACAGGTACTAAGATTTCACCGAGCCTGCTGCCGAGACAGCGCCCAAATCGTTACACCTTTCGTGCGGGTCAGAACTTACCTGACAAGGAATTTCGCTACCTTAGGACCGTTATAGTTACGGCCGCCGTTCACTGGGGCTTCGGTTCCGAGCTTCATCTTTCGATTCACTCGTCCCCTTAACCTTCCAGCACCGGGCAGGTGTCACCCCCTATACTTCGCCTTGCGGCTTCGCAGAGAGCTGTGTTTTAGTTAAACAGTCGCTTGGGCCTTTTCACTGCGGCTCACTTCCATGAGCGCCCCTTCTCCCGAAGTTACGGGGCCATTTTGCCGAGTTCCTTGGCAACAGTTCTCTCGCTCACCTCGGCATCCTCTGCCTGCCCACCTGTGTCGGTTTTGGTACGGGCCGCTCGATACCACTTTGCTAGAAGCTTTTCTTGGAAGCCGTCCTCGGCACTTCGCTACTTGCATTTCTGCTTTCGCTTCCCCTTCACGCCCTGTCTTCCGATACCGGATTTCCCTGGTATCCGACTGCTGCGCTTGGCCCTCAATCCATTCAGAGGGCTGCCTACTCCGTCTCCGTCACTCCTTCGCCTCGTATCGCGCGGGTGCAGGATTCTCCGCCTGCTTTCCATCCGCTACGCCTCTCGGCCTCGCGTTAGGTCCCGACTTACCCAGGGCGGACGAACCTTCCCCTGGAATCCTTGGGCTTTCGGTGTGTAGGATTCTCACCTACATCTCGCTACTCACACCGGCATTCTCGCTTCCATGCTGTCCATATCCTCTCGCGATCATACTTCTTCCTGCATGCAACGCTCCCCTACCATATACCCTTGCAGGTACATCCGCAGCTTCGGTATCAGGCTTAGCCCCGGTACATTTTCGGCGCAGGGCCACTCGACTAGTGAGCTGTTACGCACTCTTCAAAGGATGGCTGCTTCTGAGCCAACCTCCTAGCTGTCCGTGCGTCCCCACATCCTTTTCCACTTAGCCTGTATTTCGGGACCTTTGCTGGCGGTCTGGGCTGTTTCCCTCTCGACCATGGACCTTATCACCCACAGTCTGACTGCCGGCCTCTTCTTTCGAGGGCATTCGCAGTTTGATTGCATTCAGTACCCCGGGATGGGGCCATCATGCATTCAGTGCTCTACCTCCCTCGCTTATCGGCCGACGCTAGCCCTAAAGCTATTTCGGGGAGAACCAGCTATCTCCGGGTTCGATTGGAATTTCTCCCCTAGCCACAGGTCATCCGCTAACTTTTCAACGGTAGTCGGTTCGGTCCTCCACAGAATTTCACTCCTGCTTCAACCTGCCCATGGCTAGATCACCCGGTTTCGGGTCTGCATCATACTACTCTCTTCGCCCTCTTCAGACTCGCTTTCGCTTCGGCTCCGCTCTTTCCTGCTTAACCTCGCATTATGACGCAACTCGCCGGTTCATTCTACAAAAGGCACGCCATCACCCTTTGACGGGCTCTGACTTCTTGTAGGCATACGGTTTCAGGTTCTCTTTCACTCCGCTCCCGCGGTTCTTTTCACCTTTCCCTCACGGTACTTGTTCTCTATCGCTCACTCGTTTATATTTAGCCTTGGCGGATGGTCCCGCCTGCTTCCGACAAGATTTCTCGTGTCTCGCCGTACTCAGGGTCCTTCTCGCTTCTGCTTCTCGCATTTCGCCTACGGGGCTTTCACCCTCTTCGGCCGTGCTTCCGTTCACGCTCGGCTATGCTTCCGCTTCCGCTTTCTCGAAGGCCCTTCTACCCCGATCCTTCGATCGGTTTGGGCTCCTTCCCTTTCGCTCGCCGCTACTCGGGAAATCACTGTTGTTTTCTTTTCCTCCGGGTACTTAGATGTTTCAGTTCCCCGGGTTCCTCTCTCTATGACTATCTTCTTCATCATAGGATGACATCGCTCTCGCCATGCCGGGTTCCCCCATTCGGATACCGGCGCGTCTTCGCTTCCTTACAGCTCGGCGCCGCTTTTCGCAGTTCGGTGCGTCCTTCTTCAGTTTCGAGTGGCCAGGCATCCTCCGTACGCCCTTGCCTACTTGATCAGTTGGTTCTCTTGTTTCTTGTGCTTTCTTCAAGATCTTTCTAAACTGTTCACTGTTTTT
>KE159697.1:0-51052 GCA_000403415.2 Firmicutes bacterium M10-2
AATGATGGCGCCTGAAACAAGACTCGAACTTGTGACCTGCCGGTTAACAGCCGGATGCTCTACCGACTGAGCTATTCAGGCATTTCCTCAATGCCTATACATAATAGCATTCTCTTTTGAAAAACGCAAATCTTTTTTGCAACTTTTTCTTTTCCGAGGATTCAGGCCATTCGATGCACTCTTTCTCTTTTTTTATGCTATTATTTTTTCCGAGGTGATACCCATTGATCAAAGCAATCATTATGGACATGGACGGAACCTTGTTAAATTCGGAAAACAAGATTTCGCCTGCCACAAAAGAAAAACTCATTGAACTTGAAAAAAAAGGAGTCCGTCTAATCTTAGCAAGCGGACGCTCCTATACACGACTTTTACCATACGCCAAGGAATTGGAGATGGAAAAATACAATGGCATGCTTATCGAAGTCGATGGCATCGCATGGTACGACCTAAGTTTGGGAAAACGTCATGTGCTCAAAAAAATGAAGCCCGAAGAAATCTATTCGATCTTTCAGTATTTAATGAATCTCGAATGTGAAACGATGGCTTGCTTCGACGATGGATTGTTCGACTTTTTTCCGCAAACTTTACGTCCGATCAAAGAAAAAGTTCGTCAAGAACAGCATTTGCCGATCGATTTTCCTTGGACTGCCGGTCCATGGGGATGGTTGGCTGATATGCGTGACGGATATCCGAACATCAAATACATTCATAAAGCCGATGAGATCACAATGCCTATCAATAAACTGCAAATCATGCAGGATGAAGATCAGCTCATAGAAATCTACAACGATCTGAAAGCGACATACGGCAACAAATTTGAGATCTTTCGAACAACACCAAGACAACTTGAAGTTCTTCCTTACGGGTTTTCCAAAGGAAAGACTCTTCTCTATTTAATGAACTTGAATGAATGGAAAGAAGATGAAATCGTTGCGTTCGGTGACGGAGAAAACGATGTTTCTATGTTCGAAATCGTCAAGCACTCATTCGCAATGGGCAACGCCAAAGAGTTTGTGAAAGAAAAAGCCGCGCAAACGACCCTCTCAAACAACGAAGACGGCATTGTACATGCCCTTCAGTCGTTTGAAGTATAAAGAAAGGATCCTTATGGCTTATCTCATTTTACTGATTGGAATGACACTCCTTATCAAAGGCGCCGATCTCTTTGTAGATGGCAGCGCATCCATCGCATACAAATTCAATATTCCGACTTTCATTGTCGGTCTTACGATTGTCTCTTTAGGAACGTCCTTGCCGGAACTAAGCGTTTCCTTAACCGCTACACTTGCAGGAAGCAATGAGCTCGCCCTATCCAATGTGGTTGGCAGCAACATTTTCAATACTTTAGTTGTCGTCGGCTGCTCCGCACTCATGAAACCTTTTGTGATCAATCAAAAGATCATCAAGCGGGATCTTCTTTGGAACATTTTCATCACATTCGTTTTGCTATTGGCAGTATTTAACCAAAAGCTGACATTTGTGAACGGAATCGTGTTCCTTGTCCTGCTTGTCATTTATATTTACACATTGATCAAAAGCACAAAAGATCATCCTCAGGAGCAAAACGAAGAAGACGAAGAAAAGATCATGCCAATTTCAAAAAGTCTACTGTTCATTTGTATCGGTGTCGCCGGAATCATTTTCGGAGGAAATCTGGTTGTCGATAACGCAACATGGATTGCCAAGCAATGGGGCATGTCCGAAACTTTGGTCGGATTGACAATCGTTTCTGTCGGAACCTCTTTGCCGGAACTTGTCACAAGCATGGTAGCTGCAAAAAAAGGAGAGTCCGGACTCTCCTTGGGAAACGCAATTGGAAGCAATATCATGAATATCGCATTCATCTTAGGTACAGCAGCAACTTCCTCGATCCTCAGCGTCACCTTGTTCAATCAAATTGATATCGTTATTTTATGCGCGATTGCCCTGCTCTTATATTTCATGACAATGCGCAACGACAAGATGAGTCGTCCACGCGGAGCATTGATGGTCGGTTTGTATATTCTCTACGCCATTTACATTATTTTACGATAAAGCGAGGTTACTCGCTTTTTTCAGAGTGTTGACAAACTACCTATTTTGAAAAAATTAAATTTCAATAAAATAAAAGTGGGTAAAAAGGTCTAAAAAAAGAGTAATATTAGGTACTTAAATACCTCAAATTGCTCTTTTTTTATTCATTTGTGGGAGAAAAATAAAAAGCTGTGACAAAGCCGATTTGAAAAATCGACTTTGTCAACAGCCTGTAAAGCGAGGTTACTCGCTTTTTTTGTGGACATGCCCGCTTTTTCTTCGCAGTTCCAGCAACGGAAACATAAAGATCAAAATCGGATAAATTTCCAATCGTCCCAGCAACATACAAAAAGAAAGAACGATTTTCGATAAGATCGAGAACATCGCAAATGAACCGGTCGGACCGCAAAGACCAAGACCGGGACCCACATTTCCAAGACATGTATACACTGAAGTCAAAGTCGTTTCGAAATCAAAATTGTCCAGCGAAACAATCAATGTTCCCACCGTAATAATGATCATCCACGCGCAAAAGAACGCCAGACTTTGATCTACAATCTCTTTTTCCACGATTTTTCCGTCCATTGTAATTGCTTCTACTTTTTTCGGATGCCATAGCTTTTGAACATTTAATTTGATTTTCTTAAGCAAGATCATCAAACGTGTCATTTTAAGGCCTCCGCCTGTACTTCCCGCACAAGCACCAACTACCATCAAAAAAAACAAGATCATTTTCGAAAAAGTCGGCCACAAGTTAAAGTCAGTTGTTGCATACCCTGTCGTGGTGATGATAGAAACAACCTGAAACGAAGAATACCGCAATGCATCGCCAAACGAATCATACATTGACCAAATGTTCAATCCAATCGCAAGCGCAGCAAGAACTACAATACAAACATACCACTTCAGTTCTTCGTTTTTAAAAATCGGTTCAAAATCTTTGATCACCAGAAAAAAATACAAATTAAAATTGATTCCGAACAAGAACATGAAGATCATAATGACCGTTTCGAAGTAAACACTATGATACTCTCCGATACTGGCCGCATAAATTGCGAACCCTCCCGTACCGGCTGTGCCAAATGTATTGCACAACGCATCAAACAGAGGCATTCCGCCAATCAATAAAAAGCACAACTCAATGATCGACAACGTCATATACAATCCGTATAAAATCATTGTAGTCGTCTTTAATCGAGAAACCAGTTTCGAAATCGTCGGTCCGGGTACTTCCGCACGCATGATATGCATTGTATGCTCATTACTTTTCGGCAGAAACGCCAACACAAACACCAGAACTCCCATTCCGCCGATCCAATGCGTAAAGCTGCGCCAAAACAACATACAGCGTGACAACGATTCAATATCAGTTAGGATGGTCGCCCCTGTTGTCGTAAATCCGGATACCGTTTCAAAAAACGCATCCGTCAATGAAGGAATCTCTTGGGAAAAATAAAAAGGCAATCCTCCGAAAAAAGATACACACAGCCATACAAGCCCGACAGCAATCATTCCGTCACGCGCAAAATACGAGCTTTCTTTGACCTTCAATCGAGAAAGAAAAAGTCCCAAAACGATACAAATCGCAATTGTGATCCCGAAAGCGCGCATTGGCATAAATTCACGATAGATCAAAGCGACAAAAACGGGAAGAAGCATGAATACAGAAAGAGCAATCAGCGCAAACCCAATCATATTCAAAATGACACGCCAGTTAAGTTTATTGATATTTCGATTAAGCCAAAATGTCATTGATATCACGCAGCCCTTTCCGTTTCGAAATGATGATGACCGTATCTCCAATCGTTATCCGCGTCATTCCTGTCGCAATCTTCGGTTCTCCGTGATGAGTCACAAACGCAATCAAGATACCGGATTTAAACGAAAGATCCTTGATGGGTTTGTTTAAAAACGAACAATTATCTCGGACCCGAAACTCCAACAATTCAATGGCTTCGTTTTTCATCTTGATCAGCGATTCCACATTGCTTCCAAGCGAATTCTGCATCGCCCGAACATAGGATACAATATGATTTGCGGTAATATTTTTCGGCGTGATTGCATTCTCCAAACCGAGTTTTTCAAGAATAAACCCCAATTCGACCCGATTTACTTTCGGAATGACGTGCTCAATTCCTTTCGCGTTGGCAAACATAGAAATAATGACATTTTCTTCGTCGTTATCGGTCAGCGCAATAAAAGCGTCCATTGATTCCAAGTTTTCCGATAGCAGCAGTTCCTGATCGGTCCCATCACCTTCAATAACTGTCACAGTCGGAAACCGTTCAACCAACTTCAGACACTTCTCCGGATTCTTTTCGATAATCGTTACATAGATTCCCAGATCAAGAAGCATTAACGTCAAATAATATGTGATCCGTCCGCCTCCGATGATCATTACTTCTTTGATCTTGTTGTTTTTCAAAATCTTCAGTTCATTGAAAAAAGACTGCAAATCTTTGGTCCTTCCTGTTAAGGAAACTTTATCTCCTTCCAGGATTTCGGTCATACCGTTAGGAATCAAGTACTCCCCGTTGCGGTCAATCATGCAAAACAGCACGCTTTGATCATACGTTCGGGAAATATCCATTACTTTTTTTCCTTTTAACGGAGAATTTGCGAAAATCTTGATTTCCGCAATTTCCAATCGAGTCTTAGCTAGAGAATGCGTCTTTATCGAAGAAGAAAAACGCAATGCACGTCGGATTTCTCTGGCCGCCACCAGCTCCGGATTGATTTCCATTGAAAGTCCGAGTTCTTCCTTGACCATATGCAAAGAATCCACGTATTCCGGTGTTCGAATTCTCGCAATCGTATGTTTGGCCCCCATCTTTTTTGCCAACAGACAGCTGATAATATTGATCTCGTCTTTTGAAGTAGCCGCAATCACCAGATCAGCATGATTGGCACCTGCCACCTTTAATGTATCCGGTGTCGCTCCATTTCCCAAGATTCCGACCACATCGAGCAAATTGCTCGTCTTTTCCAGGACAGCCGGCTTATTGTCGATCACTTTCACATCATGGCCTTCATGATCGAGCTGTTTCGCAAGCGCAAAGCCAACCTTCCCATCTCCGATAATAACTATGTCCATAATTCTTCTCCTTAAAACTTTTTCTTTTATCGTAACGATTTGCCTGTTTTTTTTCAACAAGCATTTCATGCTCTAGGCATCTTGCTTGGTCAAACCCTATAATTTTTGTATATTTTATTTAGAAAACCCAAGAAAGGAGCTTCCCTAATGTTAACTGATGTTGTACTTTATACACTTGTCGGGTATTTATCAGGCAGTGTATTATATTCTTTGCTGTATTCTAAAATCTTTCATATTTCCGATATCCGGATCAATTCACGCGATCACAATCCGGGCGTCGCAAATGCTTTTAAAAACGGAGGCTCCGCCTGTGGTATCTTTACTTTATTCGGAGATTTTTTCAAAGCCTTCATTCCTGTATTCTTGTATATCCACTTTACAAGCCATTCCTTGTCTTCGATTGGAGCCGCTTTCGTAATTGCCGCCCCTGTCATCGGACATATGTACCCGTTGTTTCATGGATTTAAAGGCGGAAAAGGAATTACCGCGACTTTCGGCAGTCTGGCCGCTTTATTGCCGATTTGGCAGCCACTGACGCTGCTTGCAGTCTTATTCCTGTTTTTCTCAGGCGTGCTGGTTATTAAGCCAAACTATTATCGCACCCTGATTACATATGCTGTATTCCTGCCATGCATAATGACTTTGAATATCAATATCGCCGTTGGCACCGGATGTATGATCATCGCTTTTGCGGTTATTGTTCGCTTGGTAACGAGCAAAGAAATCAAAGACGAATTCAAGATGGAACCAATATGGAAGCGCTAGTTCTTTCTTGTTCCACAGGAGGAGGACATAACTCGGCGGCAAGATCTATTGTTCAGGAACTGCAGGAACAAGGAGTAAACGTGACTTTCTTTGATCCTTATTCCTTAAAAAACGATCATTTAGCCGATATTGTCGGAGAAACCTATATTAAATTTGTTCAACATACACCTTCTCTATTCGGCTTTATTTATCAAATCGGTGATGCTTACTCACGCATGCAGAATAAGATTCCTATCGTTTCTCCGGTATATCTTGCTCAAAAGAAAGTTTCTTTCTTACTGGAAAACTATTTAAAAGATCATTCGTTCGATGTTATCATAACGACTCATTTGTTTTGCGGCGAAATGCTTACCCAAATCAAAAACCGAAAAGTTCCGCTTCCACCTGTTTATTTTGTGGCCACCGATTATACATGTTCTCCATTTGTGCAGGAAGTCAAAGCGGATTATTTCGTGATTCCCCACAAAGATCTGGTGCCGGACTTTACAGCCTATAAGATCCCGAAAGAAAAGCTCTTACCTTTCGGGATTCCGACCATGATGCAGTTTCATGAAAAAAAGGCAAAATCTCAAGCGAAACGATCCGCAGGACTTGATGAATGCAAAAAATACATTCTCATTTCCGGAGGAAGTATCGGTGTAGGTGATATTTACGATACGATCGATCAGCTGTTGACATTTATTCTCTCTCATAAAAATTATGAGATTCTCGTACTGGTCGGAAACAATGAACATTTGTATGAAAACTTATCCCTTGCTTATCAAGGAGTACGACCGCTGCATTTGATCAAGCCAACCAATCAAGTTTATGACTATCTGAAAGCCAGCGAAGTTTTTATCTCAAAACCCGGAGGACTTTCTTCCACTGAAACCGCAGTGGCCCAAGTTCCGTTTTTGATCATTACTCCGATTCCGGGATGCGAAGACAAAAACGCAGCTTTTTTCGAAAAATACGATATGGCGATATGGGTCAAAAACGTGCAGGACAACTTGCTGCCTGCATTATTAAAAGCACTTGATCCGCAAATTGCACAAAAAATGCAGGAAGCCGACCGAAATACGATCGACCCTTATGCGGCAAAAAAAATCTTCAATCATATAAAAAAAGAAATATCAGCTTTTTGATATTTCCTCCATATGCTTGATTACACTGTATTCAAAAGCCGGTCCTATGACGGATCTGGCTTTTTCTTTTGCCGCCAAACATGCATTTTCCGGCGCATAAGAATGGGAAAAACGCGATAGCATGCTCAGATCATTTCCGCCATCACCATACACTGCTACCTCATCGTCTTTTAATCCCAAATACTTGGCAAGGATCGCAACAGCATTTCCCTTTTGAGAGTTTACAGCTGTCAATTCGATCAAATCTTCGGAGCTTGGCGCATTGAGAATTTGATCTTGATGCACATCCAAAAATTCTGTCAATCGGACATACGATTTATGCTGATCGGTACGCATATTGACTTTGCAAACATCTGCATGCAAAATTTCTTCCTTGCTGGCATTAAATTTCATCCTAGGCAAAAAATCACGCATGAACCGTTCCTTCCACGCATCATCATCGTTGATATCCACTTTTTTACGGACATACGCCTCTTGAGAATGCATCGTATACGTTTTTTCAGGAGTGACAAAATCAAAAGGTAAATCATAAAACTCATCAATCAGCAAAGAAAGGATATCTTTCGGAAACAACTCCATATGAAGTATCGCATTCTCCTTATCGAGTATCAAAGCTCCGTTCATACAAATCTTGTATACATCCCTTTCGATTTCGGGAATCGTACATTGTTTCGGACCACGTCCTGTGGCAATCGAAAACTCGGCACCCTGATCCAAAAGATCACGAATTCCCTGCACAATTCGCTCATCAAACTGATGATGCGCATTCAAAAGCGTTCCATCCAGATCGCTTGCAAATAATTTAATCACACTTCTTCCTCCTTTAACACTTTTTTATAGTAGCGTGCAAACAAGACACAAGTTGTCATCACAGCAATCGTATCCGCAACCGGTTCCGATAAAAAGACGGCAAATGATCGATTCGCAAAGAAATTCGGTAAAATATAAATTAGAGGAATCAACAAAAATATTTTACGAAGCAAAGCCAAAAATAAAGAAGTTTTCGCATTTCCTAATGCAATGAATGTTTGCTGGCATGCAATCTGCGCTCCGAAAATCAAAGACATGGCCATATAAATACGCAAAGCCCAGCACGTATAATCAATCAATGTCGAATCATTCGTGAACATTTGAGCAAGTATTTGAGGAGCAAACATTGAAACGGCCCACACAACAGTTGAATAGATCAAAGAAACACCAAGAAGCAATTTAAAAGTTTTTTTGATCCGTTCGTGTTTCCCGGCTCCGAAATTAAAAGAAATAATCGGCTGAGATCCTTGTGTCATTCCTTGGAGAGGGAGCATGGAAAACTGCATAACCGATGATAAAATTGCCATAGCTCCAACTGCCGTATCGCCTCCGTATTTCAAAAGAGATGAGTTAAAGCAAATATTCAATAAACTTTCGGTAATCTGCATCACAAAAGGAGAAAGACCAAGCAACAGACAAGGACCTATGATCGACAGCGACAGCTTAAAATATCTTCTTTTAAGTTTCAAATCACTATGTTCGGAGCGTAGAAACCATAAAACATAAATCGTAGAAAGACATTGGGAAGTGATGGTCGCGATAGCAGCCCCTTGAACACCCAAATCAAACACAAAGATCAAGATCGGATCTAATAAAATATTGGCAATCGCTCCAATCAAAACGCTCGTCATTCCATACATCGTGTGCCCTTGTGTATTAATAAAGGCATTCATACCTAGTGCGATTTGAACAAACAAGGTTCCGCACGCATAGATTCTCAAATAATCAAGCGCAAAAGGCAAAGTCGTTTCGCTTGCGCCAAAAAGATCAAGCATAGGTACCGCAACGATTTCAGTCAAAACAGTCAGGCAAATTCCAATCACAATCAGCAGCACGAAGCAATTACTCATAATGTGTTCGGCATTCTCCTTGTTCTTTTTTCCTAATTCGATGGCAGCCCTTGGCGCTCCTCCCATACAGACTAAACTGGAAAAAGCCGTAATGGCCATGATGATCGGCATTGTAACACCTACACCGGTTAATGCCAACGCTCCGTGTTCGGGGATGTGCCCGATATACATACGGTCAACAACATTATAAAGCACATTAATTACTTGGGCGACGATACTTGGCAAAGCGAGTGAAAACAGTAATTTCGCAATGGATCCGCTTCCAAGATCGATTGATTTCATAGATTTTCTCATAAATATTCCTTTCTTCATGCATTGAGTATTGTATCAAACAAGAATAGGGCTTTACAATTGAATTTAAAAACAGGAGCTTCTATGATGAATTTATATGAGGAGGACTTAAATTATGGCAAACAATCATTATGAACAAAATCATGCAGATGGAAAATATGCTGACGATATTATGGAACGTGAAAAAGCCGATGCCGAAAAGAAATGGGAAGAATTCGAAAAATTCAAAAACGAAAAAGACGAACAATTTAAAAAGGAAATGGCTAAAGACAGCAGCGAATTAAAAGCAAGCGCGAAAGAAGTCAAAGAAAAGATCGAAGCAATCGAAGAAAAAGTAGAAAAAGATCTTCATAAATAAACAAAAAAATAAGGAGATGGCAAATCTCCTTATTTTCATATAAAAAGAAGGATCTGAATCCTTCTTTTGCTAAATCAAAAATTGAGACGGTTGAATGTGATTGGAACTGCTTGGATTCCAGAACAGAAAACTTTGCGAACTTTCATCTTCGGCAATTGTTCTTAAAAATTTATTGGAACTGCGATAAGCCCAATTGAACTCATTCGTATCTTGTAAATATTGCACACCATCATCATCCACATAGCCTACAAGATAATTTGTCGAATCGATAATTGTCCAAATGTAGGAACGGTTATTCATTATTTGGGTAATATCGTCTTTTAGCAATTCGATTTCTTCATATGTATCGTCATACGCTTTGCGCCATTGACCAAAGGCTAAGATGGCTTGATCCGCTCCGGTTTGAATATAAATATTTTCATCACCCAAATAATTCACGATTACGATGATTTCTTCATCATCCTTTAATTGAGAAAATTGATATTGTTCATTATTGAAAATTTCTGTTTCTTCATCTCTCAAAAACTCTTTTAATGACAGCGAAATGCGATTCATTATGCCACCTCCGATTCCTCAATATTATCAAACCATGTTTTTATGTATAAAAAAACTCGGATGCCTAAAAAAATTATTTTCTTTCTTGTGACAACAAATCAATCATGAGCGTATTGAACGCTTGCGGTTCGCACCATTGCGGGTAATGGCTCGATTGTTCAAACCATACCCATTGTTTTTCGCTCGTGATCTTATCGAAATACGTTTTCGCCAAAGCCGAAGACAGACGTTTGTCATTGCGGCCTTCCACAAATAAGACAGGAACCGCAAAATGGGTAATTGATTCGAAATTCACGGTCATGATTTCAGGCCAAAGCTTTTCAATGCTTTGGGCGATCCCCTTGCGGTATCGCTGATAATCAAACATGGTATAGGCAGGACATCGCAAATAAATGTGCTGCAAGCTCACTGTGCTTTTCTGATCGTACAAGTTTCCTTTTAAACGTGTAATCTGCTTATCCAGTAATGCAAGATCCTTTATTGCGTGATCGCCGGAAAAGGTCGGATCGATCTTCAGTAATTTATTGGCGACCATTCGCGGCGAGTTTTCAATCGCATAGCGCAGACGCAGACGCATTGCTTTTTCCATATTCACAACTTGAGAGCATGCAATATACATTTTCACAGTATCGGGATATTCCATGATGTACCTCAAACCGATAATCGTACCAAAATCATGACCCCATAAATACACCTTTTTTTGTTTAAAGCGTTTTAATAAATATTCGATCAATTCATGAAGATCCCCTATATAATCGGCGATTTCCACTTTTTCATGGACTCCGAATTCATAAAATGACTTTCCGGCTCCGCGCTGTTCCCAAATGACCAATGTAAAATGCCTTGCCAACTCACTTTGATAGCGCAAGATGAGCGGCAACGCCCCATCTCCCGGTCCGCCATGGACAAAAACAAGCAATGGCAAATCTTTTTCTTCAGCCATGATCGTAACGTGCTGAAATATTCCGTTAATGACTAGTCGTCTGTTTTCGTTTAAATTCATGAGTGTTCTCCGTTTTTCTGTGGAAGTATATCATTTTTTTCTGCAAAAAAACAGCTGAAATTCAGCTGTTTAATCCAAATCATCCCCATTTGTTGCAATCACCTTTTTATACCAGTAAAAAGAATCTTTCGGCGTACGTTTCATCGTACCTTTTCCTTCATCATCCATGTCTACATAAATGAATCCGTAGCGCTTTCTCATTTCGCCTGTGCCGGCTGACACTAGATCGATACATCCCCATGTCGTGTAACCGATCAGATTCACACCTTCTTCAATGGCTTTATCCATTTCCTTGATATGAGCGCGGTAATAATCAATGCGGAACGGATCGTGAATACTTCCATCTTCTTCGACCGTATCGTAAGCACCCAGTCCGTTTTCCACGATCATCAGCGGTTTATGATACCGATCGTGAACAACTTCGAGAAAATAACGCAATCCTTTCGGATCGAGAGCCCAACCCCAATCTGAATATTCGAGATATGGATTGCGTGCTCCCATGACTCCGTTTCCTCCTGCTTTTTCATCCGTTTCATGGGTCGTGATTGCATTCGACATATAATAAGAGAACGTATAGTAATCAACCGTTCCGTTTCTCAAAATCTCGAGATCTTCTTCTGTAATGTCCAAATGAACATTGTGTTCATTCCATAAGCGCTTGGCAAAAATAGGATATTCTCCTTTGCATTGCACATCCCCGCAATAGAAAATGTTCTTTTCCCAAGCTCGCTGGAATGCAAGCATATCGTCCGGATCCGGTGTGAGCGGATAGTTGCAAATTCCGCAGATCATGCAGCCGATCCTATTGTCTGGATCAATCTCATGGCCGATTTGCACGACTTTGGCACTTGCTACGAATTGATTATGAAGAATTTGATATGCTTCTGTATAGCGTTCTTCTTCGACTTCCCCTTCCATATCCAAAAACATGATTGTATTATTGATTTCATTAAAGGTCAGCCAATATTTAACGAGTCCCTTATACTCTTCAAAACAAGTTTTCGCAAAACGTACATACAAATCGATCAGTTCGCGATTTGCCCAGCCTCCCATTTTTTCTTCGAGATACAATGGTGTGTCAAAATGCCAAATTGTAACAAGAGGCTCAATTCCGTGAGATTTCAGTTCTTCGAAAACATTGCGATAAAATTCGATCCCTTCCTGATTTGGTGTTTCTTCCGTCCCGTTCGGATACAGACGACTCCAAGAAATCGACATACGAAACATCTTGAATCCCATTTCGGCAAAAAGAGCAATATCCTCTTTATAATGATGATAGAAATCGGTTCCTTTATGATTCGGATAATAATAATCTTCAAGTACGGCATAAGAGGCCCCTTCAGGCAAGATGAAGCCATGAGAAGGACTTGCATGCGGACTTCCGTACTTATCGATCCATGTGATCATTCGAGGTGAATTCACTGTTCCACCCGTTGTCACATCGGTCAAAGCCGGTCCTCGCCCACCTTCGTTCCAGCCTCCTTCATACTGGTTTGCAGCAGTCGCTCCGCCCCATAAAAATCCATTTGGAAAATGACTCATAGTATACCCCTTTCTGTTCTATCGAGCACATTATATAAGATTTAAGCCAAAATGAAAACGATTTCTCTTTCTTTCGTTTGAAAAAAGAGTATTTTTTGCTCTTATGATTTAATGAGTTTTTTTGCTTGTTCGAATACTTTAACGCAATCCGCACGACCGTAAGCGGTCATGTCGATCACACCAACAGGAATATCCACTCGCTTCATGACATCCTTTTTACGATATCCTGCTTGAGGTGCCATGAGAATCACATCAAAATCTTTATACACTTTTTCATAGGCGTGTCCCATTTCCCCGACCGCTTCGATCTTGATTTCTTCTCCTTGATCGACTGCGTACTTTTTCATCTTGTCCATGAGCAGCGAACTGGACATGCCTCCTACACAAATCAGCAAAATATTCATTATTTTTCCCCCTTTCCTAAAAAAAGGTTCCGAAGAACCTTTTATTTTAACCTTTTTTAATCCAGATCTTTTCCGTTTGTGGCAATCACTTTCTTATACCACTCGAAGGAATCTTTCTTTTCGCGATGAAGATCGCCGTTTCCGTCGTTATCTTTGTCAACGTAAATAAATCCGTAGCGTTTCTTCATTTCTCCTGTGGAGGCAGAAACAAGATCCACACAACCCCACATCGTATATCCCATCAAATCCACGCCGTCTTCGATGGCTTCTCCCATTTGCTGAATATGCTTTCTCAAATATTCGATCCGATACGTATCGTGGAATTTGCCATCTTCTGCACGTACATCAATTGCGCCCAAACCGTTTTCGACAATCATCAGCGGAATTTCATAGCGTCCGTAAACATCATTCAAATACCAACGCAATCCTTCCGGATCGATTTGCCAACCCCAATCACTCGCTTCAAGGTAAGGGTTCGGAACTCCCGCAAAGATATTTCCTTTCGCTGCTTTGAGATCTTCATCAACCGTTTCTGTCGAGGACATATAATAAGAAAAAGAATAAAAATCAACGGTTCCGTTAAGCAATTCAATCTCGTCTTCTGCCGTAATATTCAGATGAATATCATTTTCCTTGAAGAAACGTTTTGCGAAATACGGATATTCTCCCCGTACTTGCACATCTCCGCAAAAATAATTCGACATATTGTTTTTGTTTTGAGCAGCAAGAGCATCTTTCGGATTGCACGTATACGGATATGCCAACCCTCCTGCAATCATGCATCCGATCATGAAATTCGGATTGATTGCATGTCCGATCTGAACAGCTTTCGCGCTTGCGACAAACTGATGATGCAAAGCCTGAAATCTTTTTTGGACTTGTTCTTTGGATTCGGTTGCCGCAAAATTCATTTGATCCGATTCAGGCACCATTCCAAGCCCCATAATTGTTCCAAACGACTGCATCGCACAATTAATTTCGTTGAAAGTCAGCCAGTATTTGACTTCGTCTTTGTATTCCATGAAACAAGTCGTAGCATAGCGAACGAAAAAATCGATAACTTCGCGACTTTCCCATCCATTATATTTTTCAGTCAGGTTCCAAGGTGTTTCGTAATGAGATAATGTAACCAAAGGCTCGATTCCATACTTTTTGCATTCCCTAAATACATTATGATAAAATTCGATTCCTTTTCTATTCGGCTCGAGATCATCGCCCTGAGGATAGATCCTTGCCCAGTTGATCGACAAACGGAATACATTGAATCCCATTTCCGCCATCAATGCGATATCTTCTTTGTAGTGATGATAAAAATCGGTCGCTTCGTGACTTGGATAATATGTTTCTGCTTCGATTTCCTTGGTCCAACGTCTTGCCGTATCGACTGTTCCCCCAGTGATATGATCCGGAACGTTCGGTCCCTTTCCGTCTTCGAGCCAACCACCTTCATACTGGTTAGCTGCTGTTGCTCCTCCCCATAAAAACCCTGCTGGAAAGGAATATACTTTCTTTGCCATCTTTCTTTTACTCCCTAAATTTTATGCATGCTGCATATCATACATTTCAATCATTTCTTTAATCGTTTCTGTAGCCAGTAAACTGCTCATCAAGTGATCTTGTGAATGCTCAACCCATGCTTCCACATCTTTTTCGTTTCCCTCTACGAACTCGAGAAGATCACTTTCCGCTGCCTGGGCCAAAGTTGTTGCTTCATCACTTTGTGCGATCAGCTCTCTTGCTTCATCAAGGTTCCCTGCCTTCATTTGTTTAAGAGCTTTGTAAGCCAGATTTTTAGCCTTTCTTGCGTTTCTCAGAATTGAGAATGACATCATATCGAGTTTTGTGTCCATAGTTCTTCCTCTTCTCCTCTTACTCAAGTAAACTTTGTGCTTTTATTTTACTCAGGGGAACCTTTAGTGTAAAGTGTTTTCATCCATGAAAGCAAAACGGTTACATTGTTTCGTTTAACCCGATAAATTATATACCACATATAACAAATTTGTTACAATTTAATGCTCAAAAAAGCCTTATCTTTGGCTCTTTTAAAGATAAGGTGTATAATGTTGAAAATTATTTGTTCGCTTTCATTTTTTGTTGAAACAAAATTACCCGAGTTAACTTATTCAGTTTCATACAATCGCTTGTAGTGATACAGCGCACCGATCAAATTGGAATCATTGAAAAACTTGCACACATCCACTTCTGTGCGAGGCATGGAAATCGGAATGCTGTCGTAATACTGTTCCGTCTTTTCCTGTATCGCTTCGATCAATCGGGACTGTTTGGAAATTCCTCCCCCGATCAGAACCCGTTCCGGATTGAGAATACATGTCAAATTATAAATTTGTCCGGCAATTCCATTCACAACTTGATCAAACACTTGTTTGGTTTCCTCATCTTCTGCTTCGAGCAGTTCGAATACTTTGAAACCATCCACCTGGCTTTCATCCAATCCTTTGATACCGGCCACTTTTTTTGTCAGCGCAATCGCACTGTTTCCGTTCGCAAAGCAATTTTCGAATCCCTTTTTATGCACATCGTTCATCAAGAACGAAAATTCTCCCGCAAAGAAGTCTTTCCCTTTGACGACCTTGCGATCAAGAATGATTCCTCCTCCGATTCCGGTTCCTAAAATAATAACGACTCCATCTTTACAATCCGAAAGATTTCCTTTCCACAGTTCGGCCAGAGCTGCCGATTTTCCGTCGTTTTCGATTGATACATTGACTTTTTTCCCGATCTGTTCCCGAAGTGCGTCTTGAAGATCTTGAGCCAAAGGCGTTTGATAATTAAATTTCAGAGCGCCGGGCGTATACACAAATCCGGTATCGGAATCAATGTTTCCCGGAAGCGATATCGCAAGCCCTTCGACTTCTTCGCTGTTTTCTTTATATAGATCGACAATTGTCTGAACAAAATGCTCTCTTTCATCAAGCGGGGTTGGAACCGATCCTTTTGATATGATATTTGCTTCATCATCCATGACTGCATATTTGATAAAGGTTCCTCCGACATCCACAACAAATTTATTCATGATCTATTCTCCTTTTCTTTCAACAAAAATGTAGCACATCTTTGTTGAAAGCGCATACAATAAATTTCAAAAAAAGACTTCCTTTCGGAAATCTTAAATGCGAATAATATGGATCGTGGCAAAATTGCCATCCCCGCTAATTGTCACATTGCCCTCGCACACCGGCAGCGGAACCCCTTCTTCGACAACTTGCCCAAACATTGCCCGGATATTGTTTGTCAAATTCCATTTTTTCGGAATATAAATTTTCAGATCGCAAAATCCCGCATCGACGATCAAATCTAAATTTTCCTCAAAGCCAATCTGATCCAAATACACGCTCATCGAACAAAACGAAGGCGTAATATATACTTTTTCTACAGCTGATCCTCTTAAATAATGCGAAGAAGAATTGAAAGCCTCCTTGATTTCGAGAATTGTTTCGTTCGAATCGTTAATATATACATTTTTCGAATCTTCATGATGCGTGCTTCTCGGTTTATTGAAAAAAGACATTCCGATCAACAGTAAAATCGAGGCAACAATGATCGTTCCGGTCGAAACAAACCGCAATCCCAAAGTATTTTTCCAAATCAAAAACAAAATCACGCCCGCAATAACCATTCCGCTTATATCGTGCTTTTTGCGGCTCTCCGCAAAAAAGAGGCCGATAAAGATCGAAAAGATAATTTTCCATAAAAAACCTGCCAAACGGAAAATTCCCAATCCGCTCATTAAAACAAGGAAAGCGCAAACGACAAAGAAAGCCCCCCAGATCCAATTCCTATTTCCCCTATTCATAGTAACTCGTTCTCCTTTCCTCCAACTTGAGTTTGAGTGGTTTGTAGTATTGCCTTGAAGCATACACATGTTTGATCGTATCCTGAAACTCAATCAGGCATGTCGACATGCTGCGCGTCAAAGCAAAGATCTTATCGGTATTGACGATTGCCGATTTTGAAATTCGTAAATAAGAAATCGGAAGTATGTCTTCCAGCTCATACAAACGATAATCCGTATGGTACGCATCGTTTCTGGTATGCGCAATGACTTCTTTCAGATCCGTTTCAAAAAACAAAACTTCATGAAGATCAAGATAATATTCCGTCTGATCCTTAAAAACCGCGATCGTCGACGTGTTCCGTTTCAAATACTTCTGCAGCTCGAGAATTTGTTCATCAAGCTTTTTGCATTTAATCGTAATTTCCGTTTCTTCATAAGACTCATCAATATCCAAGTGTATTTTCATGCTTTTTTTATACCATACCCTTTATTTTTTTTATAGAGCAGATCACCAAATGGTAAAGATTGCCCCATAAGATGTACAAAATTCGAACCGAAAAAAATAAAAACCGAAAGCATGATCACTTTCGGTCCTATTCACTTTATGGCGTCGCCAAGAGGATTTGAACCTCCGACCTACCGCTTAGGAGGCGGTTGCTCTATCCAGCTGAGCTATGGCGACAGTTATAAAATCCATATTTCGTTTTACTTATTCCCTTTATCTTTAGTGTTATCTCGTATCTCTTTTAAAACGCTTTAGATGCTCCTTTTAGCAGGCGATTAGCAAGAAGCTTGAGTTTAGGAAATATTACATTGTAATTCATCCGGAAATCGAGCAATATTTCTTTTTACAACTTCTTCATTAAGCCTTTTAGTTTCTCTTGGTACAGAATCGCTAAATCGCTGTCTATCACAACCTGCTGATTAAGAACAAGAAACTTTCTCTTTTTCCCGCTTAGGAGGCGGTTGCTCTAGCTGAGCTATCGCGATAAGAACGAAACTATTATACAATTCCTATTGAAATGATGTCAATGAAATACGAGTTTCGGAATGATTTCAAAAACGATCGAAATAAAATTTGGATCCAAACCATCAAAAAAACTGCCATCAAACAGATAGCAGCCTTTTTCAATTATATAGCCCAATGTTTAGAGCATATCTTTTGGTTCGGAACTTTCTTCATTAAGCCAATGCAGCTTAGCAAAAATATAGAAAGCCAATGACATGACCATTGCAACCAATGCCGCAAGAATCATTCCTGTCAGTGCCACACTTCCAAACTGGATCGTGACTCCGGAAAGTCCGACAACAAATACAACCGAAGTCAGCATCATATTGACGCTGTTTCCGAAATCGACTTTCTCATCTACTAAAATACGAAGTCCGCTGACACCAATCATTCCGTAAAGTAAGAAAGAAATTCCGCCAATAACAGGGTTTGGAATCGTTTGGATCAAAGCAGCAAGAGGTCCGATAAACGAACAAATGATCGAAAGGATTGCAGCTCCCGCAATGACTTGCACACTATATACACCGGTCAAAGCCATAACTCCGATATTTTCCCCATAGGTTGTGGTTGGTACCGATCCGAGAAATCCCGAAAGCATTGTCGACAAGTTATCTCCAAGCAATGTGCGATCCAATCCCGGATTTTTGATGAGGTCACGACCGATAATCTGACCTGTGACAACCTGATGTCCGATATGTTCCGAAGCAATAACAAGAACAACCGGCAAGATCATCAAGATCGCATTCAAGTTAAATTTCGGTGCCGTAAAGTTCGGAAGAGCAAAGAACGAAGCTTCCATAACCGGTGTGAAATCCACCATTCCAAGACATACAGCCGTTAAATAACCGGCAACAACTGCAATCAAGATCGGAATGACAGCCCAGAACTTTTTGAAACATACGCTCCCGATCACTGCCACAAGCAAAGTAACCATGAATACAATCACATTGTTCATGTTGATCACTTCATCAAGAAGTCCTGCTGTGTTTGCTGCCGAACCGGCAAGTTCCAGACCAATCAAAGCAACAACAGGTCCCATTGCCGCAGGAGGAAGAACTACATCGATCCATTTAACTCCAAATTTTTTAATCACAAACGCAAGCAGACATCCAATAAAGCCGACCGCGATAAATCCACCCAACGCATATTCATATCCGAACTGAGCAATCACCGCATTTCCCGGAGCCAAAAACGCAAAGCTCGAGCCAAGATATGCGGGCGCTTTCCCTTTCGTAATCACGATAAACAACAAGGTTCCGATCCCGTTCATCAACAAGACGATTGCAGGATTGATCCCGAACAAAAACGGTACAAGTACTGTTGCCCCGAACATCGCAAACAAATGCTGAATACTCAAAGGCAACATCATTTTAAATGGCACTTTTTCTTCAACTTGAATGATTCTTTTTGCCATCTTAAGACCTCTCTTTCTTATTTCCATCCTATTTTATATCACTTTCCATAGAACAATACAAACCGAACCGAAAAAAGATTTGGAAAAATTAAAAAAATCGATTATAATAATTAAGGAATGCGCTCGTAGCTCAGTTGGATAGAGTATCAGATTCCGATTCTGAGGGTCGTAGGTTCGAGCCCTATCGAGCGCGCCATATAAAAAAATCAGAGGCTGAAACAACACTGTTTCAACCTCTTTTTTTATAAAAGAGAATTATAATTAAGAAAGAGAAATTTTCATCAAGTTTTAAAAGAGTTTAATCATTTATTAAAAATTGTTTATGAAGGCAGACACCATGAAGCAGCATATGTTTCTGATGAATTCGAAATATCGAACAAGGAATAAGCAATCTTGATAAAGAAAACAGAAACAAAATTGCCAATTTGTTTGGTTATGAACGATTTATGAACAACCTGAATCAAAGGAATCTGTACAAAAAAATATTGCAGCATATCCTTTATCTTCACTCTACGGCTCAAATTCAGAAAATGCTGGAATATTAAAAAAAATCTTAAAAAATGAAGAACTGCAATCTTCGTTTTTGTTTTTTCAATATTACTTATTGCATTTTTACTATTTGGTCTATACCGGAAAAGATTACGGAAAACGAAAACAGCTCAAAAACATTATCGAAGAAAATTTGTATTTTTTCTCTAATGAAGAAATTGCGACCTTTTATGATTTGCTTTATATTGATGCTTCCGAAAATGATCTTAATGAAAATGTGACTCATTTTTTATTGAAAGCGTATGATTACAATCCAAATTCATTTTTGATCAATATGCATCTTGTAATGAATTTACAAAGAAATCAATATTTGGTCAGTTCATTAACATATCTTGAAAACTGCAAACGATTGCTCTATTCAAACAACAGCATTTATCGGTTTATGCAAATCGGACTTCTGGAAGTAGCCGTCATGACAGATAACGGAGAAAGAGCTTCTGCTTTGCATTCTCTTTTTCGCCTTCTTCACGAAGCCGAGCAATACGATATCGAAAGTATGAAATCTTCTATTCTCGATAATATTGCATACACTTGTTTCGTTGACGAGGATTATATCAACACACTAAAGTATTCATTGCTTGCACTTGAAAAAAGAAACAATACGAAGCTGGATCACTTTTTCTATATTGCCTTTTCGCAATATAAATTAAATAACTTAACAGCTTATGAACAAAATTTTATTTTTGCAAAAAAGATGCTTTTGGGCACACCCTATCTATATGATCTTTTATTCGGTCTGGATTCCTTGATCAAAAACGATTTAACCAAAGCAATCGAACACTTTGAAGTTGCCGCAAAACATACCGAAGAACGAATGATTTTAGATTGGTCCGTCTGGATCTGGAAATATCTTTGCGAGTTATTCCAGCAAACAAACAATTTTGAAAAATTTCTGTTTTATCAGCAAAAAGTCGAAGAAATTTATCGAAGAAGGACATTACGCTTTTATCCGGAAAACGAAGAAAACTTGATTTTATAGGAGAAAGAGAAAGTCATTTTCGTTAAACTTCAAAAGAATTACTATTTTATACTTTATAAATCACCAAAAGTTTTCGATAATTACCAATAAATTAAGCCAATATATTGCACATAAATAATACACTGTGATATTTTTATGATAAATAGTATAAGAGAACAAAATTTAATGAGAAGCCCGGGTTATTTCATCTCTTATCCATTAAAAATATTGATTAGGAGAATATTATGAAACTTTTTATTACTTTTTTATGCTCTTTTAGCAAATCCGTATGTAAATTCTCTTTGAGAAATGAGGAAATGTAAAATGAACTCACAAGATAATCTAAAGGATTTCAAAACCCTAAGTTATTTATGCCTTGCCAGCGGAATCATCTCCTTTTTCATGAACTATTATGCCGGAAGCTCTTTGATCGGACTTGCCATGTTTATTTACATTTGGATCAAATACAAACAAAGAAATATATTCATGACTTTAGGTCTTGTCTTTTCCCTAGTCACCCTGCTGTTGTATGTCCTTTCGATTTTCAAAAATTCAGGGCTTGCATAAAAAGAAACCCATCCGCAAAGATCTCTCTTTGTACAGATGGGTTTTTTCTTTGATTTCTACTCCTCATCTTTTAACAAAAACAAGGTTGCCACTGTCTTTTCATTGTATTGAGTCGAAATAACTCCTGAATCACTCATGCGTGAATATACACCCGCAAAGACGCCATTGTATGTATACAAACCTGTCAAATTCGAATACATCATCCAATGATCGTGATTGACTAAATCAATATTTTCCGATTTGAATGGCGGAATGTATTCTTGGGCAATGTAATCATGATCCACAAAATCATAAAGTACTTTAGTCCAGCGATGCGAGTCAAGATCGCATCCCGCCCAAACCCCTTTCGCCGCATAGGAATCTTTCGGTTTAATGATCCAGTTGTCCTTTTGTAAAGCAATCTTATTGGCCACCTCAAGCGTAAGATCGTACGTTTTCGGCAAATGCTCATCTAAAAAAGCACACTCTTCCTTTGTAAAATACGCCCTCATCTTTTCATTGAACAGAACTTGATTAATACACTTATGATGAACAATCTGCGTCTGGAAAGCTCCGATCAAAATGACATTTCCGTCCTTTACACATTGAATGAAATCCTCTTTCAGTTCGTCATAATGTTCCATGACATCTTTCGTTACTGCACGACGGTAAATCGCATCGAAAGTCGTATTCGTCTTTGAATTGACAAGCTTGCTTCCATCGTATTTCAGATCTCGGATATCGACCACTTCGCATACGAACCCCCGATCGCAAAACAACTTTTCAAACTGATACAATTCACTCAAATACGCATTTTCCAAAAAGTCTACGATCGCAATGTGCGGATCAGTCTTGGCATTTTTGCTTGAAGCATAAGTCAGCAAGAACGCATCCACCCACGCTTCCATGAGTTCCGGGATCTCCGCTTTCGGCTTCAACGCCATATATGCATTATTCAAATCAAGAAATTCATTCAACCGTCTATTTTCATTCATTGCACTCGTTCCATCCGTATTGAACTCGCAAAAATGAAACTCTTTCATGTTCTCGTCAAAAAACACATCAATACGGCAAATCGGAATCGGAATCGGATAAAGCGGCTCCAATAAAATCAGTTCTTCAAGCTCCTTTGAAAACGGAAACAGTTTTCGAATCTGTTGATCGGTACGATAGGCATCGATTACCTTTCGAAAAATCGTATACGTCTGATCCACGATCCTCTCGAACCGATGCTTGTCTTCCTGATCGAAAAATTTAGGAATATGCAATGTTCTCGTATAATTGCCGTTTCCGGCATTCAATTCACTATCCTGTATAGCCATTGTGATCTTGAGCGCACTCTCCTTACTTTCGATCCAATGACCATCTATATATTTCTTAAATTTCTTAAATTCATCCATGTTCTATTTACTCTCTTCAAAAATATGATGGCGCATGTTCACCAATCGTTCAAACTTCATTAAATACTCTTGTTCTTGCGGACACAATCCCTGCTTTGCCCGTGCAATCATTTCTCTTAGCACATCCTGCAAAACCGAACCGTAAACCGGTGCATCCCATTGTTTTTCTTCAATCTGCGTTTTGTAAGTATGAAGTTGATCAATCGTGCAATCTTTCGCTTTATCCGTATAATATCTCACATTCCCTTGATTGTAAAACAGACCTTTGATCAACGCACAATACGCAATCACCCACTCCAAAGGCATACAGTCTGCCGAACGGATTTCGATAAATTGCTTAACCCGAACGAACGGAAAAACCATCGACAAGTAATGCGCAATCATTTCATCGGACCATCCGTATTGCTCGGCAACCTCTTTACACGTCTTGTTGTTTGCGCTTGTCATTTGTTCGCCATCCCGTATTACGATCAAAGGAACATTTTCCACCCAGTCGGCATACGCTTCAAAACTCATCTCCGGGCTCAATGCTTTCGGCATATATCCCGTACGTTGCGGATCCGTATGCTCCCAAATCGAATCACGAAGAAAAACATCCTTATTTTTTGTTCCTTCATAATACAAAGTATTGCTTGTCAGAAACGAAAACAGCAAATGCAAATAATTGGCCATCGCATACTTTCTTACAAAATCCGCTTCATCCGTATAATCGATCGACACATGAACGGCAGCCGTCCCTTTCATCATTTCATGACCACGTTCACCGCTTTTTTTGAACCATTTCTCCATCAGCTCATACCGCTTTTTCATGATCCGTTCAACTTCATCGACAGAAACTGTCGGCAGACCACCCGAATAAACAATTTCATAACCATGATCATCCAAATATTTCAGGATTGGTTTCATTGCTTCTCCATACCACAATTTGATTTGCTCAAGATCATCTGTATAGCGAAAAGAAAGCTCAAGCTGACAGCCCGGCTCCAAAGTCAACAAGGTCGTATCCGATTCAAGCGCAATCACATGACCTTCTTCAAAATACGCTTCATCGTAAAAGGGTCTTAGCGACATAAGCAATTTTGAAATCTCATCATAAGGCATAGGATGCCCCGTTTTTTTATCCAGAACAAAATGCTCGATCTCCACACCTAAAGCACGAGAATCTTTTTTTGCGCCTTTTTTGAAATACTCAACAAGCGGCATCATAATAAATCGAAGCTTTCACTTGGTCGGTATGTTCTTTTCCGCAAAGTTTTTCCATGATCGCAAACGCGAACTCAATCGCAGCAGCAGCAGAAATTCCCGTAATCAGATTTCCATCCGTCACAGTGTATTCATAATGATACGTTCCGCCAAAATTTTCATTGAGTTCTTTGAAACATGTATAATTCTTTCCTTCAAGAAGTCCCATCTTTCCTAAAATTGTCGGCGCAGCACAAATGGCCGCCACAACCTTTTCATCCTTTACCACTTTCTCGATCACTGTTTTTACACTTTCGTTGTTTTCAATCTTTTTATAATGCGGTCCTCCCGGAATGATCAGACAATCGATCGAATCAAAATCGTATTCATCCATCGGTATGGCCGGAGAATATGTCACGCCAAATCGCCCGGTCACTTCATGCCCTTTTACACTGACAACATCCACATCGACATTTCCTCTTCGCAAAAGCGCAATCGGACCCATTGCTTCCAGCTCTTCAAATCCGTTATCCATTAAAATAGCACATTTCATTTTAATCACCTCTTTGCATCCAGTATACCAAAAACATCCGAAATTTAACCGTGAAAGCATTTTGGGAGTGATTTTTTAATTTCCCCTTTATAATGGGGACAGGAGGAGATTTTATGAATAATTTTTTTAGACAAAGTAATTCCAATTTGCGCATTTTCGCGTTAATATACATCGTTTTTGGATTCATTCTTTGTTTTTTCAACAAAAATATCTTGATCAATGCGGCAAGAATTATCGGAATCGTTTTGTTCGCTTATGGAGTCTATCAATTGTTTATTTATTTTTCTCAGCGCATTGCTGCCACGACCGTATCGCTTTTTAGCGGAATACCATGTACTTTGATTGGTGCGTTTATGTTCTTTTCTCCCCAATCGATCGTGGCCGTATTGCCGGTACTCGCCGGATTTATATTGATTGTCAACTCAGTCATGCAAATGCAGAAATCCTTTATATTAAAAGACCATCACTATGACAACTGGATCTGGAATTTCGGAATTAGTCTGATCACATTGATCGGAGGACTCATCATCCTGTTACGCCCAATCCAAACGCTCGCATTCATCTTGCAGCTTGTCGGTATTTGTTTGATCATAGAAGGAGTGATCATGCTCTTCAACGAACATGAAATCAACAAATACGTATCATAATTCAAGGGGGTATTTCATGAAAATCTCGGCAAAAGGCAGATACGCCATCCTAATGCTTGTTGATCTTGCCGAACACCATGATCAAGGATTCGTATCCTTAAAAGAAATCGCAAATAGGCAAGGCATTTCCAAAAAATACTTAGAGCAAATCGTAATCTCGCTCAATCCGCTTCATTTGCTCGCATCCAACCGAGGATATCAAGGAGGGTACTTGTTACAAAAGGATCCCTCCACAGTATCTGTTTGGGAAATCCTAAACGAAACCGAAGAATCGGTCGTCCCTGTCACAGGTATGAGAAAAGAAAACTGTGCAAATACTTGCGCAGCCCAATGGCTTTGGAAAGGATTAAACGATGTAACCGAAGAATATCTTCGGTCGATCACCCTGCAAGACCTTGTTGACCACGAAACAAAAGGAGCTCTGAATTAGGGCCTTCAATGACAGCAGCTTAAGGAAAAATTCTTAGGTTGCTGTTTTTTGGTAAAAACCGAAAAATATCCTCATTCTTCATTTTGAGCCGCAACGTACATATTCTCTAAATCTTCCAAGATCAATTCTTTCGTACGACCAATAATTCCAAGCTTTTTGACCTCAATATTTTCATCACTCATTTTTATAATAAAGTCTTTTATATCATTTAAAACACTTTTCGGAGTAAAAATTCTTTGATTTAAACTAATTAATTCAGTTAATCGAAAAACATCATTTTTATGCTTTTTAATATTTTTAGAATCAACATGCTCACCTTTTCGTTTTCTTTCTGTTAAATCAAGCCAAGCTTTGGCTTTAAAGGGAATCAAATATTCAGGTCCCAAGACCGTGATTCCATCAACAACAAGTTTCCCTTGTTTTAAGAATTTGTAATAATCATCATCCAGAAGAATTGCAGACAAACTCGAAATATTTTCATCAAAGGGCAATGGAGTGAAAATGGCATCTTCAGGAAGTTTGATTACATCCGGTTTGCGTGTAAAAAGTTCGATCATTGCCGGATATTCTTTCGATCTAGGGCGAGTAAAACGATAAAATTGAGGTGTTCCCGAACTCTTATTACAATGCTGATAATCAGCCATTTCAATGTATTCCCAAAACTTTTTTCCAAAATCAGCATCAATCGCTTCGACAATTAAAACCAAATCAATATCTTTTGTAGCACGAAAATCCAATCCTTCCGAACTCATCAAAATATCGCAGGCTGTTCCACCAATAATCGTATATTGATCTTCATTCCCTGCAAACCATTCTTTAAAACTTTCAATTCCAATCACCATTTTGTGTCTGTCCTCCATAGTGCATCAACCATTTCTTCTACTGCTTCTTCAACCCTTTCATCTTCTTCATCTTTTAAGGAAAGAGCCAAAGACAAAGGATCGACCATTTTATTTACGGAAAGGATTCTCGGATCATATTTCCATAACTCGACCGCAACTTGCAAGTCTGAATCGATCAAATAGTCCGTCATACTATCCTTCCATTTCGATATACTGCACACTGCATAATATTTTACAGCCGATTCGTTGATCATAGAATATTCGGAAAGAGCAGTCAGATTGCTTTCCAACAAATCCTCAGTTACCAGCTCCTTAGGAATATATACTGTTCTTTTCTTCGGGTTTTCCAATTGATCTTTCACTCTTTCGAATAGCTCTTTTGCCTCTTGATCCGTATAGAGGATTTTCTGTACTCCCGCTTTTTTAACCTTTAAGATTCCTAAACTTTCAAGCTGTTTTGAAGCGCGGGAAATAGAAGTGGGAGTTAAATTCAATTCTCTTGAAGCCAGACTTGTCGGCAATTCATTTGCCCCATGATATAAAAACCACAAAAGAAGAAGCTGGCTCGATGGAAGAAGCTTTTTTCCGGGTATTTGTTCTCTATCGCTTTTTTGCTGCAAATAGACTGCCATGAAAGGCAGATAAATTTGTTTTCCCTCTACGATAAAAGGAATTTTATCCTTGATCAAATATTCTTTTTGACGTGATGTGATCGTTTTGAGGATCAATACGACAGGATACGCATACTCTTTTATGATCCTTGCGATACGAGACCGCAAAGCTTTTATTTGTTCTAGGCCCTCTTTCGGATAGATGAAAATCGCTTTTTGTCCATCTAAAGCAACCATTTGAAGTTTATATCTGGAATTGATCAAATTCGGCAAACCGCTGAATTCAGCCTTTTCATGCTCAATTTGAATCCCAAGTATCTTAGTCAGATAGTTCATTCTTATGCTCCTTTCCTTCTTAACTCTATACCTATATCTTAACTTAATTTAAGTTAAGATACAATTTTAAAGTTAAGATTTATGAAAACCATTCCTTAAAAAAGAAGCTGGAAAATATATCCAGCTTCTGGTACTCCTGCTTTGCGATGATTTCTTTGATCCTAAAACAAAGTTTCCTGTTCGATATGCAGATGAATAAAAGACACTGCTTCAGAAAGCAACGCATCAACATCAGCCAAAGAAAAAAAACGGATCATTTTCAAAACATATGGCCGATCTTTTTCATACTGACTGAAATGGTGCAAATAGTAGGAAGGATCAAGAGGCCCCGGCAAAGACTCCATCAATTCGATTTTATATTTTAAAGTATCTTTCTTTGGCTTAACGATCCGATATCGATTGTACAGAGGCGGATTCTTTTCATTGGAACCCGAACTCTTGATCGGAACAAGCGTTCCGCACGCTACTTCCTGTTCGATTGCTTGTACTCCTTCACGATATGTAGTGTATTTTTTTAATAATTGTTCTGTTCTGATTCCTTGTTCCATATGAAAATTGTACCATAAAAAAAGAACCACACTCGCAGTTCTTCTTCATTATCTGTCTACTTCAGATCGCAGATCCCAACACCTTCGCCATACATGGAATACCAGTCCGCATTGAAATCATCGACCGCTTTATCGATGCTCGGATTCTTGAATACTTGTTTCAAGATTTCGACAGGTGCCGTGATTGCCTGCGCACCTGAATCCAGCGCTTCTCGAATTTGACGCACCCCCTTGAAACTTGCCGCAACAATCTTGCTGTTGTATCCATCATGATCGATCCGGTCACTGACATGAGCAATCAGTTCATATGGATCGTTTCCTAAATTACCGATCCGATTCACGTAAGGTGCGATATAGTCCGCTCCGGCCGCCAACGCAAGCAAAGCCTGCATTTCATCATATACAGCAGTTGCCGTAACCGGACACCCTTCTTCTTTCAGAATTTTAATTGCCTTCAAACCCTCGTAAGAAACAGGAATTTTGATAAACACTTCATCATCGATTTCTTCATGAATACGATGCGCTTCATTGACCATTTCTTCTGCTGTTTTCGAAATCACTTGAATGTGCAGCGAACGTTCTTTGCCGATAATCGCACGAATCGTACGCATATGATCAAAAAAGTTTTCCGGATGCGTTTTCTTTACAATGCTCGGATTGCTCGTTACCCCGACAATCGGCATATGATCGACTGCATCCTTGATCTCCTCCAAATTAACTGTATCGATAATGAATTCCATGTTTTTTCCTCCTATTCCATCACGATATTTTTTATTCCCGCTTTGTTTGCGATTTGTCGAAATTGCTGCATCTCTTCTTTTGTAAACGGTTTTGTTTCTTTGAGCAAATACTCAAATTCGTCATACATCGCATATTTGCTCAAAGCCAACGGATTGTAATTGAGCAGTTCGTAACGAACATCTTCATACAATCCGAAAAGAAATTTTGCGATCTGTTCCACATTTCTTTTCGTTCCCGTTAAATTCGGAATCAAAGGCGTGCGGACAATCACCTTCTCTTTGTGCTCGCTTTGAAGCAAGTACACAATATTCTGCTTGATTTTCTCGTTGCTCACACCCGTATATTGCTCATGCTTTTTTTCATCGAACACTTTCATATCACAATAAATCCGATCCAGATACGGAACGATTTCCTTGACCTGCTCCAAATTTGTATAAAAGCTTGATTCGATCGCCGTATGGTAACCCGCTTTTTTACAAGCTATGAGCATCTTTTTCAAAAATTCGAATTGCAGGAAAGGTTCCCCTCCCGAGAATGTCACCCCTCCCCCATACCGAAAGAACACTTCATCCTTTTTGATCTGCTCCATGAGTTGATCGACATCATACCACTTGGCATCGTACATGATCGCCCCAGAAGGACATGCCTCGATTGCTTCATCCGGCAAATCATCCATAAACCAAGGACGCCCTTTTTCGTAGCGAATGTTGTCGAACTGCGAGCATATTTTACAATGAATACATTTCTTTTTAAAATAGACCCCTTGCTTTTGGGATTTCAACCCTTCCGGATTTTGACACCACAAACATCTTAAAGAACATCCTTTTAAAAATACAGTTGTGCGTAACCCATCTCCGTCGTGGACCGCAAACCTCTTGATATCAAACACAAGCCCCTTAGATGTCGGCATAGCTCGTTCTTTCTATAATTTCGTCCTGCAGTTTTCCGGCAAGTTCGACAAAATATGCCGTATATCCCGCAACCCGAATCGTCAACGATTGATATTGTTTTGGATGTGCTTTTGCATTAAGCAAATCTTCACGATTCACTACATTGAACTGAATATGCGGAATTTCAAGCTCTACAAATGCACGCAGGAAATTCTCGAACTTTTTCATACCCGTTTCGGTCTGAAAAAACTCCGGAAGAAACTTCATATTCAACAATCCGCCATTGGTCGTGCACGAATTGCTTATTTTCGATACCGATTTCAATACAGCGGTAGGCCCGGCAAGATCGCGGCCGTATACTGCCGAAAGTCCGCCATCAGCCAGTGGTTCCTTAGCTAAGCGGCCATCCGGACTGGCACCCACATTTTCACCCATAGGTACATGAGCGGATACCGTATACATACCCGTATGATACGGTCCCCCACGATAGTTTGTATAATTTTTCATTTGTTCGCGGACATAAGATGCCCATTTCGATCCCAGCGCATCCACCCAATCCACATCGTTTCCGTATTTCTCCACCTTGTTCAAAAGTTGAGTGCGCAATACAAAATCCTCTTCGAAATTGGTTTGAAGGGCATAGAGTAAATGCTTAGCCTCTACTTTCTTCTCATCATATACCAGTTTTTTCAAAGCAGCCAAGGAATCGGCCAAATTGGCTACCTGAATCATCTGAATACCCGACAAATTATATTTTGCCCCGCCTTTCGTGACATCCTTTCCTACACTTAAACAATCGTCGATTACTGCCGAAAGAAAAGCTGTAGGCAAGCAATCTTGATGTGCTTTTTCGACAACAACTTCCGCTTTCATCATTTCTTCGATAAAATAGTCTACTTGTTTTTTAAACGCTTGTTCAAGTTCTTCGAAACTTTGATAAGTATCCAGTCCGCCGACATCCAATCCGATTTTTTGTTTGGTCAGCAAGCATATCCCGTGATTCAATGTCAGCTCCAGAACCTTGTTCAAGTTGAACATTGCCGCATCCGACCAGCCCAAATTATTTCCATGCGTCGTCAGCTCGACACATCCTACGATCGCATAGTTTCTCGCATCTTCGATTGTAATTTTGAGATCTTCGTGAAGCGTTTCGATAATCGCTTCATCGTTGAAAAATTGCGGCATACCCGATCCTTTGGCAACAACTTGTATTGCATCCTGCATCAATTCCGAAGAAGAATTCTTATTCAGGCGAACGCTCAAATTCGGCTGCGGAAGACCAAGATCGTATTGTGCCTGCAAAAACAAAAACGACAAATCGTTGTAGGTGTCATTGCCATTCGCATCAACACCACCAACTGCGATATTGAATCCGATCGGAAACCCGGCAAAATACTTTGCCGAATTTTGATTGCGCAAATAAACAATTTGATTGAATTTCAACCATAAACATTCGATCAGCACCAACGCTTCTTCTTCACTCAAGATTCCTGCTTCGCGATCTTTTTTATAAAAAGGATACAAGTACTGATCCATCCGTCCGGGAGAAAAAGACGATGCATTCGACTCCATATGCAGGATCGTAAACAAAAACCACACCGACTGAAGCGCCTCATGAAAACTTTGCGCTCCACGCTCACTGAGAGCTTTGCAAATGCGTGCCACTTCGGTAAGCTGCAAAGAACGATCCATCCCCATAATCAAATCATAATACCGATTCATAAAAGAGATTGCTCCATCCATGACAATGACAACACATTCATAAAATTCGCGCTGATCTTCAGAACATATTTTCAATTGCTCCAGCGCTTTTTCTTTCAATCCGGCCGGGCCGTATTTCAGCCAGAGCTCAACATCCGGACAAATATGTCCTTGCGCATGATCCTTTTGGTTGATTTTCACAACTTTAGAAATCGCATCAATATGTTTTCCGTCCTCTTGACGAATCCTATCTTCCATACTTTTTCCTTTCCAGTACGGATAGATCGTTTCACGAAATTCACGGATATCTTCTTCACACACAAGAAACTGATCCTGAGGTCTTGTCGGCAACGTTTCGAATTCCCTTTCAATCCAAGAACAACCCGATTCAGGGAATACGACCCCGTATCGAACCCCTTTTGTTCGGTTTCCGACAATCAGCTCTTCCGGTTCCACACCAATTTCGATTTGCTCAAGAGCCGCCCTCAAAGACAGGGCTCTCTTTTTCGGAACCGATCGCTGCTCGTTTTCTTTATACGTATTTGTGATAATCCTTGCCTGTTCGATTGATGCGTAACGTGGCGAAGATATCATTTTTTCTTTCAACGTTTGAATTCTTTCGTTTACAGGATGAGATCTTAATTGCATGAAATCCACCTCTCTTCTTTTATTTTTATTATACTCGATTTATTATTGTTTTCAACACATTCATTATTGATTTTTATTGTTTCGGAAAAATCAATAAAAACGCGATCCAATGAAATAAAAAGAGCCAATACTTATTATGATCATTTCCCTCCAAAATAAAACCGTCCGCAAATCGCAGACGGTTCATTCGTTTCATTATTGTTCATTAAACATCGCAGTCGACAAATAACGTTCTCCCGTATCCGGCAAGAGGACCACGATCAATTTTCCTTTATTTTCTTCTCGTTTGGCCAGTTCGATTGCAGCAGCTGCAGCAGCACCTGAAGAAATGCCTACAAGCAGCCCTTCTTCTCTGGCTAGGCGGCGACCTGTATCGAATGCTTGCTGATCGGTAACCCGAATCACTTCATCGTAAATTTTCGTATCCAGTGTTTCAGGAATAAATCCGGCCGCAATTCCCTGAATCTTATGCGGTCCGGCATATCCTTTCGACAGCAACGGAGAAGTTTCCGGTTCGACCGCAACGACTTTGACATTCGGATTTTGTTCTTTTAAATATTTTCCGGCACCGCTCAATGTTCCTCCGGTTCCTACACCAGCCACGAAAATATCGACTTTTCCATCCGTATCTTTCCAAATTTCCGGACCTGTCGTCAAATAGTGCTTTTGAGGATTGGCCGGATTCGAAAACTGACTCGGAATAAACGAGCCCGGAATTTCTTCGGCAAGTTTTTCAGCTTTTGCGATAGCTCCTTTCATGCCTTCCGATCCCGGAGTCAATTCCACTTTTGCTCCGTACGCTTTGATCAAATTGCGTCGTTCAACGCTCATCGTTTCAGGCATAGTTAAAATGAGCTGATACCCTTTTTGAGCACACACGAGCGCAAGTCCGATCCCCGTATTTCCCGAAGTCGGTTCGATGATGGTCGCTCCCGGTTTCAGCTTTCCTTCTTTTTCTGCCGTTTCGATCATATTCAAAGCAATCCGATCTTTCGCACTTCCTGCAGGATTAAATGATTCCATCTTGGCAGCAATACGAGCTTTCAAATGCTCGTCTTTTTCGATTTTCGAAAGTTCGACCAAAGGCGTATTCCCTACGAGGTCAAGAATGTTTGAATGAATTGTCATACACTTTTTCCTTTCCTTTTTCTCAGAGCCGGTCAAGCAGATCCTGAATATTTCCCTGAACAAATTCTTCCTTTTTCGGATATTTGTCAAGAACATCATCGTAGTGTTTGATCTCATACGGCTTTTTTCCGGCTAAAAGCGCATCAAGCACCTCGATCTTCATATCAAGATTTTCCATACTTTTCAAATCCAAATATTCCTTGATGAAATAATCATTGACCTGCTCGTACAGATCTTTTACTTTTTTCAGTTTTTCTTCCTTGTTCATGTCCTCAGTATACAATTTCGTTTTCGTAAAACCAAGGATTTCACACTTGCAAACGCTTTTAAACTTATTACAATAAAATTACTTTCAACATAAAGTATCGAAAGTGAGGATTTATCTTGCACTTCGAAACACAGAAAGAGATAAGAAAGGAAACGAATTTATGAAAGCGGACTATCATCTTCACACCAGTTTCAGCGATGATTCGATTTATCCGATGGAACAGCTTGTTTTCGATGCGATCGAGCTGGGCCTTGACGAAATTTGCATCACCGATCACGTAGATTACGGAATCAAATACGATCACGACGATCCAAACAAACCGGAATTTTGCGTATTGAACGTAGACTATCCCGCATATTTTAAGACCCTTGACCGCCTTTGTGTTCAATACAAAAAACAGATTACGATCCGAAAAGGATTGGAATTCGGCATTCAGGCACATACGATTTCCCGGTATGAAAAGCTCTTTGAATCATACCCGCTGGATTTTGTTCTTCTATCCGTTCATCAGATCAAAGATCTTGAATTTTGGACCCAAGATTTCCAAAAAGGAAAAACCCAGGAACAATACAACAAGGAATACTACGATACTTTGTACGATCTAGTCAAAAACTTCAAACACTACAGTGTACTGGCCCATATGGATCTGATTGTTCGCTACGATCAAAAAGGACGCTATCCATTCGAAAACATAAAGCCACAAGTCGAAAAAATTTTAAAGCAAGTCATTGCCGACAACAAAGGAATCGAAGTCAATACATCCAGTTTCCAATACGGATTGGATGATCTGATGCCTTCCAGACAAATTTTAAAACTTTATCACAATCTAGGCGGAATGATCATAACGATTGGCAGTGATGCCCATCAAAAACAATATGTCGCCAATCAAATCGAGTTTGTCAAAGAACAACTCAAAGATATCGGCTTTACCCATTTTCACACGTTTGAAAAAATGAAGCCAATCGCTCACGAATTATAAAAAAGAAAGGAAAAAAACTTATGAAAATCGAACACGTCGCCATGTATGTAAACAATTTAGAAGGAGCAAAAACATTTTTCGAAATGTATTTCAACGCAAAATCCAATGCGCTTTATCACAACAGGAAAACAGGATTTCGCTCTTATTTTTTATCCTTTGATCATGGGGCTCGCCTGGAAATCATGAACAAAGAACAAATGGATGACTTAGAAAAACCACTCAACCGAACAGGATTCGCCCATCTTTCTTTTGCGCTTGGCTCCAAAGAAGCGGTCGATGCGCTTACGAAAAAATTAAAAGAGGACGGATACGAAGTGATCAGCGGTCCGAGAACAACCGGGGATGGATATTACGAAAGCTGTATTCTCGGGTTTGAAGACAACCAAATCGAAATCACAGTATAACGAAAAAAGCCTTTTCGCTGCCCAATCGTGTCCAACACAAAAGGACCGTCTTTTATCTCCGAAAAAGAGAAAAGGCGGTCCTGCTTTTTCCGTTCTTTATTTCCGATAGAGATCAATATAGTCGAAATGTTCTCTTAATCCCGCCATGCTCAGGCGAAGATCGTTTTGAAGCAATCCCTGTACAATATGGCGATGGGTCAGTTCAAGCTGTCTGGCCGTCTGCATTCCATGGATAATATGCGAGCGCATCATCTTGATATGCGATTCGATAAAACTCGTAAAAGCACGATAATTCGCAATAAGAAAATCATTGCGGCTTGCATTTACGATCGTTTGATGAATGATCCAATCGTATTTGGTGCGTTCTTCTTCGGAAGCGGCTTTTTCCAAATTGGCCAAAGCTCTCGATAATATTTCCTTTTCTTCTTTTGTGATATACTTATTGGCCAGTTTCAAGGCCGATTCTTCGATCTTCCAGCGAAATTCGATAATTTGCTGTTCGTTGATACTTTTCAAAAAATACATAAAAGAAAGCATTTCGCTCATCATATCGTCAAAATTCAGCGAAATATAATTTCCCGACCCGTGATGCGAAGTGATTACACCGATATTTTCCATGACCCTCAAGCCTTCCCTGACCGAATTGCGGCTGATTCCCAACCGGAGCGCAAGCTCTCGTTCCGTAGGTAATTTACTTCCGGGACCGTACACTCCCGAAATGATATTTTCCTTGATAAATCCGGTCACCTTCTCGTATGTTTTTTCTGCCATGCCCTTTCTCTCTCCTTTTATTATTCAATGTGCAAATATTCTTCCAAACATAACCCGGAATTTTTGATGTCAGTTGCTTCTTCGCCTATATAACGAATATGCCAAGGTTCGGCAACATATCCCGTGATTGCTTCTTTTCCTTCTTGATAGCGAACGATAAATCCGTATTCATCCGCATGATCTAAGAGCCACTGGGCTTCTGTTTCGTTTTCTACCAGCATACCATTTGTATGTTTTAAATCGTAAGCAAGTCCTGTTTGATGTTCCGAATATCCCGGCCGCGCCGAAAACGTATCCGCTTGTTCCTGCCCATAAGCATTTACGTAAGACGAATAAAGATCTGCTTGCGTTTCATAAGAACGAAATCCGCTGTAATCTTGAGAAATATCTAAGCCTAAAGATTGCATATCCGCAATCAATTGATGAAGCGCAGCCGAAGCCGTCGGATCTTCTCCGGGTGCATAATCAGCCGGAACCCCATATTTCTTGTTAACCACCACGATCCCGTTAATCGTTGTCGTATTGCCGTCGTTTTCGATCACCGGCTGCTGATTGCTTTTTTCATTTCCCGACTCTTCCGTCGTATGATTTTCTTCTTCGTGCTGTGCATCTTTTTCCGAAAATTCCTGCTCTGAAAGTTCGCGATAATGCAATTCTTGCTCGTTTGCCGCACACCCTGCCACAAGAACAAAGCAAACGCACGACCCAAGTAAAAGTCTTTTTTTTCTATTCATGCCCATATTGTACCTTTTTCACTTCAAAACGAAAAGAAAACTTCAAAAAAAAGCATCCAGATCTTGGATACTTATTCGACGGATTCTTTTTTGAAAAGCCCGTAAACCAAAAGCAGAATGGCCAGCGGACATAAGAAATTCAAAATCGGAGCGGATATGCTCAAGATTGCATCCAATCCAAAACAAGATACAATCAATCCGGCCAACGTAAACACGATCAGCCATCTTTGATAAGAATACTTCGGGATCAGCTCATGAAAATACGTCGATACACAACTTAACAAACCTGTGCATACATTAAAGCATGCAATCAGGAAAATCATTGCGTTGACAAGCTGTCCGAACGAACCGAACAACTGCTCGGAAAGCATTGACAATACTTGTGCCCCGTTCGTGCAAGCCAGCAACGTTTCGGATCTCATCATGCCTGAAAAAGCAAGCAGACCATAAACCCCTGCAAGCAAGATTCCGGCTATAAGTGCTGCTCGGATCAAGATGGCATGAATCGCTTTTTTGCCATGGATACCTTCGCTTTTAATATTCATGATCATAACATTGCCAAAGCAAAATGCCGCAAGAATATCCATCGTTTGATAGCCTTCCACAAAGCCCACCCCAAAAGGATTGTGATCATAATGAACGATCACCTGACTGACTTCATCAGGCAAGATCAACGAGCCGACACATACGATTCCCACCAAAACAAGAAGGATCGGCGACATCACTTTTCCCAAAACATCTTTGAGCTTGTTCGGATGCAAGGCAACAAAAAAAGAGCATCCGAAAAAACAAAAGGCGAACAGGAATCGAAACAAGCTCGTGTCGGGTAAAATCCAATTGAACATTTCAAAGCTTGTTGTGGCCGTACGTGGTATCGCGATACATGGACCGATCAGCAAGTACACTAAAGACATGAACAAGATGGCGAACGGTTTTGAAATAGTCGATAACATGCTTTTTCCATCCTTAAATTTCGAAAGGATAATAATTGCCAATATCGGAACAATGACCGAAGTACAAATAAACCCAAGGAGGGCCAAAGGCGTATTGGCAGCAGCCTGCACACCTAAAAAGGGTGCAAAAATTAAATTTCCAGCCCCGAAAAACATCGAAAAGAGCATGAGGCCGACCCAGAATATTTTACTAAAAGGTATCTTATTTTTCATGACATCATGATACCATTCTGTAAAAAAAAACGTTACTCAAATGCGTTCAAGTTCTTTTTCAATCCATTCTTTTTGCAGCATTAAGACTTCTTGTTTTTCCTTGGCTGTCAGCTTTCTTTCTTTCGGGACATGATGCCATTTTTCCAGGCAGCCTCTGCAGCAGGTTGCGGTCGCGTGCTGAGCCACGAAAACAGGATGACCTTTCATCGGAGTCTGCTTTCCGTCGTTTTTCAAAACCGGGACAAACAACCGTGGCTCCAAAAGAAGCAAAGCATGAGCCATAAGTGTTTCCATCCCCTTTTTTCTTGCATAAGCTATAAGCTTTTTATTCAAATGAAAAGACGAACGAAACGCACTTTGCTTTAAATCGTTCCAAGTCGAAAAGGAACGTTCGATCGGAAAAACAAGCTCAAGTTGTGCCCGTTGTGCCTGCTCTTTCCGTTTTTCTTCAGGAATATTCCACAGCTTTTTATCTTTGATCAATTGCGCAGGAAGACTTTGTATATGAAAAGAAAGTTCGTGAACTAAACAATACGCATACAAATCGATTATTTGCTCATAAGTGCACACCTTTTCCATATTGCTCAGATCTAGGATCACCCCATCGATTGCGCTTGAATCCCATTGTTGATTTTCAAAATCCTTCATATATTTTTTTGGCATTTTTTCTCCTTTCTTAAAAAAAGCCATCCTAAGACGGCTTATTGAATTTGAGATTTTAAATACGCAAAGATGAACTCGTCCAAATCGCCATCCAGTACATTTTGTACTTGGCTCGTTTCGCATCCGGTACGGACATCTTTGATCAAGCTGTATGGATGAAGAACATAATTTCGAATTTGAGATCCCCACTCGTTAGCGGCCTGTTCCCCTTTGAGAGCGGCAATCTTTTTTTCTTGTTCTTCGATTTCTCTTTGATACAATCTGGATTTTAAGATACGCAATGCTTCTTCCCTGTTTTGGATCTGACTGCGTCCCGATTGGCAAGTTGCGACAATCCCGGTTGGCTTATGCACCATACGAATCGCCGAATCGGTCTTGTTGATGTGCTGTCCTCCGGCTCCCGATGCCCGTTTTGTTTCAATGATTAAATCTTCCGGTTTGATTTCGATTTCGATTTCTTCATTAAACTGCGGCATAACATCCAACGAAGCAAAAGACGTATGTCTTCTGGCTCCGGAATCAAACGGCGAAATGCGCACCAAGCGATGTACCCCTTTTTCGGACTTTAGATACCCGTATGCTTTTTCGCCTTCTACTAAAAACGTAACACTTTTAATACCGGCTTCTTCTCCCGGCAAATAATCCAAGACTGTCACTTTGTATCCATGTTTTTCCGCATATCGTGTATACATACGATACAACATTCCGGCCCAGTCACAGCTTTCCGTGCCTCCCGCTCCCGGATGAATTTCAAGAATTGCGTTGGAGTTATCATATTCGTGAGAAAGAAGAACTTTCATTTCGAATTGTTCGAACGTTTTATCCACTTCCTCGTATTCTTCCTGAGCAAGCATCATCAATTCTTCATCAAAGCTTGTTTTTAACTCATCTGCAGTTTCATTCAAAGAAACGAGCTCCTCGTGCAAAGAAGCGTATGAATCGATAATGTCTTTCAATGCGTTTCTTTTACGAATTGTCGCTTGGGCCGATTTTTGATCGCTCCAAAAATTTTCCCCAAGCATTTGCTCGTCAAGTTTTTTTATTTCGCTTTCTTTTTGAGCGAGGTCAAAGTGACTCACCTAGAAGGTCCAACTTTTCTAGGTGAGTAGATACTGCTTGTTTTAATTCATATAGTTCCATTAGGCTTGTGCTCCTTTGACTTTTTGGGCTTTTTGGGCTTCTTTGGCTTTTTTTACGATTTCTTCTTTTTTCGTAGTCACTCTTCGAATCCGCACTTTTAATAAGAAAAAGGCAATTTCGCGATCAATTCGCTGATTCATTTCTTCGAACATATCGAAGCCTTCCTGCACATATTGCTGCAGAGGATTATTCTGCGCATAAGATCGTAAATAAATTCCGCTTCTTAATTTATCCATACGGTCGATATGCTCGATCCAGTTGCGGTCCATATTGCGAAGGACCACAGTCTTTTCAAACGGAAGGAACTGACCTTGGACATCCTTGATTTCGTTTTCATAATCCGTCCAAATCTTGTTTATAGAGTATTCTTTAATCTGATCATAGCTTTTTCCTTCAAGATCGCTTGCATGAATGGAACGTTCATCCTGAAGTCCCATCATTTCCAAAGATTTGACGTATCCCGGAATATCCACTGTGCCTTTGCGGGAATCAGAAATATTTGCCTGCAAAGTCTGATCGATCACTTTTTCGAAAATGACTTTGACCATATCGTGCACGTTTTCGCTTTCCAAAATCTTGTTGCGCTGAGCATAGATGATTTCACGTTGCCGACGAAGGACATCATCATAATCCAACAGCTGCTTTCGGGAATCGAAGTTGAAACCCTCAACTCGTTTTTGGGCCATCGTAATCGATTTCGTCACTGTTTTCGATTCAATCTGCTCATCGCCCATTTTCGAGAAAAGTCCTTGAAGTTTATCTCCGCCGAAACGAACCATCAAAGAATCTTCCAGGGAAACGTAAAATTTAGAGAATCCCGGATCTCCTTGACGTCCGGAACGCCCACGCAGCTGATTGTCGATACGACGACTTTCATGCCGTTCCGATCCAAGCACCGCAAGCCCTCCAAGCTCTCTCGATTCTTTGGAAAGTTTGATATCCGTACCACGTCCGGCCATGTTGGTCGCAATCGTTACTGCTCCAACTTGTCCGGCTTTTGCGACGATTTCCGCTTCACGAGCGTGGTTTTTCGCATTCAGAACTTCATGAGGGATTTTTTCTTTTTTCAACATTTTCGAAATCAATTCGGATGTTTCGACCGCAATCGTTCCGACCAGAACAGGTTGTCCTTTCGCATGAAGTTCTTTGACACGATTAACCAAAGCGCGATACTTGTCTTCCTTGCGGGCATAGATCTCATCGGACATATCGTCACGAACGACCGGTTTGTTCGTCGGGATCACAATAACTTTCATATTGTAAGTTGAAAGGAATTCTTCTTCTTCGGTCTTTGCCGTTCCTGTCATACCGGCCAGCTTTTCGTAAAGACGGAAAAAGTTTTGATAAGTGATCGTGGCAAGCGTCGAAGTTTCTTCTTTGATCGGCACGCCCTCTTTCGCTTCGATCGCTTGGTGCAACCCATCGCTGTATGCACGTCCCGGCATCATACGACCGGTAAACTGATCGACGATCACGATTTCCTGATCATCGTTGACAACGTATTCCACACCTTTCATCATGATGTAGTTTGCCCGCAGCGCCTGATTGATATGATGGACAAGCTGCGTATGTTCCAAATCGTACAAGTTTGAAATATTAAAGAATTTCTCGGCTTTTTTTACGCCTTCTTCCGAAAGCATGACTTGTCGGGTCTTTTCGTCAATGTCATAATCGCCGGAAATCAATGTTTTCTCATGTGTGTGTTTATCCGTTTCATATTCCGGGGCAGTCAGCGTTTTAACGAACCGATCCGCACCGATATATAAATTGGCAGTCTGTTTCTTTCCTCCGGAAATGATCAGCGGTGTTCTTGATTCATCGATCAAAACCGAATCGACCTCATCAATGATTGCCATATGAAGTCCACGCATTACACGATCCTTTACATCTGTAACCATATTGTCGCGCAAGTAATCAAATCCTAGTTCCGAGTTTGTCGTGTATGTAATATCGCAGTTGTAGGCTTCACGTTTTTCTCTTGGCGAAAGTTCACGCTTGTTGACACCGACAGTCAAACCAAGGAAGCGATAGATTTCTCCCATCCATGCCGCATCACGTCCGGCAAGATATTCGTTGACGGTGATCACATGTACACCTTTTCCGACCAAGGCGTTCAAATAAACAGCCATCGTAGCCGTCAAGGTTTTTCCTTCTCCCGTTTTCATTTCCGCAATATCTCCCAGGTTCATTGCCAAGGATCCCATGATCTGCACTTTATACGGTTTTTCGTTGATCACTCGATATGCGGCTTCACGAGCTGTCGCGAACGCTTCATATAAAATATCGTCTGTCGTTTCTCCTTTTGCTAAACGATCTCTGAATTGGGTTGTTTTATTTTTTAATTCATCATCAGAAAGTTTTGAAATCTGCGGTTCGAGAGCCAAAACTTTATCTGCCATTTTTTCTAGTTTATTCAGTTCTCTTTTCTCTTCCGAAAAAAGACCTTTTAAAAATCCGGCCATTGAGTACCTCCTTTTTATTGTTCATTTTATAATAGCATACTCTGCGATTAATCGGTGAACTATCCATTGTCTAAAGCCAATGGGATTATGAAAATTCCATTAATACAAATGCCATTAAACATGAGAACTATCACTTTTTCAACAGTTTTTTCCATTTTTTCCCGAAACACAAAAAAATGAAGCCATTTCGCTTCATTTCTATCAATGCTTACTTATTCCAGTTCGATTCCGTTCGATAACTTTTTCAAACTGATCAAATTCAGACACACACAAACGATTATATAATACACTGTTCCCATATAAAATATCGGAGCGACAATTGCCGGATTGCCGGCCTCATCGGAAAACATGGACAATAAAGACGGATCAAAGAGCTTTCCGTATCCGTAAAGCGCCGCAATCGATAAAATCGAGCCCACCATATAGCATACAATTCCCGAAAGAACGGCTTTTGCTGCTTTATCTTTATAGGCACTGTATCCGATCACGATTCCCGTATATCCTGCGCTCAGTCCGAATGCGACTTCAAAATAAAACACGATTACAGTAAGCACGATCAAATGCAAAGAGGTCATCCCCATCATCTGTGCAGCCATATCGATCATGGAGTGGATCGAATTTGATGTTCCTATCCCGATCATAATGCACAAACACATGCACACGATGCTCATCAGCAACAAGATCATCGAACTGCTCCAATGCGAAAGATAAATCGTTCTCGTTTTTATCGGCAAAGTATTTGTAAGATACCCTTCGTCTTTATATATATGTTTGATTGCGTCATACCATGCATGAAGAATCGGAACAAGCACGCACCCCATCAACAAAAGAGCGAACAACCCGACTAAAAGCGATTGAACTTTCGTCCCATTGTTGAAGATTCGAAACACCACAGCCCCTAAAATTACGATAAGATCATAAACAAGAACGACCTTTCCTTGGCGTTTCAGATCATATTTCAAAAGTTTTCCTACCATGCGTATGTCCTCCGAAAGTACTCATCGATCGAACAATTGTTGCCGGTTCGCAATTCGTCTGCTTCCTCGATCAGTTTTACTTCGCCTTCTTCCAAAATAACCACTTCGTCCAAGATCCGTTCGATATCGGCAATCATATGTGTGGAAATCAAGATCGATGATCCTTCGTCAAAGTTCGATAAAATCGTATCTAAGATATAATCTCTCGTTGCCGGATCGACCCCTCCTAGCGGCTCGTCGAGAATATACAGTTTCGCTTTGCGCGACATAACAAGGATCAATTGGAATTTTTCCTGCATTCCTTTACTCATACTGCCAATCTTCATATTCAAGTCCAGACCGAGATCACAGATCAGACGGTTTGCTTTTGAAAAATCGAAATCTTTATAAAAATCCCGAAAGTACCGCAACACTTCATCAACCCGCATCGAACGATCCAAATACGTTCTTTCCGGCAAATAGGAAACAAGTGCTTTCGAAACAGGGCCGGGATTTTCCTGTTCGATCCGGATCTGTCCTTGATCGGGTCTTAACAATCCGCTGATCAATTTGATCAATGTGGTTTTTCCCATTCCGTTTTTTCCGATCAGTCCGATGATCTTTCCGGACGGAATAGAAAAGCTGACATTTTTTAACACCTGTTTTTTTCCGTACGATTTCGATACATTTTTTATTTCAACGATCGATTTCACCATTTTCGTTCTCCTTTTTCAACAATTCGATCGCGTCCTTCGCACTTAAACCTAAAGCGTTCAAATCTTTTATACATTGGGCCACGATCTGATGTGCCTGTTTTTGACGCACATCTTCAATCAGAGAACAGTTTTCGGAAACGAACTTTCCGTTCGTTCGTTCAGTATAGATCAACTTTTTCTTTTCAAGTTCCTGCAAAGCTTTTTGCATCGTATTCGGATTCACTTGGTAAATTGCCGCGAATTCACGCACAGACGGAAGTTTTTGATTCGGACCATACTGACCGGTCAAGATGGCCTGTTCAATTTCTTCGACAAGCTGCAAATAGATGGGTCGATCATTTGAAAAAGCTTTTGCCATACATTTCTCTCCTTTCACTGTATCACTGACCTAATACAATAATACAGTTAATCTTCTTCTTGTTCAAGTTTTTCCTTCGCTTTTTCAAAAAAAGGCAAAAAGGCCGAAGGAACAGCCAGTTCATTTTCAATTGTGTCGATATCATAAAAATTTTTTCCTTCACGTACATAAAACAGTTGTGCGCTCATACGCCATTCCACATGGGAAAAAATATGAGTATATTCTCCCAGATCGATCTTCTTTTCGATCGCATCGGGATCAGGAATCGTTTCATCGAATTCATACATATTCGCAAGCAATCCTGTATCGCTTCGCTTGTTCATATGGATCTTTTTTCCGTCCGTAAGCACATAAATTTGTTTTATTTCGACTTTCCGCGCTTTCTTTTTCGGTTTGACGGGCAAACTTTCCGGATCTTTTGTTTTACAATACGCTTGTACCGGACAAATCGTGCATTTAGGCGATCTTGGCGTACAAATTGCCGCCCCCAGTTCCATTAACGCCTGATTATAATCTTGGATCGGATCGACAAGAGAATCTTCCACAAGCTCAGAGATTCTCTTTTTTCCCGCTGCTTTTGTGATGTCAAGACGAATATCGTATAATCTGGCGAAAACCCGTGATACATTCCCGTCAATCGCACTCACTTTTTCGCCGTATGCGATGCTTGCGATCGCACCAGATGTATAATCGCCGATTCCGGGAAGCCTTGCTAATTGCTTCTTGGTCACCGGCAACTTGCCATCATATTGTTCGACACAGACTTGGGCACACTTTTTCAAATTGCGGCACCGCGAATAATAACCAAGACCTTCCCATGCTTTATGAAGCTGTTCGTCATTTGCTGCAGCTAAAGCCGGAATATTCGGATAAAGCTCGATAAAACGTTCAAAATACGGAAGCATCGCTTCGATTCGCGTTTGCTGCGCCATAATTTCCGAAATCCAGATTCGATACGGATCCCTATTTTTTCGAAAAGAAAGCTTGCGTGCATTTTCTCGATACCACGCAAGCAAATTCGTTTGCATTGTCATATTCAATTCCTCGCTTTTTCATTATAAAAAAGAGGTGCAAAAAAGAGCAAGAAAATTCTCCTGCTCTTGATCTTCTTTTAATTTTCGCAGCGGATTACTTCCGTTACGCCTTTTTCCACCGCAATACCGGTGTGTGTGACGATTCGCATATTCATTCCGTTTGTCACGATCATCGGCGTTGTCAAATCGATTTTTTTCGATCGAAAGAAATCACGGTCAAGATGTACAAGCGGATCGCCGATCTTGACAGCCTGTCCTTCCTGAACTTGCATAGTAAAGCCTTGCCCATTGAGCTCGACCGTATTCAGGCCGATATGAATCAAGATTTCCACTCCGTCATCATCGATCAATCCGATCGCATGCTTCGTTCCGGCAATCATACACACTTTGCCATCGCAAGGAGAAACGATTTCGCTTCCTTCAAAACAAAACGCCACACCATCTCCCATCATCCGACTGGCAAACACATTATCCTGCACCTGCGAAAGCGCAATACATTGTCCGTCAACCGGCGCAAAAAGCTTTGAATTCGATTTGATGGCCTCTCCGTCTGCTTCGATGTCCTCTTCCTCTTTTACCTCTTTATCGTGTACGAAAAGCTTTGTGATAATAAACCCGCCTACATAGGAAATACACAAGCCAATCAGGAAGTTAAGCATGCCTGTGACCCCTTGCATAAGCGGAATGGCCACCAGACCACTTGGCCCCCAAGCATTGGACATAACATGCGTAAGCATAATGTACGCGCCTCCGAAACCGGCACCGATTCCGGCTGTAATAAATGGTTTTCCAAGTGGCAGCGTTACACCGTAAATCAACGGTTCGCCAACCCCCAGGAAACCGGCAGGAAGCGCACCGGTAATGATCGTTTTCAGGCGTTCGTTACCTACTTTCTTGGCAATAAAATAAATGGCAATTGCCGCACCAACTTGTCCGGCACCACCCATCGCAAGGACCGGGAACAAAGAAACCCCACCCATTTGCTCAAGCTGGATCGCATAAATCGGAATCAGTCCATGATGAAGTCCGAGAAGGACCATCGGCAAGAAAAGAGCAGCCAATAAAAATCCACTCACAACACGCACGAACGGATGCGTCGAATTGATGATCAGCGTCAGTCCCGAAACAAGGGCATCGCTGGCAAAACCTGCCACCGGCATAATTACGAAAATGAAGAGCACACCGGCAATCAGCAGCGAAACAAACGGCGTCACAATCAAATCAAGGACATCCGGAACGTGCTTGCGGATATTTTTTTCAATAATCGAAAGCAGCCAGACTCCGAAGATCACACCGATAATCCCGCCTTTTCCGGTTGTTAAAATCGATTCGAGAGGTTCTGCCTCGTTGTACAAACCGACCATTTTCGAAATTTCCACCACATTGGCACCAATGCTGATGGCACCGATCATTCCGCCAAATGCGGGTGTTGCGCCAAATACTTGGGCCGCGTAAATTCCGGTATAAATCGCAAAATATCCTAAAAACGCATTGCCGAGCAGCGACAGGATAAGCTGGAGCATCGTAAAGAACGATCCGCTCACGACTCCATCAGCCATCATTTGTGCCAGCAAGCTGGCAAATCCGTTAAACAATCCGGCCGCGATAATCGCCGGAATCAGCGGTACGAAAATTTCGGAAATCAGTTTCAAGATCCTCTTGAACTTGTTTTCCTTCTGCCCTTCTTTAATGCGGGACTTGTTTTCCTGCCAATCGTTTGTATTTCCGCCTTTTGGAAGTTTGAATTCCTCAATGCAAAGATCTGTTACTTTTTTCACTTTTCCGGGTCCAAGCACAATTTGCAGACTGTTTCCTTCAACAACAAGTCCTAAAACGCCTTCCAATCTTTTCAACGATTTTGTATCGACCCGATCTACATCCTTGACAGTGACACGCAAACGTGTCATGCAGTGTGCTGTCTTGGTGACATTGCCAGGGCCGCCAAGCAAAGTAACAATTTGTTTTGCGAGTTCGAGATTTGTCATACTTGAACCTCCTGTTCCACATTCCCGATACATCCATCTGCCCGATCCAGAGCGTTTTGTGCCTGCTCTTTCGAACAGCCCATCAAGACCATCGTAATTGCTACACGGACTTGTCCATCTGCATTTTTGAGAGCGTTTTGTGCCTGCTCTTTCGAGCATCCGGTCACAGCCATGACGATATTCGTTCCTCGTGTCACGAGTTTTTCATTGGTCATCTTCACATCAACCATATAGTTTTTATAAATTTTTCCGATTCGGATCATGCTCAGCGTACTGATCATATTGCAGACAAGCTTCGTGGTCGTTCCTGCCTTTAAACGAGTCGATCCTGTCAAAACTTCCGGACCCGGAACCACTTCGATTGTCAACGGGCAAATTTTTGCGATTTCGCTTTCCCAGTTGCATACGACAGCTGCGGTTCTGGATCCAAGTTTTTGTGCGTATTCCAATCCGCCGATCACATACGGTGTCCTGCCGCTGGCAGCCAGTCCGATCACAAGATCGATCGGGGAAAGATCGATTACCTGCAAATCTGTTTTTCCTTGTTCTTTATTGTCTTCGGCACCTTCTACGGCTTTGATAAATGCGTGCTGCCCTCCGGCAATAAGTCCGATCACTGTATTGTCGTCGACCCCAAAAGTCGGGGGACATTCTACCGCATCAAGCAGACCGATCCGGCCGCTTGTTCCCGCACCCATATAAATAATCCGACCACCTTGTGCTAACGCATCTTGCGCGATTTCGATCACGCGCTCGATTTTATCGTATTGCGATTCGATGCACGTCACCGCTCTCATGTTTTCCTCGTTCATCACCTCAATGGCTTCCCTTAACTCCATCGAACTCAATCCTGATGTTCTTGGATTTTCCTGTTCGGTTGTCATTTTTTTGAAATCAATCATGGCTTTCTCCTCCTGATTTCAATTTAAACAATTCGGAGTTTATTTACAATATATATGGGTAATTATGAAATTTTGTTTCATCCTTTTAAACTTTCCCGAGCGGATTTCGGTTGTTGTTTCAAAAATCATCTGAAATCGCTTTCAATCCTGTTTCTTCTCTTCGATTTTCTTTTCGAGCAGCTTATTCGTGGAAACGATTTTTTTCATCGCTTCGTCTTTTTTCATCGAAAGATACGTGTTGTATACGATATCGACAATCGATAGCTGAGATACTCGGCTTGAGCTGGCGCCTATGCGCAACGGCTTTTCGATCGTAGGCACATAGAGTGTGTAATCACTCATGGACGCAAGCGGATTGGTTCCGTATTTTGTGATGGAAATCAAAATTCCTTCGCAAAGCTTCACATTGCGTGCCACATCGAGAATTTCCTTGGTTTGCCCGGAATACGAAATGATGATTGCGATGTCGCCTTTATCGAGATTTGTGGAGCTGACCATCTGCATATGAATATCTTCATACAAAAACGTCCGTTTATTGACGCGTTCGAACTTCTGTTGAAAATCCTTGGCAACCAGATAGCTGGCTCCGATTCCGAACAAGTACACATAACGACACTGAAGCAAATGGATCACGATTTGTTCAAGCTCTTCAAAATCAAGAAGGCTGTAAATGTTTCGAATAGCAACAAGATTGGCATTGAGAACTTTGGCAACAAGTGCAGGCAGCTTCTCATTGGGATCCGCTTCCAAACGAATCTGGTGCAGCTGTTCGGAGAAGTTGATATCGTTTCCGAGTGCGATCTTAAGTTCTTTAAAACCTGAAAACCCGTTTTTCTTGCATATGCGCACAATTGTCGCTGCACTGCAGAAACATTGTTTGGCCAGTGTGTGAATGTCCATACCGACAACCTTTTGCGGGTCATGAAGAATGAATCGAAGCACTTCCTTTTCGCTTTCGGTCGCATGATATTTAAAGTATTCTTCCAATCGGTACAAACCCTTTTTCATACCGCTTCGATCCTTCCGTCTGCCTTGTCGAGCAGTGCCTTTGCGTACGATTTCGAGCAACCCTTTTTCCCCATAACAATCGCTGTCTTGATTTGTCCATCAGCCGATTGAATAAGAGATACGGCTTCGGCTCGCGTACACCCGATTGTTTCGCATACGATACGCACTCCCCGATCAATGAGCTTTTCGTTGGAGAGCTGCACATCCACCATGTAATTTTTATACACTTTGCCAAGCTGCGCCATGCTCAACGTGCTGATCATATTGCAGACAAGTTTCGTGGCTGTTCCCGCCTTTAAACGAGTCGATCCTGTTAAAACTTCCGGACCGGCTACAGCTTCGATTGTCAACGGGCACATTTTTGCGATTAAACTGTTTGGATTGCACACGACAGCGGCTGTCTTTGCTCCGACGTTTTGGGCGTATTCGAGTGCTCCGAGAACATACGGGGTGCGCCCGCTCGCCGCTAAACCTACAACCATATCGTTTTCGGTAAGGGCTATCCGTTCCAGATCCGCTTTTCCGTTTTCTTTGTGATCTTCCACACGGGCGTTGGAAAATCCGTCCACTCCTCCGGCAAGCAGTCCAAGAACTTTTTCGGGCTCGGTTCCGAACGTGGGCGGACATTCCAAAGCATCGAGCCAACCGATCATGCCACTTGTCCCGGCTCCGATATAAATAAGACGTCCGCCCTTTTTCAGGGCAGCACTTGTTTCCATGATCACACGTTTGATCTTGGTTGTTTGAGATTCCAAACAGCGTACCGCATTCATATTTTCATCATTCATCGTGTTGATTTGTTGTTCGAGCGACATTTCGCTGAAATTCGCACTTTTTTTATTGGGTTGTTCCGTAATAAGTTGTTCAAGTTCGACCATAAAGAGTCCGCCTTTCTTTGTTTCCTTCATTGTACGAAAGGCATAAAAAAAACGGAAGTCTTTGCTTCCGCTCGATTATTTGTTTTTGAGATATTCATTCATTTGGAAAACGGCTTTTTTCGCATCGGCCACAGCTTCGACAACAGTACGTCCTCCGTAAACGACATCACCGGCTCCAAACACTCCCGGAACGGTCGTCTGATTTTCATCAACCTTCAAAAGTCCTCGTTCATTGCCTTCAAGACCTGTTGTCGTATTGATCAATTTGGACATCGGTCCTTGGCTTGCGGCAATGATCGTAAAATCTGCAGGTTCCAATACTTCCTCTTCTTCAACGGAAACGATTTGGCCGTTCTCATCCAAATGCACAGTCTTGAACATCGGCCCTTCATCGGTAATCTTTGAAATCTGCATTCCTGATTTAAACTGCGCCCCTTCCAAAAGAGCGAGTTCTCTTTCTTTCGGATCTGCGTTGCTTTGAGTGCGGCGTGCGTACAATGTCACATAACTTACCCCGTTGTGAAGTGCGGTACGAGCGACATCAATCGCGGTATTTCCGGTACCGATTACAGCTAAACGATTGCCGATCTCAAACGATTCGGGACTTGCCAGATAATGGATGCCGTAGCAGACATTCGGAAGCGTTTCTCCTTGTACATGCAAAGCTTGGGCACGCCAAAGGCCGCTTGCGATCAATACGGCATCGTAGCCATCGCGAAGCATATCTTCGATCGTAATGGAATTGCCGACAGCTGTATGCAGACGGAATTTGATGCCCAAAGATTTCATTTTCTTGAAGTAGCGATCGAGAATGCTTTTGGGAAGGCGGAATTCGGGAATTCCGTAACGAAGCATTCCGCCGATTTCGCTTTGTTCTTCAAATACAGTCACTTCATGACCGAGCTTGGCAAGTTCGATGGCTGCGGCCATGCCGGCCGGACCTGCGCCGATCACTGCGACATGTTTTCCTGTCGGTTCCGCTTTTTCGACTTGGACACGTTCCAAATACGTATCCGATATGAAGTGTTCGATCGAGCCCCATTCCACAGGACTTTCCTTGATTCCTTTTACGCAATGACCTTCGCATTGCTTATCGTGATCACAGACAATCGCACAAATCAGAGAAAGCGGATTATTATCAAAAAGCATTTGTGCGGCTTCCTGCAGCTTTCCTAATTTAAAAAGTGCGATTGCTTTTGGTATGTCGGTTTGGATCGGACATCCTTTTTGGCAGCGGGGAATCTTGCATTGCAGACAACGCTGCGCCTCAGATTGTATATTCAACATTTATATTGTTCTCCTTCATATGCACTTAATATATTATAATCGGTTCCATCTAATAATAAAGTAAGAGAAAAACTTCACAAAAAGAAAAGAAATTACGCTACAATAACCCTTACAAGGAGGATATGTTAAGTTATAAGAAATATAGAAAAAAAGTGTATAAATACGGCATAATGTATTCATAAAGAAAGGGTTGTATTTATGAACACAAAGAATATCACAAACTATAAACCTAAAGATTTTGCCGAGTTATTGGGTGTATCAGTCAAGACATTGCAGAGATGGGATAGAGAAGAAATATTGAAAGCTCATCGAACTCCTACTGATAGAAGATATTATACTTACGACCAGTATCTACAATTCAAAGGAATACAAACAGAAAA
>KE159697.1:53792-61412 GCA_000403415.2 Firmicutes bacterium M10-2
CAAAAGCATACACGAAGAAGCAGTAAGAAATATCCGTGAGGATTTCAATTCTCGATGTGTTTGAGTATGTTTAGACACATTTTGAGTAGCAGGATAGCACTATGCGTGAAATCGACCCAAAACAATTTGATTATTCAGCTTATGAGTTTTTCGCCAAAGACTGGGCTTTGGTTACTGCGGGAACAAAAGAGTCCGGATGGAACACGATGACCGTTTCTTGGGGCCATCTCGGTTCTTTGTGGGGACATGCAGGTGGTCTGCCTACAGCAATCGTATACATTCGCCCACAGCGCTATACAAAACGGTTCATGGATACAAATCCATACTTCACTTTAACGATTTTCGATGCGCAATATAAAAAAGATCTTGCGTATTTGGGTTCTCATAGCGGAAAAGACGAGGACAAGGTAGCAAAAACAAATCTGCATCCGATCGCAATCGATCAGGGAATTGCTTTCGAAGAAGCAAAAATCACTTTGTTGTGCCGCACGTTGTACCAAGCCCCTGTCGAAGAAAAGTATTTCAAAGATCAAGTGCTTATGAAAACGATTTATCCGGAAAAAGACTTCCATGATATGTACATTGCTCAAATCGAAAAAGTTTGGATCAAATGAAAAGGAGGCATCTTGCCTCCCTTTTTCATTCGCACGTATAAATGTACTGACAATTTCCTTCGATCGTTACGTTTCCCGATCCGGCATCTGCGAAAATCGAATCTCCTTTACGGGCATGAATAACATCTTCTCCGTTGGTAATGGTGCATTCTCCTTCGGTTACAATAATGGATCCGAAAGATTCTTCATCCACATTGATCGAAACTTTTCCGTGAACGGTCGTTTCGAATGTCGTGAAATATTCACAAGATGCAAGCATTGCGGTTTCTGCTTCTTCGTCTTTCACATGTGGTCCGCAAGGTTTGAAATCCGATTCGATTGGTGTCAGATTCGATACATCAATCGCTTTGTCAATATGAAGTTCTCTAGGTTTTCCGTCTTTTCCGACACGGCCGAAATCATACACGCGATAAGTCGTATTGGAGTTTTGCTGGATCTCGCAAATTTGGATCCCGGCCCCAATCGCATGGATCGTGCCCGCCTTGATAAAGAAAACATCTCCTTTATGGACCGGAACGACTTTCAAGACATCGAGCAGTGTATTCTCTTCAATGCGTTTTCTGAATTCTTCTTTTGAAATTTCCCGATTGACACCGAAATATAACGATGCGTCCGGTTCACAGTCGAGGATATACCACATTTCCGTTTTTCCGTATTCCCCTTCAACGCGCAGCGCATACTCATTGTCCGGATGAACCTGGATCGATAATGGCTGTAACGCATCGATAAATTTGATCAAGATCGGAAACCGATCGAATTTTTCGCAATTTGTTCCAAGAACCCCTTTTCCCTTTTTTTCCAAATATTGAGGAAACGTCAATCCTTTGTACGGACCGCTTGCAACAACGCTGGCACCATCTTTGTGAACTGAAAGTTCCCAGCTTTCCGCGACAATATCGAGATCTGTCACTTTATTATAGTTTTCTTTTAATTTTGTACCGCCCCACAAGTAATCCTTAAAGGCCGGTTGTAGTTGAATAATAGCCATACTGCTCCTCTTTTCTCAAACTTTTCGTTTGGCGCTTTTATTATAGAAAAAAAACATTTAATTGTCTAATCAATTTTTTCAAAAATCTATACAAATATAGTCATATTTTCAATTCATCTATACAAACATTTTATTGATATACCTTTTAGTATCGCTTATCATAAAAGCATGAATAAAGAACATCAACCAATACAAGCTATTTTCTTCGATATTGACGGAACACTTTATGACCACGAAGCCAAACAAATTCCTCAAAAACATATGCAAATGCTTCATGAGCTGAAAAAGAAAGGAATCAAAATTTGTTTATGTTCGGGAAGGGCGTGGCCTCTACTGGAAAATTTACATATCCACGATGTAATCGAATGGGATGGTTACGTTTGCGGAAACGGATCTTATGTCTACGATAAAGACCGTAATGTGCTGTTCAAGCATATTCTTCCCAAAGAAAGCGTAAAACAAATGTTCGATCTTGCCAGAGCACAAGGAATCGGCGTGCTGGCTGCGGGAAACTGTATGCTTTACACGAAAGATACTTCTGCAATGCGTTCGCTTTTAAAACAAGTTTCTTTGATTGGTATCGAGCAAAGGGATGCTCGGGAATCCGATGAATTTTGCATTCTTTCCCTTGCCGTAACGGATACACAAACAAAAAGGCCTGAATTTGAGGCAATCAACGACATTCAAGTGCTGTACAATTATCTTTCAGTCGATCTGATGCGAAACGATCTTTCAAAATACGAGGGAATCAAAGTTCTGATGGATCACTTTGGCTTCGATCATCACGCCTATGCCGCTTTCGGAGATGCCTTGAACGATCTTGAAATGCTTGAAAACGCCACTCTTGCAGGAGCAATGATCGATGGCGATCCGCGCGTGCTGCAAAAAATAAACAATCCTGTTCCCAGTGTCAAGACCGGAGGGATTTATACATTTTTAAAAGAAAAGGGCATCTTATGAAAATCACGTTGATCCAGTTTGACACAAAAGAGGACATCAAAGAAAATATCGAAAAGCTCGCACAGTTAAAATTAGATCCAAGTATCGTTTGCGTACTACCCGAGCTTTGGCTTGTTCCTTTCGATAATGAAAAAATCATAGAAGCCAGAATGTACGAACAACAAGCGAAAGAAGCCATGTCTCGATTTTCGCGAAATAACGATACCTTTTTAATTGGCGGAACGATTCCTCATGAGAAAAACGGCCAATGGTACAATACATGCTTTATATACAATAAAGGGAAAGAAATCGCTCATTACTCCAAGATGCACTTGTTGGAAGTCCATACAAAAAAAGACTATTTCGAAAGTGATGTATTTACACCGGGAAACAAATTTGTCACCTTTTCGATCAACGGGATCCAATGCGGAGTTATCGTTTGCTATGACGTTCGCTTTCCCGAATTGACAAGACTGCTATCCAAAGACATCGAAATTCTTTTTGTGCCGGCCGCTTTTAATGATCAGGTCGGTCCTTTACACTGGCAATCCTTGATTCAGACAAGAGCAATTGAAAACGAGATCTTTGTTGTGGCATGCGCGCCAAGCTATACCTATAAAAATTTTAAAAGCTATGGCCATTCCATGATTGTCGACCCTTTCGGAAGGATCGTGATCGAGGCCGGAAACGAACCGAAAATTTTATCTGCTAACATAAAAACCGAAGAAGTAAACAAGATTCGCAAAAGAATGCCTTTAGCGAAGCAGAGAAGAAACGACTTATACGAAGTGATTAAAAAAAATCAGGAAGAAACCGAATACACTTCTTCCTGATTGTTTTCGTTTAATCAATATTTAAGCTTTCATTTCTTCGATTGGCACGGCGACAAATCCCTCATCGCCAAGAACCATCATTTCTTTAAAGCCGACCATCTTGGCAAGTTCAAGACACACCTCAAAATCAAGATCAAGATTTGCCCGATTGTGGCAGTCGCTGCTCATGCAGATTTTCCCTTTGTGGTCATGAATATATTTCAATAAAGAAATATGCGGATAAGGCATCGTACGATATCCTCGGGCAATTGCTCCCGTATTCATCTCGAAGATTTTTCCGTTGGCGATTCCTACATCAATCGCATCATAGGCATAAGCCAAATACTGCGGATCTTCGAAATCAAAGTACTTTCCGTTCTCATTATATTTTGCAATCAAATCGACATGACCGATAATATCTACCTCTTCTCTGGAAGCAACTTCTTTTACAGCTTCATAATAAACTTTCGCCATTGCTAAAAGATCATCGTGAAACCAATCGTGAAGGATTTGCGCAAATCTTGCTTCGGAATAGTCAATCGGGGCAAATTCTTTCTGACCGATAAAATGTACGCTGCCGATAATATATTCAAACGAGTTGTGATCGAATCGCCGTCCGATTGAGTCTTCTTCGATTCCCAAATAAATTCGAATTCGTCCCTCATATTGATCATTGGCACGGTAAATATCTTCCATATATTTTTGTTGGGATTCGTCGGACATAGAACAAGGATCGTTTGGATAATTATAGCCATGACCTGAAAAACCAATGGAATCAAATCCCCGATCAATGGCTTCCAGCACCATTTCTTCAATGGAATCTTTCCCATCGCAATAAATACTGTGGGTATGTAAATTTTGCTTCATATACTCTTTCTCCTTAATCATTTCTATTTTTACATGTATCCTATGTAAAATCCATTGTTTTCCATTATAATAAAAATATGAATCTTGCCGAGAAAGTAAAACAGCGAAGAACAGAACTTGGCCTTTCTCAAGATGAATTGGCCAAAATGATGGGATACACGTCCCGCTCTTCGATCAATAAGATCGAAAAGGGCCGTCCGGTCAGCCAAAAGATCGTTCATAAGCTGGCCGAATCTTTGAATGTTCCCTTTTCCTACTTAATGGGGATCGAAACTGAAGAAAAACAAAAAATCGGATCGCCGATTCCCCTTCTCAATACTGCGCAAACGATCAATACGTCTATTGAAGCGGATTTTTGCTTGTACGCGACCGATCACACTATGAAATACGCGCATATCGATAAAAATGATCTCGTATTTTTCAAAAAAACATCTCAACAAGTCAAATCGGGCACGATCATTGCCGTGCAATACAAAGGAGAAACTCTGATTCGAATATTTTATCAATATGATCACCTTCTCGTTTTGCGGAATGCAGACGACCATCCGAAAGAAATCGTTTGCCGAAAAGAAGACATCACGATTTTGGGAAAAGCCGTTTCCCTTCAAAGAAAACTATAAAGGCAGGGAAAATATCCCTGCCTTATTCTTCGGTTCGATCTAAAAAGTATGTTGCTTCCATATCCGCTGTGCTTAAAGCGAACGATAAGGGAAAGTGTTCAAAGCTATACCCGACATTGCGTGCAGGATCTTCGTTGGAAAATCCCATATGATAACGGATTGCGAATGCTTCTTCGCGAGTGAGATGAAAATAGCTTTGGAGAATATAAACCGATTTTTCTCCATGTCCGAACGGAATTTTATCATCAAATTCATAATAAGGGACTTGAACCCATTGTCCATTGACCTTTTTATTTCGCGTTGATTCCTTGTACACATTGATCTTACAAATATCATGCAGCAAAGCCACGATCGCAATTGATTCATCCGAATAATCCATTTTGTACTCATTCTTGCATCGTTCTCTTTCCAAGTAATCTTTTAAGCATTCATAAACATGCAATGAATGTTCCACAAGCCCGCCTTTGTAGTTGCCGTGAAATCTTGTAGAAGCCGGAGCTTCAAAAAAATCCGAATGTTTGGAACACAAATACTCTAAAAACTTGTCCGCTCCTTCGCGATGGATCTTGTCTTTATAAATTTCTATGAATTTTTCTTTGTTTGTCATGCATTTATTGTAGCACACCATTTTCATCTTCAAAAGCGATCTATAGAAAACCCGATTCATTTCCCTTAGAATATAGATGAACAAAAAAGAAAGGAATCCTTATGGAACAAATCAAACTCGTACTCGTCGATCTGGACGGAACCTTGCTCAATGATGAAAAACACGTATCGAAACATACGATCGAAATTTTGAAGCATCTTAAAGAAAAAGGAATCGGCTTCGGTATCTGCACCGGACGGACACCTTACGCAGTCAAACAGCTTCTTCCTCTTTGGCATATCGAACCGTATACCGATTTGATCATAGGCTTCAACGGCGGAATGATCATGGATCTGAAAAACGACACATGTGAATCCATTTACGAACTGGACGGAAAACATATTCAGCCTATTTTGGACTTCTTACAGGGACAGCCTTGTAACGCTTATGTGTACGATCAAGACGAACTTCACGCTATGCGCATCGATCATCATGCCGAAGAAATCGCCAAAAGGAATTTACTGTCAATCGTGGTCGATGAACTCAAGCCCTATCATACCAAAACGATCAACAAGCTCTTAACAAGCTGGGATAAAGAAGATCTGGATGCTTTTTTGCAGACTCATACGCTTGATCATCCGGATTACTATATGGTTCGTTCGACACCTGTTCTGCTTGAATTCATGGATTCTCGCGTTTCGAAAGGACAAGGAATCATCCGGCTTTGCGAAAAGACCGGTATCTCTCAAAACGAGATTCTTTCTTTCGGGGACGAGCTCAACGATCTCGATATGCTTCAAGAAACAATCGGCGTAGCGATGCAAAACGCCAATCCCCTTTTGTTTGAACATACAAAGTACAAAGCCCCTTCCAACAACGAAGACGGCGTGGCTGCATTCATCGAACAGCATTTACTAAATGACATCTAAAAAGCATAACAATTGAGAAAGAAAAACAATTATGTTTCAATATAGCCGAGCTAGATAAGAGCTCACTTCATAATCAAATTCCCTTTCTTAAAACTTTCTTGGAAAAAGGTCCGTCGGGGCCTTTTTTCTTTCGGTGAAATTATTTTGACCCCTGAACCTCTCATGACTAAAGTCACGAGGTTTTCGGTCAACAACTCGAACGCGTTGAGTATCTCCGGGCTATCCCCGCCGTTCCGGCGGTTCTGCATATATTAATCTGTATTGTTAAATTGAAATTGCATCCAATCCTTTTCTAACAGATCGATTTTTGTCCTCTTGATTAATACTCCAACTTTCTAAAAAATTCTTTCCATGACACATCAGAGATTTGACGAGAAAAGTCTTTGTTTTCGGAAATTTATCGTTCAAAAGCATGAACACACATAAGAATCGGTTTTTCGCATAAAATGAAAGAATGAAAGAAATACAAAAGACGATCCATGGGCGAAGAGTTTCCCTATGGACATGTGAAGAAAAAAACGTCCCTTTGATCATTTTGATCGCTCCCCACCAGCTGGCAGGTTCCGTACAAAAAAGGTGTCGAAAAACAAATCCGGCTCAGTCATTTCATATGCTCGGTTTCATTGATCTGAATTGGAACCAGGACCTTTCTTTGTGGCCTCACGATCCAATCGTGCAGAAAACCGATCAATTCAGCGGAGGAGCAGATCATTTTCTGCAAATTGTAGAAGAAACCGTCAAATGGAGCAAAACAATCATCGGAGAAACTCCGTATACTATTGTGGCCGGATATTCCATGGGCGGATTATTTGCGCTTTACACTTCTTACCGGTCTGCATTGTTTGATGCAATCGTTTGTGCTTCCGGTTCGGTATGGTATCCTGATTTTTACGAATATGCGACCGCACACTCTATGAAAAGACAGCCAAGATCCATTTATTTGTCATTAGGAAAAAAAGAAACCAATACGCGCAATCCTTATTTGCAAAAAACCGCAAGCATCATGGAAAAACTCGAAACTTTTTATCACCGGCTGCACATTCCATGTATTTTCCAATGGAATCCCGGCAATCACTTTGCGGATGCGGATTTACGTCTTGCAAAAGGAATTTTCTGGTCTTTTCAGGAAATGAACAAAAAATAAGATAGAAAAAAGGCCCCGATGGGCCTTTTCAGACTGTTGACAAACGGGCGGTATTCTTGAAGTAAGAATGCTGCCCGTTTTTATTTTTCTATTTTCACGACTCCAATTCATACTTTTTCTT
>KE159697.1:63077-82921 GCA_000403415.2 Firmicutes bacterium M10-2
AAAAGGCCCCGATGGGCCTTTTTCCAAGAAAGTTTTAAGAAAGGGAATTTGATTATGAAGTGAGCTTTTTCAGCTCAAATATAGTTAACCAAATTTCCGATTTTTTTTCTATTCTAACGCTCACAATTCCTTTCGCTTCCAACAAGCCGTCGGTTCCTGTTCGACAGCTCCGAGAGCAAAGAAACAATAATCATGATCGTATAAGAGCTTTCAAGCAAATTAATTAATCAGATTCAAATATTTGAAGGCATTATACAAGCCGTCTTCATTGACATCATCTGTGATGTAGTCGGCAGCTTCTTTAATTTCCGGTCCGCCATTTCCCATAGCGACATTATAGTCGCAAAGTTCGAACATCGAAAGATCGATCTTCGCATCTCCAAACGAAATCGTATCTTTTTGATTTGCATTTAAATGCTTGAGCAATACTTCGATGGCGTGTTTTTTTGTGATTCCTGTCGGTCCGAGATCCCCGAATAAAGCGAGTTCTCCTTTTCCACCCCATGTATTGGCAATCAAATGCGGAAACTCTTTTTTCGAGTCCAAATGATCTTGATAGTCCGATAAAATGAAGCTGATCTTATTTACATCATCACGATATAAATCTTCTCCTTCAAGATAAATGAAACTATTCACAAAATTGGCCGCCGCTTCTTTTGCGGTCATTTCATCCGCACCCTTTCCTGTTCCGTAGCGGAACATGACGGTCGGCCCTTGCTCTTTCATATACTCATTGGCGTACATTCCGGAATTTGCTTCCAAATAAAATCCCAGTTTTTTTTCATTGCACCAGTCCACAATATGTTTGACATCTTCCTTGGAAAGTCCTTGATGCATCACGACTTCTTCATTATCTTCTACATATGCGCCGTTTCCGCCAATCATTCCGTCAAGTTTCGGAAGATCTCTTTGTTCGATTTCCGCTTTCGAGCATCCCGTACAAATATAAACTTTATGTCCGTTTGCACGAGCTTGATCGACCGCAAGCTTTGCCGAATCAGGACACTTTGCCGAATAGTCGATCAGTGTTCCGTCAACATCCAAAAATACAATTTTGCTCATACCCATTTCTCCTTTTCTTACTTTCGTTTTCATTTTAACAAAACTATCGAAAATAAAAACGAAGAAATAAAAGTTGTTACAGTGTTTCGTTTCTCTTTCGCCGTTTTCCAACATGAATGGCACGATAAAAAAGATTCGAATAATTTTTTCGAATCTTTTTGTATTTTATTTCGACTGAAATATCAAACTTTCCCGTTTTTTTCAATCCATTTTGTTTGTTTGGCTGAAACGATTTTCGGATCGACATCCGCCTTGATTTCTTCCATACGTACGCCTGATAAAAACGGTACCCACATGTTCGTATACGGATCGAATTCGATCCAGATCTTGCTTCCTCCATCATACATTTGTCGATACTTGCGAAATCTTTTTTTCTGTCCCGGCTTTTGGGCCTTACGGTACTTTTCGAAATCATCATATTTTTTAAACAAAGCCTTTGAGTAATTTTCCTCGTCGGTATCTTGTACGTTTTTTTTCGAAATTTCAATCTCCTGTACAGGTATCTCCTCTTTTTTCGGCTCGCTCTCCTCTTTTTCTTCTAACGGATCAATATATTCTTTCAACGAACAGCAAACACGGCAAAGCTGCACGCCATAAGATTTCCGCAGCAAATAAATCGGATAATCATATCCTTTATCGTTGGAAAGAACAACATATTTCCTTTTCTTTTTATGTCCGGCGATTGCAATGCTTAGCTGCGTTACAAGAGCAAGATCCATTTCGTTTTTCGTCTTTGTGCTTCGAGTCGCCAAATCAATCAGCTTGATTTGTTTTTGCATACAGTTCGGATACACTTTCGGAAGAATGTTTTTATCCTTTATATAAAAATATACTTTGATTGATTTGGGGATCTTATTCGGTATCGAATGGCCGATATTTTCAGTATCCACAAAAATCATCGTTTTTTGTTTTGACATCTTTCTCCTTCTTTCATTTCGATTTATTATATCTAAAAAGAAAGCTCACTTCATCCGAAGGAGATCATTTTCTTAAAAATTTTTCGTCTTTTGTTTCCATGGAAATGGGTTTGAAACGCTCCACATGCATATGAAGGTCGTATTTATCGCGCAATTCAGCCAGCGTTTTCATCATCGGCGAAGCATGATGCACATCAATCGCTTCCTGGTCGCGCCATTGATCGATCAACAGCACCGTTTCCGGATCCTCCACGCTGAAGAAGTAATCGTATTTTTCATTTCCGTCTTCAGCTCTTATTGCGGCAACCGTACCGGACTCGATCATTTCTTTAACAAATTTCTTCGCATTTCCGTCTTTTCCCGTATAATACAAGTTCACTGTAATGCTCATAGCAACCCCTGCTACTCAAAATGTGTCTAAACATACTCAAACACATCGAGAATTGAAATCCTCACGGATATTTCTTACTGCTTCTTCGTGTATGCTTTTGTATTCCGTAAGCGGCAACACTACTCACAAGTTCTTGTACACTCCACAGTCGTAATTTCCCGAATCAGCCTTCGGTACATACCTACATTTGCTTGTTCGTTACGCAATGCTGTAGGTTGTTGCATCTCTTAAATTAAGACTTGCATTGAGATCTCTGTTTTCAACATAACCACATTGACAGCGGAACACTCGATCTGAAAGTTTTAAATCTTTCTTGATACTTCCGCAGCAGTGGCACATTTTCGATGATGGATACCACCTGTCAGCGATCCTCAATTCAATGCCTCTTTCTTTGCTTTTCGCTTCCAGTTTGACTCTAAACTCATAAAACTTTTGGGAAGCTACTGCTTTTGATAAATGCTTGTTCTTCATCATCCCGGTTACATTCAAATCTTCTACAGTAATATAAGATGGCTTGGTTTTCACGATCTCTGATACTGTCTTATTGATGTAATCCGTACGGATATTGTCCATTCTTTGATGAAGCTTTTGTACCTTGAGCTTTTGTTTTTGGATATTTTTTTGAGTAGACTCTCCTTTCTTTGTATTTTCTAACTTGCGTGAAAGACTTCTTTGCTCTCTACGCAGTCGTTTTTCGAGTTTTTTTATTTTTGCTGATTTATTGATGTTTTTATAGGCCTTGCCATCGGAAACAATCGCAAGATCCTTCAATCCCAGATCAATTCCGATGCCTTCATTTTCGTTGTTTTTAACCGAAGGAGTGTCAGGTATTTCTACCACCACCGAGGAATAATATCTTCCTGCCTTCATGGAAACGGTGCCGCTTTTGATCACCATTCCTGATTTTGTGGTAGGAAGATACCCTTTTTCTTTCAGTCTTACCCATCCTAGAGTCGGGATCTTGATCCTGTGACGTTCGCAATAGATGACGGCCTTGGCATCCGTCTTAACAAAGTACATCTTTACATCGGATGTCCCTTTTTTCTTGAATTTAGGAAAACCGGTTTGATGTTTGAAAAAGTTTCGGAACGCTTTATCGGCATTCATGATACTCTGTTTGACGGATTTGGAACTAACATCCTTGATCCATGAAAATTCAGGATGCTCTTTCAAATAAACATTATTGAGCCATTTTTGAAAATCCATGCCGGAGACAAATTTCTTTTCTGCTTCATAGACTTCTTTGTTATGCGAAAGGTAAAAGTTATAAACGAATCGGCATGTTCCGATCGTTTGATGGATCTTTTGTTTCTGTTCCAAAGTCGGATCAATTTCCGTTTTGAAGCTCTTTAGCAATCTCCTCATCCTCCCTGATTTGTTTCTTATACTTTCGTAAACCATATAATCTACAACTGAATACGTGTAGAATAGAAAGAATGTCCTGCACCAGTTCTTCTTTAGGTTTATAGTTTGTGATATTCTTTGTGTTCATAAATACAACCCTTTCTTTATGAACACATTATGCCGTATTTATATACTTTTTCTATATTTCTTATAACTTAACATATCCTCCTTCGTTAATAGGATTATATCATGTTCCGCGACCTTTTACGCCATCCGAAAATGATCAAAGCAACCAATTCTATACCGGTACCTGCTCCAGCCAAAAGATCGCTAAAAGGTGACGGAAAAATTTTTAAAAGCCCAAGACATGAAATCACGACACCAACCATAAGCATCTTGCGTACTTTTTGCATGCGTTGAGCCATTATGCAATTTACATCTTCCCCTTCTGATTTCGCTTTTAATACCGCAAGACGATCATCCATTGTCAATGCAGCCTTAAACAATACAAAAAACATCACCAAAAGCAGGATTCCCAAAATCAAAGCCATCGGTTCGTGTTTAAGCGCAAATATCCCCAGCTCTATATACATAAGCAGGAGTTCCAGCACAGCACCTCCTTTAAACATATTGCGAATACGCCGATATTGCGCAATTTTCGATTCATAATCGGTATATAGCTCGAATGGGCCAAGAACAGCCTTTCGCCTTACAAGAAACCAGAATCCCGAACTGCATAAAAACTCGATATCCATCTCTTCAAGCAAATCACGATAGCTTTGCGAAACATACAATCCTTTGTCATTCAGATCCGTATCGAATATGTATTCGCCCGGAGCACATGGTTCAAATGTATACAATCCGTATTTAAATCGTTTCACTGCCCAGCCTTTTCGACACATTTCATCAAGCCATTCAATTTCCTTATCCTTATCGAACATTATCTTAAACTTTCTCATAATTTCTCCTTTTTGCGTCTTGCAGCATGCTTCCCAAACGTTTTACTTCTTCTTCAAATATACATTTGCCTTCTTCGGTAAGGATGTATTCCTTTTTCTTGCGCGCATCTTCTTCCTCTTTGTAAATTTGGATCCATCTCTTTTTCAATAAGTTTTTAATGGCTCCGTACAATGTTCCCGCACCTAACACAACACGTCCATGCGTCATTTCTTCCACTTCTTTTGAAATCCCGTACCCATGCAGCGGACGATGAAGAACAAGCAAAATATAAAAGATTGATTCCGTCAACGGTAAATCCTGTTCCATAGTTCACCTCTCAATATATCGTTATTCGTTATATCTATAAAGAATATATCGTCTACCGATATAAAAGTCAATAAAAAAAAGAAGGAGCTCCTTCTTTTTTCCGGTTATGCCTATTTGATTGCTTCTAAAGCTTTCATTACGACGCAAGCTTTTTCATATTCAGCAGCTGCTTTGGCGTACTCGCCATTCTCGTAATACTTATGAGCCCAGCCTAAAATCGCCCCTGTACGATCGTCTAATTTGTCTTTCGCATTTTGAGCGTATTTTTGTGGATCGAAGTCTACCGTCAATTCTTCGATGATTTCATCTCCAAATGAAGTTCCTCCGATTTTTTCAACCAATGCTTCTTTGAATTGTTCTTTTGTCATAGCGCATTACCTTGATGTGTTCCCATCCGTGTTCACTAAAACCAATAAGGAGTAACGGGCCAAGATCTGCTAGGAGAAAACACATCGATCCTTTCATTCAGCATGCAGGTCCGAGATATGCAAATATCTTCCTTATATTTTAGATTTTAACACTTTCTTTTTTTATTTGTACTATTTTGCCTATAACATTTATTCAAATGAATTCATCGAATCTTTTACTTGCAAATTCCGATTTCGAAATTATAAAAACATTCATGCCAGCACATACTGCTCTAAATAGGCTGCAATCCCATCTTCGTCATTCGAATCTGTGACAACATTTGCGATTTCTTTCAGTTCATTGGTTGCGTTGCCCATCGCCACTCCGATTCCTGCCATTTCCAGCATGGAACGATCGTTTTGCGCATCCCCAAAGGCAATCATATTTTCAGCCTTGCAGCCTAACTTTTCCATAGTTTGGCACAAAGCTTGTGCCTTATCGATGCCTTTTGCCGTAAACTCATAATAGAAATCTGCCGTAAACATACTGTTGAGAGATTCGCGAAACGGAGCAGCCATTTCTTCATAATGTTCCTTCAAATACGATGGCGAAGCTGCAGTAAGAATTTTGTTAAGCGGAAAATCCGCAAAAGACGCCAGATCCTCTTTTTCGCAAAGCAAATAATGATTGCTTCGTGATTCATACTCAACCACTTCAAACGGCTTTCCATCCCGTTCGATCTTTTTAAATACATCATTGACATACATATATTCATCGTGATCGATCATCACAATCACATCGAATTTTTTCATATGTTCGAGCACTGCTTTGCTTTCTTTAACGTTTATCGGCTGCTCAAATAGCACTTCGTGCGATTTGGCATCCAGGACCTTGCTCCCGTTAAAAGCAACCAATGCCCCGCCAAATCGGTCCATTTCAAGCATCTGAGCAAGATGGACCAAGCCATTGGTCGGCCTTCCCGAAGCGAGTACAAGTTTCCACCCTTGTTTTTGCGCATTGATCAGCGCCGTTTTGGTACGTGGGGTCAATTGCTTGGCACTGTTAAGCAATGTACCATCCACATCCAACAAGATTGCTTTGCTCATGATTGATTCTCCGTGACATGACCACTTGATACTGCCTGTTCTGCCTCATCAAGCGGAAGCCATTCAAGCACATCAAGAATCATCCGATCCCAAAAATCCCATTCATGACCTCCCGGCCCTTCTTTCCATGTCACCGAATAACCAAGCGATTCAAGCTCGTCGCGAAATACTTTATTGCACGCCATAAGATCATCTTCCGTACCACAGGTCAAATAAATTTTCGGCAGTGGCGCTCCTTGCTTTGCAAGATTTTTCGCTAAAGTGTGGAAATCTTTATCCGAACCAAGAAGCTGGTTCAGATCACCGAAAACACTTTCCAAATAAGAACGGCGCAAGATCGGCATCGGATCATCCTCTCTTGCATCAGCAAACGTGTCGATATGCAATGCGGAACTAAGTCCTGCAATATGCGAAAACAACGTATTGTACTTCAAGCCATTGGTTATTGCTCCGTATCCACCCATACTTAGTCCGGCTATAAACGTATCTTCGTACTTATCCGATAATCGGAACATATTGCGTGTGACAAAAACAAGCTCTTCGATGAATTTTGAAAACTGATCGCTCGACTTGGTATGATCAACATAAAACTTATTTTCTCCTGAAGGCATGATGACTGCCAAATTACGATCTTGCGCCCAGCGCTGGATTCTCGTTCCGTTGAGCCAATCGGTATAATCTCCAAATACCCCATGCAGCAAATACAAGGTTTTAAACGGCTTTTGAGGTCGGGCAACACCGTCAAAATACATTTTATCGCAAGGAAGGATTGCCCGAAACGTTGTCTGCCGCAAGAGTGCCTGCGAAAAAAAATTTACTTCCAAAACCGCCATAATATTCAACTTCCTTTCTTTACAATGAGCTTCCGAAATCGCTCGTAAGTACATTTCCGGTCAATGCCTGCGATTCGTCGCTTGCCAAGAACAGCACTGTATTGGCTACATCATCCGGCTGACATGGACGAACTTTCAAATCGGCATGTTTTGACATTTGCGAAAACATATCCATATTCATATTCTCAACGCTCATCCCGGCGACCATCGGGGTTACGATTGTTCCGGGACAAATGGCGTTGCAGCGCACACTCGTTCCTACATAACGCAGCGCTGTATGTTTCGTGATCCCAAGCACAGCTGCTTTCGATGCAACGTAAGCTGCACCTCCACATCCGAGCAATCCTGCAATTGAATCCACATTGACAATGCTTAACGGCATTTGATCTTCATGATCACGAAGCACGGCACGCATCATATACATTGTCCCTGCCGTATTCGTCTGCACAAGACGTGCAAGATCATCATCTTCGAATTGATCGATTGGTTTCAGACCGGCTTCAAGAATTCCTGCGTTATTGATTAAAACATCGACTTGTCCGTACGCTTCTTTGACCACCTCAACCAAATGTTCGCAATCGTCTTTTTTCGAAATATCGGTTGCGACGGCCATCACTTGTCCGCCTTGTGCTTCGATGGCTTGAGCCACTTCCTGAAGTTTATCTACACGTCGAGCTGTAATCACAACTTTCGCTCCTTCTTCGGCAAATCTTTTTGCGACAGCAGCTCCAACTCCTGAATTGCCTCCTGTCACGATCGCCACTTTGTTGTCTAATCGTTTCATTATTTTTCCTCCGTCGTCAATTGATACGTTTATGATACTTCATCTTCTCGCTTAACGAAAGCGTTTCCATAAATAAACAAAAAAATCGTCTGAGATGTAGACGATTTTCTCAAAATCATTTCTGTGCATCAAAATCCAGCTGCATCGAAGCATAAGATTCTTCTTTTGATTCATCCGGAATATAATAGCGTTTCTGTTTATTCAATACATCAATCGATGCCATTTCTTCCTTTGTCAAAGAGAAATCGAACAAATCGATATTCTCTTTGATATGATCCGGATTCGTCGATCCCGGAATAACAATATGCCCTTTTTGGATATGCCAGCGCAAGATGATCTGCGCATTGCTTTTGCCGTACTTTTCAGCCAGTTCGGTAAATACAGGCTCGTTGATGAGTGCTTTATCTCCGTGCCCGAGCGGATACCATGCCATCAGCTTGACATCAAGAGGTTCCAAAATATCCATTACTTCTTCGGCATGAAAATACGGATGGCATTCATACTGGATCACTTGTGGTTTGATTTCGCATTCTGCCAATAATTTTTTCAGTTTTTCCCCTCTGAAATTGGAAATCCCAATGGATTTGATCAATCCTGCCTTATACGCTTTTTCCAATTGACGATAACCGGCCATGAAATTTCCCGAAGGCTGATGGATGAACATCAAATCAACCGTATCTACACCTAATCTTTTCAATGTTTTTTCAACTGCATCGTTCTCTTCGTAAATGGTCGGCCAAAGTTTTGTCACCAGAAAAACATCTTCTCTTGGTGTGTTCGAATTTTTAATACCGCGTCCGACCGCTTTTTCATTCATATAGCCATTTGCGGTATCAATGAGCGGATATCCGCATTTCAAAGCATCTTCCACCGCTTTTTGCGCTTGATCCAGGCTCATTAAAAACGTTCCCAAACCGATTACAGGCATTTTCAATCCATTATTCAACATTGTATATTCCATGATCTTTCCTCCTTAAAGTTTTTTCTCTTATGTTTTTATAATAGAAAGAGGAAATGAAATTGTACAATGGTGTTTTCACATATTACTATGCGTGAAAAACATACCGCATTTGATACCATATTACGTTTCCATGTTCTGATTTTGAAATGCCTTCGTTTTCAAATCCGAATTGTTCGTAAAAAGGCACAAGTTCTTTCAGGCACGTAAGAACGACCGATTTTTTATTTTCCGCTTTTGCGGTTTTTAAAAACCGATCCATTAATTGATGGGCGATCCCTTGATGACAAAACGAAGGCAATGTGTCCACTCCGAAAATCATAACGTGGCTTCCGTGCGGATCGTGCAGAAGGTCGTTTTCATACATTTCATCCACCAAGTCTTCTTCATTCGTGCTCATTCCGTTGATCATTCCGATCAACTGCCCTTCTTGTTCGCAAACAAGGAAATAAGGAGCAAAGTTCTCCAGACGCATTTTCAAGCTGTCGGCACTTGCCGCCTGCTCGCAAGGAAAGCACGCATTCTCGATTTCCACAACTTGAGCATAATCGTCCGCTTTTCCCGGTCGAATAATTTTACGAATAATTGACATCGATATCCCCCATATTGTTTTCGATTTCGATCAAAACCGGTCCATTGTGACTTTCTTCAATTGAAACATCGCCTATGCTGCATTGCGCATCAATCGAATAGTTTTTCCGATCTCCTTGCAATGTGATTTCCGCATCCCCCATCGCTAAATGTGCATCCATCGATTGGGTAATCATCGCCAATACATCCAAATCCCCCAAGCTCAAATCAAGATCGGCTCTATCAAACACACAGTGCTCGATCGTCACATTTCCAAGCGCAAGATCCAGTTCCAAACTCTTCAAAGTCAGCCCTTTCATATCCACATCCCCTAAAGCATTTTCAACCGTCACGCTTTGAACCGATTCAGGGACTGTAATCTTTACTTTGAGATCGTCATTGAGATTGATGTGTCGGCCTTCTTTAATTTTCAAAGTATATGTATCTGTATTTTTTTGATCACTCACTTGGATCTTTTCGCTGTTTTCGTTCATTTGCGGTAAATTCCATGTTTCGATTTTGAGTTCCTTTCCTTTGACAAGTTCCACATTGGCTACATCAAGATCCAAAGCAAGATGTTTTCCGTTCCAATCGGGCGTCTTTGTATAGTGCTGATCAAAATAAGGGTTGGATTGTCCTGAGTTTCCGATTGAAATTTGTGTATAAGCAAACAGTGCATCTCCTCGCTGCGAATAGGCAAATCCACATAGTGCCAAACCAATAACCAAGCTTACGGTTCCGACAATGATCCATTTTTTATATTTCATTTTTTTCACCTCGATTTCTTAACTTTTGATACAATTTGGAAATTCCCCGCGCCAAAGCAGGAAATCCTTTTCTGATCATCCATACAACACATAATCCCAATAAGACTCCGGCTCCGAACATTGCAAGCAGCATTCCAAGCAAGAACATTGTCACAAACATATCACTTCCAAGCGTAACGACCAATTGATAAATACACGCAAAAAACGAAATTCCTACCGCAACAAGCACCATTACGAGAGCAAATAGCATACATAGCATGAAAATTACTGCTGTGAACACAAAACAAAGCACAACCAGCAATAAAGGCAAAGCAATCGGCAACGCACAAAGCCCGAGAACAAAGACTCCAATCGTTTTCCAAACAGAAGTCGGCTTCTTTTGCAATGCCTGTGAAGGAATTCTCGGAGGCATATTGACCATGAAATCTGCGCGAATAATGGCTGCATACTTTTCAGGCGATCCAAGCTCTTCGATCACTTTCTCTTCATTGCCTCCTTCATCAAAATATTCATTTAAATAAATCAAAGCGTCCGAAACATCTTTAGGGTCCATGCCCGATAAATTATTTTGGACAATTTGTATATATTCTTGGCGTGTCATTTTTGATTCCCCCTTATAATATCTTCTACCTTTTGCGTATACTGTTTCCATTCGGTTTTCAGATTGCGCAATCGAATCTTTCCTTTATCGGTAATTTGATAATACCGCCGGTTTCGTCCGTCAAACGGACGATCATACGTGCTTAAATACTGTTCTTTCGTCAATCGGCGAAGCACAGGATACAACGTCGATTCTGACACGTTTAAGGTCTGCTTGACATCATGCGTCAGTTTATACCCATATGTATCTTCTTTTTCGACAAGTGCCAAGACACAAAGATCTAAGATCACTCCTCCATATTGAATTGCCATAATATTATCTCCTTTATCTATATTATATTTCATATAATATTATTTGCAATAAAAAAAACGGTTAAAAACCGTTTAAATCTTTGCAAGGATCGCATCGCCCATTTCTTGGGTTCCGACAAGCTTCATCCCTTCGCTCATCATATCCGATGTCCGAATTCCATCGTTAAGCACTTGATTGACAGCTTCTTCGATCTCATCCGCTTCCTCGGACATATTAAAAGAAAAGCGAAGCATCATTGCAGCCGATAAAATACACGCAATCGGATTGATGATATTTTTTCCTGCAATGTCCGGTGCCGAGCCATGGATCGGTTCATACAATCCGTTTGTTGTTTTTCCCAAAGAAGAACTCGGGATCATCCCAATACTTCCGGTAATTTCGCTCGCTTCATCCGAAAGAATATCTCCGAATAAATTTTCCGTTACAATCACATCGAATTGTGCGGGATTTTTGCAAATTTGCATCGCACAATTGTCAACAAACATCGTCGAGTACTCAACTTCCGGATATTCTTCCTTCAATCGATCGAATACCTTTACCCAAAGGCGCGACGTTTCAAGCACATTGTGTTTATCGACCATACAAAGTTTTTTATTTCTTTTCATTGCTGTTTCAAACCCGATCCGGCCAATTCTTTCGATTTCATGTTCGCTGTAAGGCATCGTATCAAGTGCACAAAGTTCGCCGTTTTCTTCAAAATGCTCATGCTTTCCGAAATATGCTCCTCCGATTAATTCCCGCACAATGATAAAATCGATTCCCTGATCCACAATTTCCTTTTTCAAAGGAGATGCATCCGCCAATTGGGGCCAGATTTTGGCAGGCCGGTTGTTGGAATAAAGACCCATTCCGGCACGCAAAGCAAGAAGTCCTTTTTCAGGACGCATATTTCCGGCAAGTCCTTCCCATTTCGGACCTCCGATGGCTCCAAGCAGCACAGAATCTTGCTGCAGGCAAAGATCCAATTGACTTTTGGGAAGCGGTTCGCCCATTTGATCGATCGCTTCTCCTCCCATCAGGATTTTTGTGTATTCAAACGTATGCCCGTATTTTTGCGCAATTCGATCCAAAACACGAATCGCCTGTTTTACAATTTCGGGAGAAGCACAATCTCCCCAGATGACACCGATTTTTTTCTTCATTGTTTTTTCTCCCGTACAGATGCCATCAAACCGCCGGCATCAATGATTTTTTGAATAAATTCAGGGAAAGGCTGCGCTTGCCATGATTTATTTTGAGTAAGATCCGTAATAAGTCCTGTTTGGAAATCCACATGCACGATATCTCCGGCTTGGATCTGGTCTGCAGCTTCTTCGCATTCCAAAATCGGCATTCCGATATTGATCGCGTTGCGGTAAAAGATGCGGGCAAAACTTTTCGCAATCACACAACCGACACCGGCCGTCTTGATTGCTAAAGGAGCATGTTCCCGAGAAGATCCGCATCCGAAGTTCCAGCCTGCAATGATTATGTCGTTTTTTTGAACTTCTGCCACAAAATTCGGATCAATATCTTCCATACAGTGAAGAGCCAGCTCATTCGCATCCGGCGTATTCAAATATCGGGCCGGAATGATGACATCCGTATCGACATTATCTTTAAATTTAAATACTTTTCCTTGTACGTTTTCCATATTATTTTCCCTCTCTAGGATCTGTGATGTATCCTGTCAGTGCACTTGCGGCAGCCGTATACGGACTTGCCAAGTACACTTCGGAACTTGTGTGTCCCATACGTCCGACAAAGTTTCGATTCGTTGTCGAAATACAACGTTCTCCTTGGGCTAGGATTCCCATATACCCTCCAAGGCACGGACCACATGTCGGAGTCGATACGACACAACCCGCATCAATAAACGCTTCGGTATAGCCTCGCTTGATGCATTCTTTGTAAATTTGCATCGTTGCGGGAATGATGATCACTCTCACATTCGGTGCGACTTCTTTCCCTTTCAGCACTTTGTATGCTGCTTCCATGTCTTCGATCCGTCCGTTCGTACACGATCCAATCACGACTTGATCAATCGAAATCGCATTGCTGTCTTTGGCAAGATGCGTGTTTTCCGGAAGATGAGGATAAGATACAGTCGGTTCCAATGCACTCAAGTCGATTTCAATCGTTTGAACATACTCCGCATCTTCATCCGCTTCATAAATTTTAGGACTGCGTTGTGCACGATCTTGCAAATACGCAAGAGTCACTTCATCAACCGGAAAAATTCCGTTTTTTGCCCCGGCTTCGATGGCCATATTGCAAATACAAAGCCGATCATCCATTGATAAAGAAGCTACGCCTTCTCCGCAAAACTCTAAAGATTCATACAGCGCTCCATCCACACCGATCTTTCCGATCAAATGCAGGATCACATCTTTTCCGCTGACCATTTCGTTTAATTTCCCTTTCAGCAAGACCTTGATTGCGGCAGGCACTTTGAACCACGCCTGGCCGGTCGCCATCCCATAGGCCATATCGGTTGAACCGACCCCGGTAGAAAATGCGCCGAGCGCTCCGTATGTGCACGTATGCGAATCCGCCCCGATCACGCAATCGCCCGATGTCACGATCCCAAGTTCAGGAAGAAGAGCGTGTTCGATCCCCATCTTTCCGACATCAAAGAAATTCTTGATGTTAAAACGATTCGCGAACTTGCGGCACGCAGCCGACTGCTCGGCCGCCTTGATATCTTTATTCGGAACAAAGTGATCGAGAACAATATTGATTTTCTCCCGATCGTAAACCGATTCAAATCCGGCTTTATCGAATTCTTTGATTGCTACAGGCGTCGTGATATCGTTCCCCAAAACTTGATCCAAATCAACTTCGATCAATTGCCCTACCTTTACTTCGTCCAGTCCTGCATGGGCCGCTAATATTTTTTGCGACATTGTCATTGCCATAATCTTATTCTCCTTCTTTCAGTCCGTTGTTGATTGCGCTGACGAGCGCTTTGATGCCTGCCCTGATAATATCGGTATCGACACCTGCGCCCCAAGTGAATTTTCCGTTATCCCATGAAAGGCCGACATAGCCTGCCGCTCTTGAATGAGAACCTTGATCAAGGGAATGTTCGTTGTAGCTTTGTAAAGTAAACGCTGCTCCGGTTGCCTCTTTCAATGCGTTGCATACAGCATCCAACCGACCATTTCCCAAAGCGGTCAGTTCCATCTTATGTCCGCCGATCAATGCAGTCACACAAGCTTCGGTCATCCGTCCTTGTTTGAAATGCGCTTCACGAACAAAAATCGGATGATCTTTATTGAGGTATGTTTTTTCGAAAATTTCGAGCACTTCTTCCGGATGCAATTCTTTATGGGCATGATCGCTCACATCCTTGACAGTATACCCGAAATGTTCGCGCATTTTAGCCGGCAGGATATACCCGTAGGAAGTTTCCAAAATATATCCGATCCCTCCTTTTCCGGATTGAGAATTGATCCGAATCACATCTCCGTCATAGGTGCGCGATACATCATGAGGGTCCAAAGGAATATATGGTACACTCCATTGCTCGAGCTCTTTTTCTTCCCGCCATTTCATCCCTTTTGCGATCGCATCTTGATGCGAGCCTGAAAATGCGGCAAATACAAGTTGTCCGGCATATGGCTGTCTAGGAGAAACGTTCATACGGGTAAGTCTTTCATAGCGTTCTACGATACTTGGCATATCGGAAAAGTTAAGCCGAGGATCCACACCATGAGTCAGCATATTCATCGCAAGAGTGATCGCATCCACATTTCCTGTTCTTTCTCCGTTGCCAAACAAACAGCACTCTACACGCTGAGCCCCGGCAAGCAGTGCCAATTCGGTATCGGCTACTCCGGTCCCACGGTCATTATGCGGATGAGTCGACAAGATGACAGAGTCGCGATACTTCAATCGATCGGAACAGTATTCGATCTGATTGGCGTAAATGTGCGGCATGGACATTTCGACCGTGACCGGAAGATTGATGATCATCGGGCGATCCGGCGTAGGCTGCATTACATCCAGCACTGCATTGCATACTTCCAAAGCGTAATCCGTTTCGGTGCCGGTGAAGCTTTCCGGCGAGTATTCAAACAGAAAATTGCCTTCATATTCCTGAGAAAGCTTTTTAACAAGCTTGGCGCCTTCAACAGCGATTTCCTTGATTTCTTCTTTTGATTTTTTGAACACTTGTTCTCTTTGAGCAAGAGAAGTCGAATTGTAAAAGTGAATGACTGCTTTGGGAGCTCCTTTAACAGCTTCGAACGTTTTTCGGATAATATGATCGCGGCATTGAGTAAGCACCTGGATCGTAACATCTTCGGGAATCAGATCATGATCGATCAAAGTGCGCAAAAACTCATATTCTGTTTCCGAAGCAGCGGGGAATCCCACCTCGATTTCCTTAAACCCGATTTCCAGTAGCATATGATAAAATTCGAGTTTTTCTTCAAGGTCCATCGGAACGATCAAAGCTTGATTTCCATCTCTTAAATCGACTGAGCACCAAGCCGGCGCCTGCTCAATATGATCTTTTTTGACCCAACGATACTCATTTTCCGAAGGTGGAAAATATCCCGGTTTATACTTTTTCGCATTCATCATTTCTTTTTTCCTCCTATCAAATTCCTCAAAAACAGACAATAAAAAACCCGTCCTCAAGGCAATCCTTGAGAGACGAGTTCTATTTCCCGCGGTACCACTCTCATTGTCATTTTCATGACCTCTTCACAGTCCGGCAACTGCTTCCCTTTTAACGGTGGGAATCCGTATGAAATTACTGGTTTCACTTCATCGGCTCCAAGGCGAGATGACCGTTTTCCAAACACTGCGTTTCACCATCCCGCAGCTCTCTACGCTTCTTTCAAACGATCAATTTCCTCTTCAACGCTTTTCTTTGATAAGTATATTTATCATAAGAAAAAAATGTAAGAAAGTCAACATAGATTTTCAGAAAGAAAATGTAACACAAAAATCAATCCTTTCATCAAATCTGGATCGAATACTTCACTTCATAATCATGAAGAAGATCGGAATATTCGTTTTCGGTTTCTTCCTGATAGCGGCGCAGGAAGCGATGCAGATTAAATTCTTGTTCATCCATTTTTATGATATCAAGCGCAAGACTGGCACAATGATCCGCAATATGAAGCATATCGTTGAGCAGATCATACAAAGCCATCCCTTCTTGGGTGTGACATTCACCCGAACGCAAGCGCAAGACGTGACGTTTTTTTATCTCATTGCAATTCATGGCAACCAGCTCTTTGAGCGGGAACACACGCTTAATGCCTTTAGCGTCATTGGTCATAAAACCAGTCGTCGTGATATCCATCATTTCTGCGATTGCTGTGGAAACGACCGTCAGTTCATCGGTGGCTGTCAAAGAAAACTTCAGTTTGCCCTCATGCATTCCTTTGGCCGTATCGGCAATATCCAAAGCGTAATCACTCAGTTTTTCGAAGTCGCTGATTGCTTGCAGCGCTTTATTGATGATCTGGCCTTGTTCTTCACTCACACCCGCTCCGGTCAACTTGATCAAATACGAACCGAGCTTGTCCTCATATTTATTCAGTGTCTGCTCCAGTTCAGCGACCTTCTTATACCCACTTTCCGTATATGTTTCCAGTAGATTCAGCGACCGATCCACGTTTTTACGTGCTTTTTTAGCCATCCCGTTCATGACGATCATGCTTTGTTCATAAGCGACATCCGGATTAGACAGGAATCGGTCTTCCAACAAATCGAATTCGGCTGTTGATTCTTGATCCCCTTCCTGATCGGGAACCAGTTTGAAAATCATTCTCTCCAACATTTTACATGAAGGAAGCATCAAAGCCATCGTGACTGCACGATAGGTTGTGTTCGTAATCGCAATGGCGAACGGATCCATGACCATATTTGCAAACGAGAAATGCATAAACGTATTGACTCCGTAAAAGCCGACCAATCCCAAAGCCATTCCGATTATCGCAATCAATAAGTAAATAAATGAAGTTCTTTGTCCGTTTTTATTCGCTCCGATAGCCGCAAGTAGCACCGGCGCACTCGCCCCGACTCCAATTCCCAAGATCATAGGATACGCTGCTCCAAAACCGATTGCTCCTGTTGTCGAAAGCGCCTGCAGTACACCTACAGCTGCCGAGGCACTTTGCAGAAGAGCGGCAAAAGCAATCCCAAACAATGTTCCCAGCAAAGGATTGTTCAATGTTGTCATGATATTAATAAAGGAAGGATTGCTTCTTAAAGGGGAAACCGCAGCGGACATCGTGCTCATGCCGGTCATTAACACCGCAAAGCCAAGCATGATCGTTCCCAAATGAACATAGACATCTTTTTTTGCGAACATCTTCAGCAAAATCCCGATAATCGCAACAACCGCAGTGATTGTTGCCGAAGACAGAAAAGAAGCAATTCCTCCCGAATCAGGCACATACGACAGGCAGATAATCCACCCGGTAATGCTTGTTCCGATATTGGCGCCTAAAATAACACCAATGGCCTGAGAAACTTTCATCATTCCGGAATTTACGAATCCTACAACCATGACGCTTGCGGCCGAAGACGACTGGATCACGGCTGTTACAGCTGTTCCCAGCAAAAATCCTTTGAGTGGCGAATTGGTTAATTTGTATAAAATCAATTCCAGTTTATTTCCCGCTACTTTCTTTAACCCATCTCCCATCGATGACATTCCATACAAAAACAATGCCACGCCACATAAAAGGTTCAAAGCCATCAAAATGTTTTCACTCATAATTATTTTTACTCCCTTTTAAACTTTCGTTTATATATCCTTAACATTTATTTACCTTAATTTAACATGGAGTGCAATACTTTTTTGTTCAAAACAGAAGAAAAAGACCCTTGTCAGGGTCTACAGACTGTTGACAAACGGGCGGTATTCTTGAAGTAAGAATGCTGCCCGTTTTTATTTTTCTATTTTCACGACTCCAATTCATACTTTTTCTTATTTTTATAGTAAATAAGGTGCATTCGGACTATGCTCCGATTGCCATTTTCCTATTTTTCCATTGCCAAAGGGCCAGCTTTTTCAAATTATGGCACGCAAAAATGAGCAGAGCCTGTACTTTGTTTTTCTCCATACCTCTCAGCCTTGTAAATCGCATTCCATTGTTTTCTTTTACTTCTGCAAATGTCCTCTCTACGCTCTCTTTTCTTTTCGAATAAATTTCTTTTGTTCCTCGAGTATGCCGGATCTCTTCGGCTTTTTCCACATATGACCACCATACATGCTGGGTAATTACTTTTTGATGGTTTTTCGAATGTGTGCATTGTTCAAGCAGCGGACATTCTGCGCATTTCTCAGGATCCGATTTATATTCTCGGTATCCATTTCGGTTCGTTGTCGAATAATAAAGTTCATGTCCTCCCGGACATAAATACTCGTCATATTCTTCGTCATATACAAATTCGCTTTTTTTTAGGTATCCTTCTTTTCTCGCGGATCTCTTATACGGCAAGATCGGTTTTCTTCCGCTTTTGAGGATTTCCCGGCATATCGCTGGTGTCTTGTATCCGGCATCCAGTACGATATTTTGGATCTGTCCGCTCAGCTGCGGCGAAAAAGGGAATCCATTCAGAAGCTTTTCATAAAGGTCAAAAAAAGACACGCTGTCATGCACATTCCCAGCTTTTGTTTCCACCGTCAGAACGAAGCCGTTCCGATCCGTGAATATAGAATGGCTGTAGGCAAAGCACTTTTCTTTTTCGCCTTTATGGAACAGTCCTGCATCCGGATCCACTGTGCTTTTCTTCACTTCATGACTGTCTTGAACCTTTATTTCTTTTCCTGTTGCTTCTTCAAAGCCAAGTTCTGTATTTTCTTTTTCTTTGAGAGGCTTCTTACCGTGATCCGCCCGGTCCTCGTTGATCTCATCGTTGAGCTGTTGTGTATATGCTTTTTCGGCAACCTGAATCTGCTCGATCATATAATGATGTTTGTTTGCATTCGCTTTCTGATGGGTAGAATCGCCAAATACAGATTCGAGCTGGATGTAGCCTTCTTTGAAGCATGATTCCAAAATCAGCTGAAAGATCTGTTCGAAAATATCCGTACCTGCATAGCGGCGTCTGTAGTTCTGGCACCATGTAGAGTAGTTGGGAATCTTCTGATCAAACCCCAAGCCAAGGAACCATCGATAAGCGGCATTAAGCTGGCATTCGGTGCAGGTACGGCGCATCGAGTTATATCCGAAAACGATATTGATGACCAACATCTTAAAAAGAATAACCGGATTGACTGCCATACGGCCTTTATCGGAATAAAGAGGAAGAGCAAGCTGACCGATCTTTGACCAATCGATTGCCCGGTCCAGCTTATAGACCAGATGATCCTGTGGAATAACTTGATCAAAAGTGAAAAATTGAATAGAACTTAATACAGAATCGGAAGAACGGCAAGTCATAATCTACCTCCTAAAACATTATTATAAATATTATACATTATAATAGTGTTAATATAAACAAAAAAAAGACTGCTGACTTCTATTTGTCAACAGTCTGAGTGAACTAAATATAGTTCATTTAAGATTCACGGTTTCACCTAAAGTTTAATGGAATTAAAGAAGGATACGGTCGTGATCCTTCTTTTCTGTTTT
>KE159697.1:82931-102955 GCA_000403415.2 Firmicutes bacterium M10-2
TTTTTTTTAGGTATCCTTCTTTTCTCGCGGATCTCTTATACGGCAAGATCGGTTTTCTTCCGCTTTTGAGGATTTCCCGGCATATCGCTGGTGTCTTGTATCCGGCATCCAGTACGATATTTTGGATCTGTCCGCTCAGCTGCGGCGAAAAAGGGAATCCATTCAGAAGCTTTTCATAAAGGTCAAAAAAAGACACGCTGTCATGCACATTCCCAGCTTTTGTTTCCACCGTCAGAACGAAGCCGTTCCGATCCGTGAATATAGAATGGCTGTAGGCAAAGCACTTTTCTTTTTCGCCTTTATGGAACAGTCCTGCATCCGGATCCACTGTGCTTTTCTTCACTTCATGACTGTCTTGAACCTTTATTTCTTTTCCTGTTGCTTCTTCAAAGCCAAGTTCTGTATTTTCTTTTTCTTTGAGAGGCTTCTTACCGTGATCCGCCCGGTCCTCGTTGATCTCATCGTTGAGCTGTTGTGTATATGCTTTTTCGGCAACCTGAATCTGCTCGATCATATAATGATGTTTGTTTGCATTCGCTTTCTGATGGGTAGAATCGCCAAATACAGATTCGAGCTGGATGTAGCCTTCTTTGAAGCATGATTCCAAAATCAGCTGAAAGATCTGTTCGAAAATATCCGTAACTGCATAGCGGCGTCTGTAGTTCTGGCACCATGTAGAGTAGTTGGGAATCTTCTGATCAAACCCCAAGCCAAGGAACCATCGATAAGCGGCATTAAGCTGGCATTCGGTGCAGGTACGGCGCATCGAGTTATATCCGAAAACGATATTGATGACCAACATCTTAAAAAGAATAACCGGATTGACTGCCATACGGCCTTTATCGGAATAAAGAGGAAGAGCAAGCTGACCGATCTTTGACCAATCGATTGCCCGATCCAGCTTATAGACCAGATGATCCTGTGGAATAACTTGATCAAAAGTGAAAAATTGAATAGAACTTAATACAGAATCGGAAGAACGGCAAGTCATAATCTACCTCCTAAAACATTATTATAAATATTATACATTATAATAGTGTTAATATAAACAAAAAAAAGACTGCTGACTTCTATTTGTCAACAGTCTGAAGACCCTTGTCAGGGTCTAGATTTCTTCATTATTCAAAGCTTTTTACGATTTCGACAACCTTATCTTGGTCCTCTTTTATAAACTCATCCCAGGTTTTTTTACTTTCCTTGCATGCCTGTCCGATTTTCACGAACATTTCCGGCATATCTTTTTCAAGAACGACCCCGACAAAGTTTCCGAACTGCACATTATTGATTTCATCGCTGCCGCCAACAAACACTCGGAAAGCCGGTTGCGGTACTTTGTCGACAACTTTCACGAATCCTTGAAAACCGATCGATCCGATCTGGTGTGCAGAACAGCTTGAAGCACATCCCGAAATACGCACTTTCGGCAAACAATCGGCAATTTCCGGGAATTTCTTTACTTCATCGATACATGCGCGAAGGGTTTGCTGTGAATTGCGCAATCCTTGCTGACAGACAGCTGCCCCGATACATGCGACGGAATGCTCAAATGGTGTACTTGCCGCATCCGCTGTCAGGTCAAGAAGTTCCTGCGCTTCTTTGGCTGTGCAGTTTACAAAATACATTGTTTCGTCTGCCCCGATGCGACATTCCACATCCGGCATCTTTTCCAAACATTCGAGCATTTTTCTCGGCATATCAATTGGAAGATCTCCGCCGATCGGATGATATTCGACCATATACAAACCTTCTTGTTTTTGAGGAAGAATTCGTTTTCCTTCGATTTCTTTTGTCCCTCGTTTATCGATAGGCTTGCTTTCCACAACAAGGTCGTGACCTCCCTTTTCGACAAGTTCACCGGCCTTTTTCAAAAATTCTTCTTTTAATTTGTCCTGGCCCATGCTTTCCTGCAAATAGCGTGTTCTTGCTTTGGCACGATTTTCATAGTTTCCGTATTCGCAAAACAAATCGATCATCGCCCGTACATAATACAGAACATCTTTTGCCGGGACATCTTCTTTAACAAGAACACCTTTGCTGTGGTTCGCACCCAATCCTCCGGCAATGTATAATTTAAAAGTTCCGTCCGGATTGGCAATGAATCCCATATCCCTGAATGTCGCATGGACCGAATCGTCTACACCGTTCGAAAAGGCGATTTTTAATTTTCTAGGCATCTTAAAATCACGACAAATCGATAATGTATAATCCGCTACCGCCGTCGCATAAGGAAGGACATCAAACGGCTCTCCTTTTTGCAAACCGGCTAACGGCGAACACATTACATTTCGCGGATTATCTCCGCCTCCGGCTTTCGTATAAATCTTGGCAGAAATTGCCTCTTCAATGATGGGTTCGACTTGATCATACTTCAGATCATGGAGCTGAATCGTTTGACAAGTCGATAATTTCAAACGATTGATGTGGTAACGATCGATCGTTTCCACAAGAAATTTTAATTTATCACGAGTAAGTTCTCCGCCATTCATTCGTAAACGAACCATATGTTCATTTGCATCTCGCTGAGCATAAGATCCCATTCCTCCGGAAATCCCTTTATACTCTTTACGAGTTAATTTTTGGTCATGAAATTCTTTTGTTTGTTCACCGAACTTCTTTATTTCTTCACGATAAAGTTCGATCCATTCTTTGTTCATAATTACAGCCTCCTGATTGTTAGGTTTATCATATCACATTTTATATTCATTTCTATTTTGATTTGATTGTATTCTTTTTCTTTTTCTTGCAATCAAGAAACGTCAGTGTCAAAATTATGGTGTATGCCAAAATTAAAAAACGACATCGAACATTCGATCGAAATCAAAAAAAGTAAATTTATTACTTATCTTCATAAAACAAGTAGCGAAGAAGAAGCAAAAGAGTTTTTAAAACTGGTCAGAAAAGCGCATCCGGATGCACGCCATGCGTGTACCGCTATGGTCATCGGTTCCGTTGTTCGATCCAATGATGATGGCGAACCGGCCGGAACAGCCGGACACCCTATGCTGGATGTTCTTCTGGGCGCTCAAATGAACGATATTCTTGCGGTCGTAGTCCGATACTTTGGCGGTACACTACTTGGAAAAGGCGGGCTGGTCCGAGCGTATTCTTCAAGCGTTCGCCTAGCCCTTGAACAAGCGACCCTTGTTGATGAACTTGTCCTAAAAAAATATCGGATCCTGTTTGATTATTCTTTGATCGGAAAACTGGATGCGTTTTTCAAAATCAGGAATATCGAGGTCATCGAAAAGCAATATGAAGAACAAGTCATCTATTATTTTTGCAGCAAAGAAGATATCAGTACCCTTTTAAAAGAAACGACTTCCGGAAACATTGAAATCGAATATTTGGAAGATGTGATCTGCGAAGCCGAACTTGTACTGAACGGAGGATAAACATGGAAATTTTTTTAATTGTATTAATCCTATTCGGATTATTTATGTTCGCATTTTATATGCTTCCCCTGCTTGTCCCTTTTTTGATCATCGTCGCGGTGATCGGGGCCATTCGCAGAGCCTTGTCCAAAAACAAACAAGAAGATGAATTCATCCGTTTTTACGAATCGAACGAAGATACAAAACAGCCGCAAGTGAATACACGCGAAAAACGTCCTGACGCGATTGATGTCGAATATATCGAATATGAAGAAAAAAGCGAGGATCCTCAATGATCGTATACACAGCGTTTGGAAAAGAAAAAATGGTTCATCGCTTTCTTGAGCAATGGTGGAACGTAAAAGACACAGAAATCGATGCTTGGTATAAATATAAGTTTGATCCCAAACACATTTTTCTGAAGATTGAGGACAATCAAATTGTATCGATGCTTCAATACTCAAAACGCACGCTGGTCTACAAAGGAAAAAGAAGCGTGACCAGCGTAATTGAATTTGCCTTGACCGCTCAATTCGAACGAAATCAAGGACATTTCAAAAGTTTGCTTGATGCGTTTTGCGAAAAAGCCAGCTGCAATGATTTATTTTCGGTTGCAAAATGCGAAAATCCGAAAGTGCTTGCAAGTCAGCCGTTTCAAGAAGAAACGTTTATGAAAGAATATACTTTGCCTTCTTTTCGGGTCGAACAGAAGCCATATTCCAGAACGAGAAAATATCGTCCGAGCTTCGATCTTTATCCGTTGTATGAATTGTTCATGTCCCACTTTGACGGATCGATCGTATTGGATCGGGCTCAATTCGAAAGTGAGCTCGCCTATTTGCACGCTGCCAAGAAAAAGATTGACATCATGTATGATGATCACTATGAGCCAAACGGTCTTGCGATCTACACTGTTCATGAACAAGTGATCCGGATCGAACATCTGATCTACCTCAACTCGGATGCTTTGGAATCGCTCTTTTCAAATTTGAGCATCATTTCAGACCGTATTTACATTATGACATCTCAGCATGAATGTCTTGAACGTTTGTATCCGAACTTAAAATGGAAAAAGAAAAAACATATCCTGATCCGCAACAACAATCCCAAGCTTTTCACATCCTTGACTCACGAATCGAAAGAGGATGCTTTCAAGCATTTAAACGGTCCTATGTGGTACGGGCTTTTATAGACAGGAGCATATCCTGTCTCAGACTGTTGACAAATAGAAGTCAGCAGTCTTTTTTTGTTTATATTAACACTATTATAATGTATAATATTTATAATAATGTTTTAGGAGGTAGATTATGACTTGCCGTTCTTCCGATTCTGTATTAAGTTCTATTCAATTTTTCACTTTTGATCAAGTTATTCCACAGGATCATCTGGTCTATAAGCTGGACCGGGCAATCGATTGGTCAAAGATCGGTCAGCTTGCTCTTCCTCTTTATTCCGATAAAGGCCGTATGGCAGTCAATCCGGTTATTCTTTTTAAGATGTTGGTCATCAATATCGTTTTCGGATATAACTCGATGCGCCGTACCTGCACCGAATGCCAGCTTAATGCCGCTTATCGATGGTTCCTTGGCTTGGGGTTTGATCAGAAGATTCCCAACTACTCTACATGGTGCCAGAACTACAGACGCCGCTATGCAGGTACGGATATTTTCGAACAGATCTTTCAGCTGATTTTGGAATCATGCTTCAAAGAAGGCTACATCCAGCTCGAATCTGTATTTGGCGATTCTACCCATCAGAAAGCGAATGCAAACAAACATCATTATCTGATCGAGCAGATTCAGGTTGCCGAAAAAGCATATACACAACAGCTCAACGATGAGATCAACGAGGACCGGGCGGATCACGGTAAGAAGCCTCTCAAAGAAAAAGAAAATACAGAACTTGGCTTTGAAGAAGCAACAGGAAAAGAAATAAAGGTTCAAGACAGTCATGAAGTGAAGAAAAGCACAGTGGATCCGGATGCAGGACTGTTCCATAAAGGCGAAAAAGAAAAGTGCTTTGCCTACAGCCATTCTATATTCACGGATCGGAACGGCTTCGTTCTGACGGTGGAAACAAAAGCTGGGAATGTGCATGACAGCGTGTCTTTTTTTGACCTTTATGAAAAGCTTCTGAATGGATTCCCTTTTTCGCCGCAGCTGAGCGGACAGATCCAAAATATCGTACTGGATGCCGGATACAAGACACCAGCGATATGCCGGGAAATCCTCAAAAGCGGAAGAAAACCGATCTTGCCGTATAAGAGATCCGCGAGAAAAGAAGGATACCTAAAAAAAAGCGAATTTGTATATGACGAAGAATATGACGAGTATTTATGTCCGGGAGGACATGAACTTTATTATTCGACAACGAACCGAAATGGATACCGAGAATATAAATCGGATCCTGAGAAATGCGCAGAATGTCCGCTGCTTGAACAATGCACACATTCGAAAAACCATCAAAAAGTAATTACCCAGCATGTATGGTGGTCATATGTGGAAAAAGCCGAAGAGATCCGGCATACTCGAGGAACAAAAGAAATTTATTCGAAAAGAAAAGAGAGCGTAGAGAGGACATTTGCAGAAGTAAAAGAAAACAATGGAATGCGATTTACAAGGCTGAGAGGTATGGAGAAAAACAAAGTACAGGCTCTGCTCATTTTTGCGTGCCATAATTTGAAAAAGCTGGCCCTTTGGCAATGGAAAAATAGGAAAATGGCAATCGGAGCATAGTCCGAATGCACCTTATTTACTATAAAAATAAGAAAAAGTATGAATTGGAGTCGTGAAAATAGAAAAATAAAAACGGGCAGCATTCTTACTTCAAGAATACCGCCCGTTTGTCAACAGTCTGAGACAGGAGCATATCCTGTCTTTTCTTTTTATCTTTCATATTCCACCACTTACCAAGCATTTCTGTCCACTTATTTTTTCCGCCACGGAAAAGTGCTATATTTAAAATATAAGGAGTTTGATTTATTATGATAAAAATAGAACATGCTACGAAAAAATTCGGACAGAAAGTCGCCGTAAACGACATTTCTTTTGAAATTCCTTCCGGATGTATCACAGGATTCATCGGTCCCAACGGGGCCGGGAAAACAACGACTATTCACATGATCACAGGCGTGCTCTCTGCCGATCAAGGTGTCATTACGCTCAATGGGATCAATATCAAAGACCAACCGATCGAAGCAAAAAAGCAATTTGCTCTCGTTCCGGATTCCCCTGACTTGTTTTTGCGTCTTACCGGACGGGAATATGCCAATTTTATGGCGGATATTTACCGTGTGGAACCTGAGCTGCGCAAAGAGCGACTTGAAAGCCTAATCAAAGAATTCCATTTGGAAAACGATTTCGATTCTCAAATATCAAGCTATTCCCACGGAATGCGTCAAAAAGCTATGATTATTGCCGCTCTGGTATGTGATCCAAGTATTTGGATCCTGGATGAACCGATGACAGGACTTGATCCCGAAAGTTCCTATTTATTAAAGAAAAAAATGAAAGAACATGCCGCATCGGGAAAATCGGTATTTTTTTCTACCCATGTATTGGAAGTAGCCGAAAAGCTCTGTGACAAAATCGTGATGATCAGTGACGGGAGCATTAAATACGACGGTACTCTCGAGCATTTAAAAGAAGAACACGCCAACGAAAGCTTGGAAGACATTTTCTTAGAGGTTGTCCGCCATGCGTAATTTCTTTATTCTTTCCAAGATGCTTATGAAAAACAGTTTTTCTTTAGGCCAACATAAAATACGAACGATCCTTTTAGGATTGCTTATGGCATGCTCGTTCATTCCTTTGATCGTTATGTTTTATTCCGGTTCTTTGTCCATGTTCAGATCTCCATTCGATCTATTCGGACTTGAAACCGTCTTTGTGTTTGTTGCGATGCTGATTTTGTGGACATCGATTTTTCTTTTCGCAAGTACGTTTTACTTTTCGCAGGATGTTCCTAATTTGCTGGTCCTTCCTGTTTCGTCATGGAGCATCGTGGGAGCGAAATTTTTCGTGAATTATGTTTCTTGTTTGACCTTCGCTTGCATCGGTTTATTACCAGTGCTTGTCGCTTATATTCAGACACACCCACACGATGTATTGGGAATCTTGTTCTTTGTGATTCAATTATTCCTCAATATATTGCCTCCGTTATTAGTGATTGGCATCTTAACGATCTTAGTTATGCGTTTCATGCCGTTTTTTGCAAACAAAGATCGATTTAATTTGATCGTAGGCATTTTAAGCATAATTTTCGCTGTAGGAATCAGTGTGATTGCCAATGCGATGCCCAATGCAGAAGATTTCGATCAGCTGATTACCATGTTTTTCTCCAAAACTCCGGAATTGCCTGCTCTTGTCACCTTTTTATTCTTTCATGTAAAGAGTGCGGCTCAAAGCATCATATTCGGATCATTCGGTAATCTTTTGATCAATTTGGCCATTTGTTTTATATGTATCGTAATCTTTTATCTTTGTGCAAAAACACTGTATTTGCCAACGGTTCTGTCAATGAGCTCCACAAGCCAAAAGAAGAAAAAGAAAAAAGAAATCAAGAGTTCCAGCCCGTTGAAAAGCTACTTCATCAACGAATTGAAATGTCTGGTACGCTCTCCGGTGTATTTTTCAAACTGCATTTTGTCTTCTTTTATCATGCCCATCGTTCTGGTCGCAGTACTCATAGTCAATCCGAACATTCAATCCTTGACTTCAATGACTCAAAATGTTCCGTTTGATCAAATGTTCAATTTATGGATCCTATTGTTTCTAGCTGGCGCTGCCCTCTCCTTTTTCAGCGGATCCATGAACGGAATTTCAGGAACTGCTTTTTCCAGACAAGGCCGGAATTTGGATTTTGTAAAATACATTCCGTTGTCTATGAAAAAACAAATCGCCGCAAAAGCGGGAATCGGAATCGCTTTCTCTATGATCTCCTCTCTGATTTTCCTGATTCCTATGCATTGGCTCTTTCGATACCCGGTGTACTATGATCTCGCTTATCTTGCCGGAAGTATGCTTTCATGCATTCTGATCAATCAGATCGCCATTTTAATTGACGGATTGCATCCAAAGCTCAATTGGGAAGACGAAACCCAAGCCGTCAAAAACAATATGAATGTCATGGCCGAAATCTTTATCTCTTGGCTCATTCTCGGCTTGTTTATCGGTTTGTATTTTGTTATCGACAACTTAATGATATACATGATTGTGGCAGCAATCTTGCTCGTTGCCTTTGTCGCCCTTCTTGGTGTGTTGGCACCAAAGCTAATTATCAACCATTTGATGAAATTGTAAGAAGATGCCTTATGGCACCTTCTCAGGCTGTTGACAAAGTCGATTTTTCAAATCGGCTTTGTCACAGCTTTTTATTTTTCTCCCACAAATGAATAAAAAAAGAGCAATTTGAGGTATTTAAGTACCTAATATTACTCTTTTTTTAGACCTTTTTACCCACTTTTATTTTATTGAAATTTAATTTTTTCAAAATAGGTAGTTTGTCAACACTCTGAAGAAGATGCCTTATGGCACCTTCTTTTTTTTCAAGAGAATAAAAAAAGACGCCATCGTTTCCGTCATGACGTCAAGTTTATATCCTATACTTTTTCTTCCAAAAACTTCAGAAAGGCTTGTGCCTGAGCCTCGATTGCTTCTTGAACCCCTGCAGTCAAAGCAAGGTCGATTGTTTGTGCTGTTTGTGGTGACATAGCAATTTGCGCTCGATCCTGCATCATCACGTCCATTCCCATAAAATGAAGCAGCGAAACAAGCTGTTCCTGAGCTGAACGAGTCCCGTTTTTTCCACCTACGCCTGACATCGTTGCTTTTTTATCCCACACTATCGTGTCTTTCCAATCCGGATCATTTTCTTTTACCGTTCGTGAGAGCCAATCAAGCAGATTTTTCAATCCGCCCGGAATCATCGCATTGTATTCGGGCGTAAAAATCCATATTCCGTCGCTTTCTTTGATCGCCTGCCGAATTTCCCCGACTTTTTTCGGAGTCGGAAACTCAAGATCTTGATCAAACAGAGGAACTAAGCTTGGTGTAAATAATGTACATTCTGCTTGATCATTCAAATATTTCCTGGCCAATTCAGCCAATTGTTTATTCAAAGAATTTTTTCTTAAAGAACCTACGATCAAAACAATCTTTTTCTTTTGCGTATCCATAGGAATACCTCCATTCGTATATTCAATTCTCACACATCAACTATCCGGTTGTGCTGTAAAATGGCATTTTGATGTGGTGATACAAAGCGCATAGCTCAAAAAGGGAAAGCAGATTTAAGAAGAGTGGGTTTCAATATTATTATGAATCATGATGACAGGAACGATTGCCCCGGAAGCATTTCTTTCAATACTTATTATTCCGCTTGTGCTTGGATGATCAATCATAAAATGGGCAAATACTTCATCTTCATTGAGCATGATAAGGTTATCTTGTTGTGAATTTTTCATGTTTGTCCTCCTTGATATACATATTCTTCTTTTACACGCCCAATATACCGAATAACGCATAAAAAGAAAAATCTATTGCTCTTTTGCCAACTCACCCGCTAAATAATCAAGTATCATAAACATATTTTTTAAATCAGCCCTATACCGAATTAAAAATGTGCCTGTTGAAATCCGGTTCCTACTATGCTATTTTCAAAGAATCCCGATAAATCGAAGTTTGGAAATCAAAATTTAAGGAGAAACAACAGTGACAATCGAAACAGAAAGATTACTGCTAAGAGAATTTACTCATGAAGATTTTCCGGCATTATTTGAAATTTTTTCAGACCCGGAAACCATGCGTCACTATCCTAAACCTTTTGACGAGAGCCGTGTAAAAGATTGGATTGAATGGAATCTCGAAAATTACAAAATATATGGATTTGGTCTGTGGGCTGTCCTTTTCAAAGAAACAGGCGAATTGATCGGCGACTGTGGACTGACAATACAGAATATCGATGGAAAATTCTTGCCCGAAATAGGATATCACATTCATAAAAATCATTGGAGGAAAGGTTTTGGAAGTGAGGCTGCAAGTGCGGTTAGAGATTGGGCGTTTATGAACACAAAATACGATTGTCTATATTCTTATATGAAATATACAAATATTGGTTCCTATTCTACAGCCATTGCAATCGGTATGAGTAAAGTGAAAGAATATCCCGACGAAAAGAATGAGATCTCCTATGCATACGCAATAAAGCGTGAAGAATGGGAAAAATTAAAGGGATGAAATTCCAATTTATCGATGCTTCCCGTAACACGAGAATAAGTCGTTCCCGGCAAAGAAAGCGATTCCTTTCCCCTTTCGAGAAGAGTAAAAGGAACCGCTAAAGTATTATTATGAATCATAAGTTCTTAGCCGTATATTCAGTCAAACAAAGACTTCAATTGTTCTTTTGTATAAATATCATTTAAAAGATGACCTTCGATAATTGGAGTGGATGAAGGCACGCACTTTCTCAATACATCGGCTGCTTTTCCAAAATGACTTCCTCCCGATGTTGCAAACAACACGATTTTCTTGTTCGCAAAATCGTAAGATTCCAAAAACGTTTCAATAATCCTTGGAGCAACATACCACCAAATCGGAAATCCGATATAAATCGTGTCGTAACGATCGAGATCAAGCGCTTTTTTCACGATGGCCGGGCGACTTTTCGGATCTTTCATTTCCAGAGAAGAACGACTCTTCTTATCCATCCAGTTCAGATCTGCACTCGTATATTTTTCAACCGGTTCAATCTCATACAAATCAGCACTCAAAGCTTGAGCAAGTTGTTTTGCGGCACATTCAGTCGTTCCTGTTGCCGAAAAATAAGCTACTAATTTATCCATACTTTCATCTTCTTTTATAATGCCAAATAATCGGCTTCATTGACCGCTTCGCACCATTCAGTCGAAGTTTCTTCTCCCGGAACCTCGATTGACACATGTTCGAACCAGTCATCTTTTGCAGCTCCATGCCAATGTTTGATATTTGCCGGAATTTTTACAAAGCTTCCTGCCTTCAATGCTTGAGCCGGTTTGCCTTCTTCCTGGTACCAGCCATGCCCGGCAAGACATAAAAGAATTTGTCCGCCTTTGCTTTTTGCATGATGAATATGCCAATGATTGTGGCATCCCGGTTCAAAAATCACATCACCAACACTGATATCTTCTGTCGAAAGCATATTCAAATAGCTTGTTCCGTCAAAATATTCCCCGTAAGGATTGACAATTCCTTTTTCGAAAATCGATTTAAATTCAGCCATTGTTTTTCTCCTCTCTTTGTTTTCGTACCTTTTCAACGACATTCAGCGCATTCAAACTGCGCGGATATCCGATAAACGGAATACATTGTGAAATCACATCAATCAAAAAGTCAGCATCGTTTCCGATATTCATATTGCCATTGGTATGTCCTGTTAGCTGCGATTCGCAACCTCCTTGGGCCATGATATAGCAAAATGTAATCATTTCCCGCTGCTGATCGGTCAGACCGGACCGTGTATAATAATCTCCGAAACAATTTGCTGCCAGCCATTTTTTTATATGGGCAGTTTGTTCCGGTTCCTTTTCCCAAGAATTGCGCATTCCTTCTTTGAAGTAAGCAATCTGAATGTCATTTCCTTTGCGCATCCGATCTTCTAAACTTGTGGTTTGACGATCATCCGCAACAACAATTCCCCGTTTTTCCAGCACTTTATCAAGTACTTTATAAAACGGCGCAACACGTCCCATTCCTAAATATGCGGTTGCCTGATAAACGATTTCTTTTGCTTGGATGCCGCTTACTCCGCAATCCAAAGCTACATTGAGCATTTTTTTGAATTCCTCTTTTCCTTGACATCCCAAAAGCACGGCCAATATCGCCATACATCTTGTTTTATCATCTAATTTGGACTGAGCAGGAACTTGCTCACCGGCAAAATATTCCCAACGATCAATGATTTGCCCATTGTTCTTCTCGAGCGATCTATGGTATTTCTTCATACTATCCTTATACATACTTTTGCCTCCTTTGAGTTTCTTTCTATATGAATGATAAAAAAAGAACAAACATTTGTAAAATGCTTGTTCTCAATGCTTAACTATAGTTTTCATGTATATTTGCAAGGATTTGATCAATTGCCTTGGCTACTCCATTGTTTCGATTTGAGGCCGTGACATAAGTCGCCTTTTGCCGAATTGCTTCTTTCGCATTCCCCATCGCAAAAGAAATTCCGGCTACTTCGAACATGAACACATCGTTTTCTCCATCGCCGATGCAGGCAATTTCTTCTTGTGTAATATTTAAATGGCGGCAGAGCTTTTTCAGTGCTTTCCCTTTTGAACTTTGCCGATCGAAAATTTCCACATAAATTCGAGTAAAAGCTGCATTAAGCTCAATCAATGATTCAAGTTTTTCGGCAATCTTCTTTTTTTGTCCCGGACCAATAAAATACAGCTGAATCTCTTCTATATGTTCTTTTTGCTCAAGCAAGGTGTCAAAAAGATTATCGCTTGTTTTACATTGCTTGGCATCTTTTCCGAACACAATTCTTCCTTGCGCTTTCATAAGGCTTCCGTCTACCCAGTATTCATTATTAATGTGAGCCGAAAGCTTTAATCGGTCATGGCGGAACGTTTCGACAAATTCTTCGATCAGGTAAGCGGGGATCCTGCTTTCGAACAAATCGCATCCCTTGCGCATATCATGCACTTTCGCTCCGTTGGACGTGATCACATAACGAAAAAGATCGGGATGCTCTTTCAAAGCGTGCGGCAGACAAGTTAATGTTCTTCCGGTCGTTGGAACAATTTCGATTCCTGCTTCTTTCGCGCGATACAGCGCATCTAAATTTTGGGACGAAAACCGTGAAAACGGATCTAAACAAGTTCCGTCCATATCGATCGCTAATAATTTGATCATTGCGCTCCTTTCAATTCTTTTAAATAGTCGACACAAAAATCTATGAATGTTTTCACACAAAGACTTTCGGTGCGGTGCTTTTTCCACACGAGAACACTATATGTACTTTTTACCGGATAAAAAGGTACAAATTTCAAATTCGGATTTTGAATGGATCCTACACAACCTTCCAATCCGATCGCATACCCCATTCCTTCTTCCACAAGATACATGCTGTTGGAAAATAATGCTTCATAACATACAATATTCAATTCATGCTCTTCTTTTCCGAACCAGCCAAGTATTTCGTGGCGCACAGCCGTGCGAACCGGAAAAAGCAGAGGCTTGTTTTCCAGATCTTGGGGCTGCACATATTCATACTTTGCCAATGGATCATCGACAGGAACCGTAACACCCCATTTTTCAAGAGTCGGGAATCTCACGAACGAAAATTTTTCGAAATTCGTCGGTTCCATAAGCAACCCGATATCGAGTAGTCCGTGATCAAGCCTAGTCTTGATTTCATCAGTAAAATTATTGTAGAGCTCGAACTTGATGAGAGGATATTTTTTATGGAATGCAGTCATCATTTTCGCAAGAAGGGCCGACCCCATACTTTCCACACATCCTATGCTGATCATACCGCTGAGCTGTTCTTTTGCGTATTTGAATTCCTGACTGACCTTATCTGCCAATTCGACAATTTCCTGGGCTCTTTCCTGAAACAGAATGCCTTCTTCGGTCAAGGTAATTTCGCGCTTTCCCCGAAGGAACAAGGTTACTCCAAGCTCAATTTCGAGATCATGAAGCTGCCTTGAAAGGGTCGGTTGGGTCAAATGAAGGGTCTGCGCAGCCGCCGAAATATTTCCTTCTTGAGCAACGGTCAGAAAATATCGCAATACCCGGAGTTCCATATTATTTTTCGATCGCATCTACGGCTGAGATGACCGTATGGCGAAACGCTCCTTTCTCTAAAGCGCATACCCCTTTGATGGTCGATCCTTTCGGAGAGCAAACAGCATCTTTCATCACTCCCGGATGCTGTTTTTCGGATAAGTACAAAGCACCGACTCCTTCGATCATTTTTGAAGCTAAAGCGTACGCTTCTTCCCGTTTCAGTCCGTATTTGACACCAGCATCGCCTAACGCTTCCAAATACATAGCCGTAAAGGCAGGAGCACAGCTTGAAAGGATCATAGCAATATCCATATGATCGGCATCTATTTTTTCAATCAGTGCAATCGGTTCGAATACCTGGCGGAATTGTTCGTACTGTTGTGGAGTACAATTCGTTTGTTCCTCGACAAGAAGGATACCCTCCCCTACAGCAATAGGCGTATTGGGGATAGTACACAGCAAAGCGCAATTTGTGCAAATCTTTGAGAGTACTTCGTATGGTTTTCCGGCAACAACCGATACGACAATCTTATTTTGAAAAGACAAGTTTCCACATACATCTTCGATTTGATACGGTTTGATCGCAAGAATGATCATATCGCTTTTCTCAATGACTTCTTGGGCATCATGACATGGATTGACATTGAATGTTTCCGCTCGTTGACACAACTTCTTGTAATGGGCTGCACATACGTATACTTCTTTTGGATCAATGTTTTGCTTTACAAGCAATCCTCTAAGAATGGCCTGCGCCATATTTCCAAAGCCTATCATTCCTAATTTCATTGTGATTTCCTCCCTTACTTAAATAAATTTTTCTTTCGAAAGACAATAATTTCCAATACGAGAACGATCACGCAAAAACAGCACGTCCCTATAAACCCTTCTCGGGTATAGATAAAAGGCAAATAGCGAAAGTTCATGCCGAACCATCCGGTGACTAGGGTGAGCGGCAAGAAAATCGTTGTCACTCCGGTCAAAAACTGCATGATATTATTCTGCTTGGCAGACATGATATTTTGCGATAAATTGGAAAGCTGCGAAGCGTAATCCTTGATCGTGAGTACCATAGAATAGAGCTGTCCGACTCTTGTGTTGTATAAGGAAAGCAAATTGTTGGCAAGCTCGTCTTTTTCCTGCAGAACGACTTGCTCAAGCGTTTCGCCAAGATCAGAGAGCTGTTCATAATACATACCTAAACTGTTGAGATCCTTGCGCATATTCATGATGTGCTGATCAAGGTTGGTGGCGATTCCGTGTTTCAGTTGTTCTTCAAGCTGAGAAAGCCGCTGTTCGTATTTTTGAAGATAATACACATCATCGGTGATCATGTACTGCATGAAATCCAACAAAAACACCATCGGCGTGGTGAGAGCATATTCGAATTCTTTCTGCATTTCGGCGAGCATCATTTCTATTTTGTTGAAGTCATCGATAAAATACAACGTATGATCGGCAATACAAAAAGCAAAAATGATCCGTTCTTTGGATGGGTCTTTTTTTCCGGGAACAACAAAGCTTCCGGATGTAATGTTTTTATAATGATTGGCTTTGCAGAAATGAACATCACTGATTGATTTTCCGACCAAGGTCCTTTGAAATAATTCGGGATGTTCTTGTTTGAAATCCGAAGACGTCACGATTTCCAAAGCTTCGGTGATATTGTCGTTTTTCCATTCTCTTCTCATGTTGTACTTCCTTCGATAAAGTCCAAAATGACATCATAAACCATTTGATTGTTTGTTTCATTGAGTATTTCATGGCGCATTCTGGAAAATAAAATTCCATATACATTTTGATAGCCTTCTTTTTTCAAAAACTGCTGTGCTTCTTCCCATTTTTCAATTGATAAAATAACGGGATCATCCTTTCCGGCAACGAATAAGATTGGCAAATTCGGATTTTTCTTGCTCCATCCTTTCGGGTCATAAACGTCGCGGACAAGTTGAAAGAGGTTTTTGTACCCATTCAAAGTAAACGTAAACCCATCTCTTTCATGCGTGTTGAATGCGTGCACATTGCTTTCATTTGCGCTGATCCAGCGATTTTTATGATTCCCCTCAAACTTGCGATCATAAGTTCCGGTCAGCAGCTGAGATACAAGAAACGAGCGATAGCGTTCTCCGAAAGATTTTTCGAGAGCATCCACGACTTTCAGCCCGGTCTTAGTATACGGATTGTTCCCGGGCGCTCCGCAAACAATGAGCTGATCAATGAGATCATCGTATTTTTGAATGAATCGCCGAACGATCAACGATCCCATGGAATGTCCAAATAATGTATACGGAACATTCGGATACCGTTCTTTCATAACACGGTATACATCAAGGACGTCTTCTACGATTGCATGAGCGCCATGATTGCCAAAATAGCCCAGATCATCCTGATCTTTCACACTGGCTCCATGTCCTCTGTGATCATGAATGATCGTGGCATAGCCATGATTGGCCAAAAAACGCATAAACGGCAAATAACGCTCTTTATGTTCAGCCATACCGTGAACAAGCTGGACGACACCGACAACTGTATCAGGAATAAGGGTCATCACACTCAGATCGATTCCATCGGTACAAGAGCGGATCGTAAAGTAAGTTTTTTTCATTTGCTTTCTTCCTCTTTCTTTAAATGATAAAAATGAGCTCTTGATATGCCGTACACTTTATCGCGGAACTTTTCCAAATTTCCGTATGCAGCAGCCATTTCTTTGTCTTTTTTTGTTCGTATGACAACAACTCCATCTTCTTTAAGCAAATCCAAAGATCCGAGTTTTTCCATGATCGGGTGAAAGATTTCATCCACAGTATACGGAGGATCGAGATAAATAATGTCAAATGTTTCTTTTTTTCGTGAAAGCTGTTCAAGAGCTAAAAACGCATCGGTTCCGAAAAGATTCACATTTTTATTTTCGAAATGACATTTTTTTATATTTTCATTAATGGTCTTAAGTGCTTTCGGAGCTTTTTCGATCATAACAACGTGATCCGCCCCTCTGGATATTGCTTCCAGACCCATGCTGCCGCTTCCGGAAAACACATCCAGAAAATTACATCCTGCAATGTCCCACTGCCATATATTAAATAGCGACTGACGAATCTTATCGGTCACAGGCCTTGTATCGTATCCTTCGGGAGCCTCGATTTTTGTTCCTCTTGCACTGCCGGAGATGATTCGCATAATATTCCTCCATTCTTTTTACCAGTTAATTTATTATACCGCATTTTCATTCAAATCACTTCTCTTTACATTTCAAAACACCGGTTCAAAACAAAGGAGAGGCATTTCAATTGGAAACAAAAGAAAGGTATGATTTAATACTTATGAGCTGAAACAAAGCTCACTTCATAATCAAATTCCCTTTCTTAAAACTTTCTTGAAAAAAGGCCCGTCGGGGCCTTTTTTCTATTCAATCTCTTTTTTATGCTCTTCCAATAATGCGATATTTGAACCCACAATGGTTCTTGACCATTTCGAGAAGAAAAGCCGTTGATTGCGAAGAACTTTAACAAAGAGAATGACCAAAAAGAAAATATAACCAAATATAACCAAAATCATTCCGAATCCGAAAAATTTCAGCAAGTCGAACATTTGGCTCGGAAGCAAGTAAAAAAACGAAAAAATCGATAAGTAACGAATCACAATTTGCCATAGTTCGATCTTAGTTGTGTGAGGCGGTATGGTGGAATATAAGCGCAAACTCATAATCGCCATACCGGGCGTATATTTTTTCGTGATCAATACACTTCCGATAAAATACAAGATCATCCACAACAAAAAAGAATGAGGGATGAGCTGCTGAAGTGTAGCCGCAAACGTTCCTGCAATCGAAAGATCCAGAAAGACGGCTAAGGTTCTGCGGATCAAGGATACTTTTTTTCCTAATTGATAGCTTTGCTCATCTAACGTTTTTCTTGAAGGAAGAATCCCTTCGATCTTGGTCATTATCCAATATCCAATCATTCCTCCGCTTGTATTCGCCATCAAATCATCCACATCGAACATACGAAACGGTTTAGGATAAATGCCGTAAATTCCTGTCAGCTGCGTTGTTTCCAAAAACAATGTAAAGAAAAAAGAAACTAACAATGCTTTTTTCCATGTGCATCGAAAATAATAACGCAAATACATACCGAAAGGAACAAACATCAAAATATTAAACAGCACTTGGAACAAAGCCTGATTTTTCCATAAAGGAACATGATATTTTTTTGCGTATTCAATGATATCATGAATAAAATGAAACGGAATGAATTGAGGCTTGATTCCGGCAGAAGCAGCCACAGCATCTCTTGAAGGTAAAGGAAGGATAACCAGAAAATAAACTGTCATCATGTATAAAATAAACGAATAAACGATAAGTACCTTCAGTGAAAATACCGAACCGTATTTATGATAATTGTAGATCATATAAGGAAATGTAAAAAGAAAGGCAATCAACGGAAAGAGGATCAAGGCCGTATGGATTACCGTAAGATATGTATGCATGTAATCCCTCCTTTTTTCAACCTTATTATACCGAGTTGCCATTTTACTTGGATTACGATTTTGTAAGAGCCTTTTACTTTATACTTTTTCTTTAAGCTATTATCATGAATACAAATGAACGGAGGAATCAAAATGACTACATTTTTAGGAAATCCAGTCACATTAGAAGGCGAAATGTTAAAGGTCGGCGATCAAATGCCTGACTTCGAAGTCGTAACAACCGATCTCGAACCATTTCATCCTATGGAAGAAAAAGGAAAGAAAATAATTTTGGCTGTGCCAAGCGTAGATACGGGTGTATGCAATCTTGAGCTCGAAAAATTTATGGAATACGTAAAAGGATACGATGATATCCAAGTCATTTCGGTATCGATGGACCTTCCTTTTGCTTTGAACCGCTGGTGCCAAGCCCATAAAGGAAATGTCCTTACAACAAGCGACTACAAAGATCATGATTTTGCGAAGAAAACAGGAACTCGCATGAGCGAGAACGGACTTCTTGCCCGAATCGTATTTGTCACAGACCAAGACGGAAAACTCACTTACGTAGAATATGTCGACGAAGTCGGAAACGAACCGCACTACGATCAAGTATTGAAAGCTGCAGGAATCTAGCAAAACCAAAAAGCCATGCCTAAATCCAAGCATGGCTTTTTTTTCGGTTTCGGGATTCAAAATTCCATATCGCAATGACTCTTTTGCTCCAAGATTTCATGCACTTTGTCTTGAAGAGCCGGAACCACTTCCTTTTCGAACCAAGGATTTTTCTTTCTCCAGCCATAGTTTAACGGGCTTGGATGAACAATCGGGAAATATTCCGGAAAATATTGCGCATAGTGACGGACCGTTTGTGTCAATGTCGAATATTTTTCCTTTTTCAAATAATAATCGATCGCATACTTCCCGATCAAAATCGTCAATTGAATATTCGGCATCAGTTTTCGTATCTGTTTGTGGTATGCTGCCATGAACTTTCTCGGGGCAAGATCGCCGCTTTTTCCTTTTCCGGGAAAATAGAAATCCATTGGCATAATCGCAATCTGCTTTGAATAAAATGTCTTTTCATCAATTCCGAGCCACTTTCGCAAAGTGACTCCCGATTGATCGTTAAATGGGATCAATGTTTCTTCCACCTTACGTCCGGGGGCTTGTCCAATGATAAGAATCTTTGCCTGCTTATTGACTTGAATAATAGGCGGGATCCCTCTTTTCGTATAGTTTTCATTTCTCGGATCCTTTTGGATCTCTTCGATAATTTCTTCAAGTTTCATATTTTTATTTTATAATTTCTTTCCAAAACAAATAAAGCATACTGACCACGTGGCAGAAAACAAGAAAAAGGATCAACTTCAATGATCCTTTCAGACTGTTGACAAATAGAAGTCAGCAGTCTTTTTTT
>KE159697.1:105475-186592 GCA_000403415.2 Firmicutes bacterium M10-2
AAAAAGTATGAATTGGAGTCGTGAAAATAGAAAAATAAAAACGGGCAGCATTCTTACTTCAAGAATACCGCCCGTTTGTCAACAGTCTGAAAGGATCAACTTCAATGATCCTTTCATTCCACTTCGATTCTTTTTTATCACATTTGCACAGCCATTTCCTGCTGTTCGGCTTGTTCTTCCTGCGTTTGATCTTTCTGTTTTCTCAAGATCGCCGCTGCCGGTTTCTTTACAAAAAGCGCAATGACCAAAAAGACAGCGGCCAGTCCCAAAGAAATCGGGAATACTGCCATAATCGTAAAAAATGTAGGAGCCAGCGGGAAGATAAAATACACCCAAGTGATCCGTACTCCGCAAATCGCAATCGTCGTTAAGATGGCCGGCAGCAAAGAAATTCCGAACCCGCGCAAATATCCGGAAATCGAGTCGTAAGTCAAAGAAAAAATATAGGCCGGAAAGATAATCAGCATCCGCATATAGCCTGTTTCAATGACTTCCGGATCGCTGTTAAAAATCGACAATAAGCTTTTTCCCATACTTACAATCAGCAAGATGGCCAAAATGGTCAGCACAGCACTTTCGATCCAGCAAACTTTCAACACTTGCTTGCATCGCTCAATTTGATTGGCTCCGTAATTTTGACCGACAAATGTCGTACAGGCTTGTCCAAAAGCCTGAAACACATTGAATGCGAAAATTTCGATATTCATCGAAGCACTGCTTGCAGCCATAACGATCGTACCTAACGAATTGGTTGCTCCCTGCACGATTACATTCGCCAAAGAAAATACACAGCTTTGGATACCGGCCGGTAATCCGATCCGCAATATACGCACAAGCACTCCACGATCCAGGTCAAAATGCTTCAAGTCAAGACGAATCTCGCTCTCGGAACGAAGCAGCTTGAAAAGCAGAATGATCGAACTGATCAAATTGGAAACGACTGTTGCGATTGCCACCCCTTCGACAGTCATGCCCATTCCAATCACGAACACAAGATTCAAGATCACATTCACAATGCCCGAAAAGGTAAGGACAATCAGCGGCGTTTTTGTATCTCCTGCCCCGCGCAATATGGCAGCTTCAAAGTTATACAGTAAAATCACCGGCATCCCAAGCATATAAATACGAAAGTACAACACAGCCATATCCATAACTTCCGGCGGAACATTTAAAGAAGAAAATAACGGAACGGCAATGACTTCTCCAAGACTTCCCATCACTACTCCGCCAACCAGTGCAAGAATGACCGATGTTCCGATCGCTGAATGAACAACTTTATGGTTTCCCGAACCGAGCGCATTGGCAATCACGACATTGCTTCCCAAAGCGATTCCGATAAATAAGTTCAAAAGAAGCGCGACAACAGGTGCGTTGGCCCCTACAGCAGCCATTGCGATTGCACCACGTTCCTGAGTAAACTGTCCGACTACCGCAATATCGGCCGCATTGAACAACTGCTGCAAAATTCCAGTTGCCGCAAGCGGTACCGAAAACAACAAGACCGGCTTCCACAAAGGGCCTGTCAACATATTCGATTCCAATTTCAAAGATTCTCTCATGATACTTTTCCCCTTTCTCTTTCCTTTATATTTATTATAATCGTTTTAAACCCGAACAGAGGCCCACTCTTTGAAATAGAAACAATGTTACGCAAAAAAAGCAGGAATTTTTAATCCTGCTTGTTCAAATGCTCGATAAGTTCCCGAACCGGTTCTTCGATCGATTTCCACTCTTCTTCTGTTTCGATCGCTCCGACTTTTGTCGGTATGCCTTTTTCGTCTTTTTCAAGAAGTTTTCCGACCAAGACCTCAACCTTTTCTTCGGTTATGTCTTCAGGCATGTACAAAACGTATTCCACACCATTTTGTTCATCGACCAAAGTTGCCAATACTTTGTATTGTGCTCCGTTCATTTTAAAAACGGCAGGAGCCGTCTTTTCTTCGATCTCAATCACTTCGTTTTTTTCCGCTTTATTGATCTTTTCCATCAATTCAGCTTGGAAATCATCCAAAGCTGCGGATACAATTTCCCATTCTTCGGGAGTTTCTACCGCAAGAAGCGGTGAGTTTTCAACTTCCGGATCATAACTTGATACTAAAACGTTCACATTTCCCTGTTCGTTGACTGTATCGTCTGTATAAACAACATAATGTTTATCGACCGATTCGTTGTAAAATGTCAGCAACGTACGGAATGTGATTTCTTTTCCGTCTTTATTTATTGTAAATGTATCTTTCATATGAATTCCTCCTATGTTCCATTATTGAATGGTTCGAAGAAATTTCCTATTGTTATGACTGTCTATTTTTTTGTTTGTAGTAGCGAGCCATGAACTCGTCTTTATATTGCTCGAACCGATCTTCTAATATGGCTTGGCGAATTTCTTCAGTCAGCCGAATGATAAATCGCAGATTGTGTTGAGTGGCCAAACGAAAATATTCGTAGCGAATTGCTTTATCATCCGATTTCAACATCGAGTAAAGCTGTTTGCGGGTATATCCCTTTTTACATGCCGGACAATCGCATCCGACTTCCAGTATTTCATCGCTTTCCTTGAACTTGTTCAGCGCGTAATAGCCATCATGCGTATAGATACGCCCATGTCTTGCTTCGCGACTTGGCGCCACACAATCAAATGTATCGGCACCTGTCAGTGCCCCAATCAAGATATCATCCGGATGGGAAAGTCCAAGCAAATGCCGAGGCTTATCTTCCGGAAGCTCTTCATTGCACCAACGAAGAATATCTTCTAAATTGTTTTTTAAAAACGCGCCTCCCAAGCCGTACCCGTCAAAGTTCATCTGCCCCATCTTTTTCGCGGTCGCTCTTCTCAAATCTTCCCAGCGTCCGCCTTGCAGCACACCATACAACGACTGCTTATAGCCTAGATCGTATTCATGTTTGCGATGTTCCTCCAAAGAAATCCGGGCCCATCGTTCTGTTCTTTCCAACGCTTCCACATTGTATTCATAAGAATCTGCCAGTGAAGTCAGCTCATCAAACGCCATATGAATATCTGCCCCGATTCGACACTGAATCTCCATCGACTCTTTCGGACCGATAAAATCAAGCTTTTTCGTTACCGGATCGGTAAATTCGATTCCGTTGTCCAAAACGATTGCGAGCCGTTCTTCTTTTTTTCGATTGGTCACTTCCTTTTCCCGTTCCATGCTCACAACTTTACCGAGTCCTGATCCCAAAGACATCACTTGGAATCCGCCTGAATCTGTCAGTGTCGGTCCGTCCCAGCCTGACCAGTTTGCCAAGCCGCCTTGTTCGGCAATTTCGGGCGAAACATTACGCAAATGATAGCCATTGGAAAGCATGGCCTGCGCTCCGATTTCATGCAGATCCTCAGGCGATAAAAACGGAACTTGCCCTCTTGTTCCGACACACATGAAGGCCGGTGTTTTAATATCGCCATGTGGTGTATGGATGATACCGGCACGCCCGAGCTGACCAGGAATCTTTTTTACGATTTCAAAACTAAACTGATTGTTGTTTTTATATCCCATTAGATATTCCTCAATTTCTTTTCGATAAAAATCTCGAGTGGCGACAGCACAATTTCAAGGATTAATCCAAGCACATAAGCAAATACTGCCTGCGCAAGAAACTCATTGAAAGGCAAGACGCCGATAAACGCAATCGTTTCGAATACCGCCGAATCAATAATGTGAGCAAATACCGAAGACCCGAGCGCTCTGGCAATAAAACTTTTCGCAAAAAGACCATTTCCATTGCGCATTTTCGTAAATAAATGCGTGTTAAGCAAATTCGAGCCAAGATAGCCACACAACGATCCGGCAATGATGCGTGGCGAAAAGCCAAGCACCGAAGCAAACGCATCCTGCATTTCCCATCCCGGATAAGGGGGCAATGCGATCACGATATAAAACACGACAACTGCGATCACGTTGACAAGAAATCCGGCATAAATGATCGTACGCGCGGTCTTTTGTCCGAATAGCTCTACGATCAGATCCCCAATGATATACGTCACAGGAAAGAGGACGACTCCGCCATCAACCGCAATACCGCCCAAGTTCCATAACTTGATCGCACAAAGATTGGATATCAGCAAAGCTCCCGCCGATATCGCGATAAAGTAGATCAACAATTTCAATTTTTTTTCTGACATACCTGAAAATTATAGTACGCTTTTCGCGAAAAAACCACTAAAAGCAGTGACAGAATCAATGATGAAGAAATTGATATATTCAAATCGTATCAAAGTTGATTTGATTAACAGCAATTTAATTTGGTTATGGTACAATCAGATCAAAGAAAGAAGGCAAACATATGCTCAATACGACCTTAGGTTATATCGAAAAAGATGCTTCACCGCATCAAAAAAGAACATGACATCAATAAAGATAAATGGATCGGAATCGGAGGAAAAATGGAATACGGGGAAAGTGTGCTTGAATGTATGAAGCGAGAATGCAAAGAAGAAACCGGATTGGATTGGCATGATCCGACATTAAAAGGGATCATCACGTTCAATTTCCGCAAAGATGAAAAAGACGACTTGTTTTCCGAACTCATGTTTTTATATACCGGTCACGAATATTCCGGAACCCTGATCGAATGCGATGAAGGGGAGCTTGTCTGGGTAGAAAAAGAAAAAATCAAAGATCTTCCTTTATGGCAAGGAGATCATATCTTTTTAGATCTTATGCAGAAAAACATTCCTGTTTTCGATTTACGTCTTGACTATATTGCCGACCATCTTGTCAGCGCTTTCTTAAACGGAAATTCTCTGCTCGAAGAAAAAAGTTGAGCGTTTGAATTGGCCCGACCATTTGAATATGGTTTAATATGAATGAGCTGAAAAGCTCACTTCATAATCAAATTCCCTTTCTTAAAACTTTCTTGGAAAAAGGCCCGTCGGGGCCTTTTTTCTGTTTAATCCGATTTTTTATTTGCTATAATGAAAAAAAGGAGAATCAAAGAATGATCTTAGAACTTGCACAAGCTCCATGCAGAGTTTGAGGAAACCGCATGGAGCAATAAATCTGATTATTCCTCGGACTTTGCCTTAACAAAAAAAAACGAAGGAGCAAAGTCAAATGAAAACATCACTTAAAAATTTTTATATTCTTTGGAGCACACAATCTCTTTCCAGACTTGGGAGCCAGTCAACCGGCTTCGCCCTGACTTTATGGCTGTTTTCAAGAACCGGTTCTGCTTTGCAGACCGCCCTGCTTTCTGTATGTTCCTATGCCCCTTATGTGCTTGTCAGCATCTTTGCCGGCGCTTTATCGGATCGCTGGAACAAAAAAGCAACAATGCTTGGATGCGACACATTCGCTTTTTTCACGACAGTCGTATTAGGAATCTTGTTGTATTTTGACCTTCTCGAGCCTTGGCATCTGTATGCGCTCAATGCACTCAACGGACTTATGGATTCTTTGCAAGGTCCTGCTTGTGAAGTCGCGATCACCTTGATCGTTCCAAAATCGCAATACCAAAAAATCAGCGGTTTACAATCATTTTCACGATCTCTTACAACGACATTTCATCCCCTTGTCGCGACATCCTTGTTCGGAATGTTCGGGATCCAAAGTGTCCTGCTGCTTGATGCACTCACTTTTTCGATTGCCGCCATTGCCCTCCTATTATTTGTGCCCATTCCGGAATATGGTCGAAAATCTTCATCGTCCGATGTAATCGAATCTGCAAAGCTCGGGATCCAATGTTTAAAAGAGCACCGTCTTGTGCTTTTGCTCATTGAATTTCTGGCCGGAGTGAATTTTGTCGCCTCCGCCTATGATGCCGCTTTGCCGGCTTATCTGCTTTCCGTCCCCCAAGGAGGGAATCAAATTCTGGCTTTTGTGAATATGACAGCCGGAATAGCTATGATTGGCGGAAGTGCATGTGCTTCACTCATTCCGGCCCCAAAAAACCGCGTCAAAGTCATCGTCGATACAATGCTTATCTCTCTTACCGTATGCAATTTCATGATGCCGCTGCTGAGAACTCCGCTGTGGTGGTGTATCGCACAGGCTATCGGTTATTTTCTTGTACCGATCATGAACACAAATTTAGATGTAATTGTGCGCAATGATATTCCGCTCTCTATGCAAGGACGAGTTTATGCGTGCCGCAATGCCTTTCAGTTTTTCACAATTCCGCTTGGTCTGATTTTCGGAGGTGTTGCGATTGATAACATTTTCGAACCGCTTATGGCACAGGCAAGCCCGGAAGCATGGCCTTTGATCTTGTTCGGAAACTTCTATGGTGCAGGTGCCGGAGCGTTTATTTTCGTGCTCGGTCTGCTTGGTTTTCTGCTTTGTCTTGTTTTTCGAAAAAAGCTGTGCATTTGAATTGGCACGACCATTTGAGTATGGTTTAATGTAAACGAGCTGAAAAAGCTCACTTCATAATCAAATTCCCTTTCTTAAAACTTTCTTGGAAAAAGGTCCGTCGGGACCTTTTTTCTATTTCCATAAAAAAAAGAAGCCTGTTTAGGCTCCTTCATTAACGAATATCTTTGAATGCGACTTCATCCATATCATCAAAATCCTGATTTTCGCCAACCATGCCCCAAATAAAGGTATAGTTTCTCGAACCGCTTCCTGCGTGGATCGACCACGAAGGACTAATGACAGCTTGTTCATTGCGAACCACAATATGACGTGTTTGCTGCGGTTCACCCATATAATGCATCACAAATGCATCTTCCGGAAGATCAAAATATAAATACACTTCCATACGTCGATCATGCGTGTGGCAAGGCATCGTATTCCATACACTTCCCGGCTCCAAATGCGTCATGCCCATTTCCAGCTGACATGATTCCACTTGTCCCGGCAAAATGTATTTATTGATCGTTCGATGGTTCGAATCTTCCAAAGAACCAAGCTCTTTTTTGTTTTCCGGTAAAATCTCCACATCGTATTCGTACTCTGCCTTGCGATCCTTCAAAATCCGCTTTGTCGGATACGTCTGATGGGCCGGACCCGAGCATAAATAAAATTTAGCAGGATCGTTTTCGTCAATGCTCGAGAAAACAATATCACGTACACCCCGACCGATATACAAACCGTCATATGAACCGATTTCATACTCGGTTCCGTCGGCGCAAATTTTTCCTGCCCCGCCGATATTGATCACGCCAAGTTCACGTCTTTCCAGAAAGTAATCCGCTCGAAGTTCATCTTTTGCTTCCAATTTCAACGCTTCATGGATCGGCATGATTCCGCCGAAAATGATGCGATCAATATGGCTGTATACAAGCCTTATTGAATCCGGCATAAAAAGGTTTTCGACCAAAAATTCCTCGCGAAGTCGTTCAGTATCATAATGTTTCGTATCCTTAGGCGAGCACGCCGTACGGACCTCCATCGTATTTTTCATTTCTATTTCTCCTTTTCGATTAACATACGAATCAATTGCGCATATTCTTCATTTTTGCAGTCTTTGAAAAATCGGTTCTGAAAAGAAGGTCTCAAAATAACGCCTTTCAGCAAGTCTTGATCCAACTGCGGCAAAATCTCTTTAAGATTACGGCAGGTAATCGCTTTCACTTCATCAAGTATGCGCTTGTTGCGCTGTTCGGGAACGGCCCGTTCTCGCGGATAGCCTTGCCCGCTTTCTTCGCAAAACAGTTTTTCGAAAATATATTCCAGATTCAGGTCGCCGCCCCAGCCGAAACCTTTTGCAAAGGGAATCGCGATCGCGTTCCCATCGTTGATTTGAGCAAACGTATACGCATCCAGCGCATCTTCGATATGACCGCAAAGCACGCCGGGAAACGCATTGCAAGCCAGCATTGCGCCCTCGCCTGTTCCGCATCCTGTCACCACAAAGTCGGCAGCTCCCGAATTAAGCAGGATTGCCGCTAAAATACCATTTTGTACATACGTCAAGCTGTCATCTTGTTCGTCGAACATACCGTAGTTTACGACTTCATATCCGTAAGGCATGACTGCTTTTTTCAAAGCGTTTTCTACGATTGCGTTTTTAGAAGCTTGAGAGTTTTCGTTGATCAATGCGATTTTCATAAAACGCTCCTGTTACTGCGGAGTACGGCCCAGACTTGCAAGAATCCCGCCATCCACATACAAAATTTGTCCGTTCACGAAATCCGAAGCCGCCGAAGCCAAAAAGACAGCCGGTCCTTCCAAATCTTCAGGGCTTCCCCAGCGATGGGCCGGAGTTTTCGCCAAAATAAATGCGTCAAACGGATTGGGGGAACCATCCGCCTGCGGCTGACGAAGCGGTGCTGTCTGGCTCGTTGCGATATATCCGGGACCGATTCCGTTGCATTGGATATTGTATTCGCCGAATTCCGCACAAATATTTCTTGTCAGCATTTTCAATCCGCCTTTTGCGGCTGCGTATCCGGCCACTGTTTCCCTTCCAAGCTCGGACATCAGCGAGCAGATATTGATGATCTTGCCTGCATTATTGCGGATCATGCCCGGAAGCACTGCCTTTGCCATGATAAACGGACCGGCTAGGTCAACGTCCACGACTTTTCGAAAATCCTCAGCTGACATTTCAAGCATACTTTTTCTCTGGATAATTCCTGCGTTATTCACAAGAATATCCACAGTTCCTACTTCGGCTTCGATTTTTGCCATCATCGCATTCACCTGACTCGTATCTGTCACATCACATACATATCCATGCGCTTCGATGCCCTGTTTGGCATAAGCTTTTCTTGCCTCTTCGTTTTTCGATTCGCTTCGTCCATTAAAACAAACGGTTGCACCGGCTTTTCCAAGGGCTACGGCAATTCCGAACCCGATCCCGTGGGTCGCACCTGTTACGAGTGCGACCTTTCCGTTCAGGCTGAACTGGGATTCGATATATGTATTCATAGGTCTTGTCCTCCATTTTCGTTTTCCTTCATTGTTTTTTCCTTTTCTTCTTTTCTTTTTTTTATTTTCATTGTCGAACCGCATTCATGCAGCGTGCATTCGAAAATACGGCCCGGCACTTGTTCTTTTTTGTCCATGATCACATCTAGCAGCATACTTGCAGCCTGAAAGCCTGCCTCATAAGAAGGATGTACGATTGTGGTTACGCTCGGGGTCACCATTTCTGTCCATTCCAGTGAATCAAAACCCATCAAGCCAATATGGTCGGGCATCCATTCATGATAACGACGCAAAGCAAGAAATACTGCTTTGAGCAATTCAGGGGTTGTTACGAAAAAGCATGTCCGCTCTTCGATTCGAATGTGTTGGAGCAGCTCGAATTCCAGATGAGTCAAATCATCTGGATCATGTACGTAAATTGTCTTGCTGCGTAAATGGTGTAAATTAATGAAATGATCGAACGCCAGACATCTTTGTGCGATTGTCGCATGTCGGCCGGGTTCTTCTGTCACCATGATCATTCGAGTATATCCTGTTTCGATCATTTGCTCCAACACGTTGTATACTACCTCGTAATCATTGAAACGAACCCAATTCCAGTATGGGGAGATGTGGGGCGGATTATACACGACGAGCGGTCTTTGTCCTCCTACAGTTTTCCACAGCAAATCAAAACTTTCGCTCGGATTAACAATAAAGCCATCGACATTTTGAGCCTTCATCTTTTCAATTTGACGTCGTTCTTCGTCAAGATCCCAATTCGAGGTCGCTACAATCATTTGATAGTTGTTTTTTTTCAGGCAATCTTCCACACCATCAATAAACCGAGATTTTTCCCAATTTGCGGACGAGCGCATAATGACCCCAATCATGAATGATTGTTTATTGTTCAGCGAACGTGCCAAAACATTAGGAACAAAATCCGTTTCTTCTATTGCTGCCTCGATCTTTGCCCGGGTCTTATTTGACATTTTCTCGAATTTTTGATTGATGTAAAACGATACGGTGGTTCTCGATACCCCGGCTTTTTTAGCGATGTCGGCAATCGTTACTGAATTCTTTTTACGCATAACTTCCATCCTCATTCTTTCCAATCGGAATCCGAGGAATCCAAAAAGCTTTCCTTCGGTATTTTTGCACAATGGACCTGCAATCCATCATCCAGATTCATATTCCGGAAATTTTATTCTTTTTGATTTTACACCTTTTATGTAGAATTCATTGCATTTTTCATCAATCCGGCAAATAAATCTTTATATGAAAGGAAAAGGATGGTGTTCCGGGAATCATCATCCTTTATTGGAAGTCGTTTTTGCTCCTATAACCCCATGCCATACATGAAATAGTTCATGAGTAGCAGCAAGGCACCGATTACCCAGCCTACAGGAATCGTATATTTCATGAATCCTCTTGAGCTGACTTTTGTATAACCAAGTCCCCAAGCGACCCATGACTGGGTGATATCCAAATGCTGAGGAACGATTGTCGTAACCGCAAACAGCGGATAGAGGAATGCGACCGGCAAATCGGCGGCTACGCCCAAAATAACAACTGCGACGGCTGTTCCGCATCCGACCAAATTGGTTGGCCCACGGAAGAATCCGGCTGGCAGCAGCACAGCAAGCAGCAATGTCAAACCAAGAGCACTGTGCGGAACGATCCCTCCGATAATCGATTCAAAATAAGGACCTGCGTAAACCGCAACATTGTTGAACATGGCCAAAGTCAGCAAGAATCCGATCATCGGAGCCACATCGATCGAACCATCTGTAAACAGTTTTGAAATGAGCTGGGCAATCTTGTCATATCCGTTTTTCAGTTTGCCGCATGTCAGCAATGCAAATAAAGCTGCCACGAAGAAAGCCGGAATGACTTGCAGCTTCAAAAGCACAACAAGCAAGATCGGCAAAATAACCGAAATCCACGAAATAGCCGGCGCATCTCCTTGCGGTTGACTGTTTGGCGTAACGGCTGCCCAAGCGTGTGATTTTTCATGACGTGAAAGAGCAATGCAGGAAACAATCATGACGATTACGAAAGCGACTGCGGCCGCGATCGCACCAAAGCGGAAGTAATCTTGGAACGTGTATGCCACATCGGCAAATTTTCCCGGATCCATACCATCCAAAATTCCCTGATATTGTTTAAAGTTGGTCACATTCGCTAAAATTCCGCACATGATCGATCCCATGAAGCTAAACAAAGCAATCGAGGAAGGAATGCCAAGTGCCTGCATAATCGGTAAAGCGATAACCGCCATCGCAATCACAGGACCGATTCCGGTCATCGATGTGAAACATAGCAATACGACAAAACACAGTAGCGTCATCGTGATCTTCGGCTTATCGCCGCCAAGTTCGACTACCTTGCGGATCAATGTAGATGCGATGCCTGTTTCGATCAGGACTCGACCGAAGAAAGCACCAAAGAAAATATTAACGAGAATCGACTTTGCGTACCCTTCCGGACCGGCCTGGAATACATTGCCGATAATATCGATGATTGACATGTCTGTCATTTGCGGATTTGGCGCAAATGCATTTCCGATCAAAACCAAAATAAGCCAAAGTGTTGTGATAATTAAGAATCCTACCATCAGGTTCTTTCCTTTTACGGCATAATAGATCAATCCGACTAGGGAAAGAAGAAGCAGGATACCAATGATAATGCTACTCATGATATATGAATCCTCCTATGTAAATTACTTGCAGGTACGATATCATCGCGTACCTTTTTATATAACATCGACTGATTTCTCGTTTCCCGGAATTTTTTAAACGGCATCAGTATGTTATCGAATAAATGCTTCCTGTAAATGACAAACCACATTTTCCATACTTTCGGGCATCAAAATGTCAGGATCGTCAAGCAAGCCTCCATGAATTGTCTGACTAACTTCCAACGAACCGATGACTTCGGCGACATCCGTTGTGAGATCCGGAAAAGCTTCCAGAGCCTTTAAAGCATAAGCGTCCTTTTCTGGCAAAACGCTCATCCGCATCAATGGCCGCTGCAGCAAACCGAGCACTCGATCATCACTTTCCGGCAGAAAGCAAGAAGAAAGCAAATGGTATTTTTTTCGAATCCTTGTGGCAGTCAGCTTCCGAAAAGTTCGGCAAAACCGCCCGCGGCAGATCCAGTACGTCATGCAGTTTCCGTAACCGCACACATCCAGCACGATCATGCACTCGATGCGATCTTTTGGCGCTTCCTGGCAAAAAAGCTTCGCACCTGTATGCCCGCTCTCTTCCCCATCGAGGAATACAGCCCGGCATCGGCTGGTTTCCAGCAGCTTGATCACGATTGCGATCGAAGCAAGATTGTCGTTGGCTCCCGAACTTTCGGGAACAACATCATGATGGGCACACAATAAAGGCTTTTTCTCCTTGTTGTCAAAATCGCCTGCCAGGATATTGACGACATCTTTTGTTTTTTGGATCTGTATAGGGATCTCGTGTTGATCCAAGATTTCAATCAGACGGTTGATTCGTTCCGTTTTCGAACATCTGCTCAAATACCGAACGATCTCTTTCATGATTTCCAATCAGGCAAGGAAGGCTTTCGTCCGGCTGCCTGCATCATTTCGTCGTACAGGGCGCTTCCTGCGATTGGCGAATAGCCGAAAGCAAGGAAGGCGTCAAGCACATAGGCCGAAAAAGACAGACCGTTCAATCGGCTTGCGAAAGCCATTGCTGCGATTTCGCTAAGTACGGCGACCGGACTTCGATTGACAAACCATCCAAGTTTCCAGAGCTCGACAGTATATGTCTTTGTCCAAAGTGTCGGATCTTTGAGCTCACATACATGAAACAATTCATGGGCAATCAAAATTTGAGCAAGATCGATCGGTTCCGGCAGGACTTCGTACACGCCTTTTTCCGAAAAAAGGGCTTCGCCTTTTTCGATTCCGTCTTGGTAAACATAAATCGTATCCGGTTCTTTGAACTCGGCAAATAAGATGCGGGAACGGCTTTGGGGCATGTGGGGAAAGCGCACATCCATTCCCATGATCCGAGCCAATTGTTCGGGTGAAATATTTCCGTACGCTGCAAGGCACTCCTCTGCCTTTTTGTGACCGCAAATCATTGCTTTTTCATACATATCCCGTCGTTGGGTATCTGTGAAACGGCCATTCATAGGTTCTCGCGAAAATGCGTATTTCCACCAATCGGCTTCGGGAATTGCCGTCAAATCTTTCATTAGGACTTTTGCGCTTTGTATCGTTGTGTCCGGAATCGAAACTTCCGGCTTCCCTAATAAGGAGCGTGCGAAACGATGGGCAAAGGAAGGCCGTTCGTTAGAAGATGTCATTGCAGTCTCCAATCACGATAACGGCTTCGTTTGGATCGCGGTCCTGAATATCCAGATTCATCAAAAGTTCGTTTTGGTTCAAATCCACTGCGCTGTAATCGCATACACGCGGTCCGATGCACAAATAGTAATCCGGCCGCAGAATTGTTTCCGATTTATAAATGGCCATATCTTCCCACATGGCTTCGACTGCCTCTTTATAATCTTTTGCCGGAAGGCATACTGCTTTGGCATTTGAACACTGAACACGGATAAAACCTTTTTTATCAATGATGCGAATTGGCGTTTTTTCTGCTTTTTTTGCCGTAAACACATAAAAGTGATCTGTTTTGCATGAGCATTCGATATCATGAACTTCCGTTCCGAAATCTGCTGCTGCCAATTCGAGAGCTTCCTGTTCGGTACATTCTTTAAGCAAATCGGTCGTTTTCACTTCAGTCGATCCAGTTGCGATGGCTGTGACTTTTCCTGACTGGTTGTCGATTTCGATATGGACTTCCACCGTATCGGCGGCTGCTCCCGAGTCGATGCACGCATCGATGGCTTCCTTTTTCATCGCTGCGATATCTTGTTCGGTCGGATTCGGGATGACACGTTCGATAACATCGCGTACCATCGCAAGAGAAACACCGATTGAGGAAATAACTTCCGCATTTTCAGGAATCGAATATTGCAGTCCCATCTTTTTGGCGCAATACGGCACAAGTGATGCTGCGCCGCCTCCACAGCCGACCAACTTCATTGCATCGTGATCAAGATGGTATTTTTCAGCCAGTGTGTTGATACATACGCTCACTTTTTCATAGTCTTTCTCCAAAATGTTTTCGGCGAGCTGCTCTATTGTGATATTGAGCTTGTCTGCGACCGGTTTCATCGCCTTGCGTGCACTTTCTGCGTTTCCGTAAGCAAAATATTTAGGATCGATCAGTCCAAGTACGTTGGCCGCATCTGTATTCGTGATCGTAATTCTTTTTCCGTTTTTCAGACGAATAACGACATAATCGTTCGGATCGCCTTTCTTGGGTGCAACCAGCTCAATTTGCGGATCTTCGATTTCAGCCGGATCGGTAAAGCAGGCATAGTCGCATCCAGCGATATGAGCAGAACGCGGACCCACATCGACAACTTCCTTATCGTTGATACGGATCATGGAACCGCCGGCACATCCTAGGATGCGCACATCAAGAGAATTGATATACGTGTCATGTCCGCCGATATTGGCGTAGTCAACGCCTGGGCGGCCGTTTTTGATGACACCGATGTTTGTTGTGGTACCTCCTACTTCGAAATAGATGGCGTTGGAAGCACGTAAATACATCAACGATCCCATGACCGAAGCGGCCGGTCCCGACAAAGCGGTTAAGATGGGGCGTTTACGCATTTCGCTGATTTCCATAACACCTCCATCGCCGCGCATGATCATCAAAGGAACCTTGACACCGGCATTTTTGACCGATGTTTCGGTTGCGTTCGCAGTTGCAACCATCTTAGGAAGAATCGATGCGTTAATAGCGGCCGTTCGTGTACGACGAGTCAATCCATAAAGCTTTGTGATGTCGGATCCCATCGTGACCGGCAATCCGAGTTCGGTCGCTTCATTGTAGATCATTCGTTCTTCATCTTGACAATCGACACCGAAAGCCATGGAAGCGACAATGACTTCCGAATTCTGACTTGCCAAGTTTTCGATTGCACTATGTATAGTTTGTTTGCATAGTTTCTTTTTAGGAATGTATTCGTTGCAGATTGGAATCTTTTTTCCGGTTTTTTCGTCAAGAACGACATCTTTCAGGCATAGCTGGCGTTTTGCGAGAAAACCTTCCAATCCGTTGCCGGCGCATCCGATGATGCCTACCGGTGCCACATCGCCTTCGATAAAAGCGTTGGTTGCCTGCGTTGTGGAATGGGCAACAAATACGACATCCTCCGGAGAGATGTTGTTTTCCCGAAGACAGTTTTCAAACGACTGAATAACACCGAGAGCAACACCTTCCTTCGCGTCATGTGTTGTTTTTACTTCGTTTTTTCCGATAATCTCATGGGTTTCGTTGTCCATGGCGACGCATTTGGTGTGCGTTCCGCCAACATCGATACCCATTCTTACCTTGCGAGATGTATTTTTCATTGGGTTCCTCCTTGAATTGATTGGTTAAGTAGTTTACTAAATGGGGTTAAAAGAAAGAGGATCAATCCTCGTCACTAAGCAGATATTCAATAATTTGTACGGATCGTTTGTTTGCAGGAAGGATCGGTTTCTCATGTCCTTCATAATTGATGGCGTTCGGATAATATTCCGGTTCAAAGCAAACCCGTTCATGCTGTCCGTAATTTGTACCGTTATGTCCTGTATAATCGCCATTCAAAAAGTTTCCGGTATAAAAATGGATTCCCGGCAAATTCGACCGTGTAACTAGTTTCAATCCGTTTGCTTTACACACAGCCATGTCCCGCAGACCACTTCCGGGTACCGCATAATGATGATCATATCCATTCGTCATCCGAATCTGCAAATCATCGCTTTCAAAGTCTGTGCCTATCAATTTTCCTTTTCGAAAATCAAATGGGGTCCCTTCGCATGAAAGCAGTTGACCGGTTGCTGTACCCGTTTCATCATTTGGCGCATATTGATCGGCAAAAAGTGTTACTTCGTGATCGTTGATCGTACCGTTTCCGTTCAAATTGAAATACGAATGGTTCGTGATTCCAAACAACGTTGTCTGATCGGTTTCTCCTTCGCATACGATATGAACGCCTTGTTCGTCAAGGGTATATGTGATGCGAATGTCCAAAGTTCCGGGATATCCTTCATCTCCATCGGGGCTGGTTGCAGTAAAGACGACTTGATTGTCATGCTCTTCCCCGTGGAAAAGCATTTTGTCAAAGCCATTCCATCCTCCGTGCAAAGAATTACGACCTTTATTGGCGGACACATGATATGTCGTTTTGTCAAGCGTAAACGAAGCGTCTTTGATCCGATTTGCTACGCGTCCGATCATTGCACCGAAATGAGAAACATGATTTACATAGTCTTGGACATCATCAAAGCCTGCCACAATATCGATATTTTTCTTGCGATCGATCAACGAAACAAGGGTTGCTCCGTAATCGCTTACACACATCACGAAACGATCGTTTTGAATAATAAATAAAGTAATTGGATTTCCTCTTTGATCAATTCCGAATTTTTGTTTCATATAAACTCCTGTTTTTTAAGTAAACTAGTTTACTTAATGTTTAAAAATTTTTGATGCCCACGCAAAAACAAGTTTATCCTTGATTTACTTATATCAGATGCTCTAAACGTTTTGCCGAGCTTACAATGAAGGTGTAAGCCCTTTCACCATGATCATGCACGTGATTTGCTCACTTTTTTTATAACATTTTTTTCTTCCGTAAAAAAAGGGATCCAAACGATCCCTGCAGGCTGTTGACAAAGTCGATTTTTCAAATCGGCTTTGTCACAGCTTTTTATTTTTCTCCCACAAATGAATAAAAAAAGAGCAATTTGAGGTATTTAAGTACCTAATATTACTCTTTTTTTAGACCTTTTTACCCACTTTTATTTTATTGAAATTTAATTTTTTCAAAATAGGTAGTTTGTCAACACTCTGAAGGGATCCAAACGATCCCTGTTTTCTATTCTTTTCCGTATTGAAGGGCTGCTTTTCCCGTTTCTCCCGAAGAGATGCGAATAACATTTTCCACATCGTATACGAAGATTTTTCCATCGCCGATCGATCCTGTATAAAGTGCTTTTCTTGCTGCATCTACAACTTTTTGCACAGGAACTTCCGAAACAACGATTTCCACTTTCATCTTCGGAAGTAGCTTGGAATCGACTTCGGCTCCGCGATAATAAGTTGTTTGTCCTTTTTGAACGCCCATACCCATAACGTTTGTTACAGTCATTCCGCCAATATTAAGAGTATCCAATTCATTCTTTAAAGCTTCAAAACGATCCGGTCTTGTGATAATGGTGACTTGGGATACACGACCGTATCCATCTCTCATATGCACAGGAACTGCATCTTCGACATCAACCACAATTTCTTTGGATTTCGGAACTTCGACTTGAATCGGGGCATAAGGACTTGTTTCTGTTTCCATCGCAAATCCGGCATATACTGTTTCCAAACCATGTTCTTCTTTATCCAGACCGGAAATTTCTTCATGGGCAGTTACACGAAGTCCGATTGTCTTTTTGATCACGAAGAAAGTAATAAAGATCGTTACGGCTGTCCATATTCCAATGCAAAGCAAGCCAAGCAATTGGATCAAAAGCTGATCAAAACCGCCACCATAGAATAAACCGGCCGGAACCGGCATCGTTTCAGTTCCGCAAGCAAACAATCCAACGGCGATCGTTCCCCACAATCCGTTGGCAAAGTGGACCGCAACCGCCCCAACAGGATCATCGACATGAAGCTTATAATCAAGAAGCCAGACCATAAAGCAGCAAATCAGACCGGCAACGATTCCGATCACGCATGCACCGAATACATTGACTGCATCACATCCTGCTGTCACAGCAACCAAACCTGCCAATGCCCCGTTCAATGTCATCGAAACATCGGGTTTTCCGTAACGAAGCCAAGTAAAGATCATGACTGCACAAGCAGCAAGAGCGGGAGCCACTGTTGTTGTGGCGAAGATCGTTGCAAGCTGAACCGCACTTTTCGCGGCCGCTCCGTTAAATCCATACCAGCCAAACCAGAGAATAAACACGCCTAATGCGCCAAGCACAATATTATGTCCCGGAATCCCGTGGGGTTTTCCATCTTGATCGAATTTTCCCAAACGTGCGCCAAGCATTGCAGCACCGATAAATGCACAAATGCCGCCGGCAAAGTGAATGACTGCCGATCCTGCAAAATCATGAAATCCCATAGCGGTAAGAAATCCGTCCGATCCCCACACCCAATGCGCTTCGATCGGATAGATCAGCAAGCTGATCACAAACGAATATATACAATACGAAATGAATTTTGTTCTTTCTGCCATGGCTCCGGAAACGATTGTCGCCGCCGTAGCACAGAAAACAAGATTGAATGTAAAAGTGGACCAATCCGTATTCACAAAATCTGTCAACGGATGTGCGCCCCAACCGATCAATCCGTTTCCTTGTGTTCCGCATAGCAAGCTGAAACCTAAAACGAGAAATGCGATCGTTCCCAAACAGAAATCCATCGTATTTTTCATGATGATGTTTCCGGCATTTTTTGCTCGGGTAAACCCTGCTTCGACCATTGCGAATCCAGCTTGCATAAAAAATACAAGTGCTGCACCAATCAGGAACCAAATGCCAAAAACCTGGCTCAATACTTCTTCAATCATATCTACTCTCTCCTTTGCGATTGATCCAAAAAGAAAAAGGTGCTTATCGACCTATCACCTTTGATAAGTTTGTAAGCACCTTTGCTTTTTTTATTGGATGTCCTAAGATTACACCCCTTTTTAAAGCATTGCAAGTGTTTTTTTCTATTTTCTGAAAATTTTTTATTTATTTTCTTTCTCTTACATTTTGTTTCTTTATTCGGATTTCAAGACAGAAAAAACAGCTTTGCTGCTTTTCTTTCTCTCCCTCCATCACTTTTCTCAGCTAAAATAAATCGCTGCTGTTTTATCTTCCTCCCGTTTTTGGAAATGATCATTCAACGTTTTTTTCCATGTCTTTCTACGTACTGGAAGAATAGCAAGTTGTACTTTTCCATGTTCCACCTTTAATGCGGTTTGCTCATTCAGCAAGATCGAACATTTCGAGTATTGCTCTGACTGTTTCACTGCTTTTTGCCTCCCTATTTCCCTTACTCTTAATATACCTATGAAAGCAAAAAAAACCAACATGAAAACGATTTACATTTTTATGATCAGCTATAAAAAAAAGAGAGCTTAAGCTCTCTGAGTGTAACACAATGATTTCTTCCGTTTTATGTAGAGTATAATTGCTCACACATAATCAAGACGTTCAGGAATTTCTAACAAATAATTGCGTTGAAAGATAATTCGTGTTACAAGAATATGGTATCAAGGATTGAGTATAGGATAGTATTATTCATTTGAAAGTATGAAAGTAAATTCCTGATCGCTTTTTTTTATTATTATTTTTTTTACAAGCCGCTTCCCCAAACAACTTGCACACTTAATATACCTGAATGTATTATCAAAGTCAATACATTATTTAAGGTTTTCTTAAATGTTTTTTCCGTAAAACTTTGACCGAATTTTTTTGTCCCAACAGAAAACATACGGCTTTGATTTTCAGGTCAACTGCATGACCAGAAAAACAACAAGCGCAGCCCCAATCGCAACAACGAGCAAGCTCTTTCCTTTGTACGCCAAAATTACCGCACAAAGTGTTCCGGCAAGGCATGCAAGAAAATGATCGCATGCATAAAAGATCGCGGGAAATGTCATTGCCGCAAGAACGACATACGGAACATAAAATAAGAAGCTCTGTACTCGTTTATTTTTGATCTTCTTTTGAAAGATCAAAAACGGACTGACTCGTATCACATACGTTGTCAATGCCATGACCAGCAGCGCCGAGATTGCCATCCTCCTCGCTCCTTTCTTCTTCATCGATCGGCGAAATAAAGCTCATCAGCAAGCTGATTCCGATCGTAATTACAATAATGCTCCAGCCGTTGCTTAAAAACGAGAAAAAAGGAACATAATAAAAAACACAACTTGCTGTAATTGCCAAAATGATTGCGATAAGCACATTTTTGTGTTTCTTTGCTTCCGGAACAATAATCGCAATAAACATGCCATAAAGGGCGATCCCGAATGCACTTGACACAACAGAAGGCAAGATCGAACTTGCTTTGGCTCCTACCAAAGTTCCGAATGTCCATCCTGCTGCCGCAATCAAAATCACACCCATCATATAAGGAAATGCAAGACATCCTTTTTGCCCCATGGATACTGCGAATATCTCATCTGTTATTCCGAAAGCGATCATCATCTTTTTTGGCAAAGAAGTTTTCGGATCCAGCTTTTGAGATATGGATAAAGACATCAGAAAATATCTTGCGTTAATGATCAAGGTCGAAACAAACAGCTCCAGCAGACTTCCACGATCGGCAATTAGACGAATGCCCGCAAATTGCCCGGCACTTGTTAAATTGGTCAAAGATATGAGCACCGCTTCCATAACGGGTCGTTTTAAAACAATTGCCATCATTCCGAATGCGATCGATACCGAAAAATACCCTAAACAAATAGGCAGACCGTCTTTTAACCCGCATTTGAATTGTTCTTTCATTCCAGATCCATTACTTGTCCGCAAAATAAGAGCGTTCCGTCACTGGCTTGAAGAGCAAACACGAAAGGACGATCCACTTTCACATCCACTTCTTCCTGAATCAAACTTGTGGTGTCCATGCCGAACATCGTATATCCTGCAGCTACGATTCCTTCTTCATCGATTTTGACACGTACGCCATGTTCCGCATCCGAAATATATGCGTCCGTATCGGTGAGCGGAGAAAAATCGGCCTTGTTCGGATCAAACGCATCATTGATTCCCAACTTTTCCAAATCATCTTTGATCGATAAGGTATTTTGAATATCAAATTTAGGCATCGACAAGTTCACTTGAGCCAATTGTGCCATAGGCGTTTCTGTGCTTTTCCAAACACTTTTTACATTATTTTTCGGTAATACGATCCAAAAAGTTCCTGAATTTCCCACACCAAGTCCGACGGCTTCATATTCTTTGGCGTCAACATAGCTTGTTTGCAAAGACTGATTCATAAATGTTGCTTTCTTGTCTTTTGTCGTTCCGTGAAAAACTTCTTCGGTATTTTCGCTTTTTTCAAAAGAATGGATCCAGCTGCCCTCATAATAAATTGTCGAAAGAATATTCATAATCTGATCGCTATCCATATGAATTTGTTCGATCGAGTCCTTAAGCAAATTGTTTGTGTTTTCATTCATCCAAGTCTGAAGCTGCCGATCAAATTCTTTGCTTCCCATAGTGCCACGGTAAATCGAAGCGTAGTACTCATCTTTGATTTTCGACAATAGAGAATCATTAAAAGTCCTGTCTTGATCAAGCCATAGAGAATTGTTCAGTTTGCATGTCACAACACCGTCATCTGCATAATTGGCAAGCCACAAAGCATGCGCCTTTTTTTCAAGTTCATCCTTGTCTACGTGCAAAAGCGATAAAATTTGCGATTGTGTCTGTCCTGAACTCATGGAGCCGACCATCGAAAGACACAAATATAAATTTAACGGCGAAATCGTCCTATTTGCGTTCGTATCGAAAAACACCTCATCGACTTCCTGAACGAAGTCGTCCAAGCCTTCATTGTATCCTTCGTACTGGTCCGCAAATTTTTCACGATCCTGCATCCATTTTTCATAATTTTCTTCGGAATACTTCACAGTTTCGGGATAGTGCGCAACAAACGAATTCGAATTGTTGCATCCTGTCAATACGCTTGCGCAAAGCATCGTGGTCCATATTTTCTTGAATTTCATTATTTTATTCCTTCTTCTTTGCAAATTCCTTGACCATCTCGATTTTTGTAAGATCATACGGTGTCGTTTGATAAACGATATAATTCAGCCAGTTCGCATACAAAAGATTGGCACTTGATCTCCAAGTCATCAAGATCGGATTTGTATCCTTATCTCCTTCATAATAATTCATCGGCACATGGATCGGCAATCCGAGATCTTTATCTCGCAAATATTCTTTTTCCAACGTATTTGCATCGTATTCCGCATGCCCGGTAATAAAGATTTGTCTTCCGCCTTCTGTCGAGATGGCGAAAACACCGGCTTCCGGACTGGAAGCGAGGATCTTAAGATCCTCTACTTTTTCGATTTCTTCTTTCAAAACCGTCGTATGTCTTGAATGGGGAATCATGAATACGTCATCGAATCCCCGAAACAAGATCGATGAATGTCGATCGACATGGTGCGGGTACACGCCAAACAACTTTTCGTCAAGATCGTATTTAGGAATGCCATAATGATAATACAGTCCGGCTTGCGCGCCCCAGCAAATATGAAAGCACGAATACACATGTTCCTTGGACCATTCCATGATTTCACACAGTTCATCCCAGTATTCCACTTCTTCAAATGGCATTTGTTCGACAGGTGCTCCCGTAATGATCAAAGCATCATAATAATTGTTCTTGATCTGATCGAAGGTCGTATAAAACTTGAACATATGATCTTTCGATACATTTTTCGCTTCATGTGTTTTTGTCTGCATCAGTTCCAGTTCGACCTGAATTGGCGTATTTCCCAAAAGTCTTGCTAATTGTGTTTCCGTTTCGATTTTTGTCGGCATTAGGTTCAGCAGCAATACATGAAGCGGACGAATATCTTGGGAAAGTGCCCTCTTTTCGGTCATGACGAAAATGTTTTCCTCTTCCAATGTTTTTGTTGCAGGAAGATCTTCGGGAATTTTGATCGGCATCTTAACACTTCTCCAACGCTTGAGCGATATCGTCAATCAAATCTTGAGAATCTTCCAACCCGCAGGAAAGCCGAACAAGTCCCGGTGCTATGCCGGCAGAGCGGAGCTCTTCATCATTCATTTGGCGATGGGTCGTGCTTGCCGGATTGAGCACGCAACTGCGCGCATCGGCCACATGCGTTTCGATTGCCGCAATCTTCAAAGCTTCCATGAATAGTTTTGCGACTTCTTTTCCGCCTTCCAGCTCAAAAGAAACGACTCCGCAGGATCCGTTTGGTAAATATTTCTGTCCCAGCTCATAGTATTTATCCGATTTCAATCCGCAATAGGTGACTTCTTTCACTTTCGGATGCTCGCTTAAAAACTCGGCAACCAGCTGTGCATTTTGACAATGTCTGGGCATACGCACATGAAGCGACTCCAAACCCATATTTAAGTAAAATGCATTTTGCGGAGCCTGAATGGCTCCAAGATCGCGCATCAATTGCGCAGTTGCTTTCGTGATATAGGCCCCTTCCAATCCGAAGGCTTTTGTATAGGTTACTCCATGATAGCTTTCATCCGGTGTTGTCAATCCGGGAAATTTTTCGGCGTATCGATTCCAATCGAATTTTCCGCTATCAATGATGGCTCCACCGACAGCAACACCATGTCCATCCATATATTTTGTGGTGGAATGTGTGACGATATCTGCGCCCCATTCAATCGGACGACAGTTAATCGGTGTCGGAAATGTATTATCGATAATTAAAGGCACCCCGTGAACATGAGCAATCTTGGCAAATTTTTCGATATCGAGCACACTCAAGGCCGGGTTTGCAATCGTTTCTCCGAACATTGCTTTGGTGTTCGGTTTAAATGCGGCCGAAATTTCTTCTTCATCTGCATCCGGATCGACAAACGTGAAGTCGATTCCCATCCTTTTGAGCGTAACCGCAAATAAGTTGTATGTTCCTCCGTAAATGGATGTGGAGCACACAACATGATCGCCGCATCCGGCAATATTAAAGATCGCAAAGAAATTTGCGGTTTGCCCGGATGAAGTAAGCATCGCCGCACTTCCTCCTTCGAGCTCGCAAATTTTTGCGGCAACCGAATCATTGGTTGGGTTTTGAAGACGTGTATAAAAGTAACCGGCGGCTTCCAAATCAAACAAAGCGCCCATATCATCGGCTAGATCGTATTTAAATGTAGTAGATTGCACAATCGGCACTTGTCGTGGCTCGCCGTTTTTTGGCGTATATCCCCCTTGCACACTTATTGTCCCAATTCCTTTTTTGTTCATTTCTATTTCCTCCCTAAAATAAAAAACTTCCATCCATAGGACGAAAGCCGTGATACCACCTATATTCGCAGATCGAATCTGCCTCGTCGGGAACCGATATTCCCTAGCCCGATAATGGGGGCATCCAAATCGTTTTACATATCAAACGACCAGCTCCAAGATCATGTTCCTCTTTCTTTTACTAACCTTTCTCACCAACCAAGATCTCTCTGAAAATAAAGCTGAAAGAGTACTCTTCTTTTCTTCGCTTTTTTATTTAAAAATACGATAACACAATCAATAAAGATTTGAAAGAATTTTCTGAAAAACTTTATCCTCCTTTCATTTGATATAATAAAGCAAAAAAAAAGGAGGATACAATATGGCGATCGGATTGCTTGCCGGCATACTTTGGGCATTGGATACTGTGATTTTATCGAAAGCTCTCGCTCCCTTTGAACTGCTTATGATCGCACCGATTGTGGCTGCTGCCATTCATGATACATGCTCTTTTCTTGATTTAAGTTTGTTTCACATCTTTAAGAAACAGCTTGGACTCTTGTTCAAAACACTGAGATCGAAAAATGCACGCCGGATCGTTTTTGCCGCACTTCTTGGAGGACCAATCGGAATGAGTGCATATGTGAGCGCCATTTATTTTATGGGTCCGGCATATACGGCTGCGTTCTCGAGCTTGTATCCTGCCTTCGGTCTTATTTTGTCGTATTTTATTTTTCACGAGCCTATCACGAAAAAGCAGCTATTCGGAATCGGAATCTCGTTATTTGGCATATTTATGATGTCGTTTGGTTCCACGCAGGAAATGATCAGTCTGCCAATCGGAATGCTGTGTGTGCTTCTTTGTATCGTTTGCTGGGGTGGTGAAGGTATTCTGGCACAATTCGGCATGAAAGACGGACAACTGGAAAGCAATCACGCCTTGTGGATTCGCCAAGGTATTTCCTCGCTCACATATGTGATCGTGATCATGAATTTGATTTCCGGATGGGATCTTGCAGGTCAAATGCTCAACGGATCCTCTTTCTTATGGATTGTTTTGGCTGCTCTTGCCGGATCCAGCTCGTATTTATGCTATTACCATGCCCTGCACCATATCGGAACGAGCAAGGCTATGCCACTGAACATTACTTATGTGGCATGGGCAATCGTTTTTTCGTTTTTCATTTTACACACGGTCCCCTCAATCGAAGAAATCGGATTCGGAAGCCTTGTATTGATGGGAGCGATTTTGGCAAGTTCATAGAAAAAGGTCGGTTTTTGCCGACCTTGATTTTTTATTCTATATCTTCCCCATCGGATTCAATGACTTTCTTATACCAGTAGAACGAATCTTTTCTGCTTCTCGAGAAATCTCCGGTTCCGTCATCATGACGATCCACATAAATGAATCCGTAACGTTTTGCGTATTGTCCGGTACCGGCTGATACAAGATCGATCGGTCCCCAAGTCGTATATCCAATCAAAGGTACACCGTCTTTGATGGCTTCCCCCATCGCAACAATATGAGAGCGGAAGTAGTCGATGCGGTATTGATCGTGAATACTTCCATCTTCTTCTACGGTATCGAATGCGCCGAATCCGTTTTCAACAACCATGAGCGGTGTATTCGGATAACGTCCGTGAAGAACATTTAATGTATAACGTAATCCGTCCGGATCGATCTGCCAGCCCCAGTCAGAAGCTTTCAAATACGGATTTTTCGCACCATGGCTCATATTTCCTGCCGTTTTTTCAGCGTTTTCATCAACTGTCACGCAGTTTGTCATGTAGTATGAGAATGTATACATATCCACAGTTCCTTCTTTGAGAATCTTCTTGTCTTCTTCGGTAATGAAACTTGTGTCGATTCCTTCTCTTTCAAAATAACGCCACATGAATGACGGATATTCTCCGCGTACTTGAACGTCGCCGCAGAAATTATTGTGCAGATCATCTACGTCCATGCATGCCAATACATCTTTCGGGTTTGGCGTTAACGGATAATTCGTTTCATGGGCAATCATGTTTCCGATCATGAAGTCCGGGTTGATATCATGTCCGGCTTTTACTGTCAGAGCGCTGGCCACGAATTCGTTATGAAGTGCTTCGAAGATCTTTTGTTTGTTGCATTTGAGATCCGTCAAAGGAATACGATGATCCGATTGAATGTCCTCTTCTTCCATAATGCCCAATCCGTACAGTGCGCCCATACCGCCGATATGCATACAGGCAATATTGATCTCGTTGAATGTCAACCAGTATTTCACTTTGTCTTTGTAGCGTTTGAACACTGTTGTCGCATATTTCAAGAAAAGATCAATTACTTCGCGGTTTGCGAATCCGCCGTACTTTGTCACGATGTTCCAAGGAATTTCGTAGTGGCAAAGCGTAACCAAAGGCTCGATCCCGTGTTTTTTGCATTCGTCAAATACAGAATCATAGAACGCAAGTCCGGCTTCGTTCGGTTCTTCGTCATCCCCATTCGGGAAAATACGTCCCCAGTTAATCGATAAGCGGAAACATTTGAATCCCATTTCGGCAAATAAAGCAATATCTTCCTTGTAATGATGATAGAAGTCGATTGCTTCATGGCTTGGATAAAATGCTGTTTCATCCATTCTAGGCAGGAATGTTCTTGGTGTGTTCACATCTCCACCTAGAAGCATATCCGGAACGGATAATTTCTTGCCATCTTCCAAATAAGCCCCTTCGCACTGATTGGCAGCTACAGCGCCACCCCATAAAAAGTTTTTAGGAAAAGCCATAATCGTGTCCTCTCTTTCTTTAATTATCTTAACATCACAATCAAAAAATGTAAGCCGTTACAGCATTTCTTTTTTCAAAACACTTTTACAATTTTTCCGAACTTCTTACGGAAAAATGTTCAAAAAACAAAAAATTAAAAACCGTTACAATGTTTCGCATCTTTTTCCGTTATAATAAATAAAAGGAGATTTTCGAATATATGTATATCACAAAAACAAGCAAAGAGTTTCCGAAAGATTTTCTCTGGGGATCGGCCTCGGCTGCTTATCAAGTCGAAGGTGCATGGGACGCGGACGGAAAAGGACGCTCTGTGTGGGATGAATTTGTTCGTATTCCGGGCAAGACCTTTAAAGCAACGACCGGTGATAAAGCGGTCGATCACTATCATCGCATGGAAGAAGATGTAGCCCTCATGAAAGATATGGGATTAAAAACATATCGTTTCTCGGTCGCATGGACTCGTATTTTTCCCAACGGAAACGGAGAAGTCAATGAAGCCGGGCTCGCGTTTTACGATCGTTTGATCAACGAATTGATCAACAATGACATCACGCCGATGATCACAGTTTACCATTGGGATCTTCCGCAGGCTCTGCAAGACGAATACGGCGGATGGGAAAGCCGTCAAATCGTTGATGATTTTGTCAACTACGCCAAGACGTTGTTCGAGCGATTCGGCGATCGCGTAAAACATTGGATCATTTTGAATGAACAAAACATATTTACGGGTCATGGGTGGCTGATGGCCGCTCACCCTCCCGGAAAAACAAATGACCGGAAAATGTTCTATCAAGTGAATCATCATGCGTTTATGGCCCATGCCAAATCCGTAATCGCGCTCAAAGCTCTTTGGTCGGATGCATTGGTCGGTTCGAGTTTTGCGTTCGGACCGTCTTACGCAAAAAGCGATCGTCCGGAAGATGCCATGGCAAAAATGGACTATGACGATCTGCAAAGCTATTACTGGATGGATGTATACGGCTACGGACGCTATCCTCGCGCTGCGATCGCTCAATTAAAAGAAGAAGGTGTTGCTCCGATCATGGAAGAAGGCGATGAAGAAATTCTCAAAGAAGCCGCTTCTCTGGTTGATTTCATGGGTGTCAACTACTATCAAACTTGTGTTGCCGAATACAATCCGATCGATGGTGTAGGCATGTCCACCACAATAAACACGACCGGAAAAAAAGGAACTTCCACTGTGCAAGGTATTCCGGGCTTGTATAAAAACCCGCAAAACGAACATTTGCCGACAACAGACTGGGATTGGACAATCGATCCTGAAGGTTTGCGCTTTGCGTGCCGCGACATTACAAGCCGCTACGATTTACCGATCGTTATTTCCGAAAACGGTCTTGGAGCATTCGACAAAGTCGAAGACGGAAAAATCCATGATCTATACCGCATTGATTATTTGAAGCGTCATTTGATCGAGCTGAAAAAAGCGATCAATGAAGGATGTCGTGTCCTAGCGTACTGCACCTGGTCTTTTACAGACTTGCTGTCATGGCTGAACGGATATCAGAAACGTTACGGTTTTGTGTACATTGACCGTGAAGAAGACGAAAACGAAGGAACGCTGAACCGGATCCCGAAAGATTCTTACTACTGGTATAAGTACACAATCGAAACGAACGGTGCAGAACTTGAACAGTAAATTTTTAAAATTTTGATTTAAAACACGCATAACGAGCAGCACAACGGCGAATCCGGTTGCTGCTCGTTTTGCTTTGGCACACCTCAAAATCGTTTGATCTTCCAATCTTTGAAAAACCCTTCCGTTCCCGTATCCACATACAATCCGACTGCTCCGCTTGCGTCTGCCCCATGTTTCAGATCAATCACTTCTAAAACCGGATGATCCATATCCTGCACATAAAAGGTCGCTTTTTCGTTCATGATCACAGCTTTGACAGCAATCCATTCATCCAGTTGAATATTTACGGGTGCTTCATACCCATCAATCCCAAATTCTCGAAAATAAGCGAATGTATATCCCGGATAAGAAAAATATTGGGATCCATGGGCTCTGCGGACAGGGTCCGGATGGTTGCCGTTGGTCGGTCGCACATAATACGATTCGAATTCGGACCCATCTTGCTTTGACCGAAACACGATTCCGATAAATCCTCTCGCAAAATCGGGAGCATCCGGCAAGAGGCGCGAACGCATCTTCACTTCGATGATCCCATTATGAAACGGTTGTTCTTCTTCGAAAAGAACGATCGTATTCTCATCAAAGCGATCGATTTTTTCGTTTTTTTCAACACGCAGCACTTGTTCGTTTTCCAAATTGATCCATTGGATATTTGTATGAATGGCTTTTAATTTTTCGTTCATTTTCTTTTATCCTTTCTTCTTTACTCTATTTTAGTGTATTTTGAACATTTTTGCTCATTTCCACGCTTATTTGAGTATAATGAAAAAAAGAAGATGGAAAAAGATTATGAAAAAGAGAGTATGTATCCTGTTATTGTGTATCGGAATGCTGACATTGTTTTTGGCTCCGCTTTATTTTTATAATAAATCTGCTTCATTTACGGAGATCAAACGCTTTGGGGTCACCTATATGACGATGAACAATCCGTTTTATGAAGTCATCAATAATGAATTGCGCAAAGAAATCGAATCCCGAGGCGATCAGCTTATCGTCAGAGATCCTCTGTTGGATCTTGAAAAGCAAAAAGCACAAATCGAGCAATTTGTGGAAATGAAAGTCGACGGAATTTTTATCAATCCTGTGGATTCCAACGGCATTGAGCCGGCATTGGAAAAAGCGAAGGAGGCCAAAATTCCCGTGATCGCGATTGACGCTTCGATCGCAAGTTCGGATTTTGTAATTTCAACAATTGTTTCCGACAATTACGATGCCGGCGTGCAATGCGCCAAGCATATCATCAAACATTGCGAGCCCGGACCGATTGCTTTATTGAAGCATTCTACCGTACGTTCGGCCAGTGATCGTATCCAAGGATTTAAAGACACGATTGTCCAAGATCCGCGTTTTACGATTGTCAACGAAGCCGAATGTTTCGGCCAGCTGGAAATCGCAATGCCGAAAACAAACGAAATGCTTGAACAAACTCCCCAAATCAAGATCATTATGGCATTGAACGATCCAAGTGCTCTAGGCGCAAAAGCGGCCTTAAAAGTGCTTGATCGCAACGATATTCAAATTTACGGTGTGGACGGAACACCTGAAATGAAAGCATTAATCGGCTCCGACCCAAGCATTGTAGCGACTGTTGCACAATCTCCGTATATGATTGGCCGTACAGCTGCCTTCTCGATGTATTCTTATTTAGACGGAAACTTTATCGAAAAAAACGTGATGATCGATGTGAATCTTATCGATTTGGAAACGATCGATAAATATTCGAAAGGCGGGTGGCAGTAATGTTTTCCTATTTTCGAACTGTTTCTCGTGTACGCAGTGCTTTGATTTTTATCAATTATATGATCATCATGGTATATGCCGGTGTTTTTTTGATGGGAACACGTTATTTAGTCGTGCATCAGGAAAGTCTTGCGTTCTTGAGTCAACTCCCCCACATTCCCAAGGATCCGCAAATCGTATTTATAGGCTGTTTCGTACTTTATATTCTTTTTGCGATTCTTCTTTTAAACAGCAAACAAAATCAAATTTTTCACTTTATCGATTTGATTATCGAATGGGTGATTTCTTTTGCGATCATTTTACTGCTTGATCTTTCGACACAATCGATTGTGCTTCTTGTGATCTGTGATTGTCTGTACCATGTGCGGGATTTGAAAAACAGCCAAATCTACTGTATGCTCACTTTTTCAATCGTACTTTATATGTTTTCCAATTATTCGATTATGAGTCAGATTATTGCCTTAAACAATTTGCAGAGCTATTTTACGGTTTTTTCACCGACTGTCAATGCATTGCTAAGTTCTGTGCGGACGATACTTGAAGGGCTTAATTTGCTACTGTTTATTTTATTTATCGCCTACTTTACCGTGAATCAGTACAAGGAAAAAGAAAATATCGCACAAGAGCTGGAAATGGTCAACGAAGTCAATGCACAGCTGCGCCATTATGCCGCGATAACCGAACAAGCTGCGGAAAACAATGAACGAAAACGAATTGCCCGGGAAATTCATGATACGCTCGGGCACGCTCTGACAGGAATTGCGGCCGGAATTGACGCATGTCTGATCATGATTGATAAAAAACCCGAATTGGTAAAAGGCCAACTACAGCGCATACGAAATGTGGTGACTGAAGGAATCGGCGATGTACGCAATTCTCTCCAGAAATTAAGGCCCGGTGCTCTTGAACAGCAAAGTTTGGAGGGTGCCTTGAAAAAAATGATCCAAGAATTTGTTTCGGTATCGAATGTAGATATTGTCCTATCTTATAAACTTCCGGAACTTGATTTCGAAAAAACAAAGGAAGATGCGTTGTTCCGGATGATCCAGGAATGCATCACAAATTCCATTCGTCATGGGCACGCAAAACACGTTGCGGTCCGCATAGAAACGGATCAGAATATACCCGATCATATTATTGTGGTTGTACAGGATGACGGTCAAGGGTGCGAAACAATCCATCCGGGATACGGATTGATGCAGATGGCCGAACGGATCAGCACGATCCACGGAACTCTTTCTTATGAAGGAAAAGACGGATTTGTATGCAAAGCAATTATTCCGTTGCAGAAAGGAGAATTGAAATGATCAAAATACTTATTGCTGACGATCAGGAAATGATCCGCAGCTCTTTGGAGCTTGTTTTGTCCTGCGAAGAAGATCTCGATGTAAAAGGGGTTGCACAAAACGGAGTCGAAGTTCTTGAATTTTTGGAAAAACAGCCAGTCGATGTCATTCTTATGGATATCCGCATGCCGATCATGGATGGAGTGCTGTGCACTCGAAAAGTGAAAGAGCGCTGGTCCGATACCAAAGTCATCATCTTGACGACTTTTGATGATGATGATTTTGTATTTTCCGCTCTGCAATATGGTGCCAGCGGCTATTTGCTGAAAGCAGGAGATCTGGATACATTGCATGAAGCCATACAAACTGTCCACAGCGGCGGGGCAATGATCAATCCGGGCATTGCCCGAAAAGTAGTCGATCTTTTTTCCCGAGTCAAAAATACGCCGATCATCGAAGTTGACGAACAAAACGTAAACAAGATCTCGGATGTCGAATGGGAGGTCATACAGCAAATCGGAAAGGGGCTTTCCAACAAAGAAATTGCCGAAACGCTCTTCCTTTCCGAAGGAACAGTTCGCAATTATCTTTCGCGGATTCTCGGAAAACTTGGTTTGCGTGATCGTACCCAAGTCGCAATATGGGCTGTCGAACACGGATTTATGAGGAAATTATGATGGCTTTTTTCAAGAAAAAAGAGTTGCTGATTATGATGGTTGTCCTAGGCTTGATTGCTGCTTTAGTTTATGTTCAGCGCCCGGTCGTCTTAAAACTGGGAATTTTTACGGGCGGAAGCTGGAATGTACCGTCCGTTACTACTTATGAATTTGTCGATGAGATCATCGAGCGGTTCGAGCAAGAGCATCCGGGCGTCCAAGTAGAGTACGAAGCAGGAATTCGCAGACAGGACTACCCAACATGGATGGCTGATCGTATTTTGACCGGAAATTGTCCGGATGTATTTTTGATCTTGGATGAGGACTTTTTTCAATATGCGCAGCTTGGTGTATTGAAAAACTTAAATTCTTATTTGGTTTCAGACCCGCAATTCGATCCTTCCCGATATTTTCCGGGTGCTTTGGAACATGGCTGTTTCGACTCCAAGCAGTTCGTCCTCCCTCTTGAATCGAGTCCTGAATTGATGTTTGTCAATGTTTCCATGTTGAAACAGGAAGGAATTCCCCTGCCAGATGAAAATTGGACAGTCGATGACCTTTACGCGATTTGCGAAGCGGTCACAAAAGACATCGATCATAATGGTACCGTGGATCAGTTCGGTATTGTCGGCTACAACTGGAATCATATCCTGACTGCCTATGGGATTACTATTAACGATAAAGACGGAAAAATAAAACTTGATCATCCGCAATTGCGCAATGCCTTACAGCAGCTCAAAGATCTTGATGCGCTCAACAAAACGATCACCCCTACTCAGCAAGATCTGGATGAAGGAAAGGTCGCTTTTGCGCCTATGGACTATGCTCAATTTGTCACTTACAATCCGTATCCTTGGCGAATCAAACGTTATTCGAATTTCGATTGGCTTTGTATCCCTATGCCTTCACAGGAAGCAGGGAAAAGCAGTTATGGCGGGGCATGGCTTTCTATGGGAATTTCAAGCCGTACTCATTACGGCAATCTTTCATGGCAGCTTTTGAAAGAATTTTGCTATAGAGAAGAAAGTCAGAAAAAAATGGTTCTGAACGGTTCGGGTGTCAGTGCGCTGCAAGGACTTCTGTTTGAAGATGAAATCATCGACTACTATTCGGGAATTGATATTTCTTCTTCGCTGATTAATACAATCATGCAAAAAGGGCCTCACAACAGTATTATGCTTGATGATGACCGACAGACATTTCTTGATGTGCAAATCAATAAAATTCTCGATGAAGAGGACGAGCTCGATCTTTCTTTGATGGAGCTTGAACGAAAAATCAACAAACAATAAAAACCGCCATGTGGCGGTTAGCGGTCAATGACTTTCAAGGTCGCATCATAAAGTTTTGTTTTTCTCGGACGATCGAGTTCCATATAGCTTGCATAAAGCATATCAATAAAGATCAATAGAGGAAATTGGGGAGATATCAAGTTTCCGCGATCTAAATGCTTGAGCGAAGGCACAAGAACGATTTCATCGCAAAACCGTTCATGAAGCTCATTGTGATTGGCTGTGACAAGCACTGTTGTCGCTCCTCTTTTCTTCGATTCTTCAAGAAACACGAGCACTTCCCGACTTTCTCCCGACAAGGAAAAACCGATTGTCACATCTTCTTCCTGGCGCATAATCGCTTGGATCATCATCATTTCAGGATCAGTGAGCGCGTTGATATCCACACCGATCCGTGTAAAGCGATGGGCCATTTCCATGGCGGCATAACCGGAAATTCCTTTTCCGCAAACCGATGTTCTTCTTGCTAAGGTGAGCATTTCGGTCACGCGGCTCATTTGATCCTTATCCATGAGCGAGTCACTCTTTGTCAATAAGATTTGGTATGCGTCGAAAACCGAAGTCGAGCTTTGCGCGACCGTATCGTAAAGTTCGGATTGATTCAAAGATCCTTCATATAAATAGATAAATTCCCGATATCCTCGGAATCCGCATTTTTTCGCAAATCGGGAAAGGGTCGCTTCAGAGATTGCCAATCGTTTACTCATCGCTTTGGAAGAAAAATCCACGATCTGACGGTTCGTCAGGAAGAAATCGGCTACATCTTTTTCAAGCTGGGTCAGTTTTTGATAGGCGGATTCGATCTTCGGCAAGATCGATTTATACGGGCTATTCATTGCTTTGAGGATGCTTTTTCAAAAAATTCGCCAACGCACCTTTCATACCTGCATCATTGGCGTGTTGAGCAAACTCGATTCGCGTGTTTTTCGCAATTAGCGGGATCGTATGAGCAGCAAACGCATCTTCAAGATCTTGACGCATCTTTTCTCCTTGGGCCATGATTCCTCCACCAAGTACGATGACTTCGGGATTGAGCACAAAGCTGATAAGGGCCATCCCTTGTCCGAGCACATCGCACATATTTTTAATGGCTTGAATGCAGTCCTGATCTCCTTGATCGGCGCATGCAAAAATCTTTTTTCCGTTCCATAAAGACAACGGCTCGTTTTTCTTTTTTGCCACATTGTTAACCAGAGCACTTGTCGCTCCGATATCTTGAAAAGGAATTCCGTTGATTGGCATGTAGCCGACTTCGCAAGCCGAAAAACAATTCCCGTGAAGGAGATTTCCTTCTTCGATAAAGCAGCCACCGATCCCGGTTCCGATTGTGAGCATCAACATAGAAGCCGCATCTTTTCCTTTTCCGTTTTGAGCTTCGGCAAGTCCTGCGCAATTTACATCGTTTTCGACTTCTGTCGGCCGCGCGAATTTCTTTTCAAGCCGTTCTTTATAATTGATCCCGATATAATTCGGAATCGCATCGGAAGCATGGATAATACAGCCCTTTTCGCTGTCAACTACGCCGGCTGTAGAGATTGCGATTCCTGCGATGTTCTCATCTTGTTCAATCATTTGTCTGACAAGATCTTCGACTTTTTCAGCGAGTGCTTCCCCTCCTTTGTAGGCCTGAGTTTCTGTTTCGTTTTTTTGAACAACGGAACCATTCTCGTTTAAGATTCCGTATTTGATGGCGGTCCCGCCAATATCTATGCATGCAAATGTATTCATCTTTTTCTCCTTATTTTTATTATAAACCAAAAACGCACCGCAATGATCAAGCATGTACGGTGCGAATGGATTTACTGGTCGATCTTAACTTTAAAGATCGCTTTTTTTATTCGTTGCGGATTTCCTTTGTACGCAACAGCTGTTCTATGGGCATCCTGAGGATCGCACACTAAGTACGTTCCGGGAGTCATTATAACTGAAGCATTTTCGTTTCCTTCCATTGAAACAAAATCAGACGCTTTTTCATATCCTTTGATTTCCATATTCGATATGAAATTTAAATCGATTTGTTCTTCTCCGGAAAGCGGAACATGCACATCCAAGTAGTCTTTGTGCGCTTCCCAAAATCTTTTTTTTGGCGAAGTTGTTTCATATTCCACGATATTTACAAACAAGTTTTCTCCGTCGATTTCATGACTTCCTTTTTCAAATTGAAGCAAGTCGTGGCTTGACGCAAAATCAAGCGCGGCCTTCACACCATGCGATAAAGGTTGTTCGATATGATCGATTTGTCCGAAAATCATACAGCACCCTCACTTCCTTTGGAAAGATTTAATTTATTTTGTTTTTTTTCTTCTTTAAAATCCGAATAGGTTGTATATGGGGCGACCACATTTTGTTTGTGGGTTACTTTTGTATAGATCCAACTGCAGAGCAGTCCGACGATCAGCGAAATTGCGATCGAAATCAATGAGTAAGACCAGATCGAAATATCCGTGAATTGATATTTGATCAGGACCATGACAATTGAAGCGGCTCCAAATCCCATGAATGCGCCGAAGGCATTGGCTGATTTGAAGAATACTCCAAGAATGAAGATTCCTACCAAAATTCCCAGAACGAGTCCCATGAATCCGTTGAACCATTCATAAGCGCTTGTCACTCCGCCGCTGGCAAGTGCCATCGCAACAACGATCGAGAAAATTCCGACAAACAGCGATACATATTGACCGATTTTTGTTTGTTTTTCAAAGCTCATTTCTTTTTTCGAAATTCGCGATTGGATATCGAGCGTCCATGAAGATGCAACAGAATTCAATCCGGTCGAAAGGGTGGATTGGCTTGCTGCGTAAATTGCAGCCAGAAGAAGTCCTGTGATTCCTACCGGAAGTTCATAGGCAATATAGCTTGCGAAGATCTGATCTTGTGCGGCTGCCGGAGGCAAAGCGTTTTGTTGATAAAATACATACAATCCGGTTCCGATCAAGTAGAAGATGGTTGCCATGAAAATAGACAGCAATCCGTTCGTACGCATCATCTTATTCAATTTTTTTGTATCTGTCGTGGTCGTGAATCGCTGTACAATATCTTGAGAAGATACATAAGAACCCATCGTGTTCAGTCCGGCTCCGAAAATCATCAGGAATACCGAATCGCGAAGGATGTTTGCATCAAATATCGGCTGATCCGGAGCTAAGAATTTTTGTTCTGTCCAAAATGAATTGAAGATTGCTCCGAGTCCACCGTCAATGTGCGACAGCAAATACACACATCCGAAAGTCACGCCGACAATAAGTACGGCTCCTTGGATAAAGTCGGTCCAAAGCACAGATTTCAAACCTCCGGTGTAGGAATAAATAATTGCGATTACACCCATGATCAAAATGAGGATATTGACATGAATACCGGTCAAAGATGCGAGCACCATGCATGGCAGATACATAATGATCGACATACGTCCGACTTGGTAAACGATAAACATGATCGCTCCGAGTATACGAAGTGCTTTTGATCCGAAGCGAAGTTCCAAATAATGATAAGCTGTATCGATATTCAATTTCGCATACACCGGCAGGAAGTAGCGGATGGTCAGCGGAATCGCAATGAGCATTCCCAATTGGGCAAACCACATGATCCATGTTCCGGCATAGGAGTTTCCGGCAAGCGATAAAAACGAAATCGGCGAAAGCAGTGTGGCGAAAATCGAAACGGAAGTAACCCACCAAGGAATGGTTCCATCCCCTTTGAAGTATTCTTTTCCTTTCATATCCTTTTTCGCAAAGAACAATCCGGCAACAAGAACAGCTCCGAGGTACGCGACTAAAATGATAAAATCAATGATCGTAAATCCCTGCATCTTTATTCTCCTTTAATTATTATAGATATTTCTTTTTTGCGTTATTGATCATTTCGGCTGCTTCTTCAACAATGGCCATGTCTGCTTCGCATAGTGGGGCTAGCGGAGCTTTTACGCTTCCCAGATCAAGATTTTCGTTCTTTTTCAAAATTGCTTTGATAACTGCATACATATTTCCGTGTGCAGAGCACATTTTGTAGATGATCTCATTCACATCATATTGAATGGCACGTGCTGTATCGAGATCTTTGTTTTTGAGGCATTCATCCATTTTCAGGAAGAGTTCCGGCATGACTCCGTATGTTCCTCCGATTCCGGCTTTCGCGCCCATAAGACGTCCGGAAATAAATTGTTCATCCGGTCCGTTGAATACAATATGGTCGTCTTTTCCGTCAGCGCAGAACATTTGAATATCTTGTACCGGCATAGAGGAGTTTTTTACTCCGATGACGCGTGGGTTTTTACGCATTTCGGCATACAGCGACGGAGTTAACGCAACTCCGGCAAGCTGCGGAATATTGTAGATCACAAAATCCGTATTTGGGGCCGCACTTGAAATGTCGTTCCAGTACTGTGCAATAGCGTATTCCGGAAGCTTGAAATAAATTGGCGGGATGGATGCGATCGCATCGACTCCGAGCTGTTCGGCATGACGTGCAAGTTCTTTGGATTCTTCAGTTGAATTGCATGCTACATGGGCAATAACTGTCAAAGATCCATCGTTGACTTTCATCACGTTTTCAAGCACTTTTTTACGTTCCGGAACAGTAAGGTAAATGCATTCTCCGCTTGATCCGTTTACATAAATTCCTTTTACACCTTTTTCGATAAAGTAACGTGTTAAGGCTTGCACGCCTTCTGCATCCACTTGACCGTTTTCATCTAAGCAAGCATAAAACGCAGGGATAACTCCTTCATATTTTTCTAAATTTCTCATATTTTCTCCTTCTTTAATTCTTAATGAACAATTTTAGCTATTATTTAAAAATATATATATTTTTCATTTCAGAAAGATTTTTATCTCGCTGAAGCCACTTTCAAGTATACATAAAAAGAAACAAGATTCAAATACATTATATATTTTAGAATGCACTTTCACGATTTTCGCCTAAAACTTACTGTTTTTTATAAAATGTAAGAATTTTATGAATTTTCTTTCATGAGAAATAGTTTTCTTAGAATATTCTTTCAATCAAATAGATAAACTTTGTATTATTTTGTGTGATTTTTTATAATACAAATGAAATGACCTAAAAAAGTTCAAAAGAAAAAGGCGCTATATTTCAACGCCTTTTTGGGGTATTTGTTCTTTTTCGACCACTCCACAAAGTCTGGCTCGTATGGTCACACGCTCTTTTCCTAAATATGTACACGTAAAAAGGGTGAGTGCATAATCGGTATCGACCATACGGTCAATTTCGGTCGGCTGCAATTGTTCAATCTTTTCAACCTCATACCTATAGCGATTTTCTTCTGTTTCAAGATAGATAAGATCTCCAAATACAAGCTGATCGAGATGTCCGAAATGGTCATTTGCATTGTGTGCGCAAATGATTATATGTCCTTCTTTATTCGAATATAAACATGGTGCAAGATCAAGTGCTTGCTGAGAATAGCTGGATTGCACCGGCAAATTTAATTCAAGGTGAGGAATTTGAAGGATTCCGATATAATTCGGATCAATCTCACCTGTTTCGAGTTCGGATATTGTTTTTGTGGCAATTTCAGAGCGCTCACGCTCCTGCTTTGTTTGTTTCAAAGACAGAAAAAGTGCGCATCCGACCAGTAAACATCAGTAAGATGGTCATTCAACTCTTTTGGACCTGCTACAAGTTCTTGGTTTTCTGCATATACCCGACCTACCGGAACACATAAGAAAAGAGATACAAAGATGACAAACCATGTTCGCAAATGGCGAGCCATCCGTTTGGGGAAATTGTAAATCATAAAATTCCTTTCATAAAAAAAATTCGGAAAGACTTCTGTCGTTCCGTGCGAGAATAATGCTTATACAACTTGTTAGGGGGATAAAGCAAAAGCCACATCGAACGACCATCCGAAACTCTCGTACGCAAAAAGCGGAACGCCAATCGAAGTTCCGCAGAGAAAGCCACCTATCCTATTTTTATTTTTTCCCTTTAAAATAACCTTCCCTACTCAAAACTTTCGATTTATCGGATCGAGTTCTTTGTTCGTACTTTCATTGTATGCGTTTTCAATCGATGTGTCACTTTAACAAGGGAATTGTTATATAAACGACCAACTTTTCTACTTTTTCGACTGAAAATACCGTTTACCCAAGTAACGTCATCCGTAGATCGCAAGAAAATAAAACCTAATTGGTATGGTTGAAAAACAGATGATTTTATAAAAAACAAAATGTTCGAACATAAATTATTGCGATTGCTTTGCTTAATTTTTTATAATTAAATTGTTTTAAATAATTCAGAGCTTTTGCAAGAATCATGCTTGCATGAAACATTAGGAGGACAAAGAGATGGCAAAGGTATATAGAAATTCAGTTTTCACAAAATTTTACGATTTATCAAACGATTATTTTGCTTATGACGCATTGAAAATTTTCGATAAATTAGGGGAATTCATAGTTTCCGGACAATACGGAAAACTTGTAAAACATATAGCTGGCGGATATTAATATGCATAAACTTATCAAAAACAAAGCTCTTTATTATTTTACTGTTTTATCGATTTTAACTTTTTCAATGCTTGATCTTTTTAAATCAATTATTTTCGGTAGCTTTTTCAACACATTGGAAAATGAAAGAGAACTCAATCAGCTGGCAAAATGGATCGTTGCTTTTGTGATCTTGATGTTTATTATCGAAATGATCATGAAAGGTCTTATGGTTTATTTTAAATATTCGCTGCGCGAAAAACTAAGCAAGGATTTATATGAATCTTGGCTGAATTTATCACCGGACGAATTTCAAAAGACAGATACGAGTGCGCGGATCAACAAACAAACGAATGAAATCAATACGATCATCGATCAATATATCACTTCAAAGCTGAATATTTATCGTTATGGATTTCTTTTTATAATCGGAAGTTTTTATATCGGAATGAATAGTCGCATCCTTCTTTTGTTCATTTATGTATGTGCAATTTCCCTATCCTTATTTAATCGGACATTTAAAGGTCGGCTGGAAAGTAATCAAAAAAATGTTTTAAACCAGCAAAAACAGTGGATTGGTGTGCTGAAAGGATTTTGTTCCAACTTTCTGACAATCAAAGATTATGATTTGGACAAAACATATTCTTCTCGCCTGCAAAGCCAAAATAAAACATTGAATAAAATCACAATTCGCAATGAATGGTTGAAACAAGGTGTATTAGCCATAAATGATTTGGGTGTAAATATTATCTTTTTCGGAGAATCTTTGATTGGATTTTATATGATTAATCAAGGCTATATTTCTTTGAGCGTATTCATGGCAATCATTCAAGCGAGCAACATGGTCATCAACCCGATTGGCTGGTATATGGAGATGTACAATAATGTGCAGTCATCAAGCGTTGTGGTCAATGAATATCTAAAAGAAGTTCAAAAAGAAAAAAGTCCGAAAGAAAAATTAAATGAACCGATTTCTTCTTTCTCAATAAAAGATCTGATATTCAAAAGAAAAGAAAAAACGATTTTCGATCATTTTTCCTTGCAAATTCAAAAAGGGAAAAAATACTTAATTGTCGGAGAAAGCGGATGCGGAAAAAGTACATTGCTCGAATTGTTAAGCGGAACAATTACTCATTCCGATGTTTTTGCCAATGATGTGCCGATGAATTCCATAGAGCACACATCAATTGCCCATCAACTGACGTATTTACGTCAACACCCCGATCTCCTTCCGGGAACTTTAGAAGAAAACATTACGTTATGGGAACCGGCTGATGCCGAAAAGTTGAATTGTGTTCTGGATCAAGTTCATCTGAATAGTTTAAAATCACGACTTTGCGAGCTTGTACAAGAAGATAGTTTGGAAATCAGCGGCGGAGAATTACAACGACTTTCTCTTGCTAGAGGCTTGTATAATTTAAAAGACTGGCTGTTTTTGGATGAAGCATTTTCAGCATTGGATGAAGAAAATGCCAAACAAATCGAAAATGATATTTTGAAAAATTATGACATCTCGATTGTTTCGATTTCACATAAACTTTTTGAAGAAAACATTTTGTTGTATGATGAAGTCATCGAATTCACGAAAAACGGGGTGCATTTCCTATCCCCTTCGGAATATTTGCAAAAAAGGAAATGCAGCACGCACACAATCAAAAATCAAACTTCAAATAATGAATTAGTTTTTCCTGATAAAGAATAACTTGTTCCAATTGAGATTTTTCAGAATAGTACTCAACAAGAACTTTGTAAAACGGAATTTCCAATTGAACGCTTTTGAAATTCGGAAGCTGTTGTTCGATTTGTTGTTGCTGCTTTTCAAAATGAACACTATCCGTTAAACGGAAACGAAGCAATTGTAAAAACGAAGCGATAAATCGTCCTCTGGCATTTAAATGAGATTTTTTTAAAAAATCAGAAATGTAGTCAAGACAAATCGTTTCGTTTTTTAATCGGTAAGAGCTGTATGCCAAAACAATATAAATGTCCGGAAATTCACTTCCTTCTTTTAAAGCAAGCTTGGCATACTCCATAGCTTTTTCGTCTTGTTCCAAAAGAAAATAGCACCAAGCCAGATTATCGTAAATGGCACATAAAAAATCAGATTTATTATGAATTTGCTGACCGGAACGAAGCAGCTCATCAAAAGTAGCGATTGCCCGTGAATAAATGTGCATCTGAAACAATAAGATCCCTTTATTCAAAGTAACATACAACATTCGGCGATATGCTCCCGCTTTCTGGAAAGCATTTTCGCAGCTTTCAATTAATTCATATGCCTCTATTGTTCGATAAGCATTTGCCAAGCGATAAATTTGATGATACAAAATCAATCCATACAATCCCGGATCATGGGCGATCGAACAATACCCTTGTGCCAAGCGTAAATAATACATGGCGGCATCCACAGAAAGCGAAGGACGCATGCTCATAAAATCATTTAAAATAATCTGATAAAAGGGCTCTGTAAAAAAATTGCTCTCATATAACTTGATAATTTCGTGTTCGCATTTCCGATTTTCGAACTTCATCACATAGACAGAGAGTAATCGGTGATGGAAGTATCCGAATCCATTGGAATCGGAACGTGATAAAAAGGCTTTGAGAGGGTCAAGAATTTCTTCCGTTGTCAGGTGAACAAAATGGTATGCGCATTCATGCACCCATTGATCATACTCTTGTAAGATTTCTTTATCTTTTAAGAAAACAAAACTCGGATCGATCGTATGCACAAATTGCAGGATATCCTCAAAAAGATAAGAATCCATTTCCTGTGCATTGGATTCCATTTTGCTTAAAGTACTTCTTGAAATATGGATGGCATTGGCCAGATCGATTTGTTTGATTTCATATATTTTGCGAAGTTGTTTCGTATACAAACCGTAGAATTTTTTAAAATTAAATTGCATAATTATATTTCCTGAAAAAATAATATCATAACCAATCAGAAAAAGAAAAGCATAAAAAATAAATAACAGAGGCTCATTTGAATCAATCAAAATGGATTGATTCTTTTCTTTTTCCATTCAGAAATCACATAGATAACTATTCAATATAGGAATTAGTCATATTTATTAACATTCGATATACTGAATCCGTAAAGAAAGGAAAAGAAATCATGAAGCTCAAAAAAGAATTTACATCTCTTCTTATGATCGTATTTGTCATAATAAATTTTGTCTTGTCTTTATCCGGGACATTGTTTAACGGGATCTTGGATCATATCGCAAAACTGCTGCAAATCAGTGTCGCAAGCACAGGCTCGCTGACTTCGTTTTACGCATACGGAGCAATCGGGGCTCCGGTTCTTGTCTTTGCTTTCGGGCAAATCAAACGGGCGACATTGCTGAAAGGAACTCTTTTTTTTACATTATTATTCGGAATTCTTTCTATTTATACAAAAAGTTTTCCGGTCCTTCTTTTTGCCCGTTTTATGTCCGGACTTTTCGCAACAGCGTACAATGTACTTGCGACCACAACCATTGCCGCTCTGTCATCCGAAGATAAGGTAGGGCGCAATATTGCGCTGCTCATTACCGGCGCATCAGCATCTTTGATGGTTGGCGTTCCGTTATGCAGGATTTTGATCGAATACCTTGCTTGGCAGACCATCTATCTGATTCTTGTGATCTTCATGATAATAGGACTTCTTTTACTCAACTTCCTGCTTCCGGATATAAAAACACATGGGGATTCGATCCATTTGAAAAAAGAGCTTAGTATGCTTTTTTCAAAAAAAGTATTTTCAATCGTGATGATCTCGTTCATTGCTTTTGCAGGCTACGGAGCCTTCTACACATATTTGACACCTTATCTTGTGGCTATGTTTCCGCAAGTCGAACAATACACAAGTTTGCTTCTCGTTCTTGTGGGCGCTTTTGCTCTGTTCGGAAATTATATCGGCGGAATTTTCTGCGATAAGATCGGATTCAAAAAAGCCTTGTTTTTCGGAACTGTGATCCAGCTTTTTATCGGGATCCTGATCTTTATAACGCAAAACAGCACATTCATCAATATTGTGTTTGTCATGGTCTGGATGCTCGTTGGCTGGTTTATCGGTTTGCAGCTCAATACAGGGATTAATATTGTTACCCAAAACAAATCAAGCTTTCTCGTTTCGCTCAACGGATCGATCATACAATTTTCGCAAGCGATCGGTGCTTCTATGGCTGCACTTGTGATCGCAAATACAGAAATTTCATTCATTATTTTCGTTTCGATTTTCACTTCGGCATTGAGCGTCGTTCTTTTGATCCCGCTCCTTAACAAAAAAGAAAATCAATCTTCCGTTCTGGCTAAACAAGCTTAACAAAAAAAGGGCACCTCTTTCGAAGTGTCCTTCCTTTTCTATTTCGAGTTGTTTTTTGTCAAAAAATCCAAAGTCTTTCGTTGAATGATCTGAGGGCGAATCACATCGTCAGAAATGAACATTTGAAGTTGTTCTTTCGGCATACGATATACATTGCTCATGACTTCGTACTCTTGGGCAATTTCTTCTTGTGAAGCTTCAATCTGTTCTTTTTCGGCAATCGCAATCAAAATCAAAGCTTGTTTAATTTGCATGATTGCTTGCGGCTCGATTTGTTTTTTGAGATCTTCTTCTGTTGTTTGGGCCATCTCCAAATACTGATCGAACTGCATACCATATTGCTGAATTTGCTGTTTGAGCTGTCCGAGTTCCTGATCGACCTGCTGATCGATCATTGCTTGAGGAACATCAACTTTTGCATCCTCAACAACTTTATCCAAAATCTCAAGAGCTTGTTTATTTTTCGCTTCTTGTTCTTTGACTTCATGCATATGTTCTTTGGCTGCTGCTTTGAAATCTTCGACCGTCTTTACATTTTCCATGCCTAATTTTTCAACAAATGCATCATTTAATTGCGGTTTTACTTTTTCCTGTACCGCATGGCAAGTAATCTGGAACACAACAGGTGCTCCTGCCAAAGAAGGTTCAAAATAGTCTTCAGGGAAAGATACATTGACTTCTTTTTGTTCTTCTTTCTTGATTCCGATCAATTGTTCTTCAAATCCCGGAATGAATGAATGAGAACCTAAAACCAAAGGATAGTTTTCGGCACTTCCTCCGTCAAACGGAACTCCGTCTTTGACACCGATAAAGTCGATCAGTACTTGATCGTTTTCTTTAGCTGCCCGATCAACATCTTCCCACATTTCCTGCGAATTGACTTGCTGCATGACATATTCGAGAACTTCTTCATCGCTTACATTGACTTCTTCTTTCAATACATCGAATCCGGTGTATTTTCCCAGATCTACATCCGGAACTAATGTGCAGATAATCGTAATCAATACATCTCCATCTTTTTCGTCTTTGAATTTTATTTCCGGCTGTGTCGCAAGCTTTAATCCTTCTTCCGTTACAGCTTCCTGAATCAGCTGCATTGCCTCGAATTGAAGAGCCGCTTCACGATTGGCTGCTTCATCTTCGGAACCTTGTTTTTCGGTAACTGTCTTGATTACTTCATCAAGATCTGCTTTTGCGACAACCGCTTCGATCACAACTGTATCTTTATTTTCTTTTCTAAGTTTTTTATCCATGATGATCCATCTTCTTTCTATAAATTTATTATAAACACATTTACCAAAGCGTGACAATTATTTGACTCATTTCACACCATACGTCCTACTTTGGGATAGCGGCGCTTCATTCCTGCTCATGCAAACTTTTTCCATTGCTTTTGATTACGTCCCGATACCAGTAAAACGAGTCTTTTTTTAACCGTTTCAACGTTCCGTTTCCTTCGTCATCCTGATCTACATAAATGAATCCGTAACGTTTGCTCATTTGATTGGTCGAAGCGCTAATTAAATCAATCGGGGCCCAAGACGTATATCCAAGAATTTCAACACCCATGTCGATTGCTTTTTCCATTTCCAAAAAATGTTCCTTAAAATAATCAATACGGTACCGATCGTTTATGTGTCCATTTTCTTCCACGACATCTTTTGCTCCCATTCCGTTTTCGACGACCATTAAAGGCAAGTGATAGCGATCATACAACTCGATCAGAGAAATGCGCAAGCCGACCGGATCAATTTGCCAACCCCACGCGCTACTTTCCAAATACGGATTTTTTACCCCGACAATCGTATTTCCCGGTACTCGTTCCATTTTCGGATCTACCGATTCGGTTCGTGACATATAATAGCTGAACGATACAAAATCCACTGTCCCGTCTTTTAAGATTTCCGCGTCCTGCTCGCACATCTTGATCTCAATACCTTCATTCTTCAATCGTTGTAGCATCAGTTTCGGATATTCTCCAAATACCATCACATCGCTGTAAAATAAGTTTTCCAAATTCATTTGCTGAGTTGCTGCCACATCTTCCGGCGCACACGTGCGTGGATAGGTCGTCAGCTTTGTGAGCATACATCCCATCTTTGCGTCCGGAAACAGTTTTTCCATGAGCATCTTGGCGTAAGCGCTCGCCAGAAACTGATGATGGGCTGCTTGATAGGCACATTGGCGCACATTCCCGTTTTCGCAAAGTTCCGGAATGATTCCTCCGCTCGTAAAAGGATGTCGAATAATCGAATCGATCTCATTAAAATTGAGCCAGTATTTGACATATTCTCCGAAGTTTGAAAAACAAGAAAATACAAAATTCAAAAAATAATCAATCATTTTTCGACTTGTCCATCCATTGTATTTCAAAGCAAGATCAAGAGGCATTTCATAATGAGAAAGAGTCACAATCGGCTCGATTCCGTACTTTTTCAATTCTTCAAATACCGAAAGATAATACTTAACACCTTCTTGACAAGGAAGTTCCTCTTCCCCACGAGGAAAAAGTCGCGACCAAGCGATCGAAATACGCAAAGCCTTGAATCCCATTTCGGCAAACAACGCAATATCCTCCTTATAATGATGATAAAAATCGATTCCTCTTCGCTTCGGATACCATTCATCTTCTCCGTGAATCGCTTCTTCGATTTGCTCCAGAGAGATTGCGTTATGCGCCCGGTAATCTTTTACATCCACTAAAGGCTTGTATTTGGCAACATCCGCTACCGACAGTCCTTTTCCTCCTTCGTGCAGTCCTCCTTCGACTTGATTCGCCGCAATCGCGCCGCCCCATAAAAATCCATTCTGAAATGCCATATTGAATTCCTCTCTTTTTGAATTTATTTTATCATGATTTTTATAATTTGCTTACGTCTTTTTTCATTCAAAAAAAGAAGCTTTCGCTTCTTCCAGGCTGTTGACAAAGTCGATTTTTCAAATCGGCTTTGTCACAGCTTTTTATTTTTCTCCCACAAATGAATAAAAAAAGAGCAATTTGAGGTATTTAAGTACCTAATATTACTCTTTTTTTAGACCTTTTTACCCACTTTTATTTTATTGAAATTTAATTTTTTCAAAATAGGTAGTTTGTCAACACTCTGAAAGAAGCTTTCGCTTCTTCGATTTTTAATCCAAATTTTTCCCATTGGAAGCGATGACCTTTTTGTACCAGTCGAAAGAATCCTTTTTGATGCGTTCTCCTTCTCCGGTTCCGTCATCCTGATAATCCACATAAATGAATCCGTATCTCTTGTGCATCTCTCCGGTTGATGCCGACACCAGATCAATGCATCCCCATGGCGTATATCCCCACAGTTCCACGCCGTCTATGTTGATCGCTTCGTCCATCGCTTTGATGTGGTCGCGCAAATACTCAATATGCGCCAAGTCATGGACTACCTTTCCTTCTTCCAAAATATCCTGCGTTCCCACTCCGTTCTCTACAACCATCAAAGGCTTCTGGTATCGGTCATACATGATATCCAGTGCATAGCGCAATCCGGTCGGGTCGATCTGCCATCCCCAATCCGATGCTTTTAAATACGGGTTCTTGAATCCCATCGACATATTCCCTATCGAGGTTTCGGCTGCATCCGACTGCTTTGCCGCACAGTTCGTCATATAATACGAGAACGAAATGAAATCGACCGTTCCTTTTTTCAGGACTTCTTTTTCCTCTTGCGTCAAATGAATCTCGATTCCTTCTCTTTCATATTCTTTCAGCTTGTATCTTGGATAATATCCTCTGGCCTGCACATCGCAATAGAACCAGTTCATATTCATTTCTTTCCAGCATTCCATAATATCGTCCGGATTGCATGTCAATGGATAGTACACCATAAATCCGATCATATTGCCTACCTTGTTGTTCGGATCCGCTTCATGAAGGATCTTTACTGCTTTTGCACTGGCTAGCAGCTGGTGTTTTCCGGCCATTGCGATCGTCTGCGGATCGGTCGAAGGTACGCCTGCTCCCATCCATCCGCCATGATCCAGCGTGTTGATCTCATTGAATGTCAGCCAGTATTCGACTTTGCCTTTGTAGCGCTCTCCTACCACTTTCACATAGCGTTCGAAACATTCGATGGTTCGGGCATCTTCCCATGCGTTCCATGCATTAATCAGCCCTAACGGTGTTTCGTAATGAGAAAGGGTCACCAGCGGCTTAATGCCGTATTTCAGACATTCGTCGAACAGCTCGTCGTAAAACCGAAGGCCTGCCTCATTTGGTTCTTCTTCCATACCTGTCGGAAAGATCCGTGCCCAGTTGATCGAAATCCGATATGTTTTGAATCCCATTTCGGCAAACAAGGCAATATCTTCCTTAAAATGGTGATACCCGTCTACAGCTTCATGGCTTGGATAGTCATACTCTTCAAAAACGCCAAAGACTGCATCTTTCGGTGCGTTGAGTGTAAACATTTCATCGGCGTGGATTTGTCCGTCGCTTGTTTGATAAGTGACATATCTGGGTGTTTGACGTGAACCTCTTGTCACGACATCGGCTGCCGAAGGTCCTTTTCCATCTGCATCCCAGCCTCCTTCATACTGGTTGGCTGCTACAGCTCCACCCCATAAAAAATCTTTTGGAAATCCCATTATTCTATTCCTCTCTTTCTGAATTCACTGTAGCACAAGAAAGCGCTTTCCAAAAGAGGAAGTGCGAATGGGATCCGGGCTAACTTAAAGAACTTGCGTACTGAACAATTCCGCTTTTCTTTGATAAAGCAACAAAACGGCCAACGAGTACAGCGGCCATGATCGTTCCTGCCCCAACTCCTTGAAAAGATCCGAAACAAACGATTGATAAAATCCCGGAAATAAGCATCAAGCTCAGATCGAAACAATTCTTGATCGTGGCAAATGATTTATTCGTCACTTTGGTCATCGCATGGACGATTCCTTCTCCGGGAACCATGATGACTTGAGGGGCGACCTCCAAGCTCACACCAAATCCCAAAAAGGCACATCCTGCCACAAGGCAAACGATTTTACTGATCAAACGGCTTGGTTCAAGGAACACCAAGAGTGTCATTGCCAAATCAATTAATGCACTGAATACGATATTTACGATAATTTGAAACCACTGTATTCGTTCAAATTCTTTTTTCAATAAGATCATCTGAATCACAATAAACCCCATGTTGATCAAAAAAGTCCAGAGTCCAAAGGAAAGATGGGCAAATGACAGGGATAAAACATAAGGAACCGAAGAGATTGGACTGGTTCCTATTCCGGCTTTCGTGATAAGGGCAATCCCAAATGCATTGATTAATAAACCACATAGAAAAAGCGCATATCGTTTAATCATTGTTTGATTCATCATATTTCCCCTCCATATTTTTTTGTACTTTGCGAAGCAATCGGAAAAGCTCGCCAACTTCTTCTTGCGAAAATTCGTTTAAAGCGATCCGATCAACGTTTGCTCCTGCTTCAATTACTTTTTCGGCAAGTTTCTTTCCTTTTTGGGTCAATTCGATCTGATGCGATCTTCGATCTTCCAGGCTGGCTCTTTTTACTACGAGTCCTTTTTCAATCATTCGATAGCATAGCGAAGTCATTGTTGATTTATCCTGACAACATATTTTTGAAATTTCTTTTGGAGTCAAACTTCCTCTTTCATAGAGGGTCTGCAATATTTTAGGCTGCCCCGGATAAAGGTCGAATGCAGCACAAAGAGCCACCATTTTTCGATTCGTTTGATAAAAGGTCTGCATCAACAAAAAATGAAATTGTTCCATATATCCTCCTTGAAAATAGTTTTAATTCAAACTATTTTATCTTACTCTTTATTTAGTTTGTATGCAAACTAAATTGAAACCGTTTTCTTAAAAATTCATCCGCAAAAATCCGAAAACATGAGTATAATGAGAGGCATGAACGAAAAAATAAAAAAAATCAATCAACAAATCGACGAAGAAATGGAAGAAGAAGAAACCGAAGAGACAAAAGAAATAGAAGAAGAAAATTCTTTTGATCTTGAATTTCTGGAATGTGAAAAAAGGCATGTTTTTTTAATCTTGATGTTTGTGGGCGGCTTTTACGGAGCCTATACATATTCTATTCGCGGTGGTGTATTCTGCAATGCACAAACAGCCAACTTTGTTTTATTTGCGATGTCGATAGGAAACGGTCAATTAATGAAAGGACTTTATTATTTGGTTCCGATGACCGCCTATTTGTTAGGAACCATCGTATCGGAAGCCCTTCCTTCCCCGATTAAGCGACATCACATATTTCGCTGGGATACCCTCTTGATTGCGATTGAAATTCTCGCAGTCATCCTTTTAGGGTTTATTCCGGATAGTGCTCCTTTTCAGATTACTCAGATCACGATCAATATTCTTTGTTCAATGCAGTATAATACATTTCGGCAAGCACGCGGCATTCCGATGGCTACGACATTTTGCACCAACCATGTGCGTCAACTTGGAATTCATATTGTCAAAGCGATCAAGCATCCGGAAAACAAAGGATTTTCCAATCGGGCCATTCTCCATTTGGGAATGCTGCTCATCTTTATTTGCGGTGGTGCTGTATCCGCTTGGTTGTGTTCCGTTTTTTCGGGAAAAGCGATTTGGTTTGCGCTCATTCCTCTGATTTTTTTATTTGTACAACTTGTTTATGCGGATCTGATCAAAGAAAAAGAAGTCTTAGATATGACCCCGAAAGGTCATTAAGACTTCTTTTTTTTCGCATATATGAAACAAAAAGATTTTTTGTGTTTATGCGCATATACAGAAGATTCTATCCCCTTACTTCCATTGTACGCTTTTATTTTGAAATCTCTACCCTAAAATCGCGTTTTTTTCAACTTTTTGCTTCTTTTTTCGATTTTTCTCCCCAAAATCGCTCTTTTTGCTTTTTGCTCAATTTGTCCATATAGGTTTGCTTGCATTGAACAAATTCATCCAGATCCATAAGAATGTGGAACAAATAAGCTCGGCTTTCAAATTCTTCCCGCGTTTTGGGCAAAGGTTCTTCCTCCATTGCCTTTAATAAGTGACGAAGCTCCTTTTGCTGTTTGTACGGCGCATTGGTTTCGGTTACATATCGTGCAAGATAGCGAATATAATGTACGACGATTTTGGTTTGCTCAGGCTGCATAGGCATATGGGAAAGCTCCCATACTATATTTTTCAGCCTATGGCTTTGCATGAACCGCATTCGAAAATAATTCACATAATAATTCGTATGCCTGGAAAATGTGTTTTCTTCAAAGTCTTTGGCAAGATCATACGCCTGCCGTAAAGTTTCTTCGTATGTTTCCAAGCTGACTTTCCGATCAGAGCTGTCGGAAAGATAATCGGCAATCTGACCTAAAAGATCGATAAGTTTCTGTTCGCTTTCTTTAACATACAAGCCTAATTGTTTTTGTACTGCATGTTTTGTATACAATTGATTGATGATCAAAGCACAAAGCACGCCGATCAATACAATCAAAAACTCATGAATGATCATTTCCACGCTAAAATCCGTATAGGTCATGAAATGAGAACAAATGACTCCATTCACCGCAAGCGTGGACATGAGATTGAACGCTTTGCAAAACCAGTATAAAAAGGCCATACCGATCCCAAATGATATTATAGGTTGTCTGCACAATGTATAGACAAACCAAGAAATAAAAACAGTTACAAAATAAGTCAAAAGGCGGTATAAGGTCAGCCGAAGCGTATCCCATCGGCTTGAAAGAAGCGTAATCAGTGCAATGCTTCCTGCAGCATACGGTGTCATGATGTTCAATTGTTCACAAATAAGGACGGCTGCCATACTGCCAAGGAACAATTTGAATCCGATGAATAACGTTTGTTTTTGGTTAAAGGACAAATGCATAATATTACGGACGTTGACCCAAACCTCCCTCTAAGGTAATCGTTTCTCCGGTCATATATTTCAATGATGAAGACATCAAGGTAACGCACGCTTTTCCGATATCATTCATCGGATCGCCGAAATATCCTATTGGCGGCATATGAACGTTTTTCTCATACGCTTGCGGATATTGTTCTTTGAATTTTTCCAGTTGACCGGTCCATGCCAGCGGACAAACAATATTTACATTGATTCCGTCTTTGGCCCATTCTGTGGCGGCTACACGGGAAAGTCCGCGAATGCCTTCTTTTGCGGCAGCATAGCTGCATTGTCCCTGGTTTCCGAACAAAGCGGCTCCCGATCCGAAATTAATGACCGATCCTTTTGTTTTTTTCAAATAAGGATAAGCGGCTTTCATATAAAAATACGTTGCATAAAGTCCGGAATAGATCGCAAGATCAAATTGTTCGAGCGTTTGCTCTTGCAATGAAACTCCGGAAGCGCTCGCTTGAGCACAATTGACGAGTCCGTCGATTTGTCCGAATGTCTTGATTGTTTCGTCAATAACATGCTGTACGGTCGCCTGATTGTCTTTTCCGGCTTCTACATCGGCTTGAACAGGCAAAACACAAACTCCGTATTGAGCTTCGATATTTTTCTTTGCCTCATTCAGCTTGTCCGTATTTCTTCCGGTAATGACAATATTCCATCCTTCTTGAGCGAAGGCGCAAGCGACACCGTAACCGATCGCCCCGGGACGTCCGTTGCTTAACAAAACGCATCCTCCCCCGGTAACAATCACTGTTTTTCGTTGCGTTTCCATATTTGGTACCTCACTTTTTTCCACATTATCATGATTTTAGGATACAATCAAATTAAACGTTGGAGGAGAAAAGGATGAATGAAGAGCGTCGACTACAAGCACAAATTAATTTTTCGAAAGAAATCGATAAGGAAAAACAAATCGAAAGAAAGACTTTGATTTCAGGTGCTTCTCGCTTTGAAAATGATGCCGAGCATGCTTGGCATGCCGCATTGATGGCTATCGTACTGCATGAATACGCAAACGAAGAAATTGATCTTTTAAAAACGGTTTGTATGCTTTTGATCCATGATATCGTGGAAATTGATGCAGGTGACACCTATGCTTATGATGAGCAAGGACAGATCAATCATTACGAACGAGAAGAAAAAGCGGCCAATCGAATTTTCGGTCTACTTCCCGATGACCAAAAGAAACAGTTTATCGCATTATGGAAAGAGTTTGAGGAACGTTCAAGCGCGGAGGCCCGCTTTGCACGCTGCTTGGATAACTTTCAACCGACGATGCTCAATGATGCGACCGGCGGTGAAATGTGGAAACGAAACGAAATCAAACTTTCTCAAGTTCTGAAACGTAACGAGCCATCTAAAACGGGATCTCAAACTCTTTGGGATTATGCGTTGGAGCAATTTATTACGCCTCATATTGGCAAAGAATTAAAAAATGAATAAATTTTCATTATTTTCAATTTGTTTCATCTTTTGTATAATAGATGAGTCGAATTAAGGAGAGATTATTATGTCATTTACTATCAATCATGAACTTCCCAGTCCGGATGTCTTGAAAGAGCTTATTCCGCTTGATGAAAGATCCAGGCAAGTCAAGGAAACACGAGATCAGGAAATCAAAGATATATTTACAGGAAAATCGGATAAATTTATTTTAATTGTCGGACCATGCTCTGCTGATAACCCGGAAACGGTGATCGAATATGTGCATCGTTTAAAAAGCATTGAAGAGAAGATCAAAGATAAAATTTTGATCATTCCTCGTGTGTATACGAACAAGCCGAGAACGACGGGAGATGGCTACAAAGGAATGCTTCATCAACCGGATCCAAACGAACCAAGTGACTTGTTGTCGGGAATCATGACAATTCGGCGCATGCATTTGAGAATCTTGCAGGAAACCGGTCTTTCTGCGGCCGATGAAATGCTGTATCCAAGCAACCGTGATTATTTAAATGATTTGCTCAGTTATGAAGCGGTGGGTGCACGCTCTGTCGAAAACCAGCAGCATCGCTTAGTTGCCAGCGGAGCGGACAATCCGGTGGGAATGAAAAATCCGACCAGCGGTGATTTCTCGGTCATGATCAATTCGGTCACCGCAGCGCAGCATCCGCATAATTTCATTCATCGTTTATATGATGTAGAAACAAGCGGCAATCCGTTGGCCCATACGATTTTACGTGGTGGTGTCGATAAATTCGGTACAGCGATTCCAAATTATCATTATGAAGATTTGATGCGTCTTTTGAATGAATACAAAAAAACAGACCTCAAAAACCCTGCTGTCATCGTGGATTGCAATCACTACAATTCCGGGAAAAAGTACAAGGAGCAAATTCGCATAGCCAAAGAAGTGCTTCATTCGAGAAACTACAATCCGGAATTAAAAGATCTTGTAAAAGGATTAATGATAGAAAGCTATTTGGAAGAAGGACGCCAAGATATTTGCGAAGATATGGTTCCGGGAAAATCCATCACAGATCCTTGCCTTGGCTGGGAAGATACGGAACGGCTTATTTACGAAATTTACGAAAAATGCTGAGATCAGGATCGTTGTCACATAGACTCGATCCTTTTTTTCAGCGGTTTCTTCTCTGCAATTTTCCGTTTTCGTGCCTTATGCAACATAACTTTCTGCTGAAAAACTTATAATGTTGTTTAAAACAAATAAGGAGGAAAAAGATGGAACCAAAAATGTTTTGTTTTCAATGTCAAGAAACAGCCGGATGCAAAGGCTGTACGATAAGGGGTGTATGTGGGAAAACGCCTGATGTTGCAGCGATGCAAGATTTGCTTGTCTATGTAAGCAAAGGAATCTGTGCTGTAACGACCATGCTTCGCAGCGAAGGAAAAGAAGTCAGTGCAGATGTCAATCATCTTATTACATTAAACCTTTTCACAACAATTACCAATGCCAATTTCGATAAAAAAAGCATCGAAAAAAGAATTGCGGATACACTGGAGGCAAAACGTATCCTGCTTCAGGAAATTGATGATCTTTCCTCTTTACCGTCAGCCGCCTTATGGGATGGAACGGATGACTGGGAAGAAAAAGCAAAAACTGTCGGAGTCCTTTCGACAACAGATGAAGACATTCGTTCGCTTCGCGAATTGATCACTTACGGACTCAAGGGCTTATCGGCTTATTCCAAACATGCCAATGTACTGCTTCATGACAACGAGGAAATAGATGCTTTCCTTCAAAGAGCTCTTGCCGCTACACTTGACGACACCTTAAGTATTGACGATCTTATCGCTCTTACTTTGGAAACCGGAAAATACGGTGTTGCCGGTATGAAGCTTCTTGATGAAGCCAATACCGGGACTTTCGGAAATCCGGAAATCACAAAAGTAAACATCGGGGTTCGAAACAATCCGGGAATCCTGGTTTCCGGTCACGACTTGCAGGATCTTGAAATGCTTCTTGAACAAACGCAAGGAACCGGAGTTGATGTATACACGCATTCGGAAATGCTTCCTGCCCATTACTATCCTGCTTTTAAAAAATACCCGAATTTTGCAGGCAACTACGGAAACGCATGGTGGAAACAAAATGAAGAGTTTGAATCATTTAATGGTCCGATCCTTATGACGACCAATTGTATCGTCCCTCCGAAAGCAAGTTACAAAGATCGTCTTTATACGACGGGTGCTGCCGGCTATCCGGGATGCACACACATTGAAGGAGAAATCGGAGAAAAGAAAGATTTCACCGCATTGATTGAACATGCCAAAAATTGTCCGGCTCCCACTGAAATCGAAACCGGAGAAATTGTCGGCGGCTTTGCTCATGCTCAGGTCGTTGATCTTGCCGATCAAATTGTTGATTGTGTAAAGAGCGGTGCAATCAAAAAATTTGTTGTGATGGCCGGTTGTGATGGCAGAATGAAAAGTCGTGAATATTACACGCGGTTTGCCAAACAGCTTCCTGAAGATGTCGTGATCCTTACTGCAGGATGTGCAAAATACAAATACAATAAGCTCAACTTAGGGGATATTAACGGAATTCCTCGCGTACTTGATGCGGGACAGTGCAATGATTCCTATTCTCTGGTCGTGATCGCTCTCAAGCTTAAAGAAATTTTCGGACTTGATGATATCAACGATCTGCCAATTGTATACAATATTGCCTGGTATGAACAAAAAGCTGTTATCGTTTTACTTTCACTATTGTATTTGGGTGTGAAAAACATTCATCTTGGTCCGACTCTTCCGGCTTTCTTAAGTCCGAATGTCATCAAAGTGCTTGTGAAAAACTTCGGTATCGCTCAAATCGGAACAGTGGAAGACGATCTGAAACTGTTTTTCAAAAATGATTCGAAATTTTAATTTTCTCAACATCTCTCCTCTTTTTAAAAAGCAGGAATTGATTTAAAGTGAACCCCAAAATGAGGTGGTTCACTTTTTCTATGTCTAAAATAAACGATCAACAGCGATCGGAAATATCGGATCCGGCTGCTTGATTGTCATGGAAAACTTTTTATCGAGTATTGCAATAACACAAAAATTAAAAGGATTAACTCCTATCGAATATAGGAATCAATCCTTTCGTTGAAACAAATTTTTATAGTGTCCAAGGCTTTTTTATATTACATTACTTGTCCTTTTGGTAATTCTTCGGCAAGCTCTTCATCATCGATCACTCCGTATTCAACCAATTGATTGTATACGTCTGTTCCTTTGAGCTTGTTCAAGACAAGTTTCAATCCGGCTTTTTCGACTGGGTTCATTTCCATGTCGGTAATCGGTTTTCCGTCTCTAAGTTTTGTGGTCGCATTCAACAGACATCTTGTATCGTATACACTTCCCCAAACTTCTGGAACACCACGATCGATATTGCACAATGTATAAACTGCTTCCATACCTGTACGCATTGAATATTCTGTCGTAAAGATCGTATCGCGAGGGGTTTCGGCAAACTGACCGAGGAACGCAAAGTTCTTTGCTCCGTCCGGAACGACATTCGGACGATCGTCTTTTTGTCTAGGCATAAAGAACGCTGTAATATACGGCATCATACATGGTATGGTGTTGGCACTTTTTTCAGCCAATTCTTCGATTTGATCTTCAGGAACTCCCATATGATAAAGCCATTCCATACAAATTTCTTTTCCTGTGCAATCTCTCATTGGTTTCTTTACATAGTTTCCAGGAACATCAGTAAACAGACCATAGATCCATCCTACCAGCTGTCCTTCCGGTTGGCTTCTGAATTGAGGCTGACGATTGAATGTCCAAGAAAGCAGCCAGTTCGAATCTTTAACCGAAACGATACCTCCTGTTACAACTTTTCCCGAGAATGGATTTCGTTTTGTGATTTTTTCGATATATGGAGGAATCTTATCGTCTAATGTCGTAACGGTTGCCGACATCCAGTTGGTTTTTTCAGGAGTCGAGCAGAATTTATGAGGATGTCCAAACGATTTATCTTGGGCTGCGATATTTTTCCACATATCCCAAACGCCCCCTGGTTTCAATTCTGTATTGAACTGTGCAGGCTCATTTTGACTTCCGAATGAAGAGTTTTCGACACAACTTCCGTTTGTAATGAATACCAAATCATTTTCAGTTAAATTGATTTGTTCTTGTTTTCCGTCTTTTGTGATTTGTAAACCGGTCACGACTTTGTTTCCTGGTTCGATTTCAAACTGCACATCATCGACTTTTACGCCATATTGGAAATCAACACCATGGTCTTTCAAGTAATTGACCATAGGCAATATCATCGATTCGTATTGATTATATTTGGTAAACCGCAATGCTCTGAAATTAGGAAGTCCTCCTATATGATGAATAAAGCGCTGAATATAGCGTTTCATTTCCAGTGCACTATGCCAGTTTTCAAAAGCGAACATCGTACGCCAATATAACCAAAAGTTCGAATCAAGTACTTCTTCGTCAAAGTATTCTGTAATGAGCTTGTTTTCCAATTCTTTTTCAGGTGTAAAGAACAATTTCATAATTTCCATTTGTCCTTTATCAGAAATGTCGAACTTGTCATCTGTATGGGCATCTTGTCCGCGGTTCACTGTCGCACGACATAAAGAATAGTTTGGATCCTTCTTATTCAAATAATAATAATAGTCCAAGACTGACATCTTCGGATCTTCAATAGAAGGGATATCTCTGAACAAATCCCACATTACTTCAAAGTGATTATCCATTTCACGACCGCCACGCATCGTATACCCTAGCTGTGGATAATCCCATCCATCGCAAGCTCCGCCAGGCAAAGCATCCTTTTCTAAAATATGAATCTTACTGCCTTCCATTTGGGCATCTCGCACCAAATAGCAAGCAGCGGTCAGTCCAGCTAAACCAGAACCAATAATATAAGCAGATTTGTCTTCAATTCCTTCAGGTTTCAAAGGATGAGCAAATGCTTCATAATTTCCACTTGAATAGTACATATTTAAATCCTCCGTATTGATTTCATTATAGATTTGCCTAGAATAAATTTCTTCTTTCGTGCACGAAAAAAAAGCGGAAGTTCTCCGCTTTAATATGACTGATTTTCTTTTAATTCTTTCACTTGTTCCCAGCTGAACTGCGGATCTCCGAAATGCCCGTAGCAACTTGTTTTTTTATAAATCGGTTTTCTCAGATCGAGCTCCCCGATAATATTGTTGACATCGAAGTTAAAGTTTTTCTTTACGATTTCCAACAGTTCTTCATCGCTCATCACACCGGTTCCGAATGTATCGATGCAAATACTAATTGGTTCTTTCTTCCCGATAGCATACGATACTTCGACTTCAGCACGCTTGGCAAGACCGTTCGCTACAATGCTTTTTGCCACTTTTCGTGCGTAATATGCGGCTGAACGATCGACTTTTGTCGGATCTTTTGAGGAGAAGCATCCTCCGCCAATACGTCCTCGTCCACCATACGTATCGCAAACTATTTTTCGTCCTGTCGTTCCGGAATCTCCGAAACTGCCTCCAACCACAAAACTTCCCGATGGATTGATGAAGTATTTTGTGTTTTCATCCAAGAGTTGTTTGTCAATGACCGGTCGAATCACTTTTTCCATAATAATTTCTTTCAGCTCTTCTTGCGTTAATGTTACATCATGTTGAGAGCTTACTACAATCGTATCGATACGAACTGGAATATCGTCTACATATTCGACGGATACTTGCGTTTTTCCATCCGGTTTCAATCGCGGATCTTGTTTTCTCACTTTTGCGAGCTGCATAGCGAGTTGATGCGCATAGTATATCGGCATAGGCATATATTCGGGAGTTTCATCACATGCATAACCGAACATGATTCCTTGATCGCCTGCACAGATTTCATCTTTATTCACTGCGTTGTGAATTTCAGGCGATTGTTCGTTCACAACAACTGTTACCTTGTATTCTTCATCATATCCGATCTTTTTTACTGTATCGAGTGCGATTTTTTCATAATCAATCTTTGCTTTGGTATTCGCTTCCCCATAGATCAAAATGAAATCATCTTTGATTGTTGCTTCTACTGCCATATTGGAATACGGGTCCTGACTTAACGCTTCGTCAAGAATCGCGTCAGCAATTTGATCGCAAATTTTATCAGGATGTCCTTCCGTAACACTTTCACTTGTAAAAATGTAATTTTTCATTTGTTCCTCCTCTTATAAAAAACGCATGCCAAGAAGCATGCGTAAAGTAACAGTACTTCTTATCGATGTTAGCAGGACCACCTTAATTTCCATCAGGTTGGTGTGAGGTCAACGAGCTAACTCTCTACCTCATCTCTTGATAAATGATCGATTGTAGTTCTATTTAAACAAAATTCTTTAAAGATTTCAATCCTTATCGTGAAGGTTGTCAATGAATTTCTTGATCATGAAAAATCGAATAATTCCAAACACCAACACGCCTAAGCCGATGTAAAATATCGGTTTTCGATCGGCAATCAATCCGACCGCTCCGATCACGATTCCAAGTCCGGCAAGCTGAAGCTGCCGAAAAAGCACTTTTATTTCATCGTTCATCAGCGAACAGTCGTTCCATTGCTCATTTCTTTAGCCGGCGTAATAAACGCAAGATCTTCGTCATTGGCAGCACAAAGCAGCATACCTTGCGATTCCACACCGCGAAGTTTGACCGGCTTTAAGTTTGTCACCACGATCACTTGTTTTCCCACAAGCTCTTCCGGTTTATAGTGCTGGGAAATGCCGCTTACGATTTGGCGGGTTTCATTGTCAAGATCAATTTGTTCCACAAGCAGACGATCCGCTTTCGGATGTGGTTTACACTCAATGATCGTTCCTACTTTCAGCTCGACTTTTGCGAAATCATCGATCGATATTTCCGGTTTTGTTTCTTCCGATTTCTTTTCTTCCTTCTTCACCGCTTTTTTCTCTTCTTTTTCGAGTTTTTCACGGTCTTTTTCAAGTTGGTCGAAAAATTCTTTTTCGTCAATACGCGCAAAGAGAACCGGTGCTTTCTTGATTACGTGCTGCCCCGTTTCCAAATGGCCGAACGATTCTGTCGAAGAAAGACTTCTTTGATTTGTATTGAGCATATCGAGGATCTTTTGGCTTGTTTCTGGCAAATAGCTTTCCAGCAATACTGCAGCAATTCGTATCGATTCGAGCAAGTTATAAAGAACGGTAGCCAGACGATCGCGATCTTCTTCGTGTTTTGCAAGAACCCAAGGTTCCGTTTCGTCAATATATTTATTCGTTCTTCTTAACAATTTGAAGATTTCATCTAATGCAGCTCCAACTTGAAGCTCTTCCATTTTTTCTTCTACTTTTTCTTTTGTAGCCAATGCCGTGGAAATCAATCCTTCATCTACAGGATCGTAAATTTTCGGATTTGTCACTTCTCCGTCAAAATATTTATTGACCATGGAAATAGTTCTGGAAACCAGATTTCCCAAAACGTTCGCTAAATCGGAATTTATGCGCTCGATCAACAATTCCCAAGTAATTGTTCCATCATTGGCAAAAGGCATTTCATGCAGGCAATAATACCGTACAGCATCGACTCCAAAATATTTTACGAGTTCTTCCGCATACATTACATTGCCTTTTGATTTAGACATTTTCCCATCACCGAACAAAAGCCACGGATGACCGAACACTTTTTTCGGGAGCGGAAGATCCAATGCCATCAGGAAAATAGGCCAATAGATGGTATGAAAGCGTAGGATATCTTTTCCGATAATATGGGTTGCCGGCCAGTATTTGTTGAATTTTTCCGGCTGTTCTTTCGCTTCCGCATCATATCCCAAGCTTGTGATATAGTTGCTTAACGCATCGACCCATACATAAATGACGTGTTTCGGGTCAAAATCTACCGGAACACCCCAAGTAAAAGATGTTCTTGATACACAAAGATCTTGAAGTCCCGGACGCAAGAAGTTGTTAAGCATTTCATTCTTGCGGGATTCAGGCTGGATAAAATCAGGATGATCCTCAATATATTGAATCAGGCGATCTGCGTACTTTTGCATATTGAAGAAGTAAGCTTCTTCTTTCGCTTTTTGAACCGGACGGCCGCAATCCGGACATTTCCCATCCACTAATTGGCTTTCCGTCCAAAAAGATTCGCAAGGAGTACAGTACCATCCTTCATATTCTCCTTTATAAATATCTCCTTGTTCATAAAAACGCTTGAAGATTTTTTGAACCGCTTTCACGTGATCCTCATCGCTTGTGCGAATAAAATAATCGTAGCTTGTGTTCATAAGATCCCAATTCGCTCGAATTTGAGCAGCGATGTCATCCACGAATTGCTGTGGGGTCACTCCTGCCGCTTGCGCTTTTTCTTCGATTTTGATTCCATGTTCGTCTGTTCCGGTCTGAAAATACACATCGTATCCCTGCGCTCTTTTAAAGCGGGCAATCGCATCCGATAAAATGATCTCATATGTATTTCCGATATGAGGACGGCCTGACGTGTAAGCAATGGCCGTCGTTAAATAATAAGGTTCTTTTGTACTCATAAGAATCTCCCTCCTAATATGTCTTATTTGCTGCTTTTGTAAATATGCGTACCAGTGCAAGTCCTTTTTCAGGACAATTGGTCACGCCGAGCTCACGTCCCGGACGACTTGGTCCGTGGAAATCACTTCCGGCAGAAACAAATAATTTATTCTTTTGTACTAATTTCAACAAGGCGGTCATCGTCTGTTTATGAATGCCCGGCGAGAAGCATTCAACTCCATCAAGACCTAGCCCGATCAGTTCTTCGATCGTATGATCATCGATATAATCCAAGTGCCAGCTCGATAAAATCGCAATTCCATTGGCATCATGAATCGCATCCAAAATTTCTTTTGCGCTTGGATACTTTCCTTCCACATAACATGGTCCGTGTTTTCCGAACATCGCGTTTTTAAAGCGTGCCATCGCTTCTTTTTCATTTGCCGATGATTCTATGTATTTCTTCACAAAAGACAGATTTTTCGTTTGATGATTTCGGAAGACCATCTCGGTAATTTGCTGAGCTGTAATTGTTTGAAAACGCGAATTCGTCATGAGCGAATCCAGATCGATCACTATGCCGGTATACTTTTCAAACTTTTTCACACGTTCAATCGACATTTCTTTTTCGCGACGCAGGCTTTCCTGCTCTAGGATATTAAAAATTTCCTGGTTCCAGTCAATGTAATATCCTAAAATACGGATGCGTTCCCCATTGTATTGGCAGTCAAATTCCACACCCGGAATATATTGGATATCATACAGATGCGCAAATCGCGGAGCTGCTGCATTGACTCTGGCACAATTATGGTCAGTAATCGAGATCGTTTCCATACCAAGTTTTTTCGCTTGTTTGAAAATTTCTTCAACATCATAATAGCCGTCATCACTGTAATTGGAGCGAATATGCAAATCAATCGGAGAAATTTCCTTTCTCACTTCGATTTCCTCTTCTGCGATTTCCCGCTTATTCGATATTTTCGGCTTATTGTTTTTTTCCTCTGAAATTTGAATATTCGATTCTGTTTCGCGGACAACGACCAATTGAAAAACAAGATCGAAAATCGTTTGTTGATTCGGCGTGATCAAAGCACACGCTCCGTTCACGAGCCACCATCCGATCATTCCGTATGTTTTGAAAAAAAAGCCAAGGACCATGGTTGGAATACCAAATCCGAAGACCTGGCGCATAATCAAATGCAGGGGGGAAGCTTCTTTTTTATTACGTCCGACAAGGCGCAGCCCCATCGCACTATATCCAATGGTCTGCCCTTGAAATCTTGCAGTAACAATTGGCAAAACGATCACACACGTAACAAATAGAAGGGCATACATTAAATAAAATAGCAAGTCGAAAAAGTGTGGGGGAATCAGTCCGCACAAAATCAACAAAAATTCAATGACCCATATATAGACCGGAAGGAGACATATATTGACATCAATCAAAAAAGCAAATAAATGCGATTGATAATCTTCAATTGTTCGCGTGAGAGGTTTTGCGTTCTTATATCCGCCGTTGCGGTAGAGTTGCGCTCGTTTTAAAGCGAGTCCGATGTATTGTTTTATTGAGTTCATTTGTTCACAAACCTTTCTGCTATCTTATATTATATAAAAAATAACAAACGAAAAAAAGAGCCATAAGACTCTCTTTAAAATTCTTTTCGTTTTGTGAATAAATATCCTAAGATTGCTGTTGCCAATCCGCAAAGCACTCCATAAAATCCTGCATGGGTCGTGCTTGCTGTATTGATTCGCGGCATTTGGCGGACCTGTAAGGTATTTCTTGAAGTAAACTGGATCGATTGTGCTTCCTGAAGAAGTTTCTGATATGTTTTTCCGCCAGCTTGCTGCAATGAAGCATTGACTCCATCCTTATCTTCCTTGCTTAATCTGTTCCATGAAGAAAGCCCGGAAATGATTTTTGAATAGTTCATCTGGGTCGCGCTTTTATAAGTCATTCCGTTTTCGCTCACATAAGTCTTGATAAATTCTTGAGCTGCATCGGAAAGCGAGTTAGACGTTGTCGTTTGAGCGGGCTGAGGAACAACCGTTTCCTGCACTGATGATTCAGGAGTGATCGCAGCTGTTTCTTTCGGCTCGGTATTTTCTTCATTTGTACGGGACAGCGTTTCGATCAGCGACTGAGATTGCTCCGGTTTTTCTTCTGTTTGGGAAGCGACCGGTTCGTCGATTTTCGGATTCGCTACCGATAATGGATCGATCGTCAAAACTTGTGCTACTGCAATTTCAGATGGTTCATTCACTGTTTCCTGAACTTTCGGCTCTGAATTGATTTCTGTGTTGTTTTCGGCACTCGGCTGCGGCGATTCAGTAGATTCCGATGCATCATCAGGATCCGGCGTCGGAACATTGCTTTCATCCTGTGGAGGATTTTCTTCGCTGTTGACAGGAGTTTCTTCACTTCCATTGATCGGAACTTGCGGATTATCGGAATTCATTGCCGAATCCGTATCGTTTGGCTGTGCCGATTGTTCTGGCTGTTGTGTCGTATCCGCGGGCTGTTGCTGGGTCGGATCAACGACCGGTTGTTCAACACTTGGTTGTTGATCTGTATCGCTTGGCTGTACCGGGTCTGCCGGTTGTTGAATCGGATCGACTACAGGTTGTTGAGTTGTTAAGGCTTGATCGATTGACATTTTGTATTGTGTTGCCTGTGCAACAAGCTCATCATAGGTCAATGCCCCAACAACATTTTTCGGATCATTTTTCAATGCTTCCGCCTTTTGTGAATACAATAACTTTATTTGATCTTGCAAAGTCGTTTCCAACTGCAAGAATCTTGCATTTCCTTCCAAAATAACCATATAGTTTTTATCATTCACCGTCGGAGTGAATTGTGGTATGGATTTTTCTATTCCGGTGGCTGGATCAATGATGGGTTGCCCGGTTGCTGGATCAATCAAAACGGAGCAATATCGATCAATGAACTGTTCAGCTGTGGTGATCGCAATGGGTTCTTCTTCCGTTACTACCATGGCAATCTTTTGTTTCGCTTCGACTGGTGCAGTGACAAAAACAGCATTCATACCCAGAAATGTACTTGTCATCGTAATCAGCAATCGTTTGTTCATAGCGTCACATCCTTTCTGCGCACACAATTCATTGTATCAAGATTTAAAATAGAATACTAGTTCCAATAATTTTTCACAAATTTTCGTGCGTGAAGGTCGCTTTCTTCTAATTGTTCATAGGTCGGGTCTTGAATGTATTCTATGTGTTCCAAGGCTTTGATAATGCTCGTTTCGATATCCAAAAACGAAATTTGACCGTTTAAAAACATTTCCACGGCCTGCTCATCGGCACCGTTTAATACGGCGCCTTGATTTCCTTCTTTTCGTCCTGCTTCATATGCGACCTTTAACATCGGGAATCTTTCATTGTCCATTTCCTTAAAATGCAGTTCTCTTGTTTTTGTCATATCCAGCGGATGTTCTTCTTTTAAGACAAGACGACTCGGATAGGTTAAGGCGTATTGGATAGGAAGGCGCATATCGGCGCTTCCCAATTGAGCCATAATCGCATGATCATCGAATTCCACCATGGAATGAATAATGCTTTCGTCATGAAGGACTACATCGATTTTTGAAAACGGAAGATCGAACAAATAATGTGCTTCAATCACTTCAAACCCTTTATTGACCATGGTCGCGCTATCGATCGTAATACGTTTTCCCATGTTCCAGTTCGGGTGTGCCAATGCTTGCTCAACACTGACATTTTTCAATTCTTTCCTTGTTCGATTTCTGAAACTTCCTCCGGATGCAGTAATAATCAAACGAGAAACTTCTTTTTCGCTGTTTCCTTGCAGGCACTGGAAGATGGCACTATGTTCGGAATCAATCGGATACAGTTTTGTATTTGTTTTTGCGAGTGTTTTTCTGACTAGAGTTCCTCCGGCCACTAAGCTTTCTTTGTTTGCCAGAGCAACATCGATCCCTTTATTTAACGATTCTAGGGTTGGTTTTAAACCACGGAACCCGACAGTTGCATTGACAAGCAAATCGTAGTCGCAGTTATGAATACATTCAACCATATTTTCTTTTCCAAAAAAGACTTTTTTTCCTTCAAAATTTTTTTTAGGTTCAATCGCAAGACCGACTACCTCAATGCTTGGATGTTTTTTTACGATTTCGTGCAATTTGTTTTCATTGACTCCCGCACTGACCCCGACAAGCTGAAATTGATCGGGATGCTGCTCAATTACATCAATTGTTTGTTGACCAATGGAGCCTGTTGCTCCCAGTAATAATATTTTTTTCATGATAGCTCCTTTTTCATAATTATACACCTATCATCAAAAAAAGAAGAGGAACGCGGGTTCCTCTTCTTCGCTTACTTTTCAAATGGAATCGGTGTAAGTCCCCAGATTTCATTTGCGTATTCTTGAATGGTACGATCACTTGAAAAATAGCCGGATTTTGCGATATTGATCAGCATCATTTTTGCCCAATTCGAACGATTTTCATACATCGACTGCACCAAAGACTGTGCGTAAATATATGCTTCAAAATCAGCAAGTACGAAGAATTCGTCATTTCGCAACATCAAATCGTTGTAAATGAGTTGGAATTCATTCGGATCATTGGACCATGTATTGTTTTTCAAACTTTCAATCACTTCGCGAATATTGGCATCGCCGTTGTAAAGATTCCATACATTATATGAATTTTCTTTTTTTATCTCATTGATATCTTCAACGTGTAATCCGAAGATTGCCGCATTATCATATCCGACTTGCTCAACGATTTCCACGTTGGCTCCGTCTAATGTACCTAATGTCAATGCGCCGTTCATCATATATTTCATGTTTCCGGTTCCACTTGCTTCTTTTCCAGCTGTGGAAATTTGTTCGCTGACATCTGCGGCATTGAGCAGAATTTCAGCAACAGAAACAGAATAATTCGGAATAAACACGACTTTCATAAATTGAGAAATTTCCGGATCGCTGTTTACTTTTTCTCCGACCATATTAATCAGCTTGATAATCTCTTTTGCAAGTGCATAGCTTGGGGCAGCCTTCGCCGAGAAGAAGAATGTTCTAGGATAAATCCTAAAGTTCGGATCTTTCTTCATTCGCAAATACAAATGCATAATATGGAAAATATTTAATAATTGACGCTTATATGCATGAAGGCGTTTTGCTTGGCAATCAAAGATCGAATCCACATTGACTTCAATGCCAAGATTATCTTTGACATATTTAGCGAGGATTTCTTTTCTTTCGCGCTTTACATTCATAAAGCGTTCCTGCAGATCCTGATCATTTACGTATGGCATTAATCGGCTCAATTGTTCAGGATGCTTGATAAAGCCGTCTCCAATTGTTTCTTCCAATAATTTTGTCAATTGCGGATTGGAATACACAAGCCAGCGGCGATGTGTGATCCCATTCGTCTTATTGTTGAATCGGTCAGGATACAAAGAAGCAAATGAACTCATCACATCATTGACCAAAATTTGCGAATGGATTTTTGCGACACCATTTACGCTATGACTTCCGACAATCGCAAGATGGGCCATATGCACTTGATTGTCTTTCAGAATACCGACTTGCGAAGCTAGGTATCCTTTTCCTTGATGATCGATCTCGTAACGGAAGCGGCGATCAATTTCTTCAATGATCATATACACGCGCGGAAGCAGTTCGCGCACCATATCTTGCGGCCATTTTTCCAATGCTTCAGCCATGACTGTGTGGTTCGTGTAAGCGACAGTATGACGTACGATGTCCCATGCCGGGTCCCAATCGTAATTATAGTCATCCATCAATACGCGCATTAATTCCGGAATAACAAGAACCGGATGCGTATCATTAAGCTGAATCGCTACTTTTTCCGCCAAGTTATCCAAGCTTGGATATACACGGAGATGCGATTCGATAATTTGGTTGATTCCCGCGCAGACAAAGAAATATTCTTGTTTCAAACGCAATTTCTTTCCTTCTTGGGTAGAATCATCCGGATAGACGTTCGCTGTCAAAGCGGAAACATCATTTAAATATTGATTTAGATTTCCGGATTGCACCGAATCTTCGTCCACTTGGGCATCCCATAAGCGAAGTGTATTCGTTGTCTTGGTATGATATCCTACAATCGGTTCATCATAAGGAACCGCTCGTACAACGAAATCCGGGGCATACTGCATATGGAATTTTCCGTTATAATCCATATATGCATCGATCTTGCCTCCGAACTTTACCTGAACGGCATGCTGAGGTTTCCATACCTCCCAAACATTTCCGTTTTTCAACCAGCAATCCGGTAATTCAACTTGCCGGTAATTTTCAATTTTTTGTTTAAATAATCCGTAGCGATAGCGAATGCAGTTTCCATTTCCTGCAAGATCCAGTGAAGCAAGCGAATCCATGAAACATGCCGCAAGACGTCCCAATCCACCGTTTCCTAATCCTGCATCACTTTCCATTTCTTCCATTTCATTAATGCTTAATCCACATTCTTCCAAGCCTTCCTTAACGATATCGTATAAACCAAGATTCATTAAGTTGTTTGTAAGCAATCGGCCCATCAAGAACTCCATTGAAAAATAATACAATTGCTTCGTATGCGATTTCTTAATCGCATTTTTTGTTTCTTTCCAATGAATCCCTGCGTAATCACGGATCATATCACCGAGAACAACATAACGTTCAACAGGATATGTGTCTTCGAAATCCCGACCATATTGCTCAGATACTGCCAGTTTAAAGCTTTCGACAAACTTTTCTTTCGAACTAAAATTCGACATAAAATTCCCTCCTGATGTAAATTATACCAAGAGAATACGTTAAATCAAACATTTTCATGAAAAAGAAACCCACATTTCAGCGGATTTCTTTTGTTTCAAAATGCCAACGATACCCTATTCCCGGAATTGTGTCAATATAGGGTATCCCCTTGTAATCTCCAAGTGATTTTCTTAATCGGCTCATCCGATTCGATAAAGCATTATCACTTACTCTCTGTCCTAAGTACTGCATCAAACTTTGTCTTGTTTTTGTCAATTTTACATCAAGCAATAATTGTGCAAGCAATTGAAACCGATCTTTTGTGATGGTAAGCTGCTGTTTCCCTCTCCATACTTGTCGTGTCGTTAAATAGATCGTAAGATCCGCGGTCTGAATAATAATATTGGGTTTTTCATAATAAGCAACATATACATTGAATGGCCTGTTATTGATCTTCCAGTGTTCCAAAACTCCTGTTTCGCATTGTTGGGCAACATTTCGGCAAAGCATCGTATTCCAAGGAATAATTAAGTATTTCGGACCGCAATTATTTTGATTCATAAGATTTTGCCTCCGTACAAACAAAAACGTTATATGTATATATTTATATTATTCTTTCATTTATTTTACTACAAGCGTTTTACTCAAAAAAAGCACGAATTATCGTGCTTTCGAAATATAATCTTGAATCTGCAATATTTTATGATTTTCATCAAAGCGAACCACTATAACACAAGGAGTCCCTTTTTTCTTTCCGATACAGAACGCTTTATACGGATCTTCGATCATTTCTTCAAATGTATAATCGTTTTTCTGCAATTCATTGATACCGACTTGAGCCTTCCCGTTTTCATCGATATGAACGAAAGTAGTTGAAAACCACTCTTGTGAAAGCGGATCCTCGCTTTTTAAGGCTTCCAGCCATCCATTCGTGGGTTGTTCATTTTTATCGGGTTTACGTTTCTTTTGAAAAAAAGGAATTTTCTTTGACCGCTCAAGATCTTTTCTGGTCGCAAAATCATTCAACGCTTGTTGCTGCTGACAATATTTTTCATAACTTTTCAACACATGAGCCGGTGTATCTGCGGTAAATTCGATTACCCCATTATTATCGGTATAATACTCTTTGTGTTTTCGCCATTCATACATGGAATAATCAAAACTCATTCATCCTCCTTGAGATCAATACTCGGAAACTTGAATACTTGCTCCCCTTCTTTACTGACTAAATACTTTCCTCTTGCGATATACTCTACATAATCCGGATTGGATAAATTTTCTTTCGTAGTTTCCAATTCCTTTTTCTTTTCATCAAGCTGAGCCGATTCTTTCAAATTTTCCCGAATCTGTCCTTTTAATGAAAAAGTTGTTTGGATTTCCTGTCCTCCAAAATAAAAAAGAGAGAACGAAACCATAAGTAGGATGAGCGAAATAACGTATCGTTTAAAGATTAACTTTCTTTTTCGTTTTTTTACTTGTTTCATTTTGATCACTCCCCTATCTATCTCTTAACTAAAGTATATCATTTTTTAATGTACATTGCCAAAATCGCAATATCACTTGGATTGATTCCTGATATTCGCGAAGCCTGTCCCAAAGTTCTAGGTCGAATATCGCTTAATTTTTGCCTTGCTTCCAAGGAAAGATTGTCCAGGGATTGATAATCGATTTCTTCGGGAAGTTTCTTTTTCTCCATGGAACGCATATGATCAGCATCTCTGCGTGCCTTGTTGATATAGCCTTCGTATTTCACTTCAATCTCAATTTCTTTGGCAACTTCGCAATCATACGTTTTATGAATAAGCGGGGCGAGCTGTTCCAAAGTTAGCTTCGGCCTTTTTAACAGTTCGAGAGCAGAACATCCGTGCTTTAAAGGTTCATAGCCTAAATTTTCCAAAATCGAATCGATTTCCTGTCCGGGTTTGATATGGGTTTGAGATAATTCTTCTTTGGCGTTTTTGATGGCTTCCATTTTTTGACAAAATTGTTCATATCTTTTTTTTGACACTAGCCCGATCGCATAAGCTTTTTCGATCAATCTTTGATCCGCATTATCATGGCGTAAAAGCAATCGATATTCTGCTCGGGATGTCAGCAAGCGATAAGGTTCTTTGGTCCCTTTGGTACTCAGATCATCAATCATGACGCCGATATACGCTTCATCTCTTTGCAGGATCAGAGGATCTTTCCCATCTACCTTTAACGCAGCATTCGCTCCTGCAATCAATCCTTGTCCGGCAGCCTCTTCATAACCGCTAGTTCCATTCACTTGTCCGGCGGTAAACAAATTTTCAATGATCTTGCTTTCTAAGGATGTTTTCATTTGTAACGGATCGATTGCATCGTATTCGATCGCATAAGCATATTTTTCGATTACACAATGTTCCAGCCCAGGCAAGGAATGAACCATTTGTTCCTGAACATCAATTGGCATTGATGTGGAAAATCCTTGAATATAAATCGTATCAAGCTCTTTAGATTCCGGTTCAAGGAAAAGCTGATGACGTGGTTTATCGGAAAAGCGAACTAATTTATCTTCGATACTTGGACAATAACGTGGACCCACTCCTTTTACAAGGCCCGAATACATTGCGGATTCATGCAAATGCTCATTGATGATTTGATGAGTCTGCGGCGTTGTATAAATTAAGTGGCATATTTCCTGTTTTTCGAAAGGTAAGACTTCTTCCTTCTTTGTGGTTTCCGAAAAGCGCAGAAATTCATTGGTTCCCGGCTGTTCCTCTCCTTTTGTGAAATCGATCGTTTCTTTTTTGACTCGGCAGGGGGTTCCTGTCTTTAAACGAAAAGTACGGATTCCGTGATCACGTAAGCTTTGCGATAAAGAATCGATGGTCGGCTGATCTTCAGGTCCGCTTTTTGTGGACGTGTGCCCTCGAAGAACATTCGATGTCATATACGTTCCGGAAGTAAGTACGACTGTTTTCCCGGAAACGATCGTACCGTCAATACACTCAACTCCGATTGCTTTTTGATTTTCGACAAGCACTTTCGCCGCTCCGTTTTCGATTACATCAAGATTTGGCTGATGCAGCAAAGCATTTTTCATAAAACGCTTGTAAGCGATCTTATCGCTCTGCACACGCAAGGACCAGACTCCCGGTCCTTTGGTCGTATTCAGCATTTTAAACTGCAAAGCTGTGCGATCTGCTGCAATTGGCATGATGCCTCCCAACGCGTCAATTTCACGGACTACGATTCCTTTTGCCGGGCCGCCAACGCTTGGATTGCAAGGCATGGATCCAACCATATTTATATCGAGCGTGATGAGGGCAGTTTTCTTATTCATTCTCGCTGCGGCCATAGCGGCTTCAATTCCCGCATGCCCGCCACCGATCACGATCACATCATACATAAGTTAGGCCTTCTTTCTACTAAAATACTTGTTTATGTCAATATGGAAGACAGTTTGAGGAAGCTGCATTATTGTGGTGAATGCTACATATACCCCGACACCGACCAACCCATTCAATGCAAGTTTTAAGAAACATGCTACTCGTGATCCTTCTGATCCATCCAATCCGATCATATTTAAAAGGCTTGCCGTACCCCATAAAAGCAAACAGGCAATCACTTCGATCAAAAACTTGTGAATCAGTCCTTTGAATTTAATATGATAAACATTCGATGCTTCTTCCAAATTCGCATAAATAAGGTAAATTGCTCCGATCAAAGAAGAGAGCATGGCTCCAGGATACCCTACAATCCAAATCATCGGGACCATGAGCACACCTTTGATAATGGTATAATACAATAATCTTTTCAATACATATTTTCTTAAGCCCAAAGCCATCATTAAATTTGTGATAACCGGCAATAACGTTCCGGTAAACGCTTCGATGGATAGCCATTGCAGAATCCCAGTAGACAGATCAAGATCTGAGCTTGAAAACATGACATAATTGATTGGACGTGCGTAAACGAAAATACAAAAAGCCAGCATAAATCCGATATATAAAATAATATTCAAACAATCCAGTACATTCGATCGGACAAGCTTAAAGTTTTTTTCTTCCAAAGCCGAAGTAATATGAGGAATCAAGGCTGCGGTAAATCCGGGAGCCAAGATCATAGGAATTGCGATGATCTTTGTTCCGGAAAAGTTTATTCCTGCTAAGATTAAATCATAAGTTTCACCGGTATAACCTTTTAATTGAAGTCCTAGCGGCAAAAGCAATGAGTTATACAAAGAATCGCTATATCCCAATACAGCAACTACGAAATAAGGAATTGCCAGAAGTACAAATTCACGAAATAGTTTTTTTGAATTTCGTGCGCCTGTTTTTTGGGTTTTCGCTTGTTGAGTGATGGATATTGTCATTTTCTGGTCGAAAATATAAATTTGAACCAGTCCGGCAATGGCAGCAACGATCGTACTGGCCACAGAAGCATAAAGTGCCCATTTTCGTTCCATTCCGAATACATAAACGAGCAATGCAGAAACGCTCAGCAAAAATCCGACACGGAAAATTTGTTCAAAAGTTTGGGAAAACGCGTATTCTTCTATTTCTTTTCTTCCTTGCACGAACCCTCTAAAGGCCGATAAAACAGGAACGAAGAAAAGAGCGACCGCAAGAATACACAAAACAATTTGCATGACTTGCACATCTTCTCCGCCGCTGATTACATTGGCCATTGGATACGAAAGCAGCATCATGGTGACCATGCCCACAAATCCGGTCAAAGATAAAAACGCGATTGAGATTCGTTTGATCAATAAAATCGTTTTCGCATCGTTCTTCGTCGTATATTTTGCCACGAGAGTTGCGATCGCAAACGGAAAGCCTGCACTGAAAATATTTAAGAAATAAGAATAGAAAGTATAGGCCGTTCCGTAAAAGTTCATATATTGAGCGGATCCTAAAATAGAATCCAGAGGAATGATATAAAATAAACTGATGAGTTTCGCAAAGAAATATCCTCCTGTTCCGATCAATCCACTATATATAATTGATTTTTTTACATTTTCTTTTCGCATAGTTTCTCCTTCAGCTTTTGATTATATCACAGGAAAGATATTGGAAAAACGGCAAAAAGAAAGGATAGAAATATTTCTTGATTATTTAAAATTGAGAAAATACAATAAAAAAAAGAGAGGTTTATATCTATGAAACATATTGTATTAATCAAATTAAAGGAAAGAACAGAAGAAAATCAGTCAGCGGTGGCCGGCATCTTAAAAAAGATGAACGTGCTTACGATTCCTTATGTCCATTCTTTTTATGTTGGAGAAGATTTTTTAAACTCGGATCGCAGCTATGATGTCCTTCTTGAAGTAGACCTTGATAAAAACGATCTTGAAAAATACGCGAGCAATCCTTTTCATCTTATGATCAAAAAAGAATTCGCTCCATATATGGATCATTCGGTAACAATTGATGTCGACTAATTGGATTTGTACGCTCGAACAGGCTCGTGAAGCAGATTATCGGGCAATTCATGATTTCAATATCCCTTCTTTGCTGTTAATGGAACATGCTGCACAAGGTTGTGTAGAGCGGTTGATAAAGAAAATCCCTCGAACATCTAAAGGTTTGATCATCTGCGGTCCAGGAAACAATGGAGCGGATGGACTTGCAATGGCCCGCATTTTACAGGAAAAGGGATATAATATAGAGGTCATCGTTCCTGAAAAGATCAGCGGGGAGGAACGAATCCAATTTGATATGATCCAAAGCTTGCTTATTCCTTATCATTTTCTGAATGAAGCCTTGGATCTAAACCGTTTCGACTATATTGTGGATGCTATCTTCGGTACTGGACTTTCTCGTCCAATCACAGGAGTCTGGCATGACATGATTTTTTCGATCAACACATGTCCTGTTCCGGTTTTTTCAGTTGATATTCCTTCAGGATTAGACGGAAACTCAGGAAAAGTCTTTGGTATCGCTGTCAAGGCAAACGAAACGTTTGTGCTGGATTGCTTAAAATGGGGCGAGATTTCGGTTGACGGAGCTTTGTATTGCGGAAATCTTCAATTGATCAAAATCGGTATTCCTCAATGTTTACATGCTACACATCCGCAAATTCTTGCGCCTGAAAATCTCATTCCTCCATTTCCTATACGAAGCTCTTTCGGACATAAAGGATCGTTTGGCAAGGCTTTGATGATTGGCGGAAGTGCTGAAATGCCGGGAGCAATAACTATGGCCAGTGAAGCATGTTTTCATAGCGGAATCGGGTTATTGAGCGTATTTGTTCCTTATTCCATCGCTTCTATATTACAGACACGCAGTCCATTTATCATGAGCATAAGAGCACCTGAAGACAATGGTCATTTTTCAAAAGAAGCCATTGATTGCCTTGAACGTATTTTGGATCAATATACAGTTTTCAGTATCGGAAACGGAATGCATAAAAACGAGATTACGAATCAATTAACCGACGTTGTTCTTCAATCGAAAAAAACAGTAGTAATCGATGCGGATAGTTTGATTGCTTTGAAAGATCATGGTTCTTGGCTCGATCGAGATGCAATCACAATCCTTACTCCGCACATGAAAGAGATGGCTGATCTTTGCGGAATTTCTTTGGAGGAACTTAAAAAATGTCCTTACGATATCGTGAAGACATTTTGTCTTGAGCATCCAAACTGTGTTTTGGTGTTAAAAAGCTCTTTTACAATCATTGGTCATCAAGATCAATTGCGAGTTTTATATGTTCCGAACAACAGCTTGTCAAAAGGTGGTTCCGGCGATGTATTATGTGGGATCATCACCGGTGCATGCGGCTGGATCAAAGATGCATTTTTAGCGGCGCAATATGGAGTAATGGTTCATTGTTTGGCTGCACCACACGATGAGATCGGATTTACTCCACTCGATCTTATCAGGAATTTAAACACAGTATGGAATGCTTTAAAAAAAGGAAACCACATTTAAATGGTTTCCTCAGGCTGTTGACAAAGTCGATTTTTCAAATCGGCTTTGTCACAGCTTTTTATTTTTCTCCCACAAATGAATAAAAAAAGAGCAATTTGAGGTATTTAAGTACCTAATATTACTCTTTTTTTAGACCTTTTTACCCACTTTTATTTTATTGAAATTTAATTTTTTCAAAATAGGTAGTTTGTCAACACTCTGAGGAAACCACATTTAAATGGTTTCCTTTAATCGTATTGAAGTCTTAAATAATAAACGCATGGATCAAACATTTTTGTATTAAATCCGTAAGCATCCAAATCTCCCTCTTCACCGGTCCAATCATTGTTTAATTGTTCTTGAATGGTTTTGAAATTGTTTTCTATTGGCCAAGTGACATAAAATTCAATACATTCATTTAAACTCGCTTGTTCGCGCATAGGCGAAAAAGAAGGATCCTGAATAATGTCTTTAAGGTGTTGCTGCACTTCTTTCGCGTTTTGTTCGTTCCCTTTTACAACTACATACAAAGTGGCTTTTCTCATGCTTCAGTCTTTTCCAAAACGTATTTACAAAGTTTTTTTAGGTTCTTATCGTTATTCAGATTAATAACTTTTCCGAGTGATAAATTCAAAGCGGCTAAAACAACATCTTCCTCTTCTGTCGCAATATTTAAAGTTCCTGCGGCATTTTCATAAAAAATATCGTATAAATAGCTTGTTCTTGTTCCTTCTGTAGTTTTTTCACGAAGATCTGCTTTTAAATCTTCTTTGTTTTTTAAGATAATACGTACGGCTCCCGCTCCAGAAGCCGGTAATGTTTTCCCCATAATTAAATTCCTTATCCTTTCTGCGCTTCGTAGGTCAGCTGAATTCCAAGATTCGTAAACAGTGTTAAATCTACATTGGATACGCGTGACGTAATGTGTGCCTGCGTTCCTTTCAATTCTTTTAATTTTTCTAATGCTTTTTGGGCATTTGGATTAGTACGTGCGCTTAAAGCAAGTGCGATCAAAACCTCATTTGTGTGCAATCTTGGATTTTGACTTCCTAAATAGGATGTTTTCAGCATTTGGATGGGTCCAAACGCTTCTACATCAATCAAGATCTCTTCGTCCGGTAAATCGGCTAAACTTTTTAACGCATTCATAACAATGGATGAGCATGGTCCCATGAAGTCGCTTGTTTTTCCGGTAATAATCGTTCCATCTTCGAGCTCAATTGCGCCTGAAAAAGTTTTTGACTGTTTTTCTTTTTCGAAAGACGCTTTAACACATGGACGATCCATGGGGTTAATTCGTGCTTGCTGCATCAAAAGTTCCTGCTTTTGAAGCTCATCTTCGGAACATTGCTCGTTATAATAACGAGTCTTTGTAGCATAGTAACGACGGATGATTTCCTGATTGGCAGATTCCCGACAGTTTTCATCATTCGAGATACAAAATCCTGCCATATTAACACCCATATCTGTGGGTGATTTATAAGGACTCTGTCCATAAATTTCTTCAAACATATGTTGTAGGACCGGAAAAATCTCGATATCTCGATTATAATTCACTGTTATTTGGTTATAAGCCGATAAATGGAATGGATCAATCATATTGACGTCATTCAAATCCGCTGTTGCTGCTTCATAGGCAATATTCACTGGATGATTCAATGGCAAATTCCATACTGGGAATGTTTCGAACTTTGCATATCCGGCTTTTATTCCATGAATATTTTCATGGTAAAGCTGCGATAAACAAGTTGCCATTTTTCCGCTGCCCGGCCCCGGAGCTGTTACAACAACCAATGGTCTTGTTGTCTGAATATAGTCATTTTTTCCAAATCCTTTTTCGGAAATGATTTTTTTCGTATTTGTAGGATATCCTTCGATCGTATAATGTCGATATACCGGAATGTTTCTTTTTTTCAGTTTCGCTTCAAATTTTTTAACTTCCTTTTGACTGGTATATTGAGTAATGACGACTGAGCCTACATAAAGTCCAATTCTGGTAAATTCTTCAATTAAACGCAAGACTTCGTCATCATATCCGATACGAAGATCAGATCTTATTTTCTTCTCATGTAAGTGATTGGCATTGATTGCTATCACGATTTCTGCATGCTCTTTTAACTGAAGCAACATCTGAAGTTTGCTATCCGGCGCAAATCCCGGCAATACCCGGCTTGCATGATAATCATCAAATAATTTTCCGCCAAATTCTAAATACAGTTTATCCCCAAATTGAGCAATACGTTCTTTAATATGTTCTGATTGTAAATTTAAATACTTATTGTTATCGAATCCTAATTTCACTTTATCTCACCTTTTAATTAATTTATCTGATCATACCAATCGTGATTATACCATTGATCCTATAAATTCGACTAGTCTATTTCCCGATATTCTCTGTTCCATAAAAAAAAAGACCCGGCAACGTGCTATTTTCGCAGGCGCAAGGCCAACTATCGTCGCCGCTGGGGTGCTTAACTGCTGAGTTCGGAATGTATTCAGGTGTCTCCATCCCGCCTTCGTCACCGGATCTTCTTTTGCTCGATCCCTCAAAACCGACATCCACTCTTCTCTCTTACACTTCTTTCGTCTCTTTGGCAAGTCGCGGGCTCTGATCAAGTCCTCGGCCGATTAGTACCGGTCAACTCCGCATATCGCTATGCTTCCATCTCCGGCCTATCTACCTCATCGTCTTTGAGGGGCCTTACTTCTTTTCAGAATGGGAGATCTCATCTCGGGGTGGGCTTCGTGCTTAGATGCTTTCAGCGCTTATCCCTTCCCTGCTTGGCTACCCGGCTGTACCACTGGCGTGATAACCGATGCACCAGAGGCAGGTCCATCCCGGTCCTCTCGTACTGAGGACAGCTCCCCTCAGATCTCCTTCGCCCACAACAGATAGGGACCGAACTGTCTCACGACGTTCTGAACCCAGCTCGCGTACCGCTTTAATGGGCGGACAGCCCAACCCTTGGAACCGAATCCAGCTCCAGGATGCGATGAGCCGACATCGAGGTGCCAAACCTCGCCGTCGATGTGAACTCTTGGGCGAGATCAGCCTGTTATCCCCAGGGTAGCTTTTATCCGTTGAGCGACGGCCCTTCCATTCGGCACCGCCGGATCACTAATCCCGACTTTCGTCCCTGTTCGAGTTGTTGCTCTCACAGTCAAGCACGCTTCTGCATTTGCACTCTTCATCTGGTTTCCATCCAGACTGAGCGTACCTTTGGGCGCCTCCGTTACTCTTTGGGAGGCGACCGCCCCAGTCAAACTGCCCGCCTGGCACTCTCCCCGATCCGGGTCACGGACCTGGGTTAGGACCTCAAGCACACAAGGGTGGTATCCCAACATCGACTCCTGATACACTGGCGTATATCTCTCTTCGTCTCCCACCTATCCTGTACATGTCTGCCCAAAATCCAATGCCGAGCTGCAGTAAAGCTCCATGGGGTCTTTCCGTCTAGTTGCGGGTAACCTGCATTTTCACAGGTACTAAGATTTCACCGAGCCTGCTGCCGAGACAGCGCCCAAATCGTTACACCTTTCGTGCGGGTCAGAACTTACCTGACAAGGAATTTCGCTACCTTAGGACCGTTATAGTTACGGCCGCCGTTCACTGGGGCTTCGGTTCCGAGCTTCATCTTTCGATTCACTCGTCCCCTTAACCTTCCAGCACCGGGCAGGTGTCACCCCCTATACTTCGCCTTGCGGCTTCGCAGAGAGCTGTGTTTTAGTTAAACAGTCGCTTGGGCCTTTTCACTGCGGCTCACTTCCATGAGCGCCCCTTCTCCCGAAGTTACGGGGCCATTTTGCCGAGTTCCTTGGCAACAGTTCTCTCGCTCACCTCGGCATCCTCTGCCTGCCCACCTGTGTCGGTTTTGGTACGGGCCGCTCGATACCACTTTGCTAGAAGCTTTTCTTGGAAGCCGTCCTCGGCACTTCGCTACTTGCATTTCTGCTTTCGCTTCCCCTTCACGCCCTGTCTTCCGATACCGGATTTCCCTGGTATCCGACTGCTGCGCTTGGCCCTCAATCCATTCAGAGGGCTGCCTACTCCGTCTCCGTCACTCCTTCGCCTCGTATCGCGCGGGTGCAGGATTCTCCGCCTGCTTTCCATCCGCTACGCCTCTCGGCCTCGCGTTAGGTCCCGACTTACCCAGGGCGGACGAACCTTCCCCTGGAATCCTTGGGCTTTCGGTGTGTAGGATTCTCACCTACATCTCGCTACTCACACCGGCATTCTCGCTTCCATGCTGTCCATATCCTCTCGCGATCATACTTCTTCCTGCATGCAACGCTCCCCTACCATATACCCTTGCAGGTACATCCGCAGCTTCGGTATCAGGCTTAGCCCCGGTACATTTTCGGCGCAGGGCCACTCGACTAGTGAGCTGTTACGCACTCTTCAAAGGATGGCTGCTTCTGAGCCAACCTCCTAGCTGTCCGTGCGTCCCCACATCCTTTTCCACTTAGCCTGTATTTCGGGACCTTTGCTGGCGGTCTGGGCTGTTTCCCTCTCGACCATGGACCTTATCACCCACAGTCTGACTGCCGGCCTCTTCTTTCGAGGGCATTCGCAGTTTGATTGCATTCAGTACCCCGGGATGGGGCCATCATGCATTCAGTGCTCTACCTCCCTCGCTTATCGGCCGACGCTAGCCCTAAAGCTATTTCGGGGAGAACCAGCTATCTCCGGGTTCGATTGGAATTTCTCCCCTAGCCACAGGTCATCCGCTAACTTTTCAACGGTAGTCGGTTCGGTCCTCCACAGAATTTCACTCCTGCTTCAACCTGCCCATGGCTAGATCACCCGGTTTCGGGTCTGCATCATACTACTCTCTTCGCCCTCTTCAGACTCGCTTTCGCTTCGGCTCCGCTCTTTCCTGCTTAACCTCGCATTATGACGCAACTCGCCGGTTCATTCTACAAAAGGCACGCCATCACCCTTTGACGGGCTCTGACTTCTTGTAGGCATACGGTTTCAGGTTCTCTTTCACTCCGCTCCCGCGGTTCTTTTCACCTTTCCCTCACGGTACTTGTTCTCTATCGCTCACTCGTTTATATTTAGCCTTGGCGGATGGTCCCGCCTGCTTCCGACAAGATTTCTCGTGTCTCGCCGTACTCAGGGTCCTTCTCGCTTCTGCTTCTCGCATTTCGCCTACGGGGCTTTCACCCTCTTCGGCCGTGCTTCCGTTCACGCTCGGCTATGCTTCCGCTTCCGCTTTCTCGAAGGCCCTTCTACCCCGATCCTTCGATCGGTTTGGGCTCCTTCCCTTTCGCTCGCCGCTACTCGGGAAATCACTGTTGTTTTCTTTTCCTCCGGGTACTTAGATGTTTCAGTTCCCCGGGTTCCTCTCTCTATGACTATCTTCTTCATCATAGGATGACATCGCTCTCGCCATGCCGGGTTCCCCCATTCGGATACCGGCGCGTCTTCGCTTCCTTACAGCTCGGCGCCGCTTTTCGCAGTTCGGTGCGTCCTTCTTCAGTTTCGAGTGGCCAGGCATCCTCCGTACGCCCTTGCCTACTTGATCAGTTGGTTCTCTTGTTTCTTGTGCTTTCTTCAAGATCTTTCTAAACTGTTCACTGTTTTTCTCTTTTTCTCAGTTTATCTTTTTTTCTCCACAACTTGCTTTCAAGACCTTTTCTCTTTATCTATTGTGTCTCTTCTTCAATTTGTGTCTGTCGGTTTTCAAAGATCGAGCTCCAGGGACCATCCCT
>KE159698.1 GCA_000403415.2 Firmicutes bacterium M10-2
CGAAAAGGAAGGTTGCGCTGTTCTCAACGCTCGTTTATATTACCTCTTTCTTCTTTGTCTGTCAACTGTTTTATGCGATATTTTTTATTTTTTTTAGAGGACAGATCAAATACACTTAATCCTTGCTCGTCATAGAGAATATTTGCCCCACTCGAAATCAAATAATTACATCCTACAAATTTCAATTCATTAAAAGGTTGAGGTAAACAATACACCTCCCTCCCTAATGATAGACATTCATTTACAGTCAGCATCGTTCCGCTTTTCATTCCTGCTTCGACTACAATCACGCTTTCACAAGCCGCAGCAATCAATCGATTGCGCCATGGAAAATTTCGAGCATAAGGAGGTACGCCGGGCGGATATTCCGAAATAACCAAATGCTTCCTTTTCATCCATTCATACAAAGAGTGATTTTCTTTTGGATATATAATATCCAATCCACATCCGATAATTCCAATCGTTTTTTGATCTAAACTACTCCAATGAGCAGCTGCATCAATCCCTTTTGCCAATCCGGAAACAATAACATAACGATTTTTCAATTTCTGGACGATCCGCTTCGTATTATTTATACCCGCCTGTGAACAGTTTCGCGCGCCGATGATTGCTACTTTCGGTTCATTAAGCCGCTCTAATTTTCCTTCGAAAAACAAGATCCACGGAGGACACTCCAAATCCAAAAAGCATTTCGGATAACTTGGTTCTCCAATCGTTACAAACGAGTGATTTGTTTCTAAAATTTGGTATTCTTCTTTTCGATCTATAGCTTTGGCGATTTTCTCCCAATCCCCTTTATACAATACGGCATAGTATAAGATTGCCTGTCTAAAATTATATCTCATACTTTATATATACGAATTCTTCGATTAAAAAGTGCCAAATTTCTTAAAATAATTTAATTTTCAGTATTTTTTTGACGGGAGCATAGCTTTTTCTGTAGCAATCTACGATCCCCAACTCCTTGATCCGCTCTAAGTGTTTCTTTGTCGGATATCCTTTATGCTTCTTGAATTCATATTCAGGATACATTTCATCCAATTTCTTCATCCAGCGATCTCGACTCACTTTGGCAAGTATGCTTCCGGCAGCAATCGAAATCGATTTTTGATCCCCTTTGATAACAGACTCAAATTTTCCTTTATAATTCGGCAGCGGCATTGCATCGGTCAGCACCATCTGCGCTTTGAGATCATTTGCGATCTGCTCCATTGCTTTCTGAGTTGCTCGATAAATATTTAATTCATCAATCGTCTGTTCCGAAATGACGAGAATCTCGTATGCCTTGGCATGTTTAATAATTTCCGTAAACAACCGTTCCCTCTTTTTCTCGCTCAGCTTTTTCGAATCGTCGATTTCTTCATTTTCATATCCTTTTTCAAAAATCACACCTGCAACTACCAATGGTCCGGCGATCGGGCCACGTCCTGCCTCGTCAATTCCAAGAATCGCATCGTAAACGTTCCACAATTCACTCTCCATTCGCTGTTTGCTCATCTACACTCTCCCATGTAATACGCCCTAATTTATTTTCTCGGATATCTTTCACAAATGATTTCATCAAACGATTTTCGTCTACTTCTCCCTTCAGCAAATACCCTCGTTTGCGTCCAATTTCCAATAACGTATCATACACATTATCTTGAAGTTTGATTCCGTAAGTCGTTTCAAGAGATTCAGGACTGTGTTCCGTCAACCATTTGCAAGCATAAAATGCAAGATCGTCTTGTGTCACTACTTCATCACGTATCGATCCCAACAAAGCCAACTTTTCACCTACATATTCTCCTTCGAACTTAGGCCATAATACACCCGGCGTATCAAGCAATTCGATCGCTTTATCCAATTTGATCCACTGCAAAGATTTAGTAACTCCCGGTTTATCTCCGGTTTGAGCGGCTTTTCGTTTTGCTAAAGTATTGATAAACGTGCTTTTTCCAACGTTAGGAATTCCGCACACCATTGCCCTCAAAGCTCTGGGATTGATTCCGCGTCGTTTTTGTTTTTCGATCAATGGCGCACAAAGTTGCTGTGCACATTCAATAACTGTATTCTTATAAGAATCTTTGATCAAATCCAATGCGACCGCACGCTCGTGATCGTTTTGAAAATAAGCAATCCACTCTTTCGTTTTCTTCGGGTCTGCTTTATCTTTTTTCGAAAGAACGATCAACCTTGGTTTATTCCCCAAAATTTCATCCAACATCGGATTTTTCGATGAAAAAGGAATTCGCGCATCTCGTATTTCGATAATAAAATCCACTTTTTTCAAGTTTTCTTCCATTTGTCGTTTGGCCTTGGTCATATGTCCCGGAAACCAGTTAATATTTGAACCGTTGCTTTTGTTGTTATCTTGCTGTATTTTCTTTTTTTTCTTTTGTGCCATGTTCTCACATCCTTTCTATCATCATAGCGAAAAATCGAAAAAAAAGGAAAGAGGATTCTCTTCCCGAACTTATTTATTTCCGAATTTGGAAAACGGATATAAAACAAAGACACCCTTTCCGTAAATTTGATCTTTTGTGATTGGACCTACTGTCGGATCTCTGGAATCTTTGGAAACAACTCGATTATCTCCCATCACAAAATATTCATTATCTTTCAGTGTAATCGGGCCCCAATCGGCTATAACTTGCAATCCGTTGTTTTCTGAGCTCTTTTGAACCGTTTTATTGAAATAACCGTATTTTTGCAAGCATTCGTTTTTATGCTCCTGATCGATATATGCTGATTCATCAAGAAGCTCACCGTTCACATAGATTTCGTCATTGATGCATTCGATCGTATCGTTGGGCATCCCAATGATTCGTTTGACCCATTCGCTTTTTTCTCCGGTTTGCGGATCGACCATAGTAACAACAACAATATCGTTTCGCTGCGGATCCGAAAGTTTCGTTTGAATGATATTTGTAAATCCATATTCGCCATCCGCTAATGTAGGATCCATGCTATGCCCTAAAACCGTTACAGGATGAGCAATAAAATTTGCAAAAAGCAAGACGACAATTGCGCTGATCGCAAACACCTTCACAAAATCGATTATTTCGTGAATAAGGGCATTTTTATTGTTTTTTTTCATATTTGCTCCTTTTCTTTGCTTCCATTTTACAAAAAAAGTCGGAATATTCCGACCTTTTTCTTATTTTTTCTCTTTGATACGAGCAGCTTTACCTGAACGGTTACGAAGATAACGTAATTTATTACGACGTACCTTTCCTTGACGTACAACTTCAATGTGATCGACAATTGGAGAATGGATTGGGAACTTACGTTCTACACCAATACCGCTCGAAATTTTACGAACAGTAATTGATTCGTTGATTCCACCGCCAACACGTTCGGTTACAACCCCTTCATAAACCTGGATACGGCTCTTGTCGCCTTCTTTGATCTTTACGTGTACACGTACAGTAGCACCAGTTTGGAATACAGGGATGTCTTTCTTTAATTGTGATTTTGTCAATTCATTCACTAAATTTAAATTCATCGTTTTTCTCCTTTATCAAATTGTGCGCTTCTCAGATTCTTGATTCGCAATCAGCGGAACCGGCACATTCTTTTGAAGAATATCATAAACTTATTTATTTTTCAAGACTTCTTCAACAAATTCAATTTCCTTTTCGGTCAATTCGACTTTCTCGAGTAAATCCGGACGGTACAATGCTGTCTTTTTCAAAGATTGCTCATGACGCCATTTTTCGATATTCGCATGATGCCCGCTCAACAAAACCTCCGGAACCTTTTTCCCGTCATAAACTGCCGGCTTTGTATATTGAGGATATTCCAAAAGTCCATTAGAAAACGAGTCGTCATCGCTGCTATTTTGTTTGATCGTGCCCGGAAGCAAGCGAATAATCGCATCACACATAATCGCACATGCCCCTTCTCCTCCGGTCAGGACAAAATCGCCCAGTGAAATTTGCATATCCACATAATCGCGAATACGCTCATCAAACCCTTCATAATGTCCACACAAAAAGATCAAATGGTCCTTTTTCGAAAGATCGGCAGCCATTGGCTGATTGAAGGTTTTCCCTTGCGGTGTCAGCAAGATCACCGTACTGTTTTCGGTCCGGACCGCTTTCAAGGCATCAAGCAATGGTTGGCACATCAACAACATACCTGCGCCTCCCCCGTATGGTGTATCATCCACATGACCGTGCTTTTCCATAGTATATTTTCTGAAATCAACGACTTCAAATGAAAAGAGCTCTTTTTCATATGCCCTTTTGATGATGGATGTATTAAGCAATCCGTCAAAATATTCCGGAAACAAAGATAAGACTGTGATTTTCATCTCAATCCTTCCATTTCTTTAATGCAGATGGTTTTATCTTCCACATTTACATCCTCAACAAACGCATCGACAAACGGCACTAAAAAGCTTCCGTCATTTGTTTTTACGCGAAGCACTAAATTGGCACCGGTTTCCAGCAAATCGCTAACGATCCCAAGTGCTTCTTTCTTTTCATTGAACACCTTGCATCCGGCAAGCTCATGATAATAATATTCATTTTCTCCTGTTTGAGGAAGATCTTCGATCGGAATATATAAGCTATCGCCTTTTAACTTTTCTGCCGCTTCGATCGAATCAATTCCCTCAAAAAACGCGTAGCCTAATCCCTTCTGCATCCGAAAGCGCATCACCTTGATTGGATCTTTTTCGTTCAAATAAAGAATACGCCCTTTCTCAAAACGATGCTCGGGATCATCGGTGAACAAATATAATTTGCATTCTCCCTTTAATCCATGAGTGTTGATAATTTTTGCGACTTGGATCATAAAATAATTCCTCCTTTACAAAAAAAAGGATACGTAAACCGCATCCTAATAAGCTTCAAATTTGACCGCGATATGTTTGTCATTGTTGCGGGACGCAATCGACATCATTTGGCGCAAAGCACTTGCCATGACTCCTTTACGTCCGATTAATCGAGCGACATCCTCGCTATTTGCGTATACATATAACGAGATTTCATTTTCATTCAAACTCGACATCGTTTTCACAGACAGCGCTTTTTCGTCATCGACCAGCGGTGCACAAAGATCAAACAGCGTTTTTTCTAGATCGACCATTTATTTTCCGATTTTTTCGTCATGAAGGGCTTTCAGAATTCCTTCTTTTGACAAGATTGAACGAACGGTATCTGTAGGTTGAGCACCGTTTTTGATCCAGCGAACAGCAGCATCTTTATCCAATACAACTTTATCTTCTGCTTTCATCGGATCATAAGTACCGATTTCTTCAATAAAACGACCATCACGAGGACTTCTAGAATCAGCAGCTACGATACGATAGAAAGGACGACCTTTCTTACCCATTCTTTTTAAACGTAATTTAACCATGTTGTTTTCTTTCCTTTCGATAAATGCATTGTTATACTAACAAACAAGAAAGAAGGTGTCAAGCAAAATCACTTGACACCTTTAAAATCTTATTTTTTCTTTTTCTTCGCTTTGGATTTTTTCTTCTTTTTCGAACCGGCATGCTTACTTGCACCATAAGCTCCTGCACCCTTCTGCATTCCTTGGAGCATATTCATATTCGGCATCGATCCGCCCTTCATCATTTTCGTCAAAGTCTGCATTTGCTCAACCTGCGTGATCAGACGATTGACATCCGCTACCTTCACGCCCGCTCCCTTGGCGATACGGGACTTTCTGCTAGCCTTTAGACACTTCGGATTTTCTCTTTCGTAAGGTGTCATAGACTGAATGATCGCTTCGCTCTTCTTGACGCTTCCTTGTACTTGTTCGTCATCGATTTGTCCGCTCAGCTTATTTAATCCGGGAATCATCCCGAGCATTTTCTGCATAGATCCCATTTTTTTAACTTGTTTGAATTGATCAAGAAGATCGTTGAATGTAAAGATCCCCTCATTCATTCGCTGAACCGTTCGCTTTTGGGTTTCCATATCGATTTTATCTTGAGCCTGTTCGACAAGCGTCATGATATCGCCCATTCCCAAAATACGGTCTGCCATACGGTCCGGATGGAATTCTTCGAGATCGTCCACCTTTTCGCCGCTCGATACGAACATTACAGGAACATCGGTAATCGATCGTACCGACAGCAATCCACCACCACGGGCATCTCCGTCCATCTTGGTCACAACAAGTCCCGTAATGCTTAACTGATCATTAAATTCACGGGCAACCGTCACGATATCCTGACCGGTCATTGCATCGACCGTTAAGAGAATATCGTCTGGCTGAACAATTTCTTTCATTTGCTTGAGCTCGTCCATCAGCTCTTCATCCACGTGCAGACGACCTGCGGTATCGAAAATCACCAGATCTTTTTGATGTTCCTTCGCGTAAGCGAGTCCTTGCCGAGCTGTCGTGATCGCATCTACATCAGCACCAAGCGAAAATACATCCACATCAATGCTTTTTCCTAAAGTCTGCAACTGTTCGATGGCGGCTGGACGCACCACGTCACATGCAACGAGCAGGACACGCTTTTTCAGCTTTTCTTTTGCGAATTTCGCAATTTTTGCCGAAGCCGTCGTTTTTCCCGTTCCTTGCAGACCAACCATCATAATGTTGGTGATTCCTTGTTTTTTGAAATGAAGTTTTGCGTCACTTTCTCCTAATAACGACTGCAATTCGTCATGGACGATCTTGACAACCATTTGTCCCGGATTCAGGGAATCGAGCACTTCCTGTCCGAGCGCTTTTTCCTTTACTTTTTCAACAAATTCTTTGACAACAGTGTAGTTAACATCTGCTTCCAACAACGACATGCGCACTTCCTTGAGCATATCGTTCATATTTTTCTCAGTCAGTTTTCCCTGGCCTGATATATTTTTGATCGCCTTATTCAGACGTTCCGATAATGATTCAAAAGCCATAGTAAGTTCCTTTCTATTGATGCCTTGCTCTTTATTCTATCGTATTTTACTTTTTTGTGCTACAAAACAGGTCAATCTCTCTTTTTTGTTTTATAATGATTCATATGAAACAAAAAAGAAAGATCAATTATTTTCGACTTCTTTTGATGGCCATAATCCCGCTACTTATTATAGGAGTACTTTTTTATGGAATCAAACAATTCGGAAATTCTTCAAAGGAAAGCGAAACATCTCAATCTATCGCTGCGCAATCCGATTTAACGACCTTACTGACAAAGTCTATGCAACCCATTGGCAAAGTCATGTACGTATGGGGAGGCGGATGGAACAAAGAAGATACAGGATCCGGTTCTGAAACAAGACAGTTAGGGCTTGCATCCACTTGGCAATCATTCGCGAATAGGCAGGATGCCTCTTATAATGTGGAAGATCACTTATATGAAATCCATAACGGATTGGATTGTTCGGGATACATCGGCTGGCTTCTTTACAATACTTTCGAAACCGAAAACGGAAAAACCGGCTATGTGCATTTATCAAACGAAATCGGTCCATCTCTTGAACAAAAAGGATTCGGACACATGATTGCGGCAAATTCGATCGAAACGTATGAACCGGGAGATCTTCTCGCCAATAAAGATCACATTTTCATGGTAATCGCGCAATGTGAAGATGGTAGTTTGCTTATTGCGCACTCCTCTCCTCCGGGTGTACGGATTTGCGGTACCCCAACTTTATCCGGTGATCCTGATTCTCAAGCACTCGCTCTTGCTCAAAAAATCATGTCCACTCAATTTCCGGATTGGTATGCTAAATATCCGGATTGTTCTTGTGACTTTTCTTTTTTAAGCGATTACGATCAATTTCGCTGGAATTCAAACAAATTAAAAGATGAGAACAGCTTGCGAAACAAATCCGCTCAGGAAGTTGTTTCTGTACTTTTCCCATCTCTTGTGTATTGATAAGCTATGCGCGGTTCTTTGTTTGCCAGATAAATAATGCCTGTACGAACAAAGCCATTGCGCTGTATGCAGCGTTGCATAAAGACGTTATTTGCATGGGTATCGATTTTTAAGTTATCGAAAACCTGCTTGCAATAAGTCAGAATTTCGCTTCCGACACCTTTGGCACCAACTGCAGAGGCAACTTTATGAATCGCTGCATAAGGCTTGCTGTTGAGCCACTCTCCATCAATATACGTATATGTCGGATCGATCCCTTCAATAAGCGCAAAGCACCCGATAATTTGTTCTTTTTCAACAACGACATAAAGTTCGTCACGTATGATATTTTCAAAAAGATCGATATGATTCGGCTTTCCTTCGTTCCATTGATCAGGATTGCCATGGGTATGCATAAAATGTCTAGCCTTTGCATAAAGACGATCCAAAACTTTCAGATCGTTCAAATTCGCCTTTCTTATTTTCCTCATTTCCAATCAAACTCCTTTTTTTTCCATCCATACTTCCAACAGGCAATTTGCAGCCATGCACCGTAGCCTGCTTTAAGCGGCCAAGATAATTTTTTCCAATCAATCTTATCCGGAACAAAACGGACCGGATCTTTTTTCGAACAAATAAAGATTAATGTGTAAATAATGACCATATCCGTATTGTAGTAATTGATCGTAAAATCGAACGACTCATCCGGTAACGCTTTTTTCAGATCCCTTTCCTGATCGTGATAAGCCTGGCGCATATTGTATACAGTCTGCAAACTCATATGATTCGTAAGAGAACCTCTTCTTTGTACATAATGATAATAACGGTTCGGTATAGCAGCAATTTTTTTAGCGTTTAAAAATGTTTTAAAGATTGTTCTTGTATCTTCAAATCCTTCCAAGTGATTGGGAAAACGTATACCTTGAAACATTTCGATCTTAAAGAGTTTTGCCCAAGGATAATTGTTCACTCCCTGATTTGCGATCAATTTATGCAGCGCTTCAATGTTTGTCATTGTCTGTCTGGAAGCAACTTTTCGCAAAAGCGGAATGATTTTAAAATAATCCATGCGATATCCGCACAACACGATATCACACGATTGCTCATGCATGGTCGTGACCATCTGCTTGATCATGTTCGGATGAATATAATCATCGCTGTCAACAAACAGGACATAACGTCCATGTGCATGATCAAGGGCACGGTTTCTTGTCGTCGAAATGCCGGCATTCTTATAAGAATACACAAACACATTCGGATAATTTCGTGCATATTGCTCGCAAATCTGAAGTGAACGATCGCTTGATCCATCATTGATCAATACAATCTCAATATTCGGGTATGTTTGATAAAGGACAGAATCAATGCAGTGACCTACATATTTTTCTACGTTATATACAGGGATAAGAACACTAACCTTCTCCATACTCTTTCTCCTTTTTCTTCTCAATCGTAACGATTCCTTTCTTGATCCCTTTCTCGATCAGAAAGATCAAGACCAGCAGCCATAAGGTCCATGCGGTCAACGAAGCGATATCGATATTCAATTTTGCAATTTGCATACTGTGGCCGATCCCAAGACGCACTTGTGACAAGATTTCCGCCATGACCCCAACTTTGAAACCTAAAGAAGAAATGGATACAATAACCGATTGCAGCGTATCGGCAAGCATGGGGACATAAATTGCTTTGATCATATATGAGCGCGGCTGAGGATAAATTTCGAACACAGTGCTCCATTGTTTTTGAATTGTATACAATGCATCCACACAAGCTTGGTATACAATCGGAAACAAGACAAGGAACATCACAAAAAAAATGCTTTTTTCCCCGTCTACCCAAAATAAGAACAAAATCACAAGGGTAACATTCGGAATACTTCGCAAAATCAGGATCAATCGATCGATCCATGACATATTTTGATGAAAAAACCGCAGAAAGGCAATCAGAATGCCAAGCAGCAACGAAGCGAACACACCGAACAATACTCGTCCCAAACTCACAAGTGTTATTTGATAAAACTGTTTTTGTCCAAGATCGGCAATCATGATCCCAATCACGGAAAAAGGCGAGGGAAAGATGATCGGATTATCAATCAGAAGATACAAGCCTTCGCAGATGAGTACGAAACAAATGGCCAAGGCCAATTTCTTAATCGTCTTCTTGATCATCAACGTAAGGATCGATAAGGTCGACCGTTCGAAGGAAAGATTCTGCATTCAAATAACCATCGTTATCGATTTTGCGAAGGATTTCTTCAATGACTTCTCTTGTATCGGCAAATTGTTCTCCCTCCAGTTCTTCCAGCATATTGATACTCATCAAATAAAAAGAAGCAAATCTTCCGTCAATCAACGCTTTCGGCTTTGTAATATCGATGACTTCCCGGAAATGTCCGGCACCAAAACAGGCGGCCGCATATTGAAGCCAATACAAATCTTTTTCTTCTTCATCATCGTTTTCGTTAATAAACGGATTGTTTTTGAACACCTTGTAGGCCTGTTGATAATCTTCCATCACCATATATGTAGTCGCTTGAAGATGAGCGACAAAGTCATTTGTTTCCTTATCTTCGGCATAAAAAGGAAAATTACGGAACAAATAGGCTGCCTCATTTGGACGATCCATGCGTACAAGTACACGGGCCATTGCTACATATACATCTTTATCGTTGTCGTTTTCCTGCATATATTGTTTGATATACTTTTTGATGGTGGCACTGGCGTATTGCCGCTTGACCATAATCAATAGGCGCAATTCGCAAAAATCAGCCGGATCCATCGATTCATCAGGATCAGCTTTCAAAAGAAGAGATTCGATTTTTTTCATTCGCTTCAGATCATTATCTTCTTCATAATATGACAACAACTGTGAATACAAAATATTCATCGGATGTGCATCAATATTGGCTTCAATGTAGGCTTTTGCTTTTTGGTCTTGATCGGTCTGTACGTAAAATTGTACATACCGATATATTTTAAAGTCCGAATCCGGATCATCTATCTGCTGAAAATATCGTTTGAACATTTCTTCGTTTTTCTCGTTTTCAAAAAAATTGCATACTTCATAAGCCAAATTCGAATCAGCTTTACATGCCCTGTCGAAATACTCGATTGCCCGTTTTTCATTTCCTATTTTCCAATATGCCTCAGCTGCTAAGTTATAAATAGTCGGCATATCCATTTCCAAGAGAATATCCTCGAAAGCTTGAATTGCCTCTTTGTATTTGCATTTTTTCAAGTAAATCTTCCCGTATAAATACAAAATATGAAGATCATCAAGCGCATCTTCTCCCAGATCGCATCGGTTCAAGTAATCGAGCGCTTCGTCATATCGCTCTAAAGCGTATAAAACATCTCCCATGCGTTCATAAAATAAAGGTCCGGTATATCCTTCACTTTCTGCTTCATTCATCAAGATCATGGCTTCTTCGGGCATTTCTTCATAAATCAAAAGGTCCGACATGGAAAGGTAATAAAACTCATCTCGGCCATAATGTTCTTCATATTGTTTTATTTTTGAAAACGCATCCGAAACATTTAGGTCTTGGATGCATTGAATAATTTCTTCTTGTAAGGTCATATAACTTCCTTCTATCTTTCTTCTTGTTTTTTTGATCCAATCACATTCATAAGTGCTCCCAGTGCGGCAAACGAAAGCAAAAAGATCTTTCCGTTTAATGTACTCAACTGAGCAAAGATCGCTCCGAGAATCGGAACATGAAAACACACTTGCCCGATCACGTCATTATACAAAACTGGTTCCATATCTTCCTGAGCGTTGGCATCTCCTTTTGTGATCAATTCGCCATTCGACACATCATTCGAAACCACACGATGCGTAACAATCGAATCACGATGAATAAACGTGATCACTTGTCCCGATTCCAACATTGAAGGCTCTTCATACCGTACGCCGATCAAAGATCCAACGGGAATTTGCGGCTCCATGCTTCCGGTCACAACATTATACATTTGAATACCAAACAAATTGGGGACAACCATCAACAGTCCGAGGACGATCACAAAAATCAGGAGAAATCTTCCGATATGTGCAATAATTTTCTTACTTTTCACCATATAACTTTACAGTATCATCATTTAAAAGAAAAAGGAAGAGGCGTTTCCTCTTCCCTTTCTTAGTTCCTATTTCTCAATTCCTTTTTTTCTCAGCAAGAACACAAGCACCAAGAAAGAAAGGATGCAAACCGGTAATATAAAACGTAAATTGGTATCGCCGGCCGTATTCGGAACGGTCGGTTTTCCGTTTTTCGAAGAAGTCGGAACATCCGGTTCCGCAGAAACCGTCACTTCATTCGAAGGGGTTTGTTTATTGTCTTGAATCAGTACTCCTGTATTAATCCATGCGCTATTGCGTGTCACAACAGGCACTGTGACTTTAAACTTAAGATCCACGGTTGCTCCCGGAGCCAGTTCTTCGAGCTTCCAGCTTACAACTCCGTTTTCAATTGTACCGTTTTCATTAATGCTTCCGGATACAAAACGTAATCCTTGCGGAATCGCATCTTTGACTTGTATATCGCGTACAGCTTCTTTGCCTCGGTTATGAACTCGAAGTACGTACGTAATTGTATCGCCGATATGTGCTTTGATGCGAGTCTTTGACGGTTTGTTGTCGTTTTGCGCTTGGAGTTTTTCAATCGTGATATTCGGTCCTTCTTTTGGTGTTTCGATTTCTACTTCGTTGGAAGGTGTCGGTTCTTCCGGTCGAGTCGATTCGACAACTTCCGCAATATTTTTCCATAAACCTTCTGTTTCCGGCACTTCAACCGCAAATGAAACCGTTCTCGAAGTACCTGTGGCAAGAGTTCCCAGATGCCATGAAATCGTTCCGTTTTCAACAACACCATCATCGGATACACTGCCTTCGATAAGAGTCAATCCTTGCGGAACCGTATCGCTTACGATCACATCTTTCGCGTCGACTTTTCCGTCACTTGTCACTTTGATAAAGTACGTAATTCGATCTTTACCGATTACGGAAAGTCGATCCGTCGTTCGATTGTCTTCATTGCGTTTTTGCGACTTTTCGATTGTTAAATGCGGTGCAAAAGTTTCCACTTCAACCGGTGGCGTATTTTTCGGTTCCGGATCATCTTGATCATAAACACTTGCAACATTGGTCCAGTAAGTATATTCCTTGACCGTTGGCACTTTCACTTGGAATGTTACGGTTTTTGACTTTCCGGCATCAAGTTTGGCGATTGTCCATGAAATCTTACCGTTTCTTTCTTGTCCTTGATCGCTAATCGAGCCGTTGATCAGCTCAAGACCTTCCGGAATAATATCTTCAACCACAACTTGTTCGGCTGCTGTGCTGCCGGTGTTGGATACTTCAATCATGTACGTAATCGTATCGCCGGCATTCGCTTGAATTCGGTTTTGTGTCGGCGCACCATCATTTTTCGCTTGACGTTTTACAATTTCCAAATTCGGTACGTTCAATTCCACTTCAACCGGTGGTGTTTCGATTTCTTCGCGTGGAATGTCCGGCGTTTCCTGATGACTTGCCGATGCAACATTGCGCCAGCGTGTTGCGGATTGAACATCCGGCACTTGGACGCTGAACCATGTTTCTTTTGATTCTTTCGGCCCCAGGTCACCGATTTCCCAACGGATCTTTCCGCTTTCTTCATCGAAAATATACGGATAGCTTTCATCGATTTTCTGAAGCACAAGAGATCCGTTTTCATGTGTCGGAATCACATCAGTAATCCAAACATCATGGATTGTCATCTCACTGTTGTTTGTTGCTTTCAAGTAATATGTGACAGTATCCTTCGCATTGGCTTGAAGCAAAGTTGTTACACGATCACCATCGTTAAGACGGTGTTCTTTTTCGATCTGAAGATCAGGAACCATCGTATCCACTTTCACTTCATTGGAAGGTATTTCGACAGGTTCACCTTCTTCCGGATTATTCGGATTGTTTAAATAATGCGTTGAAGCCCCGTTAATCCAAAGCGTATTATTCGTGACGCTTGGAATCGTGACGGTAAAGGTCACCGATTTTTTCTGACCCGGTTCTAAATCACCAATTGACCATGTAATAGTTTGGGTATTGCGATCGTAATTTCCATTATCGCTTGCGCTGCCTTCTACATAGTTCAAGAATAACGGTGTTTCCATCAGTTCGGCAGTTGGAATGGTGTCTTGAATCACAACATCTTGTGCGGTTGCTGTTCCTGTATTCGTCACAGTCAGTCGATAGGTCAATTCATCACCTGTTTTTCCTGTACGCTTTTCAAATGTGTAATCCGGATCGGTTTCTAACTTTTGATCTTTGACAATCGTGACTTCCGGCAACTCCGTACCGACTTCGACTTCGTTGGAATCTTTCGGTTCTTCCTCGTCATAGACTACAGTCGCAATATTTTTCCAGCTTGTTTTTTGTTCGACTTTCGGTACCCGAACACTGAATGTTCTTTGTACACTTTCATTTGGCTGCAACGTACCTAAAGTCCACGTAATCTCTCTTGAACTTGGTGTGTATACACCTTCTTCTTTAATCGAAGAAAGGATCAGTTCCAGTCCTTCCGGCACGATATCGCTCAAAGACGCTTGTTCAATCACCTGAGAACTTGTGTTTGTCACAGTAATAGCGTAGGTTACGATATCATTTGCCTGTACAGCTTGCAGATCTTTTGTCAGCGGACCATGATTAACCGCTTGCGATTTTTCGATTTCCAAATTTTTGATGATAGTTTCGATCTTCACTTCATTGGAATCTTTCGGTTCTTCCTCGTCTGAGCGAACCTGAGCGATATTGGCCCATACTGTATCTTCGGCAACAACCGGTACTCGGACTTGGAACGACACGATGGCTGTTCCGCCACGGGCAGGAAGCGTTCCCACATTCCATGTGATTGTACGCGTATCGCTGTCATATGTTCCGTTGTTGAATGCCTGCACAAATTCTAAGCCATCTTCAACTTTGTCGGTGACTGTCACGTTTGTCGCATCCGCATTTCCAGAATTCGTCACAATCAAATCATACGTAACAAGTTCTCCGGCTTTGACAGCCAATGGGTCTTCTTGATCATATCGAATTGTTTGATCCACACTTTCGTATTTATGAATCGTGACGTTCGGCAACGCCGGATCCGTTTCGATTGTCACTTCATTCGATGTATCCGGATCCGTGTTATCCGAATCTGTCGATGCAATGTTTGTCCATGAAGTGGATTCGTTCACTTTCGGTACCCGAACTTGGAACGTAACAGAACGTGATGTTCCGGCCTCAAGATCTCCGATCGCCCATGTGATGGTGTTGTCTGCACCGATTTGGGCATTGCTCAACGATTGTTCAAGAAGAATCAATCCACTTGGTATCGTGTCTGTTATCACAACATTTTTTGCAAGTGCTGTTCCGTTATTTTGAACCGTAAGTTTATACGTTACAATGTCGCCCGCATTAACAGAAACCGGATTTTCATCATCAATGTATGGAGCAAAATTGATGGATTGCTCTTTATGAATCGACAAATTTGGCTGATTGTCAATATTTTGATACGTATTGACAAAAACGATCGTGTCATTTGCGACTGGTTGATCATTCATATCCGTGTATTCAATCGATTCGACTCGGACCGTGCCACCGATCTGTATCACATTGACTATGACTTTGTATGCTTTTGTATCATATTCCATACCGGAAATTTGATTGTTGATTTCTTCGACTTTATAGACATACCGTCCCGGTTTTTCATAAACAATTTCATCAAATTCGAATCGTCCAAACTCGTTATTTGTTACAGTTGTACGTTCAGGAAGCGGGATTTCCTGCGCAGAAATAATCTCGCTCTCTTTGGCAATTAGAGGAAGCTTCATTTTTTTCTGAGCATCAACCGGTGTTGTGGCTTCCGTATTCTTTTCAGTAGACAATTCGTCTTCTTGCGGCTGTTCGTCTTCTGGGATCGAAAGCGAAGAACGATAGACCTCAAAATTTTCATCCAATGATTCTTGGTTCTCTTCGTTCCGGTTTTGTTCGTCCGGCTCGTTTTCTTCCTGAATTTCCGTATCGCTGCTAAAAGGAGAAATGCGGAATTCAAATTCTCCACCATTCATTTCGAATGGATCTCCGTTTGGATCAATTGTTTTAAAGCCGTGAATCTTTGCGTTATCCGTACTTGGCTTTAAATTTCTGAACGTTACTTCCGCATCGACTCCATCGGAAATTACACCGTTTGCTGTTCCGATCGTATCGATATGCAAATATCGACCAATCCAGCCATCGTTTGTGATTTCCTGCACCTTGTATGGTGTATTTTGACCAAGTCGTATATGATAGGTTTCTTCGTTTTTCAGTGTAAATCGAGCTTTTCCGGATGAATCAAGAAGAATTTGTTCATCTTTGCCATTTTCCTTAATTCGCCGAACATTCAATGTCTGATTCGCAAATGCACTTCCCAAATCAAGTTCAAACGGGAATTCATAGTTTAAATCCTCTTCATTCAAAGTTTGATTCGTTCCCGGAACCAGGTGTTTGGTGATCCGTAGACCGGCATCATTGATAAATACATGATCTTGTTCGCGATTTCGTTCCTCTATTTGCAGAATACCGTTCTCGTCTTTTACTTCCAATACATATTCAATCGGATCTTGGGCATATTGAATGTTTTCGTCTTTTCCTCTCACTTCGGCAATAGTGACATTGTAAAGACCTGTTTTTTCAAATTCGACAAGTTCGAAATTAATTGTTCCGTCTGCGTTGTTTACCGCTTCCCGATCAAACTGAATCGTCGGATCTTCTTGATTTTCAATGTGCATCACGAAACTGTAAGCACCTTCTTGCAATTGCTTGCCGAGCAGCTGCTTGGATACGGTCGGTCGCCATGTACCACTTGGCAGATAGGTGTTCGTAAATTGAATCGATCCGACATGATTGCCTTCTTTTGTGATGGTCGGAGTGGCCGTGAGCACGCCTTTGTCATAGGTTACGCTTACAGAAACCAAATATTCTTCGGTCGAATATTTTATGTGGTCGATCGATCCTCGATGTTCTTTCACTTTATATTCAAACGTTTTGTTTGCATGAGTTTGATCATATACAATCGGATCAAATGTCGTATTTGCAGTCGATGTACCGTTTCCGCGAAGCGTCACTTGATTGTGTTCCGGCATCGGGGCATCTTCTGTCACCGCTTCGAGTGTGAACACAAATTGATCTTCATTCGTCATTGTCCTGCCAATCATGTTTTTCGTAACCGGAATCGCATACATCGTTTCCGGTTCATAGACATTTGTAAATTGGATCGATTGAGTACCGGAAGAATATGTAGGTTCAGCTATAATTTTTCCGTTTTCTTTTTTCACAAACACATTTACTGTGTATTCTTTCGAATCATATTTCATTCCAGATAGCCCAGTCGCAATTTCCTTTACCGTATAACTGTATGTATGACCTACATCTTTATTTGTATAAGTAATTGGCGCAAATGCGGAGTTTACCTCATTTCCGTTTGTAGGAAGAATGGAAAGAATCGTGTTTGCCGGTAATGGCGCATCGTCTGTTCCGGTAATTTCAAACAAGAAACGATCCCCCGCTTTAAACTCGCGTCCTTCCAATGTTTTAGTTACCTGAATTTCCAACGTTCCTGTCGGCTCATACGTATTGGTAAAGGTGATCGGATCCGCATCTGTAATCTCCGTTTCTGCTTGCATCATATCAAATACGATCTCATTTCCTTCCAACTTCGGAGTCACTGTCACAGTATATATGTTGGTATCGTAAATCATACCTTCTTCTTTTCCTTCGACTTCCGAAATTGTAAAGTTAAATTCCTTATCGACATCTGCTTTTGTAAAGTTGCCGATTTCGAACGATTGATCCGCAAATACCCATTTTCCATCCACTTCATTTGGCGTGATTTTGATCTCATCTTCTCCTTGAATGAAGCGTCGGGATTGCGCATCCCCTTGAATTCGGAATGTGAACGTATCCTTTTCTTGGACATCTCGTCCATTCAATACTTTGCGTACCGGAATGGTCGTTTTGGCCGGTTGATAATAAACGTTTTCGAAATTCACATTCGACTCCGCATCTATAGTGCCGGTCACGATTTCTCCGTCAACATTTTCAGCTTGAACTTTTACAGTAAACGATCGATCATCGTATCGAATATTTTGATCCGTTCCTGCAATTTCATGAATCGTATATTCAAATTCTTGCGAGCTATCTATCGGAACTTGCTTATCTGTCAAAGGAATCACAAATTTATTTGAAGCTTTGTCTGATTCACCTTCCAAAAGGTTATCTTTTGAGATTGTCAAAATCGGATTTGCCGGTAATGGCGCATCGCCTGTTCCGGTAATCTCGAATCGATATTTTTCCTCTCCGAAATCTTTGTTGATCAATGTCTTCTGCACCGGAATTTCAATTTGTCCGATCGCATGATACGTATTGATAAAGACGATCGGATTTTCTACGGTTATTGTATTTTCTTCTTGAGTTATTGTCGGAACAATAACCTTCGTTCCATCTTCTAATTCCTGTAATTCAAACGCAATCTGTACTTTAATCTTTCTCGTATCGTAATCAAGTTGCTCTATGTCACCTTTTTGTTCTTCAAGGATAAAGTAGTAGGTTTGTCCCACATCTTCCAATGTGAATTCGGACAGATTAAAGGCACCTTTTTTCACTTTATCCTCCAGTGTTAATGTCAAAGATCGATTTTCGATCAAATCATTGAGACGTTTCGGATTATCGTGATCCGGATCCTCCGAAATCGTAAATGTAAAGGAGTCTGTTGGCTGTGCTTCTCGTCCGACTAAATTCTTTTGGATCGGAATCGAAACATCAATTGGATCAATTTTATCGTTAACGAATGTTAAATTCTCGTTTGTTGTAGCCGATTCTCCATCAATCGCGGTGATCGCTGCAGTAATGTTTCCATCCTCGCCTTTTTGAGCCGTTATTGTGACCTGATATTCTTTTGAATCATATTGAATATTTTGATCGGTTCCTTTGATTTCACGAATTGTGTATACGAAATTTTTCGGATTGTTCTCAAAGTCCATCGTATCATCGAAAACAATTGGTCCAAAGGTTCCTTCTGCCCTATTCACTTGGTCGACTGCCATTGTTGCCATATTATTTCCGGAAGGAGCAATCTGAATTTGTGTTTGTTTTGGCATCGGAGCAGTTTCATCATCAGAACTTATTTCAAAAGAATAGGATTCATTTGGTTCGAATTGCCCACCTGTGATTGTTTTACTTACCGGAATATTGACTTCCGCCATCTTATGATATTCATTCACAAACGTGACTTGAACGGATGGCTTTGTTCCGTTTGCTGCTTCCAATACACCTTTGATCAGATTCTCGCTTACTTCCGAATTCGAATGGGTATGATTTCCGATGATCTTAATCGAATTAATCTCATATTTTCCCTTCCCATCCTTATCTTTCTGCTCAGCTTCGGAAATTTCATATTCTGTTCCAAGAGGAATGTTGTAAAGAATCAGTTCTTGATTCGGAGCGACTTTAACATCGTACTCTCCATTTTCACTCTCTATCTCGTCCAAAACTTGATCAACTTTTCCATCACTTGTCGTATTTAAAATAGTTGAAACTTTTGTGATTGGCGTCGTGTCGTTTTTCAAAACCACATGGAAAGTAAATGGTTGAGTCGCATCTCCGTTTGTATCCGTCAATTCTTTTTTCAGAGTGATCATTCCCGGATCTTCCGCATTAATGAACTGGACATAGTTGTCTTCTTTGATCAAGCTATCAAAAGATGTTCCTTCATGGAATATATCTGATTCCAATCCTTTTTCTACGGTTCCTTTTCTAAACGTTGTCGAAGTCGAAGAAGATAATTCCTTTAAATATTTTAAGTTCTCATCGTCTGAATTTGCATAATTCGGATTTCTATATGTTGCATCATATTCACCAAGCTCTGTAACCTTGTAGTAATACCCTTCATGTTTTGATCCGGTCAGATCTTCTTCAGGGCCGGAACGAGGCAACCCTGTAATCAAAGCACGCTGACCATCTTTTAATTTGAATGTATCGTTTGGTGCAATATACTTAGGCAAAGAAGGATCATCATCGATCAATACTTCTTCAACCGTTCCATCTTCATTTTTAGTCAAGTTATAAAAATCGATCTTATACCTGTTATTTAATTCCGAACCATCCGGTGCTTCCAAGTTTAATTGATATACATATTCCTTATCTGACTTATCTTCATTCAAAATGGTATGCTTTACTTCTTTTTCTACTTGAATTTTCCCGTTCATGGCCACTTCAGCTATGGTCAATCCTTCAAACGGCACAGAGAATCGCATATAGCATGTTGAACCGGACGCACCACGTTCTAAATAATAAATGGCTAATTCATAAGAATCTTTTCCGCTTTCTTGATCAGTTGGTACATACTTATAAATGTCTTCTCCATTTGTCTCATCATCAATTTTCTTTTTATTATCTTCTTTAATAAAATCCCATAAATCGATATATGTTCCCATTGAAGAATGGACACCGCCAAGATCGGCAATTTGTGTTGAAGATACGACTTCATCTCCATTCATTTTATTCAAGAAAACAAACATGTCATCATCTCCGTAAAAGAAATAACGAAGTGGTGCACAATAGTCTTCTTCCAACGTAAACGGAATTGTAGTCATCATTCCAAAATAGGCATTATGACGTTGGCCGTTATCACTTTGCGGAAGAGCATAAGATAAGGAAGTGTTTGGTTTCTCTGCAGCCATCCATAAGTTTTTATCATCAACACCACCAAATTTTAAATCATGACCATCCGTTCCATAAGAAGATGATTGGTCTAATGGCCAAAATTCATTCGTATGAATCGACTTGTTCGCTTCATATTTACATGGAGGCAGATATTCGAGATCATTGACAACTCGTACAGGATTTTCTCCATCTTTTGTAACACTACTCAACGTATATGTTCCACCTGTCCGATTAAATTGTAAACTGTAATTTTCCGGTATTTCTTTTCCTTCTTCTTTCAGCTTATTTTCTTCCTCAGCCGTAAGACCTTTATAAATTGTTTTTCCGTGTTTTACAGCAGACGCATCTAACGAAAAGAGCGCCGGAACATTTAAACCGTCATTCCATAGTAATGTATCATTATTTAGATTGATTCCGTTTGCAAGGCCAAAAGAAGCTCCTTGTAAATTGGCTCCAAAAAATTGTGTTTTATACTGTGAGATTCCAAATCGATTGTTCGGATTCACTTTATTGATATTTTGTCCTTCTAATTTCACTGCTCCTAAAGTTGTACCTGCATTATCATTTCCAAACGCAAATTTCGGGTTATCATTATCCGGTAAATAATTATCCGGATGATTGATTCCTTGTTCCCTAGAATTGACAAAAAGATGTGAATTAGGAGATAAATTTTCTTCAAGCTCAGATTGTTGGCTAACAGCTTGACCATTTTTTTGGCCCAAAGCATCCTCATTAGAAGTATATATTTGCCCATCTGTAATATCATAATCGAAAAAGTTTACATTCTCATCTACGGTCGTTTCACCAGTTGTTGGTTCGAAAACAAGGCGAATTACAAGATTTTGTTCCACCAAAACAGTAATTCGATTTGGATCCTTCTCATCTCCGTCAATTCCATATGTTACACCTGTTTCCTCATCCTTTTCCGTTAGATTGGCATTTTTCGGATTATTCGTAAAAGTAAATTTCGAAGGATCATGTCGAGAAATTTCGTCTACGATCAATTGAGGTGTATTCAGTACAAGAAAATCCTTTTTATTTACGCTATTTATCTTCTCTGGATGCGTTGTGACCCAAACTTCCTGCAATGTATAATTAGCATTGTAGCTATTTTGAGAATTATTGTAGAGCTTATTCATATATCGCATTTGCGGTTTTAAAAAATAAGGAACGGTTTCATCCGCAAAAAGTCGATACAATTTCTTCTCAATTGCGATTTCACCAGTGGTAGAATCCGCCAATTTGATCATTGATTTTGGATCTTTTTCACGATTTGTTAAATATTCCCCATTGGTAGGATTCTTATATTCTTTACCATTTTCAGGCAATTCGCCATTACGTGCCTCTGTGTTCCATACAACAAGAGATTTTCCTTTGTCCGTATAATCTCCTTGTCCGGATAAATAATTTTGGAGATCTAAACTATTAACAGAATTTCGATACGCATTATCGCCCTTTGCTGTATTATACTCCTCTTCTACATTCCCTAGCACCATCGCAGGGAAGTTATAATAGTGCTGAATAGTAATGTCCGGGTTGATGGTTTTATCGTCCGGCAAGTCATAAGTCGTATTCTCATTTGTTTCTTCCGCAGCTTGGATTGGAATACCTGACAGTAACTGACCACTTACCATTCCAATGCATAAACTCACACTAACTAATCTTTTAAGCAGTTTTCGGGTATGAAAAAACTCATTCCATTTCATAATCTTTTCCTCTCCTATCTACACAAAAAAAACGTTCTTTCCATATGAAAAGAACGCAAAAGAACTCTCAACCACTTTTCCCTTTCTTCCCATACTTAAAACCTCTCTTATTAAACGTTTTATGCAATGCCAATAAAAACTTTTAATAAGATTTCTGTAATCAATCATTTAATTCCTTAAAGTTATAATACTCCTTGTATAAGGTAAAAATCAAGCTGTCATAAAAAAAGATCCCGGATTATTTTCTTTCCGGAATCTTTGATTTTCCTTTTTACCAAGCGAGAATTTCAACACCTTTATCGGTCACCAATATCGTGTTTTCCCATTGAGCTGAAAGTTTTCCATCTTCGGTATAAGATGTCCAGCCGTTATCGGCATCAATAAATAAACGATATTCTCCTTCATTGATCATCGGTTCGACCGTAAAGACCATTCCAGGCGCCAAGATCATCCCTTGACCTTTAATTCCGACATGATGGACAAACGGTTCTTCATGGAAATCATTGCCCACACCATGTCCTCCGTAATCAATCACCACGCTGTATCCGTTTTTATGAGCCAGTTCTTGAATTGCTGCTCCGATATCTCCTAAATGTCCCCAAGGATGGATGGCCGCGATCCCGGCCTCCATACATTGTTTCGTCACTTCCACCAAACGCTTCGCTTCTTCGGATACGTTTCCGATACAAAACATTCGGCTTGCATCTGCGTAATGACCATGGAAAATAGTTGTACAATCCACATTGATAATATCTCCGTCGTGAAGGATGTAATCATCATCCGGAATGCCATGGCATACTTCATCGTTTACACTTGTACAGCAGCTTTTCGGAAATCCTTCATATCCTAAAGGAGCGGGAATACCACCGTGCTGTACTGTATAATCATACACTAATCGATCGATATCTCCTGTGGACATTCCGGCACAAATCTTTTCCTGTACGAGGTCCAAAGCTCCGTTATTGATTTTTGCCGCCTTTTTGATCCATTTAATATCTTCCGGGCTTTTGATCATATCGTGACTGGGAACCGTCTTTCCTTGTAGTTTCAATACATTAATCGTATTGTCCCATTCTTCATGACATTGTTTATATTTCTTTCCCGAACCGCACCAACATGGCGAATTTTTACTTAAAACCATATTCACACCTTCATTCTAAAGCTCTACGCTCAACATTCGATCTTTTCCCGATAAATCTTTATGCACTTGCACTTTCGCATTCGGGAAATAAGAAAGGGCCAAGTTTTTTAATCGTTCTCCTTGATCGTATCCCATCTCAAAAGCCATGACCGCATGATCCACACACACAAGATGCGCCTTTTCAAATACCTGGCGATAAAATTTCAATCCATCTTCTCCGCCAAACAAAGCCACATTCGGCTCGAAATCCACTACACTATGCTCCATTTTTTCTTCGTTTGGAATATATGGCGGATTGCATACCAAAATCTGACATTTCAGATTCCGCTCAATAAAAGGATCAAGCATGTTTCCCTCAATAAATCGGACCCGGCCATTCAACAGTTTATTATTTTCATAAGCGACATTCAGCGCTTCACGGGAAATATCCGAAGCAATCACATCCATTTTCGGTTCTTCTAAGGAAAGAGAGATTGCGATCGCACCCGATCCTGTTCCGACATCAAACACATTCACATGGTCCTCTTGCGAAAAATGTTCATCAAACAACCGCAAGACAAGGGCAACCAATTCTTCAGTTTCCGGACGCGGTATGAGCACATCCCCATTGACTTTGAAACGATAACCGTAAAACCATTCATATCCCAAAACATATCCTAGAGGGGATCCTTTCTCCATCTTATGGATTCCCTCTAAATAATCTGTCATGATCTGTTCATCGCATTCTTCATCCATGACCATATACAAATTAATGTCTTTTACACTACAAAGTTCCACCATCAATAACTGCGCAGCCTGTTCTCCCTGACCAGCCTTTATCAATCTTTTCTTTCCTTCACTCACCAGAGCATGATATGTCATTATTGTTTTTCTCCTGCAAGTTTTGCCTGTTGATCAGCCAATTGAAGTGCCTGCATCAAATCTTCCAAACGTCCATCCATAATCCGATCCAATTGATTGACCGTATAGCCAATCCGATGATCTGTCACTCGGTTTTGAGGATAATTATATGTACGGATCTTTTCTGCCCGATCTCCCGAACCGATCTTTGTACGACGTTCTGCTTCATTTTCTTCGTCAATCTTGCGCTGATGTTCTTCGTATACCCGCGCACGGATCGTAGCCAGCGCTGTAGCTCGATTTTCATGCTGACTCCGTCCGTCTTGGCACTTGACAATAATTCCTGTCGGTTTGTGAATGATCCGCACTGCCGAATCTGTCTTGTTGACATGCTGACCACCAGCCCCTGAAGCGCGCATCGTTTCGATTTCCAAATCGTTCATATCGATATCGAAATCTTCCGCATCGATTTCCGGCATGGATAATACAGTTGCCGTAGACGTGTGAATACGTCCCTGACTTTCCGTTTTCGGTACACGCTGCACACGATGCGATCCCGATTCAAACTTGAGCACACCATATGCTCCATCCCCGTTAACCTTAAACGAAATCAGCGAATATCCGCCTGCTTCGCTTTCTTCTGTATCGATAATTTCCAGCTTCCATCCTTTTGCTTCTGCGTATTTTGCATACATTCTGAATAAATCGCCTGCGAAAATATTTCCTTCATCGCCGCCGGCAGCTCCGCGAATTTCCAAAATCGCATTGTGAGAATCATTCGGATCTTTCGGAACCAGCAAAAGCTCAAGCTTGTCCAGATATTCTTGGATCAGCGGTTCAAGACGCTCCACTTCCGCTTCTGCCATTTCACGCATCTCTTTATCGTCCTCGTGCAAAAGACTCTGTGCATCCTCAAGATCTGCTTTTGCGGTTTTATACTCACCATATGTTTCCACAATTGGTGTTAATTCATTTTGTTCTCGGCCAAGTTTAGCCATTTCTTTTCGATTTGAAACAATATCGCTGCGCATCATCAAATCATTGATTTCGTGATATCGAGCAACCATTGATTCAAGTCTTTCATCCATTTTTGCCATTTGTCGCCCAGTCCTTTCCATATTTCACTATACCACAAACTGTCAAAAACTTGTTCTCCAATTCTTTGTATGTCAAAATGAATGAAAAAGGAAGGCCCTTATCATGAAGAAAAAACGACATTTTAATAAAAAGCTTCTCTTACCTTTAAGTGTATTTGCGATTGTTCTAGCCGCTCTAATCGCCATGAAAATCACCGAAAACGGAACCTTTACTGTTTTGGATTATTCTCAATCCGAACCGGAAATCGCCACCTATAAGCACTTCTTTTTCGCGAAACGAAAACTGGACAGTCTGGATGAAAACGCCAAAGCCTGCATTCAAAACGAAAAGAAAAAAGTTGTTGCGATAAAAAGCGGAATCGTCAACTTTACAACCAAAGATGTTAGCGAGAACACGATTTATACAACAACAAACAACGAAGAAGGCTATTTGAACGGGAATTACGGATCGGACGGCTTGTACATTACGACAAGCAGCGACGGAAAAAAAGTTCTGTTCATGATGTCCGGTGTTCAAGGATGGGTCGATGTCGATGATATAAATCTTTTATTTTACGATCCCAGCTACAACTTGTCTTCATACTCCCGTGCAGACGATTCATTGGTCCATCAAGTATGCTTGGATGTTCTGAACAATTCCACAATCTACTACAGCATCGGAAAAGCGCCTGATTTCTTAAAACAAGACAAAACCTACTATTCCTATGATGGGCATTATTTTTACGAAGATTTTCAAACAATGAGCGCAGATGTCAGAAACGAATCGACAGCGAATGCGGTAAACGAAGAACCCTACTATAACTTTTATCAATATGTTCCTCATCGAACTTTAACAAGTCTTGATCAAGCAAGTTACGACGAGTATTTGTATCGTATTGCCGGCATCGATTCTACAGCTCAAACCTATCCTTGTTCGGAGAATGAGTCGGTTTTATACGATAGTGCACCTCTGTTTTACGCTCAGCAAGACGAAGTGTATGTCAACGCATCCATGATGTTTTCATTAGGATGCAACGAAAGCGGCTACGGAAAAAGTCAATACGCCATTGAACAGCACAATATTTTCGGACATGCCGCCTATGACGAAAATCCCGATCAGGCAACTATGTATGCCGATCTTGCCGATTGTATTCATCAGCACGCCTACTATTTTATTCAGCAATCTTATGCCAATCCGACCGACTGGCGATACCATGGCTCATGGTTTGGCGATAAAGAAAGCGGGATCAATGTCCAATATGCTTCCGACCCATATTGGGGAGAAAAAGCTGCTTCCATTTATTACTCTCTTGATCAAGGTCATGACTTTCAAAATCTGCCAATCAAAACCTTGAAATGTACTGAAACTTTAGATGTCAAAAGCAAAGACGGAACCACACTCTACAGTTATGAAAAAGGCGATATCGCAAGTTTTTCGATCATCAAAGAAACAAGCGACGGATACGAAGTCATGTTGGAAGCCCCAACAAAAAATAACACCATCGATACAACCACACCATATAATAAAAACATGCGTGGAACGATTGTTCTTGAGCATTAATTTCTCCTTTTGAAACGAGGTTTCTTATAATGAAATCATGAAAAAACTCACGAAACTTTTTGCCTGGTATTGTGGTTTTTGTCTTGGAATATTTTTCTGTTCAAATCCAAGTTTCGCAATGGAAGTCCCCGCCTCGACTGGAACCAACGTCAACCCGGCTATTTACAACTCGCTCAAAGGACAAAAAGTTGCCTTGACCCGCTATCCTATCCTTTATGAAGCTTGCTTTGATGCGTTCAGCGATGAAAAGGATGAAGGAACTTATGTGATTCCTGGGCTGCTTCGAACCGAAACCATCAATGTGCACAAAAAAGTAGAAGAATGTACGGAAATGGTACCTCAAGGCATTACAATTGCCGATGATTACATCATGATCAGTGCGTACTGCCACGAACATAAACACAACAGTGTAGTGTACATTTTGAATAAATACAGCCATTTATTTATTAAAACTGTAGTTCTGAATACAAGATCTCATGTCGGAGGACTGGCTTATGATCCCATTTGTCGAAATCTTTGGGTTGCAACCAAAAATTTCGAGAAAGATCATGGAAGCGTTTCTTCTTTGCGGCTTGCCGCAATCGATCAATACAATTTTTATAAAACAAAAAAACCGATCGCTTTCGATTATGTGCAAAACATACCCAAATTGAAGAATACGACTTTTGCCACATATTATGGAGGAGAAATTTATTGCGGCACACTTGATCGGACAAAAAAAGAGCTACTCATTTATATTTATCGAATCGATCCTTGGAGCGGAAAGATCAATCCGCGTCTGACACATTCGATTCGTGTAGCCGGATCGGATTACATGGGAGATTATTGTCAAGGTATAGCAATCAACAACGATTATATTGTCCTATCTGCAAGCAACGGACCCAATCAACAATCTTCATTGGCTTTTTTTAAGAAAAACAAAAACTATTTCTTAAGCGGAAAACCAAACAAAATGGTCAATCTTCCGCCACGTCTTGAGCAAGTCAGCTTTGACAGAAAAGGCAATCTTGTCCTCTTGTTTGAATCGGCTGCTGCCCCTTACAAGAAAAAAGAAACGTTAGATATCGATCGCGTGCTTAAAGGAAATGTAGAAAAATTTTTATCTTATTCCTCGTAATTTTCAAATCTTCATAAAAAGTTTGAAAATATGTTTTCAATTATTCGGCACCCCTTGGAAATATTCCCTCTTTCTTTATAATATTGAATGAAAGGAAGGGGGATTTTTTATGAAATCTTATTCATTGCTGGAAGGAAACATTGTCAAAGGATTGCTATGGTTTGCGATCCCTCTGTTTTTTTCTCAATTGTTTCAAACTTTATACAATACTGTCGATACCGTTCTGGTCGGTCACTTTTTGGGTGACACTTCTCTGGCAGCTATGGGTGCAACTACAGCCATATTCGATCTGATTGTCGGCTTTGCGACCGGAGCCGGAGCCGGATTCGGAATCGTTGCCGGACACTACTTCGGAGCCAAAGACGAGTCCGGATTGAAAAAAAGCATCGCCTCTTCGATCATACTGAGCGCTTTGATCAGTTTCATACTCACCGTTACTGCTTATCTTTTCATGCCTGATTTGCTCCATGTACTGAATACTCCCCAAGATATTTTCGCTGAAAGTTTGTCCTATATCCAAGTCATCGTTTTATTTATGACGATTACGGTGTTTTACAATTTGATTGCCGGAATGCTTCGGGCCGTAGGCGACAGTCTTTCCCCGCTGATCTTTTTATTCATCTCATGCGTGATTAATGTGATTTTGGATGTCTTGTTCATCACACAGTTTCATTTTGGGGTTGCAGGCGCTGCGTACGCCACCATTATCGCTCAGTTCATCTCGACCTTGATTTCTTTAGGATACATTTTAACGAAAAAACGCATCCTTGTTCCGAGCTTAGATTCTTTTGTGTACGACAAAGAACTCATCAAAGACCTTGGAGGTCAAGGCCTTTCCATGGGCTTCATGATGTCGATTGTATCTTTGGGAACCGTTATTTTGCAGGCTGCCATCAACAGCTTAGGAACAACGTTGATTGCCGCTCATACGGCTGCCAGAAAATGTGCTTCGATCGTCATGATGCCAATTGCTTCTGTTTCGACCGCATCCAGCACATTTGTCGCTCAGAACAAAGGCGCAGGACAATATGAACGGATTGTTGCGGGGGTACGTTCTTCTTGCAAGATCGGTCTTGTGATTGCATTGATTTGCAGCGTGGTTGTCGTTCCCTTCAACCAGAATATCATTCATTGGATGAGCGGATCGACGGATCCGGTCGTTTTGCAGAACGGAGGAAAATATTTGATGATCAACACACCGTTTTGTACTGTGCTTGCGTTGCTTTTGATTTTGCGAAATGCCCTGCAAGGCCTTGGAAAAAAGGTCGTTCCTCTTATTTCAAGTGTGATCGAACTTGTCGGAAAGTTTTTGTTTTCTTTCCTGCTCATTCCTTTGCTCGGATACGATGCGGTTATTTGGAGCGAACCGCTGATCTGGGTTGCCATGACTTTGCAGCTCATCTGGGCGTATATTCACGTTCCGGAAATTGTTCAAACAAAAAAAGAAGATCAGTTTCTCGCTTACGATGAGTGATCTTCCTGTATTGCTTTTTCGACAGCCTTCAACATGCGGACTGCTTGCTTGACGGCTTTTTTTTCGACAAGCCTAGTTGTGAATGTGGATTTGTCTTTACCGTTTTTTCGATAAACTTCTTTATAGGTCACATCAACTTGTCGATCGCTAATCGGATCAAGTTGATAAGCAACCTCAATCATATCTTGATCTGATGTGAATCTTGCTTCGTATAAGTGTGGTTTTTTCCAATTAAGTATGTGTACCTTGACTTGGCGTTTTCCGGATCGCTTTGTATAGGAAAACCCTTTCCCTATATCGGATGGCTTATATTGTTTTTTTCCTTGTGCATTCACTTCCTGAAGCAAAGAACGTTCCATGATCTCAAAAAGATCTTTATCATTTACGTTTAATCGTATAGTTGTCTGCATTGTTTCTTCCTTTCTTTCATGATTATACTATACTAAAGCTATTCATAAGGAGGATTTTATGTATACAGATAGTCATTGTCATATCACATGCGATCAATTGTATTCGCATATCGACGAGGTTCTCGAAAATATGGATGCCATTTCGTCTTGTTTGATCATGTGCACCAACGAAGAAGAATTTTTACGGGCCGAAAAACTGAAAGAAAAAGATTCTCGTTTCAAGATTGCATTTGGGTGGTTTCCGGGAGATGCGAAAGAAATTGACGAAAAAAAGCTTATGTTATTGGAATCGTATCTTCAACAGCAACGCGTTGATGTTCTTGGCGAGATTGGTTTGGATTACTATTGGGATACATCTTTTAACGACCTTCAAAAAGAATTGTTCGTCAAACAGATCGAATTGGCGAATCAATACAACGTCCCTATTTCGATTCATATGCGTGAAGCCACAAAAGACTGTCTGGACATTTTGACAAAATATGCCAAGACGAAGATTATCTTTCACTGTTTTTCAGGAAGCACGGAAACAATGAAAGAATGCCTACGACTTGATTCATTGATTTCATTTGCCGGACCAATCACCTTCAAAAATGCCAAACACGGGCCTGATTGTGTAAAAGAATGTCCTTTGGAACGTATGTTGACCGAAACCGATTCACCTTATTTGACACCGGTTCCTTATCGGGGAAAAGAAAATCAGCCTAAATACGTTGAATTTGTCACAAAAAAAATCAGCGAGCTCAAGGAAATCGAACTTGAAACCCTTTGTGAACAAATCGAAACCAATTTTCTATCCCTTTTTAATTAAGTTTTTTAAATCTTTTAAATCCATTTCAAAAAGATCCTGCTGATTCCATTGTCTGTTTTCAATCTGTAATATCGCAACAGTCGGATCGTATTGAATGGGAAAATTCATCCTGTTTTCCGGAGGCAGCGTTTCAATGCAAGAAACAGTCGGATCGATCGATAACGTCAGGGATAGTGCGCTGGCCGCCAACACGTAAGCAAGAGCAATTTTTTCATCGTTAAAAGAGGCTTTTACGAGATCGCCTCTTTTTTTTCCTTCCAACAGCCAATTGTTTCGAATCGTAGTCGCTTTTTCGTATAAATCAAATTCTTCAACCTTTGTTTTTTCATAAATCGTTTTCATATCTTTTATTGTATTACATAACCTATTAGTTGGGTATATCAAACGCTTTACATGGTTATATTACATTTTAATTGGATGTAATATTACTTATAAGTTGAGGAGGTGCCCCATGAAGAACAATGAATTGAATATCGAGATTGGCCAACGATTACGCAATATTCGCATCAAAAAAAATCTGACTCAAGAAGAAATGGCAGATCGAATTTGTGTTTCATGCAAACATTATGGTGAAGTTGAACGTGGAAAATCTGGATTCTCCTTAGAAAACTGGATTCGTTTATCGACCGCATTTCACATTGACCTCAATTACTTGTTCGCGGGTCAAAACACCGATAAAATCGAGGAAGATACAAATTTTTATCTTATTCCTCAACAAACCGAAGATCAAAAAATGCTTTTACAAAACATCTTCGAATTAATCGAAGAATATGCTGAATTAAAAAAATAAAGACCCTCTCGGGTCTTTTCAGAGTGTTGACAAACTACCTATTTTGAAAAAATTAAATTTCAATAAAATAAAAGTGGGTAAAAAGGTCTAAAAAAAGAGTAATATTAGGTACTTAAATACCTCAAATTGCTCTTTTTTTATTCATTTGTGGGAGAAAAATAAAAAGCTGTGACAAAGCCGATTTGAAAAATCGACTTTGTCAACAGCCTGTAAAGACCCTCTCGGGTCTTTTCTTTTCATTTAATCTTCTTCGTGAATCGCAGACTGTAAAGCATTGGAAAGCGATTTGTTGTGTTCGATCGCATCGATCGTTGCAGCCAAAAGCGGGGCTACAGAGATTACTTTCATTTGAGGATAATCTTCATGATTCTTTGTTTGATCAATCGTATTCGTACAAATAAATTCTTCGAGATTAGCTCCTTTTAATCGTTCAACAGCCGGCCCGGAAAGAATAGCATGAGAACATGCGGCATATACCTTTTTCGCTCCCTTGTTTTTTAACATATTGATTCCGGAAGTCAATGTTCCTGCCGTATCGACCATATCATCAATAATAATGGCTGTCTTTCCATTGACATCACCAATCAAGTTCATGGCTTCAGCAACATTTGGTTTCGGACGACGCTTATCGATAATCGCAAGAGGGGCATTGAGCATTTCCGCAAGACGGCGTGCACGCACAGTTCCTCCATGATCCGGGGATACGACCACAACATCATTTCCTGTTTCCACAGTTTTGATATATTCTCCAATTAAAGGCAAAGTCGTGATGTCATCCGCCGGAATATCGAAATAACCTTGGATTTGTGTTGCATGAAGATCCATGGTAATCACGCGATCAGCTCCGGCACGTTCTAATAAAGAAGCGACCAGCTTTGAAGAAATCGGTTGACGAGGTTTCGCTTTACGATCTTGGCGGGCATATCCGAAATAAGGAATGATGGCATTGATCGTTGCTGCGCTGGCACGTTTGCATGCATCGATACCAATAAGCAATTCCATCAAGTTATCATTGACCGGTTTGTTCGTGCTTTGGATGAAATATACATCTTTTCCGCGTACAGATTCTCCAAGTTCGACAAGAATTTCTCCGTCGGCAAAATGTTTGACTTCACATTTTCCAAGTTCAATCTTGAGGATGTCGCAAATTTGCTGCGCGAGTTCTTTGCTAGAATTCAAAGCGAATACAATAGTTTTTTCCATATGAATTTGTTTGTCCCTTCCAGTAAATAATGATTTACTTATCCTGTTACAATCTCTATTTTACGATAATATTTTGATTTATGTACAAATTTGGATTGATTTTTTTATTTTTTTCGATTTTCGAGTTCTCAATTACGGTATTTGGCATAATTTCGACATAATCGCCGATTTCGGAACTTCCCAGGATCGACACGCCCGGATGAATGATTACGTCATGTCCGATGACTACATCTTTTCCGATGACTGTCCGACTTGGATCAACGATCTGTACTCCCTCTTTCATCCATTTTGTATTAATATGGTCTTTCATCCATGCATACGCCTGACTGAGTTCCACACAATCATTGATACCCATCACTTCGTCACGATCTTCAATCACCATAGCGTTAACCTTTTTTCCTTCTTCAGACAAGATTTTCGCTAGATCCGTTAAGTAATACTCCTTTTGAGCATTGTCATTGGTTAATTTTTTCAGACCTTCGAAAAGATCCTTATTTTTAAAACAGTACATGCCGGCATTGATTTCTTTGATCTCTTTTTGTGCCGGAGTCGCGTCTTTCGCTTCGACGATTCCAACCACATTTTCATCTTGATCGCGAACGATCCGTCCGTAATGAGCCCCATCTTCAAGCACAGCACTCAACAACGTCAAGGATGCATCTTTATTTGCTTGAAAGAGCTTTTCGAGCGTTTCCGGCTGGATACAAGGTCCGTCGCCGTTGATAATGAGCGTTTCGCCATCTTCTCCTTCAAGTTGTTTGGCTTGCATGACCGCATGACCACTTCCTAACTGAGGAGATTGGATCGCAAATTCAAGATCCAGAAATGCTTCCTGAATGCTTTGTGCCTGGTATCCCACCACAACCACAATACGCTCAGTCCCGATCGTTTTCAGTGCTTCCACAATATAAGCAAGCATTGGACGATCGATGATCGGATGCATAACTTTGTTCATGTCCGATTTCATGCGCGTTCCTTTGCCTGCAGCTAAGATGATCGCATTTCGCATAATTTCACCTGACTTTCCTTTCCCATTCTAGCAAAAATCATCCCGTAAACAAGTATAATCTTGTTTTAATTGTTCAAAAGAAACTGCGCGATTGGCCGGAGAGGGCGAAGGTAAATAAATACACGGCAGAGGCGCATGACAACATTCTTTGTAAAACTGTTCGGCTTTTCGTCCGGTCACATAGACACGTTTAATCTGCGTTTTTTCCAAAAGCGAGCGAATATCGTTTCCAACCGGTTCTTTAATGGTGGCATCACTAGCCCCGAGGATCCTGCACGATTTCAACGTATCCCATAATGCGATGTGATGATACAGACAAAACGCTTTTTTTTGCTCGATAGTTTGCGGACACGGCTCGTCAAAAACGGCCGCAAGAACTTTCCAGAAGCGATTTTGCGGATGTCCATAGTAAAAACCGGTTTCTCTTGATTTAGGGGAAGGCATTGTTCCGAGAATCAAGATCTTTGAATGTGCATCATAAACAGGTGGTAATGTGTGTTCAATAAATTGTTCTTCCATTTCCGTATCTCCAAAAAAACAGAGATCTCTTTATGATCCCTGTTCTTTCTTTATTGTAGCGCATTAAGCTGCTGCTGCAAGTTTGCGATATTCGAATTGATCGAATCTACACGAGATTGCGCATTTGTCACCGCATTGCTTGCCTGCGAATATGTATTATAAGCGTTGTTGTAGGCATTATCGGCGTTTGTATACGCGTTTTGTGCGTTCGTCACCGCAGAATAGTCAATAGAGTTCAGCTTGTTCTGAGCTGTTGTCAATTGCTGATGCAGATCCGACAATTCCGCATTGGCTTCATCGCTGTAATCGGGATTCGCCTCTTCGACTTCGGCAATCTTCGCTTGTAAATTCTCGATCTGCGCATTTAATGTGCTCGTTTGCGAATCGTAGTTTTGCTGGGCTGTCTGCAGAGCGGCTGCCGCATCGTTGCGTGCTTGATCCGCTGAATTCATACTTGCTTCCGCTTGACTTAATTGAGTATTGGCCGCATTCAATTCGTTTTTTGCCTGAGCAAGATCGTTTTGCAGTGAAGCAATCTGATCTTTTAAATTTGCCTTTTGTTCGGCAACTTCCGTATTGTTGTTTTTGGAATCCTCAATCTTTTGCGATTTCAGATCGCTGATCAATTGTTCAAAAGTTTTTCCGGTCTTACTTTTAAGCAATTTATTAATTTGAGATTTTTGCTCATCGGAAAGCTTGGAATAAGTCGATTCATACCCTGTCAGTCCTTGAGTATCATCCCCTAAGTTTTCAATGTATTTTTTCAAATCATTAAATGCGTTATCATGTGTGGCTACTTCCGTATCTTGCGGCTTTAAAGAAGAGCTGATGAAGTGTACAGTTCCGAATACGGTTGCTCCGATCAAGACAACGCCTAAGACACTGCCTGCAATGATCGCGATTTTTTTCTTATCCGGCTTCTTTTGATCAGAAACAACTTTTTTTGTCTTGACGGAAGATTCACGGTGAAGCGATGGCCCCTTATTTTCATCGATCAACGTCTGAATCTCCTGATTATCCATGACTACGGTATGAGATGGCTGAGAAATGTCCTCTTCGATCTTATTCTTACTAAAAACCATCGTTCCTCCATGGTCATTGGATTCTTCTTCTAATTCAGATTCATGAATCAGGACCGGCCCTTTTTCTGCCTGCGGACGTACGGACTTGATCAAAATTTCTTCTGTATTTCGTTCTGTACGTGTTTTTCTCTCTTTTTTTCGTGCAAAATCCTCGATCTTCTTTTCCATGGTATCGTCGTTTTGGAACGAGTCGAGCAAATCGGATAATTCGTCATGCGTATCTTTTGACATAGTCTATCCCCCTTTATTATTCTTTATTCTATCAAAACGACATATTAAATACAAAATTTATCAGTTTTCCACATAATTTGCGTTAGTATTTGTTCTTTTTGTGAATTTTTTTAAAAATTTAATGTACTTTAGTTCATTTATGGCTTTTTATGCTATAATCTTTGTATAAGAAATATTTACCGGAGTAAAGTTTATGAGAAAAAAGAATTTAGAGCAGTTAATTGTCAACTGCGCCTATCATCTTTTTGATGAAAAGGGATTTGATAATGTATCCGTTATGGATATATGTGTTGCATGCGATATTACGAAACCGACGTTTTACAAACATGTAAATTCAAAAGAAGATTTATTGAGTTATTTTTTTCAGTCGTTGACAGCCAAAATTCCCGATGATTGGTATAAATATTCAGATGAAACAAACTTTTGGGAAAAAATACGGACCGGGTTCTGCTTTTTTATGGACTACGTCCAGTCCATCGGGATTGATCTTTTTACTGCTGCGTTTATTTCAAACCTTCATTTGTATAAAGGAACCTTTGAAGATATTCCTTCATTTAAAAGCGAAATGATCGACTTGATCCGTATGGGCCAGCAAACGAAACAGATCAAAAACAATTCTGATCCCGAACAATTATACGAATGTGGTGTCGCCCTCGCTACCGGTTACGGAGCTTATTGGTGCTTTTTAAACGACAAAGACCATGATCTTACCATGGATTTTGTAGCCGCACTTCGAAATACTTTTCAGGTTGATCAATCTTACATTGATCAAAAATATTATCGCGAAGGAGCAGAGAATCGGTTATGAAAAACGAAAAACGAAAAAAAGAGATCCTGGATACCGGTTTACGTTTGTTCTTTGAACGCGGCTTCAACAATGTGTCTGTGATGGATATTTGCAAAGAATGTCATATTACAAAACCGACGTTTTACAAATACGTTCCTTCAAAAGAGGAAATTTTGCTCCATCATTACAGCGGAACGTTGGAAGACTTGTTAAGAATCCTGCGCAATATGGATCCGGAGCCGAATTACTGGCGCTTGATCATCTTAGGACTTACATTCACTTTGCGAAAATCAGCTGAACTCGGTCCTGAATTGTATAGTCAATATATGTCCTTGAATTTTCGAGCACACCGTTTATCTGCGCGTTATAATTCTCCGGCACGTGATGCAACTATTCAATCGATCAAAAAGGCGCAAGAACTCGGACAAATCAAAAACCAATCTGATGCGATCGAATTGTATCTCGCTGCTCGAAATTTAGGTCTTGGTTTAGCGCTAAAATGGTGCATGGTGCGCGGCGGTTACGATATCGTAGCTCAAACGGAAGAAAAACTGACTGTGATATTTGAACCGGATTTTGAAGTCATTGAGCGCGACGTTGCAGCATATCGTGAAAAAAACAAATAATTCAGAAGAACCTTCGGGTTCTTTTTTTATTTCCAGAAGGAGTGTTTTATTTGATCATCGGCATGCTCTTCAATCCACAAAGGATGAGCTGCCAATACAAGCACATCCCGACAAGAAATAAGCAAAAGAGCTGCTTTGATTGTCTGTCCGGTCGTGATCACATCGTCAAGCAGCAGCTGTCGAGAACGATTTCGAATCGGATAGCATATTTTTTTCTTCAAAGAACAATGAATTTGTTTTCGTTGCTCTTTAGAGAGTGAAGATTGCTTAATAGAATCTGTTCGATAAAACGGCGAAGCAATCGGTTCCTTGACTTCCTTAAATATTTCAAGAACCGGTTCAAATCCTCGCAAAGCTCTTTTTTCTTCTCCGGAACAAAGTGCTATGCAATCAAAGGATTTCAACTTCTTTTTTAAAAAATCTTTTTCTGCGTATAAGAATATATCTTTGAGCACAATATCTCTTTGTTCTTTAAATTGAAAAAACAAACCTTCAATCCAAGTATCGTATTCATAAAGAATATGATAATTGACATTATGGATACGATACGTTTTTTTGTGAACACGAAACCGCTCCAAACACTTCTTGCAGACAATCACTTCATCATCGAGAAAAAATGAAATCGGAATATCTTGTTCTTTTTCTAAACATATTTTGCATGTTGATTCATCCATTCGATTGTCGATACGCACGTTTGAATTTCTTTTGTTTTTCTTTGGCATAAACACACCCCCTCTCCATATGGTTCGGTAAATTTTCTTCCGACTCGACCAAATATCTGGATGAGCGATGCATTGGAAAAAACGGGATGATCAGCGCGAAAAACAATCACCTGCACTCCGGGTATTGTAATTCCTCGTTCCAATAAAGTGGTGGAAATGAGAACGGAGTATCGTTTTTTACGAAATTGTTCCATAATTTCATCTTTATTTTCGATCATTGAATGAATGGGGTGCGCTCCGAAACGGCGTAAAAGGAAGCAAAAAAGAGAAGTATCTTTTTTTCTGGGAACGAATACGATAGTTTGTTTATCTTGAACATGAAATTTTTTACACAATCGATAAATCGCAAAATATTGGAACATGATCGGCAACGTATATACTTTCGGAACAATTAACGGTTTTTTATGCGGTCTTTGAAACAGCGAAACAACTTCATACTTATGTTCATCGATTTCTTTTTTAAGTGCTGGGTCGATCGTTGCCGATAAACAAAGCTGCTGTCCGCAGCATGCTTGTTCGACAAATTGTTTCAGGATATGATTGCCGGCATAAGGAAACGCATCCACTTCATCAAGGATGAGAAGGTCGAATGCTTTCGGGTACCGATAAAGCTGATGAATCGTGCATACAATAATATCTCCATCCAAATCACTTGTATATCCTTGACATACTTCAACGATTTTCAAACTTGGAAATACTTCCCGCAGACGTTGCGTGATTTCCAAAACAACTTGGCGTCGTGAAATTGCAAATCCTATTTTCTTTCCTTGTCGCAAATAATCGCAAATGCTCGCATAGCATATTTCCGTCTTTCCCGCGCCTGTAGCAGCATATACAAATACATTTTTTCCCTTCTTTAAATGACTGAGCGCTTTTTGCGATGCTTCTTCTTGAAGAGGTGTCAATGCGAATTTCAAATCTGGCCGGACCTTTTTCGGTTTATTTTTACAGATCGTACTTTTTGCTTCTTGGCCGAGATCCATACGGCCAAAACGTACGCATTGCCGACAGTACCAAACCCCTTGGTCATAGGCAAATAATTTCGGATCTGTATTGTTGCATCGAATACATTTCATACTTTATATATACGAAAAAAATTAAAATAAATGACCTTTTTCATAAAAATTTAAGAAATTTATGCAAAAATAGATGTATGAAGATTAAAAAAACACCTTTTATTCCAATTTTAATTGTTTGGATCATCCTTGCGATCATTGCGGGAATTTTCTTTCTCCAAAAACAAATCGAACCGAAAACGATTGTGATGATTGATCCGGGACATGGAGGATACGACAGCGGAGCAACCGGCGCAGACGGAACAACATACGAAAAAGATCTTACAATGGAGATTTCCTATAAAATCGGGCAGCAGATCCAGCATCTTGATCCAAGCATCAAGGTCGGCTTTACCCGTCTGAACGATCAAGTTTCGTGGCCTAGCGAAGTCGTATCCGATTTGCAGACACGTATTGATCTGGCCAACAAAAACAATGCCGACTTTTTTCTTTCGATCCACTTGAATTCAGGAATGAATCCGAACGCTTACGGATACAATTCGTTTGTTCGGGAAAACGACCCGTTTTCTCAAGAGGTCGCCCTCCATATTAGCGAACAGCTGGACTCGATTGGGTATTCTCAAGATCGAGGTACACAAACAACAAGTAACGCACCTTTGATGGTTGTAGACCAACAAACGATTCCTGCCATGTTGTTTGAAGTCGGCTTTATTTCCAATATGAATGAAATGGAACAATTAAAAAGCCCGATTTATCAAAATAAGATCGCACATGCGATTGCTCAAGCAGTTGTCGATACAGTTCACGCTCAAATTTCTAAACAGCCCTAGAAATGGTATGAAGCAAAAAATTTCAGTGAAATATGCGTTTTGAGAAAATTTCATGTTTGAAAAGAAATACGAATACGCTTTTATTCACAACATAGATTTTTGAATGTTTGATTGAAACCATCTGATTGCGTTGAAAACTCATATTCGATCTCACAAAAAGCGATTTCTGAGCAATCATATGAATACTTGCGGGCTTTTCCTATTTAAAAAATCTGCTTTGTTTTATTCGATCCGCTGCTTCGCAAATGATTTTTTGATCCTGCACAAGTGCAAGACGAACAAAACGTTTTCCTTCTTCGCCAAAGGAGAGTCCGGGTGTAACGATAATTCCTGTCTTGTTCAACAACTCTTTTGCGAACTGCACACAATCTTCGTATTGATCGGGAATCTGAGCCCAAATAAACATGGTTGCGCAAGAAGGCTGAATTGGCCAACCCGCTTTTGTGAACTCTTTTACCATTATATTGCGCCGCTCTTGGTATTCCTGTCTTGTTGTTTCAATAGAACTTCCGCCTTCGTTTAGAGCTGCGATTCCTGCATATTGGATCGGTAAGAATATTCCATAATCCATATTTGATTTGAGAATCTTATAGTGTTTGATTACCTCTTTATTGCCTACAAGGACACCAAGACGCGCTCCGGCCATACCGTACGTTTTGGAAAACGAATTGATTTCTACTCCCACTTCTTTGGCCCCTTCAAACGAAAGAAAGCTTTTGCCTTTTTTTCCGTCAAAGAGCAATTCGCTGTATGCGTTGTCATGAACGATCAAAATGTCGTTTTCTTTCGCAAATTGAATCAGCTGTTCATAAAACCAGTCGGGAGCAATTGCTCCTGTCGGATTATTGGGATAACAGACAATCATCATTTTCGCCTTTTGTCTTTCTTCTTTGGTAATCTTTGTAAAGTCTACGAGGTAATTATTTTCTTTTTTCAAAGGAGTATAAAGAATCTTCGCACCGGCCATTTTGGGTGCATCCACATAAACCGGATAGTAAGGATCCGGAACAAGGATTCCATCTCCCTCGTCGCAATAAATGAGAGGAAGATTTACCAATGCTTCCTGAGATCCTTGAAGAAGGGCGATCTCATCTTTTTTAAGATCGATTTCATACCGATCATGATACCAATTCTGGATGCTTTCGATCATTTTCGGGAGAGGCTTGATTGCGTACTTATAATTTTCCGGTTTATGTATCGCTTTTGCCAATGCTTCAATGATCTTCGGATCCGGACTGATATTCGGAGATCCTAAAGAAAGGTCTATTGTTTTTTTACCTGTTCTTTTCTCGTATTTTTCTTTTTGCTCGTTTAGATTAGTAAAGACTGATTGGTGAAACTGTTTCATTCTTTTTGCTGGATTAAACATAGGTTTCTCTCCCTTCTTTTATATGAAAAAACAGCGCATCAAAGCGCTGTTCATTTATATTTTACTTTCCGTCTTTCAAGCCATACTTCTTGTTAAATTTTTCAATACGTCCTTGAGCGGCAGCGAAACGTTGACGACCTGTGAAGAATGGGTGGCAATTGCTGCAAGTATCTACACGCAATTCATCACCTTTGATCGTGCTTCCTGTTTCGAATTCATTACCGCAAGAAGAACAGATAACTTTAACAGTATGGTAATTTGGATGAATTCCTTTTTTCATACTTTTATCCTCCTTCCGCCTTGAACCTCATTGTGTGTTCAAAGTAAGTGCTAGGCTATTATAACACTTTCTTCTATAAAATCAAGTCTAATTCTTTCTCTTACAATTTTGAATCATCTGCGTGATCAAACCACGTCCGGACTTCTTCCATCACACCTTCCAGGCTTCCGTCGTCAAACGGAACTTTCAATCCTGCTTCTTTTACAATGGATTTGAAAGGAAGACTTCCGCCGATCGTACAGATCTTTTTATAGTCTTCAAATGCTTCGGGATCTTTTGCTTGAAGTCGTGCCCAAAACTGCATTGCACAAACTTGCGCAAGCGTGTAATCGATATAATAGAAAGGATTCATAAAAATATGAAGCTGACGGAACCACCATCCGCCTTTCTCGAGAATCGGAACCCCTTCGTAATTTTTATGTGGTAAATATTGTTTTTCCAAACGGCGCCATGTTGCCATTCTTTCTTCCGGACTCATTTCCGGATGTGCATACACCTCATGCTGGAAATGATCGACCAGAACGCCGTAAGGCAGGAATTTTACAGCCCCTCCAAGATGATTATAGTAATATTTGTCCGTATCTTCTTCGAAAAATAACGGCATCCACGGATACGTGAAAAATTCCATTGACATCGAATGAATCTCGCACGATTCCAATGTCGGCCACGCACAATCATAAGGCATGATATGTTTTGAGCTATATGCTTGGAACGCATGGCCTGCTTCATGAGTCAGCACTTCCGCATCGTGGCTTGTCTGATTAAAATTCGCGAAAATAAACGGAGAATCATAATCCGGAAAATATGTACAGTATCCACCAGCTGCTTTTCCCGGATAAGAATCCAGATCCAGCAATTCATGATCCACCATAAACTGGAAAAACTCTCCCGTTTTCGGGTCCAGTTCTTTATACATATTCAATGCACGCTCGACCATTTCTTTTCGATTATATTTCGGTTTTGGATTTCCGGTTAAAAATTCGATCTTTTCATCCCATACGTGCAATGTATCATAACCTAAACGTTTTTGTTGTCGGGCATAAAGTTCATTGGCAAACGGAACAACATATTTTAAGACTTGTTTGCGGTAATTTGCCACATCGTCCTGATCGTAATCTAAACGTGTCATTCGCAAATATCCTAAAGGAATATAGTTTTCAAATCCTAATTTTTTCGCCATACGTGTACGAACCTTCACCATTTGGTCGTAAAGGTCGCCTAATTCTTTTTCGTGATCCTCAAACCATCCCCAGTAAGCTTTCGTCGCTTCTTCACGAATCTTACGGTTGGAATCGTTCATCTTTACTTCTAATCCCGCCAAAGAATAATGTTCCCCGTCAAATTCGACATCCGCACTTGCAACCAACGCCTGATAAGCGGAAGCCAGTTTATTTTCTTCCTGCATATCTTCAATAATGCTTTCATCAAACGCCTTCATTTCCATTTCTTTTAATAAGAAATATGTTTCAGGTACATCTTTTTTCAATTGTTCAAAATACGGACTGTTCCAAATTGTTTTTGTGGTCTTGACCATATCGTTTTGGATCAACGGCAAGATATGATCATAATGATCATTTTCTTTCGTGTAAAATTCATCTTTCGTGTCAATTGTATGACGGGTATTGCACAATCCGCTCATCGTCTGAATATGACGATTGAGCTGATCAAGCTCTTTAAATGCATCGTAAAACTGCTCATAGTTTTGCGATGTTTTGAGTGCGTTGTCAATTTGTTCGAATTGCTCATGAAGCACTTTTTCATCTAAATGTTCATAGGGATAGTCTTTAAACTTCATCCTCGATTTCCTCCTTTATTCAATCTCTTTAATATGTTTATTATACGCCTGTTTTTCTGTATCGACACACAAAAAAACAGAAGAAATCTTCTGTTTTTCAGGCTGTTGACAAAGTCGATTTTTCAAATCGGCTTTGTCACAGCTTTTTATTTTTCTCCCACAAATGAATAAAAAAAGAGCAATTTGAGGTATTTAAGTACCTAATATTACTCTTTTTTTAGACCTTTTTACCCACTTTTATTTTATTGAAATTTAATTTTTTCAAAATAGGTAGTTTGTCAACACTCTGAAAAACAGAAGAAATCTTCTGTTTTTGATTATGAATATATCCATGTAAAAATCGCAATGATCACGCCGAGAATGATCACAGCGCCGAGAATGACTGGAGCAAATACTTGAAAAGCCGCTTTGTTTAATGCTCGGAAATCATCTTTTTCAAGCTCATCCACCTTACCGGGCTTTTTTTGTTTTTTCTCGAGCATTTCATGTATGGTTGGCTTATGCCGCGACATTAAAATTCACCAGCAAACCAGCATTTCACATAGTGACCAGGTTCAATTTCTTTGACCGGCGGCTCTTTTTCTTTGCAGATGTCTTTTGCATACGGACACCGAGGATGGAACTTACATCCTGTCGGCGTATTGACATTGCTTGGAATTTCTCCCTCGATCAGTTTCATCTCATTTCGTTTTTCCGGATCCGGGATCGGAATTGCCGCAATTAAAGCTTTAGTATACGGATGCTGAGGATTATCATAAATATTTTCTTTCGAAGCCAATTCCACCATAGATCCTAAATACATTACACCTACTCGATCGGAAATATGTTTTACAACAGAAAGGTCATGAGAAATAAAAATATAGGAAATATTTTTTTCTTCTTGCATATCCTTCATCAAGTTAATGATCTGCGACTGAATCGAAACGTCCAATGCGCTGACCGGCTCATCGCAAATGATAAAGCTAGGATTGAGTGCCAAAGACCGAGCAATACCGATACGCTGTCTTTGTCCACCTGAAAACTGGTGTGGATATCGATAGCAATAATAACTTGGCAATCCGCATTTATCCATCAGATCTTTTACATAAGCTTCCAATTCCGGACCACGTTTAAAAATTCCATGTGCGAGTAGTGGTTCAGCCAAAATATTAAACACATTCATTCGCGGATTAAGAGAGGAATACGGATCCTGGAAAATGAACTGCATCTTTTCGCGAAGTTTACGCATTTCTTTCCGAGATTTCTTTCCGATATCTTCTCCTTCAAAAAGGATTGTTCCGGATGTCGGCTCATATAAACGAATAATCGTACGTCCAAGCGTAGACTTTCCACATCCCGATTCGCCGACAAGACCTAAAGTTTCCCCTTCGTAAAGATCAAATGTGATCCCATCCACTGCCTTGACACAAGGGGCACCTTCTTTTAAACGACCTTTTCCAAGCGGAAAGTATTTTTTGACATCACGGACTTCCAGTATTTTTTTACGTTCTTGTGCCATCTCTATGCCTCCACTTCTTCTACTACTTCTTCAACAACAGTTTCTTCTGTATTTTCATACAAGAAACACCAAACACGATGACGTGAAGCAATCTTGGTCGCAGTTGGCTGTTTTTCACGACAAATCGGCATCGCATTCGGACAGCGATCCGCAAAATAACAGCCTTTTGGCAAATACAAAGGATTCGGTACAGTCCCTTCGATTGTCGCAAGCCGTTTTCCTTCTGTTGCCAGGGAAGGCATAGAATGCATCAAACCGATTGTATACGGATGTTTCGGATTTTTAAACAACTCCACAACAGGAGCTGTTTCCACGACTTTTCCTGCATACATAACATTTACGTTGTCGGCAACTTGCGCAACGACCCCAAGGTCATGTGTGATCAACATGATACTTGTACCTGTCTTTTCTTTTAACTGATTCATCAAAGTCAGGATCTGTGCTTGAATGGTTACGTCTAATGCGGTAGTCGGTTCATCCGCAATCAGCAGCTTCGGATTGCAGGAAAGAGCCATCGCGATCATAACACGTTGACACATACCTCCCGATAATTGGAACGGATAATTATCAATCACGCTTTCAGGACGTGAAATTCCGACTTGTCCAAGCAAATCAATCGCTCTTTGCCGAGCTTCTTCTTTTGAAACAGTTTCATGGATCGTGATGTTTTCGATAATTTGATCCCCGACCGTAAAGACCGGATTGAGCGAAGTCATCGGTTCCTGAAAAATCATGGAGATTTCATTTCCGCGAATATGACGAATCTGCTCGTCGGTAGCTGTCGCAAGATTCAATCCGTCTTCATCCTTCTCAACTTCTCCCATATAAATAATCTTCGATCCGGGCATGATTTCACCTGGTTCGGAAACCAATCCGAGAATAGACATTGCTGTTACGGATTTCCCGCATCCGGACTCACCCACAATCGCCAAAGTTTCATTTTCATACATTGTAAAATGATTTCCGTCTACAGCTTTGGAATCTCCTTTTTTTGTATGGAAATACACACGTAAATCTTCTACGCGTAAAATTTTCTTATTTACTGACATATTCGCACCCGCTTCCTATTGAAGTTCTTTCGGGTCAAACGCATCACGCAGACCTTCACCGATCAAGTTGATCGAAACAACTGTTAACAAACACATGATCCCTGCCGGCATCCATTGCCAAGGATAATACTGAAAAATACGTTGATCGCGAGCCAAGTTCATCAAGTTACCCCAAGATGGCGTCGGCGGCATGACACCCATACCAAGAAACGAAAGTCCGGCTTCAGTCAAGATTGCGCTTGCCATCTGCAAAGTTGCGTTGACAATGACCAAAGAAATGACGTTTGGCAATAAGTGTTTGAAAATCTTCGAGAAATCCGAAAAACCTAAAGCTGTACAAGCCTGCATAAATTCCTGTTCGCGCAATGTCAGGATCTGTCCACGTACAAGTCGGGCAAGACCCGGCCATGATAAGATACCGATCAGCAGCGCCACAGTATACATTTTCTGATTTTGAGGAACCCAAACCATCGTTGCCGCAACCGCAATAATCATTGGTGTAAATGGCAAAGCGTATACGATTTCCGAAAAACGCATTAAAATGTTGTCGGCAAATCCACCGTAATAACCGGAAATACCGCCGATGATACATCCTAAGATCACGGTAAGCAATGCCGCAAGCAAACCTACCATAATAGAAATTCGTCCACCTAAAAACAAACGATACATACAATCACGGCCCTGATTATCGGTTCCGAGCCAGTGAGCGGCACTAGGCGCTTGGTTTGCGATCGAAACATCGTAGTCATGCACATCGATTCCCATAAATATCGGTACAAAAATCACACTTAAAACGATCAATACAAAGATGATCAATCCGGCCATTGCGACCTTGTTGGCTCGAAATTTTCGCCACGCGATCATCCAAGGGCCGACGGATTCGATCTTCTCGCCTGTATTTAATACAACTGCATCTTTTTTAGCCATAAATTTTCCCCCTTAACTATCAACCTTAACTCGCGGATCGACAAGAGAATAGCACAGGTCACTCAGTAAGTTACCTAAGATCATTAAGATTGCCGAGAAAACAAGACAGGCCATGATCAACGAAGTATCTCGCTGATTGACCGCATCAATCAATACTTTACCGATACCCGGCCAGACAAAAACAGTTTCCAAAATGACTGCTCCGCTGAACAAAGAAGGAATATACAAACCTAATAAAGTAACTAAAGGAATTTGAGCATTTCTGAACGCATGTTTATAAATAACGGTTTTTTCTTTCAAACCTTTTGCACGTGCTGTACGCACATAATCCATATTGATGACTTCGACCATTGAGTTACGCACATAACGTGAAAATGTCGCAAAAGATCCGAATGCCAATACAGTAACCGGAAGGATAGAGTGAATAGCAACATCCCCGAATTCCTGCCAAACGTTATCGTATCCGAAACTCGAAAGCAATGTATCCCTCATTCCCGAGATTGGCAATCCGAGATTCAAGGCTACATAGAAAATGAGCACTAACGCAAAGAAGAAGGTCGGAACACTGATTCCCAGCAGCGAGAATACAGTCCAAAAATTATCGAAAGTCGACCCTTTCTTTACTGCTTGTTTGATACCGATCGGTATTGCGAAAATCAAAGCCACGATCAAAGCAAGCGCATTCAAATAAAATGTATTCCAAACGTAAGAACCGATAATTTCTCCAACCGGTTTTCTCAAAGCAATGGATGTTCCCAAATCCCCTGTTGCGACACGCTGGAGCCACAAAAGATATTGTTCCGGCAAGCTTTTATCCAATCCTAGCTTTGCGCGAACTTCCTGACGCGTTTCCTCTGAAGCACGTGAACCGGGACCAAGGTATGTAGTAACCTCATCCCCGGGCATTGCTTTTACAACGGAAAAGATCAGGATAGAAATAATCAAAACGACCGGGATCATCGTGATTAGACGTTTAATCGTATACTTAAACATAAATATTTCCTCCTTTTCGAAATTATCATAATCAAATTCATTCAGATATACGCTCTGAAATCAAAGAATAAAAGAAAATCTTTTTGTTTATTCTAATTTCCAAAAGATCTCTTTTGAAAATTAGAATAAGAGCAAGTCTTGCGGCTTGCTCTTTGTAACATCGTTTTATTCGATTTCAGCAGAATCCAGAGCTTGGGCCCAAGAGCGAACTGGTCCGGTCTCGGTAAGTTTTACATTCTTTGCGTAAATGTTGAACAGTTCATTTCCGTAAATTGGCAAATATGGAATCAGTTCGTTTTCTGTGATCATCGCTTCTTTGTAAGCTTTAACAGATGCTTCTTCATCCATTGTGCCACGACCTGCGGCCAACTCTTCATCCAATTTCGGATCTTTCAATCTTGAATAGTTGTTCGGATCGTTGCTTCTTAAGTTATAGTTCGAATCCGCATTTTCGACACCAGTATAAGAAGTAGCCATGAAGAATACGTTCCAGTCTTCATCACCGCTGCCAGGAGTTACTGTATCAAGCAATGTATTGAAATCTACTGTATTTTGTTTTAAGTCAACACCAATTTCTTTCCATGATTTCTGAATGATCGGAATCAACATTTCAAGAACGGAGTTTCCTTCGCTCAACAGGAATTTAACCGTTAATTTTTCTCCGTCTTTTTCACGAATACCGTCAGATCCGACTTTCCATCCGGCATCTTCGAGTGTCTGTTTTGCTTTTTCGATATCGTAATCGTAAATTGTCAATCCATCCAGACGTTCTTCACCAGTTACGACTTTTCCAAGGTTTGCAGAAACCGGGTTCCAGTAAACATCCGGCGCATAACCAAGAGGTACTTCTTTCAATTCATCAGACGCTTCCGGATATTTTAAGTACGCGTCAATGAATTCCTGACGATTTGTCGCATAAGACAATGCCTGGCGAACTGCAGGGTCTTTCGTTACTCCGGACTCGCAGTTGTATCCGAAGAAACCTTCAGCTGCCCGGAAATAGTGATCGAATGTTAAATTTTCGTTCAATGAAGCAGGTCCGATGATATCTGCTTCGATCGATTCAGGGAAATAGTTGATATCGCCGTTTTCCAATGAAGTCAATTCGGTCGCTTCGGCAATTGTTTTGATTACGACTTGTTCAATCTTATAATCGCCGTCCCCTGTATAATTTTCGTTTTTCTTCAATGAAGCCCCGGACGCTTTATCATAGCTGTTCAAAACATATGGTCCCGAACCCATTGGCTGATCGTTTTTGGATTTGTAATCTCCCAGATCGCCTTTTTTGTATTCGTATTGTTCATCTGAAATGATGCCCATAGTACCGAGCGTACTGACAGAATCATATTGTGTATCCGTCAAGTGGAACGTTACCGTATGTTCGTCCACAACTTCAACACCAGTCAATTCAGTCGCATCGCCATCATGGTATTCTTTATATCCTTCAATGAAATCAACGTTTCCCGTGAAACGTCCATCGTATGAAGGATCGGCCATCAATGTGTATGTAAATTTTACATCGTTTGCATCAAGATCGGTTCCGTCCGAGAATTTGATTCCGTCTTTGATCTTGAATGTAATTGTCTTTCCGTCTTCACTGATTTCTGGCATTTCTTCTGCTAAATAAGGCTTCAGCTCTGAATCCTTCGTATAACGAAGAAGCGGCTCATAAATCATATCCACTACCCAGCCATCATAAGCTGATTGATAGAAAATCGGTGAAAAGACACCGGCAAGTTCCTGGGTCGCTCCTACGATCAACGGTTTGCTCGAAGATGAGCCTGAACCGGAACTTCCGCAGCCCACAAGTCCGAGCAGCATTGAAGCCGATGCAAGACCCGCAAATAATTTTTGTGAGTTCATTTTAATCTCCTCCTAAATAAACTTCTTATTGATGTTTCAATTTTAGCAATATGAAATATTGTTTTCAAGAAATTTTTAGTTTTTTCACCAACAATGAAAGGCTTTTCTGGCTTTTTGAAAGCATTTTCTTCATTTTCATTCCTTTGGCGTGATAAAATAGGAATATGATTGACACTTCAAAAATGAAAGGGCATTTGTCTACGATAAACAAACACAAGTTCAAAGTCATGGAACTTTGCTTTCGCTGCGGGCTATATAAACAAGGTCTGCTTCATGATCTGAGTAAATATTCATGGATCGAACTGAAAACAGGTTTTCGGTATTATCAAGGATTTCGTTCCCCGATCGATGCCCAAAAGGAAGCGGAAGGCTATTCAATGTCTTGGCTGCACCATAAAGGAAGAAATCCCCATCATTGGGAGTATTGGCTCGATAATTCGAAGAATGGCGTGCGCCCTATCCGGATGCCCGAACAATACGTCTATGAAATGTTTTGCGATCGTGTGGCGGCAAGCATGATTTACCAAAAAGAAAAGTACACTGATCACAGTGCACTTGACTACTATATGCAAGGAAGAAACCGTATCCTCATTCATCCCGAAACGGATCGGCTCATTCTTTATTTATTGTGTTATTTATCTGAATACGGACTCGAAAAAACATGCGCATATATCAAGAATCAGGTTACTCGACTGTAACACTTTTAGCAAGATTTCTCGGCTGATCGACGTTGCAGTCTTTTTCTTTTGCGGTATAAAAAGCAAACAGCTGCAAAAGGACCGTTACCAAGATTCCCGACAAGTAAGGATGAACCGCTTCGATCTTGATTTGCCGTTCGATCTTTTCGGAATGAATGCCCGGTGCTGTAATCAAAATAACGTTCGCGCCGCGGGCAATCGTTTCTTCGATATTCGAAATCGTCTTGGCTGCCACTTCCTTCTGGGTTGCCAGCGCAATCACGACCGTTCCCTGATCAATGAGTGCGATTGGTCCGTGTTTTAATTCTCCGGCATAATATGCGTCTGCATGGACATAGGAAATTTCCTTTAATTTCAAAGCCCCTTCGAGGACATTGACATAATCGAGCTGACGACCAATAAAATATGCATCTCTTTGATCTTTCAGCAGTTTCGCATATTGCTCGATGATTTCTTTTTTTTCGAGCGTTTTTTTGACAAGGTTCGGAATTTGTTTCAAATCATAAATGAATTGATCGATATCCTTGACTTCATATCCAGAATTTTGGGCTAACTTCACCATCATGGCTGCCAATAAAACCAATTGGGTCGTATACGCTTTTGTACTTGCGACCGCGATTTCCGGACCTGCGCACGTATACATCGGAATGTGAGCCAGACGAGCCAACGAAGAATCCAAAACATTGCTGACAGCAATCGTCATAGCGTTTTTTTCCAGACACATTTTCAATGCTGCAAGCGTATCCGCGGTTTCTCCGGACTGCGATACAAAGATACAAAGTGATCGATCGTTGACAATATAGTTTCCGTAGCGGAACTCACTCGCAGGAACACACGTAATCGGAATATCCATCCATTCCCGTCCAAGATATTGCGCATAAAGAGAAGCATGATAAGCAGTTCCGCAGGCAATCAAGTACACATGATCATACTCATGCAGGTCAATCGAATCAAGTTCAGGCATGACAATCGAATTTTCAATCCGGCCTCTTAAAGTTTCTTTAATCACGTACGGCTGTTCATGCATTTCTTTTTCCATAAACGTGTCGTAACCGTTTTTTTGTGCAGCTTCCAGATCATAAGGTATGTGAATGATCTTCGGCTCGACTTTCTGTCCTTGCTGATCGAAAATTTCAATCGTTCCGGGACGTAAGACGGCCATTTGATGATCTTCCAAGGAAATCATATCTTTTGTATAAGAAATAAGGGCCGGAATATCACTGGCGCAAAAAGCGGAACTTTCATCCATTCCTAATACCATCGGGCTTTCTTTTTTTGCAACATAAATTGTTTCTGGTTCATCGACATTCAACACACATAGCGCATAACTACCTTCCAGATAGCTCATCACTTTTTGCAATGTGGCTTTCATATCTCCTTGATAATAATAGTCCAGCAAATGAACGATGACTTCGCTATCCGTTTGCGAAACGAAGGTATATCCTTGCATAGCCAATCCTTCTTTGATGGATTGATAGTTTTCGATGATTCCGTTATGAACGATCGAAAGCGTATTGGATGCATTCGTATGAGGGTGAGAGTTCAAATTCGAAGGGATCCCGTGAGTAGCCCAGCGCGTATGTCCGATCCCCGCTTTTTGATCAAGGCGAAGTGTGCTCAACTGCTCTTTCAAAGCGTTAAGCGCTCCTTTGGTCTTAATCGTCACAAGTTCTTTGTTGTCTACTAATGTGATTCCGGCCGAATCATATCCTCTGTACTCTAGTTTTTCCAATCCTTGGATCAAAAAGGGCAGAGCTCTCCCTTTCCCGGTGTAGGCTGTAATTCCACACATAAAAAATCCTCCATTTTTCTTATTATTTCTTTCATGGAGGATACTTCTTTGGATTTGTTCATATTTCACAATATGGTTTTGTCCATCGTTCAGACTGTATCAAGCCTCCAGATCACCCGCCGAATCTTTCGAAAAATCTGGTCCTCGTCAACTGCTTTCGCAGTCCTGGCGCTTTTTCATTTGTTCTCCATGATTTTCTAATCATACATGATAGTAAAAAAAAACACAAGAAACTTCTTGTGTTAATCTTTTTCGGTCAACCCCAGCAATTCCATGACCCGTGTAAGATCGGAATCGTTTTCAAAGTGAATCATGATGTTATGATTTGCGATTTTTACCGATGTTTGAAAGTATTCTTCCATTTGCTTTTCGGCTTCCTTTACAAATATGTTCTTTTCAAGAGGTACACTTTTTCCTTTTTTTTGTGTACTTTCTTTGACGAGCTGTTCTACTTTCCGGACAGACAATCCTTGATGAATGGCAAGTTTTGCAATCCGTCGCATTTCTTCTTCGTTTTTCAAAGATAAAAGCGCACGAATATGCCCCATAGACAACTGCTTATCGATCGCAAATTGCTGGACATCTTCCGGCAACTTCAAAAGACGGAGAAGATTCGTGATATGCTCACGGCTTTTTCCGACACGTTTAGCAAGCTGCTCCTGGGTGTATCCCAATTTTTGGATAAGCTGCTCGTAAGCTCTTGCCTCTTCTATTACGTTAAGATCTTCCCGCTGTATGTTTTCAAGCAAAGCGATCTCCATCATTTCCTGATCATCAAATTGCACGATAATGGCCGGAATCGTTGCCAGTCCCGCTAATTTGCTTGCTCTTAATCGGCGCTCTCCGGTAATCAGATCGTATCCCGAAATACTTTTTTTCACAAGTATCGGGGTAAACACGCCGTGCTGTTCGATCGAAGATCTCAATTCCTGAAGTGCTTCATCATCAAATACTTTTCTTGGCTGATACGGATTCGGCCGAATCTCGTTAACGGGAATTTGCGTTTGTTCCTGTACAACCGTATCGATTTCCCCATTTTGAATATCATCGAGCACCTTGGAAACATCTTGTCCGAAAATCGTTGTTAATCCTTTTCCTAAACGCGATGTGCTCATTTTATTTATCCCCATTTCTATTTAATAGTTCTTCACATAAAGCCATATAGGCAACCGCTCCTTTCGATCGCGGATCGTATTCGAAAATAGAAAGTCCCCGGCTTGGCGCTTCGGATAAGCGCACATTGCGCGGGATCGAATTTTGATATACAAGTTTTCCGAACGACTGACGGACGTCTTGAGAAACTTCTGCACTTAAATTCGTACTACTATTGTACATGGTCATTAAAATGCCTTCGATCTTCAATCCGGAATTCGAAGTTTGCTGCACGATCCGGATCGTAATCAACAATTGCGTGACTCCTTCAAGGGCGTAATATTCACATTGTACCGGGATCAGCACGCTGTTTGCAGCTGTTAATGCGTTGGTCGTCAGCAAGCCTAAAGAAGGCGGACAATCAATCAAAATATAATCATAATTGTCTTTGATCGGCTGCAGGACACGTTTGAGAAGCGTTTCTTTTCCGGCACCGATTTTATCCATCATCAGATCGGCCCCTGCCAAAGACATATTCGCCGGTAAAATATCAACACCGCTTTTCTGATCATGGACAATTGCTTTTTCGATTGGATAATCGTCCATCAATACAGCATATACTGTCGGCTGCCCTACGCTCGTAATCGCTCCCAGCCCTTGGGAAGCGTTGCCTTGAGCATCAAAGTCAATGAGCAAAACTTTTTTATCGAGCTTTGCCAAACCACTGGAAACGTTGATGGCGGTGGTTGTCTTTCCAACCCCTCCTTTTTGATTTGAAATCGCAATAATTTTTCCCATGTTTATTTATTCCTCCAATGGTTTTTTCTTGATTTGTGCGTATGCCCGCGGATATTTTTTTGGTGTCGGACGCATTTTCTCAAAATACAAATTAATTCTTGTGCTTCCGTCTTCAATTGTAGTTTTTTCTTCTTTAATCAGTTGGATCCCCAGTTCCGAAATGGCTCTTTTCGCTTGCTGAAGCTCTTCGTTTCCGTTTTTTCCTTTTAAGGCAACCATAATTCCATTCACTTTAAGCAAAGGTATGCAAAGTTCCAGCAAAATAGAAAGTTTTGCGACTGCACGAGCACTGACGATTTGAAAATTTTCCCGATGATCTTTCGCATAATCTTCAGCACGCTCATTAATGATCTTGACATTATCCAATCCAAGTTCTTCCACTACCGCCTCAAGGAATCGGCAACGTTTCTGTAATGGCTCGATCAAGGTCATCTTGCATTTCGGAAAAGCAATTTTGACCGGAATTCCTGGAAATCCCGCACCACTTCCCACATCACACATAGATGCAGGATCAAGCGAAGCAAAAGGAAGAATCGAATCATAGAAATGTTTTTCCCAAACTTCTTCTTCTTCCGTGATTGCGGTCAAATTCATTTTTTCATTCCATTCCTGAAGCATATGCATATACTGTTCGAATTGCTCCAATTGCTGCTGGGTCAATTGGATGCCTAATTCGTGGATAGCTTGTATAAACTGTAATTTTGTCATAGGGAATCCTCCGTTGAATTATTATAGCACATATTATGTATTCATATGGTATTCACATCTGAAAAGATATGTTATGATAAGATCATGAAAAAATTAAAAAATTGGAAATCTTATTTGATCATGCTCGTGATTGGAATATTGATCGGTGCGTTCTTGTTCTTTGGAATGGTCAACTTAAATATTGGGCAGGGAGAAGCCAAGGTGACGAATACAACCGTTCTTGAACAGCTTCAAAGTGCCTTGGAACTTATTACCACCAAATACAATTATTCCAAGGTCGGACGTTATGAAAATTCTCTTGAAATCAATGGATGGTCGATCCCTTTGACCAATAAGTATTTTATCTTAACGTATGAGGGTGAAGCACAGCTTGGTGTCGATCTTGACCAGGCAGACATTACGGTAACGAATAATAAAATTTCGATTCAGCTTCCGGATGTCGAAGTATTATCGAATACAATCGATGAAAAAAGTATCGAAGTATACAATGAATCGAAAAACGTATTCAATCCGATCAGTGTCAATGACTACAAAGAATTTGCGATCCAGCAAAAAGAAGCAGTCGATGAAGAACTTAAACAAAAAAACATTTACGAAACAGCTCGTCAAAATACGATGGATGCGATTACGAAATTGCTGAATATGTCGGAAACGATCCATGATCAATATAAGATAGAAGTAAAATTTAAAGACGCAAACTAGCGTCTTTTTTTATTTCATCAGCTCATGGATCAGATGCACGATGCGTTTCGTGTCTTTTCCATCTGTATGAACTATATATTTTTTCTGAAAATCAGATAATTTTTCATAATTATAAGAATCAAGCCGGGTGATTGCACTTAACACTTCGTTTTCTTTAAAACAAATCGCTCCCGGAAATTCTCTTTCATAATCTATATTCAATCCAATCGTTTCTCGATAATGGTCCAAATCGGGAACATAAGCGATCATCGGTTTGTTCAAAAGAGAATAATCGAAAATCACGCTTGAATAGTCGGAAATCAAACAAAAGCTGATATGCATTAAAGTATAAAGGTCTTCGTTATTGACGGCCAGAGCTTTGTCCGTCTTGAATCGAACTTCTCCAAGAAGCGGATGAAATTTATATAAAATCATCATATGTTCCGGAAGATTTTGAGAAATCTTGTCAAGATCGAGTGATTCGATTTGAAAACCATCAATGATATTTCCTCGAAATGTCGGTGCATACAATATGCATTGCTTTTCTTTCGTTTGAGGATAGCGAGCATAAAATTCGCTGACTTTTTTTTTCATTTTATCTTCATTGAGCAAACGATCGATTCTAGCCATTCCGCAATCATAAATTTGATTTTCGCTTACACCGAAAGCTTGAGCATAGCTTTCTTTCCAATATGAAGAGCTCGAGATCACAGCATCATAGTTTTTTATTTCGTACTGTCGTTTAATCTGATTGCCGAATTTTTTCACAGCTCCTGCTGCATGCCACACTTGCAGTACTTTGGTATGTTTTGGCTTCATGCGGGAAATGACATAGTTGTTGTCGTTAATAATGACAAGCCGTGCTCTTTTGATTTCCACAACTTGTTTTAAACAATTAAGAAAATAAAGAAAATCTCCGACCAAATTTTTCTTGAATTTTACTAAATTATATTTGATTTCGTACTTGTTTTCTTTTTCAAGCGCATGATTGATTTGTTTGAAATCGGAGCTTAAATGATCCGCTGTCAAAGAAATAAATAAGATCCGATTGAAATGGGGACGGATAAAAAAGGTCAGAATATTGACAATACTTAATGAAATATTCAAGATAATCTTATTCAGTCCCATTTTTATTTACCTACCGATCTTTTTTTAAAGTATCCAATACCCTTTGGGCTGCATGCCCATCTTCCTTATTGTTATAGTATGCGTTAAAAGTTTCCAATTTAGAATAATCATAATTTTTTTGTGCAATATCTTCAAGCATTTTTGCTTCATCACGATAAATCTTTCCCGGAAGATCATTATGGATATCCAAATAAAATCCTCTCAAATCTGCGGCGTACTGCTCCAGATCATACATGTAAAAATAAATCGGACGTTTTAAAATCGCATAATCAAAAAAGACACTTGAGTAATCAGTAACCATTTGATCGGCAATGATATACAATTCACTAATTTCCGCACTGGCAGGAATCGAATATAGAAATCCTTCCAGCTCTTTATCGTTTTCAAAATGATTGATAATCAAATAATGAGGTTTAAACACAACAACCGTATCTTCGGGAAGCATCTTTTTCCATTGATGGAAATCCACTTGCAGCTCGAAAGTATATCCTGCCGCGACATATGAATTATCTCGCCATGTCGGAGCATACAAAACTACTTTTTTATCCAGAGGGATCGCGTATTGTTTTTTGATCCTAATCACATCTTCATTCGTATGATTGGTCAGAAAATCGTTTCTCGGATAGCCGGTTTCAATCAATCGAGCACGATCAATCCCGAAAGAAGTCTGAAATACTTTTGTGCAAAACTTATTTGGAGAAATCATATAATTATAGCGCTGCACATCAATGTCATAACTACTTACCATTTGATCATAAGAAGCTCCTGAACGATAGAAAGTCGTATCTTCGGCAACATTGATGTCATGAGCCAATCGTTTCAATGGTGTCCCATGCCATGTCTGCAAATAGACTTGTTCGGACTTTTTCCAAATATACGTTGGCATCTTGCAGTTAATGATCCAAAATTTGGCGCGAGACATGTAAAAAAAGTACGGAATACTGAAATATTCTACGACTTTTGCTCCGGGAATATCCAAATTTTTCTTTTTGTGATTTTTGATGAACCAAATAAAACGATACCCTTCAAAAGCCGGGTCTTTTTTCATTTGCTCAAAAATCGCTTTGGGATTGTCTGAATATCCGCGCCCGTGAAAAGAGATAAAGATTACGAGCTTTGGATCTACGGGAATTAGCTTGTAAGTGAGCTTGTATCCTGTTTTTATTATTTTCCCTGCTATTTTTTTCACTATTCGTAGGATTTTCATATATTTACCTCATTATTAACTTTGCGACTTTATTGATAAACCGATCATATCCGATTTGTTTTCGGAATAAATCAATTCCTAATGCGATCATATAGGTTACAATCGTAAATACGATCAAGTTAATTCCCGCATAATAAAATCCGTAACTAAAATCTTGAAAATATGTTGTTCGTATAAATGTATGAGTCAAGAACATAGTCATCGAATGGATTCCGAGAGCTTCCATGATCTTGTTAAGTCCTCTGATTTTCACAAAAAATATCGCGATAAAGCTGATCCAAATGGTAGTTGCTATTAAATCTTTTATTCCTACCGGAATCTTAGGAATCATACGAAAATAAATTGCTCCAATCAACAATAAAACTCCAATAATAAATATAATAAACTGAATGCTTTTCTTTTGATTGCCGATCCAAAAAGCAATTTTTTCGAATACCTTATATCGGGCGAAAATCATCCCCATCACAAAAACAGGAAGCCAGCGAATATAGTTTATTTCTTTTATAGAAGGTATACAACAAGCCATCAATACACCAATTGAAAAAATTCGCGGATATTTATAAAACGCTTTAAATAAGATTGGAAAAGACCAAATGACCAAAGAAATCAGACCGATATACCACCATGTTCCCAAAAAGGTAGGTGTATGTAATAAATCGGCAAATCCAAACATATCAATCAATACATATAATAAAGATCGTGTCCCTGTTCCGTAAATAGTTAAATAACGTCCTGTCGGATAAAAAATAAGTTGTGATAACCAAAAAATAAAGAAAAAGGGAAATATAAGTTTTACATAGCGTACTACACTGTAATTGATCATCGCCTTCCATAAAGTGCTTTTTTCTTTTCGAATCGCACTTACATACATTCCGTAACCAGAAAGAAACATAAAAATTGCTACACAAATCTTAAAAAATACCGCTAATTTCGTCACTCGCTCTTGTCCAAGAAGAAAGAGGATATCGTATTCTTTATAGCGACTTGGATCAAGATAAAAGTGATGAACATACATAAATAAAATCGCAAAACCCTTTACAATATTCGTTTCACGATTCGTAAAACGATAACTCATATAATGTTCAATTCCTTTAAACGTTCATCAATTCGATCAAGATTTCTTCCATCCGTGAATGAATTAATTGTTAAATACCGATCAACGAATTCCTTTGTCCTGAAATAAGAAAGATCGATTTTTTGATCTTTTAATCCTTGATCAATCACATCTTTTAATTCTTCGTAATTAAACGTACGATATCCGATATATTCATCATCTTCAGGAATAAGCTTACCGTTTTCTTCTTCGTACAATTGAAGATCCGGCTGATAAAAGACAACTCCGCCTCCCTGATAAAAGCTGTTGTAACATACTGAAGAATAATCTGTAATTAATAATTTAGATTGAGAAAGTGCAGTGGAAATCTCTCCTTGCCAAATGTTTTCTGAAAAATCAGTATTTTCCATTAAATGAGCGATTTTCGGATGCGGAATAATCATAATTTTATCTTTTGGTAAATATTGCTTTAAGAGTTCATAAATTTCTTTTGTATATTGGTAATATGTTGTCATTTCAAAATCAGTAATAAACTCTTCATACGGTTTCCATGTCAACATCACCGTGACTTTATCCGGTGAATCTTGATTCATATTTTCCCATTTTAAATTTGAAAATACCGGAAGTCCCGTTACAAGAATTTGTTCTTCTTTAAGTCCTAACATATCTGAAACAATATCTTGTTCTTTTTCACTTCCTACCACAATATAATTCGGAGTCGCTTCTTTTCCGTTAACAAATGGCGAGTTAACTCCATGGCGTTTTAAATAGGTTACTCCATGTTGTAGAAAAATAAATTTTTTTTCAAATGTGCTTCTACGGAAATATTTATTATTTGACCGCACAATATTAATATGGATCGGAGCTTCTGTCGCAATAAAATTATCCGAACAGAAAAGCAGCCAATAATATTTCCAGCTCCATTTTCTTACTACATTTTTTTCATCTTTGATTTTTTGATAATCTTCTGAATTCGGATCAATAATAAAGTAATTCTTAGATGTAGTACTGTTTCTTGCTTTTTTGAATAAATCAAAAGCTCCTTCTTCTGATTTAGAAGCAAATTTTTCATAAAAAAGATTTACCTTCTTTTTTGTGTATTTACGTTTTAAATTTCCTATGTGATATAAGAAAAAATCAATCAAGCCGCTCTCTTTGATTCTAAATCCGAATTCTTTCTCTTTTTCTTCCATCAAGCGTCTGACAAAAGCTAAATTTCCGGCTCTCGTTTTTCTTAAATGCAATGCCCAACCTTGATAATACATGGCTTGGTATGGGATATAATTTTGACGTCTGTTTCCTTTTTTTAAATATCCGCTTGCTATAGGATATTCAAACTCATAACCATCAATTGTCATACTGACCATAATATTGCAGTTGATCGAAGCATTGCTATACAATAAATCTTTCATTGGATAAAAAACAGATTCATTTCTCTTTCCAAGAAACTTATATTTACGAATTTTAGTTAATGAATTTTTCAGATTAATTTCTTTCTTATTTTCATCATCTACTTTTATCGCCAAATGAGAATATTCGATTTGAAATGGATTATATACATAGCCTTTGTACCAAATTTTTAAACCTTTTCTATTCAATCTTTGATGCGTTGAAAAAACAAAAGGTTTCAGTAATTTCCCATATACTAATTCTGGTACTCCATATGCAATATGAAGGTTTAATTGCCCGCAAAACACCAGAAGAATCTTATTTCCTATGATTTTCTGATATAAAACACGATGGGTATCTACACTTTTGTTTACTGTAATATTTGTACGCATTCGAAAATTTTCATCTGTAAATGTATCAAGATCAATTTCAAATAAATCTTCTTCTGACTTTCGAGCTCGTTTTTTTTCAATCACAAGGATATGATCTTTTACTTGAATATCAATTGTACTCATTCTGTTCCTTCTTTCAATTCGTCCTTAATTTGCGTTGTTGATATCCCTTCGGTCCGTGGCAAGTACACAACTTCGCAATACTTCTTCAAATCATCGAATTTACCTTTCCAGTCATCTCCCATCACAAAGACATCTACGTCATGTTCTTTAATATCTTTTACTTTCTGATCCCAAGATGTTTCCGGAATCACTTCATCCACATATCGAATCGCTTTGACGATTTCCATGCGATCTTTATCACTGATCTGACATTTTTTCCCTTTAATTGCATTGAACTCATCACTGCTGACCGCAACAATCAAATAATCTCCGAGTTCTTTCGCCCGTTTTAATATATTCAAATGTCCGATATGAAACAAATCAAACGTTCCGTAAGTAATTACTTTCTTCATTCACTACCTCCCTAGTCTTTTAGCTTATCAATTGTTTGGATTCCCATCCCGGTATCATCCGTAAATATATAATCACAATTTGACTTCATCGCTTTTTCTATTTCTTTTGGAGAATCCAAGGTCCAATACGCAACTTTCTTATTTTTCTTATGAATTTCAGAAATCAAATGACAAGACATACACTGTTTATTCAAACAAATAATGTTTATAAACGGACTTCTTAATGCTTCTTGATATTCATGCGAATCGAAAGCCAAGTAAAGAACCTGCATCCTTGAAAAAACCTTTTTTATTTCTTCAGCCTGTTCAAGATTGCGAACTTGAACGATTATATGATCTTCCAGACCGAATTCCTTGACCAGTTTGATAAAAGCATCTACTTGTCCTTTTTCCGGACGAATTTCCGGCACATAATTCACCGTATTTTTATATCGCTCAAAAACAGAAGCAAGAGTATGTATTGGCTCATGATTTTTTGTACGAAGCCGATTAATCTGTTTATCGCTCATTTGCGCATAGTCCTGATCGACTCCCGTGATTCTTTTCGCATCCATATCATGACTGATATACAATGTTCCGTCTTTGGAAAGAACGAGATCTTGCTCAATATATTTTGATCCTTTTTTTATTGCTGAATCATAAGAAGCAAACGTATGCTCAATAAAATACTTGGAATCTCCACGATGAGAAAAAAGGATCGGACAACTTTCGCTTTTCTGAGTACACCCTAAAAGAGTGATAACGAGCATTGTACCAAAGAGAAGTTTTTTCATTTTTTAAAAAGAAAGGAATCCTTTCTTCTCTTCCTTAGGAATCAAACGTTTCTCGAATTTTTTATCCAGAAAGTTTTGTTTTTCTTTGCCCTTTAAAGCATTGAGCATATCGACATACTCCGAATAATGATCTGCTACCTGATCGACAGGCCCCATTTCCCGCAGTTCTCCGCCTTCAATCCACATGCCTGTCTTACAAAAGTTTTTCACTTGTTCCAAAGAATGCGAAATAAAGAAGATCGTCTTTCCCCGATCATCTCTAAGCTGCATCATTCGGTCCAGACATTTCTTTGCGAAACCTTTATCTCCTACCGATAATGCTTCATCTACGATAAAAATATCCGGATCCAAAGCAAGGGAAATAGAAAATCCGAGCCTTGACTTCATTCCGCTGGAATACTTTTTGACCGGCTGATAAAGAAAATCTCCTAATTCCGAAAAATTTATCACATCTTGCGTAATCGCGTCGATTTCCTTTTTTTTCAATCCCATCAAGGCACCTTTTACTTTGATATTTTCAAGTCCGGTCAACTGCATATTCAATCCCGTATTGATTGCAATAAGCGCCTGTTCTCCATTGACTACGATTTCTCCGGAATCAATGTCCGAAATTCCCGAAAGCAGAAGCGAAAGAGTCGATTTTCCCGAACCGTTTGTTCCTAAAATTCCTACGACATCTCCTTTTTTGATCTTAAATGAAACATCTTTCAATGCATAAAAACGCTTATTCGCATTTTTATGTTGGTTGTTCTTATTGCGCAATTCATAGATCTTGGAAATATGATCGGCAATAACAGCATATTGTTCATTTTCTTTTTTATTTGTCATATTTCCTCCTAGAATAAATCAATAAATTTTTTCTTGAATTTATACATCAGCATACATCCTAAGACAAATGCGATAATTGTAAAAATCCAAAAATAAACAGTCAAAGCCGGATGATCCCAAAAATTTTTTTGATAGAAAACCGAATCCCTATATCCGTTAACAATATAGTAGAATGGATTCAGTTTCATGATTTTATTCAAAATCGAATGAAACGGCACATTGCTGTCAAAATGGCAATTCCATATCAATGGCGTAAAATAGAAAAGCATCCTTGTCAATGAGGTAACAAGCTTTTTAACGTCCCGCCACAACATAGTCAAAACCGAAAGGATCAAACCGATCGCTTCAACAATCACAAACGCGCAAAATGCGTAATAAACAAGATTCAGCCAATACCAGTTTGGACGAAACCCGAAAAGAAGCAGTGCTACGAACGCAATAATCAGCATACAAAGATGATTGAAAAATTCTTTGCATACAACCGTAGCCGGAAGAACCGAAACCGGAAATTTCATTTTCGTAATGACATTGATCTTCGAATGAATCGCCGAACAGCCTTGAGTGATGCATGGCTGGATAAACCACCATGCTGCATACCCGACAATGAGCCACAGCAAGTAAGGCACTTCGACTCCATTGACTTCAACCGGTTTTCGGTTCCAAGCCACACCGAAAATCAGCCAATAAGTGAAAACCTGAATCGTCGGCGATAAAAAGTTCCATACGATTCCGAATTTTGAATCTCGCATATCTGCCAACAGCTCGTATTTTGCGATGCTGTAAATTCGAAATAAATTAGAAAAATTTTCTTTTAAAACATATTGTACACTTTTAAACATGGACAACTCCTTTTTCATCTATTATAAGCAAAAAATCTGCATAATGCAGATTTTTACTCATCATTCTCTTTTTTTTCGTCATCCTGATCTAAATCCATTTCGTCAAGATCTTCTTCTTCCTCGCTATCGTCATCCAATGCGATCGTCGAAGTATCCGTCACACTTTCCGAATATGTATGTCTTGAACGAAGATCCCAAGTATTTCCAGACATATTCAGAAATCGTCCATCCATGGAAAGATCGGTATATAATTGCGCAATATTGTCTTCCGCTTGTGTTGGGGTAAATCCCATTTCCTTACTTACTTCTGTCCAAAGCTGAACAAAAGGCACAGGATCTTGATGTGTTTGCAGCACTTGATAAGCTGTCTCAACCATAGATTTACTCATTTTGCATTATCTCCTTTTTTCTTTACATTGATTCAACCGCATCTACGCCAATCAAATTCAATGCATCCGCCAAAACGATTTGGGTCGCTTTTACAAGCGCTAAACGTTGAGTTGAAAGTTCCTGATCTTGCTGATCGATCACCTTGCATGCGTTATAAAAGCTATGAAATTTCGAAGCCAAATTTTGAATATAATGACACATCTTGTGCACTTGACGCGTTTTTGCGCTTTCACGTACAACCTTCGGATACTCCTGCAAGGTTTTCATCAAATCGATTTCTTTTTCATGCACAAGACGATCAAATGAATTCGGAACTTTCCATTCCGGAACTTGTTTCAAAATCGAACACATACGAGCATGTGCATATTGCGCATAGTATACGGGATTTTCATTTGACTTCTTTTTCGCCAGCTCTACATCGAAATCCAGATGCGAATCAAGAGCGCGCTGTACAAAGAAATATCGAGCCGCATCTACCCCCACGCTTTCACACAACTCGTTGATTGTTGTGGCATTTCCCAAGCGTTTTGACATTTTCACTTCTTCGCCATCACTCACCAAACGAACCATTTGGATAATATCTACGTGAAGTTTTTCCGGATCATTTCCAAGAGCTGCCATGCTCGCTTTTAATCGTGGAATATATCCATGATGATCGGCACCGAAGAAATCGACCAAAACATCAAATCCGCGGGCATATTTATTATTGTGGTATGCGATATCCGGAACAAGATAAGTCAAAGACCCATCTTGTTTACGAAGAACACGATCTTTATCATCGTTAAAATCCGTCGTTCTGAACCATAGAGCTCCGTCTTTTTCGTAGGTATAGCCTTCTTGTGCTAATCGTTCCAGAACTTTTTCCACTTCTTTATCATCGCGAAGCTTTTGTTCACTTGACCAGACATCAAAGTGAACACGATAATCATTTAAATCTTTCTTGATTTTATCAAGCTCGAATGCAATCCCTTCTTTTCTGAAAAAGTCGAGATCTTCCGCTGTTCCGGCTAGGAAACGATCTCCGTATTTCTCGGCAAGTTCTTTTCCTTTTTCTTCGATATCTTTTCCTAAATATCCATCTTGTCCAATCTCTTTTTCATGACCCAATGCTTGGGAATACCGAGCATACAACGATTGGGCTAAATTTGCGATTTGATTGCCCGCATCATTCACGTAATATTCACGAGTCACGTCATATCCGGCTTTATCCATGATCCGTGCACAGGAATCTCCCCATGCCGCCCCACGTGCGTGACCTAAATGTAAGGATCCGGTCGGATTGGCACTGACAAATTCAAGATCGACCTTTATATGATTTTGCGGATGCTTTCCGTAATCCGCCTTCTGTTCGAGAATTTCTTTCACGACCTTTGCGAAAGAATCTTTTTTCAAGGTCAAATTAAGAAATCCCGGCCCTGCAATCTCGATCGATTCGATTCCTACTTTTTCTTTCGGAAACTTTTCGACCAATTCTTGAGCGATGATTCGCGGATTTTTTCGCAATGTACGTGTCAGCTGCATCGCTACATTGGTTGAAAAATCACCATGTTCCTTATTTTTAGGAATTTCGACTACGATCTGCCCTTCATCAAGATCCAAATCGAATGCCAGCTTCACAGCCTCTTGAATGGCCTCTTTTAATTGAGAATCTATAGATTGCATATTTTTCACTCCTTTTCTATGAGTTCTAATCCAAAATGAAATAATTGTTCGTCGCCCTGTAAAGACAATGTATATGCAAGTTCGATTAAATACTCACTTATCTCATACTTTTGGGTCTGGGTCGTTACATCGATCACACCAAAAGGTGTTTCGATCGTACCTGCTCCTTTTTGACAGGGGTATAAGGATAAACAAACCTTCATTTCACTTTCGCTGATAATCTCACAGTGATCTTTATACAATTTATATATGTAAGATGCCTGCTTATCATGAAATGCGATTTTCTTTTTTTCTTTGCCTTCAAAAGAAATTGTCCCTTCGCCTTCGTAGATCTTCTGATCCGAGATTTTATCTTTTAAAACTATAAATTGTGTCATAGCGAATGTATAGTATCATGATTAAGTTTTTTTTCAACAAAAAACAGTCTAAATCTCCTCAAATTCAGACTGTTTTTTTACAAAATATACTCTTAGCTTCGTTTTTGTTTCCATTTTCATTAATGCCTTAACAATTTCGCTTTTTGAGGATAATGGTACGATCTTTTCATGTGGATCCAAAATATAAATCGTATTTTCGGCAATTTCTTCTCTATAAGGAAAATACATCTTTGAATGTGAATACTCCTCATGGTAATACAGCTCAAGAGGAAGTTTTCGCCTTAAGATCTCTTGTTTGAGTTCCTGCCGCTGCTGCAACGAAGGATCTTCGATCCATTCAAACAAGCGACGATCAAGGATACGGCCTGCAAGATCTTTTAAATATACGTCTTTACTCTCCAAAGCATCTTGAAAAAGAGCATACAAGCGATAATCATCCAGTTTTTGAAAACTTTGCAAATCATAAGGACGATCAAGAATCGACAAGCTCGGACAGTCACAATATTCTTTGATTGTTTGATAATACGCGTAAAACTTACCAATCAAAAGCTCAAACGATTTGGCATCTGGATGCAGATACACTTGCCAATACATATGATAACGCGCCATGATATAGTCCTCAATGGAATGAATACCGCTTTCTTTGACACACAAACGCCCTTTTCTTACTCGCAAGGTGCGCAATATACGTTCAAGATCAAACGTTCCGTAGCTTGTTCCCGTTTCATAAGCGTCCCGCAGCAAATAATCCATGCGATCCGCATCCAATTGAGAGGAAATCATTTGATTCAATACCATATGTTCGTGTTTATGCGAAAGAATACGTACAATGTCTTCGGCAAATCCTTCATCATAACGATCTAACACTTGATGAACTTGTGAACGTTGATCCAAAATGACTTCCATCGTGATCTTTTCGTGAGACATTTTCGTGATCGATTCGAAAAAATGAGAAAACGGACCATGCCCTAGATCATGAAGCAAAGCCGCGCACATAATCAGGATTTTTTCCCTTTCGCTTAATTCACGCTCGATATCTTCTACTTCATGCACCATCCGGTTCACAATTTCATAAACACCCAGCGAATGGGAAAACCGAGAATGTTCCGCCGTATGATACACATGAAAATTTCCGCCCAACTGATGAATACGACGCAGACGTTGCACTTCCCTTGTATGCAGCAAATCCCATAGAATTTGATACTGAATATGAATATATCCGTGGATCGGATCCCGCAGAACTTTATTTTCGTTACACTTTTGTGTATAGTTCATCACTTTATTCTTCGGTTCTTTCTTCTTTCAAGACTTCAAACAGCAAAGACGCGTTTTGTTTCGATACTTGCTTTCTGATTTCCAAAATTCTTACTTCTAAGATGCGACTTCCGAATTGCAGTTTCAATACATCCCCTTCCTTGACTTCTGTCGAGGGTTTCGCGATCTTGCCATTTACCCATACACGACCTTGAAGTGCGAGTTCTTTTGCGGCTTCTCTTCGTTTTAAGATCCGGGCCGTTTTTAAATATTTATCCAACCTCATATTTTATTTTCCTTTCTCATCATTGTTTGATTCGCTTCTTCCAGCAGTTCGATACTCTTTATAAGCAAATCAATATATTTTAATTTTTTCTCGATCGTAATCTCGATTTTTTTATTACGCAAAGCTAACCGGATTTTGCGGGAAAGTGAATTCATAGCTGTGAACAATTTCGCTCCATCTACACATTTCGACCATTGTTCACTCATCACAACAACAATATCCGTCTTGGTTTCTTTCATACTTTCGACATATTCTTCATTGACGAAAAGATCCAATTGACGTTGTTTGAACAATTGTTTCACCTCTTTAGGAATCTTTCCGAAAAGATCAATGATCCTATTTTCATAGTCGTGGAGTTCATTCAATGTCTTCATTGCACGAATTTCCTGATAAAGATCCAGTTTATCCCCATCATTATCCGTAAATTTGGTCGGGATATATCCGTTGACCTGCACTTGGGCACTCTTTTCCGGCTTATTCTCTTTTTCAACCGATTTTCCTTGTTTCTTCGCGATCGCTTTGGATAATAACTCCAAATACATATCCAGACCAACCTGATCGATAAATCCCGCTTGTTGCGGACCAAGCATATCTCCGGCACCTCGTATGGTCAGATCACGCATGGCAATCTTATATCCGGATCCTAACTGTGTGAACTCTTTAATCGATTGCAACCGCTTTTGCGCTTGTTCTGTCATTTCTTTTTGCGGATCGACCATCAAATAGCAATACCCGATTTTATCCCTGCGGCCCACACGTCCGCGAATTTGATACAGCTGCGACAAGCCAAAATGATCAGCCTGATCGATAACAATCGTATTGGCGTTCGCAATGTCCAATCCCGTTTCAATGATTGTCGTGCATACCAGGATTTTATATTTACCCATCGCAAAATCATACATTGTCTGCTCAATCTCTTCACGTTTCATCTGCCCGTGAGCGATTGCGATTGGCGTATCCGGAAATTTCTTTTGCAGATCTCTGGCCACATTATAAATATTCGCCACACGATTGTGTAAATAAAAGACCTGACCATCTCTTGCAAGCTCCCTTTGAATAATTTCCTCAACAGCGCTTCCTTTTCTTTCCAAAATATAGGTCTGAATCGGATGTCTGTGTGCCGGAGAGGTATTCAGCTGGGAAATAGTCCGCACCCCAATCAATGACATTTGTAAGGTTCGTGGGATTGGCGTTGCCGATAGAGAAAGTACATCGATGGAATCTTTCATTTCCTTGATTTTTTCTTTATGTTCGACGCCGAATCGCTGCTCTTCGTCAATGATCAAAAACCCGAGATCTTTGTATTCAAAGGATTTGTTCAGCAATTTATGGGTACCAATCACAATATCAATCGTCCCTTCTTTCAACCCTTTTTTGATTTCTTTGATCTCCTTGGCTGATATGAATCGATTGACCAAGGCGATATTTGCCCCGGTATATTCAAAACGTTTGGTCAAAGTCTTGTAGTGCTGCATCGATAAAATGGTTGTCGGACATAAAAATGCCACTTGCTTGCCGTTTTCAATGGCTTTGAAAGCACATCGCATCGCAACTTCTGTTTTTCCGAATCCTACATCTCCGCACAGCAAATGATCCATTGGTTTTGCCTTTTCCATTTCTTCTTTAATTTCATAGGTAGCCTGAAGCTGATCAGGTGTTGCCTCATATTCAAAGGCGTGATCAAATTCTTCCTGAAGCGCATCGTCTTTAGGAAAGGCATAGCCGATTTCTTCGTTGCGGTGCGCGTACAATTCCACCAAACGTCCGGCAATTTCTTCGATTTTCGCATTGACACGTTCCTTGGTTTTTTGCCATTGATTGCTTCCAAGCTGAGAAAGCTTGATGCCTGTTCCTTCCTTTGAAATATATTTACGCACTAATTGGAACTGAGATAAGGGCACATAAAGCTCATCTCCCCCACGATACAAGATATAAAGGTAATCGGATCGCTTTCCGTTGTTTTCGCGGGTAACAATTCCCAAATACTGTCCAATCCCATATTGTTCATGAACAACATAGTCATATTTTTCCAGTTCTAAAACATTTTCAAGGACTTGTCCTTCTTTAAAAGATTTTTTATATCGGTGATGTTTCAACGTTTGTTCAAACAATTCCCGGCTCGTATAAATTTCTTCTCCATCATATGAAAATCCTTCATAAAATTCATCCGAGATAAATTCCAAAGGAAATGAGCTCAACGACTTCACTCGTTCTCGGTCTTCCTTGTTCAGTGCAAAATAAGCGCCTTGGTGATGAATTTCGAAAAATTGAGTCAAAGGGATCGCAATTCGATCCAAAGGATGAATTCCTGAAGAAATCGGATCTTTCAAACTTTGAAATTCATGAAACATCAGAAAATTCTTATATTCTTTTATATGATATAAATCATGAAACATAATGTATCGTGGCAATGCTTTATGGTCTTGTACCATTTCCTGCATAAAGGCAATGTTATCTTCATTCAATTTTTTTGCAGCCCGTTCTACACTTTCCTGACTTGATAGAATAACTTCTCCTTTTACATAATCTAAAAGTTGATCGCTTTTAATGTAGCTGTAATACCAATATAAATGGGATTCAGGATCAAATGTTTCCAAAGATAAAAGATCCGCTTCGATGTGATCCTGCAAAATATCCTGTTCTTCTTCTAAAAGCTTTTCCTTTTCCTTATTCAGCTTTTCTTTAATGACCGAACGAAGTTCTTCGATTTGTTCATCTGTAAACAAAAGATCTGAGGCCGGAGAAATCGTGCACTGATCGATTGATTCAATCGTTCGCTGTGTTTGTTCGTTCACCAGACGGATCGAATCAATTTCCGTATCAAAAAATTCGATGCGGATCGGATGATCATATCCTAAAGAAAATACGTCTACGATTCCCCCACGGGCCGCATATGTACAAGGACGATCGACATAATTCACTTTTCCGTAACCAATGCGATTCAATTTTCTCTTTAATTCAGCCATATCCATTTGTTCTCCCACTCTCAAGGAAAAAATATTTTCTTTCATAAAATCATATGAAGGGAGAAAACGTAAAAATGCGGCTGTATTGCATACGATCAAACGTGGTCGAGGATCAAGGATCAAAGTATTCAATGTGTGCAGCAACTGCTGTCGATCTTCCGGTGAAGAAGCAATTGCCTGCACACGAAGCGATTCTTCCATCGTAAACAACAATGTATTTTCTTCCATAGGTTCGATACGTTCATACAGCTGATTGGCTTCGTATCGATTTTTCTTCACAATAATCCGAGTTTTATGATCTGCATGAAAAGCGGCACACAGCAAAAGTGCTTCTTCCATCGGATATAAGTTTCCGATGTTGTTTTGTGAATGTAGTATTGCTTGTGTAACGGGATCATGGACCAATTGTTTCATGATTGGATCCTTCATAAAAGACCTCTCCTTTACTTTTTATTGAATCGATTCATCGTATCCGAAAAAGAATGATTGATCGAATAAATCGCAGCTTCGGCCGCATGAGCGACTGCATCCGTAATATCCTCTTGTTCTTCGGAACGAAATTTCCCTAAAACCCAATTGATCATAGGAATTTTCGGATCTTTTCCTACGCCTACACGGATTCGATCAAAATCTTGTGTAAAGATGCAAGAAAGAATACTTTTGATTCCATTATGTCCTCCGGCACTTCCTTTTTGTCTTAAACGAATCTTTCCGACCGGAATATCCACATCATCATAAATCACTAAAAGATCTTCCGGACTTGCTTTATAAAAATCAAGACATTGTCTGATTGAAATGCCGCTATCATTCATATACGTCAAAGGCTTTAAAAGAATGACATCTTCTCCTTTGTACTTTATTTTAATAAACTTTGCCGAAAATTTTTCATGATCCCACGATTCATGAAGTTCATCGGCAATTTTATCCATTGTCATAAATCCTGCATTATGACGTGTATTTTCGTATTTTGTTCCTGGATTCCCTAACCCTGCGATTATTTTCATTCTATGTTCCTCCTAAAAAAAAGCGGGAATATCGTATTCCCACTTATTCTACTTCTTTTCCTGGTGTGTATAAAATACACAAGTGTCGATTCATCCCTTCGCCTTCAGAATGCGTGGAAATATCGGCCATTTTGGATAATGCGTTGTGGATTGCTTTTCTTTCATCAGCAGGCATTGGATCAAGTTCCGCATCGACTTTTGTACGACGTACATCTTTGGCAATCCGTATTGCCATTCGACAAATTTTTTCATAACGATCTTTTTTATACCCGTTGACATCGATCAATAACCGAATTCGTCTTTTAAAGGCAGCACTTGCCGCCGCTTTAACCAATCGATTAAACGATTGGAGAGATTTTCCGTTTTTTCCGATTAAAATAGCGTTATTGTTCGTATTGACGACAACACGATAAAAATCATCTCCGTCTTTTTCTACGATTGTTTCCCCATCCAGTTCGGCATTATCAAAGTAGTTTTGAATATAATCATGAATAAAATTTTGAATATCCTTATCACAGTACACTTCGATCTCCACCGTTTTTCCGATACCTAAAAATCCCGGTTTCTCTTCTATAACGGTGTAAGAAAGTTCTTCAACGGTTGTTTCTTTTTCAATCGCCGCTTTTTTCAATGCTTCTTCCAGTGTTTTTTCTGTAAATCTTTCAAATTCCATGATATGTCCACCTACTTTTTCTTATTTTTTTCTTTATCCGCGATAACGAAATGAAGAATCAATGTCTGGATCGAACGGATTACAGAAGATACAAGCCAGTAAAAAGACATCGCGATCGGCCAGTTCAAGTACATAACGGCAATCAACGCTGTTGAAAAATACATTGTCGTATTCATTGTATTGGCCATCGTATTCTCTTGTTTTAAATACTTCTTCTGCTTTACGTTATTTTTCTTATCATCATGTTTCTTCATCCATCTTGGCAACTGCAATGAAATCAATTGGAAGATAATCATCAAAACATATACGACCATCGGTCCCCATTGAACATTTCCGGAACCAAAACTTGTAAAGGCGCTAATCGGTGTTCCTGCCAATGACATACCTAAGAATGATCCGTATACGACAGCTGCCGCACGCATCGTCGCATAATATACACCCATCATGATCGGCAACTGGATAAAAGTTACCAAAATCGATCCGAAAGGATGAATATCATATTTCGTATAGATCTTCTGCATTTCCTGTGCCATCATCATACGCGAACGTTCATCGTCTTTGCCTTTATATTTCCCTTGAATACGTTCGATTTCAGGCTGAGCCTCCTGCATACGCTGCGTCGAAAGCTGTGATTTATAAGTAAATGCAAAAACGAGAACCTGAATCAATAAAGTGGCTAGGATAATTCCGATTCCGGCATCCGTCCAAGATGCGAATACATTGATCAATTGTGCGATTGGCCATACGATCAACCCATCAAACCAGCTATCGGAAAGTGCTTCTTTAAATGTTGTCGGTTCGATCGTAATCGTATCCGTATCTTTTAAGTTTTCATATTTTTTCTTCAGCTTTTTATCGCTGATATCCGATACGTTGATCCGACCTTTTTCAACAACCATTTGCTCGCTTGCGATAATTTGATCAACCTTTGTCTTTCCATCTGTACCTCGTGGATTTGAACATCCGGTCAATCCTAACAATACAAAAGCGCAAAGCATAAAGATCTTAAACTTGCTTTGTAAAAAATTGGTCATTTTTGTTCCTTCCCTTGTCGATCAAGTTTTGTTTTCCTTGACTCGATCTCCTTCATATTTTGCTGGTACGTTTGTTTCTGATAAACCGGGCGAACGATCAAGATGGTGTCGTACCACTCGTCAAATGTATATAATTGGTCGATCATACTACGAACTTGTCGTTTTACTTTATTGCGTGCGACCGCATTTCCGAGTTTTTTTCCGACACTGATCCCTATACGTGCTTTTTCTTCTTTTTTCGGTTGATAATAAAAAACAAACGCACTAGTCTTAAAGTATTTCCTCTTCTGGATAATTGAAGAAAATTCGTAATTCTTGCAAACTCTGCATTCTTTTTTCATAAACCCAGACTAGACAAAAAAATCACCTATACTGGTGATTTCTATGCGGATAATACCTTTCTGCCTTTTGCTCTTCTGCGAGCTAGAACTTTACGACCACCTACTGTAGCCATACGAGCACGGAAACCATGAACTGTCTTGTGTTTTCTCTTACTTGGCTGATATGTTCTTTTCATATTTCACACCCCTCAGTCTACTATTAATTTTCAAATAAGATTGCTGAGTCATTATAGCAAATCGAATTTTCTCCGTCAACCAAATAATCCTTTAAATATGAGATAAATCAAGTTTTTTCAAAATGAGTTTTCCCTAATTTCGGGGGAAATCTTTTCATTCTCCTCGTTTAATTCAACAAAGTTATCCACTGTATCCCCTTTTTTTCCACAGCTTATCATAAAGAATCCACAAACTTAAAATTGTGGATGGGGAAAACTGGGTAAAAGTGTTTTTTATCTTTATATAAAGAGAAAATAAAAATATATAACTGTGGATAACTTGAGTTTTCCCCAGTTATATGTCGTGAGTTTTCCACAATTATCCACATCCTGAAGAATTTATCCCCATCTATGATTGTGGAAAGTGGGGAAAACTTCGATTCGGTTTGCTCACTTTTCCCCTTTCATGTATAATAAAAATCTAAAAGGAGGAAGATCATGCCAGCCACTTTTGATCGGATGTGGAAGAAGTCCTTAGAAAAAATTTATAATTCCCATTATTTTAACGATCAGGACTTCAAATCCTGGATTTCAAAGACAACATTATTCAAGATAGAAAATAATATTGCATACATTGCTTACAAATCTTCGATCACTAAAGCCATCATGGAACAACAACTTTCCTTATTCGAAACCACTTTGCAGGAAGAATACGGTTCTCCGATAAAAATCCATTTAATCGAACAAAAAGAAATGGAACAAATGATCCCTGAAGTTGTTGTTCAGCAAAAGACCAATATTCTTTTGGAAAATAAATTTAATCCGACGTATACTTTTGAAAATTTTATCGAAGGCAACAGTAACCAAGAAGCTTACGCTGCCTGTTTTGCTGCCTGCAATCAAATTTCATTTCCTGCATTTAATCCGTTAATGCTTTATGGAAATTCAGGACTCGGAAAGACCCATCTTCTACATGCGGTTGGAAATTATTTGGCTGCCGAACGCCCCGAAGCAAAAGTAATCTATATGTATAGTGGAGATTTTGTTTCTTTACTAATCGAAGCCATGCGCGCCAAAAGCATCCATGGAAATACTGTCGATCAAGTAAAACAGCAGCTGCTTGATTGCGACTATTTTTTAATTGATGATATCCAAAACTTGCAGAACAGCGCCAGTCAGGAAGTATTTTTCACAGTTTATAATCAGCTAATCCAGAAAAATTCACAAATTATCATTACTTCAGATATTCATCCGCATGATCTAAACAACTTGCAAAATCGATTGGTTTCCCGTTTCTCATCAGGACTTGCGATCAATATCTCGAAACCGGGATTCGAAACCAGCAAAGCAATCCTAAAAAAGAAACTTGAAGGAAGAGAAGATATTATCAGCGACGATGTTCTCGATTATCTGGCTTTGACTTTTTCAAATGATGTGCGCAATTTGGAAGGCCGTCTAAATCAATTGATTTTTCAATCGACACTTTTCAATCCTGAAATTATCGATATGAAATTTGCGATGGAGCATTTAGGAAAAGAACCGATTGTAGAAAAACGAAGCGAATTAACGATCCGTTCGATAAAAAAAGCTGTTTCGCAATTTTACGGATTATCTTATTCGGATATCGAAGGGAAATCGAGATTGAAACAAATCATGAATGCGAGGCATATTTGCGTATACTTATCGCGGGAAATGCTGCATAAGCCATACATGCAAATCGGACAGGAACTTGGAAAAAGAGATCATACGACAATCCAGTCCTCATACAATCGTGCGTGCGAACTCATAAAAAAAGACAAGGCGTTCGCAACGGCAATTGATCAGATCAAAGAAAAGCTGACCTAGTTTTCCAAAGTTTTCCCCAATCTTTCAACAACTGAAAAAAGACAATTTTTACGTGGATAAAAGAAAAAGAAAAAGTTTTCCCCAATCTCCACGCCCTTATTGTTGTTACTAAATTAATATAAAATAAAAGAAAAAAAGCCAAAAAGGAGCAAACAATGAAATTTACGATTAATCGAAAATATTTTTATGAAAAACTGGCAATTGTTTCCAGAGCAATTTCACCTGTATCTTCTATGCCTATCTTATCGGGAATTCTTTTTGAAGTTACACCTGAAAAAATCATTTTAACAGCGAGTGATATGAAAATTTCCATTCAAACAACAATTTATCCGAATGAAGAAAATAACTTAACGATCTATGAATCCGGATCTTTAGTTCTTGAAGGAAAATATATATCGGAAATTGTACGAAAAATGGATAGTGAATCGGTCAATTTCGAACTTGTAGATACAACTTTGGTACGAATTTCCAATGAATTAGGCGTATTCCATTTAAATGGATCTCCGAGATCTGCTTATCCGGATCTTGACTATTACGAACCGAAAAATCATTTCCAATTACCAAAAAAAGAATTAAAAGATATTGTTTCCCAAACATCTTTTGCATGTTCCAATTCGGAAAAAACGCAACGCCCGGTTCTTACGGGAATCAATTTCAAAGCAAACGAACACGAACTATATTGTTCGGCAACAGATACATATCGATTGGCCAGAAAAAAAATTCAATTAAACGAACCAAAAGAATTCAATATCACAATTTCTCAAAAATCATTGAACGATATCGTACGTTCTATTGAAGAGGATGAAGAAAATGTGGACATTTATGTCGACAACACGAAAGCGCAGTTCCGCTTCGATGAAACTTTATATCAAACGAATTTATTGGATGGAAAATTTCCGGATATTGAACGAATCATCCCGACAGAATTCATCAGCTTCTTTCAATCAGATTCTCTCGAACTTTTGCGCGCAATCGACCGAACGGACTTTATCCGTATGGAAAAAGTGCATATGATTCGTTTGGAATGCAATACTCATGAAGTGCGTATCAAAGCAAAATCGAATGAAATTGGTGATTCCAACGAAGTTTTAGCGACAGCTTCATACACAGGAGAAAAATTGACGATTACGTGCAACGGAACGTATTTGAACGATGCAATCAAAGCGTTAAATACCGATCGTGTCGAAATTGATTTTACAGGTGAATTAAAACCGTTTCGTCTGACGAATCCAGAGGATGATTCGATTTTAATGATTGTCGTACCACTTCGGAGTTATGATTAAGAAGTATACAGTTTCCCCTGATACTTCTTTTTTTCTTGCATATCACTGTTATATGTGGTAAAATCGAAAATTTTATGTTATAATTTCATCATAGGAGAAAATTCGCTATGAAATTCAAATTAAAGACTGACTACATTACGCTTTCCCAACTTTTGAAAGTATGTGATGTCGTCCACAGTGGTGGAGAAGCTAAAGAATATCTGAACTCTGTTGAAGTTCTTGTAAACAAAGAACCAGACCAAAGAAGAGGCCGCAAGATCCGTTCGGGTGATGTGGTCGAAACAAATGGGACAAGGATCGAAATCGAATGAATATCAAGAAATTGAAGTTCTATCATTTTCGTAATTATGACAAGGCTTCTTTTTCTTTTGAAGAAAACGCGATTCATGTTCTCCAAGGAAAGAATGCGCAAGGAAAAACAAATATTATCGAAAGTATTTATTTTCTATCCTTACTGCGCTCTTTTCGAACGAATAAGTTGGCTCATTTGATCAAACGTGAAGAGCCTTCTTTCATCATTGAAGCGGATGTGGAATCCAAAGGAAAGATCGAAGAACTGAAAGTGGTGGTTTCGGATTCGAAAAAGCAATTATTCCGCTTTAACGATCCGGTTGCGAAATATTCGTCGTTTGTCGGAATCGTTAATGCGATCTTATTTTGTCCGGATGATATGACTTTGTTTTCGGATAGTCCGGCTATGCGAAGAAAATTTATCGATATGGAGCTGATCAAACTTTCCCGATCTTATACTTCGACACTTTCTCACTATCAAAAACTTTTAAAACAACGCAATCAAGCATTGAAACAACCTTATGTCGATCGTTCTCTAATTGATGTATTTACCAAACAAATGATCAACGACCAGAAAGTGATTATCAAGCAGCGTTCTCGGTTCCTGAAAGAACTCATGGAGAAAGTACGTGATTTGTATCCTTTTTTTTCGGATGGTCAGGAAAGAATGGATGCCGAATACGAAACATTTGTATCGAATCCCGAAGAAATGGAAGAGAAATATGCAAAAAGTTTAGAGAGGGATATTCAATATAAAACAACAAGTCTTGGGATCCACAAAGATGATTTTACCTTTTTGCTTGATGGAATCCCGGTTATACAATGCGCAAGTCAAGGACAAAAAAGAAGCATCCTCTTGTCGCTTAAGCTTGGCTTGGCTCAAATCGCTTATGAAAAAGGAGGTCAATATCCGATTCTTCTGCTCGATGATGTATTCAGCGAGCTTGATGAAGATCGAAGAAAGAAACTGATTGAAATGCTTCCGGAAAATATGCAGATTTTTATTACAAGTGCCGAGCGGATTCCGGAAGATTGGTTCGATCGTCCTGTACGTTTTTATGAAATCGAAAATGGAACTGTAAAGGAGGAAAAGATTCATGAGTGAACAAAAAAACGAAGAGTTTTTAAAATTTGAAGAGATGGAAAACGAAGCAACGTTCGTTGATCATTCATATACAGCTGATGATATCCAAGTTCTTGAAGGATTGGAGGCCGTACGCTTGCGTCCTGGAATGTATATTGGATCGACAAGTGCCAGAGGACTGCATCATTTGGTGTGGGAAATCGTTGATAACGGAATTGATGAAGCGTTGGCGGGATTTGCCAATCAAATCGATGTCGTGATCGAAAAAGACAATGTGATCTCGGTGCAGGATAATGGACGCGGGATGCCGACAGGAATTCATGAAAAAACAGGAGTCAGTGCGGTCGAAACGATCATGACAGTGCTGCATGCCGGAGGGAAATTCGGTGGTGGCGCTTATAAAGTGTCCGGAGGTCTTCATGGTGTCGGAGCGAGTGTAGTCAATGCATTGAGCGAATGGATGGAAGTCACGATCTTTCAAGATGGAAAAATCTATTTTATTCGTTTTGAAAACGGCGGACATCCAACCGGTCCGTTAAAAGTGATCGGAGAAACGACCCAAACAGGCTCTTTAGTCCGTTTTAAAGCGGATCCTGCGATTTTTAAAGAAACGACAGAATATGACTATGAGGTTCTCAATACAAGGCTGCGTCAGCTTGCGTTCTTGAATCGGGATATTCGTTTGACTCTTCGTGATGAACGTGATGAAGAAAACATTCAAAAAAGCGATTATCACTATGAAGGCGGAATCATTGAATATGTTCATTATTTGAATAAGGGAAAACAGACGATTTCCGATCAAGTGATTTATGTGGATGGACTGCAGGAAGGAATTTTCGCGGAAGTGGCGCTGCAATACAATGAAGGCTATCAGTCGAGCATTTATTCGTTCTGCAATAACATCAACACCCATGAAGGCGGATTCCATGAAGATGGATTCCGTTTAGCTCTGACAAGAGTCATCAATAAATACGGAAAAGACAACAACCTTTTGAAAAAAGACGAAACATTATCGCAAGATGATGTAAAAGAAGGTTTGGTGGCAATCATTTCGATCAAGCATCCGGACCCTCAATATGAAGGGCAGACAAAAACAAAATTAGGAAATTCGGAAGTACGGAAAATTGTTTCCAATATTGTCGGAGAAGGTATGCAGCGCTTTTTTCTGGAAAATCCATCGATTGCCAAGTCGATCGTAGAAAAAGCGATGGTGGCTTCAAAAGCGCGTATAGCGGCTAAGAAAGCACGTGAACTGACAAGAAGAAAATCGGCTTTGGATGGAATTTCCTCTTTACCTGGGAAATTGACCGATTGCTCAAGCAAAGACGCAAGCGAATGTGAAATTTATATTGTCGAAGGGAATTCGGCGGGTGGAAGTGCAAAACAAGGACGTGATGCCAAGACACAAGCGATACTTCCTTTGCGTGGAAAGATCTTGAATGTTCAAAAAGCAAGACAAAATCGTATTTTCGAAAATGCAGAGATCCGAAGCATGATTACTGCATTCGGATGTGGTATTCAGGAAGAAGTGGATCTTTCCAAACTTCGTTATCATAAAATCGTGATTATGACAGATGCGGATGTGGATGGGTCGCATATTTGCACATTGATGCTGACGTTCCTATATCGATTCATGCGCCCTGTAATCGAAGGAGGATATGTGTATATCGCTCAGCCTCCTCTTTACAAGGTACAAAAAGGGAAAAAAGTTGCGTATGCTTACAAAGAACAGGAAATGGATATTCTGCGTGCTGAATTTAAAGAAGGTTATAAAGTCCAGCGATATAAGGGGCTTGGCGAGATGGATGCCGATCAACTTTGGGAAACGACTATGGATCCAAAGCATAGAATCTTGAAGAGGGTCACCATTGATGATGCGATGCAGGCGGATGCTGTTTTTGATATGTTAATGGGTGAGGATGTAGAACCAAGACGTGATTTTATCCAGACAAACGCAAGTTATGCGACATTAGATTATTAGGAGGATCCTATGGCAGAACGTGAAAACAATGAAGAAATAGAAATTGTCGAGGAAATGCACGATCAGGTGGAAGATGTAGAGATTTCGAAAGAAATGAAAGAATCGTTTCTCGATTACTCGATGTCGGTTATCGTGCAGCGCGCGTTACCGGACGTTCGAGATGGATTGAAACCGGTTCACCGACGAATCTTATATGCGATGAACAGCTTAAATATTACTTCGTCGGTTGCTCATAAAAAAAGTGCACGTATTGTCGGAGATGTAATCGGTAAATATCATCCACATGGTGATACGGCTGTTTATGATGCAATGGTACGTATGGCACAAGATTTTTCTTATCGTTATCCGTTAGTGGACGGACACGGAAACTTCGGTTCTCTGGATGGAGATGGTGCTGCGGCAATGCGTTATACAGAGGCCAGGATGTCTAAAATTTCCATGGAAATGGTCGCGGATATCAATAAGGAGACGGTTGATTTCACTCCGACATATGATTCCGACGGAGAAGAGCCGCTTGTTCTTCCAAGCCGTATCCCGAATTTGCTGCTGAATGGAGCAGTAGGAATCGCTGTTGGTATGGCGACGAATATTCCGCCTCACAATTTAAAAGAAACGGTGGATGCCATAAAAGCTGTGATGGAGGATCCGAATATTACGATTCCGGAATTGATGGATTATCTTAAAGGTCCGGATTTTCCGACCGGCGGTATTATTTTAGGTAAAAAAGGAATACGGCAAGCTTATGAAACCGGGCGTGGATCGATTATGATCCGTTCGAAATACCGTATCGAAGATCTTGGACAAGGGCGTAAGAGAATTGTGTTCTATGAAATTCCTTATGCGATCAACAAAGCGAATTTGATCACGAAAATGGCGGCTTTGATTCGAGATAAGGCCATTCAAGGTGTGACCTATTTGAATGATGAAAGCAATCGAGAAGGAATTCGCATCGTAATGGAACTTAAAAAGGATGCCCAGGAAGATGTGATTTTGAATCAGCTGTTCCGATTGACTCCTTTGCAAAGTTCTTTTGGGATCAATATGCTGGCTTTGGAGAACGGACGCCCGAAGCAATTGACTTTAAAAGAAATTATTGTCGATTATATTGATCATCAAACGGATGTGATTATCAGAAAAACACGATTTGATCTGAAAAAAGCCGAAGAACGGGCGCATATATTAGAAGGTTTGAGAATTGCCCTTGATCATCTGGATGAAGTTATTCATATGATTCGCACATCTCAAAAAGATGAGAACGGATTGAATGCTGATCTTTGCGAAGCGTTTGGTTTCAGTACGATTCAAGCCAGAGCGATCTTAGCTATGCAGTTGAAACGTCTTTCCGGTTTGGAAAGAGATAAAATCGAAAATGAATATCAAAATTTATTGCTTACGATTGCTGATTTGAAAGATATTCTTGCCAATCATGAACGTGTCCTGCAAATTATTAAGGAAGATCTTGAAGAAATTGTCAAACGATTCGGAGATGAAAGACGTACGGAAATCGCCGATTCTTATGTAGATATGGAAGATGAAGATCTTATTCCTAGAGAAGATATTATTATCACATTAACTGAATCGGGTTATATTAAAAGGCAGCCGGTCGATACGTATCATACCCAAAATCGAGGTGGACGCGGAATTAAATCGATGACTTTGAACGATGAAGATTCCGTAGATACAATGGTTGCTATGACAACACATAACCATATTTTGCTGTTTACGAACAAAGGTCGAGTGTATCGATTAAAAGGCTACAACATTCCGAATGCTTCCAGAACAGCGAAAGGCTTGCCAATCGTGAATATTATCGAATTGCAGTCCGATGAAAAAGTACAGACTTTGCTGCCGGTACCGGATGATAAAGAAGGGTTCCGTTCATTGTTGTTCGTGACTAAAAACGGTTTGGCGAAACGTACAGCAGTGCAGGAGTTTGATAATATTAATAAAAACGGGAAGATTGCTATTACGTTAAAAGAAGGTGACGAGCTCCGTTATGTAAAAGGAACGACAGGAAAAGATGAGGTTATCATTGCCGGAAACAATGGTAAAGCTGTTCGTTTCGATGAAAACGATATTCGTTTGATGGGACGCAGCGCTTCGGGAGTTCAAGGTTTCAATACTGATGGCGGCGAAGTGATCGGAGTCGCGCTCTCTCATGAAGGAGAAACTGTATTGGTGGCTTCTGAAAATGGATACGGCAAACGGAGCAAATTTGAAGATTTCCGATTGACATCACGAGGTAAAAAGGGTGTTCGGGCATTGCACATTACCGAAAAAACAGGAAATCTTGTTTCATTGCTTGCCGTTCACGGAGATGAAGATGCCTTGATTGTATCAAGCAACGGAATCATGATCCGTATACAGCTTTCCGGTATCGGAATTTACGGACGGAATACGCAAGGGCTGAAGCTCATTAATTTGAGTGAAGGCTCGAAAGTAACAAAAGTGACTTTAGTCAATCATAAAGAAGAAGAGGTTGAGGAAATCGATATTGTAAATGATCAAGGAATTGCGGAACGAATCGAAATTGAAGCCAATGAAAAAGGTGAAGTCAATGTACATGAAGAAAATGTGCAATCGTAATTCCTGACATTTCAATTCGTACCGAGTTATGCTATATTAAAAAAGAAATCAAAGAGAAGGAAAAGTAACATGAATAAGCTTGTGATAGAGAAAACATGGGTGGTGGAAATGTTTCGGGCGTTCATGTGAAAAGCACCTTTGAGTGAACGTATGAAAAAAGTAGTTCGTTCCGGTCCATACCGTTATCATGTTGAGATGTTTTCCGTTTCACGTGAAAATAAAAAAGGTGGCAACACGAGATCTTCGTCCTTTTTGAAGATCTCTTTTTTATAGGAGGAGAATATGCTAGATATTAAATTTGTACGAGAAAATCCGGATCTTGTAAAAGAAAATATGAAAAAGAAATTTCAAGATCATAAGCTTCATCTGGTCGATGAAGTGGTAGAAGAAGATCTTGCTTTACGTACGACCCAACGTCAGGCGGATGAATTAAGAAATCAACGCAAGACGATTTCGAAAGAAATCGGAAAGTTGATGGGGCAAGGAAAAAAAGAAGAAGCGAATCAAACGAAAGAAAAAGTTGCGACAATTGCCAAACAATTAGAGGAACTTTCGAAAAAAGAAGATGAACTTCGTCAAAGTGTTCAGGAAAAAATGATGCAGATTCCTAATATGATCGATCCAAGTGTTCCGATTGGAAAAGATGATTCCGAAAATGTTGAGCTCGAACGTTTCGGAGAAGCAATCATTCCTGATTTTGATATTCCGTATCATACGGAGATCATGGAATCGTTTAATGGAATTGATCTGGATAGTGCGCGTAAGGTTGCAGGAAATGGTTTTTATTATTTGATGGGAGATATAGCCCGTCTTCATTCTGCCATTCTTTCCTATGCAAGAGATTTTATGATTGATAAAGGATTTACGTATGTTATTCCTCCTTATATGATTCGTTCCAACGTAGTCACCGGAGTCATGTCTTTTGCGGAAATGGAAGGGATGATGTATAAGATCGAAGGCGAAGATCTTTATTTAATCGGTACGAGTGAACATTCCATGATCGGTAAATTTATTGATACGATTCTTGATGAAAAAGATCTTCCATATACGTATACTTCATATTCTCCGTGTTTTCGAAAAGAAAAAGGAGCGCATGGGATTGAAGAACGCGGAGTTTACCGAATTCATCAATTTGAAAAACAAGAAATGATTGTTGTATGCAAACCGGAAGATTCTATGGATTGGTTTAAAAAAATGTATATGAATACGGTCGAATTCTTCCGTTCAATGGATATTCCTGTACGCACTTTGGAATGCTGCTCGGGAGATCTTGCGGATTTGAAATGCAAATCGGTTGATGTTGAAGCATGGTCGCCTCGTCAGCAGAAATACTTTGAAGTGGGTAGCTGCTCGAATTTAACGGATGCGCAGGCACGCCGTTTAAAAATTCGGGTAAAGGATGAAAAAGGAAATAAATACTTTGCCCATACACTTAATAATACGTGTGTCGCACCTCCTCGAATGTTGATTGCATTCCTAGAAAACAATTTACAGGCAGATGGTTCGGTCAATATTCCGAAAGTGCTTCAACCATATATGGGTATGAAAGAGAAACTGGTTCCTGTAAAATAATGAAATTTGACAGGGAATAAGAAGTTTGCTATTATAAATGAGCTACTACAATACGGTCTTACGAATCAGGTCAGGTCAGGAATGAAGCAGCCTTAAGGAAGCTCCCGTATGTGTAGTAGTTTTTATTTGGAAGATTATGGAAAAAGAATATTGGATGAAAAAAGCAATCGATCAAGCGAAAAAAGCGCAGACTTATGATGAAGTGCCGATTGGTTGTATAATCGTAAAAGACGAAAAGATCATCGCCCGTGGATCGAATCGGCGTGAAACCAAGCAAAGTTCACTTGCTCATGCAGAAATACTTGCCATTGAAAAAGCCTGCAAAAAACTAGGAACTTGGCGTTTGGAAGGTTGTGATCTCTATGTGACGTTGGAGCCTTGCCCGATGTGCAGTGGTGCGATCATTCAATCGAGAATAGAACATGTCTATTTTGGAGCCTACGATCCTAAAGGTGGTTGCGCAGGATCCTGTACGAATTTATTCGAAGTAAAAGGATTCAATCATTATCCTTCCTATGAAGGGGGAATTATGCGATCGGAATGTGCGAAACTTCTTTCAGATTTTTTTAAAGAAAAACGAAAACAGAAAAAACAACTAAAAAAACAAGGAACTCCATCTGAATAAGGGGTTCCTTTTCGTATGATTACTCTGATTTTTGCAAATATGAAGGAATTTCAGCTAAAGATTGAAAGATTTCAGTCGTTAAAGCAGCATATTCCGGTTCGGGAAATTTCATATCCGGTACACAGAACACATCGATTCCTGCTTTTGATGCTGCGAGAATTCCCATTTCGCTATCTTCCAAAACAATACATTCTTCTGGGGCCAGTTCAAGTTTTTGAGCTGCTTTAATAAAAATTTCGGGATCAGGTTTTCCTTTTTCGACTTCGTTTCCGCAAATACTTGCTTCAAAATATGAGGTAATTTTTGCTTGATCTAATATTGTATCCACACGATCTCTTGTACTGCTTGTGGCAATGCACATTTTATATCCACATTGTTTAGCATAGGTAAGAAGTTCGATTAGACCGGGTTTTACAGGAACTCCTATTGTCGCAAATTGATGAGCCATCTGGATATGATTTTGTTTCATAATATTCGGAATCGGAAAATCGTTTCCGAATGCATCGTAAAATACTTGCCATATCCCCGCTACAGGTTTTCCTAAACAATTTAAATACATTTCTTTTGTGAGATGCTTTCCTTCTTTGGCACATAATTCCACATATCCTTCATAAGTGACCTGCTCTGAATCAATCATCAGACCATCCATATCGAATATCAAGCCTTTCTTTTTCATTTCCGTTCTCCTTTTTTATTTATTTTAAAGGTTTAGGGATTCCTGAGCAATGGCATGCTATAATATTTTATACATGATAGAAAGGAAGATCATATGTCCTATCAAGCTCTTTATCGAAAATACAGGCCAATGAATTTTGACGAAGTAGTGGGTCAGCGTCAAATTATTCAGACTTTAAAAAACGCGGTGAAAAATAACAGAATTTCGCACGCGTATTTATTTTGTGGCCCTCGAGGCACTGGAAAGACTTCAATCGCAAAGATTTTTGCTAGGATGCTCAATTGCACAGATCCGCAAAATGCGCCATGTAATACGTGCGTAAACTGCAAGATGGCTCTTTCGAATGCTCATCCGGATATTATTGAAATCGATGCTGCAAGTAATAACGGAGTCGATGAAGTACGAAATTTGATTGAACGAGTCAAATATGCGCCGATGGAAGGAAAATATAAAGTATATATTATAGATGAGGTCCATATGATGACGAAAGGTGCATTTAACGCTTTATTGAAAACGATTGAAGAGCCTCCGGAACATGTGATTTTTATTTTCGCGACGACGGAACCGAATAAAGTACTTTCGACGATCATTTCAAGGTGCCAGAGATTTGATTTTTCAAAAGTAGGGACTCATGATATAATTTTTCGATTAAAGACTGTATGTGCAGAGGAAAAGATTACAGCGTCTGATGAAGCTCTTGAACTTATTGCACAGCTAAGCGATGGGGGGATGCGTGATTCGTTATCCATATTGGATCAATGTGTAGCATATTGCGATGATCATATTGAAGTGAATGATGTCCGCGATGTGTATGGAATCGTGACAAAAAGGGATATCGGACAATTATTGACGGATCTTAAAAATAAAGAAATAGAGAAAGTGATAAATTTTCTTCATTCTTTAGATGAGAATGGTTTTGATCTTCAACGTTTCACAGCGGATACAATTCGTTTTTTGAAAGAGAGCTTGATTGTATCGTATTCTCCGAAAACGCAGCTCGTAGACGAAAATACGAAAGAAATCTTATATTCTACGATTTTGGAACAGCCAATTGCATCACGAATCGGTTTAATGAACATTCTTATGGATACGTATAATAAGTTTTCCTATGCAAGTCATATTCTTGATTATATCGAAGGAGCTTTTTTGCAAAGTTTATCTTATTCATATGATTCGGAAATGACGCAAAAAAGCGGGAGTGAAAAGACTCAAAATGTGGAATTGTTTGATTTTTCGCAGAAAAAACCATCTGAACAATCAGAAATTGATAAAAAAACATCAAAAATTGATGAAAAACAAAGCATTTCACATCAAAATCCTATTTCTGATGTTTCACGTGAAACACCATCAAGCACAAAAAATGTTAATTTTCGTTCTGAAAGAATCCGATTTGAAGATTCGTATCTTTTGGGATTGCTTGTCGGTGCAAATAAAGCAGAACGGATGAATGACGAATTAAAATACAGTGTGCAGGAAGAGATCATGAATGATCTTCGATGGATGCGAGATGTGAATTCATTAAAAACGACAAAACTGATTGCAAGTGGTATAAATTATATGATCATTGAAACCGGAAGCCAGTTGGAAGCGGATGAAATCAATGAAATGGAAATGAATCACGTTTTTGATGAGTATATCGAAGCTTTATTAGGTAAAAATAAAAAGATCTTTGCGATTTCGAAAGAACAATACAAACGAGTGCTGGAAGAGTTTAAACAAAAAATGAAAACGAATGATCTTCCAAAACCGATTGATGTCGAATTTGATAAAAATATGAACAAGAAAGATCCAAAGACAGAACATGAAAAGGATCTTTTGAATAAAGTATTTCCCACAATAAAAACATTTGATGATTAAAAGGAGGCTGGCGAATATATGTATCCCAGACAATTGGAAAATTTAATTTTTGCGTTGCAGCGTTTGCCTGGTGTTGGAGCAAAAAGTGCCGAACGGTACGCATTTACGATCTTAGATTGGTCGAAAGAGAAAAGAAAAGAATTAATCGAAGCCTTGAAGGGAATCGATGAAATTCATGCATGTGAGATATGCGGAAATTTAAGCGAAGGAAAGATTTGCACGATTTGTGCGAATGAATCCCGAAATAAAAATACGATTTGCGTTGTGGCTTATCCGAAAGATATTGTTGCGATTGAAAATATGCAAACTTATGATGGTGTATATCATGTGCTGAATGGGATGATCAATACCGCAAAAGGAACTTTGCCGGAAATGTTGAATATTGATTCGTTATTAAAGCGGATCAATGAGAATACTGAGGAAGTTATCTTAGCTCTGGATCCGACGATTGAAGGTGAAACTACAGCATTGTATTTGGAAAAACTTCTTGAGAATCATGTGAAGGTATCAAAATTAGCTTATGGGATTCCTGTTGGAGGGCATCTTGATTATGCGGATTCAAGAACTTTAGCTAAGGCATTTGAAGGAAGAATACACAATAAATAGTTAAAAATCTTACCAATCATATGAATTTTATGGGAAAAATCATACAGATTTGATCTAATTTTATGAATATCATAAATAAATCATAAAAATATTTTTGATTTTTTTATAGATATGCTATGATGAACAAAAGGAAAAATAGCACAAAATTCACATATCTTATAGAGAGCATCCGATAGCTATTCAAAATAAAATATGCTATAATTCATACGCTATTTTTATGAAAAAGAGAGGATGATTGAAATGGCTGAAGAAAAAACAATAGATGTTTATTATGATATGGATATTGCTCAAATTTGTCAGCATTTCAACAAGTCTCGGAATACAGTTGATAAAGCAATCGCAAAACTAGTAAAAGATAATCCGGATAAAAATTGGAAGTATAAAAATCCGGAAACAAAAAGAATTACAATCAAAGCGGAAGGTGTCGAAAAATTATCTACATATTTTCGAAAAGAAAAACATGAAATATCGGCCGTTGAAATGGAATTGCGATATGAAAACGAAAAACTGAAAGCAATTATCGAAGAAAAAGAAAAAGCAGCAGTTCAAATCGAAAAACTGTATCAAGAACGATTAACTTTGGAGCTTGAAAAAAATCGTCAGACATTCTTGTTGGAATCACAAACGAAAGAATCGAAAATTTCAGAATTGGAATCTGAAAATCTGAAACTTAAATCTGAATTGAATGATGCCGAAGAACTGCGAAGAAAAAATGAAGATTATAAAAGAAAAGAAGAAGAATACAATTCAAGATCCTTCTTCTATCGTTTGACTCATAAATTTTAAGAATTCATTGCCCGGGCAATTTTGCTTGGGCAATTTTTTATATAATGCAATCCGAAACGTTTTAAAAATTCATTAAATTTTTTGATTCCATCATGATCTTCAAAATATTCATATTCGATTTCATAATCTTCAGTGTTGGAAAAAATCGTATGATCCAGACAAATTTCGGCTTGTTGTGTTTTTAATATGTAACGTGTTGTTATGATTTTTGTAGTCGGGTGCAGATCATGAATTGGAATATGATATTGCTGAAGCCAACCAAGCACTTCACAATCGGTTATTTTATGAATATCTGTGGTATCGATATCTTTTTCCAATTCAATCAATGTGATCGGGTCTACCCGTTTTTTTAAGGTAAAAATGCAATGATTGTCATATGTACGAATACGCACAGCGCATCCTTGACTCTTTACTTTTTCATTCGAAGTATCGAAATAAATATTTGTTTGCTGACGACAATAAGGGAATTCATATGATTTCAGAATTTCATTAAATTTCTTTTTGCTGATAAGTAATTTTAATTCACGTTCTTTATTGTTCATCATAGATATCACCTTCTTAAATTATGATACAATGGAAATACAAAGATAGGAAGTGTAATGATGAGATTTTCAACGATTGATCGCTCAGATCCAAAGTCTGTTCAGATCGCGAAATATTTAAAAGAGCAATGTATAGAGCGCGGCTGGGTCTATGACGAAGAAGCTCCGCAGATCATTTTATGCATCGGTGGAGATGGAACCTTATTGCGTGCGATCCATCAATATATCGACTGTCTTGAAGAAGTCGCATTCATTGGGATACATACTGGGACTCTCGGTTTTTTTACAGATTATACCCAAAATGAAATTCCCCGTTTTTTAGAAGATATCCAAAATAATATTCCGTATATCGAGCAATCTTCCTTGTTGAAATTAAAAGCCGAAAACGGAAATGTGTATTATGCACTCAATGAAATGAGAATCGAATCCTTTTCAAAAACATTGAAACTTGATATTTACTTGGATCATGAATTTTTCGAACGAGCGACCGGATCAGGCGTATGTATTAGTTCGCAGGCCGGATCGACAGCTGTTAATCGTGCTTTGAATGGTGCTGTAATCGATAGTGGGTTGGATGTATTGCAGTTGTGCGAAATTATGCCTATTTCTCATAAGAGCCATCATTCGTTGCGAAATCCATATATCATGAATATTAATCGGGTGATTACGATCATTTCGGATGAATTGCCTGAAGCGCAATTATGTTATGATCACTTGGAATGTTCTTTAAAAGGGAATCATAAAGTGGAAATACGGGCGGCAGATAAAAAAGTACGATTCGTGCGATATCGTACTTACTCTTATTTAAAACGATTGAAGAACTTATATTAAAAATTAAGTTCTTCAGAGTGTTGACAAACTACCTATTTTGAAAAAATTAAATTTCAATAAAATAAAAGTGGGTAAAAAGGTCTAAAAAAAGAGTAATATTAGGTACTTAAATACCTCAAATTGCTCTTTTTTTATTCATTTGTGGGAGAAAAATAAAAAGCTGTGACAAAGCCGATTTGAAAAATCGACTTTGTCAACAGCCTGAAGAACTTATATTAAAAATTAAGTTCTTTTTTTTCTTTTTCCGATTCGTATGCCTTTTTTTCTCGCTTGCGGACTCGAGTTGGAAATGAATCCAAAAGCAATAAAGTAAGAAAGGATACTACTACCTCCGTATGAAATAAGCGGGAGGGTAATTCCAGTGATCGGAAGCAGACCGACGATCATTCCTAAGTTCTGGATTTGCTGGTAAAAAAGCATTCCGATCACGCCGATTACAATCAGCCGATCGGTACGGTTTTTCATATTGTATGCGATCTTGCATAAATAAAGATCGAATATGAAACATGAAATTAGGATCAAGGTTGTTCCGAGCAGCCCGAAACTTTGACCGAAAGCCGCAAAAATAAAGTCGGTATGCGCTTCAGGAATGGCAATAATATTCGGCTGAAGCCCATAACCGGTTAGTCCTGCACTCCCTAAAGAAAGCAAAGCGGTGTAAAGCTGATTGGAACTGCCTCGGATATTGCTTTCGGGATCAAGCCAAGCATCAATACGCTGTAAACGATAACTTGAAATGAACGTATGCAGGAAATCTTTCTGAAAAAAGTATAAGTAAAAAAAAGTTCCGAGAACTAGAACAATCAATCCCACTAAAATATAAATATATTGCCTACGAATCCCCGAACACATGAGCATGACTAAGATTGTAACCGTGATGATAATACAAACTCCGGTATCCGGCTGAAGGAAAATAAGGATCAGTGGCGGAAGGAGCACTTTTCCGATTTCCCAAAGCATGATTAAATCGTCATGCATTGTCGGATTCTTATGCTTTTTTTGAAATTTCGTAATCGTTTGCGCTGTGAGGATGATCAATACAATCTTGATAAATTCCGAAGGTTGAAAACTGGAAATAAAAGGAATTCGAAACCAAGATACCGCACCGTTCAATGTCGGAGCAAGAGGCAGATTGAATCCGAACAGTCTTTGCGTAAGCATAGAAAAAAATAAATAGATCAGACATCCCATCAAAAATTTGTAAGCCGGTTTCATATAACGGTAAAGAATACGATTATGGAAATGACCGATGATTATCATGGTCATAAAACCGACAATGTACCAAATAATCTGCATGATCAAATACCGTGTTCCGGATCCGTAACTGATCAAGTTAAATGAAGAATATATCGCCAGGCAACTGAGAGTGCACATCCAAAGAAGGATCAATATAAATCCAATATCGATGCGCCATGTATGTTTTCCGATTTTTATTGTATGTTTCACAAATGACCCCCTTGTTTTCATAGTATATCACCAAACGAAAAACTTTTGATATAATGAAAGATAAGTAAATCCAAAAAAAGAAAGAAAGGATGAAAAATGTGGCAAAAAAACAGCAATATACGCCAATGATGCAACATTATATAAAATTGAAAGAAGAAAATCAGGACGCAATCTTATTTTATCGCCTGGGAGACTTCTATGAAATGTTTTTTGAAGATGCAAAGACTGCATCAAGGGAATTAGATCTGGTGTTAACCGGTCGATCCGCCGGAGTAGAAGAAAAAGTTCCGATGTGCGGAATCCCTTATCATGCGTGCCAGTCATATATTCAGCGATTGATCAAAAAGGGATACAAAGTTGCGATTTGCGAACAATTATCTGATCCTGCGCAATCAAAAGGACTTGTGGATCGGGGAATCATCAAAGTGATCACACCTGGCACATATATGGAAGAAACGATTGAATCGAAAAACAGCAACTATCTTGCTGCCATTCATATGAATGGATATGAAGTGTGCGTTTTGTATTGTGAATTAAGTACCGGAGAACTGAAAAGTCAGAAGCTGGAACGCTCTATGATCGCATTGCAGAAAGCATTGCTTGAAATGAACGTGAGCGAAATCGTGATCGATTCTTCCTTTGACAAAAAATGGAAAACAGCATTCGAGGAATTGGATCGCTTTTTGATCTCAAGCCAAAAAAGAACGACTCTTGACAAGGAGGACGAAAAACTTCTTTCAGATAAAGATGAAACTTTGCGGGAAACATTAGAAACCTTGATGGGATATTTAAACCGTACACAAAAGCAGCATATCGATCATTTTTTCAAAATCGAAAAATTGGATCAAAATTCCGTCCTTCAAATGGATTATGATACGAAAATTCATTTGGAATTGACCGAATCGAGATCATCGGCTACAAAAGCGATTTCACTCTGGGAATTTATGGATCATACCCAAAGTGCTATGGGAGCAAGACTTCTCAAACAGTGGATCAATGCACCGCTGATTGAACAAGGGGCAATTGAAAAACGTCAGGATGCGATCGAGCAGCTGATGAATGATTTTTTATTGAAAGAGCAATTGAAAGATCATCTGACATTTATTTATGATATGGAGCGGCTTGCTTCAAGAATCGCTTATGGAAATGCCAGCCCTAGAGATGTGCTGCAGCTGGTCGCCTCTTTGGAACACGCAACGCCGATCTTGGAACTTGCCTCCAAGATGGAATCATATCCCGAATTCGCTCTAATCCCGACTTGTGCATCTCTTTATGAAGAAATTAAAAATTCGATTGTAGAAGATCCACCTTTGACCTTAAAAGACGGGGGAGTTTTCCAAGCCGGATATTCCTATGAATTGGATGAAATAAGAAAAACAGCGGAAGAAGGCCAAAATTATATTTTAGCTCTTGAACAAAAAGAACGCGAACGAACAGAGATTCGTTCTTTGAAAATTGGATACAATCGTGTTTTTGGATACTATATCGAAGTACGGAACGGAAATCTTGATCATATTCGTCCTGAATTCGGATATGTGGCCAAACAAACCTTGGCTAATGCTACACGTTATGTGACGCAGGAACTAAAAGAAGAAGAAGAAAAAATTTTGCATGCCCAAGAAAATAAAGTAAAGCTTGAACAGCAACTTTTTAAACAGCTTCTGGAGAAAATCAAAGAACAGTTGTTCGATCTTCATACGTGCGCTCATGCTTTGGCAACCATTGATGTATTGACTGCACTGGCTGAACTTGCTTTAAAAGAAGGTTATGTTCGTCCTTACTTTCACAAGGATCATCAAGTCAAGGTCATTGAAGGAAAACATCCGATTCTTGCTTCAAGAATGAATAATTATGTATCCAATGACTGGATCATGAATGAAAAAGAGCACATTCAGCTCATTACCGGACCGAACATGGGAGGAAAATCCACATATATGCGTCAAAATGCGTTGTTAGTGATCATGGCGCAAATCGGAAGTTTCATTCCGGCACGAAAAGCAGATCTTCCGATATTTGATCGGATCTTTACTCGAATCGGGGCAAGTGACGATCTTCTAACCGGAAAGTCCACTTTTATGATGGAAATGATCGAAGCGAATGTGGCACTGCAATATGCCACTGAAAATTCGCTGATTATTTTTGACGAGATCGGGCGTGGAACCGCGACATATGACGGAATGGCGATTGCTCAGGCAATGCTTGAATACATTGACGAAGCTCTTCATTCGAAAACTTTATTTTCGACTCATTATCATGAGCTGACCAATTTGGAACAGCAGCGGCCGGCCGTAAAAAATGTCCATGTTGATGTTCAGGAAAGAAAAAACGAAATCGAGTTTCGTTATCGAATCGTAGATGGAAAAGCCGATAAATCGTATGGGATCAATGTCGCAAAACTGGCACATTTGCCAAGTATCGTGCTTCAAAGAGCAAGTAGCCTTTTAAAAGCGTATGAATCGCAAGAAGGAGCCCACGATTTTCAGCCTAACCTCTTTATTATGGATGAAGTAAAACCCTCTCGATCAAAAGTATTCGATCGGTTGGCAAATATCGATATCGATTCTTTATCTCCGCGTCAGGCACTCGATTGTTTATATGAATTAAAAACACTGCAAGAAGAAATGGAGGAAAATGAATGAGCAAGATCCATATCTTAGATGAGCATCTTTCGAATATGATCGCAGCTGGCGAAGTGGTCGAACGGCCGGCAAATATAGTAAAAGAATGTGTTGAAAATAGTATTGATGCCAAAGCGACATCAATTTCGATCGAAGCTTGGGAAGGTGGGATCGATAAGCTGATCATTATCGATGATGGCTATGGAATGAGCAAAGAGGACGCTTCTCTTTCTTTTATTCGTCACGCTACAAGCAAGATCAAAGACGAAGACGATCTTTTCAATATTCAGACGATGGGATTTCGCGGAGAGGCTCTTCCTTCTATCGCATCGGTAAGTCATGTTGAAATGCAGACAAACAACGGAAAAGAAAGTACAAAAATCGTATATGATTACGGAAAAAAAGTCATTGAAGAAAAAACAAACTGCCCAGCCGGGACAAAAATCGAAGTAACCGGTTTATTTTATAAAACTCCGGCACGGTTTAAATATTTACGTAAACCGAATTATGAATTTTCAGTCATTGCTGAATGGATCAACAAACTCGCCCTGTCGTATCCAAAGATTCGTTTTTCTTTATCTCACAACGGAAGATTAATCTTTCAAACAAGCGGAAAGGGAAATATTTTGGAAATTATTTATCAAATGTACGGGAAAGATGTTGCGGCATCTGCAGAACCATTTGATGAGCAGACTTTGGATTTTCGTATTCACGGGTATGGTATTCAGCCAAAGATCAACAGATCTTCGAAATATTTTATCTTTATCAGTGTGAATCATCGGTTAGTTCGTAGTATTCCTATTCAAAATGCGATCATTGAAACATACCATGAATTTATGCCACCAAATCGGTATCCGATCTTTTTGATCGATATCGAAGTGGATCCGCAATTGGTTGATGTGAACGTCCATCCGAATAAACTGGAAATTCGAATGACAAAACAAAATGAGCTGATTGATCTGATCAAAGAAACAATCAAAAAATTGTTCCAAGAAAAATTGCGAACAGTAGAAATAGATCTAAAAAGGATCCAGAATCCGCAGGAAAGCGTTTTTTTACAAGAACCCCCTGCCAGTATCAAACAAGATCGACTCATTGCCGATGATCCGATCGAGCGATTGAAAGAAGAAGTCAAAGAGCAAAAAAACGATGTGGAAAATGCTTATGAACAGGAATGGACACAATCTCCTATTTCCTATGAATCTCATAAACAGCAGTTTATGGAAATGATTCAGGAAGAACCGGAACCATTTGAGCCAAAAGCCGAAAAAGTCATTGAACAAATCGAAGAAAAAAAAGAAATCGAACAAAAGCGCCATGAACGCGGACAAGAATTTTTTAATCACTTGCGCATTATCGGACAATTGAGATTTTCCTATATTTTATGTGAAAATGAAAACGGACTGGTCATCATTGATCAGCATGCGGCTCAGGAGCGCTACAATTACGAACGCTTGATGAATGAATTTAAAAAACCTCATACCGTCATGCAGCCTTTGATGGTTCCTGTTCAGATTCACGTTAGTCATGCGATCATGGCCCATATCGATTCGATCAATGAACGTGTGCAGTTGTTTGGAATTCATTTTGAAGCATTTGGAAATGATCATATGATTGTCAGAGAAATCCCGACTTGGCTCAACCAATGTAATGAACAGGAATTTTTAGAAGATCTGATTTCGCTTTTTATGCAAGATCTTCATGTAGATATCGCTAAGATCCAAAAACATATGATTGCTACCATAGCATGTCATTCTTCGATCCGATTCAATAAAGAATTGTCGAAGGAGGAGATGGAACAGGTCATTAAGGATTTACAAAAATGCGAACAACCTTATCATTGTCCTCACGGAAGGCCAACCGTAATTACATTAAGTGATAGTGATCTTAGAAAGGAGTTTGAACGTGGCTAAACAAAAGGTATTGGTCATCGTCGGTCCGACCGGTATAGGAAAAACAGCATTGTCGATCGAATGTGCGAAAAAGCTGGATGGTGAAATCATTTCAGGGGATAGTATGCAAGTGTACAGAAAAATGGATATCGGGACTGCAAAGATCAAAGAAGAAGAAAAACAAGGAATTGCCCATTATTTGCTGGATATTCAGGATCTAAGTGATCCGTACAACGTTCAAATTTTTCAAAAATCGTGTCGGGAAGCAATTGATGAAATTGAATCTCATCACCATCTGCCGATTATTTGCGGAGGAACAGGACTCTATTTAAAAGCTGCGCTTTATGATTATGTTTTCGAAGAAGAACAATACGATGCACAATACGATGCGTATCTAAAAGAAAAAGATACCGAACAATTGTATGCTCTCCTTCAACAAATTGATCCCGACTCCTGCACGATCATCCATCCTAATAATCGCAAACGCATATTGCGTGCCTTGCATATTGCTCATACGGGAAAAACGAAAAGCGAAAGAGAACAAGACCAGCGTCATGAACCGCTTTATGATGTCTTGTGGATCGGCCTTGATCTTGATCGTGAACAATTATCCGAAAGAATTGATGAACGAGTAGATTATATGTTTGAAGAAGGACTGATTGATGAAGTGACATCTTTGTTTTCCGACCCCAAAACTTGGGAATATACAAGTTTTCAAGGAATCGGCTACAAAGAATTCAAACCGTATTTCCTAAACGAACAGAGCATAGAAGAAGTGAAGGAAAAAATAAAGATTCATACACGTCAGTACGCGAAACGGCAAATGACATGGTTCAGACATCAAATTCCCGTATGCTGGTTCAATAAAAACGATACGGCGCAAATTATGAAAAAGATTGAGGAATGGTATCATGAATGAAAATGAAAGAAGTACGTTGCTTATCGGAAAAAAATCTCTTAAAAAATTAGGAAAAAAATGCGTTCTTGTGGTCGGTGCCGGCGGAGTCGGAGGGATGTGTATTGAAGCATTGGCTCGCAGCGGGATCGGACAATTGATCTTGGTTGATCAAGATACTATCGAACCTTCCAACATCAATCGTCAATTGATTGCGACATTTCAATCCATCGGACAAGTCAAAGTAGAAGCATGGAAAGAGAGAATTAAAATTCTAGCTCCGAACACAAAAGTGGAAATTATTCATAATCATTATGATATTCATATGAATGATATTCTTGATCAATATCCAATCGATTTTATCATTGATTGTATCGATTCGTTAAAAAGTAAAGAAGAACTGATCGAATATTCATTGCAAAAAAATATTCCTTTTATTTGCAGCATGGGAATGGCACGCAGAAAAGATCCTTCGAAACTGAAAGTTATGGAAATCGAAAAAACAAGTTATGATCCAATGGCCAAGCGGCTTCGATCATGGAAAAGAAAAAATCGGATACGCAAAAAGATTATGGTCGTAGCCTCAAACGAAGTACCAGTCAAAGTCGAATCCGGTCAGCCGTTACCGAGCATGATTTTTGTTCCTGCAGCGGCCGGCTTGCTCTTAGCACAATACTGTATTGAATTTTTAAGTAGAGAAGATAACGTATGAAATATGTATTTATTATTAATAATCTCGCAAAATCAAAAGAAAAAGAGATCCTAAAAAAAAAGATTGAACGATGGTCTAAAGATCATGAAACAATCGTTCATTATACACAATATGAAAAGCATGCTACATTTCTTGCGAAACAATACACGTTCGACAAGAAAGAAAAAGTGCGGATTTTTTCTTGTGGAGGAGATGGATTGCTTCATGAAATCGCAAATGGGATCGCAAACGAACCGCATATTGAACTGGCAATCTATCCCATGGGAACAGGAAATGATTTTATCAAAAGTTTTCCTCGGTATTCAATGAGTCAATTTCAGGATCTGAGTCTTTATGATAATCCGAATCATATGAATTGCGATTTATTGCGGATAAACGGAGAGTATGCAATCAATACGATTTCTTTCGGATTTGATGTCCATGTAGCGAAATATGTGAACGAATGTCGTGCGCGGATCCCTTGGAAAGGAATCATTCCTTATTATTTAGGTATGTTGCACAGTCTTGCCAAACCGTTGAATGAACCGTATACATTACGGCTCGATCAGACAAAGATCCCAAAGCGGAATTATGCGTTTCTGGTTTTATGCAACGGACGGTTTTACGGAGGCGGTTATCAACCATGTCCTCAAGCGCAGATCAATGATCATCAAATCGATGTATGCATGATTCATGATGTGAAAAAGCGTCAGATCGTGCGACTGTCGAAAGCCTATGAAAAAGGAACGCATGTACGTTATACCGAGATCGTGTCGCTTCAAAAAGCGAAAATCGTGCATGTAGATACCGAAAATGAGGAAGTGTACGTTAATATGGATGGAGAATTAGGTGCTTTTCGAAATCCGACAATTGAAATAGTTGAAGATGGGATCCATCTTGTTCTTCCAAAATAAAAAGGAGCTAAAATTAATTCATGAATGAAGACATAGGAAAACAAATTGTTGTACTGTTGATATTACTGTTATTATCTGGATTTTTTTCTTCTGCGGAAACATCACTTGTGGCAGTAAGTAAGATTCGGATACGAACTTTGGCTGATGACGGAAACAAACGAGCGCAAATATTGATGAAATTATTTAGGCAGGATGCCAAGATGCTCAGTGCGATCTTAATCGGAAACAATTTAGTCAATACGTATGCTGCAAGTATCGCATCAATGATTGCCATGTCTTTCGGGGGCGGAACGGCAGTCAGTATCGCCACATTTATCATTACTTTTTTGATCTTGGTATTTGGCGAGATCACTCCGAAAACAATCGCAACGCAAAATGCGGAAAAACTCGCTTTGATCTATGGACCGATCATCTTATTTTTGATGAAAGTTCTCACACCTGTCATATGGTTTATCAATTTATTCAGTGCATGCATCTTGAAAATTTTCGGAGTGAATAAAAAAACAGGACCAAGCATGACAGAATCGGAGTTGCGTACAATCGTGGATGTTTCACATGAAGAAGGCGTAATTGAAGAAGACGAAAAAGAAATGATCAACAATGTATTCGATTTAGGTGATGCGATCGCAAAAGATGTCATGGTACCACGTGTATATGTTGTTATGGCAGATGTTAATATGAGCTATGACGAACTGCTCCAGCTCTTTCGAAAAGAGCAGTTTACAAGAATTCCTGTTTATGAAGGCAATGTCGACAACATTATCGGATTAGTCAATATGAAAGATTTGCTTCTCTATGAAGATCTTGAACATTTCGATATTCGCAAAATCTTGAGAAAACCGTATTTTACAGTTGAAAATAAAAATGTATCCGATCTTTTGATGGAAATGAAAAAATCAACATTCAATTTAGCCATTGTCCTTGATGAATACGGAGAAGTAGCAGGAATCGTCACCGTAGAAGATATTGTCGAAGAAATTGTTGGTGAAGTGCAGGATGAATACGATGCGCATGAAATTGAAAATATTAAAAAGATCGATGACCATACATACGATATCAAAGGGTTTATTAATTTACATGATTTGAACGATGAATTGGATCTAGCCTTGGATAGTGAAGATTTCGATTCGATCGGCGGTTTGATTATCGATCGGTTAGGACGTCTGCCGCAGCTGAACGATCAAGTCGTTTTAGAAAACGGAATTATTCTGCAAGTTAAAAAGCTCGATAAAAATCGGATTGAGGAAGTCCGACTGATTTTACCTGTGAAATCATCGGAAAAAGAAGAATAAAAAAAGAGCGAAGAAGCTCAGGACTGGGAGTTGTCCGTGTTGTTTTCTTCGCTTTTTGTTTCTTCGGATTTTAAATTATCCGGTAAATTTTCCGGGATCACATTCGGGTTTTTCGATACATCCTGACGTTGACTCGCTTCCGGATGTTCGGCAATGTACTGACAATACGCTTTGGCGATTGCCATGCATATTTTCTCTTTAAATTCGTTGTTTTCAAGTTCCTTTGCTTCTTTATCGTTAGTCAGAAAACCAAGTTCGATCAACATCGATGGCGCTTTAACCATATCGACCATCTGCAAAGGATATCCTTCTGTTGACCAGCATCCGTTATTTTTGCTCCAAGGAATGGCATCTAAATTTTTTACGATATATTTATAGATTGTATCACTGGCAATATCATCTCCGCGAACATAAGATTCATATCCATATTCAGATTTATCTTCTTTTGAATTGAAATGAATAGAAAGAAGATAGTCCGGATCTTGATCATTCACTAAATTCATACGTCCATTTAAATCGTCTAAGGCATAGTCGAGGGAATTAACATTTTCCCAAGGAATTTCGTCAGTGGTATGAGTGTATGAAACATCGATATTCGGATTTAATTTTTTAATATCTTCTCCGATTTGAAGTGCATATTCTAAAGTAAGATCTTTTTCTGATTTGTTGGAAGAAGAAAGTGCGCCTCCATCCATCCCGCCATGACCGGGATCGATGATAATCGACACGTCCGTATCAACGACGTAGTTTTCGGTCGATTCATTGTTTTGTGATGTGCTCTTTTTTTGAGATTGGTACAAAGGATAAACGATTAGCCAAAGAAGGAGCACAATCAGTATTCCGATCACAACTTTGACCCAAGTTCTCAGTTTCCTTTTTTTTCTTTTCTTTTGATTCATATTGCAAGTATAACATAATCTAAGAAAACTTTAGGAATCGGTGATTCATAAAAAAAAATCCGCTCTCGCAGATTTTTTTTTATTTTAGTAGTTTTCAGAACGAACTTCGAAGAATGAACGTGGATGATCGCATACTGGACATACTTCAGGCGCTTTATCGGCAAAAACGATAAATCCGCAGTTACGGCATTCCCACATTGTTTTTTCGTCTTTATTGAATACTTTTTCTTCTTTTAAATTATTCAAAAGAGCAACATAGCGTTCTTCATGCGCTTTTTCGATCATGGCTACACCACGGAATTTACGAGCTAATTCAGGGAAACCTTCTTCGTCCGCTTCATCAGCCATTCTCTTGTACATGTCAGTCCATTCACCGTTTTCTCCTTGAGCTGCAGCAAGAAGGTTTTCTTCTGTCGTTCCAAGTTCACCAAGAGCTTTGAACCACATTTTCGCGTGTTCTTTTTCGTTATCTGCAGTCTTCAAGAAAATTGAAGCGATTTGTTCATATCCAGCTTTTTTAGCAACACTTGCAAAATAAGTGTACTTATTACGCGCTTGGCTTTCACCAGCGAAAGCTTCCCATAGATTTTTTTCGGTTTTTGTACCTTTTAATGATTTTTCCATCTTGTCCTCCTGTGTTATACATATTTGATGAAAATATATGTTATATCCATAAAAATGGATCATAACCGAGTTTGAATGTGTAATGCTTCCTTCTTACGGCATTTTGCGCACGTATGATGGATCATTAATTCGTAAGAATGAATCGTAAGATGAGTATTCTCTTTTAAATATTCATCCATCCCGGCAATATTCAGATCTTCGATTTCATGGCACCGATCGCAAATCGCGTGAACATGCGAATCAGTCCGTGAATCATATCGATCCGGTTCAGAAGAAAAAGAAATCTTTGCGATCTTTCCTTCTTGAACGAGAATATTTAAATTTCGATAGATCGTTGCAATCGAAATCTTGATATTCTTTTCTTTGCAAATCAGAAATAGTTCTTCGGCACTTGGATGTCCATCGTGATCTTGGATCAGTTGGCACAAAATATCTTTCTGTTTTGACATCCAAATCCCTCCTAAATCAAAATAAGAATCATTCTTAATGTTAGTTTAACACATATTATTTAAAATGCAACCTAAATATGTTCATTCAAATAATGCTGTACCGATCCGTACCATATTTGAGCCGTGTTCGATTGCAATCTGATAATCCTGTGACATTCCCATAGATAATGTATTGATTTCAGGATGCTCTTTTTTCAGATCGTTAAACAATTGATTCATTTGTTCGAATTCTTTTCCGACAAGATCAAGATCTTCGGTATGACTTGCGATTGTCATCAAACCGCACCATTTCACGTGCTTCATATTTTCGATTGCCGCAATCAAGGAATTCAGTTCGCAAAGAGGCAAACCTGTCTTATTCGGATCGTGGCTGATCTTTACTTCAATCAAGATCTTTTGAATCACATTTTTCTTTGCTGCCTGTTTTTCGATTTCTTTAGCGAGCTTTAAGGAATCAACACTTTCGATCATATCAACTTTTCCTATAAGATATTTGACTTTATTGGTTTGCAGATGTCCGATCAAATGCCATGTATATTTCGGATCATATTTTTCTAAAAATTCCTGAACACGGTTTTCACCGAAAACTTTCACTCCGAGTTTTGCCAGCTCATCCACTTCCTCTTTCGAGTGTTTTTTGGTCACACCAACCAAAGTGATATTAGGCATAGCAAGCAATTCGTCAATCAATATTTTGTTCATATCATTTCCTCCTAAAACAGTTTTCCTTGTTCGTGGTCCATTTTATGTTCCAAAGCCAAAGGCAAATAATCCAGCAATTCGATCGCTTGATCGGTATCAAATAGCCAGTCGTGCACTTGATCCTCTTGTAAAATCAAAGGCATACGATGGTGAAATGCTCTCATCGAAGCATTGGCATCCCTCGTAAGGATAATAAACTGATCATGATGATAAAAACCAGCCAAAAACATTGTTGTATGATCTTTTTCAAAAAAGGTGACTTTTTCTTTCGCCGGTGTCCATTCGTAAAATGCGGTTGCCGGCATAAGTGCACGGTGATTCAAAAAATCAAAACGAAACATCGGTTTATCAAGGACTGTTTCGCATCTTGCATTGATCATAGGACGTTTAAAACCTTTAAATTCAATTCCGAACTGCTTGATCATGATTTCGTAGGTCCCTTCTTTTCTGATTAGACAAAATGCTTTGGAACTCGGATAAATCGTTCCGAATCGAAACGTTTCTTCATCGATATCCGGAATTGATGCATAATTTTGTAATATTCTTAAAACATCTTTTGAAATATAAAATTGTCCACACATACATTGAGCCTCCGTACAATGTTCATTATACTCTTGCAAAATCGGAAACACACAAAAGATGACATGAAAACAGAAAATGTGTTACAGTAAAACGAAGGAGAAAGAAGCATGAAAAAAGGATTTTTCATTACATTTGAAGGCAACGACGGAGCCGGAAAGACAACCATTGCGCTTGCATGCAAAGAACGTCTTGAACAGGCAGGAATCGATGTGATTTATACAAGAGAACCGGGAGGAAGCAAAATTGCAGAACAGATTCGCAATATATTGCTCGATCCTCAAAATAAAGAAATGGATGCACGTACCGAAGCAATCCTTTATGCAGCTGCGCGCAGACAACATTTGATGGATATTGTCGCACCGGCTCTTGAGCAAGGGAAAGTGGTGCTGTGTGATCGTTTTCTGGATTCATCCTTAGCGTACCAAGGCGTAGGACGTGATCTTGGTATTGAAGCAATTGAGCAACTAAATCATTTCGCGATACACAATCTCATGCCGGATCAAACGATTTTCCTTTCTGTAAATGAAGAGATCGCCAACCAAAGAATGCATCAAAGAGGAGAACTGAATCGATTGGATCAGGAAAAAGACGAATTTCATCGAAAAGTTCGTCAAGGATACGAAATATTATTAAAAAGAGATCCGAAACGAATCAAGAAAATCGATGCGTCCCGATCCATAGAAGAAGTAAGCAATGATGCGATGGAGGTCATACAAAAAATCATTTATGGATAAAGAACAATTCAAAAAAACGCAACCCATCGTATATAAAACATTATCCAATGCTCTGAAAAGAGGACATCTTGCTCATGCGTATATGTTTGCGGGGCCGAAAAGTGCCAGCGTTCAGGAAGTGGCACTTTTGCTTATTCAAAGTGTATTTTGTCCTCATCGCGACAAAGATGGATTTGCGTGCATGGAATGTGAATCATGTAAACGCTATGCCGCCAATGAGTCAGTCGATGTGCAATGGGTCGATAAAGAGCGGATAAAAAAACAGGATATTCTGGATCTGCAAGAGCGCTTTTCGGCAACAGCCAAGGAAAAAGGCGGAAAGAGAATCTATGTTTTGGAAAATTTCGATCAGGCCACTCCGGATTCATCCAATGCTTTGCTGAAATTTTTAGAAGAGCCGGGAGAGGATCTGTTTGGAATTCTGCTTGTGGAAAATCCGAACAATACGTTGACAACTATCCAGTCAAGATGTCAGTTGCTTCAATTCCGAGCAGGCTCCTATCGTTATGTAAAAAATAAGCTTGAAAACATCACAAACGAAGAAAATGCGGATATGCTTGCAAGATCAGGATATTCATATGAAAAAGCGAAACAGTTGATTGAAGACGAAACATTTGAAATTTTGCGAGATAGCGCGAAACAATACGTAAAAAATATCCATTCTTTAAGGGCTGTTTATTTTATGCAAAGAAATGTCTTTGTCGCAAAATCAGACATTACGACAAAAGAATGGGTACGCCTATGGATATTGTGGGTGTTGTATTTGATCCGTCAAAAAGAGCAGACCGAGCTTTCGTTTGAACAAAACAATAAAATTGTTTCTATTTTGATTGAAACCCTCGATCTTCTTGCGCGTCCGGTCGATCTTTTATTATGTTTAGATAAAATGTACGCTTCGATATTGAAAGTGTGCAGGTAAGAAAGGAGAACACACGAATTTAAACGTGTTTGGAAATTTTATGAAAGAAAACAGCAATACGGAAAAACAATTTCCTTATTTAGTATATATACAATTTGACGAAAGCAAAAAACCATATTCTTTCGGATCTTTTGAAAAGTATCATGTCAACGACTATGTGATCGTTGAAACGGTTCGTGGTCAGGAAATCGGGAAAGTGTGCGTTCCGACATTGGAATACGATGAGAAAAAAGTCAAAGGCGAATGTAAGCCCATTTTAAGAAAAGCAACCCAAGAAGATCTGGAACAAAAAGAAAGAAATATCGAAAAAGCAAAGAAGGCGATGATCGTCTGTCAGGACTGCATACATAACCTTGATCTTGATATGCATCTGATCAATTGCGAATACACATTGGATTGCACAAAAGTAATTTTTACATATATTTCCGATGAACGTGTCGATTTCCGTCAATTATTAAAAGATCTTGCTCACCAGCTGCATTGTCGTATCGAATTGCGGCAAGTCGGACCAAGAAACAAGGCGAAAATGGTTGGAGGGATCGGCAATTGCGGAATGGAATGCTGCTGTAGCCGGTTCTTATCCGATTTCGATACAGTATCGATCAACATGGCAAAAAATCAATTGCTCGCTTTGAATATCTCAAAGTTGTCAGGACAGTGCGGAAAGCTGATGTGCTGCTTGCGTTATGAAAACGATGAATACACAGAACTTAGAAAAGGTTTGCCGAAAATCAATTCTCAAGTGGTGTATGAAGGAAACAAATATCGGATATCGAGTATGAATGTCCTACAAAAACAAGCGAAACTTGAAAATAAAGAAGAAGTCAAGTTCGTATCCTTCTTTGAACTTTGGCCTGAGCTTGAAACCAAAGGATGCGAACAATGCATGCATTCCGAAAATAAACAAAAGCCTCAAAAAAGAAATAAGAATGAAAAAGGGCAGCCGGAAGAAAAAATAAAAAATGAAAAGACGAATCGAAGTGGTAGACATGAAAAACAACGAAACGACAAACGGGAAAAACCAAGACGCGACAAGACAAAAAAGTTTTGATGATATAAAAAGCACTTTGTATCTAGTACCGACTCCAATCGGAAACTTATCTGAAATGAGCGAAAGAGCTCTTCAAACCTTGAAAGATGTCGATCTGATTGCTTGCGAAGATACGCGAAATTCAGGAAAGCTTCTGAAATACTTCAATATTTCAAAACCGCTTATCTCTCATCATGAGCACAATCAGGAAACGAGTATTCCGAAAATCATTCAGGCACTGCAAGACGGAAAAAACATCGCTGTGATCTCGGATGCAGGGTATCCGCTTGTATCCGATCCAGGACAAAACCTTGTACGCACATGTACAAGTAAAAATATTCCTGTCGTACCGATATCAGGACCGAATGCAGCACTTGATGCATTAGTCGCAAGCGGGTTAGATACGCATCATTATTTGTTTTATGGATTTTTGGACGCGAAAAGCGCGAAGAGGATCAAGCAGCTCGAAACTTTAAAGCATATTCCTTATACGATTATTTTTTATGAAGCACCACACCGTATTGAAGCCATGCTTCAAGATGTATTGGAAGTGTTCGGAAATCGGCAAATGTGCTTAGGACGCGAAATTACCAAAATCCACGAAGAAATGATTCGCGGAAGCGTCGAAAGCGTAAAAAAAATTTGCGGATCATTAAAAGGAGAAATGGTCATCGTCATCGAAGGAGCAAGTTTGGAAAAAGAAGAAATTCCTTTGGAAGATGCGGCAAAGGTCGTTGATCGATATGTAGAAGAAGGATTAAGTACGAAGAAAGCCATTCAGCAAGTTGCGAAGGATTTAGGCCTTTCAAAAAATGAGCTGTACCAATTTGTACAAAAAAGAAAAAATTCTGATAATTAATTGTCAAAAAGGAAAAAATCATGTAAAATAATGACGCAGAAAGTTGTTGGAGGGTCTTGATTATGGTCTTAACAAGATTAAAGCAACAAGTGAAGATGAACAAGTCTTAATGAGCGTGCCTAATATAGGTGCGCTTTTTTTGCGGAAGGAAAGGTACAAAATATGGAAAAACCAAGAGTTCTTATCGTAATGGGATCACGTTCTGACATGCCCACCATGGAAGGATGTATGGCTCAGCTCAAAGAAATGAATGTCAGTTATGAAGTTCGGGTGCTCAGTGCTCACCGCACACCGGATGCTGTTCTTGAACTATCGAGAACCGCGAAAGAAAAAGGGATCCAAGTGATTATCGCAGCAGCCGGAGGAGCCGCTCATCTTGCTGGTGTGCTCGCCAGTTCGACACCGCTTCCGGTAATCGGGATTCCGATTCAGACAAGCGCTTTAGGAGGAATGGATTCACTTCTTTCTACGGTTCAAATGCCGGCTGGTGTACCGGTTGCTACGGTTGCGATCGGAAAAGCAGGAGCGAAAAATGCGGCCATTCTTGCTTGTCAGATGATCGGATTGGCTGATTCTCGCGTTCAGGAAGCTGTGGAATCTTTTAAAAAGGCACAAGCCGAAAAAGTGCTTGCCGATTCAATCGTGGAATAAGGAGAAAGACATGGATCAAAGAATTTTTGTGTGTAAAAAAGATCAGTTTCAAGTCGAAAGCAAATCTTTGATGGCCGAATTGAAACAATCGTTGGATCTTGACGAAAATTTTAAATTAAAACAATACAATATTTATGATGTATTCGGGGCAGACTATGAGGATATCCAGCTTTTGAAGGAACAAGTATGTTCTGAGATTGTTACGGATCAAGTGCTCGATCATATCGATTTGGATCAGAAGAAGTATCTCGCTTACGAATATTTGCCAGGACAATACGATCAGCGAGCAGATTCGGCGACCCAGTGTTTGATGCTGTTGAACAATAAGCCGGCTGTGAAGATCCATTCGGGAACTTTGCTTGTTTTTGAAAACGCAAGCGATGAAGATGTGGAAAAAATCAAACAGTACATGATCAACCCGGTTGAAGCCAGAGAAAAAGATCTTTCCGTACTTGAGGATGATCAAAACATAGACATCGAAGAAGTTCCTGTCCTCGAAAATTTTATTTCAATGGATCAAGATATGCTGGAAAATTTGCGTTCCACGTTAGGTCTTGCGATGTCTTTGGAAGATCTTGCTTTCGTGCAGCAGTATTTTAAAGAACAAGAACAACGAGATCCGACAATGACGGAGATTCGGGTGCTCGATACTTACTGGTCCGATCATTGCCGGCATACCACATTTGAAACAATGCTTGAAAATGTAACGTTTCATGAAGAAAAACTGCAGGAAGAACTGGAGCGTTCCTTTAACAACTATTTGATCTTAAGAGAAAAAGTCCATCAAAACAAAAAACCGTCTACTTTGATGGATATGGCTACGATTGCCGGAAAATACCTTCGCAAACAGGGAAAACTGAACGATCTTGAAGTCAGTGACGAGATCAATGCCTGCTCGGTCGAAATCAAAGTGGATGTAAACGGAAAAGAAGAAGACTGGCTTTTGATGTTCAAGAACGAAACACACAATCATCCAACCGAAATCGAACCATTTGGAGGTGCGAGCACATGTATCGGAGGCGCGATCCGAGATCCGCTTTCAGGAAGAAGTTATGTGTATCAAGCAATGCGTATCACCGGAGCCGGAGATATTACCAAACCGATTTCTGAAACAATGGCCCATAAGTTGCCTCAGTCGAAAATCTCGAAACAAGCAGCGCATGGTTACTCTTCTTACGGAAATCAGATTGGATTGGCCACGACATTTGTCGAAGAAATTTACGATGATGGTTATGTTGCCAAACGTATGGAAGTCGGCGGAGTTGTAGGGGCTGCACCGAAATCTCATGTTAAACGCGAAAAACCGGAACCGGGGGATATCATTGTCCTTATCGGAGGGGCGACAGGGCGTGACGGAATCGGTGGCGCAACAGGTTCAAGTAAAGAACATAACGATACCTCGCTTGAAAAATGCAGCAGTGAAGTTCAAAAAGGAAATGCGTTGATCGAGCGCAAACTTCAGCGCTTGTTCCGCAATCCGAATGCAACGACCCTGATCAAAAAAGCCAATGATTTCGGTGCCGGCGGAGTCAGTGTGGCCGTAGGCGAATTAGCGGATGGATTGGATATCGATCTGGATGTGGTGCCTGTCAAATATGAAGGACTCGATGGGACAGAGCTTGCGATTTCGGAAAGTCAGGAACGAATGGCTGTATGTATTCGAGCACAAGATCTTGATAAATTTTTGGAAGAATGCCACAAGGAAAATCTGGATGGTGTCAAAGTCGCGGATGTGACAGATACAAATCGTCTTGTGATGCACTGGCAAGGAAAGACCATTGTCGATATGTCACGGGCATTTCTCGACACGAATGGAGTCAGACAGCATCAAGATGTAGAAGTTGTCCCTTCCCAACAAAAAGAAGATCCGTTCAAAGCGGATGCGAATAATTTAAAAGATGTTCTTCAGCTTCCGAATGTGGCTTCTCAGATCGGCTTGGCTGAAATGTTTGACTCGACGATCGGAAAATCCACAGTCTTGATGCCGTTCGGAGGAAAATATCAGCTTACTCCGGAAGAAGGTTCCGTCCAAAAACTGCCGGTTCTCGGTTGGACGAATACATGTTCGGCGATGACCTATGGTTATGATCCGAAAGTTTCGCGTTACTCTCCGTATTTAGGTGCAAGCTACTCGGTTGTGGAGGCTCTTGGTCGTCTTGTGGCGATGGGTGTCGATTATAAAGGAACAAGACTTTCCAATCAGGAATACTTTGAACGTCTTGGAAAAGATCCTCAAAAATGGGGCAACCCATTTCAAGCACTTCTGGGATTGATCGATGCACAACTTGCATTCGAAACACCGGCAATCGGAGGAAAAGACAGTATGTCCGGAACATTTAATGAAATTCATGTGCCTCCGACATTGATCACGTTTGCTGTTCATACAGCCAAAGTGAAAGATATCGTTTCAGCACCGTTTAAAAAAGCCGGAAATTACGTTTATCTGGTCAAACATGATCCTAAAGAAGGATATGTACCGAATTACGAACAGTTGAAGCACAATTTCGATCGCATTTTGCATTTTATGCGTAAAAAACAAATCGTTGCCGCAAAAACAATCAAAGAAGGCGGTCTTGCAGCGACAATTTGCAAAATGGCCTTCGGAAATAAGCTTGGTGTGGCGATTAAAACAGATAGAAATGTATACGATACGTTGCTCGGATCATTTGTTGTAGAAACAAATGAAACGATTAATGATCCGGCATTCACATTGCTTGGAATCTTGAATGACTCGAACGAAATCATCATTAACGATGAAAAGATTACGATCGATCAGGCAATTGAAGCTTGGGAAGCTCGTTATCACGATTTATATCCTCGTATTGTCAATGAAAATAAAAAAGCGATTTTGGATACACCGCTTTATGACAAACCTTCTCATTTATCGCGCAAAGTGATCGAACAGCCGAAAGTCGTCATTCCGGTATTTCCGGGACAAAACTGCGAATTCGATACAGCTCAGCAGTTTGAACGTGCAGGTGCGAAAGTCGAAATGCTTGTGTTCAATAATTTGACGGTTGAAAATATCGATAAAAGTATCAATGAGCTGGCTGAAGCGATCAAGTCCGCCCAGATCTTGATGATCGTAGGAGGATTCAGCAGCGGCGACGAGCCGGATGGGTCCGGAAAATTTATCGCAAGTGTCCTTCGCAATCCGAAAATCTGGGATGCAATTCAGACGATGTGTGCCAACGAAGGGTTGATCTTAGGAATTTGCAATGGATTCCAGGCTTTGATCAAATCAGGACTCCTTCCGTATGGTGATATCGAAAAGCTGGATCAGAAGTCACCGACTTTGTTCAGAAACGATATCAATAGGCATGTGTCACACATCGCAAGAACAAGGATCACATCCAATCATTCGCCGTGGTTGTCAAGTTTTGATCCCGGGGAAGTTCATAACATAGCCGTTTCTCATGGAGAAGGAAAATTTGTCGCAGACGAGGCTGTACTCAGAAAGCTTGCTCGTCATGGACAGATCGCTACCCAATACGTCAATGAAGAAGGAATCCCGACCATGGATGGAACCGATAACCTGAACGGATCTTCGTGGGCCATTGAAGGTATCTTGAATGAAGATGGACATATTTTCGGAAAAATGGGACATAGCGAACGTTATGAAGAAGGTTTATTCCAAAATATCGACGGAAACAAAGAACAAAATATATTTGAAAACGGAGTGCGGTTCTTTACGCATAAGAAAGCATGATGGATCAAATAGAAAAACAGAGTATGGCGGGCATCGGAGCCATTTATAATGACCCGGATGCGGCCCGATCATTATATTATGTACTTCATTCCTTGCAGCATCGCGGACAAGATGCTGCGGGAATTGCTTGTACGGATGAGAGAAAGATCGTTTGCGAAAAAAACAATGGAATGTTAAGCGAGATCTTCAAACAAGATGTCTTGGAACAATTAAAAGGCAACAGTGCCTTAGGGCAAGTTCGCATGGCTTCAAATATGGATGTGGATCTTGAAAATGTCCAGCCAATTATGGTCCGAGCCCATCAAGGTCATTTCGGGATCGTGACGTGCGGAAATATTACGAATGCTCAAAAACTTCGTAATCAAATGGAAGAAGATGGCTTAATTTTTCAAGGGAAGAGTGATGCGGAACTGATTGCGCACCTTATTCAATATTATCCGGGTCATTTATTCGAAAAGATCTTGAAAACCTGTGATCAGCTTGAAGGTTCGTATGTGTTTATCGTGATGACGAAAAACACAATGTATGCTATGCGGTCTTTGGATGGTATTCATCCATTATGGATCGCAAAATACAATGACGGATATGTGATTGCAAGTGAAAGTGCGGGATTTACGATGCTTGATGTGCAGGAGCCAAGACAGTTGGAATGCGGAGAACTGATTCGTCTTGGGAAAGGAACGATTCAAAGCTATCGTTTAAAAGAAGAAGAAACGGATCATTTATGCGCGATGGAATACGTGTATTATTCAAGACCGGATAGTGTACTTGACGAAAAAAATGTTCATGCGGTCCGTGAGGATTGCGGGACTTTATTGGCATATAACGAAAGCGTGGATGCGGATATCGTGGTTGGGGTGCCGGATACAGCTATGAGTGCGGCTGCAGCTTTTGCACGGATGCTCAAAAAACCGTATGAGATTGGTTTGATTAAAAATCGATATATCGGTTCGACATATATTCGACCTTCTTCGCTGCAGCGTGAGCAGGGAATTCGTACACGTTTGAATGCGATTTCATCAATCGTTCGAGATAAGAAAGTCTACTTGGTGGATGATTCTTTAGTAAAAGGCTTTACAGCCAAACGATTGTGTCAACTTTTAAAAGAAGCGGGCGCAAAAGAAGTGCATTTGCGAATCGCTTCGCCGAAAATCAAATTTTCATGTATTTACGGATATGAAGATGCGACTCAGGATATGTTGGCAGCCTATAAGTATACAGATGAAGAAATGTGTCAGTTGTTCGGTGCTGATTCGATCCGGTTTCTGGAAGAAGAAGCGTTTGAATACTGTGTCGGAAAACAAAGCTGCAAAGCTTGTATGAATAATAAGAAAGGATGGAAGTAATGGCGGAAAAATATAAAGAAGCCGGAGTAGATTTAGAGGCCGGATATGAATCGGTGCGTCGTATTAAATCTCATGTGGCAAGAACGAAAGTAAAAGGGGCGATCGATTCGATCGGAGCGTTTGGCGGAATGTTCGATCTCAGTGCCTACGGAATGAAAGAACCGGTACTTGTTTCAGGAACCGATGGTGTTGGAACAAAGTTGATGCTTGCGTTTGAAATGGATAAGCATGATACGATTGGAATCGATGCGGTAGCAATGTGTGTCAATGATGTACTTGTACAAGGTGCTGCTCCAATCTTTTTCCTTGATTATATTGCGGTCGGACAAAACAAACCGGAAGTGATCGAACAGATCGTCCAAGGTGTCGCAGATGGTTGTGTTGACAGCGAGTGTGCTTTAATTGGCGGAGAAACAGCAGAAATGCCGGATATGTATGCGAAAGATCATTACGATCTTGCCGGTTTTTGCGTAGGGGCTGTCGATAAATCGAAATTGAAAGATTCGAGGAACTTAAAAGTTGGTGATGTCCTGATCGGACTTCCGAGCAGTGGCGTACATTCTAACGGATTTTCACTGGTACGAAAGGTGCTGTTCAAGGATAATCATCTTGATCCTCATGCAAAATACGAAGAATTGGATGGACAAGTGCTCGGAGATGTGCTTTTAACACCGACAAAAATTTATGTACGTCCGATCAAGGCATTATTCGATCAAGTCGATATTCATGCGATGTCTCATATCACAGGTGGTGGTTTTTATGAAAATGTACCACGTATGCTTAAAGACGGAATGGGTGTCGAGATCGATACGAAAGCTTTCCCGCGTCCGAAGATCTTTGATTTTATTCAAGACAAGGGCCAAATCGATTGGAAAGAAATGTATAACGTATTTAATATGGGGATCGGATTTATCATTGCGGTCGATCCGAAAGATGTTGATACGACCAGAGAACTGTTGAAGGAAGCAAATCAGGAATCGTACGTGATCGGAACAGTGACCGATCGCGGCGAGGTGGAAGTGAAATGGTAAATATTGCGGTTTTTGCCAGCGGTTCGGGAACGAATCTGGAAGAAATCATTCGCCATATCGAGGATGGATCGCTTCCGGTACGTCTTTGCTGCGTGATCGTCGACAAAGAAGGGGCTTATGCGAGAGAAAGAGCAAGAAATCATGGTATTCCTGAATACTTTTTCAATCCAAAAGCTTATTCAAATAAAGAAGAATACGAAAAAGATATATTAAAAACTTTAAAGCAGTATGATGTGCAATTGATTGTGTTGAGCGGATATATGCGTTTTATCGGAAAGGTTTTGCTGGAAGCCTATCCGAACCGAATCATGAATTTGCATCCGGCGTATTTACCGGAATTTCCGGGTGCGCACAGCATTCGTGATGCCTACGAGGCGAATGTTTCGCAAACCGGAGTCACGGTCCATTTTGTGGATGAAGGTGTAGATAGCGGACCGATTATTCGTCAGGAGCGTCTTTTGATCGATCCTACATGGGATCTTGCAGCGCTTGAACAACATGTCCATGCTTTGGAATATGATTTGTTCTGGCAGGTGATCAAACAAGTGAGTAAAGAAATCGAAAAGGAGAAGAATATGAAAAGAGCATTGGTCAGTGTTTCGGATAAGACGGGATTGACTGAATTTGTTTCCGGTCTTGTCAATCAGGGATTTGAGATTATTTCAACAGGCGGAACGAAAAAAGCGCTGGAAGCAGCAGGTCTGCCGGTGATTGGGATTAGCGAGATCACGAAGTTTCCGGAAATCATGGATGGTCGTGTAAAGACCCTGCATCCAAACGTGCATGGTGCTTTGCTTTGCGTACGTGACAATCCCGATCATGTGGAACAGATAGAAAAGTTAGGAATCGATTTTATCGATCTGGTTTGCGTGAATTTGTACCCATTTAAAGAAACGGTTCAAAAAGAAGGTGTAAGCCAAGATGAAATTATCGAAAACATTGATATCGGAGGCCCAAGCATGCTTCGTTCGGCTTCCAAGAACTATAAGTATATTCCGGTTGTATGCGATCCAAAAGATTATGATCTTGTATTAAAAGAAATTCATGAGCTTGGCGGAACGACATTGGAAACAAGGGAGCGTTTGGCAGCGAAAGTATTCCGTCATACCGCAAGATATGATGCGATGATCGCAGATTATTTGACAAAAAAGACAGGAGAACAATTCCCTGAAAGCATGACGATTACATTTGACAAGGTGCAAGATCTTCGATATGGAGAAAATCCACATCAAAAGGCTGCCTTCTATAAAGGAATGCGCCCTTTGTATTCACTGGCAAATGCGAAACAACTTCATGGTAAAGAGCTTTCCTATAACAACATTCAAGATGGTAATGCGGCAATTGAAATTTTAAAAGATTTCGAGGGCCAGTATGCGGCTGTCGGATTGAAACATATGAATCCTTGCGGAGTCGGAATCGGAAATTCGATCAACGAAGCGTGGGATAAAGCATATGAAGCAGATCCTGTGTCGATTTTCGGTGGGATCGTAGCACTGAATGCGCCGGTCGATATTGAATTGGCAGAAAAATTATCAAAGATTTTCCTCGAAATCGTAATTGCACCGAAATTCGAAGAAGAAGCATTGGAAATTCTGACAAGAAAGAAAAATATTCGTTTGATGGAACTGGATACAACATTAAATACAAACACAGCATTGAAATATACGAATGTCAACGATGGACTTCTTGTTCAGGAAATGGATACGCATCAAATCAAAGAAGAAGATTTACGTTGTGTAACAAATCGAAAACCGACGGAAGAGGAAATGAAACAGCTCTTGTTTGGATGGAACGTGGTGAAGCATGTAAAATCAAATGCGATCGTCCTTGTCAAAGAGAATATGACAATTGGCGTGGGTGCCGGACAGATGAATCGTGTTGGTGCGGCTAAGATCGCGATTGAACAGGCCGGTGAAAAAGCACAAGGCTCAGTCATGGCAAGCGATGCTTTCTTTCCGATGCCGGATACAGTCCAAGAAGCAATCAAGGCAGGGGTAACAGCAATTATTCAGCCGGGTGGATCAATCAAAGATCAGCTTTCGATTGATGAATGCAATGAACACGGAATCGCGATGGTATTCACGGGTGTTCGCCACTTCAAACATTAAGCATTAAATACTTAAAAACTACACACAAAGCCCGAATTATCGGGCTTTTCTTATCGATTTATGATACAGACATTAAAATAAAATTGTCTGAGAGCTGGTACAATACGTTTGAAAGGAGGGTATTTATGCGTCATCAACCATATTCTATTTATGAAAAATTATTGCCATTTCTCAATCACGAAGATGTCAACGGTACATTAGCTATGTATATTTTTGATCATTTATATGAAATTCCTATGTATTCAATCCATAAAGTAGCTAAGAACGCTCATGTTTCTCCCGCTTCGGTTTCCCGCTTTATTCAAAAAATGGGCTTTTCGGATTATGGAGAATTTAGGGATTTTCTTGAAGAAGAACTGGATAGGAATAAAAATTTCCAAATTAGTCATCCAAAAGAAGATATTCCTTTTAAAAAAACTTATGGATCAGACCAGATCAATGCAATGCTAGTACCTATTTTCGAGCAGATAAAAGAGAGTTTTTCTCAAGACTGTTTGACGAATATCGAGTTTTGTGCCAAAGCGATGCGTCAATATCCGAATGTGTATTTTCTCGGATTGCGAAGCATGAAAACAATTTACGAACATGTGAACAATGAGCTTCTTCCATTAGGAAAACAGATTTTTTTTATTTCGGATATGAACAAGATACCAACTGCGAAAGATAAGAATCTGATTGTTTTATTTACTATGCACGGACATTTCTTTCATATGAATGAGATGAAAAAAATCGAGGATCTTAAAAAGAAGGCAGATAAAGTTTTTGTTGTTTCGCAAGTTGATGTCGAAGTGCCGTTTCCGAAAATCCAATTAAAAAAATGCGATACCTCTTACGGAGATCTCATCCTATGGATGCTTTTGGCTGAACAAATGATTTATATGTATAAGTTTTGAAATTTCATAACATATTTCAAGTTGTGAAATATTTTCGGATTTTTCTTTTTTCGCGCTAAAATAAGGGTGTGAAAGCGCTAACACAAGAAGAAAGAGGAAAGACGATGAATGCAAAAATTTTGAAACTTGCTGCTTGTGCGAGTTTGGTTTTATCTTTAACTGCATGTTCCAATGCTTCTTCTTCCGATGAAGAAAAAAATAATACAGTAGACGATCTTATCAGAACTACGCAATACGGAGAAGTTCAAGGAATCGAAGAAGACGGTGTAGAAGTGTACTATGGAATTCCTTACGGTAAAGAACCGGTAGACGATTTGCGCTGGAAAGCACCTCAAGATCCCGATCCATGGACAGATGTGAAAGACACGACCCAAAAAGAAGAAATTGCGTTGCAAGCCACTTCGACGACCAATGAAGAAGGAGAAACAATTGTTGAAGCGACAGGATCGACTGACTGCCTTAATCTGGATGTATACACGACATCCGATTTCGAAAAGAAACCGGTTCTCGTATATATTCACGGAGGAAATAACCAAACAGGAAGTTCTTTTGAAATTCCGGGTATCGATATGGTAAAAAACGACGATCTAGTGTATGTATCCGTCAATTATCGATTAGGACTTTTGGGATTCAATAACCTTCCGGCATTGATCGATGAAGAAAATAATACCGGAAACTTTGCGATGCTTGATCTTGCAAAATCTTTGCAGTGGGTCAAAGACAATATTGAAAATTTCGGCGGAGATTCGGAAAATGTCACGGTATCAGGATTCAGCGCCGGAGGCCGTGATGTGATGGCCATGCTTATTTCGCCTGTTTTCAAAGGATTATTCGATAAATCAATCGCCTTTTCGGGAGGAATGACAATTGCTCAGGAAGATGATTCGATCAAAAAAATTGCCGAAACCATCGCTCCACTTGTTGTGGAAGATCATGAAGCCGACAATGAAGCAGATGCTGCAAAATGGCTAATGAGCGATGATGAAAAAGTAAAAGACTACTTGTATTCGATTGATTCCGATCGTCTGGTGAAACTGTTCCCGAATGCAGGAATCCGTATGGCAAAATTTCCGCATTTGTATAATGATGGTGTCGTGATTCCGAAAGATGGATTCGAAAGCGATTATGTCAATGATGTTCCGATCATGATGATTACAGGATCTGAAGAATTCACTATGTTCGGAGGAATGGATCCAGCCATCGACTCTATGAAGGCTCCGGATGAGGCAAGAGAATTCATCAAAAAGTACGGAGGAGATTTCTACCGCATATTCAATACTCAGCTTTCAGCCGAAAAGATGGCCGATTCTTACCAATCGAATATTTATTTGGGCCAAATCAATTACGGTGATCGCAATTCCGATCATGTGATTGAAGGATTAGGATCTTTCCACGGAATTTTTGTTCCTGCTATTTCTCCAAGTCAGAACAATTATTCTGAAATGTATGATTTCACTGAAGCCGGATATGTGGAAATGGCAAAAGATTTTAATGAATACTTGGCAAGTTTTGTAAAAGACAGTACACCGATTTCTTCTTCGGCTAATGTCGAATGGACACCATGGACCGTAAAAGATCCGAAAACGCTTGTGTTTGATGCCAAAGGGGAACAGGCCGAAATTGAAATGGAAGATGTTTCGACAAGCAATGAAGCAATTATCGAAGCAATCGAAGATGACCGACTTGATGATGCGGATAAAGAAGTGATCATTTCCACAATTATGAATGGACGCTGGTTCTCGCAAGATTTAGACGAACATTTCAAAACACCAAATTTATGGTAAGAAAAAAGACGCGCGATGCGTCTTTTTTTACGAAAACTGAGCAATCATATGAATTGGAAAGGAAAATTCACACTTGTTCTTTTCAATAGTATCGCAACTGACGGAAATGCACGTATAAAGTGAAGCGAAAATGAGCTAATCAAAAAAATTCGCCTTTATCCGACTTTTTATTTCATCCGTTTATAGGATTGTCACATTTTTTCCAACAAAAGATTAGCAAATGCACGAAACGAATTTGAGCGTGCCAAAGTTGCGGTTAATTCATTTTCTGAAAGCAAACGAATAAGCGGTTCGTATACATTCATGAAAATTCGTTTATCCACCTCGTTGATTGCGAGCAAAAGAACAATCTGCACTTTCGTTCCGTTCCAATCGATTCCGTTGGGATTGATGAATACCGGAATTTTTGTTTGGGTGGCCAAAGGCATTAAAGGGTGAGGAATAGCAAACAAAGAAAAAGCTGTTGAGCACACAGTTTCGCGTTCTCTTACGCTTTGTTCGAAATTCATATCAATGACATCCTGTTTGACAAGAGAATTACATAAAAAAGAAAGGACCTCGTCTTTGGAGCGCAGATCGTTTCGGAAAAATAACTTTTCGTCAAAATATTCAAAAAAATGACTGCGAATAAGTTCGCTTTCTTTTTTGCGCTTGATTTCTTCGAGTTTTTGAGCCAATGCACTGATATTTGCATTCGTCAGGATCGGTGAAATCATGATAAACGGATACCTAGTTATTTTTGTTAAAGGAATCGTAGAAATCAAAAGATCATATTGTAGATGATCAAGCTCTTGTTCGGAACTAATCGTTTTGATAATGATCAGGTCATCCGCAAATTTGGATGAAATTGTCTGCACGATCGTTGTCTGAATATTTAAATATCCCGGGCATAATAAGATCACATTAAGTTTGTTGGACAATTCATTGGATTGATTGATCCAATTGGAAATATGGATGGCAATAAATGCAATTTCATCTTCGCTGATATGAAAATGAAATTGATGTTCGAATTCGATCGAAGCCAGGATTGCCATTTCATAAATGGTTGGAGAAGCCGCTTTGATGCTTTCTTTCATCGGATTTTTTATATAGCTGTTCGTCTTTGCCCGAATGAGTAAATTATATACATGGCGAAAGAACATTTCTTTGTTCATATCGCTGCCTAGCTCCACATGATAGCGGGTTTCCAATAAGTCGATCAGTGCATTTGAAAACTGTTCAATCTCATCGGAAACCGAAAATTTTGAACGATCGTAGTTGATATTTCCGGCAAGAAGAGTGTGGATCTGTTCCAGATCTTCTTGACTGTATTGGATCATAAGTGTACGTTCCAGACGGGAAACAAGCATTGTAAATCGCGACTCTTTCTCTCCATCTTCTTTGGATGGATTGTTGATTTTATCACGTTTTTTTGAACGCTGAGAAATGATCACAAGGTGAAGAATTAAATTCATTCGTGCTAAATCGTTTTTCAAGACCGAAGGGTGATCAATCATTTGATCAATTGCTTCTGTAATCGTTTGAACAATGAACGGATCGTAGTTTTTAATCAAAGTTTCCAGATTGACTGTGTGTGAAGCCGTTTCGTCCGCAAGGACATGAGAAATGAGTTTGCGAATTTGTTTTTCGGAACCATCTAAGAATAGCTGATCGTTTTTCAAACGAAAATGAATTTGAAATTGCTGATATTCCTGATTCATTTTCGAAATATCGTTTTTCAATGTCGAATAGCTGACAAACAATTTATCGCTCAGTTCGAACAAATCTACCGTTTCGTCATTGATGATTCTTTTTTTGATCATATAACGACTTCGCTCTTTATAGTTTTGCGGAAGCGATAAATCGGTTTGAATCGGCTGGATTTTTTTTGTATGTTCGACCCACAGTTTTGAATGATCTTTATGAATATTCAAAGATGCTGCATTCGCTTGGTGGATATAATTGCGGATCGATCGTTCCGAAACATTCAATTTCATACTTGCTGTCTTGACTGATAAAGGCCCTTCTTTTTGCAAAAGGGCAATGAGCTGTTGGACTTGGTTCGTTGGCATAATGATTTGTTTCCTCTTTGAATTTATTATAAACAACACTCTTCAAAAACAAAAATTGACATTTTCCATTTTTCCGGAAAGTTTTTGTTTCCGAAAAAGCGGAAAAAGTCCGGTGGAAAGAAAAATCTTTTTTTCGGATAATGAAGCCAGCAAGAAAACAAGGAGAAAAACATATGAACATTTACTTATTTTGCAGTGGAGGATTTTCCACAAGCTTATTAGCTCAAAACATGAAAAACGAATTTAATAAACAAGGATATGATGATATCGAAGTGGAAGCGTATGATTACGGATCACTTGATGATGTCGTTGAAGATGCCGATCTTATTTTGCTCGCTCCGCAAATCGCATGGGTAAAAAATGATGTTAACGAAGAATATCCGGAAAAAAAGGTCATGGTTATGGAAATGACTGATTTCGGATCAATGAACGGAGAACGGATGGTCAATAAGATCAAAGAAAGCCTGGGAATCTAATATGAATGTCCTGAAAGAGAAAATGATCGCTTATATTGGGAAACTTTCTTCCAATAAATTCCTTTTAACATTGCGTGACGCATTTGTTCTCGTGTCCGCACTTCCGCTCATTGCCGGTTTTGCCACAATGATTTCAAGCGTATTCCTGGATCCAAACGGAATTATTTTCGGTGAACAGGGACTTCATTTAGGCGCTCTGTTTACCGGAAGTCAGGAAATGTTCATGCAGTCCGGATTTGCGCAAGGTTTGCAGACAGCCCAAAGTATCTTTTCATATTTTGCGCAAGGAACAATTTCGATTAACGGATTGCTTATTTGTATCGCGTTCGCTTATATGTTGAGTAAACGCTACTATCGAAAAAACAAAGAACCGATCATTACGGTATTTTATGCATTGGCAGCATTCTTCATTTGTATTCCATGGTCTTTTACAACCATGATTGATGGGAGCGAAGTCGTTGTCAACGGATTCGCAAATTCAAGCTTTTTAGGAATTTCCGGAATTTTTTCGGCCCTGCTGATTTCTGGAATTACCGTATGGCTTTATAACACACTTTTGAACAAAGGATTCAAGATCAAGATGCCTGCATCTGTACCACCTGCAGTCGCCAAAAGTTTCGAATCCCTTATTCCGGGAACCTTGACAATCAGTGTATTTATTCTCGCAACTGTATTATGCGTGCAGTTTACCGGAAAAACAATTCCGGAAGAAATGCTCAGCCTGCTTCAGGAACCGGCATTGGCGATTTCGAAAACCGGAGCTTTTGCGTTCATTTCACAATTCACATGGTCTTTGTTTATGTGGCTTGGTATTCATCCAAGTTCGATCTGGGGCGCTATTTTCGGTATGACATGGGATATTGCCGCAAACGAAAATGTCGCAGGTCTTGCCCACAATCTATACTCGACCATGTTTATGAACTATTCGACAATTGCAGCAGGAACGTTTGCGTTAGCTCCGGTGCTCGCTTTACTGATTTTTTCAAAAAGCGCACATTCCAAATCGGTTTCTAAGGTCGCTTTGATGCCGGCTGTATTTAATATTTCGGAACCGATTACATTCGGTCTGCCAATTGTCTTGAACCCGATTTACTTGATCCCGTTTGTGATTGTACAGCCATTGTGCTTTTATTTAGCGGTATTTATGACTAAAATCGGATTCATTCCTATTGTATGCAACAACGTTCCATGGACTGTTCCGCCGATTATTTCGGGAATCCTGTTTACCGGAACATTGACCGGAGGAATTGTGCAATTGATCAATCTTGGTGTAGCTACGGCTATCTATATTCCGTTTGTGAAAATTGCCGATCGTTTGGAAGCGAAAAAAGAAGAACAAAGAATGGAAAAAGAAACCGAAAAGGAAGTAAAGAAAGCTGAGAAAAAAATGATTGAGAAAGCAGAGGAGGGAAACATATGAGTGAAGAAATCGCTTCTTTGGCAATGCGCTTGATCTTTTCAAGCGGAAACGCAAAATCGACTGCTATTCAAGCTATTCAAAAAGCCGAAGAAAATATAACAGAAGCAAAAGAACTTTTAAAAGAAGCGCAGGCACAGCTGCATGAAGGACATGAGATTCAAACAAAACTGATGCAGGATGAAATCAACGGGAAACAAGTTGAAAAAAGCATATTGCTTATTCATGCTCAAGATCATTTCATGGCAGCAGATACTGTCATCTTGCTTGCCAAGCAAATCTTGAATCTTTATGAAAGGCTTGATCAAGATGAGGCCGCTTAAAACTGCCGATTGGATCAGTGATAATCTTGTCCTTTCATATGAAAAAGAAAATGTTCTTTCAGGTACAGGAGAGAACGGAACCAAAGTAGTGGTTTGTTTTCAAGACAAAACCTACGAAAGTATCATCAAAGATGAAAAATGGTCTGTTTCTCTTGGGCCGCTTCTTATTGGCGGTCCATACACTTTAACTATTGCAGACGATCGAGAAACAATTGTTTTTGAACAAATTTATGTGGGGAAGGTGTATCTTTTAGCTGGCCAAAGCAATATTGAATTCAAACTGAAAGACGAACAAAGAAAGCAAGGAGTCGATGATCTTAAATATGTTCGTATTTATACCGTTCCTCAAGTGGAATATATAAAAGACGGAACAGAATATCCTTGTTTTGAAAAAAGCGTTTGGCAAAAAGCAAATAGGGAACAACTGATGGATTTTTCAGCAATCGGATATTATATAGGAAAAATTCTCAATGCTCAAAAGATTCCTATCGGACTTGTTGCGTGCAACAAAGGCGGAACATCCGCTTCCTGTTGGGTCGATGAAAAAACATTACAAAGTGATCCGGTATTGAATAAAGTGTTTTATGAATCGTACTGGAACGATATTCAAGATCAGAATGATGCACAAGAAGATATTCAACGTGCAAAATATCAGGAAATTTTGCTTCAATATCAGCAAACAGTTGCTTTATATCAAAAAGAGCATCCAAATGCTTCTCTTTCGGAAGTAAAAAAAGTTTGCGGGCATACACCATGGCCGGGACCAAAAGGAAAGAAAGACTATGGACGACCTTGCGGACTGTATTCGACAATGTTTTCCAAAATCCGTACAATGAAATTTGATGGCGTTATTTGGTATCAAGGGGAAGAAGATACGAAAAATGCGCAAGCGTATGCACGCCTGTTAAAAAATTTGATCCGTTTATGGAGAAAAGATCTAAAAGACAATATTCCGTTTTATATTGTTCAGCTTCCGAAATACAATGATGACAAAAACAAGAACTGGCCGATTGTTCGTCAAGCGCAAAGATTTATATGTCAAAAAGAAAAGAACTGCAAACTTGTCGTGAGCATCGATACAGGAGAAGAATTCAACATTCATCCAACCGATAAATCGGTATTGGGACAACGAATCGGGAAAATGATTTTAGGACAGGTTATGAACGTTTCTCCTATTGAGATCCAAAACCAAACAATCACTTTCGATCAGAAAGTTGTACTGGAAAAAAATAATTTTGGATGGATTCAAAAGGATGCGCATACAATTTGGGTTGGGAACGAAACAGAAGGTTATGCGGTAACGAATTTTCCGGAAGTTTTCCTTTATGATGAAAACCACGATCCGATTTCTCCGTTTTATTTTGAATCATTATAAAAAGGCATGTCGTATAAAACATGCCTTTTTGTCATTAAATATACTTTTGATCGGCTGGGAATAAGACGTTTCCGCTGCGGCGCCCTTTTGTGGCTACTTCTACTGCGATGATCGATTTTTCCATCATTTCATCGGCTTTTTTGTAGTCTTTGTTGTCGATAATATTTTTGAATTCGATAAATTCATAGAACATCCGATGTTCTCCTTTTTGAAGATCGAATTCAGTGACGGTTCCGTCATTCATGACCAATTTGAATTTAGGTAACACATTCGCCGGCCCTTCTACGATTAAAGCACCTTTGTCGCCTTGAATTGTCGTAGTTACGGGAGCTTTACAGTCTTTAGCGCCAACCGCAATTGCTTTGAAGGATCCGAAATCCATGGATAAGATACCGGAAGTATCGATTTCTTTTTCAATGTTTGCAGCGTAAGTGACATTTTTTGGTTTGCCGAATAAGGAGGTGATTAAATGGATATTATAAATGTTCAGATCCATTAACGCGCCTCCGGAAAAGTCTGGGGAAAAAGCCGGCAATACTTTTCCTTCTTTGAATGCGTTATAGCGCGATGAATATTGTGAGTAGTTGGCAATAATGATTTTCGGTTGCCCGATTTCTTCAAGCAGCTCTTTCATCTTTAAAACGTTTGGTAAATATTGGGTTGAAATGGCTTCCAGCAAGATGAGATTTTTTTCTTTTGCCAAATCGCGCAATTCAAGCAGTTCTTCAATAGTGGATGTAAATGGTTTTTCGCAAATGACATGCAATCCCTTATTCAATGCTTTTTTGACCATTTCATAGTGTAGATTGTTAGGGGTGGCAATGTACATGACTTCGGTATTCGGATCATTGAGCAGTTCTTCGTAATCGTTATAGGTAGCGGGAATGTGGTTCTCTTTCGCTAACGCTTTGACTTTATCAATCGAACGTGGTGTGGATGCGATTGCAGTCAGTTCGATTCCCTCAATCTTATGAATAAAATGAAAGAGGTCATGAACAATCATTCCTGCACCGGCAATAGCCATCTTCATGATTTTGCCTCCTTTGCGACTTTTGTTGCTTCTTCGATAACTTGAAGGACACGAACGACTTCTTCGTCTTTTACGACTTTTTCGGCTCCGTTAAAAATGACATCGTAAAGATTATCATAAATTTTTCCATAATCTTGGACTTCGGTCGGAATTTTTTTCGTAATATCGTTTCCGTTTTCGTCGATATAAGAAAGAGTTCCCCATTTGTCTTCTTCAAGTGGTTCAAAGCTGATTTCTACAGGTCCCGGTTTATTGGCAAGGTTGCTTTGATGTCCTAAAGCAGGCATTAGGAAGCTTCCTTTCTTGCCGTGGACGATAAATCGAGGATAATCGAGTTTTACATAAAAACTTGTTTTTACGATGGCTTTCATTGCACCGTAATAAAAATCGATATCATAGTAATCATCCGATTCTCCCGGATTATCGATCGAGCGACAATCGTACATCACTTTATCCGGCATGCCGAATTGTCCGATAATTTGATCGATCGGGTGAACGGCTAGACCGTAAAGCATTCCGAATCCTTTTCTGTCGGCAACCGATGGCCGGTAATAATCATAGTGTGACTCGACTTCGACAAGATCTCCAAGGACACCTGATTCAATCACTTTACGTACTGTAGCCATATCAGCATCGAAACGACGATTTTGATTTGGCATAGCTACTAAGCCTTTTTCTTTCGCAAGGTTGAACATTTCCTGCGCTTCTTTTGCTGTCATAGCGAAAGGTTTTTCACAAAGTACGTTTTTTCCATGCTCTAAAGCCATTTTCGTGTAGTAAGTGTGGAATGCGTCCGGTGTATTGACAACGATCAAATTTACTTCCGGGTCATTCATCACCTGATCGATATCCGAAGTAAATTCGATGTCAGGATACCAAGTTTCTCGTTCTTCATCTCCGATACGGTCTTCTGTGCGGCGGTAGATATATTTCACATTTACTTTGTCTTTTCTTCTTTCTACGTAAGGTAAATGATAACGGCAGACACTATTTCCAAATCCAATATAAGCAACATTTAACATATGATCTTTTCTCCTTTTCCTAAATGATTTCTTTTCTGTTTTCAGTATAAGAAAAAAACCAAAAAATATCGATTCATAGAAATGGTGTTAATTATTCCTTTTTGGTGTACCAACAAGTGATTTACAAAAAGAAAAAACGGAAATTTCACCGGTTTGTTGCTTTTCTTTTTCTGGTCTGCGCTATAATGATGAATGGGTATAGAAAATAAAATAAGGGGGAGCTTCAATAAATATGTTTTTAATTCAAAAGGTGGAAGAATTAATCGTGACTTATAACGATGGACGTAAAAGTATAGGGGAATTTATTTTGACCAATTTTAGTACGATCCAAAACTATTCGATTGACGAAATCGCAAAAAAAACGAGAACATCCAAAGCTTCAATCGTACGTTTTGCCAAAACGCTTGGATACGAAGGCTGGAAAGATCTGAAAAGGGATTTGATCCGCGAACAAAAAGTAAATTTTGATCTAGATTTTAACTATCCGTTTCAGGAGGGGGATGATGTGCAGGACATTGCCAAAAAGCTCGCAAATGTGCAGACAGAAAGCATCATGGATACCTTTTCTCATCTTGATCTTGAAACAATGATGGATTGCACAGATCATATCCTCAATGCGAAAAAAATTATTATGTTTGGTGTGGCACCGAATACGAGCATTGCTCAGTTGTTTCAACGGAAAATGCTTTCAATCGGGAAAGTGGTAGAGATTGCCGATTTTCGTGAAATGGGAATGAATGCGAAGCTCATGAATGAAAATGATTTTGCGATCATTATTTCTTATTCAGGAAACAATGCGGCAAGCGAGCCGGTTAATATTGTTTCGATCTTGAATCGCAACAATGTACCGATTCTGGCAATTACAAGCGGTGGTGATAATTATTTGCGTATGCATACCGATTTTGTCCTTACTCTTTGTTCAAGAGAAAGACTATATACGAAGATTGCCAATTTTGCGAGCGAACAATCTTTGCTGTATGTGCTTAATGTGCTGTTCGCATGCTGTTTTGAGAGAAATTACGAAGAAAATGATCGTTTTAAACAGCAGTCAGCTCGTGAATTGGAACAATCTAGATTGAAAAATTATCATAAAGACAAAGAATAGGAAGGATAAAAATCCTTCCTATTTTGCGTGTAGGATAAATAATTTTGAAACATAGTCACCTTCGTCTGTTTGTTCTTGGCAGGAAAGATCGGTTGTGATCAGACCGACGTGCATCAGTTCATCGCCATACGCTTTGTAAGATTTCCCTTCAATCGCATAAAGAAGATTTGGATCCAAACCTTGCAATGGAAGCCTTCGAAAACGCTCGTTTACTTCTTGAAGGGGACGATAATATCCGACAATCGCTTCCAAACGATCATTTGAAACGACCATCCATGCAGCTTCTTTATTTTCAAATGGGGAAAGAAGCCGGTAAAAAGTTCCGAATTGCAGCAACGACCGATTTTTTTTCATAAAGTCTATTTGCCGGCGGATTTCTTCCTTTTCACTTGGAAGCAGAACTCTAGGATCCAGTTCATAACCGAATGTTCCGAAATAGGCTACATTGGCGCGAGTATTTAGTGGAGTGTTCCGCAACAGTTGATGATTAGGTGCTGCCGATACGTGAGATCCCATGCAAGACAAAGGGTATACCAGACTTGTTCCGTATTGGATTTTTAGACGTTCTATGGCATCGGTATTGTCGCTTGTCCATGTTTGCGGAGCATAATATAGCATTCCCGGATCAAAACGACCACCTCCCGAGGCGCACGATTCAAATAAAATATGTGGATATTTCTGAATAAGACGCTCGTATAAACGGTACACTCCTAAAATGTATTTATGATAGATCATTCCCTGTTCTTGCGGTAAATGGCTCGAAGAATATACTTCAGACATAGAACGGTTCATATCCCACTTGATATAGCGGACTGCTGTATGGTCAAGAATATTTTCCAGCTGCCGGGCGATATAATCAACAACATCCGGATTGGAAAAATCTAAAACGTATTGATTTCTTCCAACTGATGCGTTGCGATCAGGAACACAAAGGATCCAATCGGGGTGGTTTTGATAGAGATGAGAACGTTTGCTGATCATTTCCGGCTCGATCCACAAACCAAACTCCAAGCCCAGATCGTTGATTTTTTTTGCAAGAGCAGACAGGCCATGAGGCAATTTGACACGATCAGCCCACCAATCGCCAAGAGAAGTTGTATCTGTGTTTCTTCCTTCGAACCATCCATCATCCAAAACAAATAATTCGACACCGAGATTTTTTGCTTCTTTAGCCATTTCCAACAAAATATTTTCATCAAAATCCATATATGTACCTTCCCAATTGTTGATCAAGATCGGGCGGGATTTATCTCGGTATGGGCCGCGAACAAGACGTTGACGAAATAAATCATGGAAGGTCTGGCTCATAAAATTTATTCCTTGATTGCTGTAAACAAGAATTGCTTCCGGCGCTTGAAAGGTTTGATTCGGATGAAGTGGCCAAGAAAAGGTTGCCGGATGGATTTGCAAATTGATTCTAGCGGTATTAAATGAATCAACGTCAACTTGAGCGAGAAAGTTTCCGGAATACACAAAGGAAACTCCGATCGCTTCGCCTTGATTTTCGGTCGTTTCTTTGCGCTTTAAAGCAAAAAACGGATTAAAATTGGCGGATGAATGTCCACGTAAGGAGTAAATGGATTGGATTCCTTCATGCAATGGATGAATTTTGATGGATCTTTCGCGAGCCCAAGCACCGGTTAAAGTCATCATGTCATAATCGGCATCCGGCAAATCGAGATTCAAAGAAGAAAGAGCCTCGATTACCACAGTATCTTTTCCTTCATTGCAAAGTTTTACAGAGCGAGTCAGTACGGCACGTTTTTCATACAAAGTATATTGCAAAATCGCTGTGATATGTAATAGAGGATCTTTTAAAGTGATCCATAGAGATGTCGCTTCCTGGTCGCTTTCTATATAGGTGGATGGCAGGCCTTCAAGCGGACGTTTTCCAAAAAAGATCTCATGATGATCATAATAAAATTCGACAATGTGACTACCGTTGGATTGTGCAAGATCGATCGATCCAAGTCGCATATCCCCTTTATAAGGAGATGGAAATTCCTGTTTGATATGTTCTAATGAAAAATTGTTGTGAATTTCGTCAACACATACACGGACGCCTCGGTTGGCGAGTTCGAAAAGGTGATCGAAATTTTCTTGGTCATGAATCTTATGTCCAAAGTAGAGATTACCGATTTGTCGATTTGGCAAAATCTTAATGATATAACTCAAAGTGTTATTGTATAAGTGAAATGTATTGGTTGAAGGATGAAATATAATTGGCATAAAATAATTCCTTTCTTTTATTTTTCTTACTTTTGTTGTACTTAAATTTTCTATGTTTTTCAAGGAAAATCAAAATAATCATCTGTCCTCTAAAAAAAATAAAAAATATCGCATAAAACAGTTGACAGACAAAGAAGAAAGAGGTAATATAAACGAGCGTTGAGAACAGCGCAACCTTCCTTTTCGAAAAAAGAAGAAAAAAAGTAAAATTTCTTCTTGACTGAAAAAGAAAAGAGAAGTAGTATAAACGAGCTGTTGAAAAACAGCCAAGGGATGATCTTTGAAAACTTGATAGAAATAAGAAAAAAAGAATCGTACAAGAACGAGAGAAAAAGAATCACGTCGATTTCTTGAGAGACACCTGAAAAGAAGAAACAGAAAAGAAAAAGAAAAAAGAGTCAAATCAAATGGAGAGTTTGATCCTGGCTCAGGATGAACGCTGGCGGCATGCCTAATACATGCAAGTCGAACGAACCGCTTTTATAGGCGGAGAGTGGCGAACGGGTGAGTAACACGTAGGGAACCTACCCATGCGAGGGGGACAACTTCTGGAAACGGAAGCTAATACCGAATAAGGAAATGGAAGGCATCTTCGATTTCTTAAAGGAGGCGTAAGCCTTGCGCAAGGATGGACCTGCGGTGCATTAGCTGGTTGGTAAGGTAACGGCTTACCAAGGCGACGATGCATAGCCGGCCTGAGAGGGCGGACGGCCACACTGGGACTGAGACACGGCCCAGACTCCTACGGGAGGCAGCAGTAGGGAATTTTCGTCAATGGGCGCAAGCCTGAACGAGCAATGCCGCGTGAACGAGGAAGGTCTTCGGATCGTAAAGTTCTGTTGACGGGGAAAAAAGACCGGGAAAGGAAATGATCCCGGAGGAGATATTACCCGTCGAGGAAGTCACGGCTAACTACGTGCCAGCAGCCGCGGTAATACGTAGGTGGCGAGCGTTATCCGGAATGATTGGGCGTAAAGGGTGCGTAGGCGGTCGATTAAGTCTGGAGTGAAAGGTACCGGCTCAACCGGTATAGGCTCCGGAAACTGATGGACTGGAGTACAGGAGAGGGTGGCGGAACTCCATGTGTAGCGGTAAAATGCGTAGATATATGGAAGAACACCGGTGGCGAAGGCGGCCGCCCGGACTGTAACTGACGCTGAGGCACGAAAGCGTGGGGAGCAAATAGGATTAGATACCCTAGTAGTCCACGCTGTAAACGATGAGGACCAAGTGTTGGGGAAGACCCAGTGCTGGCGTTAACGCAATGAGTCCTCCGCCTGGGGAGTATGCACGCAAGTGTGAAACTCAAAGGAATTGACGGGGGCCCGCACAAGCGGTGGAGTATGTGGTTTAATTCGAAGCAACGCGAAGAACCTTACCAGGCCTTGACATAGGATGCGAAGAGATAGAGATATTTTGGAGGCTAACATCCATACAGGTGGTGCATGGTTGTCGTCAGCTCGTGTCGTGAGATGTTCAGTTAAGTCTGGCAACGAGCGCAACCCTCGTGATGTGTTACCAATATCGAGTTAGGGACTCACATCAGACTGCCGGTGAGAAACCGGAGGAAGGCGGGGATGACGTCAAATCATCATGCCCCTTATGGCCTGGGCTACACACGTACTACAATGGCGGCGACAGAGGGCAGCGAACCAGAGATGGGGAGCGAATCCCAAAAAAGCCGTCCCAGTTCGGATTGAAGTCTGCAACCCGACTTCATGAAGTTGGAATCGCTAGTAATCGCGGATCAGCATGCCGCGGTGAATACGTTCTCGGGCCTTGTACACACCGCCCGTCAAACCATGGGAGTGGGCAATGCCCGAAGCCGGTGGCGCAACCTGAAAAGGAGCGAGCCGTCGAAGGCAGGGCCGATGACTGGGGTTAAGTCGTAACAAGGTATCCCTACGGGAACGTGGGGATGGATCACCTCCTTTCTAAGGAGAAAGCGAAGAAACGAGAAAAGGTGTAAAGAGACGTGAGAGAATTTCTATCAAGTTTTCAGGGATGGTCCCTGGAGCTCGATCTTTGAAAACCGACAGACACAAATTGAAGAAGAGACACAATAGATAAAGAGAAAAGGTCTTGAAAGCAAGTTGTGGAGAAAAAAAGATAAACTGAGAAAAAGAGAAAAACAGTGAACAGTTTAGAAAGATCTTGAAGAAAGCACAAGAAACAAGAGAACCAACTGATCAAGTAGGCAAGGGCGTACGGAGGATGCCTGGCCACTCGAAACTGAAGAAGGACGCACCGAACTGCGAAAAGCGGCGCCGAGCTGTAAGGAAGCGAAGACGCGCCGGTATCCGAATGGGGGAACCCGGCATGGCGAGAGCGATGTCATCCTATGATGAAGAAGATAGTCATAGAGAGAGGAACCCGGGGAACTGAAACATCTAAGTACCCGGAGGAAAAGAAAACAACAGTGATTTCCCGAGTAGCGGCGAGCGAAAGGGAAGGAGCCCAAACCGATCGAAGGATCGGGGTAGAAGGGCCTTCGAGAAAGCGGAAGCGGAAGCATAGCCGAGCGTGAACGGAAGCACGGCCGAAGAGGGTGAAAGCCCCGTAGGCGAAATGCGAGAAGCAGAAGCGAGAAGGACCCTGAGTACGGCGAGACACGAGAAATCTTGTCGGAAGCAGGCGGGACCATCCGCCAAGGCTAAATATAAACGAGTGAGCGATAGAGAACAAGTACCGTGAGGGAAAGGTGAAAAGAACCGCGGGAGCGGAGTGAAAGAGAACCTGAAACCGTATGCCTACAAGAAGTCAGAGCCCGTCAAAGGGTGATGGCGTGCCTTTTGTAGAATGAACCGGCGAGTTGCGTCATAATGCGAGGTTAAGCAGGAAAGAGCGGAGCCGAAGCGAAAGCGAGTCTGAAGAGGGCGAAGAGAGTAGTATGATGCAGACCCGAAACCGGGTGATCTAGCCATGGGCAGGTTGAAGCAGGAGTGAAATTCTGTGGAGGACCGAACCGACTACCGTTGAAAAGTTAGCGGATGACCTGTGGCTAGGGGAGAAATTCCAATCGAACCCGGAGATAGCTGGTTCTCCCCGAAATAGCTTTAGGGCTAGCGTCGGCCGATAAGCGAGGGAGGTAGAGCACTGAATGCATGATGGCCCCATCCCGGGGTACTGAATGCAATCAAACTGCGAATGCCCTCGAAAGAAGAGGCCGGCAGTCAGACTGTGGGTGATAAGGTCCATGGTCGAGAGGGAAACAGCCCAGACCGCCAGCAAAGGTCCCGAAATACAGGCTAAGTGGAAAAGGATGTGGGGACGCACGGACAGCTAGGAGGTTGGCTCAGAAGCAGCCATCCTTTGAAGAGTGCGTAACAGCTCACTAGTCGAGTGGCCCTGCGCCGAAAATGTACCGGGGCTAAGCCTGATACCGAAGCTGCGGATGTACCTGCAAGGGTATATGGTAGGGGAGCGTTGCATGCAGGAAGAAGTATGATCGCGAGAGGATATGGACAGCATGGAAGCGAGAATGCCGGTGTGAGTAGCGAGATGTAGGTGAGAATCCTACACACCGAAAGCCCAAGGATTCCAGGGGAAGGTTCGTCCGCCCTGGGTAAGTCGGGACCTAACGCGAGGCCGAGAGGCGTAGCGGATGGAAAGCAGGCGGAGAATCCTGCACCCGCGCGATACGAGGCGAAGGAGTGACGGAGACGGAGTAGGCAGCCCTCTGAATGGATTGAGGGCCAAGCGCAGCAGTCGGATACCAGGGAAATCCGGTATCGGAAGACAGGGCGTGAAGGGGAAGCGAAAGCAGAAATGCAAGTAGCGAAGTGCCGAGGACGGCTTCCAAGAAAAGCTTCTAGCAAAGTGGTATCGAGCGGCCCGTACCAAAACCGACACAGGTGGGCAGGCAGAGGATGCCGAGGTGAGCGAGAGAACTGTTGCCAAGGAACTCGGCAAAATGGCCCCGTAACTTCGGGAGAAGGGGCGCTCATGGAAGTGAGCCGCAGTGAAAAGGCCCAAGCGACTGTTTAACTAAAACACAGCTCTCTGCGAAGCCGCAAGGCGAAGTATAGGGGGTGACACCTGCCCGGTGCTGGAAGGTTAAGGGGACGAGTGAATCGAAAGATGAAGCTCGGAACCGAAGCCCCAGTGAACGGCGGCCGTAACTATAACGGTCCTAAGGTAGCGAAATTCCTTGTCAGGTAAGTTCTGACCCGCACGAAAGGTGTAACGATTTGGGCGCTGTCTCGGCAGCAGGCTCGGTGAAATCTTAGTACCTGTGAAAATGCAGGTTACCCGCAACTAGACGGAAAGACCCCATGGAGCTTTACTGCAGCTCGGCATTGGATTTTGGGCAGACATGTACAGGATAGGTGGGAGACGAAGAGAGATATACGCCAGTGTATCAGGAGTCGATGTTGGGATACCACCCTTGTGTGCTTGAGGTCCTAACCCAGGTCCGTGACCCGGATCGGGGAGAGTGCCAGGCGGGCAGTTTGACTGGGGCGGTCGCCTCCCAAAGAGTAACGGAGGCGCCCAAAGGTACGCTCAGTCTGGATGGAAACCAGATGAAGAGTGCAAATGCAGAAGCGTGCTTGACTGTGAGAGCAACAACTCGAACAGGGACGAAAGTCGGGATTAGTGATCCGGCGGTGCCGAATGGAAGGGCCGTCGCTCAACGGATAAAAGCTACCCTGGGGATAACAGGCTGATCTCGCCCAAGAGTTCACATCGACGGCGAGGTTTGGCACCTCGATGTCGGCTCATCGCATCCTGGAGCTGGATTCGGTTCCAAGGGTTGGGCTGTCCGCCCATTAAAGCGGTACGCGAGCTGGGTTCAGAACGTCGTGAGACAGTTCGGTCCCTATCTGTTGTGGGCGAAGGAGATCTGAGGGGAGCTGTCCTCAGTACGAGAGGACCGGGATGGACCTGCCTCTGGTGCATCGGTTATCACGCCAGTGGTACAGCCGGGTAGCCAAGCAGGGAAGGGATAAGCGCTGAAAGCATCTAAGCACGAAGCCCACCCCGAGATGAGATCTCCCATTCTGAAAAGAAGTAAGGCCCCTCAAAGACGATGAGGTAGATAGGCCGGAGATGGAAGCATAGCGATATGCGGAGTTGACCGGTACTAATCGGCCGAGGACTTGATCAGAGCCCGCGACTTGC
>KE159699.1:0-52937 GCA_000403415.2 Firmicutes bacterium M10-2
AAAAACAGTGAACAGTTTAGAAAGATCTTGAAGAAAGCACAAGAAACAAGAGAACCAACTGATCAAGTAGGCAAGGGCGTACGGAGGATGCCTGGCCACTCGAAACTGAAGAAGGACGCACCGAACTGCGAAAAGCGGCGCCGAGCTGTAAGGAAGCGAAGACGCGCCGGTATCCGAATGGGGGAACCCGGCATGGCGAGAGCGATGTCATCCTATGATGAAGAAGATAGTCATAGAGAGAGGAACCCGGGGAACTGAAACATCTAAGTACCCGGAGGAAAAGAAAACAACAGTGATTTCCCGAGTAGCGGCGAGCGAAAGGGAAGGAGCCCAAACCGATCGAAGGATCGGGGTAGAAGGGCCTTCGAGAAAGCGGAAGCGGAAGCATAGCCGAGCGTGAACGGAAGCACGGCCGAAGAGGGTGAAAGCCCCGTAGGCGAAATGCGAGAAGCAGAAGCGAGAAGGACCCTGAGTACGGCGAGACACGAGAAATCTTGTCGGAAGCAGGCGGGACCATCCGCCAAGGCTAAATATAAACGAGTGAGCGATAGAGAACAAGTACCGTGAGGGAAAGGTGAAAAGAACCGCGGGAGCGGAGTGAAAGAGAACCTGAAACCGTATGCCTACAAGAAGTCAGAGCCCGTCAAAGGGTGATGGCGTGCCTTTTGTAGAATGAACCGGCGAGTTGCGTCATAATGCGAGGTTAAGCAGGAAAGAGCGGAGCCGAAGCGAAAGCGAGTCTGAAGAGGGCGAAGAGAGTAGTATGATGCAGACCCGAAACCGGGTGATCTAGCCATGGGCAGGTTGAAGCAGGAGTGAAATTCTGTGGAGGACCGAACCGACTACCGTTGAAAAGTTAGCGGATGACCTGTGGCTAGGGGAGAAATTCCAATCGAACCCGGAGATAGCTGGTTCTCCCCGAAATAGCTTTAGGGCTAGCGTCGGCCGATAAGCGAGGGAGGTAGAGCACTGAATGCATGATGGCCCCATCCCGGGGTACTGAATGCAATCAAACTGCGAATGCCCTCGAAAGAAGAGGCCGGCAGTCAGACTGTGGGTGATAAGGTCCATGGTCGAGAGGGAAACAGCCCAGACCGCCAGCAAAGGTCCCGAAATACAGGCTAAGTGGAAAAGGATGTGGGGACGCACGGACAGCTAGGAGGTTGGCTCAGAAGCAGCCATCCTTTGAAGAGTGCGTAACAGCTCACTAGTCGAGTGGCCCTGCGCCGAAAATGTACCGGGGCTAAGCCTGATACCGAAGCTGCGGATGTACCTGCAAGGGTATATGGTAGGGGAGCGTTGCATGCAGGAAGAAGTATGATCGCGAGAGGATATGGACAGCATGGAAGCGAGAATGCCGGTGTGAGTAGCGAGATGTAGGTGAGAATCCTACACACCGAAAGCCCAAGGATTCCAGGGGAAGGTTCGTCCGCCCTGGGTAAGTCGGGACCTAACGCGAGGCCGAGAGGCGTAGCGGATGGAAAGCAGGCGGAGAATCCTGCACCCGCGCGATACGAGGCGAAGGAGTGACGGAGACGGAGTAGGCAGCCCTCTGAATGGATTGAGGGCCAAGCGCAGCAGTCGGATACCAGGGAAATCCGGTATCGGAAGACAGGGCGTGAAGGGGAAGCGAAAGCAGAAATGCAAGTAGCGAAGTGCCGAGGACGGCTTCCAAGAAAAGCTTCTAGCAAAGTGGTATCGAGCGGCCCGTACCAAAACCGACACAGGTGGGCAGGCAGAGGATGCCGAGGTGAGCGAGAGAACTGTTGCCAAGGAACTCGGCAAAATGGCCCCGTAACTTCGGGAGAAGGGGCGCTCATGGAAGTGAGCCGCAGTGAAAAGGCCCAAGCGACTGTTTAACTAAAACACAGCTCTCTGCGAAGCCGCAAGGCGAAGTATAGGGGGTGACACCTGCCCGGTGCTGGAAGGTTAAGGGGACGAGTGAATCGAAAGATGAAGCTCGGAACCGAAGCCCCAGTGAACGGCGGCCGTAACTATAACGGTCCTAAGGTAGCGAAATTCCTTGTCAGGTAAGTTCTGACCCGCACGAAAGGTGTAACGATTTGGGCGCTGTCTCGGCAGCAGGCTCGGTGAAATCTTAGTACCTGTGAAAATGCAGGTTACCCGCAACTAGACGGAAAGACCCCATGGAGCTTTACTGCAGCTCGGCATTGGATTTTGGGCAGACATGTACAGGATAGGTGGGAGACGAAGAGAGATATACGCCAGTGTATCAGGAGTCGATGTTGGGATACCACCCTTGTGTGCTTGAGGTCCTAACCCAGGTCCGTGACCCGGATCGGGGAGAGTGCCAGGCGGGCAGTTTGACTGGGGCGGTCGCCTCCCAAAGAGTAACGGAGGCGCCCAAAGGTACGCTCAGTCTGGATGGAAACCAGATGAAGAGTGCAAATGCAGAAGCGTGCTTGACTGTGAGAGCAACAACTCGAACAGGGACGAAAGTCGGGATTAGTGATCCGGCGGTGCCGAATGGAAGGGCCGTCGCTCAACGGATAAAAGCTACCCTGGGGATAACAGGCTGATCTCGCCCAAGAGTTCACATCGACGGCGAGGTTTGGCACCTCGATGTCGGCTCATCGCATCCTGGAGCTGGATTCGGTTCCAAGGGTTGGGCTGTCCGCCCATTAAAGCGGTACGCGAGCTGGGTTCAGAACGTCGTGAGACAGTTCGGTCCCTATCTGTTGTGGGCGAAGGAGATCTGAGGGGAGCTGTCCTCAGTACGAGAGGACCGGGATGGACCTGCCTCTGGTGCATCGGTTATCACGCCAGTGGTACAGCCGGGTAGCCAAGCAGGGAAGGGATAAGCGCTGAAAGCATCTAAGCACGAAGCCCACCCCGAGATGAGATCTCCCATTCTGAAAAGAAGTAAGGCCCCTCAAAGACGATGAGGTAGATAGGCCGGAGATGGAAGCATAGCGATATGCGGAGTTGACCGGTACTAATCGGCCGAGGACTTGATCAGAGCCCGCGACTTGCCAAAGAGACGAAAGAAGTGTAAGAGAGAAGAGTGGATGTCGGTTTTGAGGGATCGAGCAAAAGAAGATCCGGTGACGAAGGCGGGATGGAGACACCTGAATACATTCCGAACTCAGCAGTTAAGCACCCCAGCGGCGACGATAGTTGGCCTTGCGCCTGCGAAAATAGCACGTTGCCGGGTCTTTTTTTTATGGAAGAAGGAAACTAATTTGGATGGCTATCTTGAAAAATGCAGTGTTCTTCGTTTATTTGCAAAACGTGAGATAATAAGGAAAAAGAAAGGATTGAGGATCCTTTCTTCAGACTGTTGACAAATAGAAGTCAGCAGTCTTTTTTTTGTTTATATTAACACTATTATAATGTATAATATTTATAATAATGTTTTAGGAGGTAGATTATGACTTGCCGTTCTTCCGATTCTGTATTAAGTTCTATTCAATTTTTCACTTTTGATCAAGTTATTCCACAGGATCATCTGGTCTATAAGCTGGACCGGGCAATCGATTGGTCAAAGATCGGTCAGCTTGCTCTTCCTCTTTATTCCGATAAAGGCCGTATGGCAGTCAATCCGGTTATTCTTTTTAAGATGTTGGTCATCAATATCGTTTTCGGATATAACTCGATGCGCCGTACCTGCACCGAATGCCAGCTTAATGCCGCTTATCGATGGTTCCTTGGCTTGGGGTTTGATCAGAAGATTCCCAACTACTCTACATGGTGCCAGAACTACAGACGCCGCTATGCAGGTACGGATATTTTCGAACAGATCTTTCAGCTGATTTTGGAATCATGCTTCAAAGAAGGCTACATCCAGCTCGAATCTGTATTTGGCGATTCTACCCATCAGAAAGCGAATGCAAACAAACATCATTATCTGATCGAGCAGATTCAGGTTGCCGAAAAAGCATATACACAACAGCTCAACGATGAGATCAACGAGGACCGGGCGGATCACGGTAAGAAGCCTCTCAAAGAAAAAGAAAATACAGAACTTGGCTTTGAAGAAGCAACAGGAAAAGAAATAAAGGTTCAAGACAGTCATGAAGTGAAGAAAAGCACAGTGGATCCGGATGCAGGACTGTTCCATAAAGGCGAAAAAGAAAAGTGCTTTGCCTACAGCCATTCTATATTCACGGATCGGAACGGCTTCGTTCTGACGGTGGAAACAAAAGCTGGGAATGTGCATGACAGCGTGTCTTTTTTTGACCTTTATGAAAAGCTTCTGAATGGATTCCCTTTTTCGCCGCAGCTGAGCGGACAGATCCAAAATATCGTACTGGATGCCGGATACAAGACACCAGCGATATGCCGGGAAATCCTCAAAAGCGGAAGAAAACCGATCTTGCCGTATAAGAGATCCGCGAGAAAAGAAGGATACCTAAAAAAAAGCGAATTTGTATATGACGAAGAATATGACGAGTATTTATGTCCGGGAGGACATGAACTTTATTATTCGACAACGAACCGAAATGGATACCGAGAATATAAATCGGATCCTGAGAAATGCGCAGAATGTCCGCTGCTTGAACAATGCACACATTCGAAAAACCATCAAAAAGTAATTACCCAGCATGTATGGTGGTCATATGTGGAAAAAGCCGAAGAGATCCGGCATACTCGAGGAACAAAAGAAATTTATTCGAAAAGAAAAGAGAGCGTAGAGAGGACATTTGCAGAAGTAAAAGAAAACAATGGAATGCGATTTACAAGGCTGAGAGGTATGGAGAAAAACAAAGTACAGGCTCTGCTCATTTTTGCGTGCCATAATTTGAAAAAGCTGGCCCTTTGGCAATGGAAAAATAGGAAAATGGCAATCGGAGCATAGTCCGAATGCACCTTATTTACTATAAAAATAAGAAAAAGTATGAATTGGAGTCGTGAAAATAGAAAAATAAAAACGGGCAGCATTCTTACTTCAAGAATACCGCCCGTTTGTCAACAGTCTGAAGAAAGGATTGAGGATCCTTTCTTTTGTTTGTATTAAAGAAGAAAAACAAGTATAATGATAGCACAGAAAAAATGGATTTAGGAGAATATATGGACAAATATATAACAATAAAAGGAGCAAGAGAAAACAATTTAAAAAATGTAAACTTACGTATTCCACGGGATAAGCTTGTTATTATGACCGGAGTGTCAGGTTCAGGGAAAACATCTTTGGCTTTTGATACGATTTACGCTGAAGGGCAACGTCGGTATATGGAATCTTTATCGGCTTATGCAAGACAGTTTTTAGGAAACAGTGAAAAACCGGATGTTGATCAAATCGACGGGCTTTCTCCCGCAATCGCAATTGATCAAAAAACAACTTCGAACAATCCAAGGTCAACTGTTGGGACTGTTACGGAAATTTATGATTATCTGCGCCTTTTATATGCGAGAATCGGAATCCCGTATTGTCCTGAGCACAATGAGCCCATTACCGGATCCACAGTCACCGAAATGGTTGATCAGATGATGAGTCTGCCTGATCGTACAAGATGCACGATCATGGCGCCTGTCGTTCGCGGAAAAAAGGGAACCTTTAAGGATCTTTTTGAAAGAATGATGAAAGAGGGATATATCCGTGCTCGAATCGACGGTCAAATGATTATGCTGGAAGAAATCGATGGATTGGAGAAAAACAAAAAACACGATATCGATATTGTGATTGATCGAATTGTAAAAGGTGATAATCGATCCCGATTTTACGATTCGATCGAAACCGCTGTTGAGCTTGGCGAAGGAATGGTTGATGTCTTAGCCGGAGAGGAAGAATTTTTATTATCAAGCAATTATGCCTGCAAAATTTGTGGGTTTACCGTTCCGAAACTTGAACCGAAACTTTTTTCTTTCAACGCACCTCTTGGTGCATGTCCGACTTGTAAAGGTTTAGGAATCGAACAAAAGGTGGATCTTGATCTTTTGATTCCGGACCGGAAACTATCTATTGCTCAAGGAGGCATCGCATATTATAAAAATATCGTAAATACCGAAAACCTCGAATGGCAACGAATGAAAGCTTTGATTGATCACTATCATATTGATATGGATATGCCGATCAATAAGATCTCGAAAAAAAAGCTGAATTATGTCCTCTATGGATCCGATGAAAAAATTTCATATGTATTGAATTCCCGTTCAGGTATGACAAGCAAAAAAGAAGATTATATTGAAGGGGTTGTTCCGATGATCGAGCGCCGCTTTTTAGAAACCACTTCAGCATGGAACAGGGAATGGTATGGGTCATTTATCGGAGAAACCGTTTGCGGAACATGTCATGGAGCACGATTGAACGAAAAAGTTCTGGCGGTGCGTATCAACAACAAAAATATTTATGAGTGGACTCAAATGAGTGTAAAAGAAGCACTCAAATTTATGAATGAACTCAAGCTTGATCCCACTGAAAAACAAATCTCTTCCTTAATTACTAAAGAAATTGTTTCCAGATTAGAATTTTTGAATAATGTTGGTCTTTCTTATTTAACGCTTGATCGATTGTCGGGAACCTTGTCGGGAGGGGAGCTTCAAAGAATCAGATTAGCAACGCAGATCGGATCAAAACTAACAGGTGTAATGTATGTATTGGATGAACCGAGCATTGGGCTGCATCAGCGTGATAACGATCGCTTAATTGCTACATTAAAAGAAATGAGAGATCTTGGCAATACCTTGATTGTGGTTGAACACGACGAAGATACGATGCGTGCAAGTGATTATATTGTAGACGTCGGACCGGGAGCAGGAATTCACGGAGGAGAAATCGTAGCGAGCGGAACCCCCGAAGAAGTAATGAATGATCCGAATTCTATTACCGGACAATATTTGAGTGGAAAATTGAAGATCGAAATCCCGCAAAAAAGACGAAAAGGAAATGGAAAATTCGTTAAAGTAGTGAAAGCGACCCAAAATAATTTGAAAAATGTGACAGTAGATTTTCCTCTAGGTAAAATGATCGCGGTCACCGGAGTATCAGGCTCTGGAAAATCTTCCTTAGTGACTGAAGTTCTGACCCATGGGATCCAACATTCTTTGGGACGATTACGCATCAAGCCGGGACGATGCAAAGAAATCAAAGGTATGGAAAACATTGATAAACTTGTTGAGATCGGGCAAGATCCAATCGGACGTACACCGCGATCGAATCCGGCAACTTATACCGGAGTTTTTGATGATATTCGCGAGCTTTTTGCACAAACAAGGGAATCAAAACTTCTCGGATTTGACAAAGGACGGTTTTCCTTTAATGTGAAAGGCGGTCGTTGTGAAGCATGTCAGGGAGATGGGATCAAAAAGATTTCCATGCACTTCCTGCCGGATGTATATGTGCCATGCGACGTGTGTCACGGCAAAAGATATAATGAGGAAACGCTACAAGTAAAATATAAAGACAAAACAATTGCTGATGTATTGGAAATGACTGTAGAGGAGGCTGTCGAGTTTTTCTCGAACGTATCGAAGATTCGTCATAAATTGCAGACTTTGAAAGATGTAGGATTATCGTATATTAAGCTTGGTCAAAGTGCGACAACACTTTCAGGAGGAGAAGCGCAACGTGTCAAATTGGCGTCTGAACTGCAAAAAAAGGCGACAGGAAAGACAATGTTCGTTCTTGATGAGCCCACAACTGGACTTCACACAAATGATGTGAAAAAATTGATTGAGGTTCTTCAAAGACTAGTGGATAATGGAGATACCGTTGTTGTGATCGAACACAATTTAGACGTTATTAAGTGTGCGGACCATATTATTGATATTGGACCGGAAGGTGGCGTTGATGGCGGAAACGTAGTTGCGGTAGGTACACCAGAACAAATTGTGAAAGACCAACAAAGTTATACGGGTCAATATTTAAAAGATATCTTGGAAAGGAAGTGAGCCAATGAGTCGCGTAACGGTAAAAGACATTGCCGAAAAATTCATGTGGGAAGTAGTATGCGGAAAAGGGGAAGCATTACAGCGACCTGTAACACTGGCAGACACGAATCGACCGGGACTTGAATTAGCCGGTTATTTTCCCGGAACGCAAGTGAAAAGGCTCGTTGTGCTTGGCGATAAAGAAATCGGATATATTCAAGCGGAAATGGATGAAATTTCACAACGTCGCGCTTTCGAATATTTGACTGGGCCCAAAACACCGGCCATTGTAGTGACCAACAGCAATCCATGCCCCGAAATTTTAAAGGAAATCGCTCAACGAAAAAACTTTCCGATCTGCACTTCGGATCAGAAAACATCGCATGTAATCGTCAATGTAACCAATTATTTAGATGAAATGTTGGCTCAAAGCGTTATTTTGCATGGAGAACTTGTTCGTGTGTATGGTGTAGGGGTTCTTATTACCGGAAAATCAGGTACCGGAAAATCGGAAATTGTTCTTGAACTGATTCAAAGAGGTCATCAGCTGGTGGCCGATGATCGAGTGGACTGCTATCGGATTCATAATCAATTAATTGGCAGACCGACTCCTATGATTGAAGGGTTCATGGAACTACGAGGAGTAGGGATCATCGATGTCGAGAAAATGTATGGAGTGGCATCAATAACCCATCAAACGAATATTGATCTTGAAATCGTTCTTGAACCTTTTCGTACCACCTCAGATTATGACCGTGTGGGAATCGAAGAAAAGGAATATTCGGAAATTTTGGGAATCAGGATCTTGAAAATGCGTATTCCGGTCAGTGCGGGAAGACCAATGTCCACCATTATCGAAACAGCCGTTACCAATTATTTACTGTTGATCCAAGGAACGGATTCAGCGAAAGAATTTGAAGAACGTGTCCTAGCGGAGATCGCACATAATCGTGATGAAGATCTCAAGGAAAAATCAGAAAAATAAAGGAGAAAAAGTATGAGTGAAATTTATGATCTCGCGATCATAGGAGCCGGACCGGCCGGAATGGCAGCGGCGCTTTATGCATCGCGCAGTGGTTTAAAAACTTGTATGATTGAAAGTGGAGCGCCGGGAGGGAAACTTTTAAAAACTTATCATATTGAAAATTATCCCGGTGTGAAAGGCGTTGGTGGAGCGGAACTGGCGACGAACATGTTAGATCAAGCTTTGGAATTCGGGACAGAATATATTGCCGGAGAAGTTGTAAAAGTCGATGAGGACAAGACTCTTCACTTAGCGGATGGCAGCACAATTAAGGCGCAATGTGTTCTCTTAGCGACCGGTACGAAAGAGCGGATGCTCAATATTCCGGGAGAAAAAGAAAATGTCGGAAAAGGCGTATCTTTTTGTGCCGTATGTGATGGAGCTTTCTTCCGCGGAAAAGATATTGTTGTGATTGGCGGCGGAAATTCTGCATTGGAAGAGTCAGTCTTTTTAACACAGTTTGCCCGTAAAATATATATCGTCATTCGGCGTGATGAATTTCGAGCAGAAAAGAAATTCCAACGTGAAGTTGAAGAAAACGATAAGATCGAAGTCATCAAGGAAAGTGTCCCGGTCGAAGTGCTTTCAGATGGCAAAGTGACAGGAATTGTGATTCAAAATGTGAAGACACAAGAAAAACAGACCATTGAATGTTCGGGAATTTTTCCTTATGTAGGTTCAGATCCAATCAGTGATTGCGTAAAAGATCTTGGTGTGTGCAATGATCATGGGTATGTAAAGGTCGATCGCAATATGGAAACGAAAATTGATGGCTTGTTTGCGGCCGGCGATGTTGTGGATAAACAGCTTCCGCAAGTTGTTACAGCAGTTGGTGATGGTGCCCTTGTAGCCCAGCAAGCATTCAAGAAAGTAAAGGAAAAATAAATTGAATGCCCTTACAATTTGTGCTTAAATGATTGTAGAGATAGACAAATTGGGAGGAAAGATTATGGATTCATTAACAGCAATTCAAAATGCAATGAATTTCTATTATGAAATCACAGGATTGAGATCATATTTTGTACAAGATGTAAACGAAGTAGATAGTGCCAAAGAAAAAAATTTTTTCTGCAAAACATTGAAGATGAGTTCGAAAGCTTTAGACCACTGTGAAGCATGCACATTGGAAAACTATACAAATGCTTTAAGTAAACATGAGATCCAAATGTATTCATGTCATGCAGGTTTGGTGAAATGGTCAATTCCTGTTGAATTTCCAAACGCAAAGGGCGTGATCGTATCCGAAGGAGTCATTAGCTCGCAACAGGTGGCTGATAAAGACCAGTGGATTGATTATCTCGTGGAAAAATATAACTTATCCCGGAATATGTTAATGGTCAATTACGAACATATTGTCGAAATGACTGAAAAACAAGTCGATGATAGTGTGAAGCTGTTATGTTCATTGCTTGAATATTATCGTTCGCTTTGTACAGATAAAGCGTAAAAAAAGGAAGTCTGAGCAGACTTCCTTTTTAATTGACCGTTTCATGATGGGCAGGATAAGAAGAGGTATCTAAACCAAGGAAAATATATCCTTGATCTTTATAATATTTGATAATTTCTTCCAGTGCTTCAACCGTAGTGTCTTTGGCATCTGTATCATGCATTAAAATGTTGATATATTGTTCATCGCTTCCGGTGGCGTTTTGCACGATCTGAGATACCGGAACATTGTTTCCGCTCGCATCGGTCGAATCGACATTCCAATCAAAATATTGATACCCTTTTTGACGGACTTCTTCAGTCAATTCGCTCATGATGCCCGGAGTGTATTGAGCGGAGATCATATTGCTCGAACCACCCGGGAAACGAATGACCATTGATTTTTCACCGGTTACATCTTCCACCATATCGGAAATATTTTGAAGATCTTCAAAATATGCATCTTTGCTTGAATATACGGTAGAGTAATCATGTGTGTACGTATGCAGACCGATTGTATGCCCCTCGTTAGCAGCCTCTTTCATGTAGTTATTGTATTCCGGATGGTTGCCTGTCACGAAGAAGGTTGCTTTTGCATCGTACTTATCTAAGATATCTAAGATTTTTTTCGTGTTTTCGCTTGGTCCGTCATCAAAAGTCAAGTAGACAACTTTTTTTCCGTAGGCCGGATCTTTTTCTATGACCAACGGAATGGTCACGGTCTGAGAGTTCCCGGATTGATCGGTCAACGTCACATCGACACTGGACTCTCCTGCTTTTTTTGAATTATAAGATGACGTGTCGATTTCTATAGTTGGAGCAGGGTCGTAGTCATCTTTTGCCTCGATCATGGAGTCAGTGACATCCTGCCCTTGTTTGATTGTGAGCGTTGCTTTCTTGTCTTTTAAAGTTGGTGCTTTTGTATCTTCTTCACGGTACATATGGATATCTTTTTTCGTTTCATTACCTTCTTCATCCACTGCCGTCACTGTGATCTGATGTTTTCCACGCTCATCAATTGTTGTTTTGTCATAGTCGTACGTATATTTGATTTTGCCGGCATCTTCTGCCTTTTCGATGACCATGGAAGGGTCAAAATCCGAAACCATATCGATTGTGACATCTTTTAAAGTAAGTTGTGGTGCCTTTGTGTCTTTGACATTGATCAAAGCGTCACTTTTATGATTTTTAAAAGAATAAGAAATAGGATATTCTCCTTTTTTATTCGTATCAATCTTTCCTTCAACCTTGACTTCATCTTTATTTCCGCCGAATACAAATTTGATATTTGATCTTGGGTCGTATTTTTCTTTGTATTCCACCACGACATCTTTGGCAATTAATTGTACGGGATGAAAATTTAAATAAATCATGTAGATTCCTGCACATAAAGCCGCAGGAATCATTAAGACGATCAGCATCCGTCCAAGGCGGAGTCGACGCCGTTTTCTTCGTTTTCGTTTTGTAGCCATATAATTTTCCTTCACTTGTATTGTATGTAATTAATTATACATGAGTTATTCCGAAAAGCGAGAGATGAAAATTTTTTCTGAACGAAGAAAGAAATTTGCTATACTAAAGAAAGAAGAAAGAAAAGAGGTAGGATCAATGAAACTCATATTAGCCATTCTGTCAAATGAAGACAGTTCGACCGCTAATCATTTGCTCAATAAAAACGGTTTTCAAGTCACAAAGTTGGCAACGACCGGTGGATTTTTACGAGCGGGAAATACGACCTTGATGATCGGGTGTGAAGAAGACCAAGTGGAGGACGCACTCAAATTAATCGAAGAAAGCTCGAGAAAACGTTCCGAGCTCGTTCCTACATCCGCAGGATATGATATGGGAAGATATATGAATTTGCCAATGGAAGTCCAAGTGGGAGGAGCCACTATTTTTGTGATTGACGTTGAACAGTTTAAGAAAGTGTAAAGAGAGGGAAAAACTATGAAAGTACTCGTTGTCGGAAAAGGTGGGCGGGAACACGCACTCGCTCTTGCGGCAAAAAGATCACCGCAATGTACGGAATTGTTTATGGCGCCGGGAAATCCCGGAATGGCCCAAATCGGAACTTGTGTGAATATTTCCGATTCAGATATTGAAGGATTAGTCGATTTCGCAAAGCAAAATAAGATTGATCTGACAATTGTCGGTCCGGAAGCGACATTAGCGAAAGGAATTGCGGACGCTTTTGAGAAAGAAGGACTGAAGTTGTTCGGACCAAGCCAAGCAGCCACACAAGTGGAATCAAGCAAAGATTTTGCGAAACGAATCATGAAAAAGCACAATATACCGACAGCTTCTTATGAAACTTTTGATACGTTTGACACAGCGTGGACATACGTTCAAAAACAAGGAGCCCCGATCGTGATCAAGGAAGATGGACTCAAAGCCGGTAAGGGTGTAACAGTCGCAATGAATCTGGATGATGCCAAGGAAGCTCTGGAAATCGCATTTTCGATTCCTGAAAATAAAGTCGTGATCGAAGAGTATTTAGAAGGATTTGAATATTCGCTCATTGCTCTTGTACATAACGATCTCGTTGTTCCTTTGGAAGTGGCTCAAGATCATAAACGGGTCAATGACGGAGATCAAGGACCGAACACAGGAGGTATGGGATCGTATTCTCCGGTTAAAAAGATCACACCGCAAATCATTGACGATACGATGGAACAAATTATGAAACCGATGGCCAAAGCCTTAGTGGAAGAAGGAGTGCCATTCACCGGCTTTTTATATGGCGGCTTAATGCTGACAAAAAACGGAATCAAGACGATCGAATTCAATGCGCGGTTTGGAGATCCGGAAGCCGAAGTCATTTTAGCAAGACTTGAAAGTGATTTTTTGGATGCGTTGCTCAAGGTTCTTGATGGGGAAAAGCCGATACTTCAATGGAATAATCAAGTCAGTCATGGTGTCGTTCTTGCAAGTACGAATTATCCTGCTTCTTCAACAAAAGATGCATTGATCGAAATCGATGACGATATGGACGCTCTTCTTTATCATATGGGCACAAAAACAAAGGATGACCAATTGCTTACGGATGGAGGCCGCGTGCTGATGGTTGTTACACTGGCCGACACGCTGGAACAAGCATATGAAAAAACCTATGAAGAAATCAAGAAAGTAAAAAGCGATGCTTTATTTTATCGCACCGATATTGGAAGAAAGGACATGAAAAACAATGGCTAAAACAGATCTCGAAATCGCTCAGGAATGTATATTGGAACCTATTCAAAATGTAGGAGAAAAAATCGGAATTCCGGCAGATGCACTTGAAATGTATGGAAAGTACAAAGCGAAACTCTCATTTGATTTTGTCAAAAGTCTTGAAAAAGAGGATGAAGGAAAATTGATTCTTGTTACGGCAATTAATCCAACCAAAGCAGGGGAAGGAAAATCGACCACAACAGTCGGACTTGGCGATGGTTTGAATCAGCTAAACAAGAAAACGATGATGGCTTTACGTGAACCGAGTTTAGGCCCGGTATTCGGATTGAAAGGTGGAGCAGCCGGAGGCGGATATGCACAAGTCGTGCCGATGGAAGATATCAATCTTCACTTTACAGGAGATATGCATGCGATTACCACATGCAACAACTTGGTGTCGGCAATTGTCGATAACCATATTTATCAAGGCAATTCTCTTCATATCGATCCGGACAATGTGACATTTAAAAGATGTCTTGATATGAACGATCGGGAATTGCGCAAAGTCGATATCGGTTTGGGAGCAAAAGTGAATGGAGTTAAACGAGAAGATGGCTTCAACATCACGGTCGCAAGTGAAATCATGGCTGCCCTTTGTCTTGCCGAGGATCTCATGGATCTCAAGGAACGGTTCGCCAATATGCTGGTAGCGTATACGTTTGACGGCAAACCGGTGTATGTACGTGATCTCGGAATCGAAGGTGCAATGGCGATGGTCATGAAAGATGCGATCTTGCCAAATCTTGTACAGACACTCGAACACAATCCGGTACTGATCCACGGCGGACCGTTTGCGAACATCGCGCACGGATGCAATTCGGTTATTGCCACAAAAACAGCGCTTCGTTTAGCGGATTATGTGGTAACGGAAGCCGGATTCGGAGCAGATCTCGGAGCCGAAAAATTTCTGGATATCAAATGCCGTTTGGCAAACCTTCATCCGGATGCGGTTGTTATCGTGGCAACGATCCGGGCACTGAAACAGCATGGCGGTGTAGCGTATGAAGATTTGAAAGAAGAAAATGTGGATGCGATGCTCAAGGGATGCGATAACTTAGCAAAGCATATCGATACCATTGAGCAATTCGGCGTTCCGTATGTAGTGGCAATCAACGAGTTTGCGACCGATACGGAAGCAGAGGTAAAAGCGCTTAAGGATTGGTGTGAGAAAAACGGGCATCCAATGTCATTAAGTCAGGTTTGGGCAAAAGGCGGCGAAGGAGCGATTGATCTGGCACAAAAGGTCATCGATCTTTGCGAAAAGAAAAATACATATGCACCGTTATATCCTTTGGAGGACTCAATCGAGAAGAAAATCAAAACGATCGCACAGAAAGTATACGGAGCGAAAGATGTCGAGTTTACAGAAGAAGCGAAAGAACAAATCAAAGTGTTCAACGAGATGGGCTGGGATCGATTACCAATCTGTATGGCAAAAACTCAAATGTCTTTATCGGACGACGGAAAGATCATGGGGCGTCCGAAAGATTTTACAATCACAGTGCGAGAATTGCGTCCTTCTCTTGGAGCCGGATTTATCGTGGCTTTGACCGGTAAGGTATTGACGATGCCGGGATTGCCGAAACATCCAAGTGCATTGGATATGGATATTGACGAAAACGGAAAGATTACGGGACTCTTTTAACAATAACGCAGGGAAAGACAAGCATAAGGCAATCGTTTTTCCTTGCTTTTTTATATAATGGAGCAAAAGGAGAGAGTTAACGTTTATGAAATCGGAAAAAATAAATTGGAAACTGCTCATTGTGATTACAGCGCTTGTGATTCTCGTGCTCAATCTTTCCCATGTGGTAGATTTTATCCAAATGTGTTGGGGAGCCATCTCAAGTTTGGTTTTCGGGGCTATGCTTGCGTTTGTCATCAATTTAATCATGCGGCCTATTGAAGAACAATTGTCTTATTCGAAGGTAAAGATCATTCAGAAGGGAAAACGAGGTATTGCCCTTTTGTTATCGCTTATGATTGTGATCGCCATTCTTGTCGGTCTTGTTTGGCTTGTTGTTCCATCTTTGATCGATGCAGGAGAAGTGCTTGCGAAAGTCATACCGAAATATTATGAACAATCGGTGGATTTTATCACAAGGGTATTTAAGAACAATCCGCAAATTGTTGCGACAATTGATTCGTTCCAAATCAATTGGAAGGAAATTACAGAAAAATTGACCGGCTTTTTGAGTTCTGGTGTTTCCGGAGTGGTTGGAAATGCAATGAATGTAGTGACTTCAGTCATCAACAGTGTTGTCAATACGATTATTATTATTATTTTTGCGATTTATGTTCTACTTGATAAACAACGGTTTATCGATTTATATCATCGAGCATCCAATCTTTGGCTCAAGCCAAGCACGATCGAAAAGATCACGCAGGCCCTTCATATTATTTACGGTTCATTTAGTTCGTTTATTTGCGGTCAATGTCTTGAAGCACTCATTTTAGGATCGACATGTGCTTTAGGGATGGCAATTCTCCATCTCCCTTATCCGCTAATGATCGGAACTCTTGTCGGTGTGATCAATATTATTCCGATGATTGGTGCATATATTGGCGGAGCGATCGGAATGTTTATGGTGTTTACGGTCAGCCCATGGCTGTCTGTTGTGTTTCTGATTTATTTGTGTATCTTACAGCAATTCGAAAGTAATATCATTTATCCACGTGTGGTAGGACGTTCGGTAGGACTTCCTGGCATTTACGTCATGATTACAGTTGTGGTTGGTGGATCCCTTGCCGGTGTTGCAGGAATGTTCTTAGGGATCCCGATCATGGCAAGTGTATATAAGATTTCGCGCATCTATTTTGTAGAAGCAGAAAAGAAGAAAGAACGAAGGGAGAAGAAAGATGTTTCAAAGACAGCCGACCAAGGCCCAGCAAACTAAAGATATTTTGGAGCGAGGCACAATTTTGCATATGGGATTGATGGATGAGGATGGCTTTTTCATCCAGCCGGTATCATACGGCTATTCTTTCAGTGAGGAAAGAATTGTCCTGTACTTTTGCGGAGAAAAAAAAGGACGCAAATTCCAAGTGTATCAGCAGGAACCGAACGTTTCTGTGCTGATTGACCATTTGTCGGGATATCGTATTGATAAAGATCATTATGTACCGTGTTTCGAAAGCTTGCGTGCAAACGGAGTCGTTCGAGAAGTGAACGGAAAAGAAAAAGAGAAAGCTCTGTTTTCTTTGTTGGAACATTGCGGCTTTGATCAGCAGCTGATTTCTTTCGATAATATCCTGCTTGATCAAAAACTCGGTTTTTATTCAATTGATTTAAAAGACGTGATCACAAAAAAGAATATGTGATGTATAATAAAGAAAGCGAAAATAAAGGAGAATTGAGGAATGTTTGACGAGATCCATGAAGAATGCGGTGTGTTTGGAGCCTACAACATTAAAGACGCTTCATCCATTACTTACTATGGACTGCATACACTGCAACATCGAGGACAGGAAGCGAGCGGGATCGCAGTAAGTGATCATGGACATATCCATGTCAAGAAAGGCAAAGGCTTGACGATTGATGTGTTCACAAAAGAAAAGCTTGAACAAATGAAAGGAAATATGGCAATCGGGCACGTGCGATACAGCACGGCAGGCGGACAGGAAAATGCCAATATCCAGCCAATTGTTGCACGCGGAAGCAAAAGGGAGATTGCGATTGTTCACAACGGACAAATCGTCAATGAGAAAGAGCTGCGTGTCGAACTGGAAGAGGCAGGATGTATTTTTCAAGGCACGAGCGATAGCGAGATCGTGCTGCATATGATTCAAAAAGAAGAAGGATCTCTTTGTGAAAAGGTAATGTCGACCGCGAAAAAACTCGTTGGCGCTTTTTCGATTCTTGTCATGAGTGAAAACGAAATGTACGCGATACGAGATCAAAAAGGGCTGCGTCCGCTTTCTTATACAAAAATGCAGGATGGATACGTGATTGGTTCGGAAACTTGCGCATTCGAAGTGCTGGGTTTGTATTCGCATACAGATGTGCTTCCGGGACAAATTATTCAGTTTAAAGACGGAATTGTCCGGAAGATGATCTATGACGAACAAGCAAGCAACCATATGTGCGCGATGGAATATATTTATTTCGCACGTCCGGATAGCGTAATTGAAAATATCAATGTCCATAACTTTCGCAAAGAAACGGGTCGCCTGCTTGCGCAAAACGACGATGTAAAAGCGGATATCGTGATCGGAGTACCGGATTCTTCTTTATCGGCAGCAATCGGATATGCGGAACAGAGCGAAATTCCGTTTGAAACAGGATTGGTCAAGAATCGCTTTGTCGGAAGGACTTTTATTCAGCCAACACAAAGTCAAAGAGATCGCGGCGTGCGGATGAAGCTTTCCGCAATTCCTCATGTGGTTTCGGGAAAATCGGTCGTTATGATCGACGATTCAATCGTTCGCGGAACAACTTCGCGACGAATCGTTCGCTTGCTGAAGGAAGCCGGAGCAAGTGAAGTGCATGTACGGATCGCGTCACCAATCATTACGAGTCCTTGTTTTTACGGTGTGGATACCAGCACGAAAGAAGAATTGATCGGAGCTCGTATGAGCAAAGAAGAAATTTGCCGGTATATAGAAGCGGATTCGCTGGAATTTATGAATATTGCCCAGCTTTCAAAAGCGGCGAATGAACAAGGATTATGCACAGCTTGTTTTGACGGCAATTACTGCACTGATCTGTTTTCCTATGCGAAAGTGCTCGAGTGATGGTGAGCAAATGAATGGTATCTGTATTCGTTTAAGTATAGGATGAAATTATAAACAAAAGAAATAAACATGGAGGTACATGAGTATGGTTAAATATGTAGAAAGTGTTGAAGAATTCAAAAAATACGCTTCCGAAAAAAAAGTTGTGATGGACTTTTTTGCGGAATGGTGTGGACCTTGCAAGATGCTGACTCCTGTATTGGAAGAAGTTTCGAAAAAAATGGAAGATGTATTGTTTGTTAAATGTGATATCGACCGTTTCCCGGATATTGCCTCGGCTTTCAAAGTCATGAGCGTTCCGACTTTGATTTACTTCCAAGACGGACAAGCAATCACAGGTATGTCAGGATATCTTCCTGAACCTCAACTTGTAAAATGGGTCAATGATGCACAACAAAAAGCAGCGCAATAATCGCTGCTTTTTTAGTCCATCTTTCTTCAATACCAACCCGCGTTTCCCGATAGAATAAGGAAGTGGATTGATGTATTCGAGGCAATATTGGTCTATTTGAAATAGAGCTTTGAATATTTGTCTTTTAAATAGTTGACGTAATAATGTGGATCGAATGGTTCTCCGGTAACTTTTTCGACAATTTGAGCCATAGTCAGCGATCCGGCATAATGGTGGACATTTTCTTTGAGCCAATTGGTAATCACTTCCATATGTCCTGTTTTTAGTGCTTCTTCAACATCAATATCCTGAGCCATTTTGTGATAGAGCTGGGCGGCATAAGCGCTTCCTAGAGCGTATGTTGGAAAGTAGCCAAGATATCCGTCAGACCAGTGTACATCCTGCAAGACCCCTTCGGAATATGTCTGCGGGCGAACGCCTAAATATTGTTCGTATTTATCGGCCCAAAGGTCCGGCAGACGATCGTAGTCCATCGTTTTATCGGCCATAGCTTTTTCGAGTTCATAGCGAATAAGAATGTGCAATGGATAGGTGAGCTCATCGGCTTCGGTGCGGATCAGTGACGGTTTCGCAACATTGATCATGTCAACAAGCTGTTTGATCGATACATTTTTGAATTCCGGAAACTGTTCGATCAGTTTAGGATAATTGGCTTGCCAGAAGGCGTAAGAACGTCCGATATGGTTTTCCAAAAAGCGGGACTGTGATTCATGGGCAGCTGAACCTACGTTGTCGTTTAGTTTTGTTCCTTCGAATTGTTCATCCATTTGCAGGCCATATAGGGCATGTCCGTATTCGTGTACAGTAGACAAAATAGCACTTAAAAAGCGGTTCGGATAGTAGTGGGTGGTGATGCGCATATCGTTATGCGAAAGGAAATTGGTGAATGGATGTTCCGTTGTTCCCAGAGATACGCGAGTCGGATCGACTTGTAGATAGTCCATGATTGTTTTCATAAACTGCTCTTGGCGTTCCACAGAAAATTCTTTATCCATCATGGAGTCATCAATCGTTCTCCCTTCCGCTTGGATTTTTGCGATAAAAGGAACGAGCTCTTCTTTGATTATTGCGAAAAAGGCATCGTATTTTTCCTGATTCATTTCCGGTTCATAGGCATCAAGAAATACATCGTACAAATTGTTTCCGTTGTATTTCGGGGAATATTTCATGTATTCGATTGATTTATTCATAAGATCAATCAAGTGCGGCTTGAACAACTCATAGTCATTTTTTTCTTTTGCTTCATGCCAATACATCCCGGCGTCGTTGCGGGCTTTGACAAATGCCTGATAGGTAGAGGATGGCACGTTTTTCGTGTGTTCAAGATCTTCAAGACGCATTTCCACTTCCTTTTTTTCCAGAGATCCTTCAGGAAGCGTTTTATTGTAAGCTTCGATCTTTTCAATCATTTTAGGATCGTTTTCGATTTCAAAGAGCTCCTGAGCCAAAATGGACATCATTTCATTGGAGTATGGAAGTCCTGCGCTTGGCGCTACCGTCCATTGATCGGTATACATTGTAGCTTGGGCAAGTTGATAGGCCGCGATCTTTTTTAAATAGTTTTCATAAAACGGTTCAAATTTTAAACTCATTTCTCATAACCTCCGTGCATATATTTTAACAGACTTTTTCAAAGAAAAAAGCATCATCACAGATCTGATGATGCGACAGAGTGTTGACAAACTACCTATTTTGAAAAAATTAAATTTCAATAAAATAAAAGTGGGTAAAAAGGTCTAAAAAAAGAGTAATATTAGGTACTTAAATACCTCAAATTGCTCTTTTTTTATTCATTTGTGGGAGAAAAATAAAAAGCTGTGACAAAGCCGATTTGAAAAATCGACTTTGTCAACAGCCTGAAGCATCATCACAGATCTGATGATGCGAGTGGTTAGATGGCATAACCCCACATTGTGCCATCTTGAGCGCGGACTGCGACTGAACGTCTTGCTCCGCTGTACGAGATGTACGAAATCCAGAGGTATCCGTCACGTTCGTAAACTTTATCGTAATTTACGGTTTCACCGGAATTGTATTGCTGTCCTGTCAAAGATCCTGCCAATCCGACTTCGCCGTTGCGGATGTTTACATTATCGACCGTGAATTTGAATGTTCCTGAATTTGGAATCGGATAATTTCCTTCGGTAGAGGTTCCTGAGCCAAAGCTTTTCGGACGGAAGGCGGTTGCATAGGTTGCGGAGTATGGTAAGGAAACTAAGTTAAAGGCTCCGTTTGCACCACCTTGGTTCTGTCCAAGGAACATTCCGTTCGATCCGTCAATGTCATGATCGAAGATCGCAACATGGCTGGATGGCGTAACTCCGGATTCCATAAATACGGCTACGTCACCAGGCTGCATGACAGATACTTCATTGAAGCTGTTAAGGATTCCGTTGCTGTGACGGTTTACCCATAAGTCTTTTACATAACCTGTAGTTGTACAATTAATGACAGGATATCCGAGTTTTTGACAATATACGGCAAATCCGTCCCAGCACTGCGGGCCATAGGCTCCATCCACATCATAGGCTTTTCCTAATACTTCGTTTTTAAATTGTTGATAGTTCATTTTTTTCTCCCTCTCGCTTTTTCAGCGTTACTTTTGAGTAGATCATTACCGGTTTTTTCTCTACACTTAAAGTATATGGGAGGGCTAGTGATAAATTGTGCTTTTCTCGTATTTGTATATTCTCGATAATAAATTGTAATATTTATGGCAGATCGTGCTGTGACTGGCATAGTTGAGCTGAATAGCTGTAAAATCAAGCGATTTATGATCAAAACATCGATATTGAATAAGTTCGGCTTCCGGCTGATTCATGATGTCCAGCCAAGACTCTACTTTTTCGATAATATGTTGATGATAGTAATATTCGGTTTTCAAATGCGGACAGATATTGGAATACTTAAAACGATTCATTACGATAAGAGATCGAGGATAACTTTTAAGCATTGATTCAATTTCAATAAATTCAGATTTCATTTTATTTTCATCTCGCAGAAGACACTATAAAGAATCGTGTAACTGTATTCAATGGTTTTGGAACAAGTGGTACGAATACGGAATATCTTGCGATTCATGCTTGATGGGAATAGTTTTTCCAATCTTCGAGAAAGGGATGCTTGAATTTTCTGGAAAGAGGAAAACGGATATTATTGATCAAATAGACTTCGTTATTTTCCACTTTTATAACTGCATTTAGGTTCACGTATAGCGATTTGAAACATTGGGAAAAACAAGTACTTTTTAATTTATGGATCCATACGTGAAGTGGATAGGGAGTTTTCAGATTTTTTCCGGAACGTAAATATAAATATGTGGTCTTATATTGAAATTCGAAATATAAAATATCTTTTAAATAGATTCTTTGTTTGGAAACGGATGGGTCGTAAAAAGAAAGCTCATCTCGAAAATAACTGAGAATGATCGGTTTTAAAAATTTTTCGAATGAATCATATGAAACATGGTCAAGCATGTAATAAGTTGCTTGTGTAAAATATCCGTTGAATATTTGCTTGCTGCTTATGGAGTTTAACACGATCAGACAGTTACGGTTGATTCGTTTCAGTTCGCTTCCAAGAGAAAGTGCCTCTTTTTCATGATCAATATCAAGAAATAAAAGTTGAACTTGAAAACGATATTTCATAAGCTCGATCGGAGTAGAAATTTTCTGGATTGTATAAGGAATGTAAAGAGAATCAAAAAGTTGACTGACATATTGTTCGGTATGTTCGGCACGGCTTTTATCTAAGTCATAGATTAAAATACAAGTTTTCATAATAAACACCTCTTTTATCAATTATAAAGTTTTATAATTGATATTACGTTTTAAATTATATGTTTTTTTATAATTTACATCAAATCTTTTGTTTGCTATAATGAGCTTGCTTAAGCCGAGGTGTGAAAATGAAAAAGTTTTTTACGAAAAAAGAGTATGAAATCATGAATGTTTTATGGGACCAAGAAAGACCGTTATCGTCCGCAGATATTTTGGAACGCACGGAAGGTTTACCGCAAAGTACGATACAAGTTGGATTAAGAAAACTATTGAAAGAAAAATTGATTGAAGTAAAAAATGTCACGATTCACACAAAAGTAGCTACTCGAGAATTTTCTCCAACTCTTTCTCGGGAAGAGTATATCGGAAACTTATTAGGTAAGGGGAACAGTTTTCGATTCGCCGCGCAATTTATTCAAAAAAATGAGGATAAAGAAGAATTGGACCGCTTGGAAAAAATGATTCAGGAGAAGAAAGAGGAAAGCTTGGATGGTTGCACCGAAGTTTAATTTCTTTTTTAGAATTTCACAATCTTCGATTTTAAATTCTATTCTTGTAGTATCGCTTTTGGCTTTATTTTTACAGAGGATACTAAGTAAAGAAAAAAACTATAAATATTTTCGGACAGATTTTATAGGCATTGTAGTTTTACTAATTGTTACTCGTTTAATTTTGCCTATCGAGTGCTTTTATACGTGCACTATTTCATCAAAATGGTATGGGGATTTTAATTTCTATGTGCTTAAAGCTCCGCTTTTCAATACCGGTCTTGAAATCAAAGACGTATTTGTGATCATTTGGATCTTAGGAAGTATCGTTCAGTTGATTCGTTACGGGTTTGAAATTTATCGAATTCGGTACATGGAAAAATACATACTGGTTCCGGAAAGCGAACAACTGAAAAATGATTCGATCATTCAAGATTATAAGATCGTACGATCTGATCGTGTCAAGCAGCTGGAAGTAAGAAGCTTTACCAAAACGATCTATTTACCAAAGGTAGACTTTTCAGACGAAGAATTGAAATATATTCTTCTTCATGAAAAACAGCACCTGAAAAATCATGACTTAGCTTTGCTTCAAGTGATCAATTTGCTCCAGATCATTTATTGGTGGTTTCCGTTGATCTATGTATTCCGAAAACAATTTCAATTTCTATTAGAGATCCGAGTGGATCATCAAGTATCCGACATTTTAGAACAGAATGAATATTTAGATTATGCGCAAGCGATGGTGAGCGTGAATAAAAAGATCCAGATGGAAAAGCCGAAGTATTCTCAAAATCTCGGATTTGCGGATTTCGGCAAATCGGAACTTTCGCACCGTGTCGCGTTTTATTTGGAAGGGGAAAACAAGAAAAGGACTTCAAAATTTCTTCTTGCACTGCTTTTGATTGTCGGGATCGGATCAAGCGCATTTATTGTAGAACCTAATACAGGAGAGCAGGTTTTTGGTGAACGATATAACGATTTTGTCACTTCGTCAAACAGCTATTTGCTCGAGAAAAAAGATGGAACGTATGAATGGTATTCAAAAGGTGAATTATTTCAAACGCTTGATCAAGAGAGTGATATTCAAGCAGTAAAAGATGGAATGTATGACGGTTTTGAAATCAGAAAGGAATAATGCTTGTGAAATTACTAATTGCTTTAATGTTAGTAAATCCGTTTGGGATGATGATTAATAATAGCAATCCTACAAATATAGGCTCTCAAATTGCACGAGCAGATATTAAAGAATGGATTATTGAAGAAAGGCCAGATGGTCATGTCTACAAGCGTCTTTATAATCATACAACAGGAAAATGGGAAACCGACTGGATATTTGTTCGTTAATTAAAATGGATTGATCTACTGGACTCGATACGTGCAGGTATCGGGTCTTTTTCTTTTTTGCCGGTTTCCTATTGGTGTATAGAACTTAATCGAGGTTCTAATTTGTTTGCCTGATTTCACAAATTGATCGGTTTGCGAGATGAAATCCTCCTTACTATGTTGGATCTTTTGTGAAACACATGGCATGGAGCAGTATAAACAATTTTGCATGATCGTAAAAGTCAATTCGGATATCTTGCTTGTTTACAGTATATGTCGAAAGATAATTTATGTCAATCGATACAAAAGTACCAAAATAATCTTTTATTCGATACCTAATTTTTCTTGATTTGGGGTTATTCTTCGGGCGTATGGAAAATGTGATCATGCGATTGTGTGAAGAAACAAATCTGGATCAAATGGAGCTGTCGCAGTATTTACAAGTGGATTTGAACGAATTGATGAAATGGGAAAGAAATCCGAAAAGGATCCCTATTACGGTCATGCAAAAGATCGGAAATCTTTATCCGGGACCGCTGGATCGTCTTGTATTCGGAAAAGATCCGATCGACATTTCTTCATTGAGTCAAGAAAACCGAATTAAAATACTTTCCTTTTATTTTAAGGATGAAGAAAGTAGAAGAACTCCTCGTGTTCGAAAACCGAAGGTTCATAGTTTTGAGCCGGATCCGGGATATTTGGAAACCTCTTATTCTTATCGTGCAAAAGATATGCGAGCCAATGAGTTGAGGATCAGTCAAAATGAATTCGCTTATTTGACAGGATATTCCAGATCCATGATCAAATTTTGGGAAGATGGAGAAAAAGGGAAAACACTTGATTCAATTTTAAGTTTTTGCAAGATCCTTCGTGGAAGTTTGGATTATTTCATCATGGACAATCGTCCGCGCTCTTTGTTTACCGGAGATCTGGATGAAGAATTTATTGCGAATATTCGATATAATGTAAAAAGATTAGAAAAGAAGCATCAGGATCTATACAAGTATTCCTGATGCTTTTTGGTTACAAGCTGAATCCGCTACCCCAAAGAATGCTGTCTTGACCGGGCTTTCCGATCGCGACATATCGGCGATTTCCGCTATATGCGATATACGAAATCCAAATGAGGTTGTCATTGATCACATAACTGTCATATTGAATATTTGTTCCGCTTTCATAATAAGCCAAAACAAGACTGTTTTTTGTCGGTTCTTCATAAACCGGGAGTTTTGTGCTCGGAACAAATGTTCCGGTTTTTGGGATTCTTTCTGCTTCTTGGGCTTCTTGAACAAGCGTTTTATCGAATCCGGAACCCCATAATGTGTTTGTGGCATCGTTAGGACCAATCGCAACGTATCGGCGATTTCCGCTATACGCAATATAGGAAACCCAGATAAAACTGTCATTGACTACATATCCGTCATATCGAATGCTCGATCCGCTTGGATAATAATCGAGTGCCGGACTTGCCTGAGTTGGCTGGGCACAAACCGGAAGCTGGATATTTGGTAAAAAGGTTCCGGATAACGGCACAAGGGTGTAGGATTCAGGATCAATGACCGATTGATTAGAATAACGATAAATTGTTTGTACGGGATTGCCTTTGGCTTGCCAAACCGTTTCATATATATCTTCTGAAATACCGTTGTTGGAGTAATTGCAATGAATAATATGCGTATGGTCAGTAAAAATTCCTGTATGTCCGCTGGCACCGGACGATCCTCCTCGAACTCCCCAAATAAAGATATCTCCTCGATCGGCCTGATCGGGCACAATCTGTGACCATCCATTTTGTTCCAAATGGTTAAATAACGTATCGGTATTTCCCATCGTTCCTGTTGGAAGGAATCCTCCTTCTTGTAACGCGAAATATACAGCGCTGGAACAATCGTAAGAATTTGGCCCAAGCCTTTGTTCCATACTGTAAAATATCTTACCTTTCCTGGTTTCCATCCAGTTTATCATATTTTGAATTGCGATTGTTTTTTCCATTTTCTTTCTCCATTTCTATTAAAATCTCCGCAGTTTCCAATCCTTTTGTAAAAATTCGAGGTACATTGCATCCCGATTCGACTAAGTTTTCGATAATGCTTCGACATTCATTGATGATCAAAGAAGCAAGAACGAACCATCCTAAAAAGTACATGGCCGAAAAATCTTCTTCGATCAAATTACCGATTTCGGTCATAGTGTATGCGATCATGAAAGCTAGAAATATCACGATCCAATAAGAGATTTTTTTGAAAATGCCTTTTAATCCGTGAATCGAATTTTCTTTATGAGATATTTTCGCTTTGATACATCCGGTGATCAGATTAACGATATTTAACATGAATAAAATTTCAAAAAGAATCGTATGATCGGAGATCAGGGTGCTGACCAATACGATCAAACTGCCTTCGTAAGTTAAAAACTTTCTCCACATGGTGTCATGCCTGCCTTTTTCATCTTTTTTAGCGCATACGTATATTTGCGATAAGCCGAAGAATGATAAGCATATCCTAGCGTAGCTGCAATATGATCAAACGTTTTATGATGAAAACAACGTTCGGTCACAATTTCTTTTTCATCGTACTCAAGCATTGCCAGCCAACGATCCACTTGTATTACGATTCGGCTCTCTAATGTTTCACTATATGAATTCTTATAATCTTTTGCGAAAGGATACAATTCCAAAAATAGTTCTACTTCTTTGATTCCTAATTTCATGATCAAACCAACTTTCTAATAAAGTACTTTATGCCTGAATTTTAGAACCTCTTTAATGAACAATTGTGCTAAAAATGTGCATCTTATCCAAAAAACAAGCACGATATTCCTATATTGTTGAAAACGCTTTCTTTTTTGCATACAATAAAACCGTATGCAGGGGGTAAAAACATGATTGCACTCAAAAAAGGTATTGCCTTGGCGCTTGGACTTGTCTTGCTGGCAGGATGCGGTTCAAGCCAAAAACAAGAAACCGAAACACCAAAGGAGGAAAAGCTGGAAAAGATCGAATTAAGCGTTGCCAAAACAGAGATCAACGTAGATGAAGAACTTGAAATCACGGTTGTCACAACACCAAAAGATATCGAGATCAAAACAAGTTCGTTTCAGGAAATGAAAGATGCGAAGATCGAGAAAAAAGACGATAAATATATGTTCAAAGCAACAAAAGCAGGAACGTATACTATTTTGGCAAAACAGGATTCGATCGACAGCAATACCTTGAAAGTAAAGGTGAATGGAGAAGAAACCGATGAAGAAGAAAATCAAACAAACAATGAAACTGCTTCTTCTCAGACAACTTCAAACCAACAGGCCGACACAGATGAAGAAACCACTTCGAATGAGCAAGTGATTGTCGGAGCGGATGGAACACCGCACAACGATCCGAACTGGAATGCTACGGACGAACAAGTCGTTGTTGGAGCGGATGGTAGGCCACATAATGGTCCGTCAAGCGTTGACTGGGTTTTAAGTCATGTAGATCAATATCTTGCTCCAGATCAAAAGACTTGGGTAACAGGAACAGTACCGCAAGCTTTGAAAGAAGATGCCAATGGCAATATGTCCATGGTTTTATGGAATGATGATCAGACGCAATACTTAGTGCTTGAAGGATATACAGGAGCCGGAAATCAGGAAGTCACGTTAACAGGAACTTTGAGTAAAGACGGAAATGTGTATGTTTTAACTGTATAAGTTTATATAAGGAAAATGGTCAAACTTGCTTTGGTATTTGGACTTGTCTTGCTGGCAGGATGCGGTTCAAATCAAAAACAGGAAAACGAAATACCAAAAGAAGAAACTCAAACAAAAAATGAAACTGCTTCTTCTCAGACAACTTCAAACCAACAGGCCGACACAGATGAAGAAAGCACTTCAAATGAGCAAGTCATTGTCGGAGCGGATGGAACACCACATAACAATCCGAACTGGAATGCTTCGGATGCTGTCGAAGTATCGGCTGTAATGAATGATTCCGATCATCGGTCATCTTCCACAGCAGGCGGCGATCGATTCGCAAGGAAACTATTATCCGGTCATTTATCCGAATACGGACACAACAGACGGTTTGCGCTTAGATGGTGCTTCAGCGGATATCGGCGGATGTGTTGCAGAACTGACAGGAACTCTTCAGAAACAAAATGTCGGAGATGATTCTTATGTTTTCAATGTAGAAAGCTATCGAATGATCACGGACGGCAGTGCCGGTCAATCAAGACGGAAGGACAACTTGATTTTGGTTGTCTTTTTCTTTTTGAGCATTCATAAGAAAACATTTTGAAAGAAGGATTATGATAAGGATAATTATCAAAGAAAGAAAAAGATACGAAATGATTTCGGGATGTTTTATTCTCGTGTACGATCCTCTTTGTTCAAGAAAGATGCATATTGGAGGTATAGAAATGGATACAAGTCAGATTGAACAACTTGTCAATGAGCAGAAAGTGTTCTTTGAAACTCATTCGACCTATTCGCTGATATTTCGCAAACAAATGCTTTTAAAGCTGAAAACAGCAATCCAAAAATACGAACAGCAGTTTTATGAGGCAGTAAAAAAAGATCTTGGCAAATCGCCAACCGAAACGTATATGTGTGAACTGGGACTTATATATAAAGAATTTGATTACTTAGAAAAAAACTTAGACCGATTGGCGGCGCCTCAAAAGACAAAAACGCCGTTGTTTCTTTTTTTTGCTCACAGCGAAATTCGACATGATCCTTATGGAAGCGTACTAATTGTGTCCCCATGGAACTACCCACTCCTGCTGACATTTCAACCTTTGATTGAAGCATTAGCAGGAGGAAACACAGCAGTCATCAAACCAAGTGATTATTCCGTGAATACAAGTCAAGTAATCCAAAAAATGATTACAGACATTTTCCCAAGCTCTTATGTGGCTGTTGTCCTTGGAGGACGAGTTCAGAACGAAGCGCTTTTCCATCAACCATTTGATTATATTTTTTACACAGGATCGCCCGCTGTTGGAAAACTTTGCATGTAGGCAGCAAGCGAAAATCTTGTTCCCTGCACACTTGAACTCGGCGGAAAATCTCCCGTAATCGTGGATGAAAGTGCAAATATAGCGCTTGCAGCAAGACGGATAGTATTCGGAAAGTTTATGAATGCCGGGCAAACGTGTGTAGCGTGTGATCATGTATTTGTACATGAATCAAAAATTCAGGCTTTGGTTCAGCAAATCATTCATCAGCTTCATATACAGGATTTATCTTTGCAGACGATCGGAAAGATGATTAATCAAAAACACTATGATCGAGTATGTATGTATTTACAGGATGGAAAGATTCTTTGGGGTGGAAAATGCGATCCGAACAAATTAAAAATCGAACCGACTTTGATCATGCCGGAAGAAGGCACGCCGATCATGGAAGAAGAGATTTTCGGTCCCATCCTCCCGATTATTTCTTATGAAAATTTCGAAGATCTTTGTAAAAAGATCGCGAAAGAGCCTCATCCTTTAGCTTTCTACTTGTTTTCGAGAAACGAAGAGCATATTAACTATGTAAAACAATATATGCCTTTTGGAGGTGGTTGTATCAATAACTGCCTGCTTCATTTATCAAATGATGCTTTACCGTTTGGCGGACTGCAAAACTCGGGCTTTGGCCATTATCATGGAAAGTACGGTTTTGAAACATTTACTCATGATAAATCCATTTTATGCTCAAGTGATCGGATTGATCTGCCAATGATGTATCGTCCGTATAAAATGTGGAAGCAAAAGGTCATCCATATGTTTTTGAAATAAGACGCAGCAGATTTTGCTGTTTGGCGTGCCCGCAAAAGAACAAAGCAAGATTTGCCAAGAAATTATGACAAAAAAGCAATAAGCGAAAAACTTATTGCTTTTTTAGAAATATTAAATTAGTTATACATAAGACACTTCTTAGTCGAAAATTTATTGAATTTGTGCGTAACTTGTTACATCAAGAGCATACGTCCCGTCTTTTTGCTTTTCTAAGGTACCGGTCAACTGGGCACGAACAGATTGAATACCGACCGGATAACCGATGAGTTTCATACCGTCTAATGCCGTTCCTTTATCGTTTAATGTACCGGTAACTGTAATAAATTTTCCGTCATAATCCGCTGGATCTTTTAGTACAGCTGCTGCATTTAGTGCATCCTGATCAGCTTTTGGCGGAATGTAAGGTTGTGTGTCTTCCTCTTTATCCGTATTTGTTGTCGAACCGGAAGTCGATGAACTTTGAGAAGATGAATTACTCGAAGTTGATGTGTTTGAATCCGCCTCATTGGAGCTGGAAATCGTGGTTTCGTTTTGCGTTGTGTTTACATCATTACTGATATTCACGTTGATATCTGTTTTTGAATCGGTTGAATTATTTGACTCAGACGGAAGATCGGGAACCTTGATTTTGGCAAGATCGCTTTCTTCTTGTACTACAGTAATCTTGATTGTATTGCTTGTGATTCCATCCTTTTTAGCAGTAACCGTATAGGTCCCCGGCTTGATGGCGGAAAACTCAGCATGATCTTTATTGACTTTAATCTCAGCACCTAAAGTAGTAAAGTCCGAATCAGTCAGCTGAACATTTTTTGGATCGGTAACAATCGCAATGTCTGTGTTGGAATTCACAAGTACTTTATTCGCTTCTGGATCAAGTTGGATGCTTTTGAGCTCTTTCTTTTCGGCACATCCAGTGCATAAGATCATGGCACACGCTAGAAAAAGTCCAAGAAATTTTTTCATATGCCCTCCAATTTTCTGTTTCCATCATAAACTGTTTTGCTGAAAATTCATACAATAGCGCTCAATACATGAAAAAATCAAGCATATTTGATCGATTTCTGAACAATCATATGAATAAAAAGAGCGAATTCATATTTATTTATTTTTTTTCAAGAACAACTGTACCTTTCTTTTTTGATAAAAACGCACGAAAAAAGAAGTACTTTTTTAGTTGACAAAGGTCCGCTTTCGGACTAAAATCACAAGGCATGTTGAAAGGAAAAGATTTATGAAGACATCACAAAATAAACATTTACGGGCATTTAACGCACTTTACAAAGAATGGATACATTATTGTCATGAACAATGTTCTATGGCAGGATTATCCGACAGTGCCTTTGATATTTTATATGTCATGAGCGAATTCGAAGATGGATGCAGCCAAAAAACTATAGTCGAACATTCTTGGCTTAGCAAACAAACTGTAAACTCTTCCATTAAATCTTTGGAAAAAAAGGGATGGCTTAAGATTGAGAAAACCGGAGGAAGGAAAACCCAAATTTATTTGTTGGAGGAAGGGAAAAAGATTGTCGATCAATACATTCTTCCAAGTATTGAACATGAAAATCATATTTTTGAATTGATGGGTGAAGAAGATGCAAATCAACTTTTAGATCTTACTCAAAAATATGTTCAATTATTAAAAAAGGGAGGAGGAAATTGTGTATGAAAATTAAACTAAGCGATCATTTCACTTATCGAAATTTACTTCGTTTTACATTGCCATCTGTTGTCATGGTTGTTTTTACATCACTCTATACGATTGTAGACGGAATTTTTGTATCCAATGTGGCAGGTAGTCGCGCCTTCGCCGCGTTGAATTTGATTTGGCCGGTAATTGCTATTATGGGAACGATAGGATTCATGATCGGAACCGGAGGAAGTGCTCTTGTCGCGAAATTGCTTGGAGAACATAAAGAAAAGGAAGCGAACGCATGCTTCTCATTGCTGATCTATTTTCTGATTGCTGTTTCTGTAGTCCTATCGCTGATTAGTTCGACTTTTATCGGACAGTTTGCTGAATTATTGGGAGCCACACCCGAAATGATTCCTGATTGTGTCGCGTACGGAAGAACGCTCGCCTTTATGCTATGCGGATATTTTTTGCAAGCGGCTTTTCAATCGTTTTTGGTTACAGCCGAAAGACCAAGCTTGGGACTGCTTTTAAGTCTTTTTGCCGGGTTCACCAATATGACACTTGATTATTTGTTTATTTGTGTATTCCGAATGGGAATTTTCGGAGCTGCACTAGCCACAGGATTAAGCTGGATTGTCGGAGGTTTCGGACCCCTCATCTTCTTTTTGTCAAAAAACAGCACACCGCTTCGTTTAGGAAAACCGGAATGGAACTGGCGTCATATCGGACAGAGCTGTTTTAACGGATCAAGTGAAATGGTAACAAACTTAAGTATGAGTGTCATAACAGTACTCTATAATTATGAATTGATGAAACTGATCGGAGAGGGCGGCGTTGTCGCCTATGGCATTTTACAATATATATCTTTTGTGTTTGCCGGCGCATTTTTGGGGTATTCCATGGGGATCGCACCGGTGATCAGTTATCATTACGGTGCGGAAAATCATTCGGAACTTAAGAATCTTTTAAAAAAATCATTGACATTGATCACACTTACCGCAATCGTGATGGTTATTCTTGCCGAGTTGAGTGCTGGTCAATTGGCTTCGATTTTTGTAAGCGGTGATCCGACACTGATGGAAATTACAATTCATGCGATCCGTATTTACAGTGTGTCGTTTTTGCTTTGCGGATTTAATATTTTTGGCAGTTCATTTTTTACCGCACTCAATAACGGGTTCGTTTCGGCAGCAATTTCTTTTCTCAGAACATTCGTTTTTCAGATTGCATCGATTATTGTCCTCCCGATCTTTTTCGGATTAACCGGAATTTGGAGTGCTGTAATTGTTGCGGAAACGCTTTCATGTGTTGTGGTTGCGTTGTTTTTTAATAAAGAAAGGAAAAAATATGGGTACTGAGATAAAAATTTTGAAATTTTAAGCAAAAAAATGCAAGAAATGATATATCGTTTCTTGTATTTTTCTTCCAGAAAAATTATAATAGAATTGTAAAAATAAAGAGAGGTCATTGTAATGAAAGTTTCCCACTTAACCAAGCGTGAAAATGAGATCATGGAGATCTTCTGGCGATCAGAAAAGCCGTTGTCTTCAAATGATATCTGCTTGGAAGCCCCACACATAAGTAAGAACACAGTACAGGCCGTGATCAGAAAGCTGCTCTCGATGAACTTCATCGAGATCGCAGGGCTAGGCTACAACAAAAACGCCTTGACCCGCGAGTTCAGCCCATGCATCTCTCAGGCAGAGTACTTTGACAACTTTCTTGTGCGGGATACTTCCTATGAATTGGCTGCGAATTTTATTCGCCAAGCTGAAGATATCGCAACACTCGAACAAATCGAGGCTTTGATTGCTGAACGAAAAGAAGCGCTACAAGCTGCTTAGTGAAGCAGAACATGAAAAACTCCGTAAAAGCGGAGTTTTCAGAGTGTTGACAAACTACCTATTTTGAAAAAATTAAATTTCAATAAAATAAAAGTGGGTAAAAAGGTCTAAAAAAAGAGTAATATTAGGTACTTAAATACCTCAAATTGCTCTTTTTTTATTCATTTGTGGGAGAAAAATAAAAAGCTGTGACAAAGCCGATTTGAAAAATCGACTTTGTCAACAGCCTGAAAACTCCGTAAAAGCGGAGTTTTTTTTGCGTTGTTTCTTTTAGTGAATGTCATAATCTTCTTGCGACAGGTTTTGAAAAATTTGTCATTTTATCCTGTGCCAAACAAAAATAAGAAAAGATAGAAATATTATAAAACCTTACGTATCATAAAGGTGTCAAAAAACTTATGAAGAAAGGAAAAATTTATGAAAGAAAAGGTTCAAAAACTCGGGCGTGCCCTTTCTGCAATGGTCATGCCAAATATTTCAATCTTTATCGCATGGGGACTGATTACTGCCTTGTTTATTCCGGACGGATGGTTTCCGAACCCAACAGTGAATGAAATTGTAGCCCCGATGCAGCGTTTCCTGCTGCCGCTATTGATTGCTTATTCGGGCGGAAAGATGATCTACGATCACCGAGGAGGAATTATAGGAGCTTGCTTTGCGATCGGAATCATTGCCGGAACCGAAACACCAATGTTTATCGGTGCCATGATTGCCGGGCCGCTTGGTGGCTATCTCATGAAAAAAGTCGATCAGATCTTAGACGGACATGTGCCAAACGGTTTTGAAATGCTTGTCAATAATTTCTCAGCCGGAATTCTCGGCGCATTGCTTGCGATCATGGGCTGTCTGCTGATCGAACCCGCATGTGTTGCTTTGACTTCTGCTCTTTCAAGCGGTGTTGAGTTTCTGGTAAACCACGGATTGCTTCCGCTTACATCAATCTTGGTAGAACCGGCAAAAATTCTTTTCCTTAACAATGCACTCAATCACGGAATTTTCACGCCGCTCGGTATGGAACAAGTGCAGGAAGTCGGAAAATCGATTTTCTTTATGATTGAAGCCAATCCCGGACCCGGGCTTGGATTGCTCATTGCTTATTTCTTTTGCACAAAAGGAGATGTGAAAGAATCTTCTTTGTCGGCAATGATCATTGAGTTTCTCGGAGGAATTCATGAAATTTACTTCCCATTCGTATTGATGAACCCGATTACGTTGGTTGGCGTTATTGCCGGAGGAATGACCGGAGTGTTGGTCAATACGATTTTCGGATCCGGACTAGTATCGGCTGCCTCTCCCGGATCGATCATTGCCATACTTGGAATGTGTGCGAAAGACAGTTATATCGGTATTCTGTTATCGATTGCTGCCGCCACTGCCGTATCTGCGATCGTGAACATCGTCTTGTTGAAAGCATTCTCGAAAGAAGGAAATCTGGAAGAAGCAAAAAAACAAGTGACAGCCGCGAAAACAGTCCATGCTGCTGCACCGGTTGCCATGACTAATTTGAAAATTGTATTTGCCTGCGATGCCGGAATGGGAAGCAGTGCGATGGGCGCAGCCAACTTAACGAAAAAATTAAAAAATGCCGGGATCGATCTGCATGTTCCGCATTACGCGCTGAACGAAGTGCCAAAAGATACGCAAGTGATCGTGACGCAGACATCTCTTGTCGAAAGAGCGAAAAACCGTTGTCCGAACGCGAAAATCTATCCGATCAACAACTTCATGAGCACAAGCGAATATGACAAAATTGTCAGTGAATTGGTAGGAGCCTAATGATCTATACCAATCGATTTCAACAAATCTTGAAGATTGCTCTTGAACAAGATGAAGAATATATTTCAATTGATGCGTTATCTAAACGATTGAAAACTTCCCGGAGGACAATCTTTCGAGAACTGCAAAATGCGAATTTAAGACCTTACGATTTACAATTGGTCAGCAAACAAGGAAAAGGAATTCGACTGGAAGGCGAAAAAAACAACAAACAGCGCTTGTTGGCTGCCTTGGAAACAGAGAGCATTCCTTATCTGAATAAGGAAGAACGAAGAAAGCTTCTCGCGTTCGAGCTTCTTCGCTTTCCGGAAGTCAAAAAACTCGTCTATTACGGGAATATGTTTTCGGTTTCGGAAACAACCATTTCTAACGATCTGGATGCGCTCGAGCCTTGGCTTTCATCGTATGCGATCTGCTTGGATCGCAAAAACAAAAATAAGATCCGGATTTTCGGGAAAGAAGAAGATCGCCGTAAAGCAATGAGCGAAATTATTCATGATACGATCGGAGCAAAAGAAGCGGCTATTGATTATCTCGATCCGAAAGCGTTGCAAAAGGAAATTTTCGAATCAAGTCAGGAAGGGATCCTCCAATTGCTCAATCAGGAACTGCTCGGCTCGATTTTAGATTTATTCACCTTGGAAAGAAAAGAATTGGGCTTGGATCAATACGTGCAAAGCTCTTATATCGGACTGATCATTCACTTAGTTGTTGCGATTGAGCGAATTAAAAAGGGCCAGCCTATTGAAAGCGATCCAAGCTTGTATGAAGAAATGGCCCATACATCCAACATGGTCCAAGCGCAAAAAATTGCCAAACGAATCGAGCAGATATTTGATATACAAATGCCGCAAGCTGAAATCGTTTTTATCGCAATGCATTTGCGCGGAGCCAAAAGTATCAATCCTACAGAGGGTGGCGAAGATAAAAAGATCATGGAAGTCGTGTATTGCTTCATTGAGGATTTTCCAAACGCAATTGCTTCGTGTTTGTCGACCGATCCTCAGTTTATCGAAGGGTTTGTCACTCATTTAAGACCGACCTTGATTCGTCTTAATCGGTCGTTACCTATTTATAATCCGTTGCTTGATACAATCAAGACACAGTACAAAGAACTTTATGAATTAACACTTCATGCCGCAAAACATATCGAGAAAATTGCGAAGGTTTCGATTTCGGAAGCCGAAATCGCTTTTATGACTATGCATGTGGGGGCATCGTTGGAAAGAAGGCGTTCGGAAGCCAGACAAACAAAGCTGCATACCGGTGTGGTTTGTGCTTCCGGAATCGGTGTATCGGCTTTGCTAAGTGCAAGACTGCAATATGTGTTCGGAAACCGGCTTATTTTAGAAACACTTTCTTTAGAACAATATAAGGACCGATTCGAACAATTTGATTTGATTATTTCAACGTTCGATATGGCGGAGAAAGAAACAAAAATCATAAAGGTCAATCCGCTGCTTTCACAACAAGATATCGATCGAATCCGTGAAGTGATTGAAGAAATTCATCAATCGGCCCATTTCGATCAAGAAGACGGTGCAATGGAAAAGCTTAAAAGAATCGAAAAAATGAGTGAAAGCGCAAGACATATCATTGACGATCTTGTATTCGTCACAGTACCATCTCAAATGGATCTTTCACAGCTCATCGAAGAAGCAAGCGTTCTTGCGAAAGGGTCGCCAAGTCAGATCGTAAAAGATCTGCATCGAAGAGAAGAGCTTGGCTCAATTTTGATTCCCGAACTGGGTTTTGGTTTGCTACATACGAAAACGACAGGGATAGAAAAACCGCAAGTTCAATTTCTATGGCCGGACCAACAATATTTTACTCAATATGAAAACATTGAAGTGGTATTTGTTCTGTTGCTGCCTTATGAGGCAAATTCTTATGACCAGAAACTGTTATCACTGATCAGCACGCATATGATGGAAGATGATCGTTTGCGGGAAGCTGTATTTGCTCATGAAGAGCGACACATCCAGCAAGTGCTCTCTTCAATATATTTACAATCAATTCATGCCGAAATGGCGTAGAAAGGAAAAAACATGGCATTCTTTAAGAAGAAGAAAAAAGAAAAAGCGAAAAAACCGCAAATTTTAAAAGTAGAAAACATCCGCATCAATCAGCAGGCTGCCTCCAGCGATGAGGCTATCGTTCGAGTAGGAAACGCATTGAAAGATGCAGGATATATCGAAGAAGGATATATTCAGGGGATGTTGAATCGCGATCACAATTTGACAACGTATATTGGCAATGATATCGCCATTCCGCACGGAGAATACGAAGTCAAAGATTGTGTGAAACAAACAGGTCTTGCAGTGGATATTTATCCGGATGGTATTGCCTGGGGAGGCGGAATTGTTCGCATTGTGATCGGAATTGCCGCGACCACGGATGAGCACATTACAATACTCCAGAATATTGCCGAACAACTAGGGGATATGGATGTAGTGGAACAAGTTGTCAAAGGCTCACCGGAATTTATTCATTCGGTACTGACCGGAGGTGCGGCATGATCTTGACGGTTACGTTCAATCCGGCAATCGATAAGACCGCTCAAGTGGATGAGCTGATTGTAGGAGGACTGAATCGTTTGAGAAATGTTCGCCAAGATGCCGGAGGAAAAGGTGTCAATGTGTCCAAAACGATTAGGACGCTTGGCTATGAAAGTTTTGCGACCGGATTTTTAGGGGGAGCAAGTGGTCGGATGATTTCCGATACTCTTGATCAAATGAATATTAAAAATGAGTTTATTTGGGTAGATGGAAATACGCGGACCAATTTAAAAGTGCTCAACAAAGAAATGGTTTTAACTGAGCTCAACGAGGCAGGACCGACCATTCATGAAGAAGATATTGAGCGTTTGATTGCATTGATCAGAAATTATGCACAAGGAAACTGTTATGTAGTACTTTCGGGAAATGTTTCGCCAGGCGTTTCAAACGATATTTACAAGCGAATGATTGAACGTTTCAAAAAAGATGGGATCCACGTGCTTTTAGATGCAGATGGGGAACTTTTCAAAGAAGGAATCAAAGCCAGACCGGAAGCAATCAAGCCAAACCGATTTGAATTGGCACAATATTACGGAGTCGAAGAGCCGAAAACAATGGAAGAAACGGCAAAACTGGGAGAAAAACTGCTTAATGAGGAAACAAAACTTGTAGCAATTTCAATGGGTGGCGAAGGAGCTCTTTTCTTAACAAAAGAAAAGATGTTGTATTGTCCGGTATTGAAGATCGATTTGAATTCAAGTGTGGGAGCTGGCGATGCGATGGTTGCGGCAATGGCTGTTGCTTTAGAACAAGAAGCGGAGCTTGAACAACTTGCGATATTGGCAATGGCCACAAGTGCGGGTGCGTGCACAACGCAAGGAACTCAGCCAGCTCGTTATGAAGTGATTGAACAATTAAAAGAAATCGTAAAGATAGAGTATTTGAAAGGATAAAGATATGAAAACAAAAGCAGTACGCCTGTATGGAGTAAATGATATTCGTTTGGAAGAATTCGAGCTTCCGGAAATCAAAGAGGATGAAATTTTAGTGAAGGTTGTTTCGGATTCGATTTGTATGTCGACTTATAAAACGGTAAAGCAAGGAGCGAAACATAAACGGGTACCCAATGATGTATACGATCATCCGATTATTATCGGGCATGAATTTGCCGGCGATATTGTCAAAGTAGGGAAAAAGTGGCAGGATCAGTTCAAACCGGGACAAAAATTTGCCCAGCAGCCGGCTATTCCGGGACAAATGGAATCTCCGGGATATTCATATGAATGGTGTGGGGGAGATACGCAATATTGTATTTTCCCGAACGATATCATTGAAGCGGGATGCTTGTGGACATTTGATGGGGATGCTTATTTTGCAAGTTCGGTAGCAGAACCGGTTTCCTGCTGCATCGGAGGCTATCATACAAATTATCATACAGTTCCGGGAGAATATACGCATATAATGGGAACGAAAGAAGGCGGAGATATCATTATTCTTGGCGGATGCGGTCCGATGGGGCTTGGTGCGATTTCTTACGGGCTGACATTTGAAAACAAACCGAAACGGATCGTAGTCACAGAAGTGAATGATGATCGTATCGCAAGAGCTCGTGAAGTAATCAGTGAAGAAGAAGCCGCCGAACATGGTGTGGAACTGATTTATGTCAATACAGCGAAGATGAAAGATCAAGTGCAAGAATTGATGGACATTACAGATGGCAAAGGATATGATGACGTTTTTATCTATGTTCCGAATCAGGCAGTTTGTGAAATCGGAAATCAGATTATGGCATACGATGGCTGCATGAACTTGTTTGCCGGACCGACTGATCCGAAATTCTCGGCCAATATGAACTTGTATGATTGCCATTATTCCAGAAGCAAGATCATTGGATCGACGGGTGGCACGATTGATGATATGAAAGAGGCAATCAATAAAAACAATGCAGGATTGATCAATTCGGCAGTTATGATCACCCATGTAGGGGGATTGGATTCAGTCGTGGAAACAACGAAAAATCTTCCGAATGTACCGGGAGGGAAGAAGCTGGTATATACGCATATCAACATGCCGATGACTGCGATCGAAGATTTCGAAAAACTCGGAGAAACAGATCCTTTCTTTAAGGAATTGGATAAAGTATGCAAGGCGAATAAAGGCTTGTGGTCTGCGCAGGCAGAAAAGATGTTATTGGAGCATTTTGCATAAAACAACAGATAAAAGACTTTCGGTTTATTCGCTATAGCCATGCGATAAACCGAAAGCCTTTTTTTAATGAGATCTTTCGAGTGGTCGACTGATTTTATTCAGTGATATGCTCTCTTAATAAATGCGGAAATCTTGTTAGGAGAGCAGCCTATCCTTACGTTTAATTTTTCAGCTTTTTCTTGTGGAATCTCTTACGATTAATTTTCCGTTGTATAAAGTTTTAAACGGATGGTCCTCATTTTTCAAAGCTTGCATGATGGCCAGCATTCCGGACCAGCACATATATTCGACTCGATTATCGAAACTTGTCAGTTCCGGTGTGCACACTTGAGAAAGAACCGAATTGTTAAACCCGGTTACCTGGATATTTTCCGGGACTTGAATTTTGTGTTTCGCACACGATTTTAAAGCGGCAACCGCGATTTCATCATCACATGCGATAAACGCATCGCATTTTTTTTCGGATGCCAGCAGATCCTCGATTACATTGCATGTTTCTTCAAAAGATTCCGATACTTTTTGTTCGCGAAAAACGATGTTGTGCTCTTTGCACGCATCCATGCATCCTTTCTTTTTTTTTCTGGTGGAAGGAGAATCGTTGCGATATAGAAAAATCGGGCTTTCGGCACCGCCTTCCAGAACCAGCTCAGTTAGTTTGTATTCAGCTTCTTGATCATCGTGAAGGATGCAAAAGACATTTTCTGCATCCAAATAGCCGTTGAGCAGACAAACGGGTATTCTTTTGGCGGCTTGAACAATGTATTCGTTCTTTTTTGGGTCTTGGCTGATAAAATGGGAACCAATCAAAATGATTGCATCTACGTTGCGATCCAACAACATTTGAAGATCTTTTTCCTGATGGGTTTCATCATATCCTGTACAGCTCAAAATAGCGGCAAACTGTTCTTTTTTCACTAATGGTTCAAGAAAGTGGATGCATTGCGCTTGATATAGATCGCCCGCATCCGAACAAAGAATGCCAACGGTTGACATAGTCGAATTGGCCATTCCTCTTGCGAAGGCGTTAGGAGAATAGTTGTTTTCTTCGATCACTTTCATGACCTTCGCCCGTGTTTTTTCGGATACATATCCAGAATTGTTGATTACACGGGAAACTGTGGCGATACTTACGCCGGATTGGTGGGAAATATCATAAATATTCATAGTGGAACGCTCCTTATTCTTATGATACCTCACCAATGGTGGATTGCCACGCATTTATGTAATTTTTTCGTGCCGGGGATTATCGGGGTATCATGTTTTTTCCGCTATAGGAAATAAATCAATTGCGAAATAAGAAAAAGGAAAGGACGATTGGACCATATTAATCCTTCCGGGAGGATATGGTGCTGTAGAAGAAATGAAAAAAAGCAAAATACTTTGTGAGCGATTACGTGAACGAAACAGCCAAGGAAAACGGATTGGAGTGATATGTTCGGGGACGCAAATGCTTGAAGAATCGAATGTAATTAAGGGACGACGAGTTACAGGATATGAAAAATATTTAAAAAGCGGAATTTTTACAAGAGAAGTTGTTGAAATAGACGGAAATCTTATTACGAGTCAAGGACCGGCTACAGCGTATCCGTTCGCGTTTGCTTTGATTGAAGCAGCCAATATTGATACAAGCGAATTGCGTCAACGTCTAATGTATACATTCGCGAATGCATGGCGACCATGATTTATGCGAGATTGGAATGTTTGGTGCGGTTGTCCAATCGAGTGCCGTAAATTCATCCCCCACTTCTAATAAAATGGGGGATTTTTTTGCGGGATAAAGTTAAAACGGATACTAATATTTTTTCCATATTATACGATCCAACCATGTTTGACATCCTTTTAAAATATCTTGATAGGCTGTTTCGAAATCGTCGGTATACCATGGATCTGCAATGTTCTTTCCGTCAAGAAGTAAGTGAATCTTATGGTCGGGGTTGTGGGGGATGATCCGTTTGATATTGCGCTGATTGTTGGAATCCATCACTAAAATATAGTCGAAGAGCTTATAATCTTTTTTTGTTACTTGGCGGGCGTAATGGCGTGAAAACGGAATACCTTTTTCACGTAGTTTTTGTTTAGCCGGCGCATACATATCATTTCCAAGTTCTTCGGTGCTTGTTGCTGCCGATTCAATATAAAACTGATCACTCATTTCTTCTTTTTTGACGAGATCTTTCATGATGAATTCGGCCATGGCAGAACGGCAGATATTGCCATGACATACGAATAGGATTTTTTTCATCTTCTATCCTCCTGAATGTATAAATTCAGTATATCGCAATTTGCGTTCTTCTTCCTCGTTTTTTATTGGGGTGTCCGAGTTTATTTTACTACTTAAGCATAGGATTTTATTTATACTTATGATGATGTTTTTCTTTCTATACTTAAAGATAAAGCTTCTGAAATAAAAAAATATAACGTTTTGTTTGGCGGCGCCGATTAAAAAATATTCTCAAAAAATAAATCAAAGTTTTCGCTTTTCATGTTTGTTCTCTTTGCTTTTGGTATAATAATTTCCGAGAAAGAAGGGAAAAGTATGAAGAAAAAATTGTATATGATGAGACACGGACAAACCTTATTCAACAAGCTTTGTCTGATCCAAGGATGGTGTGATTCTCCATTGACTGTTCGAGGGCAAAAACAAGCTCGGATCGCTAAGAAGTATTTTCAAGATCATCAAATTTCTTTTGATCGAGTCATCTGTTCTACAAGCGAACGATGCAGCGACACCTTGGAAATCGTGACCAACCAGCCTTATGAACGCTACAAGGAATTGAAAGAAATGAATTTCGGAACGTTCGAAGGAGCTCCCGAACGCTTACTTCCTCCATTAGATCTGTTTTTTACGTATTTTAAAAATTTTGGCGGAGAAACAATTCACGAAGTAAGCAATCGAATTTATGGAAAAATATCTTCGATCATGGAAGAAGAAGGAAACTCGATTTTATGCGTCACACATGGCGGTGCATTACGAGCTTTTCAGCTGCGTTTCTTTAATGATTCAGAATTGCGTACTATGAATTGCGACAATTGCGCCGTATTCGAATATGATTACGACACTGACACAAAACAATTCGAATTCGTGCAAGCGATCAATCATGATTTTTCCCAACTGGAGGATTGAATATGAGAAAAGAAAAATGCGCTCTTCAAGAGGATCGAATCGAAGAAATCTTGGAGCAAGGTGAATATGGCATTCTCGCTCTGTGCGCAGGAAAAAAACCGTACGCCGTTCCGATGAACTACGTTTATAAAAATAAATCTCTTTACTTTCACGGTGCCAAAGTCGGACTTCGGTATGACTATATTCAATTCAATGATCAAGCAAGTTTTTGTGTTATCGACCACGCCATTGATCGCCCCGATCTTTTTAGTACCGATTACGCAAGCGTCATTGTAAACGGAACTGTCGAACTTGTTAAAGAGGAGGAAGAAATCAAAGAAGGTTTGTTCGCCCTGATCGAACATTTAGCTCCTCAGCGCATCGAAGACGGAAAAGCGTACATTGATCGGGCGTGGGAAAATACAGCTGTATTCAAACTGAACATTCAGGAGTGGAGCGGAAAAGAAAGAAAAAGGTGAAGATAGATTCTTCATCTTTTTAAAATTATACAATCAAATGAAAGCAACAAAAAAGAAAAGTTGGACTATAATGAATCCAAGGAGGAACATACAAATGCTCAAAATAGGAATGCTAACAAGCGGGGGCGATTGTCAGGCACTGAACGCCACAATGCGCGCCATTTATAAGTCCGTTCGTCATGCAGCCAATGAATCTGTTGAATTTTACGGATTCGAGGACGGATACAAAGGATTGATGTACGGAAAGTATCGTGTTCTGAAACAAGAAGACTTTAACGGAATCTTGACGATTGGAGGAACAATTTTAGGAACGAGTCGTGTTCCGTTCAAAAAAATTCGTAAGCCCGATGAAAACGGAATGGATAAAGTTAAAGCGATGAAAAGTACCTATCATAAATTAGGCCTGGATTGCCTCGTCGTTTTAGGAGGTAACGGATCGATCAAAACGGCCAATCTTCTTTCCGAAGAAGGATTGAATGTCGTTGCGATGCCAAAAACGATCGACAATGATTTATGGGGAACGGACATGACGTTTGGCTTCCAATCTGCAGTCGATATCGCAACAAGAGCCATTGACGAAATTCATACAACCGCAAGCAGCCACAAACGTGTGTTTATTGTCGAAATTATGGGTCATAAAACAGGATGGCTTCCGCTCAATGCCGGAATCGCCGGAGGAGCCGATATTATTTTGCTTCCGGAAATACCTTACGATCTTGATAAAATCATTGATGTGATCGAAAATAAAAAGACCACCAACATTAATGGCGGACGTTTCATGATCCTAGCTGTTGCCGAAGGAGCCATTTCGAAGGAAGATGCTAAACTGTCGAAAAAAGAATATAAAGAGAAATTGAAAAATTCTCCGTATCCTTCGGTTTCTTATGAACTTGCAGCTCAAATTCAGGAAAGAACCGGAAGGGAAGTCCGCGTCACTGTTCCCGGACATACACAGCGCGGAGGAGCCCCGGACGCATATGATCGGGTCTTTGCCAGCCGTGTAGGCGCAGCCGGAGGAAAAATGATCGTTGAAGGCCAATATGGATATATGGTCGCCTATCGCAATCGCGAAATGATTAAAGTTCCGCTCAAGGAAGCGGCCGGAAAACTGAAACTCGTAGATCCGAACGCAAACATTATCAAAGAAGCAAAATTGATCGGAATCAGCTTTGGTGACTAATTTAAGAAAAAGTCTGATTTCCTTGCTTGCTGCATTGGTGAGTTTATCATTTTTATGGCCTCAGCCGGTCAAGGCATATGAACATCGCAGCGTACTGCTCGATTGTGCAAGGAAATATTACAGTGTCGACTGGATCAAACAGCTAATCGATCTCATGGAAGAAAACAAAGCCAATGAGCTCCTCCTTCATTTTTCCGAAAATGAAGGAATGCGGATTGAATCAAAACAATATCCTTGGCTGACACAAGGCGAAAAAGGCGTATATACGCAAGAAGACATTATCGAACTGGGCACATATGCCAAAGAAAAAGGAATCGAACTCATTCCTTCATTTGATTCTCCCGGACATTTGCGCTATGTGCTTGATCGCTATGAACAACATTATGGCTATTCGATCGCTACCGAGCTTTCCGACCAATGTATAGATCTTGCCAATCCAAAAGCCATCGCCTTTATTCGATCTTTGCAAAAAGAATACGGGGAATTGTTTTTGCAAACCGGAAGCAGTCAGTTTGATATGGGCGGAGATGAGGTATTTTCAAATTGGCTGTGGAGCAAAGCCACAAGCTGGAAAACGTACATTTCCAAACGATACGGACGCTCTTTAAAAGCCTATGATGCATTTACTGATTATATGAATGAAAGCAATGCTTTTTTAAAAGAACTCGGATTTCGCAGCTGTCGTATGTACAACGATCAGCTGAAAAAGGGAAACCTTTCTCTTGATCCAGATATTGTAATTGAATATTGGACGATTAAAGGAGAAGTTCCCAAAGAAAACAAGGTACTCAATTATTTGAATTTTTATTTGTATTATATTTTGGATCCGAACCTGTCTTATCTTGGAGGAAATGCAGATGCCATAGAAAGAGAGTGGACTCCGCAGTTTTTCTTGAATAAAAAAATGGAAAATCCGATTATCGGATCTTCCTATTGTATTTGGGCAGATATCCCGGATTCTCAAACCGAACAGCAAGTATTTGAAGGGGTCGCCCCTTTGATCAGAGCTTGGGGACACAAGTGTACTACTTGATCTCCAGGCTTTTTATTGTTCGTTTTTAGTGTTTTCGTCAATTTGCCTGACCACCTTCATGAAAACATTGATTTCTTCTCTAGAAACCCCTTTGAATATTTTTTTGAAAAATTCGGTTTGAAGCTGTTTCCCTTCTGAAAAAATAATCATTGCCTGATCGGTTAATTCGATCGTTTTTTCGCGGCGATCTTTCGGATTGACCTGTAAAGTGACATAGCCTTCCTTTTCCATCTTTTCCAAGCTCATGGATACGAGATTCGCCTTAATTCCGCGCAACTCCACGATATCTTTGGCATGCTTACATTGGGGATTATTTCCCAGAAACATCAAGATAGCAATCATAGAAGGGGAAATTTTATATTTCACAGCAAGAGGTTTCATGGCGCGTTTGTAGCTCTGGATAATTTTTTGGATGAAACCAACACTCCGTATGGCATTCATAAAAAGACCTCCTTTGTAATCATACTATCCCATGGTTCTTAGGATCATGCAATGAAAAAAAGACCTCTTTCGAGGCCTTTTGTTACGCATTCGTTGAAGTGTTCGGCAATTCGACCGGCTTATTTAATATGTACATGAATTGCTCCCCTGTAATGGTTTCCTGTTCATACAAGTATTTTGCCAGTTCATGAAGTTTCATCTTGTTTTCGTCAAGAATCTGATACGCTTCATCGTATGCTTTTTTGATTAAAGCAATTACTTCTTCATCGATTTTTGCTGCTGTTTCATTTGAGCATGCCAGCGTTGTATCACCGCCAAGATACGCATTGTTAACTGTTTCCAATGCTGTCATGCCAAAGTGGTCGGACATACCAAGACGGGTAATCATGGCACGAGCCAATTTGGTAGCTTGTTCGATATCGTTGCTTGCTCCGCTCGTGATCGAATTAAAGATCAGATCTTCGGCTGCACGCCCACCGCAATAGGTCATAATCCTTTGGTATGCTTCTTCTTTAGAAAGAAGATTCGTTTCTTCTTCCTCCACTTGCATCGTGTATCCCAGAGCGCCTTTGGTTCTTGGAATAATGGTGATCTTGTGCACAGGAGCTGAATTTTTTGTTTTAGCAGCAACCAAAGCATGACCAATCTCATGATAGGAAACGATCATCCGTTCACGAGGGGAAATCACAGCACCTTTTTTCTGTTCACCCGCAATGACTGTTTCGATGGCTTCTTCAAGATCGCGCTGAGTCACTTGTTTGCGCCCATCACGTACCGCAAGAAGAGCACCCTCATTGATAATGTTGGCAAGATCGGCACCACTTGATCCGGCTGCCGCACGAGCCACCGCATTGTAGTCAATTTCAGGAGAAGCTTTGATATGAGCTGCATGAAGTTTCAAGATCGCTTCACGCCCTTGAAGATCCGGAAGCTCCACAGGAATGCGACGGTCAAATCGTCCCGGACGAGTCAAAGCAGCATCCAATGTATCAGGACGGTTTGTCGCTGCCAAGAGAACGACCCCTTTGGATCCGTCGAATCCATCCATTTCAGCAAGAAGCTGGTTCAAAGTTTGCTCCCGTTCGTCATTTCCGGAAATTCCTCCCGAATCACGTTTTTTACCAACGGTATCAATCTCGTCGATAAATACGATACATGGTGCTTTTTCACGCGCCTGTTTAAAGAGATCGCGTACTTTCGCAGCACCGCGGCCAACGAACATTTCGACAAATTCCGATCCGGAAATCGAGAAGAACGGAACATCCGCTTCTCCGGCAACCGCTTTGGCAAGCAATGTCTTACCGGTTCCGGGAGGACCTACAAGCAAAGCGCCCTTTGGCATTTTCGCACCGATTTCCTGATATTTTTTCGGATTGTTCAAGAAATCGACAATTTCTTTTAAATTGTTTTTGGCTTCTTCTTGTCCGGCAACGTCTTTAAATGTTGTTTTTGTTTTTTCGCCAACATAAACTTTCGCATTGCTTTTTCCTAGATTTCCCATTCCGAAGCCACCTCCGGAAGTAAAAGACATTTGGTCAGGAAGATCTCCCATCTTTTTTTGCATACGGCGGAAGAACCATGTTCCCAATCCCCATAAAATAAGCAATGGGAGGAAAAAGGAAATCAGTGAAGTAAGAATCGGGTTCATTTGGCTGGTAGGGACTTGTGTAAATGTAGCGCCTGCATCTTTTAGCCGATTCACTAAATCCAGATCGTTCATGACTTGTGTTTCATAACGTTTTCCGTCATCGCCTTTCAAGGTGTAAGTGATCGTATTGTCCTGAACTTGGACCTTATCGACTTTTTTCTCCTCAATTTGATCAAGGAACGTGGAATACGTTTCGTCCTGAATACTTTGTGAAGAAAGGAAAGGCATTAATACCCAATTCAGAATCAAGATTACGATTAAAATAATCAAATAGTAGTTATAAAGCGATTTTTTCGATTTTGGTTTCTTGTTCATCGATGTCTCCTTCTTAAAGTTAAACTCATTATACATGCTTTTAGCAAAGTTTCAACAAGAGTGCTAAACGATGTATGATTTCACACAATAAAGAAAAATTTTGTGGGAGATCAAATAAAACATGAATAAGAGTTGAATGCTATCATAGCACACTATGTATTGGTTGCATAGAAAAATGTTCTATACTTTCCGGCGTTTTCAATTTGAATAATTGTGATTATAATAGAGGCGAAAGTTTCATGGAAAAGAGTATAGGAGGAGATTGTTATGATTGTTAAGATTCCTTTTCGCATTGATCCCCTCGAGCGGGAAACAATGCTGCACGTGTACTTGCCCGATGATTATGAAGAAAAAGATGAACGTTATCCGGTCATGTATATGTATGATGGGCACAATTTGTTCGATGACAAGGACGCGACGTATGGAAAATCATGGGGTCTGGCAAAATTTTTGAATGCGTATAATAAGCCGTTTATTATCGTGGGGATCGAATGTGATCATATCGGAAGAAATCGGTTAGATGAGTATTGTCCGTATCCGGTTTGTTCTGCATTTTTAGGCAATATTCGCGGCAAAGGCGGGATATTCATGGATTGGGTAGTTAACGTGCTCAAACCGTTTATCGATAAAAATTTCCGAACTTTTCCACAACGAGGAGCGACAGGAATCGGAGGAAGCTCAATGGGTGGTTTAATGGCGTATTATTCGGTTGTTCGCTACAACAAAGTGTTTTCCAAAGCAGCGTGTCTGTCCCCTTCGTTAATGGTTTGCGAAAACCAATTGATGAATGAAACAAAAGAAGATTGGATTCATCCGGATACCCGTGTATATATGAGCATGGGAACGAAAGAGTTCGGATCGGGAAATCTTCAATTGTTTCCTTATTTGGATCAGTTTGCTCAGGCCATCAAGCCGGCACTATCGAAAATCGAAATCATCGAAGGCGGAGAACACAACGAAGCTTGTTGGGAAACGCTAAATAAAGAATATTTTGACTATTTATGGATGTGATTGACGATAGAAAGTTCTATCGTCTCAGAGTGTTGACAAACTACCTATTTTGAAAAAATTAAATTTCAATAAAATAAAAGTGGGTAAAAAGGTCTAAAAAAAGAGTAATATTAGGTACTTAAATACCTCAAATTGCTCTTTTTTTATTCATTTGTGGGAGAAAAATAAAAAGCTGTGACAAAGCCGATTTGAAAAATCGACTTTGTCAACAGCCTGTGACGATAGAAAGTTCTATCGTCTTTTTTTGTGTGGAAGATTGCGAATGTTGTTGAAAAATGCTCGAAAATAGCGTTCAAGAAGTGTTCGCGAATAAATTTCGCTAAGATAAAGAAAGAGGTGACAGTATGAAAACACAACACGATTTAATAAAAGTTTGTGAAAGAATACAAGGAAGGGGCTATCCGGCCTATAAAGATTGTCGGGGAGAATACATATGCGAAGGAGGATATGTATTGTCAATCGATCATGTTCAGGGAGATCCGTTTGCCGCACCAAGCGATGTATCGATTCGCGTCAAAAATACATTTGAAAAAAGCAGTTACGAAACCGATTATCGAAGAATCGCATTAGAAGATACGTTGCTGCGTATCTTTTACGAAACGATCAAGAACGATCCCTATAAAGGAAAGGGAAGCGGAAAAAGCGGCACAATTTATTTGAGTCGCCCGCAACAAGAAATATTGGAACGAAGCGCATGCCATATCGATGAAAAAGAAATTACGATTCGCATGCATATCGGATTTCCGGCCAATGGCAGACGTGTGCTTTCCAATGAACTTGTCAAAATTTTGTTTGATTATCTTCCGGAAAAGATCTTGAATAGTTTGATTGCAGACAATTTGAGCACGAAAAATTTAGAACGGGTCCACCGCGCTTTATCTTTAGCAGATGATCAGCATGCTGTACGTGAAGAAATGAAAAAAAGAGGCTTGGTGGCCTTTATCGCAAATGATTCCATATTGCCGAGAAAGTCAGGAGTTTCGCAATTGCCGATGCTCAACGCGATTCCGTTTCTTTCTCCGGAATCTCTTTCTGTTGAAATTCCGGTCCCTCACCGTAAAAAAATTGCGGGAATGGGAATCAAAAAAGGAATTACGCTTATTATCGGCGGAGGCTATCACGGAAAGTCCACCCTGCTTGAGGGGTTGGAACGTGGTGTGTACAATCACATTTCAGGAGATGGTCGTGAATTTGTTTTATGCGATTCAAGCGCTGTGAAATCAAGAGCCGAAGACGGACGCAGCATAGAAAACGATAATATTGAAGCGTTTATCAATCATTTGCCAAATCATAAAAAAACAAATGCGTTCTCAAGTGAGGATGCGTCCGGATCGACATCTCAGGCTGCCGGAGTGTGCGAGGCATTGGAAGCCGACAGCAAGGTGCTGCTTTTTGATGAAGATACAAGTGCAGCCAATTTTATGGTACGGGATCCATTGATGCAAATGGTCGTTCATCCCAATCAAGAACCGATCACTCCTCTGGTATATCGTATACGTCAGCTGTATGAACAGGAAGATGTGAGCACGATTCTGGTTGCCGGCAGTTCAGGTGCTTTCTTCGAACAAGCCGATTTGATTATCCAAATGGCTCGTTATATTCCTATGGATGTCACATCACGAGCCAAAGAGATGGCACTCGCCTATCCGGATCTTTGCTCTCCTGAACGGAAGTTGGATCATAAGCCGTTTTATACGGACCGCATTCCGCTGCCGAATAAATTTTTGATGGGAGAACGAATCAAGATCAAGACACAAGGGCTGGATGCGATCCTATTGGATCGAGAACCTTTGGATGTACGTCTTGTGGAACAGTTGATCGACCCCGAACAGTTGACAACACTTGGAGCGATGGTGCTTTACGCTCACAAATATTTGATGGATGGGAAAAAGGACTTATCTCAAATTGCCGATGAGCTGGAATTGTTGATCAACAAAAAGGGATTGAGGATTTTGGGAAATCGCGATTTCTGCCGTGTACGTAAACAAGAATTTATGGCAGTTATCAACCGATATCGTTCTCAAAAGATGAAACAGAAAATTATTTAATAAATCCTTAAATATTATCTTGCGTTATGCGAAGTAATAACCTATAATGGCGCCATGAACAATAAAATAAGAGAAGAATTTCGTAAAAAGATCCAAAAACACGTGACGTATTTCGAAGAACACGGAAGCTTCCTTGAAACGCATAAATATTCCCACCATAAACATGTGAGTGTTCATGAACATGTTCGTCATGTCGCTTATACTGCCCTTAAACTTGCCTATCGATTTAAAATCAAAGTGGATGAGGATCGACTGATCCGTGCCGCTTTGCTGCATGACTATTATTTATACGATTGGCATGCGGATGAAGACTGGCATAAATTTCACGGATTCAAACATCCGAAGTTTGCTTGTGAAAACGCACACCGTGACTTCGGTTTGTGTGAACGGGAAAAAGACGCAATCTTGACTCATATGTTTCCGCTCACCATAAAACCTCCTAAACACAGAGAGGGATGGTTGATCACTTTGGCTGATAAAATTTGTGCTTTCAAGGAATGCAACATAAAAAACTGGAGTTACGAAACTACCCAATAACAAACAAAAAAGCGATTCGAGAGAGTCGCTTTTTTGTTTGAGGCACAATTGCTAAGTAGAACAATTCCGGCAAGTTTTTTGCACAACCTCGTAATGCTTTCTTAAATCATTCATATGTTTTTTCATAAAAACGTTCTTTGCTGCATTTTTGTTAGCGATAACCTTGCCTTCGTATTGCCCTTCGAGTATTTTCGCAAATTATAGATCTATTCTTGTTTGTCTATTATAATATCGCAAAACAGAACTTTTCTGATGAAAAAATATTAGATCATGGCACCATGATTAATTGATAAAGGAAAATAAAAAATTAATGTAACGAATCAATGTGTTGAAGATACGAATAGACAAAGGAGGATATGTTAAGTTATAAGAAATATAGAAAAAAAGTGTATAAATACGGCATAATGTGTTCATAAAGAAAGGGTTGTATTTATGAACACAAAGAATATCACAAACTATAAACCTAAAGATTTTGCCGAGTTATTAGGTGTATCAGTCAAGACATTGCAGAGATGGGACAGAGAAGAAATATTGAAAGCTCATCGAACTCCTACTGATAGAAGATATTATACTTACGACCAGTATCTACAATTCAAAGGAATATAAACAGAAAATGATGTTAGAGATGTTGTCATTTACGCAAGGGTTTCTACAAGAAATCAAAAAGATGATTTACATAATCAAGTAGAATTTTTAAAACAATTCTGTAATGCTAAAGGTGTTATTGTAAATCAATGTATTGAAGAGTTTGGAAGCTTTTGCGAAAAATTCAATACGGAGATCATCGTGGTAAAGAACGAAACTCTTTCGCCAAATGAAGAACTGGTGCAGGACATTCTTTCTATTCTACACGTATTCAGTTATAGATTATATGGTTTACGAAAGTATAAGAAACAAATCAGGGAGGATGAGGAGATTGCTAAAGAGCTTCAAAACGGAAATTGATCCGACTTTGGAACAGAAACAAAAGATCCATCAAACGATCGGAACATGCCGATTCGTTTATAACTTTTACCTTTCGCATAACAAAGAAGTCTATGAAGCAGAAAAGAAATTTGTCTCCGGCATGGATTTTCAAAAATGGCTCAATAATGTTTATTTGAAAGAGCATCCTGAATTTTCATGGATCAAGGATGTTAGTTCCAAATCCGTCAAACAGAGTATCATGAATGCCGATAAAGCGTTCCGAA
>KE159699.1:53932-117385 GCA_000403415.2 Firmicutes bacterium M10-2
GGAACACAAAAGCATACACGAAGAAGCAGTAAGAAATATCCGTGAGGATTTCAATTCTCGATGTGTTTGAGTATGTTTAGACACATTTTGAGTAGCAGGAAGAAGATATGGATGAGATCTATCAAAAATATGCACGCTTTGTTTATCGCTATCTTCTTTCCCTGGGAGCCGACGAAGAGGTGGCTGAGGAAGTGATGCAGGAAACATTTTTTCAGGCCGTTCGTTCGATCCATACTTATAAAGGCGAATCGAAACTGTCTACTTGGCTTTGTGCGATTGCCCGAAATCAGTATGCAAAATACCGGAAAAAGAATTCGGGACATATTTCGTTCGATGAAACGTTTATGGCTTGTGCAATCAACGATCCGCCAGCTCAGGTGGAAGTGTTCAAATCTATGCAGATACTGCCTGGCAACACCCGAGAAATTATGTATCTTCGGATTTACGGCAATCTGAGCTTTCGCCAGATTGGCGAGGTGCTCGGAATAAGCGAAAACACTGCGCGAGTCACGTATTACCGGGCCAGAGAGAAGCTGAGAAAGGAGATAGAGGAGAATGGAAGAGAATAAGTTACACGTATTGGTCAATGATCTGCTTCCCGATTATATCGACGGCCTTACAAGTCCGGAAACGAACAAGATCATTGAAGAACATTTGGCGCAGTGTTCATCGTGCCAAAAAACACTGGAGCGCATGAAAGAAAAGCCGTTTGTTTTGGATCCGGATGAAAAAATCGAAATCGATTATTTGAAAATGGTCAGGAAGAGAAATCGGCATCGCATCTGGATTACCATCTGTCTTGTTTTTTTTGTTTTCACAAGCTGTTTTGGTATGTATGTTTTTTTGTTCGGGACGAAAACTTCGGCCACCTTACTTAACATAGATACTACTGTTGCGCCTGATCAAGTGAAATTGGAAGTGGAGTGTATCGAAAAAGGTCGAAAAGTATCCCGTGTTTTGTGGCACAAGCAAGGAAAAGATGTGGAAGCAGTTGTGTATACAGTTCCGGGAAAAGAAGAGAAAAAAACGTTTTCTTATAAGATTGACGGCTTGATTGAAAATGTCGAAGTGGCCGGTCGGATTGTATGGGAAGAAGGAAAGAAGATTCCGGCCGAACTGGCACTCCTTTATGAAAATAAAGTGGAATATATCGGGGATGTTTCGAAAGTATCCCGTCTTTTGGAAAAAATGAACGTGTCCGAACTGATCGGAAGCTATACGCTTGAACTGGACAATACCGGACTGATCATCCATTCTGTACGTCCGATCAACGAGGCCTATGTGGATCGGGAATCGCTGCTGATCCTTTCTATGATCGAGAATGTGTCTTTTGTCACATGGAAATCGCAAGACAAAGTTGAAACCGTATCAGTGGAAATGATGGATGATCGTCTGGGAACCGGCATAAAAGAAGGATATCGTTCCTTGGCTGTGTTTGCAGACAACATCGAACAGCTCGAACAATCCGAAGAAATACGAGCGCGTGAATGCGTTTGTGAATGATGGAAAGGTAGGCGACACATTTCACAGGAAAAAAGTGGTCTTTTAAGCTGAAAACAACGAACCGGATGATATATAGTTTGATCGTCTTTCCTTCATCTATGGTGTGAAATATACAATAAAATGGGCAGGAAATGTGAAAAAAACAAAAGCTTGAAAGCGTGGCGAAAACGGTTTGACACGACTAACTTCCTGTGATAGACTCGTTCCGTAAGTTAAATGAGGCTAACTCGAAGGGAGATGTACTATGAAATTAAAACGAGAATTAAAAAAATTGGGAATTGGGTTGTTGATGGTGTGCTCGCTCGTATTGATAGCCGGTTGTTCCTCTTCTTCAAAGGAACAAGAATCAAAAGATACAAAAATCGTTCAGACCGATAAAGGGGAAGTGGAAATTCCCGCAAATCCGACAAGAATTGTTTCCGATTATTATTTAGGAGAATTTTTAGCCGTAGATACAAAACCGATTATTGCTTCCCCATACGCATTGGAAAATCCGTTCCTGGCTGATTATATCGAAGGAATCGAACCACTGAATATCACAAGTGCGGAAACTTCATTGGAAATGATCGCTCAGGCCGAGCCGGACTTGATCGTTACGATCACAGAAGCTGATTATGACAAATATTCCAAAATTGCTCCTACTGTATATATCGAAGATGGAAAACGAAGTGACGAAGAATTGTTTGAATATATTGCTTCTTTAGTAAATAAAGAAGAGGAAGCAAAACAATATATGGATGACTTTTATGCGAAAGCCAACGAAATGAAACCGGCCGTTCAAGATGTCGTCAAAGATCAGACCGTTTCAATTGTCGAAGTGTGGCCTCAACAAATTTACTCTATGGGATCTCATTTCGCACGCGGAGGAACGATCCTTTATGACCTTTGGGATTTGAAAGCACCGGAAGTCGTGCAAAAAGAAATGGTCGATGGAGATGAAGCGTATAAAGTGATTTCCCTTGAAGCGTTGCCTGAATATACCGGTGATTATATTTTATATGGTGTACTAAGCGATACCGAGCCGGACTTTGTGGAAGATTCAGCAATTTGGAACAATTTACCAGCCGTAAAAGACGGACAAGTGATGCCTTACCAACAAGTCGCATTTATGCATCGTGATCCGATTTCATTGAATGGTCAAATGGATGAATTGTACGCTTTCTTTACCAAGAACGGAGAATAAAGATGAAAAAGACAATTTCGCCGATTGTCTTTCTGATTATCACCAGTATCGCAGTTGTTTTCGCTGCGATACTTTCTGTGTTTTTAGGAAGTACGAATATTTCGGCTCATGAAGTGATGAATGCGCTGTTCGCGTTTGATGCAAATCAACACAATCATTTAGCCATCATGGAATTACGCATTCCGCGAACGATCGGAGATATCCTGGTCGGTGCAAGCCTCGCATGTGCCGGAGCAATGATGCAAGGCATTACCCGAAATCCATTAGCCGATTGCGGAATCTTGGGAATCAATGCAGGTGCATCCTTTGCTTTGGCAATTTGCTTGGGAATCTTTTCTTCCGTGAATTTCGGATTCAGTGTCCTCGTTTCGTTTCTCGGAGCAATTCTTGCAGCCTTTTTGGTGTTTGGTGCGATGTTTGTCGGACATCGCAAGATGGATACCGGGCGATTGGTTTTGGCCGGACTGGCCATCAGCATGTTCTTTACGTCTTTGGCCCAAGGCATTTCCTTGTTCACCAATACAGGGCAGGATCTTGCGTTTTGGAGTGCAGGAGGGGTGGCAGGCATCCGCATGCAGCAATTGAAGTTTGCAAGCCCCCTCATCTTGATTGCGTTGATATGGGCGTTGTTTTTATCAAAAAAGGTCGGACTTCTTTCTTTAGGAGAAGAAGCCGCCCAAGGACTGGGATTGAACGTGAAACGTTCCATGATCGAATGCCTAATTGCGGTACTGATTATGGCAGCATGTTCAAGTGCACTTGCAGGTCCGATCGCTTTTGTAGGTCTGCTCGTTCCGTATGTCGTTCGTTTCTTTATCGGAACAAGTTATGAAAAAGTCATTCCGGGATCAATGGTGCTTGGCGCATTCTTCATGCTGATTGCCGACATTTGTTCTCGATTGATCAACGCACCTTCGGAAACACCGATCGGTTTGATTTTTGCGATTATCGGCGTGCCGTTTTTCATTATCTTAGCACGCAAAGGAGGCCGTGGCTTTGAGTAGAAAAAAAAGACTCATCGTGATCTTGATCCTATTGCTGGCCGGATTGGTAGTTCTCGACCTCCACTCAGGATATACGAGTATTTCTTGGCAGCAAATGGGTGATTTATTAACAGGAAAAGCAAGTCGTGCCTTGTCTTATACGTTTTTTGAACTTCGATTGCCACGCATACTCATTTCATTGCTTGTAGGAATCGGATTATCTGTATCCGGAGTCCTGCTGCAGTCGGTAACTCAAAACGATATGGCAGATCCCGGACTTCTTGGAATCAATGCCGGGTCAGGACTGATGCTTGCCTTATTTTTTGTTTTTTTTAAACAAAGTACGGATCAGTTTTCGTTCTGGCTCGTTGTCTTGTCGTTTATCGGCGCTTTGCTGGTCTTTGTTATGGAGTACCGTTTGGCAATCGTTTATCGGAAAATGCATCCTAAAAGACTGCTGTTGATGGGGGTGGCCATTTCGTTAGGCATTTCCTCTTTAACGACTATGCTCATGTTGAAGATGCCCGATCAGGACTATGCGTTTGTTCAAAGTTGGCTGACCGGAAATATTTGGGGTGCTTCTTGGGAAAATGTCATTTTATTGACGATTTGTTTCATTTTACTTATCACGTATGTGTTTTATCGTTCGTTTACGCTGAATGTGTTTGATCTCGGGACATTGACCGCAACCGCACTTGGCGTCGATATGAAAAAGGATTCCAAAAGACTGTTGCTGATTGCTATTGTTTTATCTTCGTTGTGCTGTGCGGTAGGAGGAGGCCTCAGTTTTGTCGGATTGATCTGCCCACATCTTTCCCGCAAACTTGTTGGTTCCAATCATCGTGTTTTGGTCCCTGTGTCTGTTTTGATTGGTGGCGTACTGCTTGTTGCAGCTGATATTGTGTCAAGAACATTGCTGCTGCCAAATGAGATCCCGATCGGAATTGTGGCAACCGTGATCGGTGCACCGTATTTCTTGTATTTGCTAGTAAAGGAGAAATGATGGAACGAGTAATTTTAGAAGGAAAAGGATTGAAGGTCGGTTATGACAAAAAAATTATTATTCCCCATATGGATGTAAAGATCGAAACCGGAAAGATCACAAGCTTGATCGGACCCAATGGCTGCGGAAAATCGACTTTGCTGAAAGCGCTTGCCCGTATCATTCCCATAGAAGAAGGAGAAGTGCTGCTGGAGGGAAAAAATATTTTTGTTTCCGATACAAAAGAGGTAGCCAAAAAAATGGCTTTGCTTCCCCAAGCGCCTCAAGCTCCTGCAGGATTGAGCGTGGAAGAACTTGTTTCTTATGGCAGATATCCGCATAAACGAGGGTTTGGCTCTTTCAATCAAAAAGATCATGAATTGATCGATCAGGCAATGAAACACACAAATGTATATGATTTAAAAGATCGGGATATTGCCACGCTTTCGGGTGGACAAAGACAGCGAGCGTGGATTGCAATGGCTTTAGCGCAAGATACCCCATTGATTTTATTGGATGAACCGACAACGTATTTGGACATGGCTCATCAATTGGAAATTCTCGAGTTACTGAAAGAATTAAACGAAAAAGAAAAAAAGACGATTGTGCTGGTGATCCATGATCTGAATTTGGCAGCTCGTTTCAGTGATCGCCTGCTTGCTATGAAAGATGGAGCGATACGCTATGAAGGAGATGTCGATTCGGTTATGACCAAAGAGATGCTTGAACAAGTCTTTGGATTGGATGCATATATCGTTGAAGATCCTTGGTCGAAAAAGAAAACAATGCTTACCTATCGGACCTTGTCGGATTGTTAGAAAACCTTTTGCTAAAAAACTCCCCGCCACTTCATGTGGGCTAGGGAGTTTTTTTTATTTAGAAAATAATGGAGTTGACAGATAACGATCGCCGGTATCCGGAAATATGGCCACAATCGTCTTTCCTGCGTTTTCAGGGCGTTTGCTTAGCTCAATTGCCGCATAGAGCGCTGCTCCGGAGGAAATTCCAACTAAAATACCTTCAGTGTGTCCGATGAGTCGTCCGTAAGCAAAAGCATCCTCGTTCGACACAGGAATGATTTCGTCATAGATTGCAGTATCCAGTACATCCGGTACAAATCCGGCGCCGATTCCTTGGATTTTATGTGGGCCGGAACGACCTTCGCTTAGAACAGGAGAGTCTTTTGGCTCCACAGCTACTATTTTCACTTCCGGATTTTTTTCCTTCAAATACTTTCCTACACCGGTAATGGTTCCACCGGTACCAACCCCGGAAACAAAAATATCGACTTTGCCATCCGTATCTTTCCAGATTTCCGGACCGGTGGTGGAATAATGAATCATCGGATTGGCGGGATTGCCAAATTGACCGGGAACAAAGCTGTCAGGAATTTCTTCTGCGAGCTCTTTCGCTTTGTCAATTGCACCCTTTGTTCCTTTGGATCCGTCGGTAAGAACAATTTCTGCGCCATATGATTTCATCAACTGACGACGTTCCACGCTCATTGTTTCCGGCATGGTAATAATAATGCGATATCCTCGGGCTGCGGCAATCGAAGCCAGACCGATTCCCGTATTTCCGGATGTCGGTTCGATGATGGTGGAACCGGGCTTCAGTTTTCCACTCGCTTCTGCTTCGTCGATCATTGCTTTGGCAATCCGATCTTTTACAGATCCGGTAGGGTTAAAATACTCAATTTTCGCTAAGATACGAGCGTTTGCTCCTGTTTCTTTTTCGATGCGGGTCAGTTCCAGTAAAGGTGTATTGCCAACCAACTGATCAGCAGATGTGTAAATGTTAGACATGATAAATTCCTCCTTTTATTCTTGCGTTGCGGCTATGAAGCCTTTTTCCAAATCAGCAATCATTTCCTAATAGAGAGTCGGAACGTATTCGATTGAATGCGTTTTTGCGGGGAAAATGGGGCTGTAATATCTCCATTGGGAAATAAGATGTGATTGCGGGCCCAATCTACATTAACTTATGGAAAATCCTCCTCTCTGTAAAATAATTGGCTTTATATTAAACCTATTAACCTACTTTGTCAATTGGTATAATGCAGCTTGAATTCCTATTAACCTTGAGGTATGATAGGAAAAAAATGGAGGATATTTTATATGATGATTTCCACAAAGGGCAGATATGCACTACGTTTTCTGGTGGATGTGGCAGAACATCAAGAGGATGGGTTTGTTCCTTTGAAAGATGTAGCCATGCGACAGGAAATTTCGGAAAAGTATTTGGAAATCGTAGTGAAAGAGTTGGTGAAAGGCGGATTGCTAAGCGCTCACCGCGGAAAAGGGGGAGGATATCGCCTGAAACATGACCCGGAAGAGTATAATGTAAAGTCTGTTCTTGAGCTTATGGAGGGACCGTTATGTCCGGTTGCCTGTTTGGAATCAGAGCACAATGTCTGCCCTCGAAAAGAGGCTTGTCGTACCCTTGGACTATGGCAGGGACTTGATGAAGTCATCTCTGATTATTTAGGACAGTTCACTTTGGCAGACTTGTCAAAACGGCCTGAGAAAAAGGAGATACAATCATAGCGGCATCTCCTAAATAAATGGATTTTTTCTTGTTTAAAACGGCTTTATATTAGCCTTTTTATTGGTCTTAATCCAGATCGCTTGTCATATCTTCGAGAAGTTTCCAATCTTTATAGCTTGATTTTACGTATTTTTTCACTTCTTTGGCAACGCTGCTGGTCAAAGCGTGTCGTTGGCGGGAAATCGAATAATAAATGGTTAAGATCATTTCTTTTAATTCTTCTTCATCAAGCCATTGAAGTTTGTCTTCTGGTATATCGTAAAGTTCATGATAGATCTTAGCAAGGACGGATAGGCGATTTGCCTGGGTGACATCATCCATAACATCATCAAAGGCTTGTTTTAGTTTTGGCTGCATATAAGCAGCAATTTGTTCATGTGTCATAATTCAAATGCTCCTTTTTCTTTTATTTTACCTGTTAGTGAAAACGCTTACAAGATAAAAAACAAAAAAGCAATAGCATACCTGCTATTGCTGAAGGAGCTATTTGACTAGTTGTTGATCAAAAGTTCATCTTCATTGTTCCAGCTGTAAAGTTTACGGATTTCTTCACCGACTTTTTCGCTTGGATGTTCTGCAGCTTTTCTGCGCAGTGCTTTGAATTTTGTCTGTTTTCCGGCATCGGACATTCCGACTAAGAAATCTTGAGCAAAAGTTCCGTCTTGGATATCGGAAAGAACTTTCTTCATTGCTTTCTTTGTATCTTCTGTAATGATTTTTGGTCCGGTAATGTAATCACCATATTCAGCAGTGTTTGAAATTGAATAGCGCATTCCCGCAAAACCGCTTTGATAGATCAAATCGACAATCAGTTTCATTTCATGGATACATTCAAAGTAAGCGTTGCGCGGATCATATCCTGCTTCAATCAGCGTTTCGAATCCGGCCTGCATCAAGGCAACGACACCGCCGCAAAGAACTGCTTGTTCTCCGAAAAGATCCGTTTCGGTTTCAGTCTGGAATGTTGTTTCGAGAACTCCGGCACGAGCTCCGCCAATGGCAGCCGCATAAGCTAAAGCAATATCCCATGCTTTTCCGGAATGATTTTGCTCTACGGCAATCAAACAAGGAGTTCCTTTTCCGGCTTGATATTCGGAACGTACAGTATGTCCCGGAGCTTTCGGAGCAATCATGGCAACATCTACATTTTTCGGAGGTTGGATGCATCCGTAGTGAATATTGAATCCATGAGCGAACATTAGCATATCGTCCTCTTTTAAATTCGGTTTAATGCTTTCTTCGTAAAGAGCCGCTTGTTTTTCATCATTGATCAAGATCATGATGATATCTGCTTTTTTGGTTGCTTCGGCGGCAGTATATACTTCAAATCCTGCTTTTTCGGCTTTTTCCCAGGATTTTGATCCTTCGTATAATCCGATAATGACATTACATCCTGACTCTTTAAGATTTAATGCGTGGGCATGTCCTTGTGATCCATACCCGATGATTGCGATCGTTTTTCCGTCCAGCAATCCGATATTGCAGTCGTTTTCATAAAAGATCTTTGCGTTTTCCATAGTTAATACATCTCCCTTTAAAGGGGATTATAAGGGAATTTGAAAAATTGTTCAAGAAAGTTTGAAAGTTTTTACAATAATGATGAAAGTTTTGTTACAATAAAAAAAGTCGAATAGAAAGGAAAAAAAGATGAATTGGAACGATATTGATTTTTCGGCCATTCAAAATATGGTCAACTCTCTTTCGGATGAAGAGAAACAAAATATCCAGCAAATGGCAAAGAATATGATGAAAGAGGCTCCGATCCAAGAAGAGGAGGAAGAGCTTACGACTTCTCAGCGTTTAGGATGGGATGAAAATATGTTTATCCAACTGCCCGGAAAAATGCAGGATGATCTTGAATCGGCACTTGATCTTGAAGATTATTATGAAGAAGATCAGGAAGATGATCTTTCGGCACCTGTTTTGTTTTATGCGAAGGCACTTCTTGATGCGTGCCGCGGCCAATTGGCGCCAATCTTTCGCAATGTGTTGAATTTAACAGTTTTTGAAACGGTAAATTACACGACTTTGGGACAGTATCTAGATGTGCTTAGCGATGAAAATATTCGGATCTTGGCTGATGAGCAGTTCGGAGAAACTTCCTTGTGGATCACGGTTCGGGAAATTTTGAGTTTTACGAATTTGCTGCTGCAAAGAGCGCAATATGACCGTATCTCGTATTCGGACCTTTTGATCTTGAAAGAGCGTCTGATTGACAAAAAAGAAATTTTACTTCCTTTTTCGCTTTAACGATGCTATTGTCAATCGTTTCGGGTATAATAGACATAAAGATATAATGTCTTGAAGGAGCGTAGTATGAACAACAAAATTGAACAAGCAAAAGGCAAGCTGATTGTATCTTGTCAAGCGCTGCCGGAAGAGCCGTTGCATTCCTCGTTTATTATGGGACGGATGGCAAAAGCAGCGAAAGAAGGCGGAGCAAGCGGTATTCGGGCAAATACAGTAGCGGATATCGAAGAAATCCAGACTCAAGTTGATTTGCCGATCATTGGAATTATTAAACGTCAATATGGAGATAATCATGTATATATCACCCCGACAATGGTCGAAGTCGATGAATTGATGGCTATGAAAAACCCTCCGGAAGTAATCGCAATTGATGCGACATGCCGAAAGCGTCCGGACGGAAAGACGTTGGATGAAATGTTTGCGCAAATGAAAGAAAAATATCCAAATCAACTATGGATGGCAGATTGCGCTACCCTCGATGAAATGAAGCATGCAGATGATCTAGGCTTTGATTTCATCGGAACGACTTTGGTTGGATATACTCCTGAAAGCGAAGGAGATAAGATCGAAACAAACGATTTTGAAATTATTCGGGAACTGCTTAAAGTTGTAAAACATCCTGTAATCGGTGAAGGAAATATCGATACGCCTGAAAAGGTGAAACGGGTCCTTGAACTTGGCGCGTACAGTGTTGTGGTCGGATCGATCATTACACGACCGCAAGTGATCACGAAACGTTTCGTCGATGCAATTCAATAAAGGAGAAAAACCATGATCTTTCGGTCATGGTTTTTATCATGGTTTTTTATGACAAAATTGTTCGGATTCTGTTTGTTTGCTGTCACCTATCTTTCTTGCGATTTGCATAAAATGGACATAGGAAAGGCGGTAACAAAATGAAGAAGATTTTAATGGCACTCCTTGTTTTGAGCTCTTTTGTTTTATCGGGTTGTTCTTCCACGTATTGGTATTCGCAGATCAATTCAAAACAGGTTGAAAAGATCAAGCCTGATGAAGGAGTGTTTCGCCCAAACGGGGGAATGAGTTATGAGTATACGTTGACTGCATATGATGGTCAGGGAATGGAAAAGGAAATTTCTTTCGGAACCGATCGTTTGTTAAAAGACGATGCTTTTATTCGTTTGGAAGTTGTTCCTTTGCGTGGTGTAGTCGGTTGGGAAGAAGTGGATCGGGAAGATCTTCCTAAATCAGTAAAAGAGCGTTATTAAATATGTTGATTCGAACATTTTGGCTTTTGGTTTTCTTTTTGATCTATACTTTGTTATGATTATTTCAATACAAAAAAGGAGTGGAAAGATGGAAAACATCAAACTGGATCCGAATACGATTTACGGCCAGGACTTTTCAATTTGTGAAAATGGGTACGGATGCATAGAGGTGGATGGTTTTTTGGATCAGATCATCGAAGATTACGAGTTGTACGATGAACGAATCAAAGAACTCGAACAAGCATTGCAGCGCTTTAAGATTCGATGTGTTCAGCTGCAGGAGCAGGCGCATGCATTGAAGGTGGAAAACGATCAAATGAAAAGAAGTGAGTTGGCGTGAAAAATTGGCAAAAATATCTCTTTTGGATTATAATCGGACTTGTTGTGCTCACAATAATCATGGTACTTGGGCAAAAAGGATAAGGAATGAAAGAAGTGTCTTTCTCTGAAAGATGCTTCTTTTTATGTGATTTTATGGAAAATATACCTTTTTATCACAAATTTATCACAAAAATGTTTGACATTTGTTCTAAATTTATTATGATTTTTATTGAAAGGGATTAGGAAATTTACAATGAAGAAAGAGAAGGCTATACAACGATTTGTTCAAGAATATGAATCAACAAAATATCATCATTCTTTGCGTAGCTGGGATCGTTTGATCCATCGTATGATTTGCTTTCAGGAAGAATGCGAAGGGTACGGGATCGAAGAAAACGGCTTGTATGAGGCTTCAGCCGTGAAATATAAATATGTGATCGAAGAAGGAAAAGAAATCTTTTTTGAATGTCCGAACCAACATCTTTCGATTGTTGATCAAGTGCAAAATGCAATGAACGAATTTCTTGAAAATAATGTGCTGGATGAATTAAGTGAAGCGGGCGCTGTAATCTGGGATGAACTGAGCATCCTGTTAAGAAAATTTTGCGAAGAATTTGAAATGCAGTTTAATGAAAAAAACGATTTCTGGATTAAACAGCTAATGGAACGTTATCAAAAGATCCATGCGTTGAAAAAAGCAGAAATCAATCGAGTATTAAAAGAAGTGGAATCGGAAAGGTGGCAAGCATGATAAATCAGCAGGAAAGGGTTATATACGGCATGGAAGGAATAGATCGGTTCGAGCATCATCTCGGAATCTTGAAGCATCAGTATTATGAAAAAGTGAATGAAGTGGCTATGAAACAATGGCAGGGATTGATTGAAGAAGTGCGGATGTTCATGGATGATCAACATCCGAATGTTCTTTATTCGTTTTCAAACTGTGACGGGATCATTGCCGGAAAAGGGAATAGTTTCATAATTGATTTTTATCCGCCGACAGCAACGTTTGCACAGAGAATCCTGAAATTGAGAAATCAAATTATTTTAGCTATGTCGAATGTAGAGTACGGATCTGCTCTTTATAATTTGCTTGATTCGCTTTACATTATTGTTTTATATGCATTTTATGACGATATGAGTTCTCGTGAATTGAAAGATTGGCAAAGCGAGCATGAAAAACACATGAATCACGAGGTGAATCAAGGAACTATCGATGATATGGTTCAAAGTGTTTTAGAAGAAATTTTAATATAGGGATGCGTCTTGCATCCTTTTTCGTTGTGATATAATAAGCATTATCAATCACGGAATTAGGAAGAAGGAAAAGTATGTTATCAAAACAGCAATTACAGCGATTGCTTACATTGTGTATGCACTCCAACGCAGATTTCGCGGAAATCTTTGAAGAAGAAGGATCGAGCGAAGCAATCTCGATGCTCAACAACAATGTCGAAGATGTCAACCGCGTTTTGCGAAGCGGGATTGGCGTGCGCCTTTATGAGGGAACACGTTCGGTTTACGGATATACAAATGTAACGGATGAGAAATCGTTAGAAACAATGATCAATGATCTAAGAGCTTCTTTAGGAAAAAAAGAAGAAGGAAAAGAAGTCGTTTTGACTCGGGAAACGATTGAAAACCGTCATCCGATTCAGATCGATCCAATGGAAGCTCTTTTAAAAGATAAAGTCGATCTCATGTTACGTGCCAGTCATACTGCTTTTAATGAAAGCAAGGAAATCGAAAAAGTAACTGTCACCATGAGTGGCGTGAAGCAGCACGTGCAAATTTCGAATTCGGACGGAAAGCTTGTTCAGGATACGCGTGTACGCACACGTATGACTTGTGCTGCCTATGCAAGCGATGGGACGACCTTGCAGTCGGGTACTGCATCTCCGGGAGCAAGCATGGGATTGGAATTTTACGAAAGCACAACTCCGGAAGAAATCGGAAAAGAAGCAGTACGTATCGCTCTTGTCATGACACAGGCCAAACCGTGTCCGTCCGGGAAAATGCCGGTCATTATTGACAATGGATTTGGTGGGGTTATCTTCCATGAGGCGTGCGGTCATTCATTGGAAGCCACTGCAGTGGCGAAAGATCAATCGATATTCTGCAACAAGATCGGACAGCAGATCGCCTCAACGAAAGTGACCGCAATCGATGATGGAACGATTCCGAACGCTTGGGGATCGCAAAATGTGGATGATGAAGGAAATCCTCAGCAGAAACGGGTGTTGATCAAAGACGGTATTTTGCAGACTTACATGATCGATACTTTGAATGGACGAAGGATGAATATGAAATCGACAGGATCTTCCCGCCGACAATCTTATAAATTCGAGCCGACTTCCCGTATGAGCAATACGTATATTGCGGCCGGAACCGATACATTCGAAGATATGCTTTCCGGTATCGAAAAAGGCTTATATGCTAAGAAAATGGGCGGAGGAAGCGTTAATCCGCAAACGGGAGAATTTAACTTTGCGGTGCAGGAAGGATATTTGATCGAAAACGGAAAAATCACCGATCCGGTCAAGGGAGCTTCATTGATCGGAAACGGACAGGAAATTTTGATGAATATCGATATGGTCGGAGAAAATTTGGCAAGAGCTCAAGGAATGTGCGGATCCAGCAGCGGATCGATTCCGACCGATGTCGGACAGCCTCGTTTACGGGTATCTAGCATTACAGTAGGAGGAACGGCAAATGAATAAGCAAGCGTGGATCGAACGAGCGAAAGAGCTTGGACTCGAACAATTTGAAATATATCAAGCATTAAGTTCGGAAAAAGAATTTACATGGTTCCAAGGCGAAATAGACACGTTTGTCACAAGCAAAGTATTAGGAACAAGTTTGCGTGCCATTAAAAACGGGAATGTTGCCACTCTTACTTTGGAAAATGTAGAAGACGAAACAATGGATGAAGCGCTGAACGCACTCGCACAGCAAACGGAAGTCATTACTTCGACAGAAACGGTATCGTTGACTGAAGCGCAGGAAGTAGAAATTATCGAAAATCCTCATCATTTCAAAATGCTGACAGTTGAACAAATCGAACAGATGCTTAAAAATATCGAATCGAAAGCTTTGGCGTATGATTCGAAGATCGTTCAAGTAGCCTATCTTGGTTATGAGCAAGCATCCGGACGCAGAGAAATCACCAATTCTTTAGGTGTAGAACTTTCCGATGAAGATCAAGTGCAGTATGTGGCTTGCTCTGTTGTAGCGCAAGATAAAGATTCATTTAAAGATGCAACAAAAATCAAAGTAATTTTCGATCATGATTCATTTGATGAAGATCAATTTGTTAAAGAAGTGTGTGAGGAAGCACTGGGAAAATGCGGAGCGCATTCTATCCCTTCCAGAATGTGTCCGGTGATTTTTGAAAAAGATGCCATGACTTCTTTGCTTGGTGCATTTACCGGTTTGTTTTCAGGCGATATGATTGCGAAAGGAATTTCTCCCCTAGCAAAAGATCTCGGAAAAAAAGTATTTTCCGAACAAATCACGATCTTTGACGATCCGAAAAATACGGACGCCCTCTCGATCGCATCCTTTGATGATGAAGGGTATCCGACAAGACGAAAAGTTGTTGTGGATCACGGAGTGTTCGAACAACCGCTTTTCGATGCAAGATCTGCGATCAAGATGAACACGAAAAGTACCGGAAATGGGTTTAAATCCGGATATGCTTCCAGTGTTCACGTCAGTCCGATGAATATGTGGATCGAGCCGGGAAACAAAGATCTTGATCAACTGATGGAAACGATGCAGGAAGGTGTTGTTATTACGGACATTATGGGACTTCATGCAGGACTTCATTTCGCATCTACGCAATTTTCATTGCAGGCAAGCGGATACTTGGTGAAAGAAGGGAAGAAAAGCGATCCGGTGACTTTGATCACGGTTGCGGGTCGGTTCCTGGATCTGATGAACGATGTATGGGAAGTCGGAAGCGATTTGGAGTGGACATATAAGCAAATCGTGAGCCCAAGCATCTTATTTAAAAATTGTGCAATTAGTGGAGAATAGTATGGCACCTTATGTAAATAAACAACTTAAAGATGCGTTGATCGCACTGAGAAAAGAAGAAAATCAGCAAACAATCAACAATATGGCACGAACACTTCGAGATACGAGTGTTTTAGCGCCTGCTGTTTGGGATCAGGAACCTCAAAAAGATGAAAACGGGCAGCTGGTTTTCGAACCCAATACCCAAATTCAGCTTATGATCTTGCAAGATGCGAACGGAAAATACTTTTTTCCGATGTTTACAAGTTATGAGGAATTGCGCCAGGCCCAGCAGGAAAACGAAAATGTTCATGCTTTAGTCTTGGCATTCGATCAGTTCATGTCGTTTGTGGAAATGGCAAAAGGGCAAGTAGAAGGAATCGTATTGGATCCGTTTACGGAAAATGTACCAATCGATATCGAATTTTTGGAAGGTGTGGCCAAGACCAAAAAGAATGTGATCAAACCGACAAAACTGAAAAAGGGTGAAAAAATCCAAGTACGGGAACCTATTAAAAAAATCGAGGCTTTGATCAATGCCCTCTATCAGGAAGCAGAAAAAATTCCTTCGATACAGGAAATTTATTTGAAAGAAAGAGTCGATCATAACGATGTGCATTGGTTGGCAATCGTAGATATGAATCCCCAAGATCCGAAATTGTTTCAAAGACTTGGAGAAGCGGCACGAGGAAAAACGGATGGAAAGGATATCGAATTCATGTTTTCGACGATGCAGGTTGCTCAGAAAATCATAGCCGATTCCACACCAATCTATACAAAAGGATTTTAGTTTTGAAAAGCGATCTATATTGGATCGCTTCAGGCTGTTGACAAAGTCGATTTTTCAAATCGGCTTTGTCACAGCTTTTTATTTTTCTCCCACAAATGAATAAAAAAAGAGCAATTTGAGGTATTTAAGTACCTAATATTACTCTTTTTTTAGACCTTTTTACCCACTTTTATTTTATTGAAATTTAATTTTTTCAAAATAGGTAGTTTGTCAACACTCTGAAGCGATCTATATTGGATCGCTTTTTTGGGCTCTGAATTAAACAAAATGCAAATGCATTCCGTACATGTTAATATTGTTATAGAAAGTTAATAAACTTATTCGAGGAAGTAAGAAAAGGAAACCTAGAAAAATAAGGAGGAGATTTACATATGGCACAATCTCAAACAGCAACGTTTCGGGGGTTTACCAAGAAGCAGTGTAGTCTCATTACGATTGGGGCTGTCTTGCTTATTTTCTTTGTCGCTGCCTCCGGTATGTCGCTCGGATTTATTCAAGGACCCATGCTTGCGAATATCGGCGCAGAAGATATGTTCTCTTTGATTACGACGATTTCGACAATTGCACTTTGTATCATGACACCGATCGGTGGTCGTTTGGTGGATATTTTCGGAGTACGCAAGGTCATCCTTTACGGAGGACTTTTATGCGGGATCTGTAATGTGATCCTGCCGTTTGTCACCAATCCGTTTTTATTCTTGATCGTTCGATTTCTGATGTCTTTGGGAATGGGAGCATTTGTTACAGCACCGTATTTAATGGCGCCGATGGTTACCAAACCGCAAAATGTACCGAAAATCATGAGTTATTTGACGATTTCATTAGCTGTAGGCTCTCTTGCAGGAAGTTTTTTATCAAATTCTCTTGCAGGAAACGGAATGTTGACACTTGGCGTATTATGGCCTGTCATCTTCTTGATCGCATCGGCAATTTTTTGTATTCCGAATTTGCCAAAGACACCACGGTCAAAAACAGTTACGTTGGATATCAAAGGAATTATCCTGCTTAGCTTGACTTTGATTCTGATTTGCCTGCCTTTAAGTTTCGCACCGCAAATGGGATTTGGCAATCCGCTCATTTTCGGGGGTTTGATCTTAGGTGTTCTTTGTTTGATCTTATTCATCATGGTCGAAAAGAAAGTGGATTCTCCGTTGATTCCGTTAACGATCTTTAAATCGAAAGAATACACGATGTTGCTTGTGATCACGTTTTTTTCGGTATTCTTTATGACTGCGATGAATTCGTATTTGCCGCAAGCTTTAAGACAAATTACTCATACTGAAGAAACTGTGATCGGTATTTTCCAATTGCCACGTACAATTGTTCAGCTGATCCTGCCTGGATTTGTCGGTGTATGGTTAGGAAAGAATTTGGCTAAACGTACCGGTATTTCATTAAATATTGCCGGAATTTGTATTTTTATTTGTTTCGCATTGCTCATATTCTTTGGAGCGAAGATGCCGGTATGGTTTATTATCTTATTTATGCATCACGTTGACCGGAATTGCCGACTCGTTTAGAAGTGTTTGTGTCACTCCGGCCGCTCAGTTGTTCTTGAAACCGCAAGACTTCGGCGTTGGTACATCATTGGTCGGATTCTCGATTTCGCTTTCCAATGTTGTTTCGGCATGTGTTGATGGAATCGCATGGGACTCTTTGCGTCTTGGTACACCGGGTATTGCCGGACTGACAAAAGGAGCAGATACGATTTTCCTGATTGCAGCAGTCACAGGACTACTCACATTTATATTGACTGCTTTTGTCTATCAGATCATGGTCAATAAAAAGATGAAAACAAAAGTGAAAGCTTAATGAATAAAAGCGCCTGGAAATCTCAGGCGCTTTTTATTAAAATGTGGTCCAGCCACCATCAACTGCGATAATATCTCTGTTGATATAACGTGAATCGTCGCTGGCAAGGAATAAAGCTGTATTGGCGATATCACTCGCTTCTCCCAGAGAAACATTCATGTTCAGTACAGCACTTACTTTTTTATATCCGTCTATATCCAGGCGACCCATCGCAACATTGATCTCCGTATTGATTGCTCCGGGAGCAATCACATTGCAGCGGATTTTTTCTTCTTTGTACATGAATGCCGTATTTCGGCTCAACGCGTTAAGAGCAGCTTTGGAAGCTCCGTAAATCGGTCCTGCAGCTTGATGCATTGATCCGATTGATGACACGTTAATGATATTTCCACCGTTTCCTTGTTGTAAAAAGACTTGACAAGCTTTTCTCATGGCTGCGAAAGGACCGTATACATTGACATCAAATACGCTTCTGAATTTTTCATCGCTTGCTTTGGCAATCGGGGCCATGTCATCCATGATGCCTGCATTGTTGACTAGAACGTCAAGCTTTCCGAATTGCTTGATTGCTTCGTCGATCATGCCTTCGACATCTTCGATTTTCGAAATATCGCCTTGATAAACGACGATCTTTCCGGGTTCTTCTTTCAGGCTTTCTGCCAATGCTTCCAGACGTTCTTTTCTTCTTGCGACAGCAACAACACTTGCACCGGTAACTACGATTGATTTGTTTTCTAGCTTCATACTCTGTTCTCCTTTATGATATATATTTATTACATGCAAAAAAGAAAGCAGTTACAAATAAAAGCCCGAACCGGTCTGCATACTGGACGATATTGTTACAATTGCTGTTTATTGTTTATTTTAGACATAGAAAAAGCGAATCTCCTTATTTGGTTATCCAAATTTTGGGGTTCGCTTCAATGGAAAAGGAACTATTTCTTTTTGGTTGAAAGGATCACAATAAAATCAATCAGCAAAAGTCCTGCTGCGAGCAATGTCACAAAATGACCCATAAACTTAGAGAAGAATGCGCCAATGATCACAAACAACAAGAACGTGATGACCAGACTTACACTTAACAGAAAGCGATACATATCTTCGTTGTCTTTTAAATGGATGTATTTGACAAAACGTTCGACCGCTTCTCTTAAATTGCCGTTTAAATAAACAGTTGCCAAAGGAATACGGTGAATACGGCGAAACGTAATGGCTTGCAGACCGCAGACTAGACCAAAGATCGGATTGGCTAAGGCATTCCAGGATAAAGGAAGCAGGCTTGCGAAAATAATGAGGCATACTTCACATAGTGCCGGTCGGCGACGCCAGCCCTTCGATTGGTCGTGTAAATGAAAATGGGTTCCCACAACGATTCCCACCACAAAAAGAAGGACAGGAAAGGTATATTTCAAAATCTGAGAAAAATCTCCGTTGGAAATATCGATTCCCAAATACAGCAAGTTTCCGGTTTGACTGGAAGCGAATACTTTCCCTCTGGTAACGTAGCAGCCGGCATCCATGATTCCTACGCTCGCGCTTGCAAGAAGCCCAACTAACAAGGAATCTTCCCCGTCTTTTTCATCTTTGATGATTTGTTGGATTGGTTCAATCATATTTTCACCAGCCTTTCTAGTCGTACTATACGAAAGAAAAAGCGAAGTTGAAAAGAATAATGCTTAAAGGTTTTCTTTTAATTTTTTCGTGATCATCGGAACAATTTGTTTTTTTCTTGATAAGATATTTTCCATCAGTAAAAAACTTTCATGGGAAAAATAAGATTTCAGCTTTCCTCCGTAGAAAAAATAAGACCCTTTTTGTAAGATGTCGGTAAAGACCATTACATATAGATCAGCATGGGCACGTTTGGCGTGTTCGGTTAAAGAATGTTCGATTTCTTCCTGCGAAAAAGAAATTTCATTGATGCTGGGGATGATGGCTTGTGCAATCATGACATTTGCTCCTTCGATTGAAAACAGCTTGACATCACCTTCCAAAAAGTCATTCAGTGTTTTATTCGTACAGTTTGAGGACATAAAATATATATCGTAGGCCAGATCTTCAATCGAAATTTGAGCAATTGTTGAAAGTTTTTCGGCGATATAGAAATCCTTTTCGGTCGTTGTCGGCGATTGAAAATTCATGGTGTCGGAAATGATAGCTCCCAGTAGGAGTCCTGCCATTTCCTTGCTAGGCTCGATTCCTTTTTCAAAATACATACTTGCCACAATGGTCGAAGTGCTTCCGATGATCTCATTGCGGAAATAAATAGGCTTTTGGGTTGAAAAATCATTGATTCGATGATGATCGATCACTTCGAGGATGTTCGCTTTTTCTATGTTTGCGACCGATTGAGAAAACTCGTTATGATCGACCAGAATGATCGATTTGTTTTGGTAGTCAATTGCGGAAGCTTTCATGACATAACCCACAAGACGGTCATGGTCATTTACGACCGGATAAGCGCGAAAACGGTCTTTTCGCATCTTCTTTACTACATCTTCCATATATTCGTTAATATGAAACGAGCGGACAGATGTGGACATCAATTTCTTGATGTTTGGCGCAAAAAATAAGTAACGGGATGTGTTCATTGATCCATGACCTGATATAATGATCGGGCAGTGATTTTTTTTCGCACACTCGATCACTTCTTCTTCGATGTGACCGCTCCAGACGATGATTAACATACCGGCTCCGCGCTCGATCATTTGTTTCTGGCTTTGTGTATCTTCACCGACGATTACGATCCGATCTTGCACTTGATAACGATCGGCCCCATGTTTGGAAAGGGTCACGATGCTCACTTTCCCGTTAAGATGAAGTTCATCGTCATCGTATAACAGTGTGCCATCCAAGGTTTTGGCAACATCACTTGCTTTGACATCTTGAAGAAGATCGATTCCCAAGGCTGTATCGGCTAAGGCGATCGTTCCCAGATCGTTAGTTGTGATCATGCCGATGACTTTTTGATCATCATCCACAACAGCTAAAAAAGGCTGCTTGCAGCGACGCATTTTTTCAAGCGTGTCGAAAATGGTCGTATTTTCATTCACGCAATACGGTCGTTCCAGAGGAATGTCCACCAATTGAATGCGTGCATCTTTTAAAAGGAAAGGCTCTTCAAACTGAAATCGATTGAGCAAGTATGCGGTTTCGTCGTTGAGAGGACCAAGTCGACAAGGAATTGCCGTACTTTGTTCGTTGTTTTTTAGATTTGCGTAACTAATGGCAGCGACGATCGAATCCGTATCCGGATGACGGTGCCCTGTAATATAAATTGTATCCATAACTGAACCATATCATATTTAATGAAAAGAGAAAACAGAAAGGAACTTATGAAAATTCCAAGTTTGATTTTACAAATCATTCAAAAATTCGAAAACAACGGATTTGAATGTTATGTGGTCGGAGGAAGTGTGCGCGACAGCTTGCTGCATCGTGAAATCAGCGACTTCGATCTTTGCACGAATGCCCTTCCTCAACAAACGATTGCCTTGTTCGATCACACGATTCCTACCGGAATAAAACACGGAACCGTTACGATTGTGATGGACGAACAGCTTGTCGAGGTGACAACGTTTCGCAAAGAAAGCCGGTATACCGATCATCGACATCCCGATCACGTTTGTTTTGTCAAAGATCTTCATTCTGATCTTGCAAGGAGAGATTTGACGATCAACGCAATTGCGTATTCGCCAAAACTTGGTTATATCGATCCGTTTTGCGGCATGGAAGATCTGAAAAAGAAGATCGTAAAAACGGTTGGCGATCCTGAAAAACGTTTTGAGGAAGATGCTTTGCGTATGGTCAGAGCGCACCGTTTTGCGGCTGTTTTAGGCTTTTCCATGGATGAAAGCACTCAAAAAGCGATTGAAAAAAAAGCGGATCTCATTCAATTTGTTGCGATCGAACGCCTCGTTGGTGAATGGATGAAAATCTTAGAAGCAGATCCTTATGAAATCAAAAAGATGCTTTTGCTGTTTCGTCCTTGGCTTCCGGAATTAATTGCGGCTTCTTATTGCGGACAAAATTCACTTTACCATGATAAAAACGTATTGGATCATACGCTGGAAGCAATCACGTATGTCAAACCTTTTGATAAATTGTGTGCTTTGGCATTGTTGCTGCATGATCTTGGAAAGCCGTATGTTCTGACAACCGGAAAAGACGGCCGGGATCATTTCAAAGGGCATCCGAAAGTCAGCTATGAGATTGCGCTTCGGGTATGTAAAGAATGGAAACTTTCCAACGAATTCAAAAACACTGTGCCTGATCTTGTCCTTTACCATGACGAGATCGAAACGCCGACTTTATCATGGTTGTACAAGTTTTGTATACAACTTCGATTCGACAAAGAAAAGATGCATCGCTTGTTTATGGTGCAATACGGTGATATTATGGCTCATTCAAAAAAAGGCAGACAGCGCCTTGAAATCTTAAATGAAATGATAGATTTTTACGAAAAAGAGTCCGTCAATCGCCCGATGAAATTTTCGGATCTGGCTCTTGACGGAAAAGAGATCGCGAAGATCGCAAATGTTGCGGGCCCTGATATTGGAAGAGTGCTTGAGCATTTGCTCAAACACACGTTTTACCATCCGGAAAAAAACACAAAGGAAGAGCTGACAAGTTATTTGAAAAAGGGGATGAAAAAATGGAATTATTAATTGTTGTATTGCTGGTAGTTTTGCTGGTATGCATGTCTGTGTTACTTGTTTATTTATTGAATATGTCAAGGCGCAGCGAACAGATCAATTCGGCGCTGCTGGCAAAAAATCAGGAAGCCATCACGGTGTCTTCTATGTCGGATCAAAAAATTGTTTCGCGTTTTGATTCGATCCTGACTCAAATGCAGGCACTTCAAAAAAATCAAATTCATTCGGTTGATTCACTGGAGTGGGTCCAGGAGCAAGTGGAAGGTATGGCTCAAGTCATGACCAATACAAAACGTCGGGGAAATTGGGGAGAATATCAGCTTGATTATTTGCTGGGAACTTATCTTGGCGAAAATGATGCGATCTATGAATCCCAATATACACTTCCCAATGGAAAGATTGCGGATGTAGCGCTTCATCTGCCCGGAACAAAACAAGTTCTTTGTATTGATTCCAAATTTCCGATGGAAAACTACATGCGAATGGATGACGATCCGGAGAGTCGGGATTATTATTTACGAATGTTCATGCAAAATATCAAAAAGCATATTGATGATATTTCAAGTAAATATATTAATGCATATACGGCTCCGCAAGCGCTGATGTTCATTCCAAGTGAAGCGATTTATCAGTTCATTTGCGGAAATTGCGATACCTTGTTCAGCTACGCATTGCAAAAACATGTCATGCTCACTTCTCCGACAACGCTTGTAGGTATCTTATTTTCCTTGCAGGCCAGCACGAACGATTTTTATCGAGCGCATCATTTAGAAGAAATTGAGCGGGAGTTGTTCAAGCTTAAGGAAGATATCGAACGCTTGGAGGAACGGACTGAAAAATCGATGAAGTCCCTGGATGCGTTAAGCAAGCAGTTTCAAAATGTATATATTTCGGCGCGTAAAATCAGTACGCGCTTTGATTCAATGATCGAAGGAAAGGAAAAAAGAGATGATCTCAGTCATTAAAGGAGATATTACAGGATTGGATTTTGATTTGATTGTAAATGCGGCCAATGCGAAATTTATGCGTGGAGGCGGAGTGTGCGGAGCCATCTTTTCGAAGGCGGGACCTTTGCTGGATGAATATTGTGCGTCATTGCCCGAAGGGAAGGCAGGAGAAGTTCGGATTTCTCCTGCATTCGATCTGCCTTGTAAGGCAATCATTCATGCGGTAGGCCCGATCTATGAAGGATTGACGAAAAACGCACAAGATCTTGCAAGCTGTTATTGGAACAGTGTGGCTTTGGCGTATGAGTATATGCGCGAACACGAATTGGATAAAGTTTCGCTGGCATTTCCTTGTATTTCGACGGGAATTTATGGCTATCCGCATGATTCGGCGTGCGATATTGCTTGGAAAACAATTAAGAAGATCCGTTCGGCATTTCCGGATACGAAAGCAATTGATATCGTGTTCGTTTGCTATGAGCAGGTCGATTATGAGCTGTATAAGAAAGCGTTGCGCTCCCTATGAAATCGATGGTGGAGATCGGACATTCTTTTTTGTCGCCTGTACTGCATCGGCAAGCGATTTGTATCGATGCGACTTTCGGGCAGGGAAAAGATACCGAGTATTTTGTGCAAAGAAAGATCAAGAAGGTATACGCTTTTGATATCCAAGAACATTTAATCGAAAAAAGGAAAGCGGACTTTGAGGAGAATGTGTGTTTGATTGTGGATTCTCATGCGAATATGGCACACTATGTAAATGAGAGCGTAGATGGGATTGTTTTTAATTTCGGGTATTGTCCTCATGGAGATGTTTCGATTACGACACGACCTCAGGAAAGTGTATGCGCAATTAAGGAAGGACTTCGTCTGCTGCGAATCAAAGGACGGATGGCATTGATCGTTTACCCGCATCAATTCGGAAAAGAGGAAAGTTCGGCAATCGAAATGTTTTTGCGTTCGATTGATCCGCATGTCGTTGCGATACAAAAGGTTTCGGGATTGAATATTCAAACAGGGCCTTACGCTATCTTATTGGAAAAACGTAAAGAATGGAATGAATGAGGAATAGGAATAATATTCCTCGTTTTTTTATTTGACGGAGGTTTAATTTCAACATATAATAATGATATACCATTTAAGAAGGAGAGAGTTATGGAAATAAAACAATCCCCGATCTTTCATGATTTTGAAAAAGGTCTGAAGTCAAAGTGGATGGAAGTTTCTGAAAAACGCTATAAGGATGCAAAATCTTTTTATGAAAGCGTGAATGAAGATTTGCCAGATGATACGCTAATGTATCGCGTAACTTGTGTCAATGATCCGGAAGCTGTCGAAGGGCACTTGAACTGGGGTATCTCAATGCTGGAACCGGTTTATGTGAATGGAGAATGCAATATGACACGCGGACATTTTCATTCGGATCTGAACTGTCAGGAATATTATTGGTGTGCAAAAGGACACGGGTTGCTGATGCTTATGGATGAAGAGGGCTCTTGCTGGTGTGAAGAAATGGTTCCGGGATCGTTGCATAAGATCGATGGGCATCATGCGCATCGGTTGATCAATACGTCTGACGAGCGTTTGGAAGTCATTTGTGTTTGGAACAGCAATGCAGGCCATGACTACGGGCGCGTAGAAAAAATGCCGTTTCCTGTTTGTGTGTATAAAGAAAACGGCAAGATAGTTTTTAAAGAAAGGGGCAAACAGGAATGAAAAGCTTATATGATCCGTTTCCGAAAACAAAAATCAAAGGATATGAAAATGCGATTGTTCACGGATGGAACAAAATTATCAAAACATTGAACGAAAAAAAAGAACAAGCGTTGATTGTAGACACGTATCCGGGAGTTTACGACGAAGAAATTAAGAAGGAATTAAAGAAGATCGATCACGATGTATGGATTGATGCTCTGGATTTATTCAAAGACAAGGAAACAATTTTCGAACAGTTGAAATATCATATTACGGATGATCGGATATTCGGACGAATGTATTATGGAGAAATCAATAATTTTATCGTTCCGGAAAAATTAGAAGAATTGAGAGAAAAGTTCAATGAAGCACTTCGAAACGGAAAGCAAGTGCTCGTTTACGGATACGGGGCGCATTTGATCGGACCGGGTCTTTTGGTGTACTTGGATATGGCACGCTGGGAAATCACATTACGCTATCGCAAAGGAATGCCGAATTTTCAGGATGACAATGTGAATGAGGATGCTTTGAGAAAGATCAAGCGTGGATTCTTTATCGAATGGCGTGTTGCCGATAAATACAAAAGATCGCTGTTTGATTCGATCGATTATTTTTTGGATACCAATAATATGGAGGAGATCAAGATGGTATCGGGCGACGGTGTGCGTGCGGGGTTAAAACAAATGGCACATCGACCGTTCCGTCTTGTTCCTTATTTCGATCCGGGCGTTTGGGGCGGACAATGGATGAAAGAAGTGTGCAATCTAGATCCCGATAAAGAAAACTATGCTTGGAGCTTTGACGGAGTTCCGGAAGAAAACTCGATCTATTTGGATTTCGGAAACGGGTATATCGAATTGCCGGCGATGGATCTTGTGTTATATGAGCCAAAACCTTTGCTGGGGGCAAGTGTATATTCACGTTTTGGAGAGGAATTCCCGATTCGTTTCGATTTTCTGGATACGATGGGCGGACAAAACTTGTCGTTGCAAGTCCATCCACTGACTGAATATATTCATCGTATGTTCGGTATGGCCTATACTCAGGATGAAAGCTACTATATTTTGGATGCCAAAGAGGGTGCGAGTGTATATTTGGGATTGAAAGAAAATATCGATAAGGAGCAGATGATCGAAGATTTATACGCAGCCAATCGGGGGGAGATCTTATTTGATGCGGAAAAATACATTAATCGTTTTCCGGACAAGAAGCACGATCACTTCCTCATTCCGGCAGGAACTTGTCATTGTTCTGGTGCGGATGCGATGGTACTCGAAATCAGCGCAACTCCATATTGCTTTACTTTTAAGCTTTGGGATTGGGCACGTGTTGGACTGGATGGGTTACCTCGTCCGGTACATATCGATCATGGTAAGGAAAATATTCAATGGGATCGTACGACACCATGGGTCAAGGAAAATCTGGTCAATGCGATTTATACAGTGAACGAAAACGAGCATGTTAAAGAAGAGCACACCGGGCTTCATGAGCTGGAATATATCGAAACACGGCGTTTATGGATCAAAGACGAAGTAGTCATTGAAAATGAGGACAATGTGAATATGCTGAATTTGATTGAAGGACAAAAAGCGGTGATTGAAAGTATAGATGGATCTTTTGAACCGTTTGAGGTCCATTACGCAGAAACATTCATTGTTCCGGCTAGTGTGAACAATTATAAGATCGTCAATCCGACGGATGAAACGATCGGGGTATTGAGGGCGTATGTGCGCAAGCCTCAAGCTTAGTAAATTAAAAAATTGTCACGACAAATCGTATGAAATGAAATTTTCGATTTTCTATAATGCGAATATAGGAGGAAAAACATATGGAAAGAAAAATGTTTCCGAAAGATTCTCTGATTTCGCTGTTGTTCCAATGCGGACATAAACTACATCATTCCGACAAGAGCACGCTTGATCCGGAACAATTGTTCCAAGGATTGAGTGCTCAGGAACAAGAAGAATTGAAAACTCTTCTAACGAAACTCACTGCAAGCTGGAAAGAAGAAGAGTAAATCATAAAAAAAGGATAAGACGCGATCTTATCCTCAGGCTGTTGACAAAGTCGATTTTTCAAATCGGCTTTGTCACAGCTTTTTATTTTTCTCCCACAAATGAATAAAAAAAGAGCAATTTGAGGTATTTAAGTACCTAATATTACTCTTTTTTTAGACCTTTTTACCCACTTTTATTTTATTGAAATTTAATTTTTTCAAAATAGGTAGTTTGTCAACACTCTGAGGATAAGACGCGATCTTATCCTTTTTTTAGTTAAATTCTCTGTTTTGTATAATACTGTTGATCCAGTCGACTAGTTTTTTTGCTTCTTTTTCACGTTCATAAAAAAGAAGTGTGTTGATTTGTACGCAATCAATATAAAGATATCCACAATTTTTTATATTATCTTTTGTAGTTATTTGGATTCCAAAGTAAACAAATTTTGTATGGAAATGTATTGGCTGCATATTTGTTGCCAGAACAAGATGAACAAATCTTTTTTCTCCTTTTTTTATAAAAGCTGAATCTTCCAAAATAAGAGAAGCTTTTAAAGCCGAAGAGAATGAATATGCTTTTTCACCAATATAGTATGTATTTTCCATTACTCCGATTCCAAATAAGTTTTTTAAAATAATTGGATTAATTTTTTCAGACATTATAATTACCTGATTATCAAAAAGCGGGAACTGTTGTTTGAGATCCTACGTACATAGGGATGCCGCTCCCTAACAGACTGCTCACTTCTGTGCTTACTCTATACGTTGCGGAATAGCCATTAGAAGAAATTGAGGGAGATGATAGACTGATATTTACACTACATCCATAGCTTCCCACTGCGCTGCTGTTATCACAGTATTTTCCGGAAATTCCTAACCCGCTAGCGCTTGAAATTTTTCCGGTATTTGGATCATAATTTACAGTCAACTATAGTTATATCCATAGCGATATGTAGTTAGATAGGCGTTGTTAACCACACCTGTTTTCGTATAACTCTTAGCATAAATAGGTTGTGAAGCCATAAATAAAGCTAAAATTAAACTAAAAATACGGATTATTCTTTTTTTCATTATCTTCTCCTTTATGTTTAAATTTCTTTTTCTTTCTCCACCCATTCCTTGATATCTGAATCCGTGTAGGATGGAGAAAATGCTTTTCCGTTTTCCCATCCCTTTCTTGCCCTGTCAAATGTCAACGACTCTCTTGCGTGATCAAGCTCTTCTTGCGTTCCGATCGTAAACGGAATGAATGTTTTATGCTTGAGGTCGTTCTGGCTCAAAAAGGCAGATACGGGAGCGGGTGGCGTACTGATCGAATTGACCGGAAAACCGATGTAAATCACATCGCATTCTTTCCAATGATCCGGTACGCTTTGTTCTAAAAGAAGGCTTGTCGATTGCAGATCTTTGATTTCGGAAGCGGTCAGCTGTTCGTCCTTTTCTATTTTTTCGTTCAGGTCCGAATAATAAACGACCATGCTTTGGGAAGATTCATTCTTCGAGCAGGCGCTCAGAAAGAATAAACACAATAAAATGATTCCAAGTTTTTTCATTAATAGTCCACCGTTCCTTCGATCATATCGGTCGTTAATTTCTCATAAACGGAAAAGAGATCCGTATCTTCCATGAGGTCGGAAGCCCGTTTTGTTTGTTCCTGGATCGGTTCGACTTTGACCGGTCTAGGTGCCCCACCCACCAGACTGTAAACGAGCAATCCGATCACAACGACTGCGATCGCAATCAAAATCCATTTATAAAATTTCATTGGGGTTCTCCCTTCCGAAAAAATTGTTTATTGGTAGAGAGTAATGCTTCCTAACAAATAAGATTCTACACGATAAGTATGTGGAACGGCACCGTTTAAAGTAAATCGAACTGTGGCTCAATTTAAATACCTTCCAGTAATCTGGATTAAGCATGATTAAGTCTTTTCGATGAGAATAAAGCTTTGACTTATCAAGTTATTTTACTTTTACTACAATTAGAATTGTACGAGGTCCTTTAATAGTTAAAGTAACCTCTTTAGTACTCGGTGTGCAGACAGCATGAGTAATTCTTGCCGAGGCCCATGAGCCCGTTGCTTTTGTAATTTCTCCTCTAGCTCCCCAATTTCCATTGGCATAAGTCATAACGGCAAAGACTTCTACTTCACTGCCATCACCATCGGCCCACGAAGCGCTTCCACTCCAAGTTTCGATATTTTTTGGCACAATTTCTTGTGGTATGTCTGTTTCTTCGGAAGCCAGCACAGGTGCCGAAGGCATACACAAAGAACAAATAAGGGCTGTAGCAAACAATAATTTGGCTGAATGTTTTTTCATAAGTTTAGCTCCTTTCTTTACTTTTGATTATCGATATTTTCTTTACAATTTTTTTGCAAAATAAATCTATGTTCACTAAATGATCTGGTTTTATAAAAGCGAAGATCAAAGTATGGTATGATATGAAAAAGTTATATACTAACGTTAATAAAGAAGAGGGATTGAATTATGAAAATTTTATTGATTGAAGATAATCAAGGATTGGCTCAGGCCATTAATGAGGTTCTTGCAGGACATGAAATACAAAATTGCTATAGGCTGGAACAAGCATGGAACGAAATCAATAAACGGTATGATTTGTATATTGTGGATTTGTGTTTACCAGATGGAAACGGTCTGGATTTCATACAGTATGTAAGGGAATTTTCATCCACTCCCGTTATTGTGATCTCGAACATTCACGATGAAGAAACAATTTTGAAAAGCTATTCCTATTTGATTGATGATTATATTGAAAAACCATTTCGTATAGCAATCTTCAAAGCAAAGATTGAAAGTCTGGCTACACGAACAAACAAAAAACAGGAAGATCTAGCGATTGGCGATATTCATCTGGATGCTTTGCATTCAAAAGTTCGTTATCTAAAGGAAGAAGTGGATTTATCCGTTAGTGAATGTGCGATCCTGGAAAAATTATTTTTAGCATGGCCCAATGATTTGCAGGCTTGGCAGTTAAAACAGTTTGTATTCCAAAAAACAGGAAGAGAAATGTCGGATGCGACATTTAGTGCTCGCATTTCTAATGTAAAAAAGAAGATCTTACCTTTTCCTTTTACTGTTAAAGGAAAAAGAAATTCCGGATATCATTTAAAATTCAACGAGGAACAGGATTATGAATAATCAAAAGAAAATTTATCGTGTCGCATTTCTTTTTATAATGGTTGTGACTCTGGCACTGTTAGGCTTGATGTTGAGAAACTTTTTTATAAAAGAAGTAAATATCGCGTTTGCCTCTGATCCAAGATCTGCCTTATTTCAGGAAGGAACTTTTCAAATGGATCCGTCCTTTGCTTATTCAGGGTATGGACAGAGTGCGATCCTCTATTTATTGAAAAACTTTTTCTCAGATCCGATTTTAATAAGCTTTCTCTTTTTTTACGCTTTTATGATCGGATTTTCTCTTTTTTTCTTGCATGATATGGGACAAGAAAATCTGAATCTGCTCAACAAGCTTAAAATGCAAAAGAAAGATTTGAGTTATGTAAAAAACGAATGTCGATCTTTCCGGATACAAAACCGTCAGGAACGAATCGAATATGAAAATGTTCTCCATCAAATAAAATCTTCGTTGGCTGCGTTGTTACTAAGAGCAGAACTGATCGAACCCGGAAAAAATAAAGATCAAATGCTCGCTGAAATTGATCGATGCTCTTTACTGATCGACACGTATTTAACAAAGTCTGTCGCTTACAGTATGAAGTCGTATCGTTTTTCCTTAGGAAATTTCGCTGATCTTTTCCGTTCTGTCAATGATCGTTTAAGCGAAAAAGCGGCGAAAAGAAATATTAAACTTCATATGGACCTTGATTCGTCATGGATGTTCATGGATCCCGTCAAAATGGAAGAAGCACTTGAAACGATTTTATCGAACTTTATCGAATATTCTGTTTTGAATAGTACCGTTTTTGTTGGGATCGAGCATACAGTTGCACATATTATACTTCGAATTTCAGGAATGCCTAATAACGAACCTTTTTCCTCAAAACCGGTTCGCTATCATTCGAAACGAGCGAATCATTATGGAATTGGAACTGACTTGGCTTATGAAGTCATTGAAAGTCATTTTGGAACGATTGATTCGCATATCGAAGATAAGAAATATATCTTGACTATTCGTTTCCCAGTACAAAAAAGCGAACAAAATTTCAGTTTGTAAAAAAGCTGTAAAGCAAAAAGATACGATAAAAAGGGGTGAATGAATATGGCGGCAATTGTAGAAATAAAGGATTTAAAGAAGATATACAGAGGAAGAATGCAGACTCTTACTGCATTAAATAATGTTTCGTTAAAAATCGAAAAGGGAAGCTTTACGGCTTTGATCGGAAAAAGTGGATCCGGCAAATCAACCTTGTTAAACTGTATCGCAGGATTGATTCCGTTTGATGATGGAAGCATTATCATATCCAAGACCGAGCTTAATAAAATGAACGAAGAACAACGGGCAGAGTTTCGGTGTCACAATCTTGGAATCGTGCAGCAGTTTTTTTGCCTGATCGCGGAATTGACAGTTCACGATAATTTGATGATTCCTTTCGATCTCAACGATGAAAAGAGAGAAGAAAAGTATGTAGAGGAGCTTTTGCGTCAGCTCGAACTATTCGATGTCGAAGAACGTTTTCCGTTCGAACTCTCGGGAGGCCAGCAGCAAAGGGTAGCAATCGCACGCGCATTATCAAGAAAACCATCTTTGGTCCTAGCAGACGAGCCAACCGGTAATTTGGACCGGCAAAGCGGTCATCAAGTTATTCGGCTTCTGAAAAAAGCCCAAGCATATTTTGATCAAACCGTAATTTTCGCAACGCATGATCTGGAACTTGCCAAATACGCCGATCAGATTTTTCTCATAGAAGATGGCCAGGTAACACCTTATGAATAGCTTCTCTTATTTTTCCCGATCCGGGAAACTGAAAAAAATTTTCTTTTGCACTTTTTTATGTGTTTTGGGTCTTTTGCTTTTTTCTTCTTTTATTCAAACAAAGATGTATGATTCTCGAGCGCTTCACGATAAACAAATGTACGGAAACTTTGACGGGATCATTCTGACTGATCATTTCAATTTGAAAAAAGATCTGGAAGAAAACCAAATGATATCGAAGATCGGACAAGTTGTACTTTATGAACCCTATGAAGTCAATGAAATCAAGATTCGTACGGGAAGCTATGATCCGACAGCTGAAGAACTCGCATCTTTTCAAATCATCAAAGGAAGATTTCCCGAAACAGAAGAAGAAGGAATGATCGAAATATCTATGCTTGACAAGCTGGGAATGCCCTATGATCTGAATCAGATCATTTCATTTCAGAATGAAGAAAAAGTTCGAGACATTAAAATTGTCGGTATCATTCAAAATTATACAAATTCATGGATTGCCGGTGATCGTTTTCCTTCCTTGATCTTAGGACAAAAAGGCGATCCTTATGAAAGGATATGGCTTGTAAAAATGAAAGATGGATTTCCGAATGCGATCAATGATTTGACGATTTCTTCATCCGATACTTTGATCCGAAATCGATCGGCCGAACTTTCGTTTGATCTTTTCGGAGAGGATAATCGTATTTATACGGTATTGAATGTATTATTCGTTATTGCTGCAGCGGGAATACTGATTTATTTTTGTCAAAGCTGGATCAAAAGTCATATGAACGAAATTATTTCTTTAAAAGTGATGGGAGTTACTAATGCACGAATGAATCGGGATATTCGAACTTTGGTGTTTTATACAGCTGGAATCAGTTTTCTTTTGTTTTTGACCGTATCTTTTTTATGCGGTATTGAATGGATACTTATTGGATGGGATTCGCTTTTCTTTTTGGCGATATGTATATTCTGTACTTTATTTTTGTCTTATTCAGTCAGGAAAGTTCCTTGTATTTTTTCGATGTTTGAAAACGAAAATCAGGAGCACAAAACATATCCGTCTTTTAAAAAGAGGATCACACCATTACGAATGGTCCTGCGGTATACAAACGTCTATAAAAAAGGTCTGTTTGGGCAAATAATCGTTTTAGGCGTAGTTGGCGCTCTTTTGATTGGAAGTATGACACAATATTTGCAAAATGCGCAATATGCATCATGGACTGAGCTTGAACCTGACTTTATGATCCGATCAGATTTGGTCAACGAAGAGGATCAGACAACTTTTGATGAAGAAGATCTGGAAAAAATCAGGAATTTTCCAAATGTATCAGCTGTGGAATTTTTATGGCAGACGAATCCCGAGTATTCCTTGCGTTGGAAGGATAACAGGAAAAGTGTATTGCGAAAAATGGAAAAAGATGATGACGGAAAACTTCCGTTTAATTTATATAATTCTGTTAGTGAAGAAACACAAAATATCACAATACATGATATTTCTGCGTACAGTGTCGATCATTGGGACCAAAAAGAAGAATTGTTCAGTGATGTCGAAGGAAATGTAAATTGGGAAGAATATAAAAAAGGCAACGAAATCATTTTATATTTGCCAGAAATGATCGAAATTCGTGAAGAAGGAAATCTTTTTCCTCAATATGATGTCAAAGGAAGCGATGAACGCGAGCAGCAAGCTGTTTTAAAAGAAGAATCGATCCATATCGGAGATGTCGTAGAAATAAAAGATCGATCCGGCAATACGAGAAATGTAAAAATCGGTGGGATCCTTCGGAGTTCAAGCAATTCTGTATCTGCTGCTTACGGATCTTTTCTTTATTTTCCGTATTCGGTTTTGGCATCTGATGCGTTTTTTGGAAAGAAATGTTGCGTCAATGAAGTGACTGTATGGCTGGATAGTTATCAAAATCTGAATTGGGTCGAATCGCAAATGAACGGATTAACTATATCTCGCCATATGAATATGGAAAATAAAAGTCATGAAAACGAGCGGCAATACTCTTTCTTTAAAAAAGAAACAGGTGTGTATTTGATCGTTAGTATATTTTTGCTGTTTGTGTTTATCGGATCGAGCTTATATTTTTCGCTGAAGGATCAGGAACAGAAACACAATTTTGCGAGAGAATTGGAGACCGCTCTTATTCGTCCGTGTTCGATCAAAAAAATCTTCACGTTACAATCACTGCTTTTTTTGGTATTGTTTGTAGGTTCGGTTTTTATCTTTTCAATCATTCTTTATTTTGTGCTGACCTCTTTTATTGCAAACTTAAATGAATTAAGTCAGCTTCCTTATAATTTGTTTGATTTGAATACAGGAGCGCCGATCATCGCAGCACGATCGATTCATGAGAAATTTATTTTCTGTTTATTGATCTTTTTGCCGATTGAAATGATGATATGTTGGATCATACGCAAAATTACAATATAACGTAAAAAGGAATCTGCTTCGTTGCGATTCCTTTTGTCTTGAAAGAGAGAATTTATATAGATCGGTCGTTAATTTCTCATAAACGGAAAAGAGATCTTTGTCATCGAGTCGATCGGAAGTCCGTTTCGTTTGTTTCCTTAACTAGTCCTATTTCGATCAGTCAAGAGCCCCACCATCAAACTTAAGCGATAATTCCGATAATCGTCATTGCAATGAGAAGCAAATTTCGTTTGCGTCATTTCATAGAGATCTTCTTTTCCGGAAGAATTGTTTTATTTGTAACATTATCTTCAATTCCATAATATAATCGGTTGCTAAAAATAGCAATCCAAAATATAAATAACTTCTTCTGATTGGTATTGTGTGTATGATACAATACTGTTACAAAGAGGAGTGTTAAAAAGGGATGAACAAGCTAACAAAAAGGGAAAGCGACATCATGGAAGTGTTGTGGAAAAACGAAAGGGATATGTCGGCAAATGATATTTTGCAGGCATCGGAAGGAATGAGCATTTATACGATCCAGCAAGTTCTTCAAAGATTGCTTGCTTACGGATTTATCGAAGTGGCAAGTATTGGGAAAAATAAAAAGTCTTTGATGAGATTGTATCGCCCGGCTGTTTCGGAAATGCTGTATTATTCTTCTTTCATGAGCTCGAAAACAACAAGTGAGCTGGCCGTGAATTTTATCGAGGAAAGCGAAGATCTCGAGATTTTGAAACAGCTTGAGGATCTGATTAAAAGAAAGGAAAAAGAATTGAAAGGGCGCGGCGAATAATGACTTTTTCTTTATCGTCGTTGTTCAACACTTTACTGGTTTCCGGTGTATTGATTTTTTTGCTTAATTTAGTTTTGATTCATAAAAAATTGTATTTGCTGTTTCGTGTTGATTTTTTATGCATGCTGGTTTGCATGGTCGTCTTGCACCTATGCCTACCGTTTGAGTTTTTCTTTACGAAGTCACTTCGTTCCAGGTATTTGATGACATATATTCAGGATTTTATTCTGCTTGAAATTTACGGATATCCTTTATATCAGATCTTATTCCTTATTTGGGGTATCGGAATTGTGATCTATCTTGTTAAATATATACGAAAGATTCTTTGGATCAACCGATTTTATAAAAAGATCATTCAAAACGCGCAGTGCTTTTCAATCGAAGACTTGCTTGAAAAAACAATCGATTCAAACGCGAATGTATATGTTTCGAAACTGGTCAGTTCACCAATGGTTCTTGGATTTCACAAAAGTATTCTTTTGCCTGATATCGAATTTGATCAAAGTGAATTGGAAAACATTTTGTATCATGAATTGCAGCATATAAAAAATCATGATATTTTGATCAAACATATGCTCAACCTCCTTTCGATCGTTTATTGGTGGTTTCCTCCAATGAAAAAGTTAGCGAAGAATATCGGACTTATTTTGGAAATTCGGGTCGATTCGAAAGTAGTAGATTTTTCAGATAAGGAAAAGCTGTTCGGCTATACCCACACCTTAATCGATGTACAGAAAAAGCTGACAATGCTATCGATCCCGAACTGGAAAAAAAATGCGGCTTGTTTGATCGATGACCAGATCAGCGTATTAGAATATCGGATCAATTACTTGTTAAAAGAAGAGATCAAGAGAAAAACAAAATTCATTATCGTGATCTTTCTTGTCTGCTTGCCTTTTTTAAGCAACTCGATTATGCTGGAGCCTTATTATTACGACAATATGATGGAAAAAGGATATGGATATACGACCGAATATATTATCGAAAACTGTGAATTGATCCATCATAAAGATGGTACATATGGTTTGCTGATGAACGGAAAAGAAGGAAGCTTGATCGATCCCAGTGGATTTATCGCGCAAGGAATCAAGGTGAAGGAGGAATGAGAGTGTCAATCACCCATACTCTAAAGAGTAATGGGCTTGCAAAAGTCCATAATTGACTAGCCTAAGCCTTAACGGGCTACGTTATGTAAGAATAGCGGAATGATACTTATCAACCGTAAATAGTTACCGGTGAGTATACAGCCTAGCTCACTGCTCTAAGGACTGTCGCTAAACCGATCTGAGGGGTAGGATCCGTGCGTCAGCCAAAGACTTCGTCTTAAAACCTTACATAACATTGGCGAAGGCTACTTACAGTCTATGTTATTCCATAATGCAGACTGTGTTATAATTTTATTATCAAGAAAGGAGTGCCATTCGAATAGTATATGTATTGGATCAATCAGGACAGCCGCTTATGCCAACCAAACATGGTATACGGAAACGTAATCAGGCTGAATACGTTGTACACAGATACCGGCTATTTGATAAAGTACAATATCAAAATAACGAATATTTCATATTTGGAAGAAGAAAGACAGGATATTTTGACATGCGTACATTAACAGGTGTAAAAGTAAAGAATGGCAGTATAAGCTGCAAAAAACTCAAGTTATTGGAAAAATCCAAAAAATACCTGACAGAAACAAGATTACAAACAACATAACAAAAATATTAAAGAAAGGAGAAGACCACTCCTACCATATCCTAAAGCATATGGTTTTCCGTGGTTAAAATTATTATGAAAAAACTGATGATATCCGTATTGTGTGGCATAATGCTTGTGTTATGTCCGATGAATTGCCAGATCGAAGCGAAGGCACCGGAAGATACGTCCGTACAGCCGATGAGCGATCATATCGAGTGGGTTTATCAAAACTTTGACGGCGTCATTTACAAGCGATTATACAATTTCACCACTCAGGAATGGGTCGGACGCTGGATCCGAGCCTAGGAAAAAAACGGAAGGAAAATCGATTCTTTCCGTTTTTTTTATTTGGATCAAAAAAGAAGATGCGGTTTTTAGCATCTTCTGGTTATCTTAATGAACAAGTTCGCCGGTGGTCGGATCGATATCGACAAGGACATTTTCCTGTGTATCCTTATCGAAGATATGGATCTTGTTGTTGTCGAAAGCAAGCTCGATTGTATCTCCAACGCGAACCGGCGTATCCGGTTCCACAGTTGCTGTAATTTGCTGACCGTTGACATTGACATAAAGGTTGGATGTCGATCCCAGCATTTCATATACATCAACGTGTCCCTTTACTTTTGAATGAGGGAATTTAGCCAGCATTTCAGGAGAATCTCCCAAATCTTCCGGACGAATTCCGACGGTTACTTCCTGTCCGTCTTTATATCCTTTTTTCTTAAGGCGGGCAGCTTTATCGTCTGCAAGTTTTACATCATGATCTGCGATTGTAACAAATATATCATTGCCTTTTTCTTTCAAGGTCGCTTCGATAAAGTTCATTTGCGGAGCTCCGATAAATCCGGCAACAAATTTATTGATAGGAGAATCATAAAGATTTTGCGGTGTATCGATTTGTTGTACTTCGCCATCGCTCATAACAACGATTCGATCACCCAAAGTCATGGCTTCGGTTTGGTCATGGGTTACATAAACAATTGTCGAGCCAAGCTTTTCGTGAAGTCTTGAGATTTCGACACGCATCTGTCCACGCAGCTTTGCATCAAGGTTCGAGAGAGGTTCATCCATCAGTAATACTTTCGGATGGCGCACGATTGCCCGACCCATTGCGACACGCTGTCTTTGTCCTCCCGAAAGAGCTTTTGGTTTACGATCCAGCAGGCTTTCAAGACCTAACGTTTTTGCTGCTTCGTCAACACGTGCATCAATTTCGTTTTTCGGTAATTTCGCGATCTTTAACGGAAATTCCATATTTTCGCGAACGGTCATATGCGGATAAAGTGCATAACTTTGGAACACCATTGCGATGTCACGATCTTTCGGTTCGGCATCATTCACTCGATTGCCGTCAATCATTAGATCGCCGCCAGTAATGTCCTCAAGTCCTGCAATCATGCGCAGTGTTGTCGATTTTCCGCATCCGGAAGGTCCGACAAAAATAACAAATTCACCATCTTTGATGTCGAGGTTGAAATCTTTAACGGCAACAAACCCATTAGGATATGTTTTATTGATATGTTTTAAATTTAAATCAGCCATAAATGCTTTTGGTTCTCCTTATCTTGTTATTTCCTTCACGCTTTCCCAATCTAAAATAAAAGCGGTTTCATTTCTATCATTATTCCATAGTAAAAAAAAAACTTCAAGCAATTTGTTGAAGCTTAAGATTTATTTTCAGTTTTAAAAATTTGCGCGATATACATGGCCATGATCAGAGCAAAAGAAATCATAAACAATAAAAGAAGCCAAATGTTCCAATGCCAAACGTTTTGACCGAGCCTTGAAATGCATGTGATCAAGAATTCTAGACCAATACAAATCAAAAGAAACTTTTTCTTCTTGGTCCGAATCGCTTGCATGATCAGTAAGGTCCATCCTACTTGCAAAACTAGAAGACAAAGCTGGCCGACACCTTCTGCCATCAGAGCGCTTGTCACTCCAAGTTTAGCGATATAAGACGAAGCCATAATGCTGATGATTACATTCATACCGACTGTAAGGGCAGTTTCGAATCCACCGAAACCGATTCCGAATGCGACACCATCCAAATTGGTCGTTTCATGTTTCAAAAAGATATAAATGATCAAGTAACGGAACAATTCCGCAAATACTGTATTCGTCAAGGAAAAGAATACAAGGTAAAGGGAATAATGAGCGGATATCCATTGACTTACGGTATCGTTCGAAAGGATAAGCGACATCAAAGGCATAAACAAGCTCATTTGAAATAATATGTAGGTCAAGGCACCAAAAATAAGCGGTTTCCATTTTCCTTCATAATGTAGTCCGAGATAGATCGCAATAAGGATAGGTACCACGATCGAGCAGGCGATCGCGAAACACTGTGAAAACAATAACATAAATCGATTACCTCATAATATTTCTAATAAATTTTTGCAATTCAATTTTAATGATACACAATTTTTTACTTTTTTTCCATAATTTCCCAAAAAAAGCACTTTAGAATATGTAACTTTTTCGGATTATCTCAATTCAAACGCTCAAAGTGTCCTGTTTGGTTGTTTATTTGGAAAAGTCGGTTCTGTTGTGCAACCTCGTTTGCAAAATTACACTAGGCTGATTTAAGCTTGAGCTAGTACAAGCGCTTACAAAGTGCATAAAAGACTGTTTCTCAAGAAACGAAGGAGGAAGTTTTACTATCATGAAGAAATGGCAAACAATGTTGTCAGCAGGTATGGCAGCAACAATGTTACTAGCAGGATGCGGAAGCTCAGGCTCATCAGATTCCGGATCGGACAAAAAAGGATCTGTTTATTATTTAAACTTTAAACCAGAACAAGATGAAGCTTGGCAAAACTTAGCTAAGAAATACACAGAAGAAAAAGGTGTGGATGTAAAAGTTGTAACTGCCGCTTCCGGAAACTATGAAACAACCCTGATGTCTGAAATGGGTAAAAGCGGAGCACCGACATTATTCCAGGTTAACGGACCGATCGGTTTGAAGAACTGGGAAGATTATGCGTATAATTTAAAAGGAACACCGATTTACGAACAATTGACAAGCGATTCTTACGCGCTTGACAATGGTGATGATTCAGTGGCGGCAATTGCTTATTGTATCGAATCATATGGACTGATCGTAAATGAAAAATTATTGAAAGAAGCCGGATATACAGTAGATGACATTAAATCTTTCGATGACTTGAAGAAAGTCGCTGATGATATCACAAGTCGTAAAGATGAATTAAAATTTTCGGCCTTTACATCAGCAGGTATGAATGGATCAAGTGACTGGCGTTATAAGACTCATTTGGCTAATATGCCAATCTACTTCGAATACACAGACAAAGGAATTAACTCTTCCGAAGCAATCGAAGGAAAATACCTTGATGAATATCGTAAAATTTTCGACCTTTACATTACCGATTCGACAGTTCCTGGAAAAGATCTTGCGGCAAAGACCGGAGATGACAGTCGAAACGAATTTGAAAAAGGTGAAGCCGTATTCTATCAAAACGGTTCTTGGGAATATACAAACCTTGTTGATTCGGGAATGGATCCAAATGAATTGACGATGATTCCAATCTACTTTGGCGTTGGCGAAGAAGAAAATCAGGGACTTTGCACAGGTACTGAAAACTACTGGGTAGTCAACAATGAAGCGTCTGAAGAAGATATTCAGGCAACTCTTGATTTCATGGAATGGTGTGTAACTTCCGATGAAGGAACGACTGCAATGGCCGATGATATGGGATTTGTTATTCCGTTTAAAGACGCAAAACCAAGTGATAACGTATTTGTAGCCAAAGATCAAAAGATGACCGAAGAAGGCAAGACGCCGATTAGCTGGGCATTCACAACAATTCCTAGCGAAGAATGGAAAAACGGTGTAGGTTCTGCCTTGATCGCATATGCAGCGGATCCAACCGATGCAAATTGGGATAAAGTCAAAACAGCATTTGTTGATGGATGGAAGACAGAATACGATCTTACAAACGAAAAATAAAGACACTGTCTAAAATTTAATGAAAATGAATGACAGGCAGATAGAAATGTCTGCCTGTTTCATTTGGATAAGGAGGAATTCTATGGAACGAACATTAAAAAAATATGGATGGCTGTTCGTGCTTCCGACTCTTGTCGCATTCACGATCGGATTCATCGTTCCGTTTGTGGAAGGGTTGTATTTATCGTTTTGTCAGTTCACCACAGTAGGCAATGCGACATTTATTGGATTTGAAAACTATGTTTCTGCTCTGACAGATGCATCATTCATAAAATCCGCGGGATTTACGGTTCTTGTCGCTATTGTTAATGTACTGGCAATTAATATTCTCGCATTTGCGCTTGCGATGGCGTTGACGCAAAAATTAAAAGGGACAAACTTGTTCCGTACTGTATTTTTCATGCCAAACTTAATCGGCGGTATCGTACTTGGTTATATTTGGCAAATCTTGCTTAACTGTGTCCTCTCCATTGTCGGAGAACCGTTGCTTCGCTTGAACGCAACAGCAGGATACTGGGGTATTATCATCCTTATGTGTTGGCAGCAAATCGGATATATGATGATCATTTATATTGCCGGTTTGCAAAACGTTCCGGATGATCTGATTGAAGCTGCAAGGATTGATGGCGCGACTGACTGGCAGATTTTATGGAAAATAAAAGTTCCAATGATGATGCCTTCCATTACGATCTGCGTATTCCTGACCCTTACGAACAGTTTCAAGTTATTCGATCAGAACTTGGCATTGACGGCCGGGGATCCAAACCATATGACCGACATGCTTGCGTTGAATATTTATCAAACGTTCTACTCTCGGGCCGGAAAATTATGGAAAGGAATCGGTCAGGCAAAAGCCGTTCTCTTCTCGATCGTTGTCGTTCTTGTCAGCTTCTGGCAATTGCGTGCAACCCGTTCTAAGGAGGTACAACAATAATGACCAAGAAAAAGAAGGTTATCAATATTATCCTGCTTGTGATCATGATCCCGCTCGCCCTTGCGTGGATCTATCCGATCTTCATGATCTTGAACAACTCGTTGAAGATCGAATCGGCCATTACGACAAGTTCGGCATTCGATCTTGTCAACTCGGCATCATTTGGCGGACTTGAGAATTATGTGAAGGCCATCAATTCATTTGGATTTTTGGCATCATTAGGATATTCTGTGCTAATTACGGTTACATCCGTGGCAGCAATCATCATTTTATGTTCGATGTGCGCTTGGTACATTACTCGTGTTCAAACAAAAGTAAATAACTTTTTATATTATTTATTTGTGTTTTCGATGGTCGTACCGTTTCAGATGGTTATGTTTACTCTTTCGCAAACGGCCGATATGTTAAAACTGAACAATCCGTATAATTTGTGGATCATTTATTTAGGGTTTGGTGCCGGTTTGGCTGTATTCATGTTTGCCGGATTTGTGAAAGCGATTCCGGTTGAAATCGAAGAGGCAGCCATGATTGATGGATGCACACCACTTCAGATTTTTTTCAAGATTGTTGTACCGATTTTGAAACCAACCATGGTTTCGGTAGCGATCTTGGAAGCAATGTGGGTCTGGAACGATTATCTCTTGCCGACACTGGTTCTTGATATCACGAAATATAAGACGATCCCAATGTTGATTCAATATTTCCGCGGAAGCTATGGACGTGTTGAAATGGGTCCTATGATGGCATCCATTATGCTGACTGTCATTCCGGTCATCATTGTATATATTTTCGGGCAAAAATATATTATCAAAGGTGTTGCGGCCGGCGCAGTCAAAGGATAAAGAGATACAACCATAAGAAGCTCATACACAAATGGGCTTCTTTGTTTTATAATGATATAGACTGAAAGTGAGAAATTATAATATGAGAAAAAACGGAGTACTATTACACATTACAAGTCTTCCGAGTCCCTATGGTGTTGGAACCATGGGGAAGGAAGCGTACGATTTTATCGACTTTCTGAAAGAGAGCGGACAATCGTATTGGCAGATTTTGCCGATCCATCCGACAAGTTTCGGAGATTCTCCTTACGCTTCGTATTCTACGTTTGCGGGAAATCCTTACTTTATCGATTTTGACCTGCTTTCAAAAGAAGGCTGGCTTATTCCGGAAGAATACAACTGGATTGATTGGGAAGTAAAACCGGATGAAGTGGATTTCGGGATTCTTTACAATAATCGATTTAATGTGCTTCGCCAAGCAACCAACCGTTTTCTGGAAAAACCGAATGAACAATACGAAAAATTCTTGGAAGAAAATATCGATTGGATCAACGACTATGCATTATTCATGGCGTTGAAAAAGCATTTCGACGGAAAGCCTTGGTATGAATGGGATGATGAATTTAAATTCTACGATCCAAAAAAAGCAAAGCAATGGGAAGAACAATTCAAGGAAGATGTTGATTTCTATAAGGTAATCCAATACTTCTTCCGCAAGCAGTGGGAAGATCTGAAAGAATACGCCAATAAAAACGATATTGAAGTGATTGGCGACTTGCCGATTTATGTGGCTCGGGATTCTGTTGACGTGTGGTCCCATCCGGAATTGTTTGCTCTTGATGAAGATCTCAATCCGGAACGTGTGGCCGGATGCCCTCCGGATGGATTCTCGGCAGACGGACAACTTTGGGGAAATCCACTTTACGATTGGAAGTATCATAAAGAAACCGGATATGAGTGGTGGATTCGTCGTATTGCATATTTATTGAATATGTATGATATTCTTCGTATCGATCATTTCCGCGGATTTGATTCTTACTACGCCATTCCATATGGCGAACCAACAGCGAAAAACGGAAAATGGCTTGAAGGTCCGGGAATCGATTTGTTCGAAACGATGGAAAAGAAACTCGGGAAACAGCATATTATTGCGGAAGATCTCGGATTCTTGACTCCATCGGCAAAGAAGCTATTGGCCGATACGAAATTCCCGGGCATGAAGATTTTGCAGTTTGCGTTTGATTCCAGAGATGCGGCCAGCAACGATTACTATCCGTATAACTATCCGAAAAATTCGATTGCTTATACGGGAACACACGACAACGATACGATTCAGGGATGGTTTAAAAATGTGAATAAAGAAGATCGTGAACTGGCAATCGATTACTTGCAGGCGAACGATCCGAAAAACTATCATTGGACGATGATTCGCGAATTGATGAAATCACCATCCGATTATACAATCGTTACGGCTCAGGATCTTTTAGGTCTTGGCGATGAAGCACGGATGAATGTTCCTAGTAAGCTGGGTGGCAACTGGGCTTGGCGTCTGCTTCCGGGACAGCTTACGGATGAGGTCAAGGAAGAATTGCTTCATTTAACAAAATTGACAAAACGTTTTCCTTTAAAACAAAAAGAAACCGAAGAAGTCGAGGAAACGATCGAAGAGTAAGACACAAAAATACTTTCCGGCGCTTTTTAATGGCCAATATAATCTTAAAAAGATCTATTTGTTTCCTTTGTTTATTTGAAAGATTTGGAAAATTACGAAGCAAAAACCCTAGAGAAAGATTTCTCTAGGGTTTTCTTTTAAAGAGGAAATTGGCCTACTTTTTTTCTTTTGGCTCAACTAATATAGATGTCATCTTACGCTTTAGATCGATTGATGCCAAATGTTTGATGAGATCTTGTATGTGAATCTTTGTCATTTATTTATTGGTTATCCTTTATATATTTATCGATGTTCTGCTGGATTAGATCAAAGTTCACGCTTCCCGATTGCAATAACGCATTGTTGAATTCAACATCATCAAAAGAATCCTTCAGGGCTTCCTTGGCCTCTTCTCTAAGATTACTGATCTTGTTGTAGCCATAATAGTACGACATAAAGACACCCGGATTTCCGGCGAGCTGATCATAAATGCTTTCAAGCGCAGTCGGATCGAACATATCAAATGTCGACTGGAACTCTTCGAGATTCAAGCCTTCATAGTTTACAGCAATATCCATCAATAAGATATAGTTGTTGTTGAGAAGATCCTCATAAACATACATATTAATCAAATCAGGATCGAGATCCAGAAACTTCAAGCTTTGGTTTTCGACATAGGTTGCGTATCCTTCGCTAAATCCTGAATTCGATAAAAAGTATTCGATCGTATATTGAAAGTGTTCCTTGTTGTACTGAGCTTGATACATATGACCCGGAATACCTTCATGGGCTAATGTTTGGTACAACGAAAGGGCACTAGGATCATCTCCGTAATCCCGTCGGTTATAGCGTATGCGATAATCGGTCGTCGAATCTACGGCAGGGATCATGAAATACGCCACAATTCCTTCTTGGGACTGATCGTCAGCCAAAGGCTGCAAATCGTACTTCATTGCATCAACTTGAGGAAAATAACGATCGTAGTTTTCATTTAGGAAAACCAGAATATCTTCAACGTTTTCGAAGTCCGTCTTTAAATTCATATAGTTGAGAATCATATCGTAATTGTCATCCGTTAATAAGCTAGATACCTGAGTGCTGATCTCATCAATTTCATTTTCTACGTTTTTCTTTATCGTTTCGATCGAATCGGTTGTTCCCGTATATTGCTGAACCAGAAGTTCGTAATATTCTTTCCCGTTTTCCAAAGAGGCCATTCCCGCTACCGGTTGAATCGAATCTTTTAATTTTGTCAATCCGTCAATCATGAGCTGATAAGAAGGAAAAAACGATGTGTCAAGAGCATCTTTGATCTGCTTTTCGTATTGAATGGTTTTTTCAGGATCGAGATCAAGCTGTTCGACATCTTTCATCAATTCGGCTGTGACAGCACTGTTCTCTTTCGAATTGAGAATTTCTTGGCACGATTGAATCGTGTCTTCGTAATCAAGCATCAATGTATCATTTTCCGCTTGCTTTTCGGAATACGTGAGTGCCTCTTTTGTATAGCGCGGAATATCATTGATCAATTGAATGAGAGGAGCAATATCGGATTCTTGACGCAATTCGTATTCACTGAAATAAGATACGAGTGTTTGCGGAAGACCGTTCATTGAGCTCCACATATTGCCAAGATAGCGGAATTTTTCCTCTTCTTCCTGTTGGCTTTGGTCAAATTGATATTGCAGCTGATCGTAAATCGTCTGTTGGCGTTCATCTAAACTGCTTCGATCGAAGGAATCCAGCTGATCGCTCAATTTTTTCTCAAGCGCTTTGCTTTCTTCGTCCGGCTCGATCGAGCCAAGAGTCACTTCAACTTTTTCCGGATCGATTCCGTAGTTTTCGGGATGTTCGAAAAACTGATGCATTGTCGTAAAATCGCTTTCTGCCATTTCTACGACATAATCGTTTAAATACTTTGTAAACTGTTCGTTCGCTTGCTGGCTAATCGGTTGATCGGTTTGATTTTTGGCAGGAGCCGCAGAACATGCACTCAAGCCTAAAGTCAACGCCAAAATAAGCGCAATCTTCGCTTTCATAAAAAATTGTATCCTTTCATTTGCTTCTTGTGCTCATTATAACGGAATTTTATGTAAAAGTGTATTTTCTTGATGTCACAATTCCAATTAAGAAATGAATTCAGGTATAATAATAAATAATAAAAAGATTTGGAAAGAGGGAAATGAATGCGAATATTATTTATAGAGTGTGCGATGGGTGCAGCAGGAGATATGCTTACAGCGGCTTTGCTTCAGCTTGTGCCAAATCAAGAAGAAATGATTCGAAAAATGAATGAGATCGGACTTGACGGAGTCCATATGCATGCTAACCCTTGTGAAAAATGCGGAATTCATGGACTTCACGTCGATGTGCACGTACATGGACAAATCGAAGATGAACATATGCATAATCATGATCACCATGAGCATTCTCATGCACATCATCATGTACACCACACGCTAAGTGATGTGCACCGTATTATTTATCGATTGAATGTATCCGAGCAGGTCAAAGAGAACGCAATCGAAATTTACCGGCTGATTGCTCAAGCGGAAGCAAAAGCTCACAATATGCCAATTACGAATGTCCATTTCCATGAAGTCGGAACAATGGATGCGATTGCAGATGTAGTCAATGTGTGTATGCTGATCGAAGAAATTGCTCCGGAACAAATACTTTGTTCTCCGATATGCACCGGAAGCGGAACGGTGAAATGTGCTCACGGTATTTTGCCTGTGCCGGCACCGGCTACCGCCTATTTGCTTGAAGGAATTCCGAATTATTCAGGGGTTTTCCGTGCCGAACTTTGCACGCCAACAGGAGCCGCCATCTTGAAATGGTTTGCTAACGGATTTTGCGAAAGACCGGTCATGAAAACAAAAAAAATCGGTTATGGAATGGGTACGAAAGATTTCGAACAAGCGAATTGTGTACGAATCTTTTTAGGAACGACCGAGGAAGATCGTGATGATATTTACGAATTGCAGTGCAATTTGGATGATATGAGCGGGGAAGAGCTTGGCTTTGCGATGGAACGTTTATTGGAAGAAGGGGCGCGTGATGTGTTCTTTATTCCTGTTACTATGAAAAAATCACGTCCCGGAGTTTTGCTGAGTGCCATTTGCGACGGCACAAAAAAAGAAAAGATCGCAGATGTCATCATGAAAAATACCACAACTCTTGGTATTCGGGAATATCATTGCGCAAGATATGTCCTTACACGGGCGATTCAAAAAGAAGAAACGGAATTTGGGATCATTCGTAAAAAACGAGCCAGCGGATACGGAATTATCAAAGAAAAATACGAGTATGAGGATCTAGCTCGATTCGCAAAAGAAAAGGGAATTTCATTGTTTGAATTAAAAAAGAGGTTGAAATAACGATATGAAAAAGAAATTTTTGGTCCTGATAGGTGTTCTTTCCGGAATTGGAGCTTACTATTGTGTAAAACGAAAAGAAAAATACGATCTAGCCAAAGGATATGGGATTCTGGGATTATGGACAGCACCAAAATGGATCATGAACGATCACGTGATCGAAATCGGAAATTCGATGCTGAAAAAAATGAAGTCGTTTCGTGAAGAAAGTGAACAAGATATTCCGGTGAATGACGATGAAATCGACGGAGTACCGGTGACAATTTACGGAAATATGCAGGAAAAAGCACCAATTCTTTTATATTTCCATGGAGGAGCGTTCGCATACGGCGCAGCTCCGTATTTTGATCAAATGATGCGCTTATACTCGAAAATTTCCGGATGCACAATCGTATTTGTCCATTATCGAACAGAGGCGTATCCGGCCCCGCTTGCTGATGGGATCCGGGTCCTGAAACATATTTACGAAACCACAACAAAAGACATTCCGATCGGCGTAGCGGGAGATAGTGCTGGCGGATGCATTGCGGCAGCCTTGAGCTTATGGGCCAGAGATAATGGAGCGGAACTGCAAGCGCAAATGCTTATTTATCCGGTCCTTGATCTGAATATGGATTCAAACTCTATGAAAGAATTTACAGATTCGCCAATTTGGAATTCGAAAGTCAATGAGGTCATGTGGCAACGGTATACCGAAGGTTGCGGTTTTGAATTTCCCCAGTACCTTTCTCCGATGCTGGAAACCAATTTCGAAAACTTGCCGCCAACAATGATCGAAGCTGAACAATATGATTGCCTTCGCGATGAGGCCATTGCGTACGGACAAAAACTTTTCGATGCCGGTGTTAACGTACATACATATTTAAATAAAGGGTTGTTTCATGGTTTTGAATTGTGTTTCAATGATCAAACCAAATCAATCATCGAAAGAAGAGCCTTGCGTTTAAAAGAAATGATGTCGCCGAAAATTCAGGAAGAAATGATTGTGATCGAAGAAATCGAGAAAAAAGAAAAAGATGGAGAATAATTTCCATCTTTTTTTACGCCCATATAATTTTCTTGTTTTCTATATGATCGATTGATGCCAAAGCAAGAAGATCATAGCCTTTGCCGCAAATATAGGAATGTCCTTTTTGAAATCTTTTTTCGATGCAGATCCCCACACCGACAATTTTGGCATGACTTTGTTCGATCAATTGTTCCACACCTTTGAACGCTTCGCCATTTGCCAGAAAATCATCAATAAATAAAACCCGGTCGTTTTCAGTCAAGTAATTTTGTTCCATACAGATCGTGTAAGAACGCTGCTTGGTAAAAGAATAAACCGTGGAAGAAAAAGGAGCTTGCATAGTGCTTGGCTCGCTTTTTTTGATAAAAAGCATAGGCACATGCAGACGTCTTGCGGTCGCATAAGCAGGTGCAATCCCACTTGATTCCAAGGTGACGACCTTTGTGATTGACGCATTTTTGAAATGGTCATAAAAACATTCGCCCATTTCTTCGACAAGGTCGATATCGACTTGATGATTCAAAAACGAATCAACCTTCAATATATCATGATCTAAAAATGTCCCTTTTTTCTCAATGTTCTTTTTTAGGTTGTTCATCATTTGTTCCTTCTTTTAGCTTTGTGACAATAGTTTGTCCGATACGATGGTTCTGGATTTCTTTGACGTGAATATCTAAAGAATCCAGTGTAATATCAAAAGTCGTTCCGTCTTGGGGAATGTGCCCGTAACTTCCGAGAACATATCCGCCAAATGTATCGTATTCTTCGATTGGAAGCGTGACCTGCAGAGCTTTTTGCACATCTTCAAGATCGGCAAGGCCGTAAATGCGCCATTGATCATTGTTGATTTGGTCGATGGAGTCAGGCTCGATCACATCATCCATTTCGTGCATTTCCCCAAGCAGCGTTTCCACGATATCGTGTAAGGTGACAATCCCTGTCATTCCTCCGTATTCGTCTAAAACAATCGCAAAATAAATTCTCTGTTTTTTCATTTCAAAGAAAAGATGATCGACTTTTACGTTTTCCGAAACGAATAAAGGCTGATCTACAGCATACTTCATTACATTGGCGCGGTTTGGTTCATCCAGACGGAAATAATCTCTTGTGTCAAGCACTCCGATAATATCGTCATCATCTCTTCCGGTAATCGGATAAAAGGTATGGCGGTTGTCATGAATGATCTTGTGCCACGTTTCGTCGCTTTCGTCGAGCGATAAAGAAATGACTTGGGATCGATGTGTGCAAATTTCTTCGATTGAGGTGTCGTCCAGCTCAAAGACATTTTCAATAATATCTTTTTGAGGTTCATCGATATTTTCGCTTTTCGTTGCAGCATGGATCATTTCGCGAATATCTTCTTCGGATATTTTTTCGTTGATCGGCAATGGATCAATTGGAATAAAAAATGTAAAAAGACGGAAAATTGTCGTGATCGAAGAAAGAAAAGAAATCGCTCTTTTGCTTTGTTCTTCATGCTTTGCCAAGTAACGCAAAGGAAGCAATTCTCCGAAAACATAGGTACAATATAAATAAAGGATAAGTACAGCGTATATATTGATTCCTTCAAAATGAAGGATACAAAACAAGCCGCTGATCAAGGCGAACAGTTTAAGCCAGATCATAGTTTTATACGCATATTTGGGAACTTGTTCTGTGTTGTTGGCAATAGTGGTTTGCCCAAACGTAAAAAAACCATAAAGGAGGATGCATAGAACACCAAGACTCAACCATTGCATAGCGAATCTCCTTTTTGTTTCAGATTGAACGGCTTGGGCCAACTATCGTCAGATTTCATATAATTTCTTCTTCCTTTCTTAGTTTGGTTAATATATTTATGATACACAAATCATGGATTGATTTCAATGTGAGCAAGGGCATCGCTTTCGCATTTCACAGAAAAATCAGTAAACTGATATTTAAAGGTGAGTAAAAATGAAGAAGGATACGATGATTCAATATTTCGAGTGGGATCTTCCCGCAGATCGCAGTTTATATAAAAAACTGACAGCGAATGCCAAAGAATTATCCCGGATAGGATTTACGATGGTATGGATGCCTCCGGCCACAAAAGGAGCAGCCGGTGTAAATGATGTCGGTTATGGAGCATATGATCTTTACGATCTGGGAGAATTTTATCAAAAGGGATCTCAAAGTACGAAATACGGAACGAAAAGTCAATATTTGCGGGCTATTTCGGCTTTACATCAAAACCACATCAAAGTTATCGCAGATGTGGTCCTTAATCATAAGATGGGAGCAGATGCTTTAGAAAATGCGATCGCAAGCACAGTCATTTATCAAGATCGTAATGCTGTGTGTCAGGAGCCGCATGAGGTCTTGACATGGTCGCGTTTTACTTTTCCGGGTCGTGCTGCCCAATATTCTTCGTTTCAATGGAACTGGCATCATTTTACCGGAACCGACTACAATGAAGATACAAAACAGAACGATATTTTATTGTTTGAAGGAAAAAGATGGAATGATCGCGTAAGTCATGAAAACGGCAACTACGATTTTATTATGGGGTGTGATGTTGACTTTACAAATCCCGAAGTATTGAAAGAGCTTTATGAGTGGGGAAGATGGTATACAAAGACAAGTCAGATTGATGGGTTTCGGTTGGATGCAATCAAAAATATCGATTCATCCTTTTTCCCTTGCTGGCTGGAAGAAATGCATCGATTGGGAAATCACCCGAATTTTGCGGTCGGAGAGTTTTGGAGCGGAAACCTCTGGGATTTGAAACGCTATTTGCATGATTGCGGCTATTGTATGCGGCTGATGGATGTTCCGCTTCATTATGAACTGCAACGAGCTTCTATGTCTAATGGAACTTATGATATCCGCAACTTATTCCAAAACACTTTATCGGGTATCGATCCGGATCATGCGTGCGCTTTTGTAGATAATCACGATACGCAGCCGGGGCAGTCGTTGGAAAGCTGGGTTATGGATTGGTTCAAGACAGCTGCCTATTGTTCGATCCTTCTGTATCGTTGCCAGTGTCCTTGCATATTTTACGGAGATTATTACGGAATGCCTTCTCTCCATAAGGAGCCGGTTCATGGCTTAAAAGAAATGGTTTGGATACGACATAATTTATTAAGCGACAATATTATCGATCTTTTTGACGAAGATCGTCAAAAGGCGTGCTGGATGGCCTACGGAACGCACCCGGTCATTGTGATCTATACGATTGCGGATTGGAAGGAAAAAATCTTTTCGGAACCAAACTATGCCGGAATGACTTTGATCGATATCATGGATCCGGATCATAAAGAAACGTTTGACCAAAACGGAAGGATTCGGGTTACATGCAATCCGGGATGTGCATCTGTGTATATTCTTGAAAAAGATTGGGCCTTGATGAATAAGGATCTCAAAAAGAAAAGAAGATTGCGCCGCAAGAAAATATAAAAGCCCGCTCACCGGCGGGCATGCATCCATTGTCTATCGAAGTGTAAAAATGGGGTTTAGTTTTTGAATGTTTCCTTCTTTTTTTCGCAATACTTTTTCATATGGAGCGATATCTTCTGCACGATGGCTCATCAAGTAAGAGATGATCGTTTTTCGCGTTACGATTCCGATAAAGATATTGCGATCATCAACGACTGGCACGTAATTTTGTTCAAGCGAACGATTGAACAATTCACTCATTGAAACATTAAAAGGTACAGCAGGCATAAATCCATCACGGATCAGACTGCTGATTTCAACAACAGCAATCTCTTCCTGAGTAATATGAGGATGATCTGCGATATAATACAAAAAATCCCCTTCTGTTACAGTTCCTAAATAATGGCCTTGATAATCAATGACTGGAGTTGCGGTAAATCCGCTTTCTCTAAAAATACGGAGTCCTTCCGCAAAACTCAAGTTTCCGTAAAGATAATGTGTATTTTTTTTGTTTTTTAAAAAAAAGAAAATGTTTTGTTCCATTTACTCCTTCACTCTCTATTTTTCCCTGTATAAACAGTAGAACCAAAAGATATGAGAAATTAAGGTGCCAGACAAAAAGTCCCTTCTTTTGTTTACGGTTTCATTATAGCTTAAAAAAAACGTAGAAATATGTTTTTCAAAGAAATGATCCGTTTCTGTCGAAAAAATGTCAAAATGGACTTTTTTTCGACATATGTGGCATATTGTATCAAAAAAAATAATATATTTAAGACTTTTTTTTCAAGAAAGCGGTACCAATCAAGAATGTTTGGTGAAATGAAAAAGAAATGGTATGATAGGCAAGTTCTTTGCGAACAATAAAATGTTGATTATAATGAGAATTATTCAAAGGGGTACGAATTATGGCAAATAATGAAAAAGTGTTTTCCGGGCTTGTTTATTTACCGAGAGGGCAAGCCAATCAAAATATCGTCGAAGGATGCATCGTTCTTGAAGGAGGAGCATTTCGCGGAGTGTATGGGGAAGGTGTGCTGGACGCTTTGATGGAAGCAGGCATTAATATGCAAACGACAGTCGGAACATCCGCAGGCGCTTTGAATGGAATGAATTATGTTTCCGGGCAGATTGGCCGCTCAGCACGGATTAATCTTGAATATCGACATGATTCCCGTTATGTGGGTCGCCAAGCTCTTTTGAATAACGGAGGAGTGGTCGGTTTTGATTTTGCACTCAATCACGATTTGGAAGGAGATCCATTCGATATGGAACGGTTTATGGATCCGAAAAGACGATTTATTGCGGTTGTGACAAATGTCGATACCGGAAAAGCGGAATATATGGAAAAGGGAGAAACAGAAGATATTCTCAAAGCCATTCAGGCTTCGGCTTCGATGCCCGTTTTTTCCAGAGCCGTAGAAATCAACGGACATCCGTATTTGGATGGAGGTTGTGCCGATAAGATTGCTTTTCAATGGGCAATTGACCAAGGATTTGAAAAGATCGTGGTCGTAAAGACGCAGCCGGACGAATATCGAAAGCCGCCGATGGGTGAGAATGAGAAAAAAGCTTTTAATGCGGTTTTTAGGAATCATCCTGAATTTTGCGAAGTATTCGATCGATCCAATGACTTATACAATGCCCAATGCGACGAAATTGCCCGTCAGCATCGTCGTGGCCGTTTGTTTGCGATCGCGCCAAGTGAATACATTCCGGTATCCCGGCTTGAAAAGGATATGGAAAAGTTGGGACGCCTTTATTATCTAGGATACCATGATGGAAGAAAAGCGATTCCCGCTTTAAAAGAATACTTAAATATCGAATAAACAAAATAAAATTTACTGTTTTATGGAACTTTTGTTTTTGTTTCTAAAATGAGGTAGATTCTGTGCGATGAGTATGTTAAAATAGGACAGATAAAAAAGGGAAGATCCTTTTTAGAGGAGGGTTTTATGAATAAACATTCATTGCTTTCAATAAATGATCTCAGTACCCATGACATCATGGAAATCTTAAATGATGCACGAGTTTTTAATATTTCTCAACAAGATTGGCATTTACCAATGCATAATGCATTGGTTGCTAATCTTTTTTTTGAGCCTTCGACAAGAACGCATTACTCTTTCGAGAGTGCCGAATATCAATTGGGATGTTCGGTTGCCGATTTTAATTCAGCTTCTTCGAGCGTTACCAAAGGAGAAACATTATACGATACGGTAAAAACGTTTGAGGCGATCGGATATAAAGTTCTTGTGATTCGTCATCCCGAAGATGAATATTTCAAGCAGCTTAAAGACATCAAGATCCCGATTCTAAATGCCGGTGACGGGAAAGGAAACCATCCGACTCAATGTCTGTTGGACTTATATACGATATATGATGAGTTCAAAAGTTTTGAAGGATTGAATGTCCTTATTTGCGGAGATATCGCCCATTCGCGTGTGGCCGCCTCGAATAAAGACGCTCTGACTCGATTAGGTGCCAATGTATTGTTTGCAGGACCTAAGGAGTGGAGAAGAGAAGGCTATCCGACCATTGAAATGGATGAAGGGGTTCGCTGGGCCGATGTCGTCATGATGCTGCGTATTCAGAAAGAGCGCGGTGCAAGCTTGAATCAAATGAGCGATGAAGACTACTTGCATCAGTACGGCCTTGATCATCGTCGTTATGCCATGATGAAAGAAAAAGCAATCATTATGCATCCGGCGCCCGTAAACCGCGGCATCGAAATTGCCGATGATCTTGTAGAATGCGAAAAGAGCCGAATTTTCAAGCAAATGGAAAATGGAGTTCTTGTACGTAAAGCGGTGATTAAGAGGGCGTTTGGTTACAGTGCGTTTAAGGAGGAAGGAATTGGATGAAACTCATTAAAAATGCGAAAGTTTTGATCTTGGATCAGTTAAAAGATGTCGATGTGCTTTTTGATGAAAAAATAAGAAAGATCATTCCTCAAGGAAGCGAGTTGAGGAATGGGATCGATGATGAATTTACGGAAATCATTGACGGAAGCGGAAAAGTGCTGATTCCCGGACTAGTTGATGTGCATGTGCATTTAAGGGAACCGGGGCATGCGCAAAAAGAAACGATTGCGACCGGAACAAAAGCCGCAGCTGCAGGCGGATTTACGACAATTTTCGCAATGCCGAATGTCTTGCCGTTTCCAAGTAGCTGCGAAGTGATGGAAACGTATCTAAAACAAATCGAAGAAAATGCGATTGTCCATGTGCATCCGTTTGGAACCATTACGAAAAATGAAGCCGGAAAAGAAATTGTCGATTATGCGGCTTTGAAAAAGCTGGGAATCGAATGGTTCTCCGATGACGGAGTCGGTGTAGCAAACGATGAGATCATGAAAGAGGCAATGAACAGTGCCAAAGAAAACGGTGTTCTTTTTTCCTGCCATACCGAAGATATGAAGTATCGTGTTCCGAAAGCAAGCGTTCATGAAAGCGACTACGCAAAAGAACATGGTTGGATCGGAATTCCTTCTGCTTGCGAATACGAGCAGCTGGATCGAGATCTTCGGCTTGTCAAAGATATCGGAAATCGGTATCACGCGTGTCATATTAGTGCTAAGGAAAGTGTCGATCTGATCGCCAAAGCGAAAAGAAGCGGATGTGATGTCTCCGGCGAAGTGACCGCACATCATCTTTTGCTGGAAGATCAAGATGTGAAAGGGCCGAATTGGAAGATGAATCCGCCTTTGCGAAGCCACGCGGACCGCATCGCTTTAATCGAAGGTCTTGAGGAGGGAAAACTTGATCTGATTGCCAATGATCATGCTCCTCACACAAAAGAAGAAAAGGAAAGATCGATGGAAGAAGCGCCGTTTGGGATCGTGTCATTGGAAACAAGTTTTGCGCTTCTTTACACAGAATTTGTTTATAAGCAAAAACGATGGACTCTTGCTCAGCTGGTCGACTGGATGTCGGCGACACCGGCCAATCGTTTTGGGCTGGAAGGAATCGGGCAAATTCGTATCGGGGCTAATGCCGATCTTGTTTTGGTCGACTTAGAGAACGAACATGTGATTTGTGCTGATCAATTCGAATCAATGGGAAAGAACACACCGTTTGATGGAGCAAAGGTTCATGCGAAAATATGTGAAACATTTGTAGACGGAAAGAGCGTCTGGAAAGGATAAATCATGAAAGAAAGATTACTTGTACTCGAAGATGGAAGTGTATATCGCGGCAAAGCGTTTGGAAGCGATCAATTTAAGGTAGGAGAACTTGTGTTCAACACCTCAATGACAGGTTATCAGGAAATATTGACCGATAATTCTTATTGCGGACAAATCGTAATGATGACTTATCCGCTCATTGGAAACTACGGCATTAATCGAGATGATTACGAAAGCATCGTTCCGGCTGTATTTGGCTTTGTTGTGAAAGATTATTGTGATGAGCCAAGCAATTGGCGCAGCCAGGAAACGCTTGACGATTTTTTGAAGCGTGAGGAAATTCCGGGAATTTACGGAGTGGATACGCGGGCAATTACGAGAAAATTACGCGATCACGGAGTTATGAAAGCTACTTTTGCCAATCCGGGCGATGATATCGATCAAATTGTCGAAATGTTGAAAACGACTGATTATTTGCATGATCAAGTATCACGCGTAGCTTCCGGAAAGATCTTTCCGATCCCGAATCGCGGCAAGAAAGTCGTGCTCATCGATTTTGGAGCAAAGCTTGGGATTGTGCGTGAACTTTCTAAGCGTGGCTGCGATCTGATTGTGGTTCCGTACAATACAAGTGCCGAAAAGATCATGTCTTATCATCCGGATGGAGTCATGCTTACCAACGGTCCGGGGGATCCTCAAGATATTCCCGAAGCGATTGAAACAATCAAGCAGCTGATTCCGCAAACGGTCGTGTTCGGTATTTGTTTAGGACATCAACTTATCTCATTGGCTTGCGGAGCCCAAACGTATAAATTAAAATTCGGTCATCGGGGAGGAAATCATCCGGTTGTCGATTTGTCGACCGGACAAGTAGAAATCACTTCGCAAAATCACGGATATGCCGTTGATATCGATTCTCTTGAAAATACACGTCTTGAGATGACCTATCAGGCACTTAATGATAAAAGCTGCGAAGGTGTTCGACATAAAGATTATCCTTGTTTTTCGGTTCAGTTCCACCCTGAAGCGAGTGCAGGACCGGAAGATAGTCGTGATTTGTTTGATGAATTTATCCAGTTGATGGACAAGGAGGGGAAATATGCCTAAAAGAACAGATATTCATAAAATTCTCGTTATCGGGTCTGGCCCGATTGTGATCGGGCAAGCTGCCGAATTTGATTATGCGGGAAGTCAAGCGTGCCAGTCTTTACGTGAAGAAGGGTACGAAGTGATCCTGATCAATTCCAATCCGGCAACCATTATGACAGATACCGCAATTGCGGATCGTGTATATATCGAACCGATTACGCTCGATTTTGCCAAGAGGGTCATTTATAAAGAACGTCCTGATGCGATCCTAGGATCTTTGGGAGGACAAACCGGTTTGAATCTGGTTGTCGAACTGCACGAAGACGGGATCTTAGATGAATATGGTGTCGAAATTTTAGGAACTGATCTTCATGCGATTAATCGAGCGGAAGATCGTGAATTATTCCGTTCGCTTATGCAGGAAATCGAAGAACCAGTACCGGAAAGTACAATCGTGCATTCGGTGGAAGAGGCAGTCGAGTTTTGCAAGGGCTTAGGATATCCTGTCGTTGTCCGACCTGCTTATACATTAGGAGGAACGGGTGGCGGATTTGCAGATAACGAAGAAGAATTGCGTGAAATTTGCGAATCCGGATTGAAAATTTCTCCGGTGCATCAATGTTTGATCGAACAAAGCATTGCCGGATACAAAGAAATCGAATATGAAGTAATGCGGGATGCCAACAACAACGCGATTGTCGTCTGCAACATGGAAAATGTCGATCCGGTGGGTATTCATACAGGAGATAGTATTGTGGTTGCCCCGGTGCAGACATTGACGGATCACGAAAATCAAATGCTTCGCAGTGCGTCATTGAAAATCATTCGTGCCTTGAAAATTTGCGGCGGATGCAACGTGCAGCTTGCTCTTGATCCAAAAAGTTTTAAGTATTATGTGATTGAAGTGAATCCACGAGTATCCAGATCTTCGGCTCTTGCTTCGAAAGCAACAGGGTACCCGATTGCCAAGATTTCTGCCAAGCTTGCGGTCGGGCTGACATTGGATGAAATCCTGAATCCGATCACGAAAACAAGCTATGCATGCTTTGAACCGGCAATTGATTATGTGGTCACGAAATTTGCCCGGTTCCCGTTTGATAAATTTCCGAATGCCGACCGTCATCTTGGTACGCAAATGAAAGCGACCGGAGAAGTGATGTCGATTGGGCGCACACTGGAAGAATCTCTTTTGAAAGCGGTTCGTTCTTTGGAAATGAAGGTGGATCACCTTGAAAAAGAAGAGCTGAAAGCGATAGATCAGGATCAACTTCTTGAAGAAATCAAAAGAAACGATGACCTGCGTATTTTTGCGATAGCACAATGGCTTCGTAACGGTTATGACGCACAGATCGTTACAAATGTTACGAAGATGGATCCGTTCTTCTTGTCGCATCTTCAAAGAATTGTAAATCTTGAAAAACAACTCGCAGACCATATCGGGGATATCGATGTGTTGAAACAAGCGAAAGAATACGGTTTTTCCGACAGTTATATTGGCCGTGTATGGAACATGAGCACAAAAGAAATTTATGATCTCAGAAAAGAAAATGGGATTATTCCGGTTTACAAAATGGTCGATACGTGTGCCGGAGAATTTACAAGTGCCACTCCGTACTTTTATTCGACATATGAACAAGAAAATGAATCGATACGATCTGATCGAAAGAAGATTGTTGTTCTCGGATCGGGGCCGATTCGGATTGGACAAGGGGTCGAATTCGACTATGCGACTGTGCATTGTGTACAGACCTTGCGAGAAGAAGGCTATGAAGCAATTATTATCAATAATAACCCGGAAACAGTTTCGACGGATTTCTCGATTTCCGACAAACTGTATTTCGAACCTTTGACGACTGAAGATGTCATGCATGTCATCGAACTCGAAAAGCCGCTAGGAGTCATTGTTCAGTTTGGTGGACAAACCGCGATCAACTTGGCTGATTCCCTTGTAGAGCATGGAGTGAAAATTTTAGGTACGAGCCTGGAAGATATCGATCGGGCGGAAGATCGTCATGAATTTGAAGCAATGCTTCGTAAACTGGATATTCCGCAACCGCAAGGAGAAACGGCAACAACTGTGGAAGAAGCATTGGTCATTGCCAATAAGATTGGATATCCGGTACTTGTTCGTCCAAGTTATGTACTTGGTGGTCGAGCTATGGAAATCGTGCATAATGATGAAGATTTGCGTGTATATATGGCGACAGCCGTAAAGGAAATCAGCCATGACGCACCGATCCTTGTCGATAAATACGTTGTCGGAAAAGAATTGGAAATTGATGCGATTGCAGACGGAAAAGATGTATATATTCCGGGAATCATGGAGCATATCGAACGGGCCGGAGTGCATTCCGGCGATTCGATTTCGGTCTATCCTACGCAGACGATTTCGCAAAAAGTAAAAGATACCATCATTGATTATGGAGTGCGTATCGGGAAAGGATTCCGTTTTATCGGATTGTATAATATTCAATTCATTGTTGATCGAGATGAAAAAGTGTATGTGCTCGAAGTCAATCCTCGTTCTTCTCGAACAGTTCCATTCTTGTCGAAAATCACAGGGGTTCCGATGTCTACGATTGCAACGAAGGCGGTTTTAGGGGAATCGTTAATCGATCAAGGCTTGATTCCGGGCTATCATAAAGAAGATTCGCAACGTGTGTTTGTTAAGGCGCCTGTATTCTCGTTCGCAAAACTACGTGGTGTAGATACGGTTCTTGGACCGGAAATGAAATCGACAGGGGAAGCATTAGGCAGCGATACATCTTTGGAAAAAGCATTGTATAAAGCTCTTGTCGGAAGTGGAATTCGGGTAGAAACACACGGAAACGTATTGCTTACGATCGCAGACGAAGACAAAAAAGATGTGCTTTCTTTGGCAAAGCGTTTTGCGAATATCGGGTATGGAATTTACGCAACGGAAGGAACAGCGAAGTTTCTGGAAGACAACGGATTGTTTGTACATCATGCTTCCAAAATTGAAGAAGGAAAAGACGATTGTGTTGTAGACATTATTCGAAATGGAAAGGTAAATTTTGTGATTAATACAATGTCACAGAAAAATAAGAACAGCCGTGCGGATGGATTTTTGATTCGCCGAGTATCGGCTGAAAACAGCATTTCCTGTATGACGAGTTTGGATACGGCGAACACGTTGCTTAATGTGCTTGAATCGTTGAGTTTCTCCATGGTTTCGATGAATGAAATGGGGAAATAAGATGAAGGTCGAAAACGCTAAGATCATTGAAAATAAACAAATCGCCAAAGACATTTATCAAATGACCCTTCAGACAGATCTTGTTGTTGAATGCGTTCCCGGGCAATTTATTGAAATTACGGTTCCGGGATATTATTTAAGAAGACCGATTTCGATTTGCTCGATCGGACAAGATACATTGACAATTATTTATAAGATCTTAGGAGATGGAACGCGGGCGATGTCCGAAATGGAAAGCGGGGAGTCGTTGAATATTTTCGGACCATGCGGTAATGGATTTCCTATAGTGGAAAGCGATCACCTTTTGCTGGTGGGCGGCGGTGTCGGAGTTCCTCCTTTGTATGAATTGGCCAAGCAAAATGCGGATAAGCAAATAACAGTTGTTCTCGGATTTAACACAAAAGAAGATGTATTTTACGAAGAACAGTTTAAACGTCTTGGTGTGAAGGTTCATATTGCGACAATGGACGGATCGTACGGAACAAAAGGAACGGTTCTTGATGCGATCGACAAATATCAGGTGACCGGCTTGATCATGGCTTGCGGTCCTTTGCCGATGCTGCGTGCTATCAATGATCGCTATGAACAAGGTTTTCTTTCTTTGGAAGCACGTATGGCCTGCGGTATCGGGGCATGTATGGGCTGTGTGGTCGAAATGGCCGATGGGTCTGTAAAGCGTGTATGTAAGGACGGACCGGTATTTGCGGTAAGGAGCGTGAAATTATGATCGATCTAAAAGTAGAATTGCCGGGCTTGCATTTGAAAAACCCGATCATTCCGGCAAGCGGCTGTTTTGGGTTCGGTAAAGAATATGCCGAGCTATACGATTTATCCAAACTTGGGGGGATTGCAATCAAATCGGCGACTCCAAAAGAAAGAGTCGGGAATCCGACGCCTCGTATTGCTGAAACGCCGATGGGGATGCTGAATGCGATCGGACTTCAAAATAAAGGCGTCGATTTGATCATAGAAAATGAATTGCCTTTTTTAGCGCAATATGATGTGGAAATTATTGCGAATGTGGCAGGTGCTAGCGAAGAAGAGTACGTGGAAGTAATTGAGAAGTTAAATTCCGAGCCGGTCGTAAAAGCGTATGAATTGAATATTTCGTGTCCGAACGTAAAACATGGTGGGATTGGACTTGGAACGGATCCTAAGTTGGCTGCTCATGTGACAAGGCTTGCTAAAGCGGCAGCAAAAAAACCGGTGTATGTCAAATTATCGCCGAATGTAACCGATATTGTAGAGATTGCTAAAGCGGTTGAAGAAGCAGGCGCGGATGGTTTGGTGTTGATCAATACATTAATGGGAATGCGGATTGATTTGAAATCCGGGAAGCCGTTATTGGCAAATAAAACGGGTGGACTTTCCGGCCCTGCAATCAAACCGGTTGCGATCCGTATGGTATATCAGGTGGCCCAAGCTGTTAATATTCCGATTATTGGCGTAGGCGGGATCACATGCGCAGAAGATGTGCTGGAATTTTTGTTGGCAGGAGCGCAAGCTGTCGAAATCGGAGCGCAAAATTTTGTGGATCCTTATGTGTGCGTGAAGATTATCGAACAATTGCCAGCCGTATTGGAACAGTATGGTTACCATTCAATTCAGGAAGTTGTAGGAAGGAGCTTTAAAGATGAGCAAAACAATTGTTGCGCTTGATTTTTCAAACAAAGAAGAAGTTATAAAATTTTTAGAACAATTTGACAAACCGATCTATGTCAAAATCGGAATGGAATTGACTTATGCCTGTGGACTGGACATTGTTAAAACGATTAAAGAAATGGGACACCAAATTTTTCTGGATTTGAAATTGCATGACATTCCGAATACTGTGAAGGGCGGAATGAAAAATCTTGCAAAATTAGGCGTAGATATGACCAATGTGCATTGCTCAGGTGGTATCACAATGATGAAAGCCGCTGTCGAAGGCTTGAAAGAAGGCGCCAAGGACGGACAGCGTCCTTTGTGTATTGGGGTGACTCAATTAACTTCAACCTCACAGAAAGCGATGAATGATGAGCTGGGAATTTCTGGATCGGTGATTGATTGCGTGATTCATTATGCAAAAAATGCAAAAGAAGCCGGATTGGATGGGGTCGTGTGCTCGGTGCATGAAGCAAAAGCAATTCATGAAGCTTGCGGAGAAGATTTCCTGACAGTGACTCCGGGTATTCGCCTAGCCAGTGATAGCGTAGATGATCAAAAACGGGTCGCTACGCCTCAGCTTGCGAAAGAAGAAGGTTGCGATTATATCGTCGTGGGGCGTTCGATCACAAAGGCCGAAAATCCGAAAATGGTATTTGATCAAATCGAAACAATCATGGAGGGTTGAAATGGAAGCGTATAAAAAAGAATTTATTGATTTCATGTTAGAGTGTGATGTGTTGAAATTTGGTGATTTTACTTTGAAATCAGGTCGGCAATCTCCGTTTTTCATGAATGCAGGAGGATATGTGACTGGCTGGCAGCTGAAAAAATTAGGCGAATTTTATGCAAAAGCAATTCATGATCGTTATGGAGAGAATTTTGATGTTTTGTTTGGGCCGGCCTATAAAGGAATTCCGCTGGCGGTTACGACTGCAATCGCTTTCAGTGAATTGTATGGAAAAGAAATTCGATATTGCTCGGATCGTAAAGAAGAAAAAGATCATGGTGCGGATAAAGGAAGTTTTCTAGGTACAAAGCTTAAAGACGGTGATCGGGTGGTGATGATCGAAGATGTGACTACATCGGGAAAATCAATGGAAGAAACGGTTCCGAAAGTAAGAAACGCAGCAAATGTCACAATTGTGGGTCTGATGGTTTCTTTGGATCGTCACGAAAAAGGAAAAGGAAACAAGACGGCTCTTAAAGAAGTGTCGGAGCAATATGGATTTCCGACAGCAGCCATTGTTTCTATGCCTGAAGTTATTGAATATGTTGATCTTGACCCGCAGATTCGAAAAAGAATCAATGCGTATTACGAACAATACGGAGCACAAGAATAAAAACAAAAAAGGATATAAGAAATTATCTCATATCCTTTTTTTATTTGATCTGTCCTCTAAAAAAAATAAAAAATATCATATAAAACAGTTGACAGACGAAGAAGAAAGAGGTAATATAAACGAGCGTTGAGAACAGCGCAACCTTCCTTTTCGAAAAAAGAAGAAAAAAAGTAAAATTTCTTCTTGACTGAAAAAG
>KE159700.1 GCA_000403415.2 Firmicutes bacterium M10-2
AAGAAAGAGGTAATATAAACGAGCGTTGAGAACAGCGCAACCTTCCTTTTCGAAAAAAGAAGAAAAAAAGTAAAATTTCTTCTTGACTGAAAAAGAAAAGAGAAGTAGTATAAACGAGCTGTTGAAAAACAGCCAAGGGATGATCTTTGAAAACTTGATAGAAATAAGAAAAAAAGAATCGTACAAGAACGAGAGAAAAAGAATCACGTCGATTTCTTGAGAGACACCTGAAAAGAAGAAACAGAAAAGAAAAAGAAAAAAGAGTCAAATCAAATGGAGAGTTTGATCCTGGCTCAGGATGAACGCTGGCGGCATGCCTAATACATGCAAGTCGAACGAACCGCTTTTATAGGCGGAGAGTGGCGAACGGGTGAGTAACACGTAGGGAACCTACCCATGCGAGGGGGACAACTTCTGGAAACGGAAGCTAATACCGAATAAGGAAATGGAAGGCATCTTCGATTTCTTAAAGGAGGCGTAAGCCTTGCGCAAGGATGGACCTGCGGTGCATTAGCTGGTTGGTAAGGTAACGGCTTACCAAGGCGACGATGCATAGCCGGCCTGAGAGGGCGGACGGCCACACTGGGACTGAGACACGGCCCAGACTCCTACGGGAGGCAGCAGTAAGGAATTTTCGTCAATGGGCGCAAGCCTGAACGAGCAATGCCGCGTGAACGAGGAAGGTCTTCGGATCGTAAAGTTCTGTTGACGGGGAAAAAAGACCGGGAAAGGAAATGATCCCGGAGGAGATATTACCCGTCGAGGAAGTCACGGCTAACTACGTGCCAGCAGCCGCGGTAATACGTAGGTGGCGAGCGTTATCCGGAATGATTGGGCGTAAAGGGTGCGTAGGCGGTCGATTAAGTCTGGAGTGAAAGGTACCGGCTCAACCGGTATAGGCTCCGGAAACTGATGGACTGGAGTACAGGAGAGGGTGGCGGAACTCCATGTGTAGCGGTAAAATGCGTAGATATATGGAAGAACACCGGTGGCGAAGGCGGCCGCCCGGACTGTAACTGACGCTGAGGCACGAAAGCGTGGGGAGCAAATAGGATTAGATACCCTAGTAGTCCACGCTGTAAACGATGAGGACCAAGTGTTGGGGAAGACCCAGTGCTGGCGTTAACGCAATGAGTCCTCCGCCTGGGGAGTATGCACGCAAGTGTGAAACTCAAAGGAATTGACGGGGGCCCGCACAAGCGGTGGAGTATGTGGTTTAATTCGAAGCAACGCGAAGAACCTTACCAGGCCTTGACATAGGATGCAAAGAGATAGAGATATTTTGGAGGCTAACATCCATACAGGTGGTGCATGGTTGTCGTCAGCTCGTGTCGTGAGATGTTCAGTTAAGTCTGGCAACGAGCGCAACCCTCGTGATGTGTTACCAATATCGAGTTAGGGACTCACATCAGACTGCCGGTGAGAAACCGGAGGAAGGCGGGGATGACGTCAAATCATCATGCCCCTTATGGCCTGGGCTACACACGTACTACAATGGCGGCGACAGAGGGCAGCGAACCAGAGATGGGGAGCGAATCCCAAAAAAGCCGTCCCAGTTCGGATTGAAGTCTGCAACCCGACTTCATGAAGTTGGAATCGCTAGTAATCGCGGATCAGCATGCCGCGGTGAATACGTTCTCGGGCCTTGTACACACCGCCCGTCAAACCATGGGAGTGGGCAATGCCCGAAGCCGGTGGCGCAACCTGAAAAGGAGCGAGCCGTCGAAGGCAGGGCCGATGACTGGGGTTAAGTCGTAACAAGGTATCCCTACGGGAACGTGGGGATGGATCACCTCCTTTCTAAGGAGAAAGCGAAGAAACGAGAAAAGGTGTAAAGAGACGTGAGAGAATTTCTATCAAGTTTTCAGGGATGGTCCCTGGAGCTCGATCTTTGAAAACCGACAGACACAAATTGAAGAAGAGACACAATAGATAAAGAGAAAAGGTCTTGAAAGCAAGTTGTGGAGAAAAAAAGATAAACTGAGAAAAAGAGAAAAACAGTGAACAGTTTAGAAAGATCTTGAAGAAAGCACAAGAAACAAGAGAACCAACTGATCAAGTAGGCAAGGGCGTACGGAGGATGCCTGGCCACTCGAAACTGAAGAAGGACGCACCGAACTGCGAAAAGCGGCGCCGAGCTGTAAGGAAGCGAAGACGCGCCGGTATCCGAATGGGGGAACCCGGCATGGCGAGAGCGATGTCATCCTATGATGAAGAAGATAGTCATAGAGAGAGGAACCCGGGGAACTGAAACATCTAAGTACCCGGAGGAAAAGAAAACAACAGTGATTTCCCGAGTAGCGGCGAGCGAAAGGGAAGGAGCCCAAACCGATCGAAGGATCGGGGTAGAAGGGCCTTCGAGAAAGCGGAAGCGGAAGCATAGCCGAGCGTGAACGGAAGCACGGCCGAAGAGGGTGAAAGCCCCGTAGGCGAAATGCGAGAAGCAGAAGCGAGAAGGACCCTGAGTACGGCGAGACACGAGAAATCTTGTCGGAAGCAGGCGGGACCATCCGCCAAGGCTAAATATAAACGAGTGAGCGATAGAGAACAAGTACCGTGAGGGAAAGGTGAAAAGAACCGCGGGAGCGGAGTGAAAGAGAACCTGAAACCGTATGCCTACAAGAAGTCAGAGCCCGTCAAAGGGTGATGGCGTGCCTTTTGTAGAATGAACCGGCGAGTTGCGTCATAATGCGAGGTTAAGCAGGAAAGAGCGGAGCCGAAGCGAAAGCGAGTCTGAAGAGGGCGAAGAGAGTAGTATGATGCAGACCCGAAACCGGGTGATCTAGCCATGGGCAGGTTGAAGCAGGAGTGAAATTCTGTGGAGGACCGAACCGACTACCGTTGAAAAGTTAGCGGATGACCTGTGGCTAGGGGAGAAATTCCAATCGAACCCGGAGATAGCTGGTTCTCCCCGAAATAGCTTTAGGGCTAGCGTCGGCCGATAAGCGAGGGAGGTAGAGCACTGAATGCATGATGGCCCCATCCCGGGGTACTGAATGCAATCAAACTGCGAATGCCCTCGAAAGAAGAGGCCGGCAGTCAGACTGTGGGTGATAAGGTCCATGGTCGAGAGGGAAACAGCCCAGACCGCCAGCAAAGGTCCCGAAATACAGGCTAAGTGGAAAAGGATGTGGGGACGCACGGACAGCTAGGAGGTTGGCTCAGAAGCAGCCATCCTTTGAAGAGTGCGTAACAGCTCACTAGTCGAGTGGCCCTGCGCCGAAAATGTACCGGGGCTAAGCCTGATACCGAAGCTGCGGATGTACCTGCAAGGGTATATGGTAGGGGAGCGTTGCATGCAGGAAGAAGTATGATCGCGAGAGGATATGGACAGCATGGAAGCGAGAATGCCGGTGTGAGTAGCGAGATGTAGGTGAGAATCCTACACACCGAAAGCCCAAGGATTCCAGGGGAAGGTTCGTCCGCCCTGGGTAAGTCGGGACCTAACGCGAGGCCGAGAGGCGTAGCGGATGGAAAGCAGGCGGAGAATCCTGCACCCGCGCGATACGAGGCGAAGGAGTGACGGAGACGGAGTAGGCAGCCCTCTGAATGGATTGAGGGCCAAGCGCAGCAGTCGGATACCAGGGAAATCCGGTATCGGAAGACAGGGCGTGAAGGGGAAGCGAAAGCAGAAATGCAAGTAGCGAAGTGCCGAGGACGGCTTCCAAGAAAAGCTTCTAGCAAAGTGGTATCGAGCGGCCCGTACCAAAACCGACACAGGTGGGCAGGCAGAGGATGCCGAGGTGAGCGAGAGAACTGTTGCCAAGGAACTCGGCAAAATGGCCCCGTAACTTCGGGAGAAGGGGCGCTCATGGAAGTGAGCCGCAGTGAAAAGGCCCAAGCGACTGTTTAACTAAAACACAGCTCTCTGCGAAGCCGCAAGGCGAAGTATAGGGGGTGACACCTGCCCGGTGCTGGAAGGTTAAGGGGACGAGTGAATCGAAAGATGAAGCTCGGAACCGAAGCCCCAGTGAACGGCGGCCGTAACTATAACGGTCCTAAGGTAGCGAAATTCCTTGTCAGGTAAGTTCTGACCCGCACGAAAGGTGTAACGATTTGGGCGCTGTCTCGGCAGCAGGCTCGGTGAAATCTTAGTACCTGTGAAAATGCAGGTTACCCGCAACTAGACGGAAAGACCCCATGGAGCTTTACTGCAGCTCGGCATTGGATTTTGGGCAGACATGTACAGGATAGGTGGGAGACGAAGAGAGATATACGCCAGTGTATCAGGAGTCGATGTTGGGATACCACCCTTGTGTGCTTGAGGTCCTAACCCAGGTCCGTGACCCGGATCGGGGAGAGTGCCAGGCGGGCAGTTTGACTGGGGCGGTCGCCTCCCAAAGAGTAACGGAGGCGCCCAAAGGTACGCTCAGTCTGGATGGAAACCAGATGAAGAGTGCAAATGCAGAAGCGTGCTTGACTGTGAGAGCAACAACTCGAACAGGGACGAAAGTCGGGATTAGTGATCCGGCGGTGCCGAATGGAAGGGCCGTCGCTCAACGGATAAAAGCTACCCTGGGGATAACAGGCTGATCTCGCCCAAGAGTTCACATCGACGGCGAGGTTTGGCACCTCGATGTCGGCTCATCGCATCCTGGAGCTGGATTCGGTTCCAAGGGTTGGGCTGTCCGCCCATTAAAGCGGTACGCGAGCTGGGTTCAGAACGTCGTGAGACAGTTCGGTCCCTATCTGTTGTGGGCGAAGGAGATCTGAGGGGAGCTGTCCTCAGTACGAGAGGACCGGGATGGACCTGCCTCTGGTGCATCGGTTATCACGCCAGTGGTACAGCCGGGTAGCCAAGCAGGGAAGGGATAAGCGCTGAAAGCATCTAAGCACGAAGCCCACCCCGAGATGAGATCTCCCATTCTGAAAAGAAGTAAGGCCCCTCAAAGACGATGAGGTAGATAGGCCGGAGATGGAAGCATAGCGATATGCGGAGTTGACCGGTACTAATCGGCCGAGGACTTGATCAGAGCCCGCGACTTGCGAAAGAGACGAAAGAAGTGTAAGAGAGAAGAGTGGATGTCGGTTTTGAGGGATCGAGCAAAAGAAGATCCGGTGACGAAGGCGGGATGGAGACACCTGAATACATTCCGAACTCAGCAGTTAAGCACCCCAGCGGCGACGATAGTTGGCCTTGCGCCTGCGAAAATAGCACGTTGCCGGGTCTTTTTTTTTATGGAACAATGATAAAGGAGTGCTCTGTTAGGCACTCCTTTTATTGTGGGTATTTCTTGAAAATAGAATCGCATTGAGTTCACTCCCCATAATAAAAATCAGAGAAGTAAAATAAAGCCAAAGCATCAAAACGATAAAGGCTCCTAATGTTCCGTAAATTACTGAATAATTCGCATAATTTTCAACATAGATAGAAAATCCGATACTCGTTACGATCCATACTCCGATCGCAAAGCCAATTCCGGGAATAAGTTTTTTCAAATGCACCCAATGATCCAGCGAGCATTCATATAAAATTCCCAGGGATAATCCCATCAAAATCGCTGCTGCCAGAAAACGAACATATTGCCAAATTTCAATCATCAAAGAGGATAAATGAATGGCTCCGGGAAGTAAGAAATGTAAGATAGACTCGATTACGTTTTGTCCTAATACAATTAAAAGCAATGATACCAAAATTGTTGCAGGGAGTAAAAGCGTGCATAAAATCTCTTTGAAAAGAAAAATTTTTTGATTTGAATCTGCCAATCGGAAACTATTTCTCACATCATGCATTAGTCCTTTAATTGCCCGATATGGAAAATAGATTGAAAATACGATCGAAAAATTCATAATTGTTGTGTTGTACGATTGATGGATGTAATCCAAATACGAATTGATCATTCCCACGACTTCGTTAGGAAGAAACCGTGTCAAAAGATGACTGACAGTTTCCGGGTCCAAATCGATCCGACCAAGTATCGATGCCAGCAAAATGGCCAGTGGAAAGATTGAAAACAGTAAATAATACGCCAAAGAAGCCGCGCGCGCCCCTACGCGATCATGTTTGTAACGTAAAGCCAGCAAGATCAAAAGATGATTGCTTGACGTCATCTTTGTTTTTAATTTTTTTATCATGCTTTTATTTTAAACGAAAAGCAAGCTATGGCGTTATAGCTTGCTTAAAATATTTTTTCTTCCTTTTTTTGCTTATATCTTTCCTGATCGAGAAAGAACATTGTGAAAGTTGCCCGCGAAAGAAGGGTTTGCTCATCATTGTAAATGAATACTTCATATACACCTGTTGTTCGTCCGGCGCTGATTTCTGTCGCGACACCGATTAATTTTCCGCCTCTTCCCGGTTTGATGTAGTTGATACTTCCGTTTAGCGTTACACTATCGCGTCCGGTCGCAAAACTCGCCGCACCGGCTACTGTATCTGCAAGGGAGAACAAAGCGCCTCCATGAACGAATCCGTGAATATTTAAAATGTGTTCGTCAATAATCATTTCGACACGGGCAAAACCATGATCAAGATCAACAACTTTCATGTCGTTGCTTTGCAAATACCGACTCGATGAATTGAGTCGATTCATTAATTGTTTTTTCTCTTCTTCAGTCATTAATTGTTTTTCTAGCTTTTGTTTCATGACATAAATTATACGCCAATTCGCAAATTTCACATAATCTTTTAAAAAGATGTTATTGGTCATGTTAATTGACGCTAAATTTTCGAAATGATAAATTTATTTTGAAATGTAAGGGATTTCCTCATTTTACAGCGTTGTTATAAAAAACAAGATCTTGGAGATTTGCGCAAACCAAGATCAATAAATAGGAGGAAGAAAAAATATGGTCGGAATCATTATTGCGAGTCATGGAGAATTCGCAAGTGGGATCAAGCAATCTGGCTCAATGATTTTTGGAGATCAGCCAAATGTTGCAGCCTGCACTTTGATGCCTCACGAAGGCCCAGATGATATTCGTAAAAAAATGGAAGATGCGATCGCGACCTTTGATGATCCAGAACAAGTATTGTTTTTGATCGACCTTTGGGGAGGAACACCGTTCAATCAAGCCAATGGTATTTTTGAAGGACATGAAAAAACGTGGGCGATCGTTACTGGATTAAACTTGCCAATGTTGATCGAAGCGTATGCAACCCGCATGGGAACAGACAGTGCTCAAGAAGTCGCTGCTCATATCATGCAGTCTGCAAAAGATGCGATTATGATCAAACCGGAATCTTTGGCACCAAAAGAAGAAGAGAAAGAAGAAGCTGCGAAACCGAGTCATCCAACCGGAGCGATTCCGGAAGGAACTGTTTTAGGAGATGGACATATCAAGTTTGTGCTTGCGCGAATTGATTCGCGTTTGCTTCACGGACAGGTGGCCACAGCTTGGACCAAATCAACACAGCCAAATCGAATAATTGTTGTTTCTGATGCCGTAGCTCATGACAATTTACGGAAGAAAATGATTGAACAGGCAGCGCCTCCAGGAGTTGTGGCAAATGTCGTACCAATTAAAAAAATGTGTGAAGTTGTCGAGGATCCGCGCTTTGGAGAAACAAAGGCTTTGCTGTTGTTTGAAACTCCGGAAGATGCACTGAAAGCAATCGAAGGCGGCGTGGATATTAAGAGCCTTAACGTGGGTTCGATGGCCCATTCTCAAGGAAAAGTAGCAGTAAACAAAGTGCTTTCCTTAGATAAAAAAGATGTGGAAACATTTGAAAAGCTCAAAAAGCTTGGTGTGAAGTTCGATGTGCGTAAAGTACCATCGGATTCGCCGGAAAATATGGACAACATCTTAAATAAAGCAAAAGAAGAATTGAAATAATAGGAGGACAATACAGTGAATATCCTAACAATGATATTGATCATCATCGTGGCCTTTTTAGCCGGAATGGGCGGAATCCTCGATGAATTCCAATTTCATCAACCATTAGTTGCATGTACGTTAATCGGATTAGTAAGCGGACAGCTTGAAGCCGGTGTCATCTTAGGAGGAACTCTGCAGATGATTGCGTTAGGTTGGGCGAATATCGGAGCCGCTGTTGCGCCAGATGCCGCTCTAGCTTCTGTGGCCAGTGCCATTATCTTAGTCTTAGGCGGACAAGGAGTTGGCGGTGTCGATACAGCCATTGCCGTTGCCATTCCGTTGGCCGTAGCAGGTTTATTCTTGACAATGCTTGCACGTACTTTAGCCGTACCAATTGTCCATGTTATGGATAGTGCGGCAGAAACAGCAGATTTTAAGAAAATCGAAGTTTGGCAAATTCTCGCTATTTGTATGCAAGGACTTCGTATTGCAATTCCGGCAGCTTTTCTTTTAGTCATTCCTGCTGAAGTTGTTCAAAACTTCTTGCAGTCTATGCCGGATTGGTTAACTGATGGAATGTCTATTGGCGGCGGAATGGTCGTAGCCGTAGGTTATGCAATGGTCATCAATATGATGGCAACACGCGAAGTATGGCCGTTCTTTGCGATTGGATTCTGCTTGGCAGCAATTTCCGAACTGACATTAATGGCTCTTGGTGCTCTTGGTGTGGCATTCGCTTTGATTTACTTGACACTATATGATCGTAGCTCGGCTGCAGCAAATAACGCAGGAAGTGGTTCAGGAGATCCTTTAGGTGATATCTTGAACGATTACGAATAGGAGGACGTGAACATGGCAGATAGAGTTGTATTAACAAAAAAAGATCGTCGAGCTGTGGCATGGCGTTCTACATTCTTGCAAGGATCATGGAACTATGAACGTATGCAAAACGGTGGTTTCTGTTTTGCGATGATCCCTGCGATCCGTAAGCTTTACAAAAACAAAGAAGATCAAGCGGCTGCTTTAAAGCGTCACTTGGAATTCTTTAATACCCATCCTTATGTAGCCAGTCCGATCTTAGGAGTAACACTTGCTTTGGAAGAAGATCGTGCCAATGGCAGCGATGTCGATAATCAAACGATCAACGGTGTAAAAGTCGGAATGATGGGACCTTTGGCCGGTGTCGGCGATCCGGTATTCTGGTTTACTGTACGACCAATGTTAGGAGCCTTGGGCGCTTCTTTGGCAATGTCCGGAAACATTATCGGTCCGATCTTGTTCTTTGTTTTGTGGAATATCATCCGTTGGGCATTCATGTGGTATACTCAGGAATTCGGATATCAAGCCGGAATGAAAATTACCGATGATTTATCCGGTGGTTTACTTCAAAAAGTAACGAAAGGCGCTTCGATTCTGGGAATGTTCGTACTTGGATCTTTGGTTGAACGTTGGGTAACGATTAACTTCAAACCGGTTATTTCTACTGTTCAATTATCGGATGGTGCTTTCATTGACTGGGCAAGCTTAGATCCTGGAGTAAACGGAATTCGTGAGGCATTGACACAACAAGGTCAAGGACTTGCGCTTGATCCATATAAAGTAACGACACTTCAAGACAACTTGAACTCTTTGATTCCAGGATTGGTTCCGTTGCTTCTTACGTTGTTCTGCATGTGGCTGTTGAAGAAAAACGTATCACCAATCGTGATTATTATCGGATTGTTCATTGTAGGTATCTTAGGTCACTTGATTGGTTTACTGTAAAAGAACGCATAGTAAATTCGGGAGGTTAGGTGTATGAACGTACAATCGCAAAATACAAAGGTCGATCTTATTGAAAACGCAACTTCGTTTCTCGGATTGAGTTCTTACGGAAAGATCATGGTAGGAGATAAAGCGTTTGAATATTATAATGATCGGAATCCGAAAGATTTTATTCAAATCCCATGGGAAGAAGTGGATTATGTCAGCGCATCCGTATACTTTAAGGGAAAATGGATTCCTCGTTACGCGATCGCGACAAAAACGAACGGAATGTATACGTTCGCCTCGAAAGAACCTTTAAAAGTATTAAAAGCGATGAAAAAATATGTTCCCGCCGACCGCTTGTTAAAATCACTGACATTTTTTCAAGTCATCAAAAGAGGCTTGGCAAAGAAAAAAGTCGATGCATAACAATCAAGATGTCTTGTATAATTGCAGGGCATCTTTTTTTGTGGTGGAAACATGAAACATATTTGGTATAATGATTTGAAAAGAAGGGATGTTTAATAATGAACTCAGTATTGCAGTGGATCGTATCGATCGGACTGATCTTATATGTAGGATACAGTTTAGTGAAAAGCGGAAAGGAATATTCGCTTTATAAAAAAAATTCCAAAGCATTCTTACAGTCGCATAAAGACGCAGTAGAACTCAGACTTGGCAAATTGCAATGCATCTTACTTTCGGTGTTGACGATTGCCTGTGTCGGGATGGCTGTTGCAGCACAGTATTTTACACAAGATCAAACCGAACTTTTACTTTATCGTGTTGCATACTTATGTATTGCGATTGTATTTGCCGGATTGGTACTTGAAATGTGGATGCATCGTACGATTATCTTTTGCGAAGATGGCTTTTTTATCGGAACACAGTTTTATCGTTATCGAATGATCGTTACACTTGAGAAGCGAAAAGGAATTGTAAAAAATATCAAGGTCCTTTTTCAAAATGGTGAAGTGATCGAAGTTTCTCAACGGATCGGAGAAGAGATTCGTGTGCGCTATAACGAATATAAGGCAAAAAAGAAAGAAAAGAAGGAAAGAAGAAGAAAAAGATGACCTTATTTTTATCTGATGTGGATGGCACTTTGACAGACGGGAATGGAAGGATTGCCATGCAAGATATCGAACAGATCAAAAAATGGCAGGAAGAAGGAAATTTATTCGGCTTAGTGACAGGCAGGGATCAAACTTATTGTATGACGTTATTGCGCTTTTATGGTATAACACCGGATTGCTTGATTACCAGCAACGGAGCGAATACTTTTTTTCAAGGAAAAAATTTTTCGATTGATTCGATTTCGAAAATGCAGACGGACGATCTATTCCAAAAGATTGCACCTTTTCAAAAAGATGTGATCGGATTTGTCACTTTGGAAAACGGCATGCATTATTTTTACAGCGAGAAAGACAAAAGGATCATGAAGGAAGAACAAGCGCACCTAAAATATTTTGCGGTGGAATTGCTTGAACAAATTAATCATTCGGTTCCGAAAATCAGCATCTTTGTACGGGATGCAGCAAAAATGGAGTTTTATCTCAAATGGTTCAAGAAAAATTTTAATGATCTTGATGTGGTTTCTCCTTCTTATGACTATATTGAGATTTCCCAAAAAGGTTGTCACAAAGCGAAAGCTTTGGATTTTTTGATCGGAAATTTCCATATAGATGAAAATAAGATCGGATTTATCGGAGATGGAAGCAATGATGTTCCTTTATTCGAACGTTTAGATCAGACATATGTCATGGCGCATGCGCCAAGTCATATACGATCTTGCGCGAAAACAGAAGTAGCGAGTGTAAGTGAAGCACTCAAGAAGGAAAGGGAAAGAGAACATGTCTAGAAAAAGAAAAGCCGGACCTCGAGCTACAGCGGCATCGATGGTTCTTGAAACTTTGAAAAAGCGAAATGCAACGAATAATGAGAGTGCGATACCAGTTTCCGCATTCAAGGATCTGCCTTTGCAAACAAAGACACTGGCCTATACGATCGCAAATTTAGTCGATGAAGGAGTTGTCGGACAAACAGCAGATGAAAAATATTACTATGATGAGCTTGGTTTTAAAGCGTTGGAAGTCAAGTTTGTCAAAGGATATTCAATGTTTATCGTAATTCCTATCGTTTTGCTTGTGATCGTTCTCCTGATCCAACATTATTTTCATGTTTAAGTTTAAAATGCCTTGTAAACCACAAGGCATCAGGCTGTTGACAAAGTCGATTTTTCAAATCGGCTTTGTCACAGCTTTTTATTTTTCTCCCACAAATGAATAAAAAAAGAGCAATTTGAGGTATTTAAGTACCTAATATTACTCTTTTTTTAGACCTTTTTACCCACTTTTATTTTATTGAAATTTAATTTTTTCAAAATAGGTAGTTTGTCAACACTCTGATGCCTTGTAAACCACAAGGCATTTTTTTTACGGGATGTTAAAATAAAAGAAACGAAGTGAAAGGAAGTGATCCCTTTGTCAGCAGAAGCCGCACAAGCCTATGAAAAGGCAAGAAAGCGCGCAAAACGGGAAACTACAAGCGAAAATACCCCCTTAGTGCTGGATGATCTTTTGGATTCGTCAAATGCTTATTCTCAGGAAAAGGTCGGTCAGCAGGAAATTGCTCTTGATCAAATTGTCGGAATGAAAAACGAAGGACGCGTCAGTGCGTTTGGAAAAGATTTTCTGCCTTTGCTCAAACCAGATAGCGAATTTGCCAATAAGTGGATGCGTCTTTATGATGCGCAGATCACTGAGGGATTGAGAGATCCGATCAAAGTGTATGAATATATGCATCAATATTATGTCGAAGAAGGCAATAAACGGGTTTCAGTCATGAAGTTTTTGGGAGGAACAACAATCTTAGCGGATATTTGGCGTATTTTGCCGCAAAAGGATGGAACCGATCAATCGAAACTGTATTACGAATATCTCGATTTCGCTCATACCCATAATATTGATTTCATTCATCTTTCGCAATTAGGCAGCTATGAAGCTTTGGAACAATGTCTTGGCTTACCTAAAGAATATCGTTTAAGTGCCGAACAGGAAAAAGAGCTCCACGCTGAATATCGTTTGTTTGTCCAAGCATTCGAAAAAGTCAGGACATCGAATATGAAACTGGATGCGGGAGATGCGTTCCTGCTGTATTTGGAAATTTACGATGTTCAAAATTTCCTTCAAAAAAGCAAGAATGATCTTGTTGATGAACTTAAGCAGATTGAAGATGATCTCGAAGCTTTTCCTCACCGATTGGAAACCAGATTGGAAAGTGCATCTTTAGATCAGGAACTGAAGAGAAGAATTTTCGGGCGCTTGCAGCCATTGAAAGTCGCTTTTATTTATTCCGGGACAACGGAAGATTCTTTTTGGACCAAGATGCATCATGATGGTCAAATTTACGTACAGGATCTTATGCCTTATGATATTGAAACGAAAGAATATATGCAGGCAGATGATCTTGATTCCGAATTGGAGAAAATGGAGGAAGCCGTCGAATGGGGCGCGCAAGTTATCTTTACAACGAATCCTACCATGTTAAGAAGCAGCATCATGATCGCAGCCAAACATCCGAAAATTTCGATTTTGAATTGTTCGCTTAATACCCATACCGGTCATTTACGCACCTATTATGCACGTGTATATGAATTGCTGTTTTTAAATGGGATGATCGCAGGAATTTTATCGAATACGCATGCGATTGGATATATTGCCGATTATCCGTTTTACGGAACACTTTCAAATATCAATGCATTTGCTTTAGGAGCACGGATGGTCGATCCGCAAGCGAAAGTGTATTTGGATTGGTCCACAACCAAGCAGGCAATGTTTGATTCGAAAAAAATGGAAGAAGCAGATCTGATGTATATTTCGGGTCAGGAGATCAATCCGCTCATTCATTCTTCTAAGACATACGGACTGTATGATCTTAAGGCACAAGAGTATATGCATCTTGCCAAGCGTCAGTACTACTGGGGAGAATTTTATAAGCAGTTGATTACCAGTATTTTAAATGGCTCATTCAAACAAATAGAACGGCATGGCAACGAGTCGATTTGCTATTGGTGGGGATTGAGCAATTTCATGATCGATCTTTTTTTATCGGATGCTTTGCCAAAACAGACAAAACGATTGATCACGGTCATGAAAGAACACATGGCCGAAGGAGAATTCAATTTGTTTTCAACCGAAATGATCGATCAAGAAGGCGTGGTGCGCAATAAAGACGGAGAAACGATGTCTTTAGATGATATTGCGGATATGGATTGGCTCTTGGACAATGTGGTCGGTTGTATTCCGGCATTAGATGATTTTTCGGACGATTCCCGTAAGCTGATTTCTCAATTTGGTATCTATTCGCTTCGGGAGAAAGACCATGACTAGATTAAAGATCATGGTGCTTTCCGATGAACCATGTCGTATATTATATGAAAATTATCGCAAAGAAGTGTTGGAAGATATCGATCTGATCGTGTCGTGCGGAGATCTTCCTTATGACTATTTGAGTTTTATTGCCACAGTTTTTCGCGGACCGGTATTGTATGTGCACGGCAATCATGATGCGCGTTATGAGTACAATCCGCCTCTTGGATGTGTTTGTATCGAAGACCAGATTTATACGTATAAAGGAATTCGATTCTTGGGCCTTGGCGGAAGTCATAAATACAACGGAAACGCATGGCAATTTACTCAAAAGGAAATGACACGCCGCGTAAAGAAACTATGGATGAAATTGAGAAAATCGAAAGGGTTTGATGTGCTGGTAACGCACTCTCCGGCCTATGAATTGTATGATGATAAAGATCCGGCCCATATCGGGTTCCGGATATTCAATGAGCTTCTTGAAAAATATCATCCCCAACTTTTCCTCTATGGGCATGTTCATTTAAACTATGGCGAGCGTCCGCGTGTGTTTTTTCACGGATCAACACTTTGCGTGAATGGCTTTGAACGTTATATTGTTGAAATTGAAGCACCACGATGAGTGGCGCTTTTTTTGTTGAATTCAAAAGTAGTGACAATTATCACTAGCAAAACTTCTTTCTTTTGTGGAATACTTTATACAAAGAGAAAAAGTCAGAAAAAAAGGCAAGAAACGAACATTTTCCGGTAAAAAAAGATAACCGTTTTATGGTAAAAGAGAAGAAAACAATATGGTAAATTTGTTTGTAAAAGAAAAAGAAAGTGCGAAAACAAGAGAAAAGATTAAAATAAATAACCATGTTTTTGTTTTTAATATAGCCTAAATATGTAGAATTATGGGAAAAAATCCGAAAAAAATCTCGAAAACGCTTGCATATTGATTGGTATACCTTTATACTGACTTTAGTAAACTTTTTAAAGGATGGAGGAGGAGATAACGGATGAAATATGTAGTTATGGTCAGTCATGGCGAATTTGCGCCAGGGCTTCACTCAGCTGTAAAAATGATGACAGGCGATCGTGACGATGTATTGTCAACTAGCTTGAAGGCCGATATGAGTGCAGATGAATTTGCTGCGAACTTCAAAGAACTTGTGAAAGATCTTAAAGCTGGAGAAGATCAAGTGATCTTGTTAGCGGATATCTTAAGCGGATCTCCGTTTACAAATGCACTGAGCGTATTGGATGAAAAAGGGATGCTTGAAGATTCGCTCGTGATTGCGGGAATGAATATGCCTTTGGCAATTACTGCTGTTTTAATGAAAGACAACTTTGACGATCTGAGCGTATTAAAAGATACATTGCTCAGTGAAGGAAAAGCAGGCCTTACTGAATTTGTCGTTGCCAACAATGACGACGAAGACGACCTTTAAAAGAAACACACACAAATTATAATAGGAGGACAGAAAATGATTACTTTTATGCGTGTCGATGACCGTATTATCCACGGTCAGATCATTACTCGTTGGTCCAAGGAATATCCTTGTGACGGAATTATTGCCGTAAATGATAAAGCGGCAACCACTCCTGTACTTGCTCAATCGTTCAAAGCGAGTACAGATAAAAAAGTGTTTGTATGGACAAAAGAGCACTTCAAAGAAGTTCAGGAAAAAGTATTGAATTCCCCGAAACGCTACTTCTTGATTACGAAGAATCCTGTGGATATGAAAGAAATCTTAGTCGATATGGGATTTGTTCCTAGCGATGTGAAACGTTTGATTATCGGACCTTGCAACGATCGTCCGGGAGCGACAAAACTTGGTCAAAATCAAAGTATCACGCAAGAAGAAGCAGATGCTCTTGAAGCGATCACAAATGCTGGATACACAGTAGAATTCGCGTTGTTGAAGGAAACTTCAATTGGTGAATGGCCTAAATTTAGATCTAAATTCGGTTACTAAAAAGAGATTTTAGCAACTGATTTATAGATAAAATAATAAAACAAGAGTTTAGAAGGAGAGAGTTTTATGAGTTTATTTCAAGCTATTTTAATTGGTTTGGTTTCTTGTACGGCTGCTTCCACAATCGCTTGTTTGGGAACAACAGTAGGTAACTATACATTAAATAGACCTCTTGTTGCTTCGTTAATCGTCGGAATCATTTTAGGAGATATTTCCGGATGTATTTCGATTGGTATCCCAATGCAGGTTATGTGGATTGCGCTCGTTACGCCGGGTGGTACGGTTGCATCAGATTTGCGTGCAGTTTCTTATATCGGTATCCCATTGGCTTATGTTGGTGTTAAAGCCGCCGGTATCAACCCTGCAAGTGATGAAGCTTTCCAATTGGCAAGTTCTATTTCCGCGATGACTGGTACGATCGGTATCACGTTATTCTACGGAACAGCTATGATGAACTTGATTTGGCAACACATTGGTTGGGCACGTTTGGATAAGGGAGATTTCGAGATCGTAGGTAAAGTTGATGCTTTATTCCCATTGATTTCTCACTTCTGCTTGTCTTTCCTGCCTGTTACTTTGCTTTGCTATTTTGGATCCGGTGCCGTAGAATCTGTATTCAAATCATTGGATGTCAGTGTATGGTACGTTAAAGCGTTGTTGTGCGTTGGTTCTGTACTTCCTGCAGTAGGTATCGCGATCTTGTTGAAATCTGTTGTTAACAAGACAAGTGATTTGATCTTCTTCCTTCTTGGATTCGTTCTTGCTGCTGCAATGGGATTGACATTGCTTGCAGCAACAGTTGTCGGTGGTGTATTCGCATTGATCAACTACCAGATGACAATGATCAAGATTGAAGCAAATAAAGGTGGTACTGCCGCTGTAATGATTGAAGAAGAGGAGGATATTTAATTATGAAAAAGATTTCTAAGAAAACGTTAAATTCATCCTTCTGGCGTTGGTGGTACGGAAACCTGACTTGTTTCTCTCACGAACACATGCAGACATTTGGATACATGTGGGCTATGATTCCTATTTTGAAGGAATTGTATGACACTCATGACGAACAAGCACAAAAATTGGAAACATACTATGCGTTCTTCAACACAGAACCACAAATCGGTTGTATTGTTGTCGGTGTAACAGCCGGACTTGAAGAAGCTCGTGCAAATGGTGCCGAAGGAATCGATGATGAAATGATCAACGGTATCCGTGCCGGTCTGATGGGACCTTTGGCAGGTATCGGTGACTCTTTGATTGTCGGTACATATATTCCAATCTTGTTAGGTATTGCCGTTGCTTTAGCTGAAGGTGGATCTGTATTAGGACCAATTTTCTATATTGTTGTATGGAATATTACTTCTACTTTGTTCCAAAAATTTGTATTTGACAAAGGTTATGCACTTGGTGGATCCGCTGTTGAACTTCTTGTCGGTGAAAAAGCGACTGCGTTCCGTGAATCAGTAATCGTTATGGGTCAAGTTATCGTTGGTGCGATGGCTGCATCTTGGGTAAATATTACGACTCCGCTTCAAATTGCCACAAACTCTGAAGGTGAACCGGTAATGTTGCAAGCGAACTTAGACGGCGCATTCCCTAAAATTCTGACAATGCTCTTTGTAGTATTCTGCTGGTGGCTACAAGCGAAAAAAGGTATGTCGCCTATTAAGGTGCTCCTTTTGATGGCTGTGATCGCATTCGCAGGATCTTGCATCGGTATTTTAGGATAATTAATATTTGTCTGTTTGAAGTGAGGACAGCGTGCCTCACTTCTTTTCTTATCAAAGGAGGGGATATGAATGAAATTATCAAAACGTGAACGGGAAGCTTTAGCTCAATCAATTGCACAGGAAAATGCCATGCTCAAACGAGTAGGACATGTAGTACGCAACAGTATTGTTGCTTTAGCTGTGTTCGTATTGTTGTGTGTATGGGGATTTTCCGGAATGCAAGATGCATTCCTGCCGAATATTTCTTCCGGTGTACGGAATGTAATCAAATGGGTTGGTGTAATTGGGACAATCGGTTCTTTAATCATGGTTGTGTTTAGTATAACGGCCCGACATAACGGAAAGAAAAATCTTTTAAAGAAGATCGACCGATATCAAGGGAAATCATAAAAAATATCAGTATAACACAATTTCACATTTCTATACCGCAATGCAATATAGAGAAAGGCGTATACTTTCGATGAGCCGAATAGAGGCTCACTTCATAATCAAATTCCCTTTCTTAAAACTTTCTTGGAAAAATGACCTCATTTAGGAGGTCTTTTTCTTTTTTTTTTGAATATAAATTGAATTTTTTGACTTTGATTTGAATAATATAAATATTACTTGGGTAAAATCAATTAAAAATATTACTTGAGTAAGAGAAAAGCACATAAATTCACATAATTAAAACATAATGTGTTGTATACAATTCTCTATATTATAGATGAGCCAAATAGAGGCTCACTTCATAATCAAATTCCCTTTCTTAAAACTTTCTTGAAAAAAGGCCTCAACGGGCCTTTTTTCTTTTGTCTATCTAAGAATCATGTAAGTTTTTTTACTTATGGAATCTGATATAATAAGCATATAGAAATTGAGGTAATGCCATGGAAGAAAAGAAACTTCGAATCACAATGTATTCAAGTGCAGATAAGGTTGGCGGCCAAGGTGTAGGGTCCGCTTATTTAGAGCAAGTGGAATTGCTCAAAGAGGAAGCAAATGATCTTTTTGAAATCGCAATTAATGACTGGTTCAAAAAGGCAGATATCAAGCACTTTCATACGATTGATCCGGCTTTCATGATTCCGATGCTTGATAAAAAAACGGTGAAAATCGCTTATTGCCATTTTTTACCGGATACGGTTATTGATGGAAGCCTTAATATTCCTTCAGGCCTGCAGCCGATCACCTCACACTATATTATCAATTTTTATAAATTGGCGGATCGACTGGTGGTTGTTAACCCGAGCTTTATTCCTGATCTTGCCCGTTATGGCATTCCAAAAGAAAAGATCTATTATATTCCGAATTACGTGTCGAAAGATGTTTTTCATCCTTTAGGAATGAAAGACAGAGAGTCGGAACGTATGAAATATCAAATTCCTCAAGATGCATTTGTGGTTGTCGGTGCCGGACAAGTGCAAACTCGAAAGGGTGTTCTTGATTTTTGCAAGACAGCTGAACTTTGTCCTGATATGGAATTTGTATGGGCGGGAGGATTTTCTTTCGGAATCATTACGGACGGATATGAAGAATTGAAGAAACTGATGGAACATCCACCGAAAAATGTTCATTTTATCGGCATGGTGGAACGTAGCGAAATGGTAAAAGTATACAATATGGCAGATGTTTTGTTCATGCCAAGTTATAATGAACTCTTTCCGATGACGATCCTTGAAGCTGTCAATTTGCATATTCCGCTTGTATTACGTGATTTGGACTTGTATAAAGATATTTTGTTTGGACATTATTTAGCGGGCCATTCCAATGAGCAGTTTGCCCATATCCTGCAAAGTTTGCACTCGGATGCGACATTATATAAAAAATACGAACAGGAAAGCGCGGATATCAGCAATTATTATTCGAAAGAGCACGTTGCGAAGATGTGGAAAGAATTTTATGTGGACGCATACAATGAAAAACAAAAAGAGCTAAAAGAGAAATAAGGGAAGAACGATATGAAAAAATCAAGTTATTTATGGAATTTCGTTCTGATTGCTGTTATAACAGCTGCGGCTTTATGGTTCGCTCTTAAAGATAACTATCAAGAAATCATTCAGGCTATACAAAAGCTGAATGGAGCCGCTTTAACAATTATTTTGATCTGGGGAATTTTATATACTTGTGTCTGGGGATTGGTTTATGTCGTTCTTGGTCGAAAATTTAAGAAAAATTATTCTTTATGGAGCGGAATTCTTGTTGCGTTTACTGGCACTTTTTTTTCCGGAATCACACCATCTGCGACAGGAGGACAATTCGGACAGGCATATATATTAAAAAAACAAGGAATCTCTTATAGTGATGGCGCTTCGATCTTATGGGCTGATTTCATCATTTATCAAACAACCATGATGATCTATGTGACCATCTTGTTTTGTATGAAATTTTTTACATATTCTCGTCAATCCATGTGGTTTAATTTAGTGCTTGCAGGCTATGTTGTCAATTTTGTGGTGATTTTCGGATTGTATACTATGGCTCTTTTTCCGAAAGCGTACATTCACTTGTCGCAGTGGGGAGTAAAAGTATTATCCAAATTGCATATTTTGAAGCATCCGGAGAAAACTTTGGAATCTTGGACGCTTCAAATGACTTCTTTTACGACTGAAATAAAAAAACTTTCAAAAGATAAATTGGCAATCGTTGAATGTATAGGAATCAACTTTGTACGATTGACTATGTTGTATGCCCTTCCTTTTGTGGTTGCCCGTCTGTTGAATATTCCGCTTGCTTTCGATCAATTAATTGATGTAATCGCTTTAAGCTCATTTGTGACCATGGCAAATAGCTTTATTCCGATTCCGGGTGCGAGTGGAGGAACAGAAATGATGTTTGCGATTTTGTTCACTCCTTTAATGAAAAAGCTGACCAATGCGGTATTGATCTTATGGCGTGTATCTACGTATCATATTATATTGATTGTCGGAGGTATTTTATTCATGATCGCAAAAGCGTATTATGATAGAAGAGATGCGAACATACAGAAAGGAACGTGAATGAAACATGAGAATAGGAATTTTCACCGATTCATATCTTCCGGATATCAACGGTGTGGTAACGAGTGTCGTCACTTTGAAAAAGGCACTTGAGCAACTTGGCCACACCGTCTTTATTATTTCGAATCATCAAGGATCGAAAGTCATCATGAATGATAAAGAAAAAATTTTGCGTTTGCCGGGGGTTGAACTTAAACGGTTGTATGGGTATACGATGAGTAGTCCAATCAACTTTGCGATGGATTATATCGAAGATATGAACCTCGATGTCATCCATACGCAACAAGAGTTCGGCGTGTCGCTTTATGGCCGGCAAATGGCTAAGGAACTCGGAATCCCACAAGTATATACGTATCATACAATGTATGCGGATTATACCCATTATATTAATCCGTTTGATTTTGAGCGAATTGATAAGGCCGGCAAATGGGTCGTTAAAAATTTTTCAAAAATCATGGGCAATAGTGTACAGGCAGTAATCGCTCCAAGCCAAAAAACAAAAACGGTATTAGAGGGCTATGGCGTGAAAGCACCAATTTATGTTGTGCCGACAGGTCTTGATCTTGATGCGTTCAAAGAAGATCAGATCGATTGGACATTTGCTAAATCACTTCGAGAAGGATTGAACTTGAAAGAAAATGATCATGTACTGGTATTTGTCGGCCGTTTGGCAAAGGAAAAGTCGCTCGAAATGCCGATCAAAGCAATTGCCCGATCAAATGATGAGAAACTGCATCTTGTCGTGGTCGGCTCCGGAACCGATGAAGATTACTTTAAACAAATTGCCCAAGACAATCATGTTCAAGATCGCGTACACTTTGTCGGAAAGGTTCCAAGAGAACATATTCCGTATTATTACGTGGCTTTTGACGGATTTGTTTCGGCCTCTCTTTCGGAAACCCAAGGTTTGACATATATTGAAGCACTTGCCAGCGGGTTGCCGGTATTCGGACGTCGGGATGAAGTCCTTTATGATCTTGTCGAGGAGGGACGCTCCGGATATTATTTTGATTCAGCTGAAGAACTCGTAGAAAAGATTGACCGATTCTTTTCAAAAGATAAACAGGAACGGGAACAGGAAAGTTTATATTGCCGTCAAAAGGTTGCGCCATATTCAAAGGAAATTTTCGGACAGAAGATCCTTGCGGTCTATCAGCAGGCAATCGATGATTACAGTCATACGTTTGAAGTTATCCGCATTAAGATGAAAGATGATTTTGTAGAGCTGACCTTGGAAAGAGAAAGCGATGATGAACCAATCAAGCTTCTTGTTCCACTTGATGATTTTTTCGAACTGAAGATCGCACTGCATACGAAATTAGATGCATATCTGATTTCAAGCTATTTGGATCTTCAGGAATTTTATTATGCGTATTCTTTAATTAAGAAAAAAGTTCTCAGCAAAGATATGACATGTTTCGAAGTTCGGACGTACTTACGTCATCATTTCGATCTTGATCATGCCAAGATCGAACAATTAGTTAGTGAACTGTGCAAAAGACATTGGCTGGACGATCAAAAATACGCATATGAAAAAAGTGCATATTGGCACCAGATGGGACATTCGAAAAAATCAATCACGAATAAATTGATGAAGGTTGGGATCCATTCGGAATTGATTGAAAATGCTTTAAATGAACTGGATGATTCGATTGAACTGGCAAATGCCAAAGCTTTGGCAGAACGGGTAAAAAATACATTTAAGATGCAGTCGTCACGTTTGAAAAGAAAAAATGTGATCCACAAACTGGTCACAAAAGGCTATTCGGTCGATATTGCAAATTCAGCACTGGATGAGATTGATCTTGAAAACGATGACGAGCAGGCGTGTCGCAACGCGCTTAAGAAGGCATTACGTTTATATTCGTCGCTTGACGAAGAAAAAAGAAAAACCAAGATCAAAGAATATTGTTTGCGAAAAGGTTTTTCGAATGGCGAAATTGAACAACAATTAGAAATGAGTGAAGAGTTTGAAGATTAAAGATATCCATGAAGAAGGAAAAATTTGCGTTAAGGCACTGATTACGAAGTGCGATAAGGGACGTACGAATAAAAATACTCCGTATTTATCCTTGATTTTGGAAGATCAGACGGGAACATTGGATGCGAAGTTCTGGAATATGACCGAAGAAACGGTCAAGTTATATAAAGTCGGAATGGTCGTTGACGCTTGGGGCGAAATTATCTTTCATAAAAACGCAATCCAGCTGCGTTTACGCAAAATGGAAGTAGACGAGGAAGCGGATTTGCTTGATTTTGTTCGTGAAGCACCAATGGGCAAGGAACAAATGAAAAAGGAAATTGCCTCTTATATTGGAAAAATCAAAGATCCGGTAATCAAAGAAATTACCGAAGAAGTGATCGAAATGAACAAGGAAGATTTTTTCACTTATCCGGCTGCGACACGCAATCACCACAATTTTGTCGGCGGGTTGGCGTATCATTCGTTAAGTATGGTTAAGCTTGGTCTTGATATTGTCAAACAATACGAATGGCTCGATCAGGATTTGATTATTGCGGGGATTTTGCTACACGATATCGGTAAGGTGGCAGAATTGTCGTCGCCAATGCTTCCTGAATACACGAGTATAGGAAATTTGCTCGGACATATCAGTATTGCATGCAATATGATTGATCGAGTCGCCATAGCATTAGAGAAAGAAAACGATGAAAGAGTTATATTGTTAAAGCATATGGTATTAAGTCACCATGGAAAGATGGAGTATGGATCACCGGTTTTGCCGATGATTCCGGAAGCGGAAGTGGTGACGTTACTGGATAATTTGGATTCAAGACTGTTTATGATGAAACAGAGCTTGGATTCTACATTGCCGGGATCGTTTGGTCCTCGAATGTTTGCACTCGATAATCGAATGATCTATCATCGACAGGAGGATGAAGAATGAAAGTAGGTTTTGTATCTTTAGGTTGTTGTAAAAATTTGGTCGATTCCGAACAGATTATGGGAGTGCTTAGAGAAAACGGGCATGAAATCGTGGCCGATCCGAAGCAAGCCGACGCAATCGTGGTCAATACATGCGGATTTATTGAGTCGGCAAAAGAAGAGTCGATCAATACAATTTTTGAAATGTCCAAATATACGGATAAATTGATTGTGTGCGGATGTTTAGCTCAACGCTATGAAGAACAATTGAAAGAAGAAATTCCGGAAATCGATGCGATCGTTCCGATTCGCGAGTACGGACATATTGCCGAAGTGCTCAAGAATGTGCTGGGCGATGATGGCTTGGGCAGCTTTGCCAAGAGCGAACGTCCGCTTTCGGGAAATCCTTGGAGCGCGTATGTCAAGATTAGCGATGGTTGTTCAAATCATTGTGCGTATTGCGCAATACCTTTGATTCGCGGGGATCAAAAGAGTAAAGTGATAGAAGAAGTAGTCGAAGAAGTTAAGCATCTTGCAAGTATCGGGGTCAAAGAAGTGACATTGATCGCGCAGGACACCACAAAATACGGATTGGATAATTACGGAAAGCTTATGCTTGCGCCTTTGCTGAAAGAAGTCGATCAGATCGAAGGAATTCGCTGGATTCGAATCTTATATATGTATCCGGACGAAATCGAGGATGATGTACTTGAAGTGATGGCTGGCTCGAAGAAAATCCTGCCGTATTTCGATATTCCTATGCAGCATGCCAATGATCGCTTGCTGAAGAAGATGAATCGCCGGGGAACAAAACAAGACGTGATCGATCTTGTCAAAAAGATTCGGAAAATGTTTCCGGATGCAACGTTGCGAACGACAGCCATTGTAGGTTTCCCAAGCGAAACAGAAGAAGAATTCGAAGAACTGGTTGATTTTATCAAGGAAATCGAATGGGATCGGATGGGAGCGTTCACATATTCGAAAGAAGAAGATACGCCGGCTTACTTCATGGATGAAGAGGTGGATGAAACAATTGCGCAAAAACGATTGGATCATCTGATGGAAGTTCAAAAAGAAATTTCCGCAAAGAAGAATGCGCAAAAGATTGGGAAGGTTGTTGAAGTGCTGATCGAAGAAAAAGAAGGTCTTAAACCGCAGTATCGGGGACGCAGCATGGCTGATGCGCCCGATGAAGTGGATGGTCAGGTGATCATAAAGACAGAAGAACCTTTAGAGATCGGCAGCTTTGTGAACGTTTTGATTACGGACGCAACAGCATATGATGTAAAGGGTGTTCTTGTAAAAGAATAATCCTTTGCGCCCAAAGGAGGATCTGCCATGACAGAAGATGAATTGATGGCAAAATTAACAGCAGCCGTTGGTGCAAGTACAGCGGGTGACGAAGTATTAAAGGAAGTGTTTGCCGACGGACAAACGATTTCGAAAGAGGATCTTGAAGGAAAATTGAAAGCTTTGAACGCGTTAAGTGTTCAATATGAAAAAGATGGCGATGAAGCAATGCTTGATTTGACCAATAAAAAAATCGCAGTACTTCAAAAAGCAGTCGATTTATTGTAGGAGGAAAGAAAGATGTACGATACAACTTCTTTGCAGCAATATACTGCACTTGATCCGATCGTGTTTGAAAACAGCACAAATTTGTTTTTGGTTTCTATGCCAAGTGTAAAGAGCGAAGAATCCGGAATGTATTTTGGGGATCCTGCCAATCATTTTTGGAGCGTTTTGGGTGCTATTTACGAAATGCCTTACGAAACCGATGAAGAAAAGATCGCGATTTGCCAACAAAACAGAATCGCAATCTGGTCTGTTGTTCAATCTTGCTTAAGACATTTATCTCGTGAAGATACGATGCAGGACATTGTTCTTAATGATATGAACGGCTTCCTGCAAGCACATCCAAACATTCAGAATATCATTTGTGTATCAAGAGAAACTGAAAGATTATTGGAAGAATCCAACTTTGAAGGAAATGTTAATGTAACGTATGTTCCATCTCCTTCAGGAGCAGATCTTGACTATGAAAGCGTAGATCGTCTTGTTCCGCGTTATGAACAAGCACTCGAAAATTAGAGAAGAACAGGAAGGGAAATCAACAATGAAGCTGTATTGGGCAAAAGTAAAAGATGAAGCAATCATACCGACAAAACGAGAAGAAGATGCAGGATACGATTTATATCCGTGTTTTGAAGAAGATATGTTGGAAATTGCTCCTTGGGAAACAAAGCTGGTTCCTTTAGGTGTCGCATCGGCATTCGATGCGCAATATGTCATGATTTTAAAAGAACGTGGCTCCTCCGGAACAAAAGGAATCGCACAACGATGCGGGGTGATCGATTCGGGATATCGTGGCGAATATATGGCACCGGTAACAAATTTGAATGCGAAGCCGCTACGGATCGTAAAACAAAAGGCGATCGAAAAGCAACCTGAAAATGTAATCGTGTATCCCTATGAAAAAGCAATTGCTCAAGGTGTCCTTCTTGTGATGCCGCAAATTCCAAGCGAAGAAATTTCGCTTGATCAATTAAATAAAATCGAATCCCAACGAAAAGACGGACGTCTTGGAAGTTCGGGGAAATAAAAGAGAAATCGAGGAACTCTTTAGACTGCTGAAAAAGGAGATCGGCAGTCTTTTTTGTTGCAGAGGATGACAAAGCGGATATAAAAATGGTGGATGAACAGCAAAAAAAGAACATCCGGAAACGGAAGAAATCTCTCTTTAGACATTGAATATCGAAAGAAGATGGATATAAAATTTCTGTTTTCGCAGAGTTCCCTACTCAAGGAAACAAAAGAGCAAAAAAGCAAATGTTCGGAATAAAAAAACCGCCAAAATAAATTTGACGGAAATTTTGACGGCTTATAATTGATAAAAAATCCTCAAGTTTGCAGTGTCATACTCTTTGCAAACTTGAGGATTTATACCTAGGATTTGTTATGTTTCTTCTCTTTAGGAAATAAATTTTGAAATTATTTGAATAAAATGAGAAAAATCATTTGATTTTAAGATTTCCTGCTGCAGTTTTGAATTGTTGACAATTTCTATAAACAAATCATATAAATATTCGATATCTCTTTGTTGTCCCGATCGAATATTGAGCATAAAAATAATTTGCACGGTTTCCCCTTCATCGTTCCATACAACAGGTTCATCAAGAATCGCAACAGCCACTTTTGTTTTTTCCGAACATGGAGTCATAGGATGTGGTATCGCAAAAAAAGAATTCATATTTGTTTTTGCCAAAGATTCTCTCTGAAGAACGGACGAGTAGTATTCCGGTCCGACTATATTCTGTTCTTCCAGGGCAGAACATAAGATTTTGATTATTTCTTCTTTTGAAGCTTTATTCTTTCTTATGAACAGTTTTTTGTCAAAAAACTGACGTAAAACTGAGTCAAAACATTGATCGGTCGCACTTAATCTTCTGGAAATTTTTTCGATATCTTCATTTTTTAATGCAAAACTAACGACTTCAACCGGAACTAAATCCGATTGGATCGGAATGGTCGAAATCACAAAATCGATATTTTCAAATTCAGATTGTTTTTTAAATTGTTCATAAGACAGTCTTTCCTTGATATTGATCTTATTGTTGAAAAATGCGTTTAAACGTGCTTCGACCATTCTTGTGGTGGCAATTCCCGAACCGCACACAAGAATGACATCTTTTTTATTGTATTGCCCTGAAAAGCATCGTTCGATTGCAGCTCCGATATGCAGACTGACAAATCCTATTTCATCTTCATTCAGTTTTTCGCTGAATACTTTTGCGGTTGTTGTCAGTGTAATTTCAAAAGGCAGCGGAAAATTGGATTTAATAGAATTCAGCAAAGGATTCTTTTTATGCAGTGAGGCCATTCTGCTCGCAAATATACTTGAAAAATGATTAAAAAGATCTTTCTTTAATACTTCATCATTTCTGAGATCAAAATTATATTCCTGATAGATCAGATTCAGAAGATCGGTAATCTGTTTATCTAAAAGGATCGGATTTACACTTTGATCATGGATCGATGCGTTTGTGGCAATATGCAAATAAATATATTGACGTTCTCCTTTTGTGATTTCTATATTGTATGTTGTTTCAAAATCAGTACAGATCGCATTTAACAGTTCCTGGATATCTTTTGGAATTAAAAAATTTCCGTCATAAGGAATATAATGGTCGGATTTTATCCTAGACAACATCAAGGCAAAATGAATAATTAGATTTTTTCGGTCGTAATCATTTGCTTTAATTTTATAATTGTTTAAATGTTTGTTTACTATATCTCTCATTTCATAAAGATCAATATCTTTAAAAAGGGCTTTTTCCCGGTCTGAAAAATCAATAATATAATTCGGTGATTCTTTGCTCAAAATATTATCCACCAAACATTGACGAATATCTCTTTCATTCCCAATAACCTTTATTCCTGCATTTGGCTTTGATACATACATTAAATTATATTTTTCAAAAATCTCTTTTATGCTTTTCATATAATTCTGCATCGTATTTCGCGAAACAAAGATCGTATCGGCCAGCAAATCCAGAGAAAGATATTCTTCTGCATTCAATAAGCTTTTCAAAATATAGTTGATCCGATCATTTAAAGAGTTAAATTGAACCGTTTTATGAGAAGAGAGGTTCTGATTGATTAACTTTTGGTAGGCAGAGTCATCATAAATAACGAGATAATATCCGGACTTCCTTTTCAAAAGAATTTCACATGAATACTTTTTCAATTCATAATTCAAAGCGGCAATATCATTCCGTATTGTTCTGTCTGTTATCTGAAATCTTTTTGTCAGCTCATTTACGGGTGTATATGACTGATGGGATATAATATCAAATATTTCGTCCAAACGAATTGATGAAAACATAGTTTGCGGTACTCCTTTATTATTTGTTATACCATTAAACTTTCTGATTTGTAATCTAACTGTTTTCCAATTAAAAATGGAAAATTAAAAAAAAACAAGGGAATTATTTCCGGTTTTTTCCGGAAAACGGTTAGGTTGCCGATTGAAATGTTGCTTTATAAAATAGGGACTGTAATCAGACAACGAAAGGAACAATTTGAAAATGGTAGAACTTATTCAAGAAAAAAATATATTTCTGAACAAAAAATTCCAATCAAAAAATGACGTATTAAATTTTATTTCAAATAAAGCGGCAGAATATGAAATATGTGATTCTGCAACAGGACTTTATAAAGATCTGCAGAAAAGAGAACAAGAGTTTTCTACAGGATTGCAGGATGGGTTTGCGATTCCGCATGCAAGAAGTGCTCACATTAAAGATGTTTCGGTGTTTTTCATTAAAAGCTCAAATGAGCTTGAATGGGAAACATTAGATAACAGCAAAGTACGATACTTCTTTGCTTTGCTTGTACCGGAAAAAAATGAAGGAAATGTTCATTTACAGATGATTTCACAGCTTGCAACTTGCCTGCTGGAAGATGATTTTAAAAACAAAATTAAAACATCAAATAGTCAGAGCGAGTTAAAAGAATATATTCTCAGCAAGATGGCTGCATGAAAGGAGGAAAAAGTTATGAAAATTGTAGGAATTTCAGCATGCCCTGCAGGTCTCGCACACACTCCGATGGCTGCAAAAGCAATGGAGAAAGCAGGAAAAGAATTAGGTTATGAGGTAAAGATGGAACAGCAGGGAAGCATGGGACAGGTAAACACGATCACTCCGGCCGAAGCAAAAGAGGCAGATTTGGTCATCATTGCCAGTGATCAGAAAATCATTGGTATGGAAAGATTTGAAGGAAAGCCTGTTATTCGCGTGAACATCACGACATGCATTAAATCTCCTCAAGCTGTGATCAAGAAATGTATTGCCGCAGTTCAGGCAAAAAAATAAGCAATCGAACTGGGTAGAGTCAGATTGCCGGAATCAGCTGTATTGGGCTGAATCATTTCCATTATAGCATTAAGTCGAAAAAGTTTCATAAAGTAAAGGAGAATTAAAATGAAAAAATTTTTTAAAGAAGCTACCGGACATATTATGACCGGTATCGGATATATGTTGCCATTGATTGTCGGCGCTTCATTAGTCGTTGCGATTCCGAAAATAACAGCATTGTGCATGGGCATTACCAGTCTTGATCCATATGCAGAAGCCCAAGGATTCCTGCATATCCTTTATCAGATCGAGCAAGTCGGATGGACCGGTATCGGTTTGACAAATACAGTATTGGCCGGATTTGTTGCCTATTCGATTGCCGATAAGCCAGCCATTGGTGCCGGATTGATTGGTGGTGCCCTTGCATCAAACACAAATGCAGGTTTTCTGGGCGCAATTTTAGCATCCTTTATTGCCGGTTATGCTGTGAAATGGGCGAAAGAACATATTCATTTGCCGGAAAGCATGCAGCAAATTATGCCTCTTGTGATTTGTCCGTTCCTTGCGACCGGTGCCGTAGCATTGATCATGGGCGTTATTCTTTCCGGACCGCTTTCTGCAATCAACACTGCTTTAGTTGACTGGCTGAGAGTGTTGTGCAGCGGATCAACTTCTCAAATCGTACTGGCCATGATTCTTGGAGCCATGATCTGCACAGACATGGGAGGACCTATTAATAAATCCGCGTGGATGGCCGGAAATGTATTGATGACCGAAGGAATTTATCAGCCGAATGTATTCATCAATTGCGCAATCTGTATTCCGCCACTTGCCTATGCCATTGCCACAGTCATTCGTAAAGCTCGTTTTTCGGAAGAACTGCGCGAAGGCGGAAAAGGATGCTGGGTCATGGGATTCATCGGAATTACCGAAGGAGCCATTCCATTCACTTTGGTTAAGCCGACACGCTTAATTCCGATTAACATGATTGGCGGAGCTCTTGGGGCAGCCATTTGCAGCCTTCTTGGCGCAACAGCAGAAATTCCGCCAGTAGGAGGTATGTACGGCTTTATTTCCATCTCGAATGGATGGGCGTATTTGGTCGGACTAATCGTAGGAGCCGTATTTATTGCGGTTGTTTCAACCATGTTTGTTAACTTCAATGTTGATACAGAAGAATCGGAAGCCGATGTAAATATCGAGGATATCGAAATTTCTTTTGAACAAGTTTAATGCGAAAGGAAGATAGCTTTATCTTCCTTCTTTTAGAAGGAGTCGTTTTATGAAAAAAGTTCATGTGGTTCCCCATACACATTGGGACCGAGAATGGTATTTTACTACCTCACGTTCGAAAGTCTATTTAATGAAAGATTTTGCGGATGTTTTAAATACACTGGAAAAGGATAGGCAGTTTAAATTCATGCTGGATGCACAAGCCTCTCTATTGGATGATTATCTGAAATGGAAGCCTGAAGATGAAGAACGGATCAGAAAGCTGGTAAAAGAAAAAAGATTGATCATCGGTCCATGGTATACACAGACCGATCAGATGGTCATTAGTGCGGAAAGTATTGTTCGTAATATGTATTACGGCATGAAGCGCTGCGAAGAATTGGGTGGATATATGAATGTGGGATATGTGCCTGACTCTTTCGGACAAGCAGGAAATATGCCGCAAATTTATCAGGCGTTCGGTATCAAAGACACCTTATTCTGGCGAGGTGTCAGTGATGATCAAGTAAAGCATACAGACTATATGTGGGAAGGGGATGACGGAAGCGAAGTATTTGTTACGCAAATCCCGTTCGGATACTATATTGGCGGCAATATTCCCCAAGCTCAACCGGAAAGCGATGCGTTTTGGAAAAAGGAATGTTTTGAAAAGGCAGGAGCCAGAAGCGCGACCGATTCCATTTATTTTCCAAATGGTTTTGATCAAGCGCCAATCCGCAAAAATTTAAGTCGGATTTTGGAAAAAAGAAACCAGGAAGATCCGAAAAATGCATATTTTATCAGTACAGTTGAAGAATACATTAAAGACGTGAAGTCGCAAAATCCGCAACTGGAAAAAGTGAAAGGCGAACTTCTGATCGCAAAACATATGCGTATTCATAAATCGATCTTTTCTTCTCGCTCCGATCTAAAAGTATTGAATACTCAAATTCAAAATTATGTAACCAATACTTTGGAACCAATATTAGTGATTTCCAGCCAGCTTGGAAATGAATATCCTAAAGAAGCAGTAAAAGAAATATGGAAATTATTATTTGAAAATGCAGCCCATGATTCCATTGGATCTTGTATTTCGGATGATGCGAATGAAGATGTATATATGCGTTATAAACAGGCACGCGACATCGCAATGAATTTGGTGGAACTGCATTGTCGTTTGATTTCCACTTCGTTGAAAGACAAGGAAGGAAAAATCACATGGACATTGTTCAATACTCTTCCTTATGAGCGAAACGAAACGATTGAATTTAAAACGTATATTCCGGACGGGGAATTTGCGATCAAGGACAGCAAAGGAAATTCCATTCCATATACAATTATAAACAAACGGGATCTGACAGAGTATGTTTTATCTCAGACAATTAGGCTGAATCCAAGTAAATCGATCTATATTCCGAATAAGGTGTATGAAGCGACAATCGTACTTTCTAAAAAAGACATTGCGCCATTCGGATATGAGCAATGCATTTTAGAATTCTCTCCGTCTTCAAAAAAGCCGTTGGAAAAAATCAAAAAGCTGGAAAATGAGTTTTATGAGATCACAATAAACGAAGACGGGTCATTTAATGTATTGGAAAAGCAATCGAATCGAATGTATGAGCATCAGGGAATCCTTGTAGAAAACGGAGATGACGGAGATAGTTTTAATTACTCTCCTCCTCGCAATGATCTTCAAGTTTATTCTACTGAATACAGCCCATCTATTGAATTGTCTGGCTCTTCTTTGATTCAAACCGCAAACATCAAAACCACGATGAGAATTCCGGGAGATTTGGAAAAAAGAGCAAAACATATTCTTGATACGGAACTGAATGTGAAACTTTCGATTCGTTTAAGAAAATTCAGCCGGATCATTGATATCAACATTTACGTAGATAATCGTGGTTTATCGCACAGACTATGTATTTTATTCGATACGAATATCGCTTCGAAATTTAATATTTCCGATCAACAATTCGGTGTGGTGGTTCGCCCGAATGGATATGAAAAAGAGATGGAATTGTACATCAAAAGCGCTTCAAATGAAACAGATGCTGTTGCAAATCCACTGGAACCTGCAAACTGGCAACAGAGTGCAACGAGTTGGCAGGAACCGCCAATCGCAATTGAACCATGTCAAAGCTATGTCGCTTTATCCGACAAAGAACAAACTGTAGGTCTATTACCAAAAGGAGTTCGTGAGTATGAAATCATTGGCGAAAACAAGGATACGATATGTTTGACTTTATTCAGGACATACGGCTTCATGGGAAAAGAAAACCTGCTTTATCGCCCGGGACGTGCGTCCGGCGAAAAAATCATTGAAACACCAGATGCACAGCTGCTTAAACCAATGAACTTTTCTTTAGGTGCTGTATATTCAAATCAGCCATTCAATGATTCCGATATCGATCGGCTGGCAAAAGAATACAATTCTCCGATCGAAGTGTATGAATATGCTGAGTTTTTGAATGGACGCTTGATCTTCAGCGAAATGGAAGAAACCGGAATGAACCCGAAATCTGATTCATTTATTTCAGCAAGCGGAAATCTTGTTTTATCGGTGATCAAAAATGCAGAAGAAAGACCGGGAATTATCCTTCGATTATTTAACGGAAAAAACAAGAAAAATATCAAGGAAACGATCCAATTCGCAAAGACACTCAAAAAAGCCGAATTGGTGAACTTAAAAGAAGAAACATTGGAAAGCCTCGATATTAAAGACGGGAATAAGATTGAATTGCCTTCAATCGGACACTGTAAATTTATTACTCTTTATGTCGAATTTTGAAAAATAAGACCATGGACATTCAACCTCCGGTTCGATATTATGAGCCGGAGTTTTTTTGATTAACGATTGCGCACACTCGTGACTTTAGTCATGAGTGGTTCAGTTATTCCTTTTCTTCAAAAGATAAAAATATATTCATAAAACGATTGAATAGCTTGATTTTCTGACTTGCAGATCAGAAAAGTGCAATTTTTATAAAGTTTTTGACTTGTAAGTCAGAAACTTTCTTTTTTTGAAAAAACTTATATAATAAAAACATAAAGCAAGGAGGGAGAAGATGTCAAAATTAATCAATCGTCCGGAGTATTTGAACCAGCTCATCCAACATCAAGATATTGATCTGGTGAAAATCGTTACAGGAATCCGTCGCTGTGGAAAATCATCGCTTCTGGATTTGTTTCATCAATATTTAAATAGTCAGGGAGTAGAAGAAAGTCATATCATTCATATGAATCTTGAATCTTTGCGCTACCGGAATATATTGAACTATTTGGATTTTTATGATTATGTGAGCGAAAAAATTTCAAAAGAAGGAAAGACATATTTGATTTTCGATGAATTGCAGACAGTTACTCATTGGGAAAAAGCAATTGAGTCTTTTCGACTTGATTTCAATGTAGATATTTATATTACCGGTTCAAATGCCTACCTGCTATCTGATGAATTTTCGACATTGCTTTCCGGAAGATATGTCGAAATACCGGTCCTTCCTTTATCGTTTAAAGAATTTTTGACATTTTATACATTCGATGAGTCGATGAGCATAGAAGAAAAATTTCAGAAATATCTGCAGTTTGGCGGTATGCCGATCTTGAGAGAATATCAATTCAATACACCTCGAAGCAATCAAGCGCTAGAAGGAATCTATTCTACTGTGGTATTGCGTGATGTTCTTCAACGAAATGAACAATCCGATCAAATGACACTTCACAAGATCATGATGTTTCTTTGTTCCAATATAGGAAGCATCACTTCTCCGAACAATATTGGCAATATTTTATCCAAAGAAGGAAACATTCAAAATGCCAAAAATAAAAATATTGCCGGAAGAACTGTTGAAAAATATATTTCCATGTTGCGGAATGCTTTTGTTTTTTATACTATCAGACGTTACGATATTAAAGGAAAAGAGCTTCTGAAAACATTGAACAAACATTATGTCGTGGATCTGGGAATACGGAATATGCTCCTTGGATATCGGGACGCTGATCGAGGACATATTTTGGAAAATATCGTTTTCCTTGAATTGATTAGAAGAGAATATCAAGTATACATCGGAAAAATAGGAGATAAGGAAATTGACTTTATTGCTGAAAAGCCGGAGGAAAAGTTATATATTCAAGTTACGGAAAGTATGCAGTCTGAAGAAACCAGAGAAAGGGAACTGGCTCCCTTGCGAATGCTCCATGACAATTATGAAAAAATCATTTTGTCGATGGATAGAAATTATATTAATTCTTATGCCGGGATCCGTGCAGTTAACGTGATTGATTGGCTTCTTATGGAAAAGGAATAAAATTTTTTCTGACTTGCAGATCAGAAAAGTGCAATTTTTATAAAGTTTTTGACTTGTAAGTCAGAAACTTTTTCCATATTTAAAAAGCCGTGAATTTCTTTGCATCACGGCTTTGTTTTTATTTGTCGAATTTTTTTCTTCTCTCTGTGGATTGAACGAATAAGTGCTTCATCTCATCTGTGTCCTCGTTGATCAAGACGGACTTGAAATTTTCAATTGATGCGATAAACTGATCAATTTCATCCAGCAAAATATCTTTATTTAACAAAAACAACTCGCTCCACATATCTTCGTTGATCTTTGCGATCCTAGTCAGATCTCTGAAACTGTCACCCGTATATTCCACCAAGTGGCTGTTTTCATGCGTATTCATTAAACAAACAGCCAATACGTGCGTTAGTTGGGAGAGAAAACCGATCATTCGATCATGTTCTTCCACTTGCAGCACGCTCACGTTTTTGCATCCAAGTTCTTTTGCGAACACACTCGTGAATACCACCGAATCAATCGAATTTCCTTCTACCGGAATAATGATGAAATTGGCCTGATCGAAGATCTTCGCATCTCCGAATTCGATGCCTCTTGATTCACGGCCGCACATTGGATGGATGGAAAGCAATTCAATGTCATCCCGTAAAATTTCATGGATCGGACCGGTCAGTTTTGATTTCACACCGCTGATTTCCAGCAATAACGTTCCCGGACGAATATAGGACTGAAACTGTTCCAACCATCCTTTGATTTTTGTAGGATACAGCGCCAAGATCACAAAATCACAATCTTCCAATAAGAGTCGTGCATCCGTGCTCGCTCCGTCAACCATACCATGATTTAAGGCGTAATCAATCGTTTTCGGGTCAATATCCATTCCAAGCACTCGATATCCAAGCTCTTTGGCCCGCATCGCAAAACTGGCCCCCATCACTCCAAGACCTACGATCCCAACAGTTTTCATACAATTTCCACCTTTCCGCCAATCTCCTTAATGTCTTTGAAAAAATCCGGATATGATTTTTCGATGGCTTCGGCACCCAATATACGACAATTCGAATCTGCACACAATCCGAAAACCGTACAAGCCATCACAATCCGATGATCGTTATGCCCTTCCATTACAACTTCATGATCACATTGATAACGTTCTTTTCCGTAAATTGTGATCGAATCTTCATCACTTGAAATGTTTACGCCCCATTTGCGCAGTTCTTCTTCCATGGCCGCAATACGATCCGATTCTTTCATACGAAGTCTTGCCGCATGAATGATTTTCGTTTCGCCCGGAACAAAAGCAGCCATCACGCAAAGGATCGGTCCAAGATCCGGGCAGTTTGCCAGATCGATCGTTTGCCCATGTCTTTTGTTTGGATTGATCGAAATTTCGTCCTCTTTTTCGATTACTTCGGCACCTAAACATTGAATATGTTCCAAGATTGCTTTATCTCCTTGACGACTCGATAAATCCATTCCGATAAGAGAGAGAGGATTATTCAATGCGGCAAGTACCGCGAAAAAAGCAGCTTGGGAATAATCTTTTTCCACTCTGTAATGCTTTGCGTTATAGGCTTGATTGCCAAATACAAAATATGTATTCTCTTCTTCCTTGATTCGAATTCCGGCCTCATTTAAAGCTTTTAATGTAAGATCCACATAACTTTTCGATTGATAAGGAGGGGAAATCTTAATTACGCTGTTTTCTTTCAGCAAAGGAAGTGCCATCAGCAAGCCCGAAATAAACTGGCTTGATACATTGCCCGACACTTGAAACGTATTTGCCGTCAAAGGACCTTGCACCAAGATCTTCCCGTCTTTTTGTTCAAAAAGAAGTCCTTCTTGATCGAAAACATCTTGATACACTTTCATTGGTCTTTCCATCAAACGCCCTTGACCGCTGAAGGTATTCATTTGATGGCCTAATGCCGCAATCGGAATGATAAAACGCAGCGTTGAACCCGATTCATTGGCGTGTAATGAAACATTATGATCCAATGTACGGGGATCACAACCTTTCACGCTCCATACCCCTTCTTCTTTTTGGTTGATCGCAGCACCTAAAGCTTGCATACAAGCAATTGTCGCTTCGATATCTTTAGATCGGGACAAACCGGAAATCAAACTTTCGTCTTTAGCAAGAGAGGCACAAATCAAAGCACGATGTGCCATTGATTTCGATGCAGGAACCCTTACTTTTCCGCCAACCTTTGAAGGAGAAATTTTCACTTGCATACAAGATCCTCCTCGAATGTGCTTCTTGCCTCTTTGCTCATCCAGCAGTCCAGAAGAGCGAAAGCGCATAAATTATCGATCACAATACGGGCGCGGTGCGCAATACACGGATCATGACGACCTTTGATTTCCAGCTTCACGTTTTCTTTCGTATCGTATTGCACCGAATCCTGTTCCCGAAATATAGAAGGGGTCGGTTTGATAACACATTGAAAAACGATCGGCATCGAATTTGAAATGCCTCCATTGATCCCGCCGTTTCGATTTGACCTTGAGTGAATGAAGCTTCCATCGCTTTCCAGGGAATCGTTTGCCTGGCTGCCGTATAATGAAGCAAAACCGAATCCTTCGCCAAACGATACACCTTTGACAGCAGGAATCGAAAACAGAGCGTGAGCCAGCACACTTTCGATCGAATCGAATATCGGCTCTCCCACTCCGGAAGGAAAATGGGTAATGGCACATTCGACGATCCCGCCAACCGAGTCTTTATTTAAAGCAGCCTGTTCGATTCTTTCTTTCATTTGAATAGCGGCGTTTTCATCCAATGTCGGGAATGCAAGTTCGTTCATTTGGTCGATTTGAGTGTCGAGGACACTTAGATCTTGAGAAAACGAACGATCTTCGATCGTATGGATTTGCTTGAGATGAGAACCGATTTTTACATTTTTTTTCGCAAGAATCTGTTTGCAGATCGAACCGCACGCCACAATAACCGCTGTTAATCGTCCTGAAAAATGGCCCCCTCCACGATAATCTTGGAATCCGTGATATTTTTCAAACGCACTCCAATCCGCGTGTGAAGGACGCAGTCGATATTTCAATAGTGCGTAATCTTTGGAATGCTGAGAATTATTGGCAATTAGGATCGTTAACGGAGTACCGGTCGTAAAACCTTCGAAATATCCGGAAATGATTTCGATCTCATCCGCTTCGTGGCGCTGCGTAGAAATTTTTCCTTTCGCTTTGCGCAGTTCCATGTCTTTTTTTATTTGTTCGAGATCAATCGGAAATCCGGCAGGAAGTCCATCAAGGACGCCGCCAATCATCGGTCCGTGGCTTTCGCCGAAAACGGTCAAGGTTACGTTTGTCCCAAAACTATTTTTCATAGGGGCCCCTTTCCAAGATGTTCTCGATGTCTTCGTAAGTCATTGTCCGGATCGTGCAAGAGCCGACTTGGTCGACCTGAATCGTTTTGATCGTATCGCTTTGCCCTTTTTTATCATGCTTGATAAACGAAATCAGCTCTTTGGGATCGTATAAAGGAACTGCGGGAATATCGAGCTGTTCCAAAATATGTCTTATTCGCGCTTTTAAATCCGGATCATTGATGAAGAACAGCATACCCATTCCGACACATTCTCCATGATAGTAAGGAATATGATGGTACACACTTTCGATTGCATGCCCGATCGTATGTCCGAAATTTAAAATCGCACGTTGTCCGAGCTCTTTTTCGTCTTGCTCGACAATCATACGCTTTAGATCAATTGAACGGGCAATGATCGCATCAAGATCCAAAGGCTGCTGTTCGTATAAATCGACAAGCTTGTCATCGAGGATCAGACCCATCTTCAATGCTTCGACAGCTCCGCTTGAAATTTGTCTTTTTGGTAAGGTGCTCAAAGTTTCGGGATCGATGATAACAGCCCTAGGCTGATAGAAGGCTCCGACGATATTTTTATAAGAACCCATATCGATTGCGACTTTTCCGCCTACGCTTGAATCGACTTGTGACAATAAAGTCGTCGGGATATTGATGAAATCAATGCCTCGCATATATGTGGCAGCCACAAATCCGGCCAGATCGCCTACGACACCACCCCCTAAAGCGATGATTGCGTCCTTTCGGCTGAAATGGCCGGAAATAATTTGTTCCATCACTTCTTCGTAAGTTGCCAGAGATTTGTTTTTTTCTCCATGTTCGAATGTGATCACGCTCGCATTCCGAAGCTGATTTTTCAAAAGATCGACCCATTGTTTGGGGACATTGTCATCGGTTACGATCGCGTATTTGCGATCCGGATCGATATAATCTTTGATATGTTTTAAGGCATTGCGTTCGATATAAATCGGATAGCAACAGTCTTTTAGTTTCACTTCCAGTTTCATTTACTTTCACCTCTTTCATTGATGATACCACGGAATGGAAGGAAATGAGGGGGTGTTTTCTATTTTTTATAAATTTTTGCAGAAAAAAAACATGACAAAAACCTGAAAAGCGTTCAGAAAGCAATTAGAAAGTGTTATGATAAAAAAGAGGTGAGAAGGTGAATCAATTAGAAAAGGCACGAATCGAGATCGATTCGATTGATCGGCAGATTGCCAAATTGTACGAACAGCGGATGGATACATTGAAAGATGTGGCTGAATACAAGATGAAAACAGGCAAGCCTATCGTTGATCATTCAAGAGAAGAAGCGATCATCGAGCGCAACGCAAAGTTTATTCAAAACGAGTCTTACAGAGATTCTTATGTGCGTCTGCTTAAATTTGTGATCAAAGAATCGTGCGATCATCAAAGAGCGCTTGCAGCCAAAGAAATCATCGCCTATGCAGGTGTTGAAGGGGCATTTGCTCATATGGCTGCCGAACATGTATTTCCCGGAAATAAAAAGCTTGCCAAAGCGAGCTTTGACGAAGTGTTCGAAGCTGTGGTGAACAAAGAAGCGCAATATGGGATCATTCCTTTTGAAAATACCAATTCCGGACTTGTCGGGGAAGTGCTTGACGGGTTGCTTAAATATCCGGTCAAGATCGAACAGGTCCGCGATGAAACAATCGAGCAATGTTTGCTGGGGGTGCAAGGCGCAACATTGAAAGATATCGAATTGGTGTATTCCAAAGACCAAGCATTGATGCAGGCAAAACGATTTATCGCAGAGCTTGGTGCGCGTCCTGTCGCTTATGCCAATACGGCTTTGGCTGCCCGATTTGTAGCCGAACAAAATGATATTCATATCGGAGCGATCGCAGCCAAAGAAAACGCGATGTTGTACGGACTTCATGTGTTGGCAAGCAATATCGAAGAAAATCCCCAAAATACGACCCGCTTTTTAGTTGTATCTTTAAAAGGATCGACTAAAGGCATTCGTTCGAGCTTGATTGTTACGTTTAAAAATGATGTCGGCGCTTTGGCCAAGGTCATTCAGATTATTTCCGATCATGGATTGGATATGTGCTCGATCCAATCACGCCCACGGAAAGGGCATCCGTTTGAATATTTTTTCTTTATCGAAATTATCGGAAATATTAAAGACGATGTGCTGAACGATTTAAAAGAAGTATGCGAGCAAATTAAGTATTTAGGAACATATCCTTTAGGATAGGAGAGAACATTATGAATTTTGTAAAAGACAATGTAAATCAGGAACCGATCGTGGATACTGTGTTCGTGATCGTCGATAAGGCGAAACAAGCCAAACAGGAATTCGGAGAAGATGCGATCGTAGATGCGACGATTGGAAGTTTATATGACGAAGAAGGGCATCTCGTCGCTTTAGATAGTGTATTTGATAGTTTAAAAGCGCTTGATAACCGAACTCTTGCAAAATATGCGACCAGTTTTACCGGAAATCCCGATTATCAAAAGGCAGTAGAAGACTGGGTTTTGAACGGAAACAGTTCTTTGTATAAAGAAGTGATTGCTACGCCGGGAGGAACCGGAGCTGTCGGTATGACCGTGGAAGAGTGCTTGGCACCGGGACAAACTTTGATCATTCCCGAAATCGCATGGGGATCCTATCGTTTGATGGCTCAAATGCAAGGAGTCGATGTTGCAAGCTATTCCTTGTTTAAAGAAGATCGCTTTAATATGGATTCTTTCAAGCAGACATGTCTGGATACGATGAAAAAGCAGGACCGACTTGTGATTATCATTAATGATCCTTGCCACAATCCGACCGGTTATTCTTTAAGCAAAGAAGAATGGGAAGAAATTGTCGCCTTTTTGAACGAATGCTCGAAAACGCATGCGGTCGTGCTGCTTAACGATATTGCCTATATTGATTATTCTTACCGCGGCAACGATGCAAAAAGTTATTTCCAAGTATTTGATCAAATCTCCGATCAGATTGTTGTGATTGTCGCCTTCTCTTTATCGAAATCCATGACTTCATATGGTTTGCGTTGCGGAGCCGCCATCATTATGGCGAAAGATCAAAAAGCCGTCAATCAGGTGAAAATCGTTTTTGAAAAAGCGGCAAGAGCCACATGGTCCAATATCAACAACGGAGCCATGGCGATGTTTGTGGATGTGTTGACCAATCATTTGGATAAGTATACAAAAGAAAAAGAAAAATACGTTAAACTTCTCAAGGAGCGCAGCGAGCTGTTCATGAAAGAAGCGGATGAAGCAAAACTTGCATATTACCCTTATAAAGAAGGATTTTTCGTGACATTGAAAATGGATAATGATGTTCGTGACCGTTTCCATGAAGCGTTGATGGATGAGCATATTTATACAGTCAAAGTCAATCGGGGAATCCGTGTGGCAGTATGTTCTCTTTCGAAAGAAAAGACCAAAGGTCTTGCAAAACGAATGAAGGAAATATTAAACCGTATTGGATGAGGTTATATGAAAAAATATAAAACTGTATACGATTATTATCGCAACGCGATCCTAGATGGCTATTTGAAAAAGAATGACGCATTGCCGAGTATCCGCAAGGCATGCGAACAATTTCAGTGTTCTCAGACAACGATCGAGCACGCTTACGAGCAGCTGGTCCTCGACGGGTATATCGAAGCCATTGAAAAGGTCGGATATCGTGTACGTTTGGAAGAAGCACAGATCAAACTGCATCGAAAGATGGAAGAAATTCCAAGTCTTGCGCAGGAAGATCATTACGAACTTGATTTCCGACCACGTTCGGTCGCAATCCAAGCAAACGATGTCCAAATGTGGAAGCGGTATATTCGTCAGGCGTTCGAACTGGATATCATGAATACATACGGGGATCCGCAAGGAGAGTTCGCCCTTCGTCAGGCGCTTTCTTTGTATGCCTATAAAAATCGTGGAGTCATGTGTCGAACGAGCCAAGTGCTTGTCGGACCGAATTATCAAACATTGCTGTTTGTATTGTGCGGGATGTTTGATGTGCCCGGAATTGTCGGAATGGAAAAGCCGTTTCATCCTCAAGCTCAAAGAGTATTCGAATCGTACGGATGGGAAATTCGGGAAGTAGATCTGAGCCATGAAAATGAATTGGAAGAAATCGATGTACTCTATATCAACAGTGCTTCGACCGGAGAGCATAAAGAACCGCTGAAACCGAGCATGCGGGATCACATTCTCGCTCAAGCCCAAATTCATGATTTTTTGATTATTGAAGATGACTATAACGGAGAATTAACATATCGTTCCCGCTCGCGTAGGGCAATGTTCAGCTACGACACAAATGATCGAGTACTGTATTGCGGTTCGTTTTCCCGTTTGCTGCTTCCAAGCGTACGTATCAGTTATGTGGTCCTTAATGAGATGTGGACTCAGTACTATTTGTCGCATAAAACAGAATACGGTCCGATGGCTTCCAAACTGGAACAGATTGCGTTTGCGAATTACATTGCGGACGGTCATTTGGATCGACATGTCAGAAAACTGAAACGCGACTATAAAGAAAAGTCTTTATGTATGGAAGCGGCTCTTGAAAAAAAAGGGTACACATATTATTTGAACGAAGCCTATTTATCCTATATGGTCAAACTGGATGTAGATCCATATACATTTCACGAAAAAGCAAAAGAAGCCAAGGTGGGAATGAGCGAAATCGAAAAGGGTTGGGTCGAATTGTCTTTCGCTTCGATCGAGCAAGATCAAATCGAAAGTGCGATCACTCTATTCGATCAAATTGTGAAATCATGTAAGGAAAACTGAAGGATACCTGAAAAAAGGTATCCTTTTTCTTTAAAAAAAATGCCAATCCAAAGGAAGTGTGATAAAATAAATGAAAATGAAAGGGTTTTCAAGGTGAGAATATGACAACTAGAAGGGCAGGGTTGCTGCTTCCTATGTTTTCTGTTCCCGCGAATCAAGGAATTGGCGATCTTGGCCAAAAAACGATCCGCATGATTGATTACATCGCAGAAGCGGGTTATAAGATTTGGCAGATTCTCCCATTGCAGAGAATGGGAATTTCCCATTCTCCTTATCAAACATTGTCCTGTTTCGCGGGAGATCCGATCTATATCAATATCGATCGGCTGAGCGAGATCGGACTTTTAACACAAAGTTCGATCGTAAACTGTAATAAATTCAAGGACTACGTCAATTACGATGAAGTCCGTCAGTTTAAAGAAGTGTACTTTAAAAAAGCATTTCGGGCGTTCAAGAAAAACTTCGAGCAGTTTAAAGAGGAATTTGATCAATTCACTGAAGAAGCATTCTGGCTGAAAGACTGGTGCATTTATGCAGAGTTCAAATCACTCTACAACAATGTGGCATGGACCGATTGGGAAGAAGAATATCGGAATTATCCAATCGATCGGAGCAATATCGATCTTAAAGATCATGAAGACGGATTGTTTTATCATGCGTTCTTGCAGTTTATGTTTTACAGGCAATTGGACGAAGTGAGCGCTTACGCCGCTTCCAAAGGAATCTTGTTGATGAACGACATGCCTTTTTATGTGGATTTCGACAGTGCGGATGTGTGGATGGATCGCGCGCAGTTTTTACTCAAAGATGACGGCTATCCGGAATATGTAGCCGGTTCGGCACCGGATCGAAAAGATCCGAGCGGACAAAAGTGGGATCGTCCGATCTATAACTTTAAGGCACAGGCAATGGATGGATATCAATTTTGGAAAAACCGGGTATTGTGGCTGTCGAGAAATTATCAAATTTTGCGTATCGATCATTTTCGAGCTTTCGAAAAGTATTGGCGTATTGCACCCAACGCCAAAGAAGCAAAACAAGGCAAATGGATTCAAGGCCCGGGAAAGGCATTGCTCGAAGTGCTTAAAGAAACGTGTCCGACCATGGAATGGGTAGCTGAAGATCTTGGAAATACGAGCGAAGAAATTGTATTGTTCGAAGAGCAATTCGAGATTCCGGGCATGAAGGTCTTATTGGATCGATTGGATGCCAAGAGCCTGAAACAACCGATACCGCGCAAGATCGTATTGTATACAAGCACTTATGATTTACCGACAGCCGAAGAAGCTTACAGTGGCTGTGACGGAAATAAGAGAATCAGTTTACGCCGATTCTTCAAGAATCGCGGATACAATGTGCGCAGTTTTCATGATATGCTTTGTCAATTCGCGCTCGATTCTCAAGCGGATACGGTCATCCTTCCGATACAGGATGTGTGCGGTTATAAAGGGCAGGCACGCATCAATGTGGCATTGACAGTGGATGCAGACAATTGGACGTGGAAATTAAAAGATTTCAAGACGTTCCCGAAAGAAATAGAGAAGTCGAAAGAGTGGATCATTCGCTCGAAGCGAAAGGAGCAAAAAGCATCCTAACAGCTTTTTTACCCTCCGAAATTTATAATAATCGTAGATCTTAGAAGAGAGATCAAGAGATTATTATCAAGGAGGGTTTTATCATGTCTGGACTTAGTACCGGAACAAAGATCGCATATATCGTGATCGGACTTATTTCCTGTATTGCGGGAATCTGGTTGTTTATGTATCCCGGAGTTGAAGAACAAGTACTCGGAATGGTCATGGGTTGGTTGATGATCTTTTACGGAGTTATGTCGATTTGCAGCTATTTTGCGGCAGATGCGTTGAAACCAATCTTTCGTTTTAATATTTGGATTGGAATCTTGCTTGTCGTATTCGGAATCGTTTTATTGACCAACATTCACGGAACCATGAATTTCCTGGGAATTTTGGTCGGTATTTTCCTTTTATGCGATGCGGCATTGAGCTGCTGGCTTGCGTTTGAATTAAAGAAAACAAGCGGAGCAAGCTGGGGTTGGATCTTATTCTGCGCCATCTTGAACGCAATCGTTGCCTTCTTCTTCCTGCTCAATCCGGGATCAAGCGGATATTTGCTGACAATCTTGATCGGAGCGATGTTCATGAGTCAGGGAATTGTCGACATCAGTGTGGGAATTTTTGCGATGTAGTCCAAAGATCCGGTATTTCCCGGGTCTTTTATTTTGTGAACAGAATTGAAGAAAAAAGGGAATTCGTGCTTTCTGTTGCGGTCAATAAGAAACGTGCTATAATGGGACTTTGAAAGTGAGGACAAGCTTTTGAAGATTGAATACAATGCACAATTAAAAGAGTTTTCGACCTTGCATATTGGCGGACCGGCTAAAATGATGGCCCATCCGGAAACGGTCGAGGAAGTGCAGGAACTCGTAAAAAATCATGATATTCACGATATATATATTATAGGAAACGGATCAAACATTTTGTTTGACGATGAAGGATACGATGGCTTGATCATCCATATCGGAGCCCCTTTTAATCATATGGAATTGATGGAAGGCGGAAAGGTGCGTGTAGAGAGCGGAGCAACGAATGAACAATTGGCTTGGTTTTGTGCAGAACACGGACTTGGAGGATATGAATTTGCCAGCGGAATTCCGGGAACGGTTGGCGGAGCAATCGTGATGAATGCCGGAGCGTACAACGGAGAAACAAAAGAGGTGCTTGTTGGTGTCGAATACGTGGACGAAAACGGACAAATTGTTTATAAAGACAAAGAAGATCTTTCGCTTTCTTATCGCCATTCCTTTTTTTCGGAAAATTTCGGGATCGTGGTTTGCGCCTATTATCAATTCGAAGAAAAAGATCCTAAGCTGGTCGAGGAGAAGATCTTAGATCTTAAACAAAAAAGATGGAGCAAACAGCCAATGGAACAATATAGTGCCGGCAGTACATTCAAAAGGCCTGAAGGATACTTTGCTTCGGCTTTGATCGATCAAAGCGGATTGAGAGGATACAGTCATCATGATGCGGCAGTTTCCGATAAACACACAGGATTTTTGATCAATAAAGGCAATGCGAGCGCTAAAGAATTTCGGGAACTGATCGAACAGGTTCGTGAAAAAGTTCATGCCGATCATGGGGTATGGCTGGAATGTGAAATCAAACAAGTTCATTCCAATTAAAAAAAGAGCAGATCTGCAGTGAACCTCCTTATTTGGGATTCACTTCAATCAATGCTCTTTTTTTGTTTATTTAATAATTTTTACCGCATAAGAACAAATAGGAACAACTTGAATGTTTTCTTTTTTCGCTTCGCTGACAACAAGTTCGACAAGCTTTCGCGCGATTCCCTGTCCTTGGTATTGGGATTCTACATAAGTATGCATGATATACCACTTTCCGCTTTCAATTGTGTATTCGCACACACCAATCAATCGATCTTGATCATAAGCGGCACTTTGACATTCCTTTTTTTCAAATTCGTATTTGATCATAATAAGGTCCTCGTTTCTTTTTTAAGTATATCGTAATCCGTCAATGTTGGCTAAGGACTTGATTATTTTTCTCCGAGTTTGCTTGCGGCATACCATCCCAGTGCAAAAGTTAAAATTCCGACTAAAAGCTGGATGATCGAGAAACTTGCCCAGTTTGTGTTGATCAAGATAGCAATCGGACTGGCTACGATCAAACCGATGATGGCCCAGTACGTTTGTACTTCGAATCGCGCGAAAAGCCATTCGACCAATTTTGCGATCGCAAAGACTCCGACAACGATTCCAAGACCGAACGGAATAAATACACCCAAACAGTAAAACAATGCGTTTAAATCAAAATGGACCAAGGAATCGATTGCCAAGTTGATCGTTTGCAGGATCGGTTCATAATATCCAAGACACATCAGCATCATGCTTCCGCTGACTCCCGGAATGACCATTGTCGCTGCTGCGATGATTCCTACGATAAAAAGAAGCAATACATTGACTACATTAATGGAAAGATCGGCTTTCATTCCTGTGGTTTCGGATACGACAGCCATCGCAATAACCAAAATAAAAAAGATCAGACATGGAATGGCCATGCTCATATTGAAACCTTTATTTTTGACTTTATTGGTAATGAACGGTAGGCTTCCCAAGATCAATCCGCAAAACGCTAAGTTTGTCGGGATCGGATATACTTCCAACAAAAATTCAAATAGACGCGATAAAGCAACGATCGCAATCGCGATTCCGATAAAGATCGGAATCAAGAAACGCATACTCTTTTTGAAGTTGCTTACAAGATGGGTAATCGATTCGATTAGTTTGTCGTAAATGCCCATGGCAACCATCATGGTTCCGCCGCTCACACCCGGAATGATATTGGCGATCCCGATAATGATCCCTTCGATGATTTCTTTGATCATTTGTTTCTCCTTTAATAATTTCTTTGAAAGTATATCATAAAATCTTTTTTTGTCGCGTGAAATGTATGTTATGGATGACAAGGTTTTTCTTTAAAAGGATTAAAAAGAGAATACAATATGAAATTTCGGACAAAAAGGAATCGTGCTGTTTCGAGAGTTTTCTCATAGATGAGCGAATGAAATGAAATTAAAATGAAGTTTCGTTATAATGCATCCGTAAAATCGGTATTAAGAAAAGTAAAGGAGCAGAATATGATCATTGAATCACATAAAAAAGATCGTTATCGCGAAGCAGGAATGCAGGATGTACGCAAAAATAATGTGATCCACGACCATTCCGGTACTGCGTATCGCATTCTTGAAGTTGTTTTCGGGCTTGGATCTTGGAACATGTTGATCCAACATATGGATCGTCGATACACACAGCCTATTCCTTGCGATCGGATCAATCAATATTTGGTCCGCGAATGAAAAGACAAAAAGGTCTTTTTTTTTGCCTTGATGTATTGTATTTGTAAACATTTCGTTTATAATATGTTTGTTTACTTATATAAATAAAAAGTTTACGAATATGAAACGAAAGGAGAAAGTTATGGATATCGGAACGAAGATCAAACAGCTGCGGCATGTCAACGATCTTACTCTTGAAGAACTTGCGTCAAGATCAGAATTGACCAAAGGGTTTTTGTCGCAAGTGGAACGAAATTTGACAAGCCCGAGTATTTCCACGCTTGAAGATATTTTGGAAGCGTTGGGAACCAATTTGTCCGAATTTTTTAAGGAAGAACCGGATGAGAAGGTTGTTTTTACGAAAAACGATTTTTTCATTGATCAAAGAAACGAGCACACGATCGAGTGGATCGTGCCCAACGCTCAAAAAAACGATATGGAGCCGATCCTTTTGGCGCTATCCCCTCATGGTAGTTCTCAAACGATGAACCCCTTTGACGGTCAGGAATTCGGGTATGTCCTAAAAGGAAATGTCGATCTTGTGATCGAAACGAAACGATACCATATCAAGACAGGAGAAACATTTTATCTTGATGGGAATTGTTCCCATTTTCTTACTAATCCCGGAAGTCGGGAAGCTAAGGTGCTGTGGATCACCACACCCCCTATGTTTTAGAAAGGATATGCAAAATGGATCAAGAAAAGAAAAAGATCATTCAATTTAAAAACATTGTCAAGAAATTTGACGACCAGATCATTTTGAAAGGGATCAATCTCGATATTTACGAAAATGAATTCGTGACCTTGCTCGGACCTTCCGGATGCGGAAAAACGACTCTTCTTCGTATTTTAGGCGGTTTTCTCGAACCCGACAAAGGCGAAGTGATCTTTGACGGAAAAGATATCGCAAAACTTCCCCCTTATAAAAGAGAATTGAACACTGTATTTCAAAAATATGCCCTCTTTCCGAATATGAATGTTTTCGATAACATTGCCTTCGGATTGAAGATAAAAAAGATGAGCAAAGACGTCATTGAGCAAAAAGTTATGAAAATGCTGAAACTGATCGGACTTGAAGGATACGAAAATAAAGACGTTACTTTAATGTCGGGAGGTCAGCAGCAGCGTGTGGCGATCGCAAGAGCGCTCGTCAATGAACCAAGCGTTCTTTTGCTTGATGAGCCTCTTGGCGCATTGGACTTGAAACTGCGCAAGGAAATGCAGTACGAATTGAAACGGATCCAGCAAGAAGTCGGGATCACCTTTATTTTCGTTACCCACGACCAAGAAGAAGCGCTTACTATGTCCGACAAGATTGTCGTGATGAAAGAAGGCGAAATTCAGCAAGTTGGTTCTCCTCAAGACATTTACAATGAACCGGTCAATAAATATGTTGCGGAATTTGTCGGAGAATCCAATATTATTCCGGGACGCATGATCCAAGACAAGTTGGTACGCTTCGACGATCATAATTTCGAATGCGTAGACGTAGGATACAAAGAAAACGAACTTGTCGATGTGATCATCCGTCCGGAAGACATTGATATCGTTCCTGAAGGCCAAGGAAAACTTTCGGGAACTGTGGAAAGCGTCCTGTTCAAAGGCGTTCACTATGAAGTTATGGTCGAAACGGTTCCCGGAACGCACGTCACCGTGAATATGCACGTAAATCGCGATAACGCCAATGTGAAAGAAGAAGGGGATGTTCGCATTTCCGCCAACGACTTTTATCTTGACATCGAAGATATGAAAAACTGGGATGAATCGGATTTGATTGCCAGAGCCGATGCCCAAGCATGGTCCAAAGAAACCGACGAATATTTTCCGATCCAGCGTGTGGATACCGATCTGAAAGACGAAATCGGAGAATACGAAGTCACATTCCATACGGTCAACGGGCTTTCCATCTCGCGGCGTATTTGGGTCGTCGATCAAAAAGTTGTCGAAAACAAAAAAGCAAACGAAGCCGTTTCCGCTTTTAACTTTTTTAAGACTGTCGACGAAATCAAGGAATCGCCCGCTCTTGATACAGAATTGAAAACATGGGCCAACGCACAAGGCTGGAAACTGGATGACGAAAGCGAAACGGTCGATCTTTCAGTCGACTACAACTTCGATCCGGAACATATCAAAGAAGGAATTTATAAAGTCACGTTCTGGACAACGGGTCGGGAATTCAAGATTCATACGACCGATTATGTGGAGGAAGGAAAAGAAGTCGGACTTACGTTCTTCCCGGAAGATATTCATGTGATGGAGAAGATGGGATTCTGATGCGTAAATTTCGACAATTAACGATTCCGTATTTGATCTGGGCGCTTGTGATGCTGCTCATTCCGATGGCTTTGATCTTGATGTATTCATTTTTGGAGCCGGGCAATTCGATCGTCCATTTCCGGATTTCGCTTGACAACTATTTTCGTTTTTTTACCGACAAGGATTTTCTCGTCATTTTGTGGAGATCTTTGCTGATTGCTTTGAAAACAACGATTATTTGTCTTTTGCTTGGATATCCGATTGCGTATTTTATTTCAAGATGCAATGAAAAACTTCAAGGGATCCTGATTATGGCGATTACTGTGCCAATGTGGATCAATATGCTTGTTCGTACATACGCATGGATCGGGATCCTTTCGAAAGGAGGACTTGCTTCTTGGGTACTTTCCTTATTCGGTATCAAGGATGCCGAACTGCTGTATACGGAAACTGCCGTTCTGATCGGAATGGTGTACAACTTCTTGCCGTTTATGATCTTGCAGATCAATACAGTTCTTTCGAAAATGGACAAGTCTTTGCTGGAAGCAAGCGCAGATCTTGGAGCAGATAAGTTTCAGACCTTTTGGCGTGTCGTGTTTCCGCTCTCGCTTCCGGGCGTTGTGTCCGGAATCACTTTGGTGTTCCTGCCGGCCGTTTCCGCATTCTTTATTCCGAAATTATTAGGTGGCGGGCAGTATTTCCTGATCGGAAACGTAATCGAAAATCAATTCATCACCGTTGGTGAATGGAACTTCGGTTCGTCAATATCGATGATCATGGCTATTGTCATGATGCTGCTTATGATGCTCGTGCGCAAGCTTGATAAAAAGAGTGGCCGGGAGGATATGTAATGCAAACAAAAGAGAAACGAATTTTCGGCAAGATATTCATGGCCCTTGCGATTATCTTTTTCTATTTACCAATCGTGTTCATGGTTGTCTTTTCGTTCAATGACAGTAAGTCGCTGACCGTATTCACCGGATTTTCTTTGCGCTGGTATGAAACAATGCTCAAGAACCACAGCATGATGGAATCGTTGTACGTCACCTTGATTATTGCGGTGGTGGCAACAGTTGTCAGCACAATCATAGGAACCATTACCGCCATTGGTATGGTGTATTCGAAAAAATGGGTGAAACGCTTTATTCAGCAAGTCAACGATCTGCCGATGATGAATCCGGAAATCGTGACTGCGATCGGCTTGATGCTGTTGTTCATCACATTTCGTATCGAAAGAGGATTTACGACACTGCTTTTGGCCCATATCGCATTTTGTATTCCGTACGTTATGCTTTCGGTTATGCCCAAGCTCAGAAGTCTGGATCCGAATCTTGCGGATGCGGCGATGGATCTTGGTGCAACACCTTGGCAGGCTTTGACCAAAGTGATCGTTCCCCAAATCATGCCGGGCATCGTTTCCGGAGCTTTGATTGCCTTTACCATGTCGTTTGATGACTTTATCATTTCTTATTTTACGACCGGTCAAGGCGTGAAAAACTTATCAATCATGGTGTATACGATGAGCAAACGTGTCAATCCGAGTATCAACGCCATCAGTACGCTCGTTGTCGTGTTTATTACGATCGGCTTGCTGTTGGCCAATATTGTTCCGATCATTCGCGAAAAAACAAAGAAAAAATCGCAACAGCAAGACGGAACATTCCAAAAACGGATGGGCAAAGGGCCGAAAATGGTTATCGGACTTCTTGTGATTGTTCTTGCAATCAGCTTGTTTTCTTACAAGAAAGCGGCCGAGGACAACAAACCGTTTGTCGGGCAAACGCTTCATGTATACAACTGGGGCGAATATGTCGGTGAAAACTTTGTGTCCGGTTTTGAAGAGCAGACAGGCGCCAAGCTTGTTATGGATAATTTCGAGTCGAATGAGCAAATGTATATCAAGGTTGCCAACAACGAATCTTACGATATTCTTGTTCCGAGCGATTACATGATTCAGCGCCTGATCCAGGAAGATCTTTTGCAGCCGCTGGATAAAAACAGGATTCAAGCTTCTTTAGATCTTTTGGATCCGAACGTTTTGGATAAACCGTTTGATCCGGGGAACGAGTATTCGGTTCCGTATTTCTGGGGAAGTGTCGGAATCGTATATGATAAGCGAAAAGTAGATATCGAGGATCTCGAAAAGGAAGGATTCAACATTTTCCTTGATCCGAAATACAAAGGAGATATTTACTTGTATGATTCGGAACGGGATTCGTTCATGATGGCTTTGAAAGCTTTGGGATACTCCATGAATACAGAGAATCCGGAAGAAATTAATGATGCCTATAATTGGCTGCTGCAATGCGTACAAACCATGAAGCCGGAAATCGTAACGGATGAAATTATCGATAATATGGCGCAGGGAAGAAAAGCGCTCGGCCTCGTTTATTCCGGTGATGCAACATATATCATGACCGAAAATGAAAATATGGGCTATTTTATGCCGACCCAAGGCTCCAATTTGTGGAGTGATGGAATGGTAATTCCTAAAAATGCTCAAAATGTCGATTTGGCGTACGAATTCATTAACTACACATGCCAATATGAAGCGGCCTATGACAATTCGAGTTATGTCGGATATACCGCTTCAAATATGGAAGCGCAAGATGAATTGGCCGAAGGTGAATTTGCCGGAATCGATTCGTATGTTCCGCGTTCCGGAAATCCGAAGGATGAAGTGTTCACATACAATGAAAATACGCGCAAGACATTCGCTGATCTTTGGTCGAGAATCAAAGTAGCGGCAAGCAACGCCGCAGATTAAAAAATAAGTTTTTTAAAGTGAACCCCAACCAAATAAGGAGGTTCACTTTTTCTATGTCCAAAATAAAAGAAAGCATGATGCGAACACAAAAAAGAATTTTTGATTTTCGTAATTTTTTTATCCTTACTGTATTGTATAATGATAATATAAGAAAGCTTTCTGTTGGTAATGTTATAATATTTCAGAGAGAGAGGTAAACACTATGTTGATATTTTCAAGCTGTTTTTTATTGGTTAGTGCAATTGTGATTCAAATATACATTAAGTATTTAGAAACCTGCCATTTAGCTTGGTTTAACAATGATTATTATATTTATTTTTATATATTGTTGTGCTTTAGCGCATATTGTTTTATTTTAGATTTTAGACAAAGATTTAAAAACAAAAAATAAATATTTTATAGGAGAAAAGTATGAAAGATAAAAAGAAAGCGGTCTTATTTGATTTGGACGGAACATTATGGGATTCGACAGCTTCAGTCATTTTGGCATGGAACGAAGTGCTTGATCGATTCGAAGATACGCATCCTATATCACAGGAAGAAATGAAATCGGTCATGGGGTTTTCTATGGATCAAATTTGCGATACCCTTTTTCCTTATTTGAAAAAGGAATATCGTGAAATGCTCATGAAACGATGCGAAGATCATGAAAACGAATATGTCAGAGAGCACGGAGGAATTTTGTTCGATAACGTGAAAGATGTTCTTTCCGCGCTGCATAAAAAGTACTTTGTCGGAATCGTATCGAATTGTCAGAGCGGTTATATTGAAGCGTTTTTGGAACATTACAATCTCGGGCAATTTGTGGATGCAGCAAGATCGTTCGGGGATTTTCATAAAGAAAAGGCACAAAACATCAAAGATGTGATCGAAGAAAACGAAATCGAAAAGGCAATTTATGTGGGCGATATTTACAATGACTGCTTATCGGCTCAAGCTGCAGGCGTTCCTTTTGTGCTTGCCCGATATGGTTTTGCTCCTTTTGAATACGAAACAGGAATCGATTCTTTGGAGGAAATCATCCAAATTGCGTCGCAAATGCTTTGATCTTATAATGTGAAAAAAGGAGATAGATCATATGGCAAACTTTTTTCATAAAATCGGCGATGACATAAAAAAATACATGAATGAAATGGATGAAGAAATGAGTCCGGAAGAAGCGAAAAAGAAGGATGAGGACGCATTGGCGCAAACGATTGATCAAATCATGGCAGACGCTTCACTTGATGCTTTGAATGATCAGGAAAAGGAAAATTTGAAAAGATTGCTTGGCAATCAATTATCGAAAATTGTCGATCAAAGCTTTCAGGACGGATTTTCCTGTGGCTATATGAATGGCAGCATGGTACAAAACGAAGAAGGATTCGAATAAGACAAGCGGGAAGGCTTGTCTTTTTCTTACTTTCCAAGCATTGAAAAAATAGTACGGAATGGGTATACTAAGCACTGTAAAAAAACAAAGAAAAGGGGACAGCATTATGTCAGAAAAAAATAAAAAGGGAACACCTCCGCCAATTGATCCGAAAAGGATGAAGGAGATCCAAAACACTCCGGTACCATGGTATCGCCGCAAAGAAACGATTATTGGTCTTGTGATTGCGTTTGTCGTACTCATTGGTGTGATCGGAATCGGTTCGATTGCAGCCACTGCGATTGCGAAAGGTGTGATTACTCATCAAATTGAAAACATACAAAAAGATGAGTATGAATATCGCTTGCTGAATCAGGCAAGCGAATACATTGTCAACGGGGAACAGGATATTTATCTTGAACCGATGAGCGATCAAAAGATCGGAAAGGTGAAAGCCGGCGATATCGTATGGTGCGAAAACACAGCCTATGTGGATGAAACCGAAGCGCTTTGGGGACAGCTTGCAAATGGTTGGATCCTGCTTCGTGATGCCGCTCAAACGTATGCAAGCGAAAATGTTTTGACCGAAATAGATCCTAATGACGGAACTTTGGAGATTATCGAAAGTACAATCTCTTATAAAGATCCTTCTTTATCGGCGGATGAAGCTGCCGAATTGGTTGCGGATAAAAAAATCGAATACGATGCGATCTATGAAGATCTTGCGAACAACGAATGGTATTTGCTTGCGAACGGAGCATGGGTCGCAAAAAGCGATAAAGTAAAAGCGGTCGAAACCGATACCCCAGAAAAGGATCAGGAAAAGGTTCAGACAGAGCAAAAAGACGGAGAAGAAATTTCGACAGAGTTCAAAGCGCTGTATACGATGAAAACACGAAAAGATCCAAATCTTGACGCTGAACGTATCGGGACGATTGAAGAAAACGAAACAGTCATGATTTCCGAATTGTTTGACGGAGAAGATGAAAGTGTTTGGGGAAAATTAGAAAACGGAAACTGGGTATGTATGCAGGATAAAGACTATACATACTTTGAGAAAACGGATCAGGAGGACAAATGACCGAACAGGAATTAAAAAAATTATCTCGTCTTGATCTTCTCGAATTGTTCGTTGAACAAAGTCGGGAAGTCGAGCGATTAAAAGCAGAATTGGAACAGGCCAATAAAAAACTGGAAGATCGGCGGATGATTTGCGAAGAAACAGGAAATATTGCCGAAGCGACTTTAAAAATCAATCAGATTTTCGAACAATGCCAAAAAGCGGCCGATGAATATCTTGCGAGTGTGCGTTCTGCCGTTAAGCCGAAATAAGCTCCTTCGGGAGTTTTTTTTGTGTTCTTTTTTTATCGAAAAGCGTACAATAAAAGACATGGAACTACAAAAAATAAGGGGAAAAAAGACAATAGGATTTATTGTTCTTATTGTCGTGATCATTGTGGTGATCCTATGTATTTTTTGGCCGCATCCGATTTCGAAAGGGGAAAAATATATTCGGGAACAAGCAGGTAAATCGGTGGATGACATGACGCAGGTGCTCGCTGAAAAGCGCGCACAGGAAATTCAAATTGCCAATGCGAACGGCCAAATGAATATTTACGATCTATTGGATTCTTATGCGATTTTAGGCGATTCAAGAGCCGTAATGTTTCAAACGGAATTGGATCCCAATCGGGTAATGGCAGAAATCGGAGTGAAGATCAATAATATCGATCATTATCTTTCCGCACTTCAAACGATGCAGCCACGCTTTATTTATGTTATGTACGGGCTGAACGATATTGCTTCGAATTTAAACGGGACCGAAGGCGGATACGGACAGATTGTCACGGAAGAAGGAAAAAAGATCATGGATGTATGTCCGAATTCAAAATTGTTTTTGATAAGCATCCTTCCCGTGCAGTCCGATCAGGCAATGAATGATCAGGTGAATATTTACAATGAGGCACTCAGACAAGCAGCCCAAGCCAATGGCTGGACGTATATCGATTGTACCGATCTTGTGGCAGATGATTATTATGAAGGCGATGGAGAACATTTTAAGGCCTCGTTTTATCCTTTGTTGGCAGAAAGAATGTACGAAGCACAGGAGAGTACAGTATGAAAAATAATCTGTATGTGATCATTAAGATCGTATTGATTTGTGCGCTTCTTTTCCTGATCGTTCCGCATTTTTTAAGGCCGAAAGATTCTTCAGTACCTTTTGAGCAAGTTGTGCGGCAAACTGTACAGGATATGAATATGGATCTTTATCCGCAGCGAAACAATCAGGAAATCAAACGATATTTGAATCTTGACCCGACACAATATGAAAATATTGCTTTTTACAGAACAACGGATGCCCTGAATGCTTCGGAGCTTTTGATTGTTCGGTTTAAAGAAGATGATCAAGCACAAGCTTTTGAAGAAACGATTAAAAAACGAATGGCTTCTCAGGAAAAAATTTACAGCGGATACGCTCCTGAACAGGAAAAACTTGTCAAAGAAGGGGTTGTTCGGGTGGAGGCGAATTATGCCATTTATGCAGTAGGCAGCGAACACGCGCAACTGTTAAGTCAGTTTGAAGAAAGTTTGTGAGGGGATCGATATGGTATTTAATAATTTGCTGTTTTTATTCGGCTTTTTGCCGATTACGTGGATCGCTTACCGCACAATCAAAAAGCCGGAAGCGAAAAATATCTTTTTGTTCGCCGCATCTTTGCTTTTTTACGCCTTTGGATCTTGGCAAGATTTGGTGGTGCTGGTTATTTTCGGGATATGGACTTTCGTGTCCGGATTGGAAATGGAAGCACGTCCGGAGTATAAAAAACAAATATGCATCGGATCAATTGCCTTTTTGATTGCTGTGCTTTGTTTTTATAAATACATTCCGTACTGGTTTGACGAATTGAAAATCGCTTTTCCGATCGGAATTTCTTTTTATACGTTTTCGGCTGTTTCGTATTTGGCGGATGTGTATACGAAGAAAACACCGGTGCAAAAAGATCCTGTTGCGTTTGGATTGTATCTTGCTTTTTTTGGCAAAGTAAATATGGGACCGATCAGCGAGTACCATCAGTTAGAATCACAGCTTGTCCGAAGAAATCAAACTTTGAAGCAATGCGGTCAAGGGATGCTGATGTTTATCCGCGGACTCGTCAAAAAAGTAGTCCTAGCCGATCAGATTGCCGTGGCTTATACGCTGCTTGGAACCGATACGTCTTTTCTAGGGGCATGGCTTTTGGGTCTTGCTTATACATTCCAGCTTTATTTTGACTTTTCGGGCTATTCGGATATGGCCATCGGTCTTGGAAAAATGTTCGGTTTCGAGATTCCGATCAACTTCGATCATCCTTATATCGCAACAAGTGTACAGGATTTTTGGCGACGGTGGCATATTGCTTTATCGCAATGGTTTCGGGACTATGTGTATATTCCTCTTGGCGGCAATCGTGTCGGAGAACAAAAATATATTCGCAATATTTTGATTGTATGGATTTTGACGGGTATATGGCATGGACCGAATTTAACATTTATCGTTTGGGGCTTGTATTACGGACTTCTTTTGCTGGCAGAGCATTACTGGTTCAAAAAACGGTTAGATCGTTTTCCTCGCTGGATGCGAATTGTCCTGGTCTTTTTGATCGCAAATATTGGATGGGTGTTCTTTTCCAATCCGACAATTGGCCAAGCCTTTACCCAGTTGAAAAATATGATTGGTGTCGGTGTATCTTCATTTGCATCTGACCGGGCGATTTATGTATTGACAAGTTACGGTTTGATTTTTGCGACGTGTGTTTTGTTCAGCTCGACACTTTTCAGTCAATTGTTCGAAAAGACGATCCAAAAGAAATTCGGGAAACAAGTTTGGCTTGGTGTGTATTTGGCAGCGTTTGCGGTTTGTGTGATTATGATCGTTGCATCAACTTCGCACACATTTTTGTATTTTGCGTTTTAAGGGGGCCTTTTCATGAAACAAATGAAGAAATCGGATTGGGTGGCACGACAGTGCTTCAAGATAATCTTAGTTTTATGCAGCGTGATTTTTCTGCTCAATGTTTTTTGGCCTGACCAAGGGAAAAGCGATGTGGAAAACAGGCCGCTTGCTCAGTTTCCGACGCTTTCGCAACACTTTTTAAACGATTTGGACTCGTATTTTTCGGATCAGTTTATCGGACGAAATTTTTTGTTGAATGCGAATTATGTTTTGAAGAAAACGGAAGGCATCAAAGAAATTGACGGTGTCTATTTGGGAAAAGGGCGGTTGATCCAACAGAGCGAACCATATGACGAGCAGATTGTATCGAAAAATATGGATGCCCTGAATGCGTTTTATCAAAAGTACCCTCTCAATACGACGCTTATGATCGTTCCGACTGCGCAAAGCATCGAAAAGGATCGGCTTCCTGCTTTTGTTGTGACGCAAGAAGAACAATTGGATTCGATTTACGCAAAGATCGGAGAAGGGATTGCGAATGTGGATTTGCGGCCAATCTTGAATGAGCATAAAAACGAAGATATTTATTATAAGACGGACCATCATTGGACAAGTCTTGGCGCAAAATACGGATATGAAGGGATGTTTCAAAGCGAACCGCAATGCACGGTTTATCCGCTGACTTCCGATTTTCAAGGGACGCTTGCATCAAAGACAGGCAGTCCGTTTTTAAAGGATTCGATCGATCTTTACGTTCCGAACAATATGCCTGACTATGTTGTCACTTATGGCAGCGATCAACATAAAAGTCGAACGATGTATGATCAGGATGCAATCCATACGAAAGATAAATATCAAGTGTTTTTAGGGCCGAATCAAGGAATGGTCAAGATTGAAAGCAATAACGAAAGCGATAAACGCCTAGTGATCTTCAAGGATTCTTACGCGAATAGTCTAATCCAGTTTTTGATTCCGCAATATCGGACGATTACGATTATCGATCCTCGATATTACTATGACGATATTGACAAGGTCATGAAATCAGATCTGATCACGGATGTGCTTGTATGCTATAATTACAGCAATTTCGTATCCGATTCGACATTAAGCGATGTCCTTCAAAGTGCGGGTTGATCCGCTGTAAAAACAAAAGATGTGGAGATTTCCGCATCTTTTTTGAACTTTATTATGTTATGAATCGGAATACGATCCGACTGGAAAGAAAAGTACAGAGGGCCAAATCAGCCCTCTGTTTTTGCTAAACTTCCACCTCTTTGGCAAGCACTGCCTGATAATCTTTGAGATTTTCCTGAAGCAGGGTTGGCGTATCCAGCTCATATGGACATTTAGATGCACATTGGTTGCAGTGCAGACATTGATTGATTTTGTCCATTTCTTTTTGCCAGTGTTCGCTTAACCAATTCTGACTTGGGGCTCGACGCAGCATCAATGACATTCTTGCACATTGATTGATGGTAATCCCCACAGGACACGGCATACAATATCCGCATCCGCGACAGAAACTTCCCGCAATCTCTTCTTTTTCTTTTTTGATAAATTCAGCGATTTTTTCATTCATTTGCGGAGTTTCATCCATGAAGGCCAGCCATTCATTCAGTTCGCTTTCTTTTTGAATGCCCCAGATTGGAATTACATTGTCAAATTGGGACATGAAGGCCATGGCCGGAGTCGATTTGTTGATCAAACCGCCTGCCAGACCTTTCATGGCGATGTATCCCATATCATGTTCTTTGCACATTACAATGAGTTCTTGTTCTTTTTCGCTCGATAAATAACTCATCGGAAACTGGAGCGTTTCGTACAATCCGCTTTCGATTGCTTCCTGAGCCACACCGAGCTTATGAGCCGTGATCCCGATATGTTTGATCAACCCTTTTTCCTTCGCTTCGAGCATTGCTTCGTACATTCCTGTTCCGTCATTTGGCCGATACACTTGCCCGGCACAATGAAATTGATAAATATCGATATAATTCGTTTGCAGATTTTTCAAAGAGGTTTCCAGCTGTTCCCAAAACTGATGCGGGTCTGTGGCCATCGTCTTTGTTGCCAGATAGTAAGTAGATCGGTCGAATGGTTTGAGTGCTTCGCCAACTTTTTCTTCGCTATCAGAATATGCGCGGGCCGTATCGAAAAAACGCATGCCTCCTTGATATGCTTTGCGTACCAACCGGATAGCATCTTCTTTGCTGATGCGCTGGATGGGCAGTGCGCCAAACCCATTTTGCACAACACAAATTTTTGTTTTTCCTAATTTCACTTCTTTCATAAAATCTCTCTCCTTTATTAAAAACATGGTACCATGGAATTGGTAGACGATGCGAGGTAGAATATGAATTTTCAAGATGTATTACAAAAAAGCAAAGGTCATATGGGACCATGGTGCAAGTCTTGTCCGATCTGCAATGGAAAAGCGTGTGCGAATCATATTCCCGGACCGGGAGCAAAAGGGACAGGAACTGTTGCGATACGGAATTATGACGCATGGCAAAATGTATTTGTCAAAATGGATACGATCAGCGAAACAAACGAAGTCGATACGACGTTTCAATTGTTCGGCAAAACATTCAAGTATCCGATTTTTGCCGGACCGGTTGGTGCGGTTGATATGCACTACAGCAATGAACTCAATGATACGACATACAATGATTTGCTTGTGCGTCATGCCAAAGAGGCAGGAATTGCCGCTTTTACCGGGGACGGAATGGATGATCAGATCATGATTTCGGCAACCCGCTCGATCAAAGAAAACGAAGGAATCGGCATTGCGACCATCAAACCATGGCCATTGGAAATCGTGAAAGAAAAGCTTGATCTTGTAAAAGAGAGCGGAGGGTTTGCGTTTGCGATGGATATCGATGCAGCCGGACTTCCGTTTTTAAGAAGTTTTGTTCCGCCTGCCGGACGAAAGAGTGTGGAAGAACTACGGAAAATTAAAGAGGAAAGCAACCTTCCTTTCATAATTAAAGGGGTAATGAGCGTGGAAGGAGCGAAAAAGGCGATGCTTGCCGGAGCAGATGCGATCGTGGTGAGCAATCATGGTGGAAGAGTACAAGATGGCACGCCCTCGACTGCTTCGGTACTTCCTGAAATTGTCGATGCAATTCAGGGAAAAATGAAGATTTTCGTAGATGGAGGCATTCGTTCGGGAACCGATGTATTTAAAGCTCTCGCCTTAGGGGCCGACGGCGTATTGATTGCCCGCCCGTTTGTGAATGCTGTATACGGCGATCACGAAGAAGGAGTCGGCATTCTTGTACGGGAGTTGGGAAATGAACTGGCAGAAACGATGCGGATGTGTGGTGCAAGCGATCTTGCTTCAATCAACCGTTCTATGGTAGAAACACCGAAACGATAATTGCTTTGAAAATGACAAAAGAGATGAAACACTGTTCCAAAATAAAGCGCTTTCATCTCTTTTTTTTGCACAATTGATATAATGAAATCAACAAGGAGGATTTGAAAATGTGTGAAGGAATGAAGATTGTTACAATTGGCGGGGGAAGCAGCTATACCCCGGAATTAATGGAAGGATTCATCAAACGCTATGATGAATTGCCGATTCGTGAAATTTGGCTTGTGGATATTGAAGAAGGAAAAGAGAAATTGGAAATTGTCGGAACCATGGCTCAAAGAATGTGGGACGCCAGCCCATACGATGTCAAGGTGCATTTGACGTTGGATCGCCGCGAAGCGTTAAAGGACGCAGACTTTGTGACGACGCAGTTCCGAGTGGGATTATTGAATGCCCGTATTAAAGATGAACGGATCCCTTTTTCTTACGGAATGCTGGGACAGGAAACAAACGGAGCGGGAGGAATTTTTAAAGCGTTCCGCACGATTCCGGTCATTTTGGATATCGTGGAAGACATGAAGGAATTGTGCCCGAATGCCTGGCTGATAAACTTCACCAACCCAAGTGGCATGGTAACAGAAGCGGTTATGAAATACGGAAAGTGGGACAAAGTTATCGGACTTTGCAATGTACCGGTTGGCGCAATGATGAAAGAACCGGAAACGATTGGGAAGTCATTGGATGACTTGACATATAAATTTGCCGGATTGAATCATTTCCATTGGCATAAGGTATGGGATGAAAAAGGAAATGAAGTGACCAAGGATATTATTGAAGCGATGTACAAAGAAGGAACGGATTCCGGTATTCCTGCCAATATCCATGATATGCCGTTTTTTAAGGAACAGTTGCTGGAAATGGGAATGATTCCTTGTGGATATCACCGCTATTACTATCGTCAAGAAGAAATGTTGGCTCATGGACTTGAAGAGTACAATACGATCGGAACGCGTGGACAGCAAGTCAAAAAGACCGAAGAAGAATTGTTTGAATTGTATAAAGATCCGACATTGAACTACAAGCCGGAACAGCTGACCAAAAGAGGAGGCACACACTATTCAGATGCGGCTTGCGAAACAATAGCAAGCATTTATGCCAACAAAAACTCGCACATTGTCGTAACGACAAGAAACAACGGAGCCATTCCTGATCTGCCTGCAGATTGTGCTGTGGAAGTGTCGGCAATGATCGGAACGACCGGAGCAAAAGCAATCGCATTCGGTTCATTGAATCCTGCTGAAAGAGGATGGCTGCAAGTTATGAAGAACATGGAACATTGTGTTGAAGAAGCAGCCGTAACCGGAGATTACGGAAAAGCACTGCAAGCCTTTATTTTAAATCCGCAAATTGTCAGCGGACAAAAGGCAAAAAATGTGTTGGATGAATTGTTGATTGCCCATAAAAAACATCTTCCTCAATTTGCCGAAAAGATTGCACAACTTGAAGCAGAAGGTGTAACAGTAAAAGATCCGATCGTTCGGGAACTGATTGCTCAAGGCCTTTAATCAATGAATAAAAAATAAAAGCTCGTTTATGCGAGCTTTTACTTTGCTTTTCCTTGGTTGGCAACGGCTTCCATTTTCTTTTTCAATTCTTCTTCATTTGCCAAGTAATAATGACAAATTAAATTCATCTGATTATCGAATTCGAAAACGAGAGGAATACCGGTCGGGATATTGATTCCCATAATTTCCTCATCGCTTGTCTTTGTAAGAAATTTGTACAAAGCACGTAGGGAATTTCCGTGAGCGACGATCAATACATTTTCCTCGCCTTCGATATGGGGTTTGATTTCGTGTTCATAAAACGGAACAACTCGCTCGATTGTTGTTTTCAGGCTTTCTCCCAACGGAAGCTCCTCTTTCGGAACATTGCGATACATGGTTTCGTTCATTGGCGCATGCGGATCGTTTGGATCCATAAGCGGAGGAAGCACATCAAACGATCGCCTCCATAGCAGCACTTGTTCTTCGCCGTATTGGGCAGCTGTATCGGCTTTGTTTAGCCCTTGCAGAGCGCCGTAATGACGTTCGTTGAGCTGCCAGCATTTGATGACAGGAAGATACACTTCATCAAGTCCGTCCAATACATGATCAAGTGTGTGGATGGCACGTTTTAATACAGAAGTGTAGGCAATATCAAACGTATACCCTTCCTTCTTTAATGTTTTTCCGGCTTTTTCGGCTTCTGCATGTCCCTTTTCGGAAAGGTCGACATCGCTCCAGCCGGTAAACCGATTTTCTTTATTCCAGGCGCTTTCGCCATGGCGAATGCATACGAGTTTTTTCACAGTTTCTTCCCCTCTTTTAATTTAATTTTGTCATACATTCCTTTTAATTGAACAAAATTCAGGCCAACGACCGCTAAGATCGCAAATGTTAACCATGAAGGAGATGTGATCATTTGATAAGCGAATACGATAAATAAAACGGCATCGATCACTGCAATGAGATAGATTTGGTTTTTTTGCATGAGAGGTCCTCCTTTGCTTCTTTTTCTGCTTTTATTGTAAGCAAAATCGTAAGATTCGCCTACTTTAATGACTTGTTGCGATTCGTAATTTTATATGTGCGATATTTTTTGCGACAACTTGTCTGACCCTCTTTTTTTCGATATGATAAGGATGTACAAAACGTACGATTGGGAGATCCTTGATCTGTCGCTATGCAGGAGTCCATGTGGGGTGGTTCCTGCTTTTCTTTAGGGGAGAAAAATTATGAATGAATTTGCGCAAATGTACGCGATGCTAGTACGGGGAAAAAAGATTCGTGTATATGAAATGGCTCGATATTGTCGTATTGCGCCACAAAGTTTATATCAAATATTAAACGGAAAGAGAAATCCGCCTTCAATGCAATTGGTTGAAATGATTGCAGATTATATCGAGCTGGATCCGATTGGCCGCGAAAAGCTGATTGATGCTTACGTGATGACGGTGATCGGAAAAGAAGTGTATGAGAGAAGGGCGTCGATTTCCAATTTTTTACGTACGTATTCCGATAGCTCATCGGTTTTGAATTTGCAAAGACAGGACGATATCGCTTCTTGGCCTGAGCAATCGTTTGTATTGTCGCAGACCATTTCAATCGTCCAAATGATGTACGATATGTTTTTCGATGCCAGAGAAAGTCCTTTAAAGCTATTTGTTCCGGCCGATTTTCCGATGCTTTCCAATTTGGTCAATTCTTTTGTTCGTGAAAAGCAAAAATTGAAGATTCAACATATTTTGGGCTTGTATTCGGAAACAACAGATAGCATGGGTTCGATTTCGATTCTTGCAGCTCTTAAAAATATTATTCCCCTTTATTCTTCTTTTGCGTCCTATGAAGGATATTACTATTATCACGAGATACAAAATATTCCTTTTACTCCTTATCTTTATTATGTAGTGAGTGATCATGCGGTACTGCAAATTTCACGAGATTATCAATATGCTCTTTTTCATAATCAACCGCAAATCGTAAAGAGTTTCACATCACATTTTTACGATCAGCAAAAGATCGTACATCCGTTTTTGGTTTCGATTTCAGATGTATATGATCAGTTGGAATTTTATGAACAAGAGGTTAAAAAAGAATCGGCTCAATATTTTGCTTTTCATTCTTTGCTTGCTTTGATTCCGCTGCTTTCTCAAAATGACTGGAATGAAATGTTTGCCGAACTTGACGGACAAGAACGTCTTATCGCAATAAGCCGGATGAAAACGATCCAAGAGTATTTGGAGGAAAGGCAATGCCAGTTTCTTTTTTATGAGAGTGCGGTCGCCGGGTTTTTGAAACATAAAGATTTGCCTTTGTTTAAGGGGGCACGTCCGCTTTCTTTCGAATCAAGACTTTCGATCGTAAAACGAATGGTCGAACGATATTCAAAATTAGGTTATTGCATGCTGAAAATGCAAAATTCCTTGTTTCGTAAAGAACTTCAATGGTTCTTTACAGATTCTACAGGCTTCTTGCAGATCATTGATCGCAACGAACGGAAGATGTTTATGAAAATCGATAATCCATATCTTTTATTTATTTTTAAAGATTATTTTGAAAATATACCTGATCGGATGATATATTGTGAAAAAGAAGCAGTTGAATTATTAAAATCGATTGTTTCGCATGCGGAAAACACACAATAAACAAAGAGAGGGATCGAATATGGAGCGAATTAGGCAATGGGGATATAAATTGTTTTTTCCGTCTTTAAGATGGGTTTTGATTTGCGCGGCAATTACGGTCGTCCTGATGCCGGTTGTCAATTATTTTCGGATTATGCTTGGCCTGGCTTGGCTGTTTTTCGTATATTCTTTGCTGATTTTTGCCTGTGCCACTCCGAAAATGATTCGTGGAGTCTTTGTTTTTCTTAATTCGCACAAATATACTTCGATATTTGTCAATGATGTTAATGTGCGTATTTTTGTTTCTCTTTATTTCAACATGATTATTACGACGATATATGCTTGTTTTGATTTGTTTACCGGTCTGATCGATCATTCACAATGGCTGATTGCGATTTCTTTTTATTATCTGGTCTTAACGATTGTCCGCTTTTATTTGTTGAGTTATGTGAACCGCTATCATGGAAAATATAAAATCGCAGGAAAGAAATTTTTGGAAGACTTAAAACGATATAAGTTTACAGGAATTATGCTTCTGGTGCTGCTTGCACCGTATTGCTATATAGGATTCATGATGCTCGAAAAAAATCAGGCCTATTCGTATCGTGGTGTCATGTTGTATATTATGGCAATCTTTACAGTGTATCAGTGGATCATGGTTATTTTCGGTCATTTGGTCTATCGTCGCATTGATGCGCCGATCCTGACAAGTACAAGGGCGTTGAACTTTGCATGTTCGATTGTTTCTCTGCTTTCGTTTGAAACAGCTTGGTTAGCAAATGCAAATCATGATACAAGGCAAATTCTTGTGGCGCTTTCAGCAACGATTGGCGGCATTGCAATCTTCGGTGTTGCATTTCGCATGGTTTCCAGAGCGCGATCCATTCTTTCCCTCAATTTTGTCCCGGGCGGAAAAGATAAATTGAAATTTTGGGAAACGATTCATGAAAAAAAAGTGAGTTATCGGGAAGAAAAAGCGAAATATAGTGCATATCTTGAGAAAAACTGGAATATGGATCAAGTCGACAGCCATTATCGCTGGACCAAAAAAGAAAACAACTGTTCCAAGCAGAAAAAAGATAAAAACGAAATAAAAAAGGATCTCGCTTGAATGAAAATTCAATGACGAAGTCAGCTGCATAAGCAATCCTCCTGTTTTTTACGTTGTACTCGGAACACTTTACAATGAAAAAGAAGAGCGGATACATTTTAATAATTTGAATGATATCGCTTACAAAATGTGATAAAGTAATAGGAGTAAGTAATAAACAAAGGAGAATTATAATTATGGACAGACTCAAAGACAAAGTAGCTATTGTAACCGGTTCCACAAGTGGGATCGGAATCGGAATTGCACGATTGTATGCGAAAGAAGGTGCAATGGTAATCATCTGTGGACGCCGTAAAGAAAGAGGCGAAGAAGTTGTTCGGGAAATTGAAGAAGCCGGCGGAAAAGCGGCTTATCATTTCATGGACTTGATGGATCCGGATTCTATTGAAACTTTGATGAAAGACGTTGCCGCAAAATATGGCCGGATTGACGTTTTGGTGAATAATGCAGCCAATGCGAGTCCTAAAGACGGCCGGCTCGATGAAGTAACGCTTGAACAGTGGGACGAAGTATTTGACAGCAACTTGCGCGGAACATTTTGGGCCGTTAAGTGTGCACTGCCATTCATGACCGAAAAGGGCGGTTCAATTGTCAATATCGGCTCTATGGCAGCTTGTGGCGGAGATTTGCAAGGAACGGCATATGCGGCATCGAAAGCCGGAGTCGACATGCTCACAAAATCGATTGCTTTGCAGTATGGCAAAAACAATATTCGCTGCAATTGCGTTCGACCGGGACTTATTGTAACTCCGCAAAATGAACCTAGAATTCCGGATGCGCTTAAGAAAATCTACCTAGACAACATCTGTGTGACAAGATACGGTAAACCGGAAGATATCGGACACTTAGTGGTTTATCTTGGCAGCGATGAAAGCTACTACATGACCGGACAAGTTCTCACGGTTGATGGCGGTCTGAATACGCATTCGCCAACGGTGGCGCAGTTCCGCAACATGGGCTCCAGAACTTGGTAAATCTTACCGTACCCGTTTTGTTTTAATTAGCCTTCGGCTTTTTTGCCAAAGGCTTTTTCAGCATTTTTGGATTTTAAGATATCGGCTAGGGGCTGAATTTCCTGAAGTCTGTTGAAACGGAGAAAAAAAGGAGAGAGTATGAAGGAAGAAAAACAAATTTCGGATTTAGTCACAAAATATTGTGAAACGATTGCTACACAAAATATAAACGAATTTGCCTCATTGTGGTCGGAACAAAAAGAAAATATGCTGATTTCCTTGACGACCCTTTACATAGGAACGAAAGCGATTTGCGATGATTTTCTGATCGGAGCGATACATCAAGCCTATGAAACGATTGAATTGATTGCAGATGATATTCAAATCCGCATGATCGAGAAAGATGTGGCAATTGTGGTATTCAAATATCATACCGAATGTATTTGCAGAAAAACAAAAGAACCGTATGGAATCTGCGGTTTGGAAACACAGGTTGTGGTAAAAGAAAACGGGCAGTGGAAGTTCGTGCAGATCCATTATTCAAAATAAGAGGAAAACATCCAAGAAAAGTAAATCAAAAGCGCTCGATCGTGAAGGCGACCGAACGCTTTTTCTTGTTGTTTTTGCACATATTCTTTGAGCGCTTATAGAATTGTATCTTTTTTCTAAATGGTAAAAGCCGTGCTTTAGATGGTGTCGAAAACTTTTTTGAATTCTTCAAAAGATTCGGCTTCTAAAAGTGTTTGGGTCAGTTCCGGTTTTTTGATGATCGTGCTTAATTTGCGATAAATCATTGGGTTAGTCGTTTGAGAACTGCACATTAGGAAAACAAGTTGTACTTGTCTGCGTTTCCAAAGAATCGGTTTTTCCAGTCTGGCAATAGCGATAAATTCAGGAACATCTGTTGTTGACATCGGATGAGGAATGGCAATTTTTCCTTCGAATTCGGTGCTGGCTTTTATTTCCCGCTCTATAACTTGTTCATAAAAATCAGAAGGCAGGGGAAAATATTGTTCTGTTTTCAAAATCATTTTCTGAATCGTTTCTTCTTTTGTTTTCGAAGCAAGATCGAAAAACAAGTACTCTCTCAACATGATTGTATCCAGAATCACGGACTGAATTTTATCGAAAGCAGCTTTGATGGTTTTGATATCTTGGGCATTCATAAAAGGAGAGATCATAACTGCTCTTTTTGAAGGATCTTCAAATGATTCCACGGTTTTGAAAACAAGATCAAAATCATTTTCGTCGTATTTCTCTTTTTCTTCGATCGAGGCAAAGATGATTTCGCTGATCTGATCGCCAAAATGGGAATTGAACTTATAGCTCATCATGGAAAAGATGCTCGATGCTTCTTTGGAATAAACGAGAATGTTGTATTTTAATTTTTCTTCATATTTTCTTTTTTCCATGGCAAGCTGAAGATGGAGAGCAAAATAAGAGTTCTCAGCTTCGGTAATGTGATATTTTCCAAGTTCCGGCATAGAAAGCCCGGAAACCGCAAGATCATAAGCGTAAGGAAATTCATCTTTGATGTTGTTGAGAGCACTCCGTTCGATTTGCATATTGTTCTCGAATCGGTTTAGAAAAGGAACGATATGATTGATCAGACTTGTTCGTAATTCGTCATCGTAGAAAAAATCTTCATTGGTATATCGGATAATATTTCGTAAAAATTTATTATAGAAGATCATCGCCTGATCATTAATGCTAACCGAAATATGTTCATGACTGTACAATCGCTGCTGACCGCTAATATGCATCGTTAGGTAAGCAATCTCATTATCGGGAAAACGGAACCCACTTTGATTCTCGATTTGTCTGCAAATTTTTTTAGCAGCCTGATATTCGATTCGCGACTTGATTGAGAGAACAACTTGATCATTTTCGAGAACAATGGGATTTTGAGTTTCGATCCGGTTCATAGCAACTAAAATATGCAAAGTCAAGGATTGGATCGAATCGTTGGATACCGATATGTTAAAATGTTTTAAAGTAGATGCGATTGTTTCGCGGATCTGGTTTTGATCAATTTGTGTCAGCTGCATATCCACGAAAGCTTTTTTGATATAATTTGATTCTTTGCATTCAAAGGTCAGACATTTTCGAATACCGGATTCATTACCTATAATTCGATAGCCATGGAAATGCGAATGTTTCATTTTCAAATCATATTGTTCTAAGATCGGGTTCAGATCTTTGATCGTTGCCCGAAGCAAAGAGGGCGAGACGCTAAGCTCATCCGCCAGATCATAAATATTGATATATGAATCGGTGAGCATCAATCGTGTCAATACGTATTTTTTTCTTAAAAGAGGATCATCTATCCCATTGGTGTTCTTTGCCAAAAAGGCAGAGAAAAGCTGCGAATCGGTAATGGCCAAATACGAGCCGACACGCTGCTTGGTTATGATAACCGCTCCGTTGCCTTGCAGACTTTCTTTGAGTATAGTCATATATTTCATGGTTGTCTTTTCCGAGATACCAAGCATGAAGGACAGCTTTTTAGCCGGAAGCGGAGTTGAGATATTTTCAATTAAAATATTTAATAGTTGCTGATCGATCCTCATGCTTGTAGTGTATCATATTGTTTTGCCATATTTTTATAAAAAGTACGTTTTTAAAAAGGAAAAAAAATGCAGTTAGGTTTTTGAAGGTTTTGGTATAAAAGAAGCGAGGAGAAAGGTTATGAACAAGCGGATCCACATTTTACTCGTATGTGCAGGTGGGAATTCGACAAGCATATTAGTTAACGATATGCAAAAAAAATTAAAAGAAGAAGAGTGTTGGGAAATTGAGGCCTCAAGCTATGAATATCTTCCGAAAATTATCGGAAAGTTTGATTATATTTTGGTAGCACCCCAGGTAAAGTATCGCAAATCGATTGTTGAGGAATTGGCTCATCAGATCGGTGATATCAAGGTGTTGGAAATCCCGACCAATGTATTTGCATCATGCGATGGAAGTCTTTTGCTGAATATGATCCGCAAAGTTGAAAACCCGAATAGTTCTCCGGAAGAGAGGGAGATACATATGTCTGAAAAATCAAAATCTGCCGGATTGATAGAGAAGATCTCTGAATGGATGATGGAGTATATTGCTCCGGTTGCCAACAAGATCGGAAATCAACGTTATCTTGCTGCTGTTCGTGATGGTTTGACAATCATTATTCCTGCCACGATCGTGGGAGGATTCGCCATCTTATTGGCTGTTCCTCCGGTACCGTCATCGATAACCGAACCTACAAATTTCTTCTTTGCGTTTTTGCTGGGGTGGCAGTCTTGGGCTGCAACATATAGCGAGTTGCTGCTTACTCCGTACAATTTCACGATTGGAATCATTTCCTTATACGCAGTTTGCGGAGTTTCGTATCGCTTAGCAGAGCGCTATAAAATGAATGCATTAAATAATATGGTAAGTGCTATGCTCGTATTCTTTGTAATTTCGGGAGCTCTTGATATAGCCAACGGAACAATTTCGATTGCCCGTCTGGGAGCTGCATATATGTTTGCTGCGATGATTACGGGATTGCTGGTCGTGGAAATCAATCATCAGTTTGATGTGCACAATATCAAGATCAAACTTCCGGCAAGCGTTCCGCCTAATGTAGCCGGGCCATTCAATGTATTGATTGCGTTGGTGTTCAACGTTGTGTTGTTTTCTTTGGTGAATACCACTTTAATCACGTTTACAGGCGGAGGAATCCCGGATTTGATCTATACGATTTTTGTTCCGTTGATGCATGCATCCGGATCGTTGCCGTCGATCTTGTTCTTGTCATTTTTAACTTCACTGTTCTGGTTTTTCGGAATTCATGGAGACAATATGATGAGTGCGATCATTACGCCGATTACTACGACAGCTCTTGCGGCCAATGCGGAAGCTGTGGCTGCCGGACAACCGATGCCGTATATTTATGCAGGAGCTATGGCAGCAGTTTACGGAGGTTGGCTTGTCTTAAACAATGCGATGAACCTGGATCTTTTGCTGTTCTCGAAATCTTCGCAAATTCGTTCATTGTCGAAAGTAGCGGCAGTTCCGGCTTTCTTCAATATTGGCGAACCGTATGTATTCGGCTTACCGACAGTATTAAATGTGTATTACTTTATTCCGTCCGTTATTTGTCAAATTATGAATATTACGGCATATTATTTATTGGCTTCGATCAATGTGGTCGGCCGATTCTATATTACAATGCCGTTTACGACTCCGGCACCATTGCAGGCATTTCTAGGTACGGGCGGAAATATTCCGGCTTTATTTCTTGCGGTTGGACTGCTAGGCGTGAATATGATCATTTTCTTTCCGTTTATGAAAGCGTATGATCGTTCTTTGATGAAAGAAGAAGAACTGGAAGCATTAAGAGAGCAAGAAGCAGCATCCAGCGAATTGGAAACCGCATAGCATAGGAAAGGATGAGAAAGATGGAATTTTATACAACAGAACAAATTTCAAAACATATCATTCGAATCAATCCTTTTTGGAAAGATGCATGTATGTATTATATCAAAGGGAGCGAGCGTGGACTTTTGGTTGATACCGGGTACGGGTTCGGAGATCTCAAAAGCTTTGTGGACAAACTGGCTGACGGACAGTCTTATGATGTGGTGATTTCTCACGGGCATCTTGATCACGCCAACGGTGCCGGTCAATGGGAAAAAGTTTATATGAGTCATAAAGATATCGATCTATATCATGAAAATTCTGAATACGAAAACATTGTGCAGTTCCTGAAAAACTATGTTTCGGATATTGAATCGTACCCGAAAGAGCTTTTCCAGGCTCCGCATGACGATGAGTTTATTGATTTGGTGGATGGAAAAGATTTTGATCTTGGCGATGTGAGTGTGAAAACGATTGAGGCACCTGGACATACGCAAGGAATGATGGTATTTCTTATCCCTGAAGAACGGATTATTTTGTTTGGAGATGCATGTGGTGTGTTCACTTTGTTTGTAAGACCGGAAGCGACCTCCTTGGAAGAATTTCTTTCCACGCTTAGTGTATTGAAAAGTTATGAAAATCAGTACGATCGGATTTTGCGTCAGCATGGGACATGCGAGTCACCGAAAGAATTGCTTGATGAGGATATCGAAATTGTTCATTCCATATTGAATGGAAGCGATGACCATATTCCGTTTGAGTTCAACGGAATACCTTGTTTTGTGGCTCGTGCGATTGATCCGAACAAGAATGGACGTGTTGACGGAAAAGAAGGAAACATTCTTTATATTCCGGAAAAGATACGAAAAGCGAATAGATAAATAAAAAACGTTCGGCTGCAAAATTTGCATTTTGCGACCGAGCGCTTTTGCTTATTCGTGCGATGACCTTCTTGTTTTTGGAAAAAAGAAAATCCGATGAAATTTGTCTGGAAGGATTGACAAGAATTTGATTCTAATATAAATAAAAATTACTACAGGAGTAATAATGGAAGTGTAAATGCGCAGTTGAAAAGAAAAAGAATGAAACAAATTCGTAAAAGGTAAGTTGGCATTTGCAGAATGGGGGAATAAAGTGAAAAAGTATTTTTTGCCATTTAGTATGTTGGCAATATTCGAAACGGTTGCAGTCACACTGTGGCTGACACTGGATAATATTTTCTATTTATTGAACTTCAGTTATATTGGAATCGCAATTTCTTTAGGCATATTTCTTTATGTGAAAAAATACAAAAATGCACGTAGAATTGCACAGCTTTTAGTCGGACTTTATATGCTTGTGTATTTAGGTTTTATTTGCGGTGAAAATATGCAGATTGAGGGATTTTGGTATTATCTTTTCACAGGTGTATTTGAAGCTGCGACAATTCATTATGCGGTCGCAAAAATTTTTGGACCGCTGCTTTTTGGAAGAGGTTGGTGCGGGTATGCTTGCTGGACGGCAATGGTGCTTGATTTTCTTCCGTATAAAGTTCCTGAAATGTCAAGAAAAGAGTATGGGTGGATAAGATATATTGCGTTTACGATTTCCCTTGTGTTTGTTTCGGCCCTGTTTCTTGCCCATGTCGGAAATATTGAAAGGATTATGTTTTGGGCGTTTATTGTGGGAAATATTCTATACTATGCGGTTGGGATAATGCTTGCTTTTGCTTTTAAGGATAATCGTGCATTTTGCAAATACGTATGTCCTGTCACAGTTTTTCTGAAACCGATGAGTTATTTTTCGCTTTTTCGAATTGAGTGTGATAAAAGCAAATGTATTTCTTGCGGAAAATGCAAAAAAGTGTGTCCGATGGAAGTTGATGTTACAAATAATTCTCGAAAAAGAAAGAATGGCACAGAATGTATTCTTTGCTTCGAATGTGTGAAAAATTGTCCGAAAGATGCCTTATAGAAATACGTCAAGAACCGGCTTTCGCTCTCAACTAAAGAAAAAACCCTACTTTTTAGGTAGGGGAGAAGATCATGATTTATTGATTGTATAGAAGTTCCAAGCCGATGCGATGATATCCTCTACGTTTGTATAATGTGGGATCCAACCAAGAATCTCTTTTGCTTTTTGCGGGTTGGCGATCAGTCTTGCCGGATCTCCTGCGCGGCGACCTTCTATATTGACAGGAATGGGTTTTCCGGTTATTTTTTTCGCGGCTTCGATAATTTCCAATACGGAATATCCTTCGCCGTTTCCTAAATTGATCGTTTCGCTTTTTTCGTTTTCTTTTAAATAGTTGAATGCGCGAATATGCGCATCTGCCAGATCGCATACATGAATATAGTCGCGAATGCACGTGCCGTCTTTTGTCGGATAATCCTTGCCGAATACGTTGATTACATCCCGTTTTCCAAGAGGAACTTGCAGGATCAACGGAATCAAATGCGTTTCCGGATCGTGCAGTTCTCCGATCTTTCCGTTTGGATGGGCGCCGCAAGCGTTGAAATAGCGCAATGCGACATATTTCATTCCGTATGCTTTATCGCACCATTTCATCATTTTTTCCATTGTCAGTTTCGTTTCTCCGTATGGATTGGTCGGCAGTGTAGGGTCTGATTCTTCAATTGGAACTTGTTTTGGTTCTCCGTACGTTGCGGCCGTAGAAGAGAAAACAATGTGCTTTACATTGAATTTGTGCATGGTCTGCAACAAAACAAGCATCCCGTATACGTTGTTGTCGAAATAAGCGAGCGGATCTTTCATGCTGACTCCGACAAGCGAATCAGCCGCGAAATGAATCACACCGTCAATTTGTTCTTGTTCGAACACGTTTTCCAAAAAGTTCTTATCACGCAGATCCCCTTTATAAAATTTTGCGTTTGGGTGGATCAGCGATGCAAATCCGGTTTGTAAATTATCGATGATCACTACGTTTTCGCCGCGATCGATGAGTTCGTATACTGTGTGGCTTCCGATATATCCGGCTCCGCCGACTACTAAAATTGCCATGAATGAATTCCTCTCTTTTTTATAAATTACGATCGATTTCGCTCATATTGCGGCAGATTTGTTTGACTGCCGGTTCGTTTTTTACTCTTTCGCCAATATGGTTCGAATCAATGATACGAATATCTGTAATCCCGGAACGGATTGAGCAGTCAACACCGGCCAAGGAATCTTCGATTACCGTAAATTCTTCGATCGGACGGTTTAAACGATTTGCAGCATCGATGAACATCGATACTTTATCAGGATGCAGACCATCATCATAAACGATTGTTTCCGGATCGATCCAGCGATCCAAATGAAAACTTTCAACAAAAAAGTCAATGTTCGGTTTAATCGAAGCCGAAGCGATGGTAAATGGAATTTCCTGCTTTTTCAAATAGTCGAAAAGTTCTTCAGCTCCGTTGATCAAGTGAAAATTTGCTGTATCTTGCTTGCAAAATTCTCTGTAATACTGTTCTTTTAGAAGCGAATATTTTTGCTCGAGCTTCGGATCTTCGGTTCCTCCGTTTAAGTATCGAATAATTCGCATATTGTTCACACCATTCATTTTTGCATGGAGCTCTTCTTCTGTTATTGGTTTTCCTCTTAATTCCTGACTGATCTTGCTCCACGCTTTGATATGTTTGTCGTTGTCTAAAAATAGAGTTCCGTTAAAATCAAAAATTACGCTTTTCACTTTAAAGTTTCCTTTCCTGCCTGTTCGATTTTCGTATGTACGGCATAACGCTCGATCACATGTGCCGAAACATTTGAATCTGTGATCAGCGTATCAATGTTATATAAATGGTAATAAGTACAGAAATCTTCCCGATTGAACTTCGATCCATCCGCTAATAAGTATCGATAATGTGAATTGTTCAATGCGATTCTTTGGGCTTCGCCTTCTTCTAGGGTCGAGGTGGATATTTTTGTATCGGCCAGACCGTTGCATGAGAAAAAAGCGGAGTTGAAATTCATATTTTCGAGCACGTTGTTTGTGATTACCCCGATAAAGCATCCGGTGTTTGAACGATAAGATCCGCCTGTAAGCAGCAATGCATCCGAAAACTTATTTTTTAAAATTTCGAATACCGGCAACGAATTTGTAATGATTCGTGCCGGCTTGCTTTCAATCATGGAAGCCATCAGCTCAATTGTTGTTCCCGGACCAAGAAAGATCGAATCGTGATCATGAACTTTTTGAGCAGCTAATTTAGCGATTTCCGTTTTTTCGTCTATATGTACTGTAGATTTTTCGGTATGGGTCAATTCGACATCAATACTATAATGAATGGATTGTGCGCCTCCGTGTACACGGACAAGCTTTCCGCTTTTTTCCAGCTCATCCAAGTCGCGTCTTACTGTCATATCCGAAACATCCAGACTATTCATAATCTCTTGTGCTTTAACAATTCCTTTTGTGTTGACCATTTGCAGGATTCGTTCAAGCCTTTCTCTTTTAAGCATGCTGTTCTCTCCTTCTCTCTTTTTATATAACAAAACCAAACAATCGTCAAGTACAACTCAAACATAAACAAACAAAAAATTTGTGAAAACGCTTTAAAATCGATTGACATTGTTTGTTAATGTTCGTATTATAGAAGAGTAAACAACAAATATGAACAAAAAAAGACATAAATATTCATAAGGAGGAGCAATACATGAAAAGACTGCCTGAAGATTTTATTTTTGGCGGAGCGACGGCCGCTTATCAATGCGAAGGAGCAACAAGAAGTTACGGAAAAGGGGAAGTCGCATGGGATGAATATCTTGAAAAAGAAGGAAGGTTTTTAGGAGAACCGGCCAGCGATTTTTATCATAAATATGCCCGGGATCTTGAATTGTGCGAACAATTCGGTGTCAATGGGATCCGTCTTTCGATTGCGTGGAGCCGGATCTTCCCGAAAGGAAAAGGAGAAGTAAACTGGGAAGGCGTAAAATTTTATCATGAGGTTTTGGCTGAAGCAAAAAAACGAGGAATCCAAGTGTTCGTAACGCTTCATCATTTCGATACACCAAAAACTTTATTTGACAACGGGGATTTCTTAAATCGAGAAAATATAGATCATTTTGTAAACTATGCAAAATTTTGTTTCGAGGAGTTCCCGGAAGTTGAAAACTGGTCGACATTTAACGAGATTTATCCGATTGCGACCAACCAATATTTGATCGGAAATTTTCCGCCGGCGATCAAAAACGATCTTGAAAAGGTCATTTATTGCTTGCACAACATGATGTATGCGCATGCCAAAGTGGTAAATCTTTTTAAAGAGAACGGATATAATGGGCAGATTGGCGTGGTGCACTCTTTGGAAACAAAATATCCTGCCAGCGATTCTCCTGCGGATAAATATGCCGCTTATTTGGATGATGCATTAAGTATTCGTTTCCTGCTTGATCTTACGTATTTAGGTCACTATTCACACGATACGCTTCAGGCATTGGATGATATTTGCAAAGAAAACGGAATTGAGATCGAATTCGACGAAAACGACTTTCTCGAAATGGAAAGAGCCAAGGATCGCAATGATTATCTTGGAATCAATCATTATCAAAGCCATTGGGTAAAAGACTATCATGGAGAAACCTCGATTCATCACAACGGCACGGGCGATAAAGGAACGAGCGCTTATGCTGTAAAAGGAATCGGTGAACGGATTTATAAAGAAGGAATCGAAAGAACAGATTGGGACTGGGCTATTTATCCGCAAGGAATGTACGATTTGCTCATGCGTATCAAAAGAGATTATCCAAACTATAAAGCAATTTATATTACCGAAAATGGAATGGGATATAAAGATGACTTCGAAAACGGATATATCGATGATCAGCCTAGAATAGAGTATATTAAAACGTATTTGGATGCGCTTGCGGACGCGATCGAAGACGGAGTCAATGTCAAAGGTTATTTTTTATGGTCTTTGATGGACGTATTCTCGTGGTCTAATGGCTACAACAAACGGTATGGATTGTTCTATGTCGATTTTGAAGATCAAACACGTTATCCGAAAAAATCCGCCTATTGGTACCAAGGTCTTGCGCGTACGAAAGAAATCGCAAATTCTTATCCGGAAAGCGATGCGTATGCAAAAGAAATGGCTGAAAAGGCGTAATTTATATTAATAAAAAAGAAAGAAACAGAGGAGAAACAAAATGACAAAAGATGAACTGACAATGACTGGATTCGAAATTGTTGCGTATTCGGGAGATGCTCGCTCGACACTGCTTCAGCTTCTTAAAGAAGTAAGGAGCGGAAATTTTGATAATGTGGATACACTTATTGCGGATGCCGACAGTAATATCAATCTTGCACATCAATCGCAAACGCAGATTTTAGCTGCGGAAGCGGGCGGAGAAAACATGGAAATGGGCTTTATCTTTATTCACGGACAAGACCATTTGATGACTACGATTTTGCTGCGTGACCTCATTACAGATATGGTCGAACTGTATAAGAGAGCTTGAGCATGAACGGAATTATTCGCTTTATCGAAAAAGGAAAGCCTTTCTTTAATAAAATGGCAAGCAATATTTACTTGCAGGCTATTCGTGACGGATTTTTAACGGCAATGCCGGCCATCCTGTTTTCTTCCATATTTATTTTGTTGGCTGCCCTTCCGGAAGTGTTCGGGTTCGCGTTGCCGGAAGGAGTGAGCAGTTGGCTATGGCGTGTTTACAACTTATCGATGGGGATTGTCGGTATTTTGGTTGCGGCGACAACTGCGCGCTCTTTAGCGGAATCTTTGCAGCGTAAAATGCCAAACGGATACACAATCAATGTACTTTCTGTCATGCTTGCCTCCATTACCGGATTTATGATGCTTGCGGTAACGGAAATTGACGGCGGAATCAGTACGACATATCTTGGAACAAAAGGTTTGCTGTGCTCGTTCATCGCAGCGTTTATTACTGCCAATATGTATAAATTTTGTACACTGAAAAATATCACGATCAAGATGCCGGAAGAAGTTCCCGGAGTGATCCAAAATGTATTTAAGAACGTATTTCCGTTCTCATTTTCAGTGCTGATCTGTGTGGTTATCGATTTAATTTCCCAGCAAGTATTCGGGATTACATTTGCGGAAAGTATGATCGCATTGTTTTCTCCGCTTTTTCAAGCGGCCGATTCTTATCCGGGATTGATGCTTGTTGCCGGAGCAATGGCATTCTTCTGGTTTCTGGGTATTCATGGACCGTCGATCGTGGAACCAGCAGTTGCTGCTGCTTTGTATGCGAATGTGGAAACAAACTTGCGTTTATATGAAGCAGGAGAACATGCCAATCGTGCTTTGACAATTGGGATGAACAACTTTGTGGCATGTCTTGGAGGGACCGGATGTACATTTGTAGTCTGCTTCTTGATGGTAGGGCTTTGCAAGTCGAAACAATTAAAAGCGGTCGGTAAAGCCGCACTTATACCTTGTTGTTTCGGTGTCAACGAACCGCTGCTTTTTGGGGCGCCGATCGTATTGAATCCCTATTTCTTTGTGCCGTTCCTTCTTACGCCGATGATCAACGTGGTAATCTTTAAGCTTTTTGTCGATGTGCTGATGATGAACTCGTTTATTTATGTTATGCCTTGGGCCACCCCGGGACCAATCGGTCTGTTCTTAGGGACCGGTATGGCTCCGTTGGCGTTAGTGCTTGGTTTAGTGCTTATCGCAGTGGATGTGATTATTTACTTGCCGTTCGTAAAAGCATATGATGCGCAACTTGTAGCAGAAGAAGCAAATAAGCATGAAGAAATCAAGGACGAAGAAGCAATCGAAGAAGAAGTAAACACGGAATTGAAGAATATTGAAAACGGAAGTCTTGATGTGCTGGTTCTTTGTGTAGGTGCCGGAACGAGCGCAATGTTTGCGAATGCAGTAAATAAAGGGGCAAAAGAAGAAAATTTGCCAATTAATGCGAAAGCAGAAGCGTTTGGGGCGCATACAGATATTTTGAAAAACTTCCAATTGGTTGTGCTTTCGCCGCAAGTGCAATCTCGTTATGACGAGATCAAGGCAGATGCCGATAAATTGGGGATTAAGGTTGTTAAAACAAAAGGTGCTCAGTATATTTCGCTAACGAAAGATCCTAAGGGTGCTGCGAATTTCGTAGTCAAAGCGGCCAACGAAGAATAAAAAATTTTAATTATTATAAAAAGCGGAAGCTGATTAATTGTCGGTTTCCGCTTTTTGGATTTTTGTATATATAGAGTAACGCTCTGCAAGTTCTTCGGAAAGGGAAGGATCACTGATTGCTTCATCGATATTATAAAGTGAGTAGTAATTGTACAAATCTTGTCGGTTGAATTTCGAATGATCCGCAAGCAAATAGCGTTGTTGGGAGTGTTTTAGCGCAATCGCTTGTGCTTTTCCTTCTTCTAAAGAGGAGGTGGAAATGTTCTCGTTCGATATGCCGTTGCAGGAAATAAAGGCAGCATTCAAGTTGAATTGCCCAAGCTGTTCGTTTGTGATTGTGCCTACAAAGCATCCTGTATGATTTCGATAGGTTCCTCCGCATAAAATGAGTTGTTTTTCAAAGCGGTCTTTAAGTGTTTCGAAAACCGGCAGAGAATTGGTTAATATAAAATCGGGTTTGGATCGGATCATGCTTGCCATTAATTCTATGGTTGTTCCCGGACCAAGATAGATAGTATCGTGATCTTGGATCAGGTTGGCAGCATACCGGGCGATTGCCAATTTTTCTTCCATGTGAATGACTTGTTTTTGAGTATGAGAAAGCTCGATATCGATCGAATAGGTCACGGATTGGGCGCCTCCGTGGATGCGAATGAGTTTTCCGGACGTGTTCAGTTCTTCCAGATCCCGGCGTATTGTCATATCGGATACTTCCAATATTTGCATGAGTTCCTGCGTGGTGATGATTCCTTTTGAATTTACTGCTTTAATGATCTTTTCGTGTCGTTCTTTCTTTAGCATATTGGTTTTCCTTGTGTTTGCGGTATTGTCATCTCTTTGAATGCATAATCAAAATTCCTCATAAAATGGAAAATTTATGTATAAAGAGCTATGATTAAATTAAATAAAAATATCCGAAAGTGATTATAAAAAAATAAAAGAAAATAAAAAAGGGCACATATGCCCGCCAATAAAATGGTGATTTCGGTTCTTTCCGTAAAGGAAAGTCTTATTTGAACTCACTTGTAAATTTCAAGTAAATTTTATCACGGGAGGATGTTTTGTCAAGGAGGAAAAAATTATGAAGTACGAAAGCGAAGAATATTATATTGGCCTGGATATGGGGACTTCATCGGTTGGCTGGGCAGTCACGGATCCACATTATCATTTGATACGGAAGAAGGGGAAGGACTTATGGGGTGCACGTTTGTTTGAAAAAGCAAATACAGCACAAGAACGAAGAACAAACCGAATAAATCGAAGAAGAAATCAAAGAAGAAAACAACGAATTGCGTTCATAAGAGAAGCATTCCGCAAAGAAGTAGAAAAAGTGGATGTAAATTTCTTTCGAAGATTAGACGAAAGTCAGTTGTATTTAGAAGATAAATCGATTAAAGAACCTTACTTGCTTTTTAATGATCTCAACTATACCGATAAAGACTTTTATCATCAATATCCTACCGTATTTCATTTGATTACCGATCTGCTTACTTCAGATCGTAAATTTGATATTCGGGAGATTTATATTGCGGTTTCTAGTCTATATAATCATCGGGGAAACTTTTTAAATAAATCTTTAGGAAATGAAACTCAAGATGAAGATCTTGTATTTAAGAATCTTGATGAAGCTTTCAGCGCTTGTGGAATGAATTGGAATACAAAGGCAGAAAACATTGAAGTGGTAAAACAAATTTTATGTGATCGGTCTTTGAACAAAAAGGAAAAACAAGATCAATTGGCTCATTGTCTGGAGATCAACAAAAAAACAGAAAAGGAAAAAATTGAATTTTTAAAGCTTTTAACAGGTGGTAAGGCAGATTCGAAAAAAATGTTTCCGCAATATCATTATGAACGGGATGAAAAACTTTCTTTTGCTTTTGCGGATGAAAATGGGGATGAAAATTGGGAAGAAACATTGAATGCAATAGAAGAAAGATTAACTTCAGACGAATATGGTCTGATCTTGGCTTTGAAGAGTGTTTACGATTGGAGTATTCTTGCGGATCTTATGAAAAACGAGAAAACCGGAGAAACCTACCCTTATCTTTCCATGGCGAGAAAAGATTCTTATGAAAAACATAAGGCCGATCTTCGGTTGTTGAAGTCTGTGATCAAACGATTGATTCCGAATGAATACAATCATTTTTTCAGACAATATGATGGAAAAGGAAAAACTTATACAAATTATATAGGTTCGGTTCAATATCATGAAAAAAGGCATAGATTTAAACATATAACCACAAAAGAGTTTTATGATGGACTCAAGAAGCTATTAAAACCTTATTCGGAAGATGAAGAGATAAAACAAATTTTGCAAGATATAGAGTCCGAGACTTTTTTGCCAAAACAAATTACAAACATGAATGGGGTCATTCCGAATCAAGTTCATGCAAAAGAGTTAAAAGTAATTTTGGAAAAAGCAAGCCAACATTACGATTTCTTAAATGAAACGAACGAAAGCGGATTGACAGTAAAAGAGCAGATTATGCAAATGTTTACTTTTCAAATTCCTTATTATGTTGGGCCTTTGGCAAATTTGAATGGTAAAGGCAATGGATGGGCTGTGCGGTATGTTGGAAAAGAAAGAACGAAAGTTTATCCGTGGAATATGGATGAAGTAATTGATGAAAAAGAAACTGCAGATCAATTTATTAAACGAATGATCAGTACTTGTACATATTTGGGAGATGAATATGTTTTGCCGAAGTCATCGATTTTGTATGAAAAATTTGCGGTCTTGAATGAATTGAATTCTCTGAAAATAAATGGGCAACCGGTTTCTGTTGATCTGAAACAAAAAATCTATCGTGATTTGTTCACAAAAGGAAAGAGAGTGACTCAAAAAGGGTTGTTGCTTTATTTAAAACGAGAAGGTGTGATTTCTAAATCGGAAGAAACGATACTTTCTGGATTTGATATAGATTTTAAGAATACTTTATCTTCTTACCGAAAGTTTTGCGAAGTGTTCGCAACGAATGAATTAAATGATGAACAAATTCGAATGGCAGAAGACATAATCGAATGGTTGACTGTATTTGGAGATTCGAAAAAATTTGTCAGAGAAAAGATTCATGGAAATTATCCGCAGATCACGGCGAATCAACTGAAACGAATCTTGAGCTTTAATTTTAAAGATTGGGGAAAGCTTTCTAAGCAATTTTTAGAATTGGAAGGAGAGGATCGTGAAACCGGAAAGTCTTGCTCGCTCATTCAAGCTCTTTGGGATACAAATAATAATTTAAATCAATTATTGAGCAGTCGTTTTACTTATAAAGAGAATCTCGAAAAGAAGCGAAAGAAAATAGAAATGGATTTATTTGAATTTACTCATGAAGATTTGGATGACCTTTATATTTCGGCGCCTGTAAAACGTATGATATGGCAAGCTTTAAAGATCATGAAAGATATCGTGATAGTCATGAAAGAGTCTCCGACAAAACTTTTTATCGAAATGACACGAAATAATGAGAATGAAAAAACGCGAACAGTTTCCAGAAAGAACAAACTCGTCGATCTTTATAAAAAAATCAAGGGAGAATCTCGGGATTGGATAAAAGAACTTGAGAGATATGAGGAAAAAGATTTTAGGAGCAAGAAACTCTACTTGTACTATACGCAAATGGGAAAAAGCGCATATTCGGGAGAGCCAATTGATATGGATAAGCTTTTTGATAAAAACGTATATGATATCGATCATATTTATCCGAAATCTAAAGTAAAAGATGATAGCTTATTGAACAATTGTGTCTTAGTAAAAAGAAAAGAAAATATGGATAAAGGAAATAATTTTCCAATCGATCCGGATATCCAGACTAAACAAGAGCATTTATGGAAATTTTGGCTTGAAAAAGGGTTGATCACTCAGGAGAAATTCAATCGCCTTACCAGAAAGAAGCCGTTTACAAATGATGAACTTGCTGATTTTGTGAATCGTCAGTTAGTAGAAACCGGCCAAGCTACAAAAACGATTGCTGATTTGTTTAAGATGACTTTTCCAAATTCAGACATAGTTTATGTTAAAGCAGGAAATGTGACTGACTTTAGACAATATATTGAAGTTTATAAATGCCGTGAAGTAAATAATCTCCATCATGCTTATGATGCTTACTTGAATGTTGTAGTCGGAAATGTGTATGATACGAAATTTACGAAAAACCCGATGAATTATATTAAGGAACAACGAAAAGAAAATTCAAATGAAAGATACCATATGGATAAGATTTTCGAATTCCCGGTTATAAGAAACGGAAAAGAGGCATGGATCACAAAAAAGGATGAAAGTATCAATATAGTAAGAAAAACTTTAGCACGTAAAACTCCGCTTGTTACAAAGAGAAATTTCGAAGCAAATGGAACGATTGCAAAGGCAACAATTTATCCAAAAGGAAATGTGAAGGATCAAGGTTATTTGCCTCGAAAAACATCTATTCCGGCCTTGCGTGATATGAAAAAATACGGAGGAGTAACTAGTATACAGATTGCATATTTCTTTTTAGTAGAACATGAGGTCAAGAAGAAAAGAATACGAACGATTGAATGTGTTCCGATTTATCGTAAAGAGGAACTTAAAACCAAAGAACAACTTGAACGATATTGTCGAGAGGAATTAAAACTTATCAATCCGTCGATACGTTTAGAGAAGATCAAACCATATTCTTTATTGAAAATGAATGGGAATTTTTTCTATATTACGGGAAAAACGAATGATCGATTTTCTCTTGCAAACGCGATGGAATTGTATGTAGACAAGGTAAGTGAAAATCATATTCGAGATTTGGTTAAATATAAAAATTGCGGATATTTCAATGTAGACGATAAAGAAGCAAGAAAAAGAAATGAGAGACTATATACTATTTTAACAAAAAAACATTTAACAGTTTTTAAAGGTAGTCCAAAACCAATGGGAGAAAAACTTCAACAGTACCAGCAATTATTTTTAGAGTTAGAAGTTTCAAAACAAGTCTATGTCCTTTTACAAATTCTTCAGCTTACCGCTACAAATGTAAAAACAAAGGCGGATTTAACTGCTATTGGCGGAAAAGCGAACGAGGGAACGATGGATATTTCTAAAAACCTTGAAAATGTTATAAAAAATCAAATAAAAAAAGGATTAGTGCCTGAATTAATGTTGATTAATCAATCTCCGACAGGTCTATTTGAAAGTGAAATTGATCTGTTAACGATATGAGCTGGCGAACTGTAGTGGTGACTCAAACCTGTAAGCTTGATTATCAGATGAATTATTTGGTAGTTCGTGGTAAAGAAACGCTGAAGATCCATATTCAGGAAATTGCGGTGCTTATGATTGAAAGTACTGCAGTTTCCATTACTTCTTATTTGTTGAATGAATTGATGAAAAATAAGGTGAAGGTAATCTTTTGTGATGAAAAGCGAACACCCAATAGTGAATTGGTTCCGTATTATGGAAGCTTTGATACGAGCTTAAAGATCCGTAATCAAATTCATTTTGGTGACAACATAAAAAAGAAAATTTGGACCTATATTGTGCGAGAAAAGATCAGGCAACAAAGAAAGCTTTTAGAGGATCTGGAGAAGAGCGAATCTTTGCTTCTTGAACAATATGAGCAAAATGTTCTTTTAGGTGATCCTTCGAATCGAGAGGGTCATGCTGCAAAAGTGTATTTCAATGCATTGTTTGGAAAATTGTTTTCCAGAAAAGAAGATAATTCGATCAATGCGGCATTGAATTACGGATACTCATTGATCTTATCTACAATTAATCGAGAGATTTCCTCAAATGGATATTTAACCCAATTAGGATTATTTCATGATAATGTACATAATCCGTTTAATTTGGGATGTGATTTGATGGAACCGTTTAGACCATTGATCGATCGTGAAGTAATTGCTTATCAGACCGGAAAATTTGGCAAAGAAGAAAAACAAATCTTGCTTGCTCTTTTGTCAAAAGAAGTAAAGATGAATGGAAAAAACGAGAAGTTGATTAATGCAATAAAAATTTATGTCAGAAGTGTTTTTGATGCGTTGGAAGAACAGGATGAAAGCCTAATTCGGTTTTATGAGTTATAGATATATGCGAATATTAGTAATGTATGATTTACCTGCTGTTACTGCAAAAGAAAAGAAAATTCATCATTCTTTTCAAAAGTTTTTAGTTCAATCAGGGTTCTTGATGATGCAGGAAAGTATTTATTGTAAGCTTGCACAAAATCAACAGGCTGCCGACGCAATTATCAAGCAGATCAAGAAACAGGTCCCGCAAACAGGACTTGTTCAAGTTTTAACAATTACAGAAAAACAGTTTGCGAAGATCGAGTATCTTGTAGGTGAAAAAACTTCCGAAGTAATTGATACAGATGAGAGAGTGATCATATTATGAAGTTGGTTTATTATGAATATGGAATCAAAATACAATTTCGAGAAAATAAGATTCAAGCTTTAGTTCTTGAACATCCTAGAGTATTTAGACAGTTTGTTCAAGATTTTCATGCACAAGCGCAAGGGAATGAAGGGACAATTATTTTATCAGAACAAGATGAAATAAACATTCATAAAGAAGTGGAACTGATTATGAATCCCTTAGATATTAATATAAACAATAAACGAATCATTAATCAGCTTTATAATGAACTTTTGTCTATTTCGAATGAATTCATAGAAGAAAAATTTCAAATGAACAGTAAAATCATCAACTATTTAGATACTTTGATTTGGAAATCATCTTATGAAAATTTAACAGAAAATTTAATGCCAAAATGGGAAAATTTATTTAAACTTTATGAAATTCAAATTGATATTGAAACAACTACTTTATTTGAAAAACTGATTGAATATTTAAAAGTATGCTCTTCAATTCTTAAAATACAACTTTATGTATTTGTGAATTTAAATCAGTATTTTGAAGAATCTGAAATATTAGAATTTATAGAATGGGTAAAACGGCTAAAGGTAAATGTATTATTGATTGAATCAGTCGAACCATTGTATAATTCAGATACAGATGTGTATATTATCGATCGGGATTATTGCCTAATCGAAAAGATCTATTGAAATTTGAACCAATTTCACCAATTGGGAAAGTGTCGGTGACAACTTATAGGCTCTTTCTATCCAGGAAGAGCCTATTTCATCAATATTAATTTTGAGGTTTGAGATACTTGTAAATTTCATTAGTTCTAAAACAATGAAGCAGCACTTAACCGGAAGTGGCAAGTTTGAGATACTTGTAAATTTCATTAGTTCTAAAACCAAGCCCCATCAATTCAGATTCTGTTACACGTTTGAGATACTTGTAAATTTCATTAGTTCTAAAACAGGTTACAGAGGATAAATTAAAAAACGGAAGTTTGAGATACTTGTAAATTTCATTAGTTCTAAAACATGAGATTTCCTTCTTCATTGTTCATGTCAGTTTGAGATACTTGTAAATTTCATTAGTTCTAAAACTCTTTTTCTTGCATCTAGATGACAGCAAGAGTTTGAGATACTTGTAAATTTCATTAGTTCTAAAACTAGTATCTGGAGGTGGAAGACCAGATAAAGTTTGAGATACTTGTAAATTTCATTAGTTCTAAAACCTCAAGCTCGAGCTGATTCTCACGCTCGCTGTTTGAGATACTTGTAAATTTCATTAGTTCTAAAACAGTGTACTTGTTTGAATGTCATTCCAATTGGTTTGAGATACTTGTAAATTTCATTAGTTCTAAAACTATCTACAAAACCTGTACAGACGCCAAGTGGTTTGAGATACTTGTAAATTTCATTAGTTCTAAAACGTTAAGAATGCCCCGATCCCCACGTTTAGGGTTTGAGATACTTGTAAATTTCATTAGTTCTAAAACGTCAATTATCAATCATGAGGAGAACAACTAGTTTGAGATACTTGTAAATTTCATTAGTTCTAAAACCTCGAAAAATAATCCTGTTCTCAAGTCCGTGTTTGAGATACTTGTAAATTTCATTAGTTCTAAAACTCAAGATTAGGTGCATATAGTCATAGCTATGTTTGAGATACTTGTAAATTTCATTAGTTCTAAAACCTCTGATTAGGTTTTTTACTTCGGATGTGCGTTTGAGATACTTGTAAATTTCATTAGTTCTAAAACTTTTGAAGCGCGTGAATGTTGTATAGATAAGTTTGAGATACTTGTAAATTTCATTAGTTCTAAAACGAAGATTTTGAGAAGGGTTGCTCATGCCGTGTTTGAGATACTTGTAACATTGTCTAGCAGAGGGAATATGCCTTCTGCTTTTACTTTTTATAAAAAATAATCCTGTAATAAGTATTACAGGAATTTTTGTGATTCTAATGATCCCTGGGAACTCGGGTTTGGTTCTGTCTTAAGGCAAGATAGAAAATAGGGATCATGCCAAATAGACCTAGGTAGAAATACCACGCATAAGCAAATGTTGAAAATTCATATAAAACACTTGAAATCACGGTGCTCAACAACAGCAGCCCGATCGTAATCGGCGAGTGACGATCTTTATAACGCATCCAGATTCCCGCAACTAGGAGCAAGAGAGCAAGAATCTTGATCCCGTTCTTGACAAGGAGAATGGAATGAAAGAAACTGGCTGATCTTGAAAATTGCATACTTAAGTACATGGCGGAATTTGCCGCAATTAAATAAGGTACACAAGTGCATAGCAGCAACATATAAAAAGTAAACATCAATGACCATGTGCTCTTGGACCAGGAAAAAAGCCGGGCTAAAAAATAACTTGTGATCAAACATAAAAAAACATTGAATATCGCGTATCCGGTTGTATCGTATTGTGCGATAAACTCATGAAGCTGTTCATTGTATTGAATATCTACTGCATGAAGATCGATCCAGTTCAAGGCGCAGAGTCCTAAAACCGAAAAAATGATCTGAACAAGCGTTTGCCAATTTTTCTTGTTTATCATTTCTGACTCCTTTTTTGTTTGAAAAAGATACCGAACGTAATAAAACATGCGATTCCCATGACAATGAGAAAAACAAAGATAGACCATAGATCATAGCTTGATAGAAGGATCAAAGCGACGGTCCACAAAATGATTGTAAAACAAAGCTGTACAAGCAGCAGGCCTGTATCCTGCAAGTATTTCTCACCTTTGAATGGTGTGCCGAATACTTGCAGGTCTTTTGATTTTGCGTATTGGGATAAGACGGTTTCCATGACAATTACCAGCACGATTCCGATTATTGTGAAGATCCAGCCAATCTCTTTAATCCAAAAACAAGCTCCGGCACAAACACCTTGCCAAAGAAGCAAAGTATAATAATCTTTTTTCATAAATTCTCACCTGTTTCTCTTTATTTATTCTATCAAAAAGCAAGAAGAATGGTCTTACAATTGCATTATACCCCCATAGGGTATATTATAAAGACATAAAGGAGAAAAGACTATGGCAGAAAGTAAACGATATCGAAACGAAGCGCGCGATGAGCGGGAAATAAAAATGCTCAAGAACCGGCTGCATCGAATGATCGGTCAAATGCAGGGAATTGAGAAAATGATCGATGAAGGTCGTTATTGCGGAGATATTATCCTTCAAATCGGAGCATTGGAGTCAGCTCTTCAATCTTTTGGATATATGCTTTTAAACGAACATCTTCACTGCTGCGTGGTCAATGACATACACACAGGGAAAACAGAAACGATGGATGAAGTGATGGAACTTATCAAGAAGTTAAAATAGGAGGTAAGAAATGAAACAAACATTCGATATTTCAGGAATGACATGTGCTTCTTGTCAGGCGAATGTCACTAAAGCAGTAGAAAAGCTGCCGGGAATACAAGAAGTCGATGTATCTTTATTAAATAACACAATGAGAGTGGAGTATGATTCTCAAACAGTGAACGAACAAGAAATTTGCGAAGCCGTCGATCGTATTGGTTATGGTGCAACACCTCAAAAACAAGCTTCGAAAGGAGAAAAGAACTCTTTGAAAGCGCAATGGGATGCACGGCAGAAACGTATGGAAGAAGAACAAAAAGAAATGAAGCACCGGCTATGGGGGTCTGTCATTCTTTTGATTCCTCTAATGATTGTCGCAATGGGACCAATGATGGGACTGCCGTTTTGGCAAGGAATGGAATGGGCGATGGTTTCAGCCATAACCCAATTGGTATTGACCCTGTTTATTTTGTTTTTTCAAAAAAATTTCTTTACTCACGGATGGAAAGCGTTGATCAAACGTGCGCCGAACATGGATTCGCTTGTTGCCCTTGGAGCGACTGCAGCATTTTTATATGGAATGTATGCCATGTACCGCATGGCATATGGTCTTGGATTTAACGATCATGAAATGGTTCATGCAGCGATGCACTCGATGTATTTTGAATCGGCAGCGATGATCGTTACCCTTGTATCTTTAGGAAAATATTTGGAAGCTCGCTCGAAATCAAAAACAAGCGATGCACTAGGCAAGCTTGTTGATCTTGCGCCGAAAAGCGCAACAGTCATCCGTAACGGTCAGGAAATCGAAATCGATTCCGAAGACGTTATGGCAGGCGATATTGTCGTCATTCGTCCCGGACAACGTATACCGGTTGACGGAGTCGTCGAAAGCGGCCATGGATTTGTCGATCAGGCAGCCATAACAGGAGAAAGCGTGCCTGTGGAAAAAGAGGCAGGAGATCCTGTTCTTTCCGCAACAATGAATGTAAACGGCACATTTAAATTCAGAGCCACCAAAGTCGGAGAAGATACGACTCTTTCGCAAATTATCCGTTTGGTGGATGAAGCCGGAAATTCGAAAGCGCCAATTGCACGTTTAGCGGATAAAGTATCCGGAATCTTTGTTCCGGTCGTCATTACGATTGCTCTCGTGACATTTTTCGTATGGCTGATTGCCGGGCAGACTTTTGAGTTTGCTCTCAGCAATGCGATCAGCGTACTTGTCATTTCATGCCCTTGCGCTCTTGGTCTGGCAACTCCGGTTGCGATTATGGTCGGAACAGGAAAAGCAGCCGAAAACGGAATTTTGATCAAATCTGCAGAAAGTCTGGAATCAATGCATCGTGTAAATACAATCGTCCTTGATAAGACCGGAACGATCACATCCGGAAATCCTTCCATCCATGATATCGTATTGATGAAAAAAGGATTGGATGAAAAGCAGTTTTTGAAAATTGCCGCCAGTGTGGAAATGGGAAGCGAACATCCATTAGCAAAAGCAATTGTGGAAGAAGCCAAAGATCAGCATCTTCAAATCAAGGAACCGCAATATTATGAAGCGTTTTCCGGAAAAGGGTTGAAAGCAAAGCTGGATGGAGCGACTTATGTTGCCGGAAACATGAAAATGATGGATGAAGGCGATGTTTTCCTACCAAATGAAGTAAGAGAAAAAGTGAGCGAACTTGCCGACAAAGGCAAAACCCCTTTGCTGTTTGCAAAAGATAAAGAACTGCTCGGAATGATCGGAGTTGCCGACACAATACGCTCAAGCAGTGCGCAAGCCATTCGCTTATTCAGGGAAAAGGGCATTTATGTTGTCATGCTGACAGGAGACAACGAACAGACAGCAAAAGCGATTGCCTCCGAAATCGAAGTTGACGAAGTGATTGCGGACGTCTTGCCAACCGAAAAAGAAAGTGTTGTCCGCCGATTCCAAGATCAAGGAAAATTTGTTGCGATGGTCGGGGACGGAATTAACGATGCACCGGCTCTGGCTCGGGCCAACATCGGAATTGCGATCGGGGCAGGAACCGATATCGCGATTGATTCTGCTGATATCGTCTTGATGAAAGACAATTTGATGGATGTGAATTCCGCGTATGAATTATCGACCAAAGTCGTTAAAAATATCAAAATGAACTTATTCTGGGCTTTCTTTTACAACGTTTTGGGAATTCCGGTTGCAGCCGGTGTCTTTTATCCGCTGTGGGGATTGCTGTTGTCGCCAATGATTGGCAGCGCAGCCATGTCCTTGAGCTCGGTTTGCGTTGTTCTCAATGCTTTGAGATTACGATTTTTCAAACCGAAATATGAAAGTGTAAAAGAAGAAAAGGAACAAACAAAAGCAGAGATCCGTATTCGTACGGAGATCATAGATCAACATCGAAAGGAGATAAAAAATATGAAAAAAGTAATGATCGTTGATGGAATGTCTTGCAATCACTGCAAGATGCATGTAGAACAAGCATTGGAGAAAGTGGCCGGTGTCGAAAAAGCAGAAGTGAACTTAGATAAAAAAGAAGCCGTAATCACACTGGATGCTCCGGTTCTTGATGATACATTGATGCAAGCTGTCAAAGATGCAGGATATGAACCGAAAGAAATTTTAGATTAATAAAAAACGCGAGATTATCTCCCGCGTTTTTTATAAGATTTCTTGAATCTGTGCTTTTTTCGATTTCCATTGCTCTCTTTTCAAATCCATAAATCGATCGACGATCCAGTTTGTCGGGGCTGTTCGAAACAGAAAGGAAAGCAAGGCTGTTTTGTATTTGTTCTTCATGATCATATGATAATCCTGTAAAATAAAGAAAACCAATAACAAATTTGTAAGATTTTCTTAAGATGCAACTGAAAATTGCGAAATTTCCATGCGCAATTGGTTCGAATCAGATGCTTTTTCAGGCAATATGAAAGTGAAAAGAGAGGTAATCGATAAAATGACAATGGGAGAAAAAATAATAAATTTGAGAAAAAGAGAAGGGTATTCGCAAGAAATGCTCGCTGAGCTGCTGAACGTATCCAGGCAATCCGTATCGAAATGGGAACTGAATGTGTCTGTGCCTGATTTGAACAGGATCATACAGATGAGCGAATTGTTTCATGTTTCGACAGATTATTTATTAAAGGAAAATGTTGCCTATGTCGTTGAGCAAGAGATGATCCGCAGTCTAAATGATGAAGAAGTTCAAGTGTATTTGGATCTTAAGCGAAAAGAGAAAAAGAGCCTTCCTGCTGCAATCTGCCTGTGTATTTTGGGTGCAGCAAATTTAATCGGGACCAGCGGTTTATCTGTTTTGTATCCATCGATGGAAAATCAGTTGGCAGCAGCAGGAATCATTATTTTGCTGGTGCTCGTGACCATCGGTGTAAGTATGATCATCTCAAATTCAATGAAGCTTTCGAAATTTGAGTGGTTAGAAAAAGAGCCAGTGCAGCTGCATTCCGGAATGCTGAAGTATATACGCGAATTAAAGGAAAATTATGCCCCTACACATGCGAAATTCATCACACTTGGCGTTTGCTTATGTATCTTATCGGTTATTCCTTTAATTATGACCACTATGCTTGCGCAAGAAAACGAGGTCGCGCTCGTGATGAGTGTAGTCGTTTTGCTGCTAATTGTTATGGTTGGCGTATATATCTTGGTATATGACGGGATATGGCAAGGAGCGCTCGATATGCTTCTGCAGGAAGGGGAATATTCCCCAACCGAAAAAGTGTATCGGAAAAAGTATTCATTTTTTTCGGGTTTGTATTGGTGTGCTTTAACAGCCGTTTATCTTGTATGGAGTTTCACCACGAATGATTGGGAGAAAACGTGGATCGTTTTTGCGGCAGGAGGAGTATTGTATGGAGGTCTTGCCACATTAATAAAAGGATTGGGAAACAAGTAGGTCAATGTTTCCAAAACCCCCATGCAGCAATCATTTCATCAAGAACGATGGCTTTATCCCAAAGGGTAGAGCGTTCTTGCGAATTGGGATCAAATACGCGGTACTGTCCGTTTTCAATTCCGCTCAAAACGATAAAATGTCCGGTGCTCGTAAAGTGTCCGGGAACCATCGAAGCGATAACGTTCTTATTTTCTTCAAGGGCCTGATCGATTTCGCTTTCGTAAGGTGAAATTTCTTGTTCTTCGATCCCGTAGGCAATAGCGGCATCGGCAAATAAGGACCAGGAAGTGCCGGTACCATCGATATAATGACCGTTTTCTTCGGAAAAGCGTGCAATCGTGACAGGAGTGATTCCCTGATCCTGATTAAGATAGGAAAACACCATCGCAAGACACGTGGGTGCGCATCCAGCCGTCTGAAGATCAGACGTTCCGTATGGCTCGTTTTTCCAGCGTTCATCAAATTGATATAAAGCGGTAAGATCGTTTTTTACTGAAATAATTTGCGAAAAAACAAAAAATATGCCAGCTATGATAAATAGAAGAACAAAAGTTAAAGACAAAAGAAAGGGCTTTTTTGACTTGTGATTCATAGAATATCCTCCTGCTGTAGAATATATCAGTTAAATCTTAATTCTTTTCGAATAATCAATGAAATTTTCCAAATAAAAGCGTTCTGCATCATTGTACAGAACGCTTCAGAGTGTTGACAAACTACCTATTTTGAAAAAATTAAATTTCAATAAAATAAAAGTGGGTAAAAAGGTCTAAAAAAAGAGTAATATTAGGTACTTAAATACCTCAAATTGCTCTTTTTTTATTCATTTGTGGGAGAAAAATAAAAAGCTGTGACAAAGCCGATTTGAAAAATCGACTTTGTCAACAGCCTGAAGCGTTCTGCATCATTGTACAGAACGCTTTTTTCGATGTTACCATGTTGTTGCGATATCAAGCTGCGTTGGATTACCGGATGCAAATCCTCCGGTATCGCATACGATCCCTTTTCCGAGAGATGTTTCTACGATCGTTCCGCGCGGACGAATATTGAGATGAGCTGCGACCATCACATAATCTCCGAGCATTTTCGCACCATCTTCTCTTATCCAGTAAGGATCATTGTTTCCCATGCTTCGCATGATTGATACAACTCCTTCCATTGGTAAATTATAGTAAGTTTCTTTTCCGCTAGGTCCTTGATTGACGCCTGCGCTTGCGCTCAGAATCGGACCATTCCAAGAAGAAGCTTCTTCTTTTTTCTCTTGTTCTTCTTTCTTCTGTTTTAACCGATCAATCATGTCTTGATCTGTTGTCAGGCTCTCTTGATCGACATAGTATTCTTTTCCGTTTACCGAAATTTTCCAGTAATCGTATTGGTTCGTTCCTGTCAAATCGACCTTGTCAAATTGATTCAGTTCGATTTGATCCATTCCAGTTTTTTCGGGAATGTCTTTTCCTTTTGTATCTTGGGTAATATAAGCAGTTTCGTGAGTATCTTCAAAAAAATATCGTTCGAAACGAAAATGCGCTTTTTCAAAGTTTGGGTCCGCTTTCGGTGCTGTCGTAATGCTTGGTGTGCTCGTCAATAGCGATCCACTCATATAGGCGATTGCGAAAAGTTTCGTAAGCATAAAAATCCTCCTTGTTGAAACACAAAGAGGACTATACATGAATTTTTTTCTTTTGTCAAAATTGTTCTCGTTTTATAGACAAACGTTCTTAATTTATAAGGATTAAGCAGATTGTGTTCATTTTATATAAACGCTTTCTTAATCTAAATAAAGGATTACTTTTTGTTCTTTTAAGGATTTTTTGAGGTCGATTACGCGTTGATTTTCGCTTCCTCGAAACTTTAACGAAATGTTCTTTTGATCATTCATGAAAGGACCGTCAACAAGGACATCGATGTACGAAAGCATTTCATCGGTGTGAGGGCCATGGCGGCGTCCGCCATCCAATAGATCTTGGTCCAGGATAAATCCGGTATAAGCCCATACGTTTTTTTGAGGGTACTTTTCTTTGATCATGCGTAATAATTTAACCAGTTCCTCTTGATTGCTCATTTCGAAAGGATCTCCCCCAAGCAATGTGATTCCCTGAATATAAGATGGCTGCAATGCATCCAGTATTTCCTGCGTGGTTTGCGAAGTAAACGGTTGTCCGTATTCGAAATCCCACGTTTCAGGTTGGAAGCAATTGAAACAATGGTTTGTGCAGCCAGATACAAAAAGGCTGACACGTACTCCTTCGCCGTTTGCGATATCGTTCTTTTTAATATTTCCGTAATTCATCTTTTTCTCCTTTGAAAAAGGAGGAAGATTCGCTCTCCTCCTTTTGCTTAAATTTTTTCGAATCGGTATTTCTGTGAAATGTTCGGATATTTTTCGTGATCGACCTCAGAAAGAAATTCTTCAAGATCACGTGTCCAATACGTTCCTTTTGCATATTGAGGTTCATAAACAACCACTATGCTTTCGTCTTCTGCACGCTGTGCACAAAACAAGACTTTGTATATGCCGCCTTTAAAATGGCGATAGAAAGCGTTGTTTACAACAGTTCGTTCCATAGGCTTACAAGTGCATGACGCGTTCTTTTATTTCCTGAGTACGTCCTTGGTTCCAAAATTGAGTTCCGATGTATCCGCAAGTTCGACGCGCTACATTCATTGTTTCCTGATCGTGGTTATGGCAATTTGGGCATTCCCAAATCAATTTATGGTTTTCGTCTTCCACGATTTGGATTTCGCCTGTATAACCGCACACTTGGCAGTAATCGCTTTTTGTGTTGAGCTCCGCATACATGATGTGATTGTAAATATGCTGCATCAATGCCAAGACGGCAGGAATATTGTTTTCCATATTCGGAACTTCTACATAACTGATTGCTCCACCCGGAGAAAGTTTTTGGAATTGAGATTCGAAAGTCAATTTTTCAAAAGCGTTGATTTCTTCGGTCACATGGACATGATAACTGTTGGTAATGTAGTTGCGATCGGTAACGCCGGGGATAATTCCGAAGCGATCTTGCAGTTTTTTCGCAAATTTATAGGTTGTCGATTCCATTGGTGTTCCGTAAAGCGAGAAATCGATATTTGTCTGCCCTTTCCATTTCGTACATGCATCATTTAAATATTGCATGACTTTTAAACCGAACGCCGTTCCCGGTTCTTCGGTGTGTGGATGACCTGTCATGTAGGTAACACATTCGCAAAGGCCGGCATAGCCTAATGAAATCGTTGAATAACCTCCGAAAAGCAGTTTATCGATCGGCTCTCCTTTTTTAAGTCGTGCCAACGCTCCGTTTTGCCACAAGATTGGCGCAACATCACTTGGTGTTCCCAATAGGCGGTTATGACGGCACATTAATGCGCGATAGCAAAGTTCCAAACGTTCATCCATGATTTTCCAGAATTCTTCTTCATTTCCTTTGGATGAGCAGGCAACATCGACAAGATTCAATGTCACGACACCTTGATTGAAACGGCCGTAGTATTTCGGCTTTCCGTCGTAGGTCTTGGCATTCGCTATGTTGTCGTAGCCGTTGCCACTGCGGTCCGGTGTAAGAAAAGAGCGGCAGCCCATGCATGGATAGCAGTCACCTGTACCGGTGGCGTTGATCTTGTATTCAAGCATCTTCTTTTCGGAAATATAATCCGGAACCATTCGTTTCGCAGTACATTTGGCAGCAAGCTCAGTTAAATAAAAATAAGGGCTGTTTTCATGAATATTGTTTTCCTCAAGCACATAAATCAGTTTAGGGAAAGCCGGAGTGATATAAACACCTTTTTCGTTTTTTACGCCTTGCATGCGCTGACGAAGCATTTCTTCGATGATCAATGCGAGATCGTGACGAGTTTGCGGATCCTCCACTTCGTTCAAATACATAAATACAGTTACAAATGGCGCCTGTCCGTTTGTGGTCATCAAAGTAATTACTTGGTACTGGATGGTCTGCACACCTTTTTCGATTTCGCGGCGTACACGCATTTCAGCCATTTCATTGGCTTTTTCTTCGGAATATTCCATTCCCAATGCGTCCAGTTCTTCGCGCACTTCATGACGAGCCTTTTCGCGTGAAACTTGAACGAATGGCGCAAGATGGGACAAGGTGATGCTTTGTCCGCCATACTGGCTGCTGGCTACTTGCGCAATGATCTGAGTCGCTACATTGCATGCAGTCGAGAAACTGTGAGGCTTTTCGATCATTGTTTCCGAAATGACTGTTCCGTTTTGGAGCATATCTTCCAAATTCACCAGACAGCAGTTATGCATATGCTGAGCAAAATAATCCGAATCGTGAAAATGGATAATTCCTTGATCGTGAGCTTCCATGATATCGGCAGGCAGCAAGAATCGTTTTGTGATATCTTTCGATACTTCGCCGGCCATGTAATCACGTTGAACACTATTTACTAAAGGGTTCTTATTTGAGTTTTCTTGTTTTACTTCTTCGTTGTTTCTTTCCAGCAAGGACATAATTTGTGAATCGGTCGAATTCGCTTTACGAACCAATGCACGCTCGTAACGATATGTGATATAATTATGAGCGACTGCGAAATATCCGTGACGCATGATCTCGTTTTCGACAAGATCTTGGATTTCTTCTACGCTGGGACTGCGTGAAAAATCTTCGCATTTCTCAGCGACGATCTGCGCAATGGCTAAAACTTCCAATTCGTGCATTTTTGTGTTTGGGGTTGCTGCGCTTGCTTTTCGGATCGCGTTTTCTATTTTTGTAACGTCGAAATTAACTTCTTCTCCGCTTCGTTTTATGACTTTCATAAATGATTTCTCCTTTGTTGAATATAGTATGAAACGAAAATGGTTGAACGTTCAACTATCTTGCCTGCACATAGTAGCATACAAAAAAATGAAAAAAAAGAGTTGACTTTTAAGGATTGAAGGTATGTCTGAAAAACGAATAATTTATATGGTTTTTGATTCCGAATTTGAATGGATCGATCAAAAAGAAGGAAATTCCGGTAAGATCAAAAAAATACCGAATATTCTGTATAAATGAAATTTGTATTGTAAAAAATATAAATTTTTAATGATTTAGATATTGCTTGATTTTGTGGGAATAATATGCGAAAGTATGTGCGTATGGGAAGTTTTTGGAAAGGGAAAGAAAGGAAACATTCATATGAATCAGGAATTGAAACAATCGATCGATTTCACTTTTGAATTATGTGAAGAGGTCGAACGAAAACTCCAAAACTACGTAACGCTTCAAAAACCTTTAAGGATCCTGTTACAAGCTGAACTCATGGTCTATATCATGTATTTATCGGATTCGGATGCGACAATCGACGTTCGCGAAAGCGGGTTCCTTCTCGATTATCTCGGTTATGATTACTCTCCGAAAGAAATCGATGCTTTTTTAAAAAATCAAAAAGTAGAACTTTTTCCTCAAACGATTCCTTATTGTTTCCAATTGTTTGTCAAAGCGGATAATATAATGTATTTAAACTCCGGAAATATTTCACTTGCCTCTTATGCACTTTATGAAATTTATGAAGCTCTCGGCCTTGAATTGATTGCGGTTGATCAAAATATCGACGTGCAGGAGTATCGCGATCTGACAAATTACTTAAATATGTTGGAAGCATATATGAACCGGAATCTGGAGGCAATAAAAAAGCGAAGTGTTCATTGAACTTCGCTCCAGAGTGTTGACAAACTACCTATTTTGAAAAAATTAAATTTCAATAAAATAAAAGTGGGTAAAAAGGTCTAAAAAAAGAGTAATATTAGGTACTTAAATACCTCAAATTGCTCTTTTTTTATTCATTTGTGGGAGAAAAATAAAAAGCTGTGACAAAGCCGATTTGAAAAATCGACTTTGTCAACAGCCTGAAGCGAAGTGTTCATTGAACTTCGCTCTTTTTATTATTCGTTTGTGTACGTCCAGCCGTGTTCGCCATGATAGATCATGAGCTTGCTCATTCCGCCATCGACAGCGATGTTTTGCCCGGTAATGAATGCGGCTTGATCGCTTGCCAAAAACAAAGCCAGATCAGCAATATCATCGTTCGTGCCTACACGCTGCATTGGCTGCTGCAGCGCATCAGCTCCCTTATAATTTTGTTCATGAGAGTCGATCCAGCCCGGTGCAATCGCATTGACACGCACTTTCGGAGCAAGGGAAATAGCCAAAGCATGAGTTAAAGCTGCCAGCCCGCCTTTAGCGGCTGCGTAGCTTTCGGTTTGAGGCATGGACTGATCTTGTCTTGTGGATGTGATATTGATGATCGAAGCGTGTTCGCCAAAATAGGGTGTAAAGAGTTTTGTTAAATAAAATGGAGCAGTAACACCGACTGCTAAAGCGTGGCTGAAGGCTTGGTAATTGCATTCGTCGATTCCTTGCATAATCGGAATGGCATTGTTGATCAATACATCAACGTGACCGAAATCCCGGATTACTTTTTTTGCGAAATGCTCCAAGATATCTTCGCTTGATACGCTTCCTTGAAAGTATTCGTTAGGACGAATATCGATAATGGCTACATGAGCGCCTTCCTCTTCAAATCGCTGTTTTAATCGTTTTCCGATCCCGGATGCTCCTCCTGTGATCACGACACATTTTTCTTTAAATCGCATAAAATCCTCCGTTTTTTTTAACATACCATATTTTGCGTTTTCTTTGTACGCAGATGAAAAAAACTGCGGATTCTTGACGTAGATGATATTATTTTGATAAAAGGAGAACTTTGATGAAAATTCCAAAGCAACGATCATCATGGATTTTGTGGGCTTGCAGCATCGCGTTTTTCATATGCTCGATTTATTTGTTTTATGACAATTTACTTGTAGCCGGATTGTTTGGGCTTGTTGTCAGCTTTTTTCTTGTTCCGAATGTACGGGCATTGATGAAAGAACGTCATTATAATAAAAACGCTTTGATTGGCATTCCTTTGTGTGCATTTGGGCTGATGGTCGCAAGCTACATGACTTTTCGTCCAAGTGAAGATGATATTCCTGCCGCACTTAAAGAATATACTCACATTTCGGGGACGAAGGTTGACAGCTTTCGGGATATGAGCTATATGGTCAATCCCAATTTGAATTATATTGAAAAACAGGGAATGTATTATTATTATCCGGTTACCGATCAGAAAATTCCTGTTTTGATCGTATCGCATGCCGATCATACGAGCTATAAGCAAGTGGAATCGTTCTTGAATGCGTACATTCCCGAACAATTCGGATATGATGGCACGATTGATAATGTATTGACCGAAGACTATTGGGTCAACGGCCGCCCTTGTCAAATGGTAACTTATGCTTATACCTTGGAAGAAATGGATAAATCGTTTTTATCCTCTCATTTGATCGGAGAAACTTTTCTTGCTCCGATACAAGACGGCGTCTATGTTGTTTCTTTGTTCACCTATGCGAATGATTTTAATGATTACGGTTATTCGAGCATGATCGAAACGGTCGATCTATATCAGATTACTCATTTGCTGGATGTTCAAGAAGAGATGAAAAAGTATTTAAAAGATCACGGCTGTCCGCAAGGCGCTTACGGAAGCGAATGCGAGGAATTTACGAAATATCGCAATGCGATCCAGACCGCTCTGGATCAGGGAGCAACCATAGAAGAGATGGAAACAGCAAAAGCCAATGCTGTGACTTACGAAAACGCAATTAAAGCTCGGATCCAGAAAGACAAAGAAGATCAGGCTTATTTGAATACGCTTTACGGAATGACGTATGATGAAAGCACAGAACAGTAAAAAAACGCCCGATGGCGTTTTTTTTTATTCTTTTTCGTCGTTCATATCGGATGTATCGGCAGCAGACACATCTGTTGGCTCCATGGTGTCAAACGGTGTGTTGATTCCCGCAAAAACAAATCCTGTTTTTTCGAGCATCTGCATTTGAGGAATAATTTCGAACGGTATCATATAGTTGGAAAGGTCATCCGGATCAGCGTCATCGGCTCCGGTCGAATAAATCGGCCATTCTTTATAAGTCATGATTTCTTCGCCTTGAAGCAGTTCGATCTTGATTCCTTGTTCATCGACTGTGATGCGATATTCTTTTGTCATACTTTTCACCTCGTTATGGCTTCATTATAAAAGAATTGTCTGAAAAATGGTCGTAAGATGATTCGAAAAGAAAAATCGTTCGAGCTAGGTGGTTTAGTTTTCATTTAAAAGATGCCAAGGTATAATTAAAAATTAAGGAGCAGGTAAAACATGGAATTTGAAGTTTTTGGGATCCAAGCTGATCTGGACGTTCGTTCGCATATTGCGTGGAGCGATACGGATATCAGGGAATTGTACGAACAAATCAATCAACCTTGCGTAATCTTGGTCACTTGTCATCGGTTTGAAATTTATTCGATTCAGCCAATCGATCAGGAAAAGATTATAACGCGCTATGGATCGTTTTTGATCCGAACGTATACTTATCATGGCGAGGAAGCTGTGCGTTATTTGCTGGAAGTCGTAAATGGGCTGCACTCGCAGATTTTTGGGGAAGATGAAATTTTAAGACAAGTAAAAGAAGCGTACGCACAAAGCGAACGAATGCATCATTGCGATTCGCGAATGCATCAAATTTTTCAGCAAGCGCTGCATTGCGGAAAAGAAGCGCGATCGAAGTACAAAATGAGCGAGCATCCGCTTTCAATCGGATATATTGCCCGGCAGACCATGCAAAAATTAGAAGATAAAAAGGTCTTGCTGATTGGCAGCGGGCAGATCGGACAGCTGATCCTGACGTACTTAAAAGACGAAAACTGCACGATCTTTATTGCCAATCGAAATCGCAAGCATGCAAAAGAGCTTCTTGAAATTGATCCGCAAGCAATTATCGTTCCGTTTGAGGAACGGATCAAGTATGCCAAACAGTGCGATATCATTTGCTGCGCGACAGCAGCTCCGCATCAAGTCCTCGACTTTTATTTGTGCGATCATCATACGCAATTGTATGACCTCGCTTCACCGCGGGATATCGATCCGGATTTTGAAAATCAGGAAACTGTCGAATTATATACATTGGATACGTTGGCTGCGATTTCGCGTAAAAACGAAAAAATACGCAAACAAGAATTGGAGAAAGTAAAACAATTGATCGAAACGTATGTCGCCAAGCTTTCTAGTATGGTGGTCAGTGAAGAAAAATCGTCAACTTTGTCGATGATCCATCATAATATTGATGAGGTTGTTGAAGAAACATTTGATTATTTGGATCGCAAACTTGATCTTACGCAAAGGGAACGACACATCTTAAGAAAAACATTGCAAACTTCTATGTTGAAATTAATGAAAAAACCATTAAAAAATATCGGAACACATTATGAGGAGTTAGAGCCCGATACATTGCAGCAGCTGTTTGGCAAGGAGGATATACATGCATTTAAAAATAGGGACCAGAGGAAGCGCTCTTGCTTTGGCGCAAGCAAAAATTGTCGGGGAGATCTTGAAACAGAAAATCAGTCATCTGACTTATGAATTGGTTGTGATCGAAACAAAAGGGGATCGTGTACTTGATAAAGCACTTCATCAAATCATGGACAAAGGATTGTTTGTCAAAGAAATCGAGCGACAGCTCGCAAACGGAAAAATAGATCTTGCGGTGCATTCTTATAAAGATGTTCCTTCACAGATTTTTGAACAATTTACGATCGGACCTGTTCTTATCCGTGAAGATCCGGAAGATGTACTGGTCAGTCGAGAGGGGCTTGATCTTTTTTCGCTTCCTCCTTCCAGCGTAATCGGAACAGGATCTTTTCGCCGCATCCAGCAGCTTTCCGAATTGCGCCCGGATCTCCGATTTAAAAATATCCGCGGAAATATCGTGACTCGCCTGAAAAAACTGGATGACGGAGAATATGATGCGCTCGTCCTTGCCAAAGCAGGATTGAAACGACTTGGATTGGAAGATCGCATTTCTCAAATTTTTACAGATGATCAGTGTATTCCTGCTTGTGCGCAAGGTGCCCTTGCGATCGAGCTATGCAAGGAAAACACGCAGCTGCTCGATTTGCTTCAATGCTTTGCAGAGGATGAAGTGAATGAATGCGTAAAGAGTGAACGAGCATTCTTAAAAGAAATGGGTGGTTCATGTGCGATACCTGTCGGTGCGCATATGGTCAAGGATAAAGCAGGATATACATTTTATACGGTATTTGGCGATGATCATTCGATCGTGAAAACAAAAAACAGCGGATCGGATATGGATCGTCTGCTCGAACTTGCTTTATCGCAAACAAAGGAGGCTTTTCATGAATAAAGTTTTTTTGGTCGGAACCGGATGCGGAGGCAAAGAATTAATGACTTTGAAAGCGAAACAATGTGTAGAACAAGCCGACTGTATCTTATATGATCATTTGATCGATCCGGATGCCTTATCCTATGCCAAAGAAAATTGTATTCGAATTTTTGTGGGAAAAGAAAGCGGAAACCATGCGTATTCCCAAGAAGAGATTCATGAGATGCTTATCGAATATGGAAAAAAATATCCCAGAGTCGTTCGTTTAAAAGGCGGCGATCCTTATGTGTTTGGACGAGGAGGAGAAGAAGCGCAAGCTTTGATCGATGCCGGACTTGATTTTGAAGTCGTTCCCGGAATTTCTTCTTGTATCGCAGGTCTTTCTTATGCGGGGATACCGATCACATCCCGTTCGATCACGCAAGGGTTTCGCGTATATACGGCTCATTCCAAGACCGGAAAACTGCCGGAAATCGATTTTCAAGAACTGGCCAGAACAAAAGATACGGTCGTGTTTTTGATGGGAAGAAAAAATCTGGAACAAATTGTAGCAGGCTATCAAGCGGAAAACGCTCATGATCTGCCAATCGCTCTGATTTCGAAAGCGGCATATCCCGAGCAAAAAGTGTGTGTCGGAACAATGGATACGATTATCGGGCAATGTACAAAAGATTCGTATCCGGCTCCTGCTTTGATCGTTGTCGGAGATGTTGTATCGCTTTCGGATCAATTAAACTGGTTTGAACGGCTTCCTTTGTTTGGAAAACGGATTTTCTTCTTGCGCAACAGCAATCGTGATGAATTGATTGAACCTTTGAAGGCTCTTGGTGCCTTAGTTGATGCACCGATTGGATTTGAAAAGATTGTATATCCGCTTTCCGATCTTGATTTGCACGATTATGAATGGATTGTCTTTACGAGCAAGACGGCAATTCGGGAATTTATGAAGCAAATAAAAGAGAAAAAGATCGATTTGCGTTTGCTTCCGAAGATTGCGGTCGTCCAAGATCAGTCAGCCAAGGAACTGGAATATTACGGAATTTATCCGGATCTTATCGGAAAGAAAAATGCTCAAAGTTTGATTGAACAACTCAATCAAATTGTCGAACCGGAAACTCGGATCCTTGTTCCGCATGCTCAAGCCAATACGGATGAATTTATGAACTTGAACGCTTGCGTAGATGTTCGAGTACTTTACGAGATGCGGTCTTGTTCATGGCAGGCATCTTATGATTCTTATGATATTGGCGTGTTTACGAGTGCACGAAGTGCAGAAGCAGCGACCGCTTGTCAAGGATTGACTATCGATACGGCAATCAGCATTGGAGCGAAAACGACAGCTGCACTTCAAAAAGGAAATTTTAAGACGATTATCGAATCAAAGGATCCAAGTTATGAAAGTATCATAAAATGTTTGAAAGGATATGAGAAAAATGTATAGAGGTAGAAGATTGCGTCTGAATTCGTCGGTTCGTTCGCTAGTACGCGAGAATCGTTTGAACGTCGAGGATTTTATTTATCCGATTTTTGTTGTAGAAGGAAGCGGAATCAAAGAAGAGATCCAAAGCATGCCGGGACAATATCATTATTCGCTTGATCGCTTGCCAAAGCTTTTGGATGAGATGCGCTCTCTTGGCGTGCAGGCATGTCTTCTTTTCGGAATACCGGAACATAAAGATTCCTGTGGTTCCCAAGCCTATACAGAAGATGGAATTATTCAACGGGCCATTCGGTTTATCAAACAATATGATCCAAATATGTATGTGATCGGCGATGTATGTATGTGCGAATATACGGATCATGGACATTGCGGCGTATTAGACGAAAAAGGACAAGTTAAAAATGACGAAACGGTCGGGTATTTAAAAAAGATTGCTTTATCCTATGCACAAGCGGGTGTAGATATGGTCGCGCCAAGCGATATGATGGATGGGCGTATCGGCGCCATTCGAAAAGACTTGGATGAACATGGATTTTCATATGTTCCGATCATGGCGTACTCGGCAAAATATGCAAGCAATTTTTACGGACCGTTTCGGGAAGCGGCTCATTCTGCCCCTGGATTCGGTGATCGGCGATCTTATCAAATGGATGTGGCCAATTCAAAAGAAGCAATGAGGGAAATGGCAGCAGACATCGAAGAAGGTGCGGATGCGATCATTGTCAAGCCGGCACTGCCTTATTTGGATATTTTGAAGGAAGCTTCAGAGCGTTTTGATGTGCCGTTGTGCGCATACAATGTGAGTGGAGAATATGCGATGCTGATGGCTGCAATCAAAAACGGCTGGATGCGTGAAGATGTGATCGAAGAGTCGTTGTTGTGTATGAAGCGAGCCGGTGCGAATATGATCATTACATATTTCGCTCTAGAGGTTGCAAAGAGGTTGCGTGATGAAAAATAAAAATAAATCTTTGTTTGAAGAAGCAAAACGGTATATTCCGGGAGGGGTCAATTCTCCGGTTCGCGCTTTCGGTGCTGTCGGGTGCGATCCGATTTTTATCCGAAAAGCAAAAGGAGCTCATTTATTCGGTGAGGACGGAAGAATGTATATCGATTATATTTCTTCTTGGGGCCCAATGATCTTAGGACATAGCTGCGATGTGGTCAATGATGCAGTCTTAAGATATTTGCAAGATGGAATCAGCTATGGGTTGCCAAGCCGTATCGAAGTCGAGCTGGCAAAAAAGATTGTGGATGCGTATCCGGGAATTGATGAAGTGCGTATGGTTAATTCCGGAACGGAAGCGACCATGTCCGCAATCCGGCTTGCCCGAGGATATACAGGAAGAAATAAAATCATAAAATTTGAAGGCTGCTATCACGGACATAGTGATGGATTGCTTGTGTCGAGTGGTTCGGGAATGTTGACGTTTGGTGTTCCGACTTCTCCGGGAGTGCCTGCGGATATCGTTAAAAATACTTTGACCGCTCCGTATAATGATTTGACAGCGGTCGAAGAGATCATTGAAGCGAATCCGAATGAGATTGCCTGTATAATTGTGGAGCCGGTTTGCGGCAATATGGGAGTCGTACGGCCTAAGCCCGGATATTTGAGCGGTTTGCGTTCCTTGTGCGATCAGTTTGGAATTGTATTGATTTTCGATGAAGTGATTACTGGTTTCCGGGTTGATTATGGTGGTGCTGCCACACTATTTGATGTAGTACCGGATATGGCTTGTTTCGGAAAGATCATTGGTGGCGGATTTCCGGTCGGTGCTTACGGAGGACAACGCAAGATTATGGAATGTGTATCTCCGGCGGGACCGGTGTATCAGGCAGGAACTTTATCGGGGAATCCTTTAGCGATGCATGCAGGAATGGCGATGCTTGATTATTTGCACCATAATCCGGCCGTGTATGATGTGATCGAAGAAAAAGCTGCGTATTTGGAACATGGTATGCAAAGGATTTTGGATCGATATCATTTACCGTTCACGTTAGTACGAGAACATAGTTTGATGACTTTATTCTTTTGTGAAAGAGAACCTGAATGTTACACAGATGTGAAAAAAGCGGATCTTGAATTGTACGGCAAGTATTTTCGGGGGATGCTGGAACGAGGGATCATGTTGGCTCCAAGTCAGTTTGAAGCAATGTTCGTTAGTTGCGCGTTGACCAAAAACGATATGGATATTACTTTAAGTGCGTTTGATGAAGTAATGGAGGCTATAGCGCATGATCGTGGATGTATGTTGGAAAAATAAAAAAGTTCTTGTTGTAGGGAGCGGAAAGCAAGGAAAAAGAAAAGGCGAACAATTTGAAAAGGAAGGAGCGCTGGTTTCGTATCGGGATCATGATTTTTCTTTTGAAGAGATTGCGCGTTTTGATTGTGTAGCTGCTTGTACGGACGATCGGACGATGAATGATAAAATTGCTTGTTTTGCACAACAATACGGGGTGTTTTGTGTGAGTGCGACATATTCGAAGGACGCTTCGCTCCATATGATGCGGGAAATAAATCTTGATGAGCTTAAGATGGGATTATCTACGAAGCATGGCTTTTTGATGTATGGAGAATTGATAAAAAAAGAGATTATTGCTTTGTATGAAAATAAATGGAAAGAAAAGCTGGTAATTCTCAAGAAATTTCGTCCTTATGTATTAGGACATAAAGAGTGGATGCGTTTTTTGATGGATCTCAGAGTTGATCAATTGAATTGGCTTTTTGAAATGATCAACGGAAAAGAGGGCAGAGCTTGTGTATTTCATAGTTGTCAAGATGATGGACAGCATGCAATGGTCATGGGATTTCTTGAAGGGACGGCCATGGCGTTTTATATGAATGAATCAATGGAAACTTTGAAAGAAATTTGTATGCATTTTAACGCAAATATCATCTGGCAGCCAATGTTTATGCATAATGGATATGTTTATACCTGTTTTCGTCGTATGTTCGAAAACGCAAAACCCTTGCTGATGAATGATAACACATGGAAAAAACTTCTCGAACCACTTGATTGTGAAAATGCAGTGTTGATAGTGCATCCAACAAAAGATAAAAGATTGAGAAATAAGATCCTCTCGTATTGTAAGTGTGCCCAAGTGATCGAACTCGATGAGAAGGTGCAGTGGAATTGTTCGGAAATGATCGTTTATCCTTTGTTCCTGCTTGATGGAAAGCATGTAAAAGTAGATGTGGAAAAGATGTTAGAAAAGGGACGCAGAGAAGGAATTCAGATCAAAATGCCATTTCATTGTCTTTTGAAATGTAAAGAATTTCAAAAAATCTATCTCCAATCTGTCCTCTAAAAAAAAATAAAAAATATCGCATAAAACAGTTGACAGACAAAGAAGAAAGAGGTAATATAAACGAGCGTTGAGAACAGCGCAACCTTCCTTTTCGAAAAAAGAAGAAAAAAAGTAAAATTTCTTCTTGACTGAAAAAGAAAAGAGAAGTAGTATAAACGAGCTGTTGAAAAACAGCCAAGGGATGATCTTTGAAAACTTGATAGAAATAAGAAAAAAGAATCGTACAAGAACGAGAGAAAAAGAATCACGTCGATTTCTTGAGAGACACCTGAAAAGAAGAAACAGAAAAGAAAAAGAAAAAAGAGTCAAATCAAATGGAGAGTTTGATCCTGGCTCAGGATGAACGCTGGCGGCATGCCTAATACATGCAAGTCGAACGAACCGCTTTTATAGGCGGAGAGTGGCGAACGGGTGAGTAACACGTAGGGAACCTACCCATGCGAGGGGGACAACTTCTGGAAACGGAAGCTAATACCGAATAAGGAAATGGAAGGCATCTTCGATTTCTTAAAGGAGGCGTAAGCCTTGCGCAAGGATGGACCTGCGGTGCATTAGCTGGTTGGTAAGGTAACGGCTTACCAAGGCGACGATGCATAGCCGGCCTGAGAGGGCGGACGGCCACACTGGGACTGAGACACGGCCCAGACTCCTACGGGAGGCAGCAGTAGGGAATTTTCGTCAATGGGCGCAAGCCTGAACGAGCAATGCCGCGTGAACGAGGAAGGTCTTCGGATCGTAAAGTTCTGTTGACGGGGAAAAAAGACCGGGAAAGGAAATGATCCCGGAGGAGATATTACCCGTCGAGGAAGTCACGGCTAACTACGTGCCAGCAGCCGCGGTAATACGTAGGTGGCGAGCGTTATCCGGAATGATTGGGCGTAAAGGGTGCGTAGGCGGTCGATTAAGTCTGGAGTGAAAGGTACCGGCTCAACCGGTATAGGCTCCGGAAACTGATGGACTGGAGTACAGGAGAGGGTGGCGGAACTCCATGTGTAGCGGTAAAATGCGTAGATATATGGAAGAACACCGGTGGCGAAGGCGGCCGCCCGGACTGTAACTGACGCTGAGGCACGAAAGCGTGGGGAGCAAATAGGATTAGATACCCTAGTAGTCCACGCTGTAAACGATGAGGACCAAGTGTTGGGGAAGACCCAGTGCTGGCGTTAACGCAATGAGTCCTCCGCCTGGGGAGTATGCACGCAAGTGTGAAACTCAAAGGAATTGACGGGGGCCCGCACAAGCGGTGGAGTATGTGGTTTAATTCGAAGCAACGCGAAGAACCTTACCAGGCCTTGACATAGGATGC
>KE159701.1:0-35576 GCA_000403415.2 Firmicutes bacterium M10-2
ATCCGAAGGGATGGAATCATCATAAACAAATGACAAAGGGAATTGAAAAGATGGCTGAAGTGCGTTACTATGGACTAGGTATTTTGTCACAACTAAATAATACCAAAAAAGGCCGGGTTGATGATCATTTTGATATCAACTCGGTCCTTTTTTTATTTCGGGAGCCAGATATTTTTTTACTTACCCGTTACAGCCCCTTCATTTATGCGTTTTCCATTTTCTGTTCTTGGACTTTGATATGCTTTAAACGATACTTGAAAACGACCACAAGGAAGATGGCTGCACTGATCCAAGCCGATACTTCACTGGCAAGCACTCCGTTGAATTCGAAAAAACGAGGAAGTAACCAGACAAAAAAGATCCGCGACACAAATTCGAGAATGCCCGAAAGCATCGGATAAAACGTGTCACCCATTGACTGTAAAGAACAACGATGTACCCATAAAATGCCGAGAGCGACTAGAAAGCAGGAAAGGAACACAAGACAATGATAGGCGACCTGTGTAACTTCTTCTTCGTTGGCAGAAACCATGAATCGGATCAATCCTTTTCCGAACACGATCATCATTAAAGCGCAAAATGCGTTCATCCCAATCACGGTTAAATTAATTTGACGTACACCCTTCTTGATTCGATCAATTTGCAGTGCTCCCATATTTTGCCCGACATATGTAGATGAGGCAAAACCAAAAGTACTGCTGATCTGCTCTAAAATAATGATTACTTTGCTTGCTGCTGTGTATCCTGCCACATACAACGCGCCAAAACCGTTGATCGCCGCCTGAAGTACCATAACTCCCACAGCTGTGATTGAGTTCATGATTGCAACCGGTAAACTTAATGTCAATGAGCGCTTCAATAATCCGCTATCCGGTTTCCAGTCTTCTTTTTCAAAACGAAGAAATTCAATATTTTTCAGACATACAAGACAATAGATCGCACTGATACCTTGCGCAATAACCGTTGCGTAGGCTGCTCCCGAAACGCCAATCCGCAATCCCGCAACAAACCAAATATCTAGGATTGTATTCACAAAAAACGCAATAATCATGGCAATTAAAGGATTTCTCGCATCGCCTAACGCCCGCAAAATTCCCGAAAAGAAATTGTAAGCCAATGAAACGAGCGTTCCTAAAAAGATAATATGAATGTACTCCACAGCCATATCCAAAATTTCGATCGGCGTATTCATCCATTGAAGCATGGCTCGGCTTGCAAAAGTTGCAAGAAATGTGGTGACGATCCCTACTGTGATGTTCAAATATGCAGACATCGAAATGGATCGACGGAGCTTTTTATGATCTTTCGCTCCAAAATACTGTGAAACAAGAATCGATACGCCTTGCGCCATTCCCATCACAAACCCAAGTACCAAAAAATTGATCGAACCTGTCGTTCCTACGGCAGCCAGTGCATTCATCCCTAAACTGCGTCCCACAACAACTGTATCCACAAAATTATAAAGTTGTTGGAGGATGTTTCCAAATAGCAAAGGCATCCCGAATGCGAGAATCAACTTGACCGGACTGCCAGTTGTCATATCTGTTGTGTTATTCATCCTATCCCTTCCTTTCAACACAAAGTGTCATGAGTAAAGTCTAGTATATATTTGCTGCACAATTCAAGAGAAACTTAAGGATAATAAAACTGCACTTTGAAGTCAATTTTCTTCTCGAAATCTCGATCGCTTGCAGAAGAGAAAAAAGGTCAAAAGACCTTTTTTTGCACATTTAAAACTTGATGTAAATCCTTTCTGCACGTTTTGATCAAATCAAAACCGCCCATCGTCATGCACCATTTTATGGAATAACCTAAAATAATGTTTTTACATACCGCAAAAAGCTTTGTTGGATCGGATTGGTTTTGGATCTGTCCTGATTTCTGACCTTCTTTTAGATAAGCAATAGTGATAGAACGCGCATAATTTGTTAAAGGATAAACTTCCTTCTTTTCATTTAAGTTAAGGATCCAGTACTTCGAATACAATTCCCAGCCATATTCTATGTTTTTCTCCATAGAATAAGTAAGGGAAATAAAAAACAATTCCCAGTAATTTTTCGAATCTATCATTTTGATCTTTTCGTTGAGCTCGTCAAGTGAATGCGTAAATAAAGAACGCAAAAGATCATCTTTTGAATGGATATAACGATAAAATGTCGGTTTTGTGATTTGGCACGCCTCACAAATATCCATAACAGAAACTTGATCATAACCATATTCCAAAAAGAGTTTTTGAGCTGTTTGAATAATTGATTCAGCTCGTTTTTCTTTGTTCAATCCCTTAAATCCTCCTTTTTCTTCTTAACTTTCTTGTTTATTTACTTCAAGCAATGTTCCTAACTCATCTTGAAAGATTGTAAAGATACTTTTATCGCTTGTTTTGTTCAAATACCAATTCACCGCACTGCCCAAAGAAAGCGAAAGGATAGCGTTTGTTAAAAAAATCGCATCCGCTTTATTGCCGAATTCACCTTTTTCTTGTCCGGAACGAATAAGTTGTTCGATCGTTGAATTGAATTGATCATCGTCATCATAGGTGCCCATCGATTTTTGTAAATTGGAAATAATTACTTGACGATAAAGATCAAGCCCCATTTCTTCGATTGGTCCGTAATAACCTGAAAATGCTTCAATGATCAAATCATAATAAGAAAGCTCTTCTTTTTCTTTTTTTACAACTAGATTGGCCGTCATATTCGTGAAATAATATTTTAAAAGAGTATGCTTTGATTCGATATATTTATAAAAAGTCGGTTTTGTGATCTGACATGCTTGACAAATATCTATGACCGATACCGATTTATATCCGTAAATTCGAAACAATTCATAGGCAGTTTTGATGATTTTATCTTTTGTGTTGGATCGACTCATATTCTTTACCTCGGTAAATATTCTTTATTTCATTTTAACACATTGTTCATCATTTGAGACACCTGTTAAAGAAAAATAGCGCTTTGCGAACTGAAGAAAAAGTTTTGCCTGCAAACTTAATCGATCTTTACGCGCAAATATATACAAATTCGAAAGAATTGGCGGATCGATCGGAATGCATTTGATCCACGGATTCATCGAATCATGATACACAAATGAGTGGTAAACCGCTTGGCCTTGATTGCATGCAATCTTTGCCAAGCATTCATCGATCACGATCGAAGAGCGATTTTCATCCACGACTTGTGTATCGAACAGCACCCGATCTAGATCGGATAAAGAAACCGTTTCTTGTTTTGCCAACTTATCATTTACGCTTACAAGAGCCACTAAAGGATATGTGGCAATCGAAACCTTCATGAAATCGCGAGAATGAAAATGATCGATCGCAATCATTACATCGCTCTTTCCTAATTCCAAATCTTTGAGAAGTTCTTTTTGAGAATTTGAATAAATCGATAAATCGATATCCGGATATATTTTATTGAACTGTTGCAAAAACGGCAAAATCAATTTCAAATCAAGATGAAGGATCATTCCGATTCGTAAAATTCCAGAAGTGCCGTTTTTTAATGAATGGATATAGGAAAGGGCGATTTCTTCATCCTCGATGATCTTTTTTGCGTAAGGATAAAAAGAAGTTCCAGCATGTGTAAGATGAAGCCGTTTCGATTCACGCACAAAAAGTTCGACACCAAGTTCTTGCTCAAGTGCCTGAATTTGCTTTGTGACTGCGCTTTGCGAAATATAAAACCGGGAAGCCGTTTTTGTGATATTCAGCTCGTTTTCCGCAAGATCGACAAAATAGTGTAGTTGTTTGAAGTTCATTGTTATCAATTCCTTTTAGGAATTATATTATATCAAAATAATATTTGTCAGGAATAAAAGATTGATTAAAATTTAAGAAGAACAAGGAGGGGACACAATGAAAAGATGGATTGTTTGGATTGCCGGAATTAATATTTTAGCGTTTGGAATCGTTCTCAATACAAAGACCGGGCTTGGATGTGCAGCTGTATCCAGCATAAATTATGTTATAAGTCGTTTGTTGCCAATTGGGTTCGGAACAGCGAGCACATTCTTGTATTTAGTTTTGATTGGAATACAGCTTTTGATCGTTAAACGGTTTGAAAAAGGAATTATCGCGCAAATTCCGTTTTCGATCCTATTTGGATGGATTACCGAAATTTATGATCAGGGAATTCAAATAGAGCCAACCAATTTTTTATCGCAATTTCTCGTTTTGCTGATTGCGATCGCTTTGACAGCTCTTGGCATTTATTTGTTCATGAAAGCCGATATCGTATACAATCCCGTTGAAGGGACGACGAAAACATTAGCGGATCATTTTGGTCGCCCGGTAGGATCTGTAAAAATAGTCTTCGATCTTTTCATGATTTGCTGTTCGCTTGTTTTAGGCTTTCTTTTTTCCGGGCAAATTATCGGGATCGGAATCGGCACGGTCGTTTCTGCTGTGTTGTGCGGGCGAATAATCAACACATATGGAAGAATATTCGAACGTTCAAATGAATATAAATCTATAGCTATAAAAAATCAATTGTGCAAGTTAGCCATATTCTTGACCCAAAAAGACATCGAAAATATAATTGTATCAAGGAGGTTATCACATTATGTGTACATCAATCTTGTATAAAAACGGTTCGATTTCTTATTTTGGACGCAATCTGGACCTTCAGTATGCTATGGGAACTAAGGTTACTGTAGCACCAAGAAATATGCCGTTGAAATTCCGTAATGGAGAAGTAATCGAAAATCATCCGGCGATGGTCGGAATGTCGATTACTCCTGATGAAGAATTTCCGTTGTTTTTTGAAGCGTTTAATGAATACGGAGTAGGGATCGCTCAGCTTCATTTCCAAAATATGGCTGTTTATCAAAAAGAAGTCAAAGAGGGAACGATCGGTCTGGCTTCTTTCGAAATGATCGCTTATTTACTTTCGAAATGTCGTTCAGTAGCTGAACTGAAAGAAGAACTGAAACATATTACCGTATTGGATACAGCATTCTCTGAACAGTATCCGCCGGCACCTCTTCACTGGATGATGGCTGATAAAGAGCAGTCCATCGTTGTCGAACCACTAGAAGATGGTCTTTCAGTTCATGATAATATCGTCAACGTTATGACCAATTGTCCGGAGTATCCGGCACAATATTTTAATTTCTGTAATTATATGGGTGTAACCGGAAAATATCCAACAAATCGGATTGCTCCGCAGCTTGATCTTGCTTGCTATTCAACCGCAATGGGATCATTCGGGTTGCCGGGAGGAGTTGACTCGGCTTCACGCTTTGTTCGAGCGGGATTCACATTGAATAACGCAATTGCCAAAGAAACAGATGAAGACACATTGACTCAATGTTTCCATATCATGCAAAGCGTAGCTCAATCCAACGGAACCAATCAAACCGAAGATAAACTTTACGAAATCACTCAATATACGGTTGCCTGCAATTTGGGAACTATGGACTTTTATTGGACAACCTATAACAACAATCAGATCAATGGTTTGCACACTAGAAAGCTTGATCTTGATGCCAATACGTTGTATGAATTCGAAGTTTCCGAAAAACAAGCGGTTCATTTCGTTAAATAAAAACCATATAAAAAGAGAGCTAGTTTTTTTCAAGCTCTCTTTTCTTTTCGTGCTCAAGAAGCGAATATTTGATCTTGAGCACATTCGAAAATGTAATACGTTTGCCTTGTCCTTCCAATAACAGGATCCTTCTGACTTTCTTGGAAATGATTTGTTCAAGACGATATGGAATCCGAACCGGATAATGGTTGTGATCCATATATTCGTTTTCGATGTAATACGATGTAATCGGACACATATTTTGAATGAGGAACGCACATTCATGTCCTAGGATATTTCCAAATACAATCGTATCGCAACGACCAAATTTCCTCCTTTTCTCTTCTTCGATTCGTTTATACTTCGATATTTTGGAAGAGATTGGGATGAGCCATAAGATCTTTGGATTGGAAGAATCGCGCAACGCAAAATACGCTGGTCGATCATGTACTGCATTGTTGATGATGATCTTATTAGGCATCAGACCCGCTTCAGGATAATCGTGAAAGTACGAGTCTTTAATGAAGTAAAAATGTTTCTCTTCCACTAACATCGGTAATCTCCTAGAAGAGCTTCGTAATGAAGCTCTGCATGTGACCACGAGCATTTATAAGCCGCACCTCGTGCGGCGGCTCACATTTGAACACGAGCATTTATCAATCGCATCTCGTGCTGCGATTCACATGCGGGATTGAGATCCCGTTCATATTATAATATCGAAAGCACGAGAAGAAAAGTGGTTTTAATTGATAAAATGCATTTAAATTAAAATAAATAAAATTAAAAGCAAAAATGTATAGTTTAAAATAATACAAATTTTAAACTTATGAAGAACGAGAAGCTGCATCCTGAATAGCATCAATCGCCAAAACGAGCATAAGTAAAGGCAAAGCATCTTCTTTTCTTTCATACTCAATAGAAAACTGATCGGTTAAATGCCAAATTTTTGTGTTGATCGTTCCGACTTCGCGACCGCTATCGTCATAAATTTTATAATTCCAGCCCCAAATATTGCCGCTTGCCTGCCATCCCATATAATTCATGATAAGCTTTGGATGAAAAAACGAGAACTTCCTTTGTATGGTTCCGATTTTTTCATCGTTGCGTAATATTTCAAAACATGCAAGGAAGCTCATAAAAACTTGATGAATCTTTCCCAGTTCATGGTCCTGAGCATCATAAACTGTCAACGTGCGTGTCAAAGAAGGCGATCCCTTGATCCTATATTCGACTGCGCCGTTTTCATTGAATACTTCATACGTTCCCCATAAGGAAAAAAATTTCTGAGCGATGTATAATGAATGCAATTTCTTCCTCCTTTTCTTTATCTTCGTTCATATCTTGCTCAATGTCAATTTTTTTTGAGAGAATGTTCTGATCGGAAAAGAACAAAGAAGGGATTTATGAATGCAGGTTGATGCTTGATCACACAGATTGAGTGTGAGCAGACTCTCCAATGATATTTTTATTGTGTCAAAGCAGCGGCTTGTGCTCGACGTTGTTCTAAAATCTTTAAATCTGAACGATAAGCTTTTTCATCGTAAGTATAAAACTTAAGGATTACAAGTCGTATAATACCGCCTAAAATAGGGAGTAATGAAATGACCATAAAAAGTCCATTAAGGGTTTGATGCTTATCGTTCAGACATTTCTTTTTTTCTTAATGGTTTGCCTATTGGGATATGGACAAGCCCAGGAGATTTCGGAGATCGGAAAGGAAAATATACTCCAGCATGGTGGACATTAGGGAGTGAATATGGAATAAAAAAATAATATCCGTAACTGAGAATGGTATATATTTAGATCAGAAAAAATTTCGGACGTTAAACTTTCACAAGTTTTTAAAGAGCAAAAAGGGAAGGATATGATGCGGCTGCGGATAGAAAGCGCACAAGAAGCGCAACATCCGGGCGGAATAAATTTGTTTGGAAAACAATTTGGTGATTATGATCAAGATATTGAAATTCGATGTTTGCGGAAAGGCTCAAAACAATAATCTTTTGGTTAAAAGAAAAAAAGATGCCGTTGGCATCTTTTAATTTGTGTAATTATTTTTTGTTTTGATCTTCAACTTTTTTCGCATCTTCGATATCAAGCTGCTTTTGAAAGTGAGCAAGAACATTTTTTGCAAAGTCGCGACCACCTACACCAAATGAAATCGCAAACGCGATACCTAACGCAAGCAATGCGATGATAAAGGCGCTGTCTACTAATTCTTTGGCAATGTGCAATTCATTTAAGATCATGAAAGCACCGATCACGTAGATCAAATATTTCGATAGCAATGCAAGCGACGGATGATCGTTGTTTGTAAGTGCTTTCGAGCATACCCCCGCAACGAAAACACAAGCTACAAAGACCAGGAACGCGCTCAACGCGTATGGCATATAATCAATTACAGCAAGGCCGATACTTGTCAATATGCCCAAATGCAATGCTGAGAAGCTTTCAACCACAAAGAAGATGATCAGAATCACTTCGATTGTTACACCGGTAACTTTTGAAAGGGCCCAAGTTTTATTTTTTGTTCCCATCAAATTTTCGACCTTTGCATCAAGTCCGGATGCTTCGATCAAACGAGTAACGATATTTCCGATAAACTTGGCAAGGATCCAACCAATGACGATAATGATCAGGGCTGCCAAGATACTTGGAATGTAGTTGAAGATAATGCTTAGCATAGCGATCGCTGGATCAGTAATCGCACGAATATTCAAAACATACAAGGCTGCGATAATGATCGGGATCAAAATCAATACATAAACGATATAAGCAATCGTATTGGATAATTTTCCTTGATCATCTACCTGAATACCGGCTAAACTTTGAAGCTTGTTGACTTCAAATTTATTTAAGACCGGAACCAGCAATTCCCGAACTAAACGAGCGATGTAAAAACCGATCCACAATACAATTACAGCTCCGATTACGTTTGGAACATATACCCAAACTGTATTAAGCATACCAATAATCGGTGTTGATACTTGAGTCATTCCCAATGTTTCGAAAATTCCGGGAACGAATACCAAGAATACAACAAGCTGGGCCAATTTTCCGATAAGATCGATCGCTTTGATCCCTTCTTGATCTTTCGCTTTGGAAAGTTTTGTTTTTGATAAGAGTTTCACAAGAATCTTTTTTACGATATAGGCAACGAGGAAGGCAATGATCAAAAGTAAAATGGCCTTAATTGCAGTACCGAGATCTGTTTCAAAAAAATCTGAAATCTCCATATAAGGGCTAAGTGTTAACATAAGATTCACCTCAGTTTTTTCAAAGAGCGCTCTGTCATGCCTTAAGGATAGCTTAAATTTAACATGGATATTAGCAATTTTCAATTTTGTTGCAATGCGGAAATTGTGTGGGATAAGAAAAGTAATTGAGTAGAAAAGTCGAAATAAAGTCGTTAAACTGAAATCATGAAAACATTAAATTCAACAAAATTGAAATATATGATCGCAATTTGCGGAATTATTATTTTCGCTGTTTCCGGACTTGTATGTTTGATCATGCCACAATTCAACGGAGATATTTTTTTGTATATTTGTGCAGGAATCTGCACGCTTTCCGCCCTCTATGTATGGATACAGGCATTTATCAAAAAGCAAGGGATCATTTTTTTGGAAGCCGTACTTTTAAGCGTATTCACGATCTTTTTATGGCTGCATCGCCAATCCGGAGAACTTGCGATCGTAGGAATCTTCGCCTTTTATTTATGTGTGAATGTCATTGCTTTTTTTGTTCAGACCGTGCTTGATCTTTGTGATCGGGCTTCGTCATGGTGGTATGACAGCATGCGTCTGATCATTTACAGCTTCTTGTTTTTTGCGACATTTAGCCATGGCTTGAATTCTTTTCGATATATTCAGTATATTGTCGGTTTGTATTTGCTTGTGCAAGCAGGACAATTGTATTTTGAAACAATCTCTTTTTCTCATCCGCAATCATCCCGATATTATTCTTTTAAGCATTGGAGCTCTTTACCGGTTGCTTTTGTTGCCGTACTTCCGTTTTTTGCACTCGAAATGATCACACATTCTAAGCATTCCATGGAACCGATTTTGAAAGCTTCGAAAAAAGAAACCGAAACCCCTGATTTGAAAGTTTTTGTTCATACCGGGCTTTCCGGAGTCCATGTGTTCGGCCATATGACGATTGCTTATCGAGGCATCACATATTCGTATGGAAATTACGACACGGCAAACGAAAAATTGTTCCGATCCATCGGTCCGGGAATATTGTTTTTGTGCGACGATCAACAATATATATATAATACGTGCACAGTAGAAAAAGTAACGATGTTCGAATACGGACTTACTTTGAAAGAGGAACAAAAGGAACTTTTAGAAACGCTCTTAAAAGAAATACTTGACAATACATATTCCTGGAAATCGCCGTATCAGAAAGCCCTTGAACAAAATCCGAATACAAAATTTGCTTCTTTTGAAAAGGATTATGCAAGCAGGCTATGGTATAAGACGCATTGCGATTTTCGCAAATTCAGCAAAGGAGAATGGAAAACATACTGGATCCTGGGAACGAACTGCTCACTGTTTGCAGCCGATCTTTTAAATCGGATCGATCCGGCTATTCATGCCAGCAAAGGCATTGTAACACCCGGAGAATTTTGGGAATATTTCGAAGCAGCTTATGCAGACCCGAAAAGCAACGTCGTCAGTAAAGCGTGGTATTCGCCGACAGATCCGACTACGTTATGTGCACTAAAAAAATAAAATCACTTAAATGGAGTTTCCCGAGAAAGTGCACTACAATATTGTCAATTAGGAGGTATGACGTCATGGAATACACTGAATACAAAAAAGATAAAGAAGAAGTAAAGGAAACTGAAAAAGAAACAATCGAAGAAGCTCGTGAACAACGCAAAGCCGGAAAAGAAGCAAAACGAGATGAAATCAAGGCGGCCCGCGAAGAAGATAAAGCCGAAATCGAATTGGCAAAAGACGACATTCACGCAGCCCGTGAAGCAAAACGAGATATTCGCAAAGCGGATCGAGAAGAGCTTCATGAAACGCGCGAAAATACGAAAGGTATGGATGAAGAAGATCGTAAAGCAGCCATCGAAACCGTAAAAGAAGAAGATAAAGCCGAAATCGAATTGGCAAAAGACGACATCAAAGCCGCAAAAGAAGCGAAAAAAGAATTAAAAGAAGAAGATCGCAAATCATTCAAAGAACTGAAAGAAGAAGCACGTGAAAAATACGACGAATTGAAAGAAGAAGTACGTAATGAAATCAAAGAAGCGCGTGAAGAAGCCAGCGAAAAGATCAAAGATTTGAAAGACGAACTCAATAAAGACGAATAATTTACAGTGAAATTAAAAATTCGAAAAGAAGATGAGATCCATCTTCTTTTTGTTTGGTATAATAGACAAAAAGAATAATCGAGGAAAGTCTATGGAAGAAATCATGATTGGATCCAATTTGCGAAGGATCCGTTTGGATAAAGGGCTCACGCTTGAAGAAGCAGGAAAACAATGTCAGGTAAGTGCCTTGATGTTAGGGCGTATAGAACGCATGGAATCTTCGCCGACCATTCATATGTTATCTAAGATTGCAGCCGGTTTGAAAGTGCCGTTCAGCACCTTGATCCAAACTCAAAACAATGATATGAAAGTTATCTTGCACAAAGATAAAAAGCCAATCAAGGAAAAAGGGGGAAAGTTACGTACATATCCGCTACTTGCTTATGACCCTATACTAAACTATGAACTGTTTTATATCGAGTTTGATCCCCGCGGTCTTTATCGTTCCCAAACACATGGTAGCGGAAGCATCAAACTGCTCACGATATCGAGCGGATCGCTGACGATACAAATCGAAGGGAAGAAAATTGTTCTCCAAAAAGGAGATTGCATGCGTTTTGCAGCCGATGCGCCGCATACTTATATGACACATGAAAAAGGAGCCAAATTTTTCGAACAAATCTTTTATTAAAAAGATCCCGAAATTCGGGATCAGTCATCGAAATCATCGTTATCGAGATCGATATGAAATGTTTCTTCGAATACTTCATAAAGGTCTTGCTGCATTTCTTCTCGGGTGCTGTAAAGAACATGATAAGGCGGCCTGGAAGAAATTTTTTTCGTATATTTGATTAGGAGAAACCCGAAGCAGAAAAGAATGACCGGAATCACGATCAAGGCAATGACCGCAATTAGAAATGATAAAAGAAATCCTTGACGCAAAGACCACGGCAAATACCATAAAAGTCCCGCACAAAGCAAGCATCCGATCAGTTCGAGGATGTATCCGCTTGCTTTGCATGTACGCAAAAACGTATGTTTCCGCGTTTCCATTCGCGTGAAAAATTCGTCAATAAGTGTTGGGTCGCATTCATTAATTGAAATAAACTGAGCGTCAAGCTCTTTTTTTATAAGCTCACACCACACTTCGACTGTCGGTAATGTATATCGCTCCATTTCAATACGTTGTATGTATTTGAATTTTCTTTTTCGATTATATAAAGTGCCGGATCTTCCGTAATTGGATAAAAATAAATAGTGCAGCTTATGATCGATCTTACATAAGTAAATCATTTTCGATTCAAGAACTTCATCCATAAATCGATTCCCCCTTTTTTTAACTATACCAAATATTTTGGATTTTGAGTATAATTGTTGGCGAGGTGACTTATGAAAACAATCCGTTATTTTCTTTCTTATTATAAACCGTATCGATTGGTCTTTTTTATCGATCTTGTCTGCGCGCTGACCATTTCGATCATTGATATCTTATTTCCGTTGATCCTTGATTTTTGCTCGACCACTTTGTTTGTCAAGGACCGGACAGAAATCCTGCAAACCCTTTTGTGGGTTGCTTTTGGATTGATTGTCATGTACGGCTTGCGAAGTGCCTGTCGCTATTATGTTTCCGCTCAAGGACATATTATGGGGGCCCATATGGAAAGCGATATGCGTAAGGATCTTTTCGAAAAGTACCAAAAGCTTTCTTTTTCATATTACGATCACCACAATACGGGTGTCATGATGTCCAGGGTGACAAGCGATCTTTTCGATATTAGCGAGTTTGCCCATCACGGGCCCGAAAACTTGTTCATTTCGCTTGTGAAGGTAATCGGAAGCTTCGCGATTATGCTGGCAATCAATTGGAAACTTGGTTTGGCACTGTTATTTGTCACAAGTATCTTATTCATATTTTCCCTGCGCCAAAATAAAAAGATGAAAAAGGTATTTATGGATAATCGAAAAAAGATCGGCGAAGTGACCGCAAGCCTTCAGGATTCATTAGCCGGGATAAGAGTTGTTAAATCGTTTGCAAACGAGGAAAAAGAACGAAAAAAATTCAATCATTCCAATAATCGCTATCTTCAAAGCAAGATCGATAATTACACGATCATGGGCTGGTATTATGGCGGAACGAATTTTCTTCAAGGTTTATTGTATGTGACCGTGATTGTGTTTGGTGGTTATTTAATTGCCAAAGGACAGTTAAGCGCAATCGCGCTTGCCACATTTGCGCTTTATATCAATGTATTCATTGCTCCGCTTGAGATCTTGATCGAATTTACAGAAATGTTCCAAAAAGGATTTTCCGGATTTAAGCGGTTTGAAGAAGTCATGGATGAAATTCCTGATATTCAGGACGCACCGGACGCAAAAGAACTTGATCATGTAAAGGGAAATATTGATCTTGAACATGTCGGTTTTTCTTACGATGACAACGAAACAGTTCTCGAAGATGTGAATATTCACATTCCGGCCGGAAGAAAAGTGGCACTCGTCGGTCCAAGTGGCGGAGGAAAAACGACCTTATGTTCTTTGATTCCCAGGTTTTATGATGTTACATCAGGGCATATTTTGATTGACGGACATGACATCAAAGAGGTGACCTTGTCTTCGCTGCGCCAATCCATTGGAATCGTTCAGCAAGATGTGTATTTGTTTGGCGGCACGATCAAAGAAAATATCGGCTACGGAAAAGAAGGAGCAAGCGATGAAGAAATTGTAGAAGCTGCCAAGAAAGCAAATATCCACGATTTTATCATGAGCCTTCCTGATGGATATGACTCTTATGTCGGAGAAAGGGGAACCCGCCTTTCCGGAGGTCAGAAACAGCGGATCTCGATTGCCCGCGTATTCTTGAAAGATCCGAAGATCCTGATTCTGGATGAAGCGACAAGCGCTCTGGATAATGAAAGCGAGCGTGTCATTCAAAGAGCACTGGACTCCTTGGCAAAAGATCGAACATGTATTACGATTGCTCATCGACTGAGCACAATCAAAAATGCCGATGAAATCATTGTGATCGATGAAGAAGGAATCAAAGAGAGAGGAAGTCATGAACAGCTTATGAAAGAAAACGGGGTGTATGCCAATTACTATCGCCTTCAATTCCAGGAAAAAGATTTATGAAATACGAGGTGTTGAAAAAGCAGTTCGGATATGATTCTTTTCGGCCCGGTCAAGAAGAAATCATCGATTCTATCCTGGCGGGAAACGACACATTGGCCATTATGCCTACCGGAGCCGGAAAATCGCTGTGTTATCAAATTCCGGCTCTTTTGCTTCCGGGCATTACGCTCGTCATTTCTCCGCTCATTTCCTTGATGAAAGATCAGGTCCGTTCATTGAACCAAAACGGGATTCGGGCCGCGTATTTAAACAGCACTCTAAGCCAAGCACAGTATTTTAAAGCGCTGTCTTTAGCTACTCAAGGAGAGTATAAGATCATTTATGTGGCGCCCGAACGTCTGGAAAGCACTTCGTTCCTTCACTTCGTAAACCGAGCAGAAATTTCGATGGTTGCGATTGATGAGGCCCATTGTGTGTCGCAATGGGGACAGAACTTTCGCTCAAGCTATTTGAAAATCAAAGATTTTATGGAGAAGAACTCCAAGAAGTGGCGCTTTTGCGCGTTTACCGCTACAGCAACTAAACAAGTCGAAAAAGATGTGATCAATTTGCTCGGAATGAAAGAGGTGCATTTGGTCAAGACCGGATATGATCGAAAAAATCTGATTTTTTCGGTGGAGTATCCGAGCAATGCTTTTCGACGGCTGGTGTCGTTCATTGACCAACGAAAAGGACAAAGCGGAATCGTGTACTGTATACGTCGTAAAGACGTGGATGAGTTATGCGAACGTCTGCGCGCTCTTGGGATTGCGGCCGCAAAATATCATGCGGGAATGAGCGATGAAGAGCGGAATGCGAATCAGGAAGCCTTTATTTTCGACCAAAGCTTGATTATGATCGCGACCAATGCATTCGGAATGGGAATCGATAAGCCGGATATCCGATTTGTAGTGCATTATTCCATGCCTTCTTCTTTGGAAAATTATTATCAGGAGGCGGGTCGGGCAGGGCGTGACGGGCAAAGCGCCGAATGCATTTTGTTTTATAAACCAAAAGATGAGCAGGTCCTTCGATATTTTATCGAAAATCAGGATTTTGAAGGAATCAATGAAGAAGAAAAAAGGGCGCGCATTGCCAAGGATTGGCGGCGTCTGGAAGCAATGAAAGGCTATGCTCTATGTCAGGAGTGCCTACGTCACTATATCTTGAGGTACTTTGGCGAATCTTCGAAAAAAGATTGCGGTGCATGTTCCAATTGTATGCATGAATACGAATTAGTCGATATCACAAAAAGCGTGCATACGATCCTTGCGGCTATGAAAAGCTTGCACGAAAAATTCGGATCGACCGTTACTTTGCATTTCGTGAAGGGAAGCCGCACCTCTCAAATGGATAAATATCATTTACAGGAGCGGGAGTTTTACGGCAGTTTGAAAGATCACTCTATGAAACAGCTTCAGGACATATTGCGATATATGTTTCAAGATGGCTTGATCGAGTCAAGCAATGATGCGTATCGTATATTGCATAGTACACCAAAAGGACGGGATTTTTTTAAAAGACCGTTTGCTTTGACGATGCGCCAATATAAAAAAGCACAATTCGCGGAGCAGCAGGAAGATGAAGTGTTCGAAAAGCTGCGGGCATTGCGGTTCGAACTTTCCCGAAAATTTAAAGTTCCTCCTTATGCGATTTTTCCGGATCGGACATTGAGGGAAATGGCGGAAGTCCGCCCAACCGATAAAAAAGAAATGCTGTCGATCAGCGGTGTCGGAGAAGTCAAATTCAAAAAGTTCGGCCGCTATTTTATTAAAGGATTTCAAGCAAAGATTTAAAATGATTTCTTTGTATGTTGATTTGTTTGTATTCCTTTCTTATAATGAGTAAGACACTCGTGAAAATGTGATCAAATGACACATATTTCAATAAACGATTAAGTCGACTTGATTTTTTTATTACATCGCATCCTTTGGAGCGAGAGTAGGAGGTAAACATGAAGAAATCACAAAATTTAAAGAAGATGACATTGTTCGCGCTATTTCTTGCGATCGAGATGATGTTGCTGATGACACCCTTTGGTTATTTGCGAATCGGACCGATCAGTGCCACATTGATGCACATCCCCGTTATCCTCGGAGCAATCTTTTTAGGGACCGGATATGGTGCTGCATTAGGACTTGTATTCGGAATTACATCTGTGATCAATGCGACGATGCAGCCGGGAATCACAAGCTTTGTGTTTTCGCCGTTCGTGACGATCGGAGGAATGAGCGGTAATTTCATGTCCTTGGTCATTGCCATTGTTCCCCGCGTGCTTTTAGGCGTTATTTCCGGCGTGCTCTTTCAATTGTTTTCCCGAAAGTGGAAAAGTTCGACCAGTGCAATGTTGGCAGCCGGCATTGCGACAGTGTGTCATACCATTATGGTTCTGGGAATGATCGTGCTTTTCTTCGGTGCAGATTATTCAAGTGCGGTCGGGATTGCTCAAAATGCTCTGATCGGCGTGATGGTCTATACAGTGCTGACCAATGGTGTGATGGAGATTATTATCGCATCGCTTTGTGCTATGGCGTTGACAAAAGCCATTCCGGTGTATTCGATTCGTCCTGCGAAAGTTCAGTGATCTAAACGATGAGAAATTTGTTCTCATCGTTTCAGAGTGTTGACAAACTACCTATTTTGAAAAAATTAAATTTCAATAAAATAAAAGTGGGTAAAAAGGTCTAAAAAAAGAGTAATATTAGGTACTTAAATACCTCAAATTGCTCTTTTTTTATTCATTTGTGGGAGAAAAATAAAAAGCTGTGACAAAGCCGATTTGAAAAATCGACTTTGTCAACAGCCTGAAACGATGAGAAATTTGTTCTCATCGTTTTTTTGACATCTGCTTTTAAATGGTGATAAGATACAGTGTAAACGTCTAAGAAGATATAAGGAGAATGTGCTTATGCATTTTAGTATAAACGTACCTGAAAAAGAATTTGATGAATTTGCGAGTCATCATGAATACTGCAATTTGCTGCAAAGCGCGAAATGGCGCGAAGTCAAAAATAATTGGGATTCTTTGCTGACCGGAGTTTATGATGACAACAATCAACTGATGATGGTCGGCTTAGTGCTGATAAAAAAACTGCCACTTGGATTGAGCTTGTTCTATATACCTAGAGGACCGGTTTGCGATTTTTCAGATAAAGAACTGGTGAGTTTCTACTTTAAGGAATTGAGAAAGCTGGCACGCAAATACCGTGCTGTGTTGATTAAGTTCGATCCTTCCTCTTATTATCATCGATATCAGCTTTCCAAAGGGGAAGATGAAACCGATATGAATAAGCTGCAGGGGCTTTTTGATCTCGATTCAGCCGATTATTTGGGACGTACCACGGATATGTATGCTACGGCTCAGCCACGATTCCACATGGGTGTCGAATATACACCGACATGGAAAAAGGATCTGCCAAGAGTTTGTCTGAAATCCCAGCGTGCGGCAATCCGCAAAGGATGTCAGATCGAAATTTTAAGCGGAGATCAAATCGATACACCGAAAGGGAAAGAATTGATGGACCGGTTTGCGTTTTTGATGAACGAAACCGGTGATCGAAAAGGGATTCATTTGCGGGACGAATCCTATTTTGAAAAAATGTGCCATGTGTACAAAGATCATTGTCATATTTTCTTCGTTAAGGTTGATGTGAGCAAGATGCGTTTTGATCTTCAAAAGAGATTGGATGAACTGAATGCGCAGCTTGAAACGAGCAAGAGTCCGCGCAAGCTAAAACAGGAAATCGATACAGTGAGCAAGGATCTGGACGAATTCAAAAAACTGGAAGAAAAATATCATGGTGTTCAATACATTGCCGGATGTCTTCAAATCGAGTTCGGTAAGTATGTCGAACTGATTTATGCGGGAATGAATGAGGACTTCCGTAAGTTCCATCCGTATTATCATTTATATTTAAGTGAATTCGAATGGTGCTTCGATCATGGTTATCCTTACGCGACCCTTGGCGGCGTTGAAGGAACGTTAGAGGGTCCGTTGGCAAACTTTAAAAAACAATTCGATCCGATCGTCACTGAATTTGTCGGAGAATTCGACATGAAAACATTTCCGGTTGTATCAAAGCTTGCGATCGCAAAATATCGTCAGCTCCGCCAGGCTCAACACGATGAATAAAACAAAGAGGTTGTATTGATATACAGCCTTTTTTTTGTTCTTGGATTGTCAAATTAAGTGCAACGTTTCCGAATAATACACTTCATATGGTGTTTTGTAGCCTAAACATTTTCTAGGCCGTTTGTTCAGTTCATCTACTTTTTCTTGGATGTATTCTTCCGGTATATCGGTGAGATCTTTTCCTTTCGGAAAGTATTCTCTCAAAAGACCGTTTGTATTTTCGTTTGTTCCTCTATCCCATGGATGTCGTGGAAGCGGAAAATAAAATTGGACTTGATTCAGTTCTTCTGTTATATCCGGATGCGCAGTAAACTCTTTTCCTCGATCCGGGGTAATCGTGCAGAGTGGCTCCTCCTTTAGAAGTTGAATGGTCGCTTCTTTTACCAGAGCGCTTTTCTTCTTGGCTATCTTCATGCATTTTAGAAATCTGCTCTTTCTATCGACATATGTCACAAGACAGGCTTTTCCAGTCGCTCCGGCGACTGTATCTCCCTCCCAATCGCCAAGTTGTGAGCGATTATTGGCTTCTTCAGGACGATCTTTTAATTCATTGCTGATCTGGATCTTTCCTCGTTTTTCGATATAGTCCTTCCTATGCCTTGATTTTCCTCTATGCCTTAGCTTTCGAATAGCTCCTCGATTGCCATGAGAGAGATTCTTTTCATCAAACATACCGGCATAGATCGCTCTATAGATCGTATTGTGACTGATCGACCAATCCGCTTTTTCATACTCTAATCTTCCAGAGATCTCTTCAGGAGACCATCGATGATTCAAGAAACAGTTACGTACCCATTCATAGCGAACAGGGTCATTCAATATTTTCTTTCTTCCACAATGTGTTCGTCTTTTCGAATACTTTGATTGGGCCATCGAAGGACTGTACTTGCCTTGGGAAGCATTCCTTTTCAATTCTCTGGAAATCGTTGATTTATTTCGGTGGAGTATTTTCGCGATCTTACAGATTGAGAAGCCTAAGAATGAATATTTTAGTATCTCTTCTCGCTCTTCTATAGTAAGATGAGTGTAGTGGTTCATAGATATGCCCTCCTGATTCATTTGGTTTGGTCACCATTAGTGTATCATGGGTGCTTCTATGTTCCACTTTTTTTAGTGTTGCACTTAAAGTGTAAATTCAGGTTGGAAAAATTATTTTCAAAGTAAAGTCTTTGTTAAGAAAAGCGTTTTACATTTAACTTAGCTGCTATTTTGAATTAACGCACTCATTGCTACAATTTGGATGAAAAGGAATGGTGAACTATGAGACACAAATTTTTGAAAAGTCTTTCACTAGTGACATTGTTGTTGGCAGGGTGCGGTAATCTTTCGGCCAGAACAACACAGGAATTTTCTGACCACGATCCGATCCACGCAATCACAAGAGAAAACGGATCCGGAACCCGGACTGCTTTTATGGAATTGTTCGGATTGGATGAGATTAACCCGAACATAATGGTGACGAATGCCACTTCGGTCGTAATGACAAGTGTAGCCCAAGATGTGGATGCGATCGGATATTCTTCTTTAGGATCATTGAATGATGAAGTCAAAGCGTTAAAAATCGACGGTGTTGACGCAAGTACGGAAACGATCAAATCCGGGCAGTACACGATGGCTCGTCCATTTAATATTGCATATAAAGAAAAAGACCTTTCAAAACTCGGACAAGCATATATCAATTTTCTGCAAAGCAGTCAAGCCGCGAAAATCATTGAAGAAAACGGTTATGTAGCAAACGGAACAGGAAAAGATTATTTTCCAAGCAAACTGTCCGGAAAGTTAATGATTTCAGGATCCAGCTCGGTTGCTCCGATCATGGAAAAACTGAAAGAAGAGTTTGAAAAGTTAGAACCGGATACTCAAGTTATTGTGCAGCAGTCTGACTCTTCAAGTGGAATGAACGATGTGATCGACGGAACATCCGATATCGGAATCGCTTCCAGAGAGCTCAAAGAGTCTGAACTGGAAAAAGGATTGACAGCGTTTGCGTTTGCCAAAGACGGAATTGTAATGATCGTCAATATGCAAAATCCAAATGATACGATCTCAAAAGATGAAGTAAAGAAGATTTATGAAAAAAGCGATTTAACATGGAGCGTATTGGAGTAATCAAATGAATAACACGTTAAAAGAAAATATGGCCCGATCCATCTTTATGATGGCAGCGGCTCTATCGATCGTAGCTGTATTGATAATTTGTATTTTTATTTTCAGCAATGGTGTTCCTGCCATTAAAGAAGTCGGCCTCTTTCACTTTCTGTTTGGAATCAGCTGGGATCCGGAACATGGATTGTACGGTATCTTTCCGATGATCATCGGTACGCTGGTCGTTACGGCCGGCGCTCTGGTTTTCGGCGTTCCTTTAGGTATATTATGTGCAGTTTTCCTTGTTTTCTATTGCCCGAAAAAACTACGTCCTAAAGTAAACGTCATTGTGAATATGATGGCAGGCATTCCGTCAGTCGTTTACGGTTTTTTCGGACTGGTCGTTCTTGTCCCGTTTATCCAAACGATGACACGTACCAATGGAATGGGGGTATTGAGTGCATCCATTTTATTGGCGGTCATGATCTTGCCGACGATCATTTCTGTTTCTCAGACTGCATTATCAAGCGTTGATAAGTCATATTACGAAGGAGCCCGCGCACTGGGGGCAAGCCATGATCGAACGGTTTTCAAGGTTATGCTTCCGGCTGCGAAAAGCGGGATCTTGTGCGCCGTGATTTTAGGGTTAGGACGTGCTGTCGGAGAAACGATGGCCGTCATGATGGTGGCCGGAAATCAGGCAATCATCCCTTTCGGAATTTTCAGCGGAACAAGAACATTAACAAGCCATATCGCCATGGAAATGGGGTATGCGACCGATCTTCATCGGCAGGCATTGATTGCTACAGCTGTCGTCTTATTTGGCTTTATATTGATCATGAACGGAATCATGACTCTTGTGAAAAGGAGAATGTGCCATGAATAAAGAGATCCATATACAAAAAACAGTAGAAATCGCAAAGAAGAAAAAGAAGAAGTCAACGCATTCAATCGCATCGGTCCTGGTGTGGGCCAGTGCACTGCTGGTCGTGGCCGTGGGAATCGGGATCGTCATATACATCATGATCCAAGGCGTTCCTTACTTAAATTCTTCTTTGTTTGAATGGAATTATTCTTCCGAGAACGTATCGATGCTTCCTGCTTTGATCAATACGATATTCATGCTGATTTTGTCTTTGCTGATCGCTTTGCCAATCGGAATTGCCGGATCGATCTATTTGGTCGAATATGCAAAAAAGAGCAATCCGTTTATTCGCATCGTGAATTTGATGATTGATACGCTTTCGGGCATCCCGTCAATCGTTTACGGACTATTCGGTTCTTTATTTTTCGTAAAGTTTTTCGGGATGGGACTCTCTTTGCTTTCCGGTGCTTTGACGCTTTCGATCATGATCTTGCCCATCATCATGAATACGACCCAAGAAGCACTTCGCGAGGTCCCGATGAGTATGCGGGAAGGAAGTTACGGACTCGGGGCCGGAAAACTTCACACTATTCTTCATGTTGTGCTGCCAAGCTCTCTTGGAGGAATCATATCCGGAGCGATTCTTGCGGCAGGAAGGATTTTCGGAGAATCGGCCGCATTGATTTTTACGGCCGGAACGTTAGCGGCTGTTTCAGGCAATATCATGGATCCGGCAAGAACGATGGCCGTTCACTTGTATGCTCTTTCTCAGGAAGGATTATACATTCATGAAACGTACGCAAGCTCTGCCGTTTTGATTATTGTGGTTTTGATCATGAACGGTTTGGCCGGATTGATTAAAAAATGTTCGGAAAGGAATACAATACATGGATAAGATCGAAATACAAGACCTTGATTTGTTTTACGGGAATTTTCAGGCGCTGCGAAAGATCAATTTGCGAATGAAAGCGCACGAAGTGACCGCATTGATTGGTCCTTCGGGATGTGGAAAGTCCACTTTGCTTAAAAGCATCAATCGCATGAATGATTTAATCGAGAACTGTCATATCGAAGGAAAGATCCTGGTGGACGGGAAAAATATCGATGATGAAGATGTCAATCTCCTGCGTAAGAAAGTCGGCATGGTGTTTCAAAAAGCGAACTTGTTTCCAATGAGTATTTACGATAATGTGGCGTATGGACCGAAAACACATGGAATCAAAGATAAAAAAAGACTGGATGAAATTGTTGAATGTTCATTAAAACAAGCCGCAATTTGGGAAGAAGTGAAAAACGATCTCAAAAAATCGGCTCTGGCGCTTTCGGGAGGGCAACAGCAGCGTTTGTGTATTGCACGAGCTCTTGCGATCGAACCGGATGTGCTTTTGATGGACGAACCGACCAGCGCTCTTGATCCGATTTCAACCGCAAAAGTTGAAGAGCTGATCTTGCAGCTGAAAGAAAACTATACGATTGTGATCGTGACTCATAATATGCAGCAGGCATTACGTATTGCCGATCAAACGGCTTTCTTTCTTCAAGGAAAAGTTATTGAGTTTGATCGGACGCAAAAAATCTTCAATGATCCGAAAGAAAAGAAAACGCGTGATTACATAACAGGAAGATTCGGGTAAAGAATATATGAAGAAAGTTCAAGAACAAATCGAACAGCTTGAACAAGACGTGTTGTCGATGGGAATTTATGCAAGCACGATGGTCTTGGATGTGTTCAAAAGTATGAGCGGGGATAAAAAAATCGATATAGAAGCAATGTATAAAAACGATCGAATTCTTTGCGATTATGAGCGGACAATCGAAACTAAAAGCGTGAGCATTCTTGTCGAAGAAAGTTTATTCGGAACAAACTTTCGCCAAGTATTCGCTGCTTTAAAAATTATTTCAGATCTTGAACGTATTGGGCATCAAGCAATGCATATGGCTGAAATCATCGATCAAAACGAATTTTCGTTTTTGTTTTTGGATCCCGCTTATGAAGAGCTTGCCAAACAAACGACAAAAATGGTGATCGATACCATGCTTGCTTATAAAAACAAGGATCGGACCTTGGCAAGCCAAGTGATCGAAAACGATGAACGGGTTGATCGCTGTTTCAACCAAGTGAAACGCAATATAATCAAACACGAAAAAATGGATCGGCGGGAAATGACGAATGGAATCCTGCTGGCAAAATATTTAGAACGAATATCTGATCACACTGCACACATTTGTATGAATCGGGCAGATTTTTGATCCAAAGTTTTTTGGATCTTTTTTTCTTTCTTGTTGCGGAACAATTACGATTTACGATTGTGTGCTATTGGAAAAGGTGCTAAAATTAAGCTAAACGAGAGCGTTTGAAAGCGCTTATTATAGGAGGAAATATAGCAATGTTAAAAGGGATTGCGGCAAGTGCCGGGGTCAATGTAGCAAAAGCCTACAAGCTGGAAGCTCCGGCTGTTGTCATTGAAAAAAAAGCGGGAGTGCCTGCGGAAGAAATCAAAAAATTTGACGATGCTTTGGCAAAAACGATCAAAGACATCGAAGGTGTAAAGGAAAGAGCAGCAAAACGGTTAAGTGAGGAAGAATTGGCTGTATTCGATGCCCACTTAATGATGGCGCAAGATCCGGAATTCGCTTCTCAGATCAAAGCGATGATCGAAAACGACGAAGTCAATGCAGAATATGCAGCGGACACGATCGCAAATCAAATGGTTGCGATGTTCGAAGCGATGGATAACGATTATTTCCGTGAAAGAGCGGCAGATATCAAGGATGTAACGTTCCGTTTGAAATGCAATCTTCTCGGTCTGGAAATTCCGGATCTTACGGCAATCGATGAACCGACAATCATTGTTGCGCATGACTTGACGCCAAGTGATACAGCGCAATTGAACGAATGGGTCAAAGGATTCGCAACAGCAATCGGAGGGAAAACTTCTCACTCTGCGATTATGGCAAACTCGCTGGAAATTCCTGCAGTTGTCGGATGTGCGGGCGTTCTTGAAGCGGTAAAAACCGGAGATGTGATCGGTCTGGATGCGTTGGATGGCTATGTATACGTAAATCCGGATGAAGAAAAAGTAAAAGAACTGGAAGCAAAAGCCGTAAAATACGCAGAAGAAAAAGAAGCATTGAAGGTGCTTGTCAATGCGAAATCGATTACGACCGATGGTCATGAAGTCGAACTTGCAGGGAATATCGGCGGATTCAAAGATGTCGAAGGCGTATTGAAAAACGGTGGAGAAGGTGTCGGACTTTTCCGTACTGAATTCCTTTATATGGACAATGACCACTTCCCGACAGAAGAGGAACAATTCGAAGCATACAAACAAGTTCTTGAAGGAATGCAAGGACGCAAAGTTGTCGTTCGTACTCTTGATATCGGCGGTGACAAAAAACTTTCTTACTTTGAATTCCCTGAAGAAATGAACCCGTTCCTGGGATATCGTGCGATTCGTCTTTGTCTGGATCGTAAAGATATTTTCAAAACTCAATTACGTGCTCTTTGCCGTGCATCGGTTTACGGAAAACTTTGCATCATGTTCCCTATGATTGCAACGATCAATGAATTCCGCGATGCAAAAGCGGTATTTGAAGAATGTAAAGCAGAATTAATTGCCGAAGGTGTTGCGGTAAGCGACGATATTCAGATCGGTATGATGGTCGAAATTCCTGCAGCTGCGGTTTTAGCGGATGAATTCTCAAAATATGCGGACTTCTTCTCAATCGGAACAAACGACTTGATTCAGTATTCAATGGCTGCTGATCGTATGTCTGAAAAAGTATCCTATTTGTATCAGCCATTTAACCCTGCAATCCTGCGTCTTGTAAAAATGACGATCGAAGGTGCGCATAAAAACGGACGCTGGGCCGGTATGTGCGGAGCTATGGCCGGTGAACCATACGCTGTTCCGATCTTATTAGGTTTAGGGCTTGACGAATTCTCGATGTCTGCCACACAAATCTTAAAAGCACGTCATATTGTCAACAAATTAAGCTTTGAAGAAATGCAGAAACTTGCTGAACATTGCTTAACATTGGATACAGCTCAAGAAGTATTGGACTATGTAAAAAGTGTTGTTGACTAAATCTTATTGAGCTTCAGAGGGACCCCAATCCCTCTTTTTATTTTTAGGAGAAAGATATGAAACCCATTTGGAATTTTACAAAGAAATACAAAACGCTGCTATTGTTTGATTTTCTTTCTGTCTTTGGCTTTGCGCTTTCCGAGCTGGGGATCCCGACTATCATCGCACAAATGATCGATCAAGGGATTGAACGATCCGATCCGCAAGTCATAATCCGTCTGTTTGTGATCATCTTGATCATTTCGGTCCTTGGTGTTTGCGGAACAAGTTTGCTGGCTTTTTGTTCGACACGCATCAGTACCAACGTAACATACGATTTGCGTCAAACGATTTTCGATCATGTCATGACTTTTTCTCACGCGGAAATGGAAAAATTCGGGATTGCGAGCATGATCACGCGGACAAACAATGATGCGTATCAGATCATGGTATTTTTACAGACAATCTTGCGGTCTGCCATGATCGCACCTATTATGATTGTGGTAAGCTTGTGCCTAGTCACGTTGACCTCTATGAATTTGGCAATAATCGTCTTTGCGACTATTCCGATCATTGTTGTGGGGGTGATCATTTTTGCCAAGTATTCAGCTCCGCTTTCCGAAAATCAGCAACGGTCCTTGGATTCAATGAATCGTATCTTACGTGAAGATTTATCGGGAATACGAGTCATTCGCTCCTTTAATAACGAGGGCTATGAAGAAAAACGATTCGAAAAGGAAAACACATGGTATACTTCACAGACGAATAAACTGTTTAAAATGATGTCCTGTACCGATCCGCTGTTTTTCTTCTTAATGAACCTAGCCACAATTGCGATTTATTATGTATCAGCCATTATGTTGGGTCACCAATCGATCGAAATCGGGCAAGTCGTGGCATTTGTGGAATACTTGTTTCATGCGATGATGTCTGTTCTTGTTTTCTGTATGGTGTTTATGATGTATCCTCGGGCGAATGTATCGGCGAAGCGTATTCAAGAAGTTCTCAATACGACAAGTTCGATCCATTCGGGAAATCAAACACTTGGACGGATTAAAAAAGTGGAATTGAGGAATGTGTCATTCTCTTATCCTGACGGGGAGGAAAATGTGCTATCGGATATTTCTTTTGAAGTCCGTCAAGGGCAAAAATTGGCAGTTATTGGCAGCACAGGATCAGGAAAAAGCACGCTAGTCAAGCTGCTGGCACGTTTTTACGATCCGACAAAGGGACAAATTTTGATGAACGATCAGGATATTTCCAAGGTCGATCTTTCTTCGCTGCGACAGGAGCTGAGTTTTATTTCGCAAAAGCCGCATATGTTCAAAGGAACAATCAAGGAAAATATCGCGTTTGGTCTGGATGAAGCAATCATGGAAGATATCCATGAAGCGGCACAAATCGCCCAAGCGATGGATTTTATCCTCGAAAAAGAAAATCAGTTTGAAGAAGAGATTGCGGAAGAGGGAACGAATCTTTCGGGAGGTCAAAAACAAAGAATTTCAATTGCGCGTGCGCTTTTGAAAAAGTGCGGATTGATCATTTATGACGATTCGTTCAGTGCGCTTGATTTTAAGACGGATTCTATGCTTCGGCAAGCACTGGCACCGATACGAAAAGATTCGATTAATATCGTGGTCGCACAACGTGTTTCCACGATATTGGATGCGGATCAGATTTTGGTGCTTGATGAAGGAAAAGTAGCTGGTTACGGTCAGCATGAGCAATTATTCGAAACGTGTCAGGTGTATCGTGAAATCGTACTTTCGCAAATGAGTGAAGAGGAGGTGTCGGATCATGCCAAAAAAACTCACGTTTAAGCAGTGCCTTGCTCATTTGTGGAGATTTTTAAAAGCACACAAAATAAAGTTGTTCATTGGGCTGTTTTTGGTGATCATCATGCAGATCATTTATGCAATCATGCCAAGTATAGAAGGGATGATTACGACCCAACTTCAAAAGGATGTCGGTGCAATGGCCGATCATGTGCCGGGAGCCCATATTCAAATGAATATCATCGTACGGATTTTGGGAGTTTTGCTTGCTGTTTACATCGTCAAGATCAGCAGTCAGTTTGCGAGTGTGTTTTTGCTGACAGATTCGATTCAGAAAACGATGGAAGATATTCGCAATGCGGTTGAAGTCAAAATCAATCATTTGCCGATTTCTTATTTCGATTCTCAGAAAACAGGGGATCTTCTGTCGCGGATCACGAACGATGTGGAAACCGTATCCAACGCGCTTCAGCAAACACTTTCCAGAGTGATCGGAGCGGTTTGTACCTTTGTGTTCGTTTCGATCATGATGTTTTCGATTAACTGGGTTATGACACTTATGGTGTATGTCGCGTTACCTATCATTGGCGGCATTTCGTTTGGGATGGTCAAAAAAAGCCAACCTTTGTTTGATTTGCAGCAACAGTCTTTGGCAAATTTGAATGCGACAATCAATGAATTGTATTCCGGATTCAATGAAATTGTGATTTATGATCAGCAGGCGAAGGCGAAAGAACAGTTTCAAACAGCCAATGAGGAAATGCGTAAATCAGGATTTAAGGCTTTGTTTCTTTCAGGTTTGATTGGTCCTATGACTGCTCTTGTCACATATGTGACCATTGGATGTGTAGCGCTTTACGGATGTTTGAGTGTACTGAACGGCACATTAATGCTTGGACAGCTTCAAGCGTTTATTCGTTACATTTGGAATATCAACGATCCGATTTCTCAGCTTTCCCAGTTGTCGAATCAAGTGCAGTCGGCTTTTTCTGCGATGAACCGCCTGTTTACGTTTCTTGATATGGAAGAGATCGTTGATGTAAAAGAGAGTGAGCCAATTCGCGAAGTGGATACGATTGATTTCGAACATGTTCGCTTCGGTTATGGCAATGAACTGTTGATGAAAGATGTCAACATTCATATCGAAAAAGGGCAGACGATCGCAATCGTCGGTCCAACCGGAGCCGGAAAGACGACATTGACAAATTTATTGTTGCGGTTTTATGAAATAAAGGGTGGCAGGATCTTGATCAATGGACAAGATATCCGCACGCTTTCTTATCATGATCTTCGGGATCTTTTCGGACTCGTGCTTCAGGATGCGTGGCTTTTTGAAGCATCAATCGAAGAAAACTTGAAATACGGCAATCATGATGCTTTAAGAGCCGATGTTGTTCAAGGAGCGAAGCAGGCAAATGTTCATCATTACATTCGAACGTTGACACACGGCTATGATTCGATGGTCAATGAATCGGGAACGAATATTTCGCAAGGAGAAAAACAGCTGCTTACGATCGCAAGAGCACTTATCAAGGATCCGAAAATTTTGGTATTGGATGAAGCGACAAGTTCTGTGGATACAAGATTGGAAAGAAGATTGCAGGATGCGATGGATAGGATTATGAAAGATCGGACAAGTTTTGTGATCGCGCACCGTCTGTCGACAATCGTGAATGCAGATTTGATTTTGGTCATGATGCATGGCGATATCGTAGAGAGTGGAACACATGAACAACTTCTGGCAAGAAACGGGGAGTATGCACGCCTTTACAATGCGCAGTTTGCGCAAGCGGAAGAAGAATAAAAAGCGGGGATCAAAAAAGTTTGATCCCTTTTTATCATGCTGAATAATGGGTTAGAAAAATGTTGACTAAGATAGAAAAGCTCATTTCGCACAATCCGTTAATGTGTCCGAATACCGCAAACGAGCAAAAACACATTCCGAATACGATGAGCAGCTGATCAAGAAAATGATGATAGGAACGATCAGTCGTGTACTGGGGCGAAAACAAAGTCAGGACCCACTCAAGAATAAACAGGCTTACGCTTAGAATCGCCAGCCAGATGTGCATGTCATTGATCCATCCGGGCAATGAAGCAGAATAGGGAATCAGGCATGATAGGGGCATACCCAAACAAATGATGCGATGTAAACTTGAATTGTAGCGGATTTGTTTTTGGTGCCATATTTGTTTGGAAAAGAAATACATACCGATTACGCTTGAGAGTGCCCAAAGAATCAAATAGGGAAAGTGGCCTAGTTGATTGCCTATGTAACTGAGATTGTCGTAAGTAGGATCGATCCAAAAAAGAATAGGCAGGTTGATTAGCGGATTAAGTAAATAGGCGTACCATTTCTTGAGTGACATGATATCATTATACAAGAAAGATGAAGGAGAAGTGAAAATGTTTATTTTGAATAATTTGAAAACAAATCCTAATATTGAATGGAGCGAAAAGGTAGGGCCTTTCCAAATTTGCGAGTATAAACAGGACCGCTCGGTTGATGTTGGGATGGCAAGCCAGGAATACTATGCTTCGAAAATGAATATTCGCAAGCGTCAAGTTCTTTGCGAAATCCGAAAAGGACAAGGGATCGTACTGCAAGCAGGAGCGATGCAGTGGATGCTTGGAAATGTCAGCGCGACGACAGGAGTCAAAGGGGTTGGCGATTTTTTCGGAAAGATGATTGGCGGAAGTGTAACGGGCGAGGCCGGAATCAAACCGGAATATGAAGGGGAAGGTATGATTATGAGCGAGCCTACCTATCGTTTTTTATTGCTGGTGGATGTTTCGAAATGGGGTTCGGGAATCGTACTCGAGGATGGTATGTTTTTGGCATGCGAGTCGTGTTTGCAGCGAAAAGTCATTTCGAGAAGATCGCTTTCGAGTGCGGTTGCCGGAAATGAAGGATTGTTCAATTTGTGCTTGAGCGGTCAAGGGACTGCGGTGCTCGAAAGCAAGTACCCTTATGACGAATTGATTGAAGTGGAGCTGCAAAACGATGTATTAAAGATTGATGGTTCGATGGCAGTCGCTTGGAGTGCCGACCTTGAATTTACGGTCGAAAGAGCCGGAAAAAGTTTGCTAGGTTCTGCCGCAAGCCAGGAAGGACTTGTCAATGTTTTTCGTGGTACAGGCAAGGTGCTGATGGCCCCACTTGCAGGATAATAAATAAATGATCAATATTTTGATGAATACGAGCATGATCGATGAGAAATGGTGCCGCCCGATTATAAAGAAAGTACTAAAGCCCGGTATGAAAGTATGTGTAGTGGCTTTCGCGTTTTTCGATGATACGAAAACCTTAGAGGACTGGAACCGACAGTTTGCTCCCGGACAGGGGATTTGGTATCGGGCTAATCACGATGTGTTTTTTTCGTACGGGATCCGAGATGAAAATATTGTATGGCTGAATTATTTTACCGATTCGATCGAAGAAATGAAGGAAAAGATTGCAGGGGCTGATGTCCTGATGCTTATGGGGGGCGCCCCCGATTTGATGATGAAGCGATTTAAAGAAAAGCGTTTAAAAAAAGAACTGAAAAACTTTAAAGGGATTGTGATCGGCTACAGCGCAGGGGCAATGGTGCAGCTGGACTCATACCATATTTCTCCTGATCAGGATTATCCTGAGTTTTCTTATCAAGTCGGTTTAGGCTATGTGTCCGGACTGGAAGTGGAAGTTCATTTTACGAATAGCCCGATTCAAAACGCATCAATCGAGAAAGTAAAAAAAGAGAAAAATGTGCCTGTTTACGGAATTTATGAGCGTGGCGGATTGTTGATCGATGAGGAAAAAAAGATCACGTGTTTTGGAGAAGTCGATTTCTTCGAGTAAATTTTTTTATGAAAAGAAAAAGGGAGCTTTTGCTCCCTAAAATCATTCATCTTGTTTTTTTCTTTTCCAATGTTCGAGTGTGGCATTTTTCGCATCGATCATTCCCGCTTTGATGATGGGTGAAACGAACATACTCACAAAATAGCGATAGGCGATCACGACCGGAAGCCAGCCAAGAGTATTGATCATCATAACTTTGCGCACGTTCCAAAACAACTGCCATGTTTGCCAAGGTGTTGCCATGCGTCGGCGTATGAGCGCAAACGATCGCGCATTCGACCAGGTGTGGGTCACATGCGGCTTGATGTAATGCAGGATGGCCTTCATTCTTTTTCCCTTTCTATATATATGGGAAATGATACAATGCGGGCATGGTTTCGTCAATCATTCAAAAGACAAATTGTTTTTGATCTTTTTCCATAAGATCAGCGAAAGGATTGCGCAAAGTGCTTCGGTTATCGCAAAAGCATACCATCCGATTTGAAGGCCGAACGTATACATCATGAATGCAAGCAAAGGAATAAGGAGGATCAATTGTCTTAATAAAGACACGATCAAAGATTCCATTGGTTTTCTAAGTGCCTGGAAACAAGAACATAAGATCATGGAAATACCGGCAAACACAAAGCTTAAGCTGATCTCCCTTAAACAAGGAATTCCTATTTCATACATTGATGCATCGGCATTGAACATAGAAAGCAGCTGGTTGGGAAAAGCGAGGAATAGGATCATTCCCAAAAACATGATTCCGGAAGCAATTTGCAGTGAAAACTTGACCGTAGGAAGAATACGGTCTTTTCTTCTGGCTCCGTAGTTAAATGCCAATATAGGGATGATTGCGTTGCTAATGCCCATAACGGCCATGAATACGAATTGCTGGAGTTTCGTATAGACTCCAAATACCGATACGGCCATATCTGAAAACGGCGCTAAGATGTAGTTCATTAAAATGCCCATGAAACCGGTGACAGCTTGCATGATCATCGCAGGAATTCCGACTTTATAAATTTCTTTGAGCATATGAATGTCGATCTTAAACTGTTTGATGTCCATATGAATTTCGGGAACTTTCTTATGGGTAATGAAAATTCCGATACCCATTGCTGCAATTTGTCCGATGACGGTCGCAATCGCAGCTCCTGAAACGCCAAGAACCGGAAAACCGAATAAACCGAAAATCATGATTGGATCAAGAATGATATTGATCAATGCACCGATGCATTGGATGGCCATATTATACATAGGACGTCCTGCTGCCTGCATGATTCTTTCGAAAGTAATCTGGATGAAGATTCCGAAAGAGAACAGAGTGCAAATGCGAATGTAGCTCATTCCTGAAGCGATGACCGCTTCATCTCCCGCAAATGATTTCATAAATGCTTCCGCAAAGAACCATCCTAAAACGGCGAATACGATCCAATTGAATAAGGCAAGCAATAGTCCGTGAAGGACGCTTTGATCGGCCATTTCCATATTGTTTTCGCCAAGATATTTAGCAAGCAATGTGTTAAAACCTACACCGGTCCCGCAGGCGACTGCGATCATAAGTGTTTGTATAGGATAACACAGGGAAACGGCAAGCAGAGCGTTTTGCGAAAAACCAGCTACGAAAATGCTATCTACGATATTGTAGAGCGCGGATACGAGCATAGACAGCGCGATTGGCACAGACATTGTGATTACGAGCCGGCGTATACCCATTGATTCCATTTTTGACATAAAACAAACCTCCAAAAAAGAATGCATGCTTCGAAAGTTTCTTATGTTTTGACGAAGTGCGCACAATTTATTATTATGAACCTTTTTCCTTGGTTGTGCAAGAATGAAAATTTGTCTATGACTGTAAATTAAGTGGTTTTCAAGAATCATGAAGAAGTGGGATGACCGGAAAATAAAAAGGCGTCAAAATACAACGCCTTTTTCTATTATCCGTTTTTTTGTGCCATTTTTTCGCGGTACAATGCACGACGGTCTTGAGCCGTTAATCCTTTTTTGCGAATACGAATCGCATCCGGAGTGACTTCGACCAGTTCATCGTCATTGATCCATTCCAACGCTTCTTCCAAAGAGAATACACGAGGTGGTGTCAGGAACATACCTTCATCGCGTCCGCTGCTGCGAATAGCGGTTAATTTTTTGTTTTTCAAAGGATTGACATCGAGGTCGATATTTTTCGCCGATTCACCGATAATCATTCCTTCATAAACTTCTGTTTGCGGAGAAATGAACAGCTGACCACGTTCTTGTAAATTCCACAACGCGTAAGTCATCGCTGTACCGGTTTCTGTGGAAATCATAGCTCCTTGCATACGCTGAGTGATTTCTCCTTTGTAAGGTTCATAGCCGCAAATACGACGAACCAAAGTTCCTTCGCCATGCGTATCATTGATAAATTGCGTACGGAATCCCAACAAGCCTCGGGTAGGTGCAGTATAGGTAATTTTGACATAGCCGTTTTCTTCTTCCATATCCTGCATGATTCCTTTACGTAAGTTGAGCTGATTGATGATCGTTCCTTGATATTCGGCAGGAGCAATACAAACCACTTCTTCGACAGGTTCTACTTTTACACCGTTTTCATCACGATGCAAAATGACTTCAGGTTTCGATACTGCAAGTTCATAGCCTTCGCGACGCATATTTTCGACTAAAATCGAAATGTGAAGTTCTCCGCGTCCGCTGATTTTGAAGCAGTCTGCGCTTTCTGTCGGTTCGACACGTAATCCCACATTGACTTCAAGTTCGCGTTCCAAACGTTCCTTGATGTTTCTGGACGTCACGTACTTGCCGGATTGACCGGCAAACGGAGAAGTATTGACGTGAAAATTCATTGACAAGGTCGGCTCTTCGATCGCGATATGTTCCATCGGTTCGACATGATTGATATCACAAATCGTATCTCCAATCGAAATGTCGGGCATTCCTGCAATCACGACAATATCTCCTGAATGCGCTTCTTTAACCGGCGTTCTGGAAAGACCTTTATACACGAATAAATTGGAAATCGTTTCTTTTTTCTGCGTGCCGTCTTGATTGCATCGAATGTATGTATCGCCTTGTTTTAATGTTCCTTGATAGACGCGGCCGATTCCTAAACGGCCGATATACTCGTCATAAGCCAAAGCGGATACTTGCATTTGAGAAGGCTCTTCATCAAGATCAGGATATACTTCGCAGTGTTTTAAAATCGTATCGAATAACGGATCAATGTTGTCGCTTGGTGTATCCAGATCGTATTGCACGATTCCTTCGCGCGCAACACCGTAAAGGATCGGGAATTCGAGCTGATCATCGTTGGCGTTCAGATCCAGGAAGAGTTCATAAACTTCATCTACGACTTCTTCGGCACGCTGATCTTTTTTATCGATCTTGTTTACGAGAAGGATCGGCTTAAGACCGATTTCCAATGCTTTGGAAAGGACAAACCGCGTCTGCGGCATTGGGCCTTCACTGGCATCGACCAGCAAAATGACAGTATCGACAGTTCGGATGATTCGTTCGACTTCGCTTGAAAAGTCGGCATGACCCGGGGTATCGACAATATTGATCTTTACTCCATCATGGATGACCGAACAGTTTTTAGAATAAATTGTGATTCCGCGCTCTCTTTCAAGATCGTTGGAGTCCATGACACAGTCAACCACTTCTTCATTGTCGCGGAATACATCGCTTTGACGCAAGAATGCATCGACCAAAGTACTTTTTCCGGCATCAACGTGGGCAATAACAGCTATATTTAAGATTTTTTCTTTTTCAGACATCGTTTCACTCGCTTTCATCCAATTTAGCATTGCCATTATACTCTTTGAACGCTAAAAACACAATTAAACCTATTCAAAAATGGTGTGGATTGGTATAATTCAACAATAAAGAAGAGAGAGGGAAAATTATGCAAATTCGATATTTTAAAGAATATTCGCATTATTTAGAAAGGGATATGGAATTTAAGATGTACGGGCATGCCGGCACGCTGTGTGTTGTCATTCCGTGCCAAGACGGGCGTTTTTTCGAATGGGAAGATCGCCATATGTTTGAGTTTGTTAGCGATCTTATCGAACAAGGCCGGATCCAGTTTGTGACCGTCGATTCGGTGGATCCGGAATCTTGGTCAAGTTTTGGACCGACAGAATCGAGAATGCAAACTCAGGAAAATTGGGTCTGCTATATGATGAATGAGCTTATCCCCAGCGCATTGATCAAGGCCGGAAAAGATCAAAACGAAAGTGTGATGGTCATGGGAGCAAGTATGGGGGCTTTCCATGCAGGAAATTTATTTTTTCGTTTCCCGGATCGCATCCGCCAAGTGCTGGCGCTTTCCGGTCTTTATGATATGTCGCCCTATTTCTATGACGGGAATATAGACTTTAATGCATACCAAAACAATCCATGTGGTTATTTGAACAATATGGATCCGACTCATTCGTACATTCCAAGTTACAATAGTGCGCAGGCCATCTTTGTGGTCGGACAAGGTGCTTGGGAAAATGAGTGTGCCGAAGATCTTCGCAAGCTTGCCGATATTTGCTGGAATAAAGGGATTCAGCTGAGAACTGATTTCTGGGGATACGATACACCACACGATTGGCCAAGCTGGGAAAAACAGATCAAAGAGTACTTACCGCAAATGTGCTAGGGGCTGTAACGGGTAAGTAAAAAAATATCTGGCTCCCGAAATAAAAAAAGGACCGAGTTGATATCAAAATGATCATCAACCCGGCCTTTTTTGGTATTATTTAGTTGTGACAAAATACCTAGTCCATAGTAACGCACTTCAGCCATCTTTTCAATTCCCTTTGTCATTTGTTTATGATGATTCCATCCCTTCGGATGATATCTCCAGAACCGTGAAGGAAGTCGTAGAGGGAGTCAACGTGTTCAAATATATCGACTTCTCTTCCCGTCATGACTGCGGATA
>KE159701.1:38026-54466 GCA_000403415.2 Firmicutes bacterium M10-2
TTTTGCCATAGATCCTGTCATTTTCGAAAGAAGCAAAGAAAAAAAGAGCTGCAACGCTCTAGTGATTTCTAAAAATCACCTATTCGTTACAGCCCCTTTTTTCATGTTTGCAACATAATTGTGTTTAACGTCAAGAGCAAGTAAACTCAAAGTATGAAAATAGATAGAAAACAACTGAAAAAAGACGCAAGAATGAATATCAAACATCACTACTGGCTGTACGTGTTTGTATGTGCGCTTGCTGCTTACTTAGGAACAGAACACGTTCGTTCCTTTCAATTTTTAGACGTCCTGTCAAATGGTGAAAGGGGAATGAGTGCCGTATTTTTCGGTGGTTCGTTCAATGCGATGAATGATTTGATCCAGACAATCAATACTTCTTTTGTCGATTCGATAGGAAAAATTCCGGAACTTGGAACGACGAATGGTGTGTTTGCTACCATTTACCGAATCATCGCTTCGGGAACGGTCACGAATTTCATCGTTCATGCAATCAACTCAGTTACTCACATTCCTCATGCCGGGACCATGGTGCTTTTCATACTTGTGATGCTTGTTCATGTTGCGATTTGGCTGTTTATCGTGCAATGTTTGAGTGTCGTGAATCGACGGTTTTTTATGGAGGGAAGAATTTATCAAAAGGTGCCGTTTGAACGATATTTATTTTTTATTCGCGAAAAGAAATGGCAAAATGTTGTCAAGGGACTTTTGCTTAAGAACGTATTGTGGTTTTTATGGTGCCTGACCATCGTGGGAGGCGTGATCAAATATTACTCTTATTTGATGGTTCCTTATATATTGGCTGAAAATCCTTCTGTGTCCCCGAAAGAAGCAATCAACCTTTCCAGAAAAATGATGGATGGATACAAAATGGAAGCGTTCATGATCTCTTTATCGTTGTTGGGATGGTTCGTGCTGGATCTTTGCACATTAGGAATTACAAGTATTTTTTGGACGAACTCGTATCGAACAAGCATTTTCTCCGAATACTATGTTTTACAGCGAAGCCGGTATCTGGAAAAAAATCAGCAGGAAAAAGCGTTTGATAATCCTTATTTATTCGAGCTTGCACCGCAGCCGCTGATTGATGAAGCCTATGCCGAAGAAATCAAAGACTTGAAAGTTTTGAATCCGATAAAAGATGTTTATACCGGTTTCAAGGGATTTTTGGAACGAAATTTCGGCTTGGTGTTCCGTCTTTCAAAAGAAGAAAAAGCCTATGAGCGCTATAATTACAAGCGATGGAACTTGGAACAAAATAAATTGCAGATTGAACGCAAAGAATATCCAATCAAGCTTTCACCGATCAAAGAAGAAAGAAAGCGGCATGCTTTACGTTCATTATATCCGGCCAGAAATTACTCGCTGACAAGCATTGTGTTGCTGTTTTTCTTCATGTCCTTTGTTGGATGGTGTTGGGAAGTTTCTCTTCATTTGATCAAAAACGGACAATTTGTGGATCGGGGTGTTCTTCATTTGCCATGGCTGCCGATTTACGGGTCGGGATGTATCATGATCTTGCTTCTGCTTAGAAAATGGAGGCAACACCCACTGCAGGAATTTTTGTTTGCGATCATTCTTTGCGGAGTTGTCGAATATTTTACAAGTGTGTACTTACAAGCGGTTTATCATACCGAATGGTGGAGCTATCAAGGATATTTCCTGAACTTGAATGGCCGGATATGTGCTGAAGGTCTGCTTGTTTTCGGTCTAGGAGGAATGGCATTCGTATACATTATTGCCCCTCTTATGGATAACTGGTTCAGAAAAATCGGCTTAGATAAATTAAACAAGTTAGCATGGATTTTGGGAATCATTTTCGTTTGTGATGTCGTCTACTCTCATTATTACCCAAATGAAGGGGAAGGTGTCACAACCGGAACTGTACAAAACGAGCATCTGCAGAAGAAAAAATAAAATAAGACCTGAAGTTTTGATCTTCGGGTCTTTTTTGCAGGAAGCGCATTCCACATTGCGAAAGCAAAGTCTTAATTTGTTCCTTATTTTCGAAATCTTCGAAAATATACATAAGCTGTTTTGATCCTTCATAAGGATATGCTTTTGATCATAGTACAAGTAAGCGGGAAACCGTAAACTGGGAAGCGGCCAGAAAAGCGGAGAAAAGGATGGCGCCCGCATTGGAAGTGATGTTGCCTCCGGAAAAATTATAGTTGTCAAAAGAAGCGGTTTTCGATGACATAAAGATGTGGTTCCCTTCTATTTGTTTGGTCACTTATATTGTAAAAGAACCACACCTGAAAGTCATCACCCAACGGGTGAAAAGGATAAAGCCGAAAACCTCTGATAAATAAAGGGATTTGCGGCGTTTTTAGTATATTCATGAATAATTTGGGATCAATAAGAAAGTGGATTAGGCAGAGGAGTTATTCTACTCATGTATAAATTTGGACTATAATGTTGAATTATTTTGTAATAAACTACTGATTTCTTTTTGATAATATAAAGCGAGTTCAAAGTTTTGACTGGAGCGGGCACATTCGACTAGGCAATCAAGGATCCAGGGACGAAGAGGATCAACTGCAAACGGTTCGAGAGTTGATTCGAAACACTGAATCGTCATTTCGAATTTTCTGTTTTTCCAAGCGATGATCCCGTCAATGATCTGGTTCCAAGGCACCAATAAATCAAAAGAGTTGGTGGACTCAAATGATTGGACATCATATAAGTGATCTTTGGCTCGGATAACAAAAAGATCAAAGCGAGGATCATCTAATCGAAATGCCGCAAAAAGGATAATAACATACAATAATGGCTTGGCTTCTCCTAAATCAATTGCAGCAAATGCCACGTCCATAGCTCTTCGTATATCATTTTTTCGAAAATAACCGAAGGCTAGCAAAGATAGACATGATCGTCGAAGATAAAGATCCATTTGATCTTGATTAGTTAATAAATTTATCAAAGTGTTGATGGCTCGGTCAATATTTCCTAAATCAATATGAAGTTGTGCGTCTAACAATGATATTTCTATATAGCGATAGATAGATCCAATTTGAAAGAGAGATGATTTACAATATTCCAAATAGTGGGATGCTTCCATCATGCGATGATGAAAATAAGTATTCATAGCTAAATGTAAATTGACTAAAAAAGATCTGGGATCATATGTGTATGCTGTGTGGAAGAAGGCTGTTTCTTTTTCCAAATCCGTAGCATATATGCCTAATAAATCAAAAAAGAGAGCTTTTTCTTTCGGGGAATAAAAATCAGTCATTTGCTCAATCCAATGTTGAAGTTCATTGATTTCATGTTCATTCCCATCATTTGTGATTCGATCATAAAACATCATCAATATATATTGAGGAAATAAAAAGGAAGCGATCAGCGAACGGTTTTCCAAAATAGAATGGAGAATTTGATTTTGCTTCTCTTTCTGTAACGTGATCTGTGCATTTTCCAGCGCATTTAATTGCATGTCCCAATCATAATGATTATTGATATTGCTTTGAAAGGAGGAAAAGCCAAAAAGACGCGCAAAGCGATTTTTATCCTCCTCGTCCAGATTACTTACTCCTTTTTCTATTGATCGAATCATTGAATAGGAATAGTTTGTACTATGGGCTAGTGATTCGATTGACCATTTATTCTTTTTCCTCATAGCCGCCACAAAATAACCAAATATACGTGATTTTATTAACTCCATTCAAGAACCTCCCTTAAAATGTTTGCTTAGAAAAAAATATAAATACAGAATTATATTCATAATTTTTATTTTACGCAAATTATATACAGAATAAATATGATTTTATTCTTTTTAGTAATGATAACGCTTTGATATTATCTGATAATTGTATTGTTGAATATAAAGCATTCCTATTTTATTATTAAACCAGATAAAAAACAACATTCAGATAGATTTAGCAAGAAAGGGAAAGGACAATGAGATTCAATTTAGAAGATATCGATGCATATTATAGAGAAAATGAAAAGTTTGGAATACTATTTGATCGGAAAAGGCGTAAATTCTATAAAATCTCGGATTGCGAAGCGAGAAAAATTAAAGAAGAAAAAAACTTAAGAATTTTTGACTCTGAATCTCGATTGGGTTTATTTGATAAATCTTTAATCTCAAGAGTTGAACTAATTATGACTACTTCGTGCAATTTAGAATGTAAATACTGTTTTGCAAATGAAGGAAATTATAATTGCAAAATCCAAAACATTAAAAAGGAAGTTTTAGATAAAGTTATAGAATGGGTCCAAGACAATAGAAACTCTATTCAAGAAATTATTTTCTTTGGAGGAGAACCAACTCTTGCGGAAGATGAAATTGATTATTTTTGTAGGTCATTAAATGGTTTAGAAAAAGATATTTCCTACAAAATGGTGACTAATCTATATCGATTGACTCCAAGATGATTAAGAAATACAAAATTATTTTAACGGTTAATTTGGATGGCCCAGAAGAGGTGAATAATAAGAATCGTATTTCTCGGGATGGTGGAAATGTATATAAAAGTAATGAAGAATATAGAAAGATTAGAACAAAATGGAATAAGAATCCAAGCAATTGAGGCTACATATACAAAGAATCATTATGACGCAAGAATAAATCAAAAAGATTTTAATGGATTTTTTTCATAGAGAGGTGAATGTTGAAGATATTTATATTGTGCCAGATATTAATACAAAAGATCCTCATAACTTTGAAAATCAAAATAAAACCAATCTAGTTGAGACCGATAAATTAAGGATAGATTCCATAAAGTGTATTTGCGGTATGGAGGGAGATTACCTATTGTATTTGCTTTAATTGATTCTTCAAATAAAAAAGGCCAATTTTTATATAAAAGAAAGGGTGAAAAAGATGAAACGATATTTTTTGAAACATAAATGGATTTGCTGTCAGTACTTATTTTTTATCATTCTTAATGCGCTAGTTCCAATTTTAAGCGCTCAATGGATTACGATGGTTACTGCTTATGCATTAGATCAAAAAGGAGGTGTTGAGCAAATTAGTATTTATTTGATTTTAATTTGTATATATACTTTAATCATCTATCTTGCGTATGGAAAAGTGAAACAGAAATATAAAGAAGAAATAATGACGGAAATTGAACAGGAGATATACTCGTCAATTCTTTTACAACATAGTAGTGATTTTCATCAAAACGAGCCAAGTGAGTATTCTTCTTTTTTCTTGAATGAACTTAAAATAGTGGAAGAATCATATTTAATGCAGATACCATCTTTGATATCTGCATGTGTTCAAATGATATTGGTTGGTATTTATGTAGTTGTTACCGTCCAGTGGTGGGTGCTTATTTATTTTATAATTTCCAGTGTTTTGCTGATGCAAATACCAAAAATCATGAGCAAAAAGATACATTTTAGCACAAAGAAATTTACCGATGAAGCGGGAAGAATCACTATGTTTCTTAAAGAAGCATTCCATGGATTTGATACATTGTTTGGAAATCATGTTCAATATCAATATGTTGAACAAACGAAAAAGGAATTTTTTCGTTATGAAAAATCTCATCAGAAATTGAATTGGCTGATGGATGTGGCAGATTCGTTATCGAATGGATTTGGTTTGTTTTTTCAATTTGGGCTACTTCTGCTTCTCGGAATCGGTGTAGTTCAAGGAACCATACAAAATGACTGCTTTTTGGCAGTGACATCAATTTCTTCGTCATTCATGAATGGAGTATTTGTTGCGACTGCTGCATTTTCTAAGATTCAAGCAGCGATTCCGATTGTTGACCGCATTAAAATATTTCAGCAGAATACGCTAATTCCAAAAAATGATAATAATGAAAACTCGATTGATGCAATACAGCTTGAACATATTGATTGCATACTGAATGGAAAAAAAATACTCGACAACTTATCTTATCGATTTGAGAAGGGAAAAAAGTATTTGATAATTGGTGAAAGTGGTAGTGGAAAAACCACCCTATTCAACCTGCTCAACGGAAAAATTCACAGTAGTCACGGCTCAATCAAAGCAATCGTTAAAGATGGAGATATTCCCCTCTATAAATACATCACAACCATTAATCAGAAGCCTTTTTCATTCCAAGGAACTTGCAGTTCAAATATATGTATGGGGAGAGAAGTATCTCAAAATAAAATAAAGGAACTCCTTGAATATGTTCATTTGCCTTTATCTTTGTTAAATCAAAAAATAAGTGAAGAGAGTAATTCTATTTCTGGAGGTGAACTGCAGCGAGTAGCCATTGCACGTGGGCTAATAGACACACGTTCCTTTTTACTGTGTGATGAAATTTGTGCGAATTTGGATAAAAACAGCGCTCATATTATTGAAAACGCTATTTGTGATCTTGATGGAATCGGAGTACTATTTATTGCTCATCATTATACGGATGAATTGAGGAAAAGATTTGATGTTGTTTTAGAATTAAAGGATGGAAGACTGATTGAGGAATGAAAAAACAACCCGGATTATTCATGACATCTACTAAAAACGCCACAAATCCCTTTATTTATCAGAGGTTTGCGGCTTTATCCTTTTCACCCGTTGGGCGATAACTTTCAGGTGTGGTTCTTTTACAATATAAGTGACCAAACAAATAGAAGGAACCACATCTTTATGTCATCGAAAACCGCTTCTTTTGACAACTATAATTTTTCCGGAGGCAACATCACTTCGAATGCGGGCGCCATCCTTTTCTCCGCTTTTCTTGCCGCTTCCCAGTCTACGGTTTCCCGCTTACTGAAGGACGCGCTGTCTTCGGTTTTGCAGGTGGAGAAAAACGATCCGATTTTGTAGAAAAAACTGGACTCAAATGTAGTGCCCCAATGAATTGGACAATATAAAAATTTGTTTCAACGAAAGGATTGATTCCTATATTCAACAGGAATCGATACTTTTAATTTTTGTGTTATCCTCTCCGTATTGTAATACTCGATCTATTCAATCATTGCTTCTTTCAATTCTTCTAATGATTGAAATCTATATTCATTTCCATAAAACATCTCGTTCTTCATCTTTCCGAAAAAGTTTTCCATCACTGCATTGTCCAGACAGTTTCCTTTTCGGGACATCGACTGAATGATTCCTCTTTCTTTCAGCTTTTTATGATACCCTGCCATCCCTGATCGGAATGCAGTATCAGTCCTTCAAGATCTTCATACTGTTCGAAAGCCCGATCCAGCATATTTATAGTCTGCTCGAAATTAGGACTCTTCGAAATGTCGTAAGCAACGATCTCTCTATTATGCAGATCGAGAAGAGGAGAAAGATACAGCTTTCCGTTGGCTATATGGAATTCGGAAATATCGGTCGCCCATTTTTCGTTGCATCTTCCGGTAGAGAAGTTCCTTGTATGTTTGCCGTTTTGCTCTGTTTTGTCCAGCAGCTCATTCGACACAGTTCCGTTCAAATTGCCTTTGTACGATCTGTATTTGGCTTTTGGAGTAAGACCGAAAAGTCCCATGAAGCCCATCAGCCGCTGCACTTTCTTGTGATTGACTATCCATCCTCGTTTCTTGAGTTCTAATGTGATCCTGCGGTATCCGTACCGATGTTTGTGGGCATAATAGATCTCTATGATCGCATTCATGATGGGGGCGTTTTTCTTATCTTTGCTGATCTTGTTTCGAGTATAGTAATATGTCGATCGCTTCAATCCGGACACTTCCAAAAGGACCTTTAAAGGATATTTTAGCTGCAGTTCCAGAACAACTTTTACTTCTGTTGTCGGTCCTTTCTTGCTTGAACTACAGCTTTCAATTTTTTTAAGTATTCATTCTCTGCACGAAGGTGCAGGATCTCTTCGTCTTTCTGTTTTATGATGGCATCTTTATCCTTCGGATCGATCGATGTAGATTTTAATGACTGATGTTCGATAAGAACTTTATCAATGATTTCCTGTTTCAGCTCGGGAGAGTAATATCGATTCCTGCCTTCTCTCAAGATCTGCTCTCCATGACGATCAAGCAGCCGGATCAAATATTCTATATTTGCGCGGTTCAATTGATATTGTTTGAACAGATTAGCTATCGTTTCACCCTGCTTCCTTTTATGATAGATTTCCAATCGCTGTTTATTGTTGATTTTGGACATAGAAAAAGTGAACCTCCTTATTTGGCTGTCAAATTTTGGGGTTCACTTCAAAACCAGCTTTTTTTAATGGAAATTAAAGTCGAATTTCAAATAGGAAACAAGCTTGTCCTGCGCGTCCAGAGCGCTGGAAAAATCATTTTTCGATTTATAGTAGTCGGTCAACAAAGAGTAAAACGGAATTTCCAGCTCAACCGCCCGAAAGTCCGGAAGCAGGGAAGTGATTTCATAAGAAAAAGAAGTGATGTCCGGTTCCTGATCCAACACAGCCAGCACGAGCTTCATAAACAGTCCAATCAGAACGGCGCGTTCTTCCTCAAAATTCTTTTCAAGAAATTCGGTCGCGTACTGTCTTGCCAGATCAAACTGGCGCAGCCGATAGTTGGAGAAGGCGAGGACGATGTAAATGTCTGGGAAGGTGCTTCCTAAAGAGAGCGCCTGCATCGCGTATTCAAGGGCTTGTTCATCTTTCTCCTGCATGAATAAACACCAGGCGATATTATCGTAAAGAGAGGTTTTGATTCGATTGTCCATCACCTGATCTTTATTAAGAGATAAACTATGAAAAATTGCTATCGCTTTTGAGTAAATTCTCAACTTCTTGTATAGAACGCCATCTGCCATTTGTACCGTTAAAATCCGTCGATACGCGCCCGCTTTTTGAAGGTGGTTTTTACAGGGTTCAATCAAATCCAAAGCGTGAATTGGCTGATTCAAGTCGTCATAGCGATAAATCAAATGGTATTCAATCAAGCCGGTCAGTCCCGCATGGTTGGCACGTTGGGCATAGGCCAAAGCTTTATGAAGAATCTTGATCTGATTCTCAATGATTTCCGGATTTGTGGAGTCTTCGATGATTCCCCATAAATCATATAAAATCGCCAGAGAATAATCATCCTGAAAATACTGCGTTTCTATCATGTTTTCAATATCCTTCATTGTGCCTTTTTCGTTGAATAGATTGTAAAAAGCTTCCACGATTTTATAGAGAAAATAGGCGGAAGAGTGCTTGTTTTCCTCCTGATTCAAATAGGCTTTGATTTCATTGAGTTTGTCAAAGTAGGAAAGATTGATAAATCCTTGTAAACAGAAATTGATCCATTGTTCCGCTTCGCTTAATTTCGAAACTTTTTCATTGAAATCATAATCGGAATCAATCTTTTTAAAGTAGTCAATGCATTGACAAAACATACCATAGTCCATATTTTGTTGTCCGGACTCCATTTTAGACCAGGTGGACTTGCTTACATGGAGCGCTTTTGCTAAATCCTTTTGTGGAATCTCGTAATATCTTCTTAAATCATGAATATAAGCGCCATAAAAGCGTTCTTTGTCGTATTTTTCTTGTTTGTTTTCTTTAAAAAAACTCATTTTAAAACTTTTGAATTTCGAAACGAATTCATTCCCTTTCTTTTGCGTAAATTCTATCATATTCATAACAAAGAAAGGACAAAATGTTATGAAAAAGAATTTTTTAAAGCGAATTGCAGCGGTATTTGTTGGTGGTGTACTCCTCTTGCCTCAATACTGTCCCGAGCACCATAAGGTAGATGATTGCTGGAAGGTAAGCTCACCTTATGGTGATCATAAAGGGGACAAATGAAATAAAAAGAAGGGAGATTGGAAAAATCAGTTATTTAATGATTTTAAAATTTTCGAATTTAATGAAGCTACAGGAAAAAATTATACACTAGAAACATTAAAAGAAGATATTTTTTACGCATTAGATAATTATGTTATTCGCGATAATGTAAGTACTTATGGAACATATTATAATAGAAATGCTACTGAAGAAGGATGGAACTATATATAGGTGGTACATGAGCGAGAGCAAGACGAATGAAATGATTGCTTCTTTGACAAATATTACTACAGGAGAATTGGCTACAAGTGTTATTCTTGGGGTTATTTCACTTCTTCCTGGAGCAGGATTAGTCGGGGTGGCAGGTTTAACGGCAACTCTTAAATCAGGCTGGAATGGATTATATCGTCAATCATTAATAAATGTTAATGGACCTGGCGGAACAGTAACAGATGTTAATAAATTTACAAGTTATTATACAGTTGTGCGACAAATAGACTTTTATATTTAAATAAAATCATTTTTAAATATCAGAAATTTATTTCTTACGATGAAACGGGCTTCTATATGGAACGCCCGTTTCATTATATGGTAAATGTTAGAATAGATTTAGCTAGGGAAATAATAATAGATATTTTTCGCAAGAACTTATTAATTTCGATACTAAGGGTATTAATGAAGTTATATAAAACCGAAAATATAAAATAATATTGATTAGAAAAGTAAAATATAAAGAAAGGATTGGGTGCTGCTCTATAAAATATCAGTCTTTTAAGAATTGCTTATTTAACATAGAAGCATAGACAACCATATAATAAAAAGAGGAGAGAAAAATGAATAAAGATAATATTGTATATATTCTTAGATATTTAAGCTTTGCCACACTTATTATTGCATCTTTAGTTATTATTTTTAAATTTAATATAAATTATCAAGCCAACTATTTTCAATTTATATTTTTTCTAATTATGTTTTCGAATATAATTAATTTAGCGCGAAAAAATAAAATAATCATTGATATAGAGATGCTTATGGCATATATATTGTGCATAATTTATTCTATTTTTATTGTTTTTTTTCTATATAATTAAAAATGAAATATTGTCTATGTCAACGCTCTGTCTTCGTTTTTATAAGGGGTGAAAAAAACGATCCGATTCTTTAGATGAAATGGGAGCTACAATGGTTCGATAGATTTATATTTATGGGAGCAATGTAGCTCCTTTTTATTTTAAATCGGGGATTAAAAATAGATTATTTTCTTGAAATACTGAAATAAATCTTTGATTTCATTGAGTTTGTCAAAGTAGGAAAGATTGATAAATCCTTGTAAACAGAAATTGATCCATTGTTCCGCTTCGCTTAATTTCGAAACTTTTTCATTGAAATCATAATCGGAATCAATCTTTTTAAAGTAGTCAATGCATTGACAAAACATACCATAGTCCATATTTTGTTGTCCGGACTCCATTTTAGACCAGGTGGACTTGCTTACATGGAGCGCTTTTGCCAAATCCTTTTGCAGAATCTCATAATATCTTCTTAAATCATGAATATAAGCGCCATAAAAGCGCTCCAGAGTGTTGACAAACTACCTATTTTGAAAAAATTAAATTTCAATAAAATAAAAGTGGGTAAAAAGGTCTAAAAAAAGAGTAATATTAGGTACTTAAATACCTCAAATTGCTCTTTTTTTATTCATTTGTGGGAGAAAAATAAAAAGCTGTGACAAAGCCGATTTGAAAAATCGACTTTGTCAACAGCCTGAAGCGCCATAAAAGCGCTCTTTGTCGTATTTTTCTTGTTTGTTTTCTTTAAAAAAACTCATTTTAAAACTTTTGAATTTCGAAACGAATTCATTCCCTTTCTTTTGCGTAAATTCTATCATATTCATAACAAAGAAAGGACAAAATGTTATGAAAAAGAATTTTTTAAAGCGAATTGCAGCGGTATTTGTTGGTGGTGTACTCCTCTTGCCTCAATACTGTCCCGAGCATCATAAGGTAGATGATTGCTGGAAGGTAAGCTCACCTTATGGTGATCATAAAGGGGACAAGTAAAAAAGACAAGATAACAAATATAATAAAGAGAAAATTATGAAAATGAAAAAATTATTATCTGTTGTGTTGTCTTCAACAGCTCTTATTGCATCAGTCGGAGGTTTGCCTGTGGCTGCTGCTGAAAATGAGAGTACATCAGCCCCTCAGCCAGTTGAGGAAGTTATTTATGATACTTATTATGATGAGTTCAATGAAAGTTATGTTATTGATGAACTCGGAAATCTTAGCGATGAGCTTCAAGTTGATGTTGCTGGAGTCGAAGTGGTTTATGACGGAGCTTGGGATAATGTGCGAGGTGCTAATGTCCCACGAACAATTAATGTATCTGTAGTTTGTCGTGGAACCGGAATTTTTTCGGATCCGATGTATAACTGTACATTAAATGTTGCTGTTACATATCGTTATGATTCGGATACTCGACTTATACCTCTATTACTGCGGTAAGCGTATATAACTATTCAGCACCGGGAATGTCGCAAACTTTTAGTGGAGCGACTACTTTCTATAACTGATAAAATTATATTTTAGATAGCTTTCTGAAACTTTGATTTATGTTAAAAGGAGAAGATATGAGTGAACATATAATAATTTATTCGGATACTTTTGAAATTGAAGGAAGGACTTACCCTTTGAAGTCAATTAAAAAAGTGACTATTTTGAATGAAGACGCGAAATACAAAGGGAAAACCAAACCGTTTACGCATCAAGTTTTAAGTGGAGTAACAATGATTATTCCTATCTCTGGAAATCCAAGTTTATATGTTGGGTTAAGAATTGTTTTTGAAGATGACTCAAGATGTCATGTATACGTTTCTAAAAAACCTGTTCAGATTTATTCTGAAGCATATTATCAAGATCGAAAGGAAGCAGAGAGACTTATGAACGCTCTTACACAAAATACTTCGTCTTCGATTTTACAAGTGGAAAAAAACGATCCGATTCTCTAGATGAAATGGGAGCTACAATGATTCAAATGGATGTGACAATTTAATAGGTGCTGCTTGCTTAGCTGCTCCAAGTGTTTGGTCTATGGTATGCTTTGCCGGCACATGTGTAGCTTGTTATAATCCTGTTGGAATAGTCTGCACCGGAGGACAATGGCTTCCAGTCTGTGAATATTAATTTAAAAAAGATGGACTAATGAATAAAAAAATAATTTCACCACTAGATTAACCATTGCGATAGGACTCTTTGCTTTTGTTTTGGTAAATCCCCAAACATATACCAATCAGCCACAATGGGTTTATCTTGTGAACTTACTATTTTATCTTACAATTTCCATATGTTTGTTTTCAACAAACATAATGTTGATTCTCTTTATTGTGATTGGATTCAATGCTTACTATTCTGCCTTTTATGGTATCAGTTGGATTGGCATTAGTTTAGAAATAATTGTTTTCTATATCGGTTTTTGGAGAATAGTAAGCAGAAAATAGAAACGCATATAGAAAAAGGAACTTGTCTGTAGAGTTGTACTTATATAAATGAGTTCCTTTACTCATTTATTGACATTGTTCATTGAATTCAATATTTTTTTAGGTGACGACAAAAAATAAACATATATTTTTCCCAGTATTCTCTGCCTCTCGATTTTGAGGTCGATTCGCAAGTTTTGCGACCAAAAAGGAGAGGGAATTTTGCTGTGGATAGGATGGAGCGGGCCATGTCTTTGAGCATGGGGTAATCGGTATGATTGGGATATGTATTGCTTGTGTTCTGTTTCATTCGGACTGTCAAGTCTGGATGATAAAAGTGGTGTAGAAAGGAAAGTGTATGATGAGGATACATTATTGCTGCTAGTTGGAGTCCTTGTTATTTCATTTTGCAACATGGATGTTATTTCGAATGTAAGCGGGAAATAGAACGGCATCCTTTAAAACCTCAATTGTATTTAAATGTTTCCATACGCTTAAAATAAAATTGAAAAATCGAAAAAGTGAACATGCAGAATTATATTTTTCTTCAATAGATAATCCGCTATTGCCATTCAATATAAGCAGAATGGTTTTTTTTCTATGTTTGTTAATTTAGATATAACTTCAATATTTAAGTCATAATTATATATTAAATTTTCTATACATGCTTTGATAAAAAAATCATTATCTGGTCGATACTCTAATAAAGATTTTAAATCCATAAGAAAATTGGTTTCTTTTGCTTCTGTATTAGCATTGCACTTTTCAAACAAATGATAAAACCTAATTCAGTAATAATTTTTTCTTTAAAAGAAGTATTCTCCATTTGTTCACCTTCTTCAAAATTATTGATAACGTTATTTATAATTTTGCTATATTAGATATTAACATAAGCGTCAATGTTGAATAATTTTTTCTTTGGATGGAAAACGAAGAAGGATTGAAAGTCTACCTGGAAGACGGGAGCGTGCCGATGACCAACTCGCTGGTGGAACGAACGATCCGAAGCTTCGCGATCGGACGACGCAACTGGCTGTTCTCGGGAAGTCTGAGAGAAGCGAGAAGCTGCGGCGTCCTGTATTCCATCGTGGAAAGCGCGAAAGCGAACGGGCTCGTACCGTATCAATACATACGCTACGTGTTGGAAAAACTGAACGGAAAGCTCGACCAGCTGACCAATGAGATCCTGGATCAAGTGATGCCGTGGAATGGCGAAGTCAAAGAGCAATGCGAATGAAGCAAATAAAACAGGGCGTTCATCTGTGGGAAGAGTATCTCACAGGCGAACGCCCTTTTCTAGACGCGGTTAGATTTCCCACTTACATAGTACAAACCGTATTTTCCCATCATTTAGGAAAACGATTCGATGACCAGATCGCCATGGTTAACATCCTTTCGATCAAGAGCTTTTTTATTTTTGTTGTGTTTTTTTCGAAAAAAGCGTATGATTCATTTGTTGATAAATCAACTAAAGGAGAAAATCATAATGACTCGATTTGAGCGTTTCACGCTGATCTTATTTGAGATCATGAAAGATTGGAATCGTATTGTCGGAGAAATCATGAAAAGCGAAGGGCTTAAAGCCACCCATGCTTTATATATTCTTACTATTTATCGTTTTCGTGAAGGAATTACGGCCGCAAGGCTGAAAGAAATTTGTCAAAAAGATAAAGCGGAAATTTCTCGCTCTTTAACGACCTTGGAAGAGCATGGACTTCTTTTTAAAGAAGAGATAAACCATACACGCTACAACGCAAAGGTCAAGTTAACCGAAAAAGGGAAGGTTTTGGCTGAACGATTGAATACGATTGCTCATCATGCGGTCGATCAAGCCAGTCAGGATCTTAACGAATCAGAACGTGAAGTCATGTATAAATGTTTGAATGCGATTGCCGAAAATTTGCGTTCAATCACAATGGAAGAACTGCTTCCCTAAAGGATCAAATGTCCCGGCCTGAAATTTCCTGCACGTGTCGGCTCACTGCGCTCTTCCAATTGATTTCCCTCAAATTTGGCGTAGGATACATGCAAGATTGAAAAAGTGATTCGACCGCTTTTTCATTGACAGGTCATTTGGTTGAAAGACTGCGATTTTGCAGTCTTTTTTTCTTGACCTTCCCGTAAGGGGAGAGGATAAGATGAGAGAGCTTAAGCAAGGAGGTACTATGATCCCTATTGGAAAATTTTCCAGAACATGTCAAGTGAGTGTAAAAACGTTGCGACTGTATGATCAGCTCGGACTTCTCAAACCGGCCTATATCGATGAAACAAATTCATATCGGTATTACGAGCCGGATCAACTCGATACAATGATTACCATACAGCGGTACAAGCGTTTTGGATTCAGCCTTGACGAAATTAAAACAATGCTCGATGAACAATTCTCACAACATCAGGATGTTTTGGATGTCAAGCTTGGCCAGCTGATCATGCAAAGACAGCAACTTGATGATACCATTCGTGATTTGCGTGTTTTAATCGGGCAGATAAAAAGGAGCGATACAATGAATCAGACAACTTTTGAAAATTATGCGATTGATGTGATTGAACAAAAACCGATTCCGATTTTCGGATTGCGCAGGGAAATGGGTGTCAATGATTTTGGGATGGTCTTTTCCGAATTATTCGAACAGCTTCACAAAAAAGGAGTGAAAGATTTCAATATGACGGGTGCCCGCTATTTTGATCAGGAATTTAATCATAGTAAAGCCGACATTGAGGTGTATATGGAAGTAAAGGAAGCAGATGCAAATGATAGGATCGAGGGAGGAAGTTTCGTGCATACAGTCCATAAAGGCGCTTATTCTTCGTTGAATGAAGCATATGCCGCAATCGTGAAATGGATGGAAACCAACAACTATGAGCAAGTTGGTGCGCCTTACGAACTGTACACGAAATGCGGGATCAATCACTATCCAATCGATGAATGGGAAACCGATATTTATTTTCCGGCAAAGAAAAAAATGTAGAGAAAAGGGGCTGTAACGGGTAAGTAAAAAAATATCTGGCTCCCGAAATAAAAAAAGGACCGAGTTGATATCAAAATGATCATCAACCCGGCCTTTTTTGGTATTATTTAGTTGTGACAAAATACTTAGTCCATAGTAACGCACTTCAGCCATCTTTTCAATTCCCTTTGTCATTTGTTTATGATGATTCCATCCCTTCGGATGATATCTCCAGAACCGTGAAGGAAGTCGTAGAGGGAGTCAACGTGTTCAAATATATCGACTTCTCTTCCCGTCATGACTGCGGATACGATGGCTTGAAATTGCTCCAATGTATCCTTCTCGCTTACACTCTCAAAGGCTACGCTTCTCTGCGCGATCTTGA
>KE159701.1:55381-94459 GCA_000403415.2 Firmicutes bacterium M10-2
TGAAGCCATAAAATCAATCGGAAAAAAGCAGAAAAAAGTGATATTTCTTTTTAAGTGCGCCAAAAATCGGGGCGCGCTTTTCTTTTTGCCATAGATCCTGTCATTTTCGAAAGAAGCAAAGAAAAAAAGAGCTGCAACGCTCTAGTGATTTCTAAAAATCACCTATTCGTTACAGCCCCTTTTCGTTAAAGATCGATTTCTTCAAAATCCGATGCGGGATGATTGCACCAAGGACAAATGAAATCGGCAGGCAGATCAGGATGTTCGTAAATATAACCGCAAATGGTACAGCGCCATCCTTTTTTGCCGGTTGTCTGTTTTTTCTCTTCAAATTTTTTGATATGAGAATGATAGAAAGAATAGGTTGCGCTTGGATTATCGGATAAAATATTTGTTTCTGTGATATAGGCTGAGAACATCACATGAGATCCAAGATCGATTTCCTGATCGACTTCACAGGAAAGATAGGCGTTCGTTCCTTCTGTAATATAGTAGAGTCCGTTTTTCGATACACCTTTGTGCTCGTAACTTGAAAATTTGTCGAAATTACGTCCAGATTGGAATCCAAAATGTTTGAATAAAGAAAACGGCGCTTCCTCATCTAATATAGAAAGGTTGAATTTTCTTGATTGCTGGATGAGCTCGCGAGTATAGCTGTTTTTACTAACGCTGATCGTGATGATATCGGGATTGTCTGATGCCTGAATTGCGGTATTGATAATACAGCCCGAACTTTTTCCATCGTTGCTTCCTGTCAGAACGAAAAGTCCGTAAACAAATTTTTGCATAACTTTTGTGTCCATAAATGGTACCTCTTTTCATTTTTATTATGAACAATTTTTTTCGAAAAAGCGAAAAGAATGCTTATCGGTGATTGCAAATACGATCTTCTTTCGTGATCTTGCGGATTGCTTTGCAAGGATTACCGAAAGCAAGCGTATTGGCGGGCACATCTTTTGTAACTAGGCTTTTGGCTCCGATTACTGCGTTATCGCCAATGCTCACTCCCAGTAGAATGGTTACGTCCGCACCGATCCATACATTGTTCCCGATACGGATCGGCAAGGCGATTTCAAGTCCTGAGTTTCTTTTTTCGGCATCGAGCGGATGATTGGCAGTGTACAGACCGCAATTCGGCCCGATGAACACGTGGTCTTTGATTGTAATAGATCCTGCATCCATAAAATAAGCGTTGTGATTGATGAAGCATCCTTTTCCGATCGTTGTACGATACCCATAGTCGCAAGCCAGAGGAGGAAGAATCGTCACGTCTTCTTCAAGATCTTCAAATAATTGCTTGAGCAGACTTCTTTGTTTTTCCTTATTCAAAGGGTCGGTCATGTTGTATTGATAGCAAATGCTTTCTGCTTTGAGGCGATCGTCAAGCAGATTCTGATCAAAATTTGCATCGTACCAAAGTCCTTGTTCCATTTTTTCCTTTTCTGTCATTTTTGGCTCCTTTTTTTCTGTTCATGCTACTACTGAATCGAGAAAAAAACAATCATTGTATGGTAAAATAAAAGAAAAAAGAAAGGGGTTACACTATGAAAAATGTTTTTGATTTTAGGTCATGGATCAAAAGCCGAAATAATGAAGAATATGCGCTTCGAATCGAAGATGAAGATCATTATCGACTGGTTACGGAGTATGGACGGGCTGAAATCAATTTTTATCCGGATGAGATCGTGGAAATCAGCATCACAAATTTTAAAAATAACGATCCAAAATACTATTTGCATTTCCAGTTAAAAGAAGAAGAACACACGAAAGTGTTGTTTCGCGAAATGGAAGAAGCATTGCTTAATTTGCGCTATGAAAAGAAAACTCGTGTATTGCTTTCGTGTTCTTCGGGCTTTACGACATCCTTTTTTGCCAGTCGGCTCAAAGAAGCGGCCGATACATTAGAGCTTGACTATACATTTGAGGCCGTGTCGTACTTTGATTTGTACGATCAAGCTGAAAATTATGACATCATCTTGTTGGCACCGCAAATCGGATATATGTTAAAAAAGATAGCAACCTCGCTTCCGAATAAGCTGATCCTCCAGATTCCAACGCAAGCATTCGCTTCTTATGATGCTATGAGCACTTTGGAATTTATTCAGAAAAAAATGAAAAAGAAATGCGATGAAAAAAACAGAAAAGAGAAAAAAGTCGGAAAGCAAGCATGTTCAAAGAAAAAACAAACTGTTTTATGCTTGGCTGAATTGTATGATGGCGAACGCGTCACTTTGTATATGCGAATTTATGATCACGGAACAATTGTTTTGGATGATTATGTAATCAAGGCAACATCAAATCTGATCCCGATCTGGGATACGATCGATTACTGTTTGAGCCAGGTTCCTCATATCGACTTGATCGCTTTGGCTTATCCGGGAGTTGTCAATGAAGAAGGCGTGATCGACTATCCCGAGCAAGGATATAAAAATTATCACTTAAAAGAACATATAGAAACACACTATCATATTCCGGCTATTGTTATGAACAATACGAATGCGGCGGTTGTCGGCTATCATGTCAATCACCCTCAGTATCAAAATATCACTTTGCATTCTCAACCGTATGGACATCTCAACGGCGGACAAGGAAATATGGTCAACGGGAAGCTTGTTACAGGGATTCAAGGCGTCGCCGGTGAATTAAAATATTATTTATATCGGATGCAGTTTTCGGATGAACCGCGTCGATTGGCCCGCACCGAGCAGGGACAAATCGAACTTGTTATTAATGCTGTTCTTCCAACAATTGCGTTATTCGGTCCTGAAATTGTGTTATTCCGTACGCCGATGGTCAATGATATGCATGCTTTGAAAAAACGATTGGAGACATTTATTCCGCTAGAATATATACCGAAATTGGAATTTATTGCCGAAGCCAATGAACTCATATTCGAAGGACTGCTTGAATACGGCGGCGTGTATTATCAAAACTATCTTTCGGAATCTCAAATAAAACAAGCAACATATGCTGCCTGAATAAAAAGGAACACGACGAAAAGAAATTCGTAAAATACGAAAACCGATGTTTGATGTGCTATTGGAGATTACAGGTGTATACAATATAATTTTTTTACAATAAAGGAGGATATGTTAAGTTATAAGAAATATAGAAAAAAGTATAGGATGGGTAAGACTGAAAGAAAAAGGGTATCTTCCTACCACAAAATCAGGAATGGTGATCAAAAGCGGCACCGTTTCCATGAAGGCAGGAAGATATTATTCCTCGGTGGTGGTAGAAATACCTGACTCTCCTTCGGTTAAAAACAACGAAAATGAAGGCATCGGAATTGATCTGGGATTGAAGGATCTTGCGATTGTTTCCGATGGCAAGGCCTATAAAAACATCAATAAATCAGCAAAAATAAAAAAACTCGAAAAACGACTGCGTAGAGAGCAAAGAAGTCTTTCACGCAAGTTAGAAAATACAAAGAAAGGAGAGTCTACTCAAAAAAATATCCAAAAACAAAAGCTCAAGGTACAAAAGCTTCATCAAAGGATGGACAATATTCGTACGGATTACATCAATAAGACAGTATCAGAGATTGTGAAAACCAAGCCATCTTATATTACTGTAGAAGATTTGAATGTAACCAGGATGATGAAGAACAAGCATTTATCAAAAGCAGTTGCTTCCCAAAAGTTTTATGAGTTTAGAGTCAAACTGGAAGCGAAATGCAAAGAAAGAGGCATTGAATTGAGGATCGCTGACAGGTGGTATCCATCATCGAAAATGTGCCACTGCTGCGGAAGTATCAAGAAAGATTTAAAACTTTCAGATCGAGTGTTCCGCTGTCAATGTGGTTATGTTGAAAACAGAGATCTGAATGCAAGTCTTAATTTAAGAGATGCAACAACCTACAGCATTGCGTAACGAACAAGCAAATGTAGGTATGTACCGAAGGCTGATTCGGGAATTTACGACTGTGGAGTGTACAAGAACTTGTGAGTAGTGTTGCCGCTTACGGAACACAAAAGCATACACGAAGAAGCAGTAAGAAATATCCGTGAGGATTTCAATTCTCGATGTGTTTGAGTATGTTTAGACACATTTTGAGTAGCAGGGGAAGGTATATGTACGAATTAATCCAAGTGAGTGATCACTGTTATTACATCGAAAGCCCTGCAAAAATTGGGGTGTATGTAAAAGATGAAAAAAATGTTTATTTGATCGATAGCGGAAACGACAAAGAGGCCGGCCGAAAAATTCGAAAAATATTGGAAGAAAAAGGTTGGCTGCTGGCAGGTATTTTGAATACGCATTCCAATGCCGACCATATAGGAGGAAACAAATATTTGCAAGGACAGACCGGATGCAAAATATATGCGGGAGGAATTGAAGCTGCATTCACTAAGTATCCGATTCTCGAACCATCTTTTTTGTATGGTGGATATCCTTGCAAAGATTTGCGGCATAAGTTTTTGATGGCAAAAGAAAGCGATGCGATTGATTTTTCCGACAAGAGTTTTCCTAAAGAAATCGAAGTGATCCCGTTGCCGGGCCATTTTTTCGATATGGTCGGTTTTCGAATGCCGGATGGGATCGTCTTTCTTGCTGATTGTCTGAGCAGTCAAGAAACGTTGGAAAAATATGCTATATCTTTTATTTACGATGTAGATGCGTATTTGAACACATTAGATTTTGTGGAAAATATGGAAGCTGCCTTGTTTATTCCTTCTCATGCGGAGGTGACTGCGGATATCAAAGAGATTGTATGCTATAATCGCGAGAAAGTTTATGAGATTGCCAATCTGATTTTATCAATTTGCAAAGAGCCGGTTTCTTTTGAAAAAATATTGCAGAAAGTATTTCACCATTATGGCTTGACGATGAACTTCGAACAGTACGTACTTGTCGGCAGTACGATTCGTTCTTATCTTTCGTGGCTTAAGGATCGTGGTCGGCTGATGGCAGAATTTTGCGATCATACGATGCTCTGGAAAAAGAATTAAGAAAAAAAGGAGCAGAAGATTCCGTACGGAATTTCCGTTCCTTTTTTGTGTTGTAGTGAAAAGGAGCAATTTCTTGCTGGTCTAATTTAATCATATTTTCTTTTGAAAATCGATTTGGATGCTTATAGAAAAAGATCCCGAAGGACCTTTTTCTAAGAAAGTTTTAAGAAAGGGAATTTGATTATGAAGTGAGCTTTGTTTTAGCTCGAAAGTATTAAAACATACCTTTCTTTTTCGCTCAATTGATGTGCTCTCGCATTTTTTGATCTAAGGCAATCTTTCGATAAAGCTGGGCATGAAGTTCGTAAAAATCCATATGATCGATTTCATATTGTTTTTCTTTCGTCGTTTGGGCACGGTCCATATAATATAAATTGTTTTTATCTTGGCATAGGTAGACCATGACGGCTGCTTTCCCATCGACAATATAAATTCGGCTTGTGATTTTGCTGCTGGTTTTGAATGCCTGATTGACAAATTCTTCCGGTTCCAAATGGACTATATTCATACGCTTTTCCTCCTTTGAGAAACGTTTCTTTTCTTCGTATTTGTAGTATAAAAGACAAAAAAAGAGAAAACGATATTTTTTTTGGATTTATAAGAAAAACAAAAAAATATTTTTTTAAAACGAGGAAATCTCTAGGAATAATTTTATGAACAAAAATTTCTTTCTTTCCATACAAATTATGAATCATTTTTGTCCATAGAAAAAACAGCTGGCATAATCACAAGATGAATCGTGAATGCAGGCTGTTTTATGAATCTTGTATTTTTTATAAAGTGAGCCATTCTCGTATGACTTGTCAGAGTATATATGATGCCGTGTGATTACAGACGGCTCTTTTTCTTTCGCTTCTCGATCCAGATTGTATACCAGCAAAAGAGGACCATTGCGAGGGCAATCGATAAAACGAGGGATGTCAGCTTCATCACACCGGCAGGCAAAGGGAAAAGAAGATTGTTCACAAATACGATCAACATTCCTATGATTCCGATCCCGCTGCATAAATTACGAATTTGTTTCATGAAAGAATCCTCCTTTATCGTCATAGTATCATGATTGAATAAGAGGAAGTCTTAAGACGCTTTTGAAAATAATTAGTTGACACTAACTTATTGTTAGAATATACTAATCGTAGTTAGTTTAGACTAAATCTAGGAGGAATCGATCATGCCATTAGTGTTTGCTCAATTGGATATTCCGTATGTGATCAAGAGAATTTCGGGAAAAGATGCGGTCCGTACGCATCTTAGAAATTTGGGTCTTGTCGAATCGGAAACCGTTATTGTGCGACAATCCATCGCTGGGAATTTGATCGTGGAGATCAAAGGAGTCCGATTGGCTCTTGATGAGGGTTTAGGAAGACGCATTATGGTATAGGAAGGTAGAAAGTATGAGAACTTTGAATCAATGCAAACCAAACGAAACTGTTCAGGTCACAAAGATCAACGGGTCAGGAGCCGTGAAACGACGCATTATGGATATGGGTGTAACAAAAGGGGTTGAAATTTTTGTACGCAAGATTGCTCCTTTAGGTGATCCTATGGAACTGAATATCCGGGGATATGAATTGTCGTTGCGCAAGGCTGATGCGGCAATCATCGAAGTCCGATAGAGAAAGGAAAGATGAAGTATGGAAATTAAAATTGCACTTGCCGGAAATCCGAACAGTGGAAAAACAACACTATTCAATACGTTGACAGGTTCTAGACAGCGTGTGGGAAATTGGCCCGGCGTGACAGTCGAAAAAAAGGAAGGAACCGTAAAAAACGATCATGATTTGCTGATTCAGGATCTTCCGGGAATTTATTCGCTTTCCCCATATTCGTTGGAAGAAGTTGTATCGCGAACCTATCTTGTTCATGAACGTCCGGATGTGATTCTCAATATCGTGGATGCGACAAATATCGAACGAAATCTTTATTTGACAACGCAATTGCTGGAGCTTGATATTCCGGTCATTGTAGCATTGAATATGATGGATGTGGTCGAAGATCAGATTGATCCGAAAAAATTATCCGAGCAGCTTCATGTTCCTGTAGTTGAAATCAGTGCTCTTAAAAATAAGGGGATTGATGAATTGCTTGTCCAAATAAAAAAAGTTTCGACAAAAAAAGGCCAGCAGTTTCTTCCGTTTACCGAGGATGTGGAAGCTTCCGTTTCTTTCGTGGAAAAACTTCTTCCTCATTTGGAATGCCCGCGCTGGTATGCAATCAAAGTGTTGGAGCGGGATGAACGTGTTGATGAAGAAATGAATTTCTCTCATGATATAAAAAAGGAAATTTCCTGCCAAATCGATCATCTAGAAGAAATTTACGATGATGATACAGAAAGTTTGATTACGAATGAACGATATGCTCAGATTGCTCAAATCATCGCAAAAGCGGTCAAAAAATCAAAAGGGAAGCACGCTCTGACTTTGTCAGATAAGATTGATAAAGTTGTAACGAACCGGATCTTGGCTCTGCCTATTTTTATTTTGATCATGTATTGTGTGTATACCATCGCAATGGGATCCACTCCGATCTCGATTGGAACGATGGGAACAGGCTGGGCTAATGATGTCCTGTTTGGGGAATGGATTCCGGGTGCTGTTGATTCAATGATTGGTGCTCTTCATCTAAATCCGATTCTGGGATCGCTTATTCAAGATGGGATTGTTGCCGGAGTAGGGGCTACATTAGGCTTTGTGCCCCAGATTTTGGTTCTGTTTATCTTCTTATCTATTTTGGAGGATTGCGGATATATGGCTCGTGTTGCGTTTATCATGGATCGTCTGTTTCGCAAGTTCGGGTTGTCGGGTAAAAGCTTTATTCCTCTTCTTGTGGCGACAGGATGCGGAGTTCCTGGAATTATGGCGAGTCGTACGATCGAACAGGATCGTGATCGCAAGATGACGATCATGACGACAGGATTTATTCCTTGCGGTGCGAAAATGCCGATTATCGGGTTGTTTGCCGGAGCCATCTTCGGAAACAGTTCGCTAGTTGCGACTTCGGCATTCGTGATTGGAATTGCGGCTGTGATCATTACGGGAATCATGTTGAAAAAGTTCAAAGCGTTTGCCGGAGAGCCCGCACCATTTGTGATGGAGCTTCCGGTCTATCATATGCCTAGTATTCACAATGTGCTTCACTCGACTTGGGAGCGCGGATGGTCGTTTATCAAACGTGCCGGGACCCTTATTTTACTAAGTTCGATTGTTTTATGGTTCTTACAGTCTTTTGGATTTGTAAATGGGGCTTTTACGCTTGTCGAAGACAACAACCATTCATTGCTTGCGTCAATCGGAAATGCAGTGTCCTGGATTTTCTATCCTTTGGGATGGGTTGGTGATATGGCTTGGAAAGCAACGGTTGCCACATTTACCGGTTTGATCGCAAAAGAAGAAGTAGTCAATACATTTGGTGTTCTTTACAATCATGCGGGAGAACTTTCGGAAGCCGGAGATGAGATTTGGGCATTGGTGGCTGCGGATTTCTCTGCGGTGACAGCATACAGTTTCATGATTTTCAACTTATTGTGTGCTCCTTGTTTTGCGGCAATGGGCGCTATTAAACGAGAAATGAACAATCCGAAATGGACTTTGTTGTCTATTGGCTATATGTGTGGTTTTGCCTATGTGTGTGCGATGATTGTCTACCAAATCGGCGGATTGCTGCTTGGAGAAGTTTCCTTCAATGTATTTACGATTATTGCAATTGTACTTTTGGCAGGCATGATTTATCTTTTATTCAGAAAAGGTTATCAGCCGGAAAGCGAAGCGATTTCCACAAGAGAACTGAAGTTCAGAACTTCGAAATCATAGGAGGATTGAAATGAATTTTGCGGATCTTGTTGTCATATTGATCTTGGGTACTGTGATTGTGCTGATCATTCGCTCAATGAAACACAATAAAAGTTCTTGTCATGGGGATTGTTCATCATGCAATTCTTCGTGTACAAAGATCGATTGGGAAGAAGTACGCAGATCAATCCATGAAAAGGATTCGAAAGGAAGTCATTGAACTTCCTTTTTTTTTGCTATGATATAAGAAGAGTTAAAAGGAGATAAAGAACATATGAATATGGAAAAACTAAAGGAATACGCGACATTAATCGTACGAAAGGGATTGAATGTTCAAAATAATCAATTGGTCGTGATTACTGCACCTCTTGAAGCGAAAGAACTGGTATTGGAAGTGGCGCGGGCAGCATTTGATGTTCATGCAAAAGATGTGGTTGTCCGCTGGAAAGAAGATCGACTGGAAAAAGAAAGAATCTTGTATGCAAATCGAGAAGTATTTGAAACGGTCCCAAAGTACGCTTCGATGCTCATGAACGAAACGGCGAAAGAAGGAGCGTGCTATTTGTCGATTACGGGGACTGATCCGGATTTGATGCAAGATGTGGATATGTCCTGTCTTGTTGAATATTTGGGAAAGTTCCGCCAGGCGACTTTTGCGCAGAAGGATCGGCTTGATCACATGCTGACGCAATGGTGTGTGGCTGCTTGCGCAATACCTGGATGGGCAAAAAAAGTATACCCGACACTTTCAGAAGATGAAGCGATGGAAAAACTGTGGGATGCGATTTTCGATGCTTGTCGTATTCAGAAGGGTCATACGCAGGAAAACTGGGATGAGCACAATGCTTCTTTTGAGAGAAGGGTCAATTTGCTTAATGCATTTGAGATTGAGTGGCTCCATTATAAAAACGGTCATGGAACCGATCTGATTGTCCGGCTTCCGGAAGGATATCGTTTTGCGGGAGGTAGTTCAAAACTGCGTGATAAAGAGGAAACAGTGTATTTTCCGAATCTTCCGACTGAAGAAATATTTTCCGCGCCTTATAAATACGGAGTGGATGGACGATTGGCGGCTACAATGCCATTGCTGTATAACGGAAGCTTAATCGATGAATTCTGGTTTGAGTTCAGAAACGGAAAGGTTGTCGATTATGATGCAAAGGTCGGAAAAAGTGTATTGGAATCTTTATTGAAAAGTGACGAGGGGGCTTCATATCTTGGTGAAGTTGCTCTGGTTCCTGTGGATTCGCCGATTTCAAAAATGCATACTTTGTTTTACAATACTTTGTTCGATGAAAATGCTTCGTGTCATTTTGCGCTTGGTGCCGCATATTTAGAGTGTGTGGAAGGTGGCATGGAAAGGGATAAAGAACAGCTCGAAAAAGCCGGACTGAATGATTCGAATATCCATGTGGATTTCATGGTAGGCAGTGAAGATCTTTCGATTGTAGCGCATTTAAAGAACGGTCAGGATATCAAAGTTTTCGAAGAAGGAAACTGGAGCTCTTTATTTTAATCGCTCTAATTTGACTTGAACCGTGAATGCACGTAAAATACTAAGGGTAAAGAAATGGAGTGATCAAGTATGGCATCAGAAAAAAAAGAGCTGAAGCGAAGTCGGACTCTTGAAGAGCTTGAAGAGCTAAACCAACAAGATCGTATTTCATCCATTCAATTTAATGAGCCAGAATTGCATGATTTTGATGCATCTTCAATTTTTGAAATTGATGAATCAAATCATGAGAAATCATCAAAACGAAAGATTTTCGGGAAGAGAGCGAATCGTAGCGCAAATGTAAAAGTAAAGACCAACGCCTATGAAACTCGCGAGCTTATCGAAGAAGAAATCCGGATCCGCCCAAGAAAAGAAAAGGTCGAGATCAACGATACGGTATTTAAAGAGGGTTCTGAAGAAAAAGACCCTGTAGTGATCAAGGATGAGTTCATTATGACCGAACCCGCACAGGAAACGATCAAGGTCGAAGAAAAGGATGAGCTTCCTCTTGCCGAGGGATTAGAACTCGAAGCAGAAACAATTGAAGACGATGATGAAACGTTTGATGAAGAAATCGAAACGCTTGATATCGAGCAATTGGATGAAGAGGCTGAAAAAGAAGATACGGATACGATTCGCATTCCTCAAGGACAGATCATCGAAGATGAAGAAGAGGAATACGAAGAAGAAGATATAGAAGAAGACGATGATGAGGAAGAGGAATATCAAAACGAGTTCTACGATGAAGAAGAACAAGATTTATATGAGGATCGCAAAGGTTTCCTGCTATCTCAATATCCGATAACTGAAAATTATTTGAATGAGCAGTCCAAAGAAGGGTATCATTTTGTCCGTCATATAGGACACAAATATTATTTTGTAAAAGGGGATCCGAAACCTTATTATTATTCGATCAATTATTTTAAGGAGGAACCTTCGGCTGAGCAATGGCGCCTTTGGGAACAAGATGGGTGGAAACTGGTTGCGAAAGCTTCGGCAAAGAAAAAATCGGAAGCCGGCTGGTTTACATTTAGAAATTATCAAGAAGAGGGCGAGTACAAAAAAGAGATTGATAACGAAGAGGAAAAATATCGTTTCTTCAGAAAATATGCGAATTCTTGCCGATCAACGATGTTTTTAATCTTTATTTGTATGGCATGTTGTATCATTACTGCCTTTTTACAATATGAATTCCAAGGTTATCTTTGGGGAATTATCGTTTGTCTGATTTTATTCGTGATTGCGCTGATTGCTTTTTTGACGTATGGCAGAATGTTGCGCCACGCAAAGAAGCGTGCACGTTTGCTCAAGGCAAGACTTCGTGTAAAAGAAAGTCAATTATTAAAAGATCGTGAAGGATATTTTGATGTATCGGAAAGCGAAACAGATCTCGAATCGGATTGGGATACTTTGGAATCCGAAAAAACAACACGAAAAAAATATTCGCGGCAACATGACGATGAAGATGATGACTAGATCGAAACGAACAGTGAAAAGCTGTTCGTTTTTTAGTATGAAAAAAGACCGCGAACGGTCTTTTATGATTCTTTAGCGTATTGGTCGAAGTAATTTTGATAGATCGATAAATTTTCGCTGCTTTTGATTTTTGTTCCGAATAAAGCGTGCGGTTTTTGATCGATTGCTTCCTGAGTTAAAGGTTCGATTGGTTCGCAAGATTTGTAATTTCCGGTCGGTCCGCAAACCCAGATGTCTTCATTGATGTGCTCAACTGGCGAAAATTTGCGAAGCATGGTCGCAATCGCAAGTTCTTCGGGATAAAGGCACATTTTGAATGTGTTCGAACAATAGGCAAATTCATCGGCAAGGATTTTTGCGCTTTGCGGGGTCAAGATAAACCATGGATAGCTTTGAACTAAAATATCATCGATTTTTCGCTGTTTAAAGTTATGGACAATCTTTGATGTCATGGCGTTCATTCCTTTGATCATCTTGCTTGTTTGAAAATTAATTGTATTGGTAAAAAACGCATAGTTTTCAAAGCGTTGTTCGATCGAAGAGTCTTTGCTTGAGTCGTTGACCACATAATAAATATCTTTTCCTTCGTGTCGATCAAGATAATCGACGAGTTGTCGGCGAGTACACAAAGGAAGCATTCCATCGCTCATCACTATAAACCGATCATACTGTTTGTGCTCGTTGATTTGTGCATCCAGTGCGTTGCGCAATTGGATGATTTGTCCGCGAGGCAGAGAAAGATCGGCAGGGAGTGCTTTTTGCTGAATCTGCGATACGTGCACCGAAGGCTCATCTGCATAGGAGATGACCATTTGATCGCGTAGATCATCATCGTTGATCATCGCAAATACTTCATCTCCGTATTCGATCAATTGATCGATATTTTCAGACAATTCATCATATGAAGTTCCCATATAATGAATGCAAAAGGCAATTTTCATAATCGTTATCTCCTGTTTTTTTCTTTTAATGGTACCTTTCCCGAGAAGAAAAAACAAGAGGGGATCATTCGCTTAAAGAAATTTCTTTTAAGACTTCTTCAAGAGATTCACTGGCTAAGCGAACGGTTTCTTCGCATTTTTTTTCTTTTGAATAATGCTTGGCTTTTACTTGTGCACATTGAGTGCCTTCCAGTTTTTTGTTAAATGAGGCAACGATTTTTTGCGAGTAAGGACGTAGTGTATCCAAATGATCATGCGCTTTGGTTTCGACTAGAAGTTTAGATAGGCATGCAATACTTGCGCATAAGGCGCCGCAAGTTAGTCCGGAATAAAGCCCGCTTCCAAATCCTGCCATCATCTTCATATCTTCTTCGTGCAGATCGAGATCATAATACGTATTGCATGCGTGGATAATTGCTTCCGCACAATTGTATCCTTTATGATAATTTTCCAAGGAAAGTTCTGTGAGAGACATTGCTATTTTTTCCTCCATCCAAAATCTGTAAGAACTTGCAGTACATCTTCCTCGAATGTACCGAATGTAATTCCGTATTTTGCTAGTTTTTCGGCATCTAAACGATAGTCGCGGAAACGTTCCTGATATCTTTCATGATTTGGCAAGATATATTGTTCGATCGCTTCCGGGGTGGCGCCAAGTGCTTGAGCGACAAACTTAGCGCTTTCATAAGTGGATTGATTGTTGTATGAAGCAACATGATATGTTCCGGCTGGCAGTTCGGTAATCGCTTCAAATTGCTCGGCAAGATGACGTGCATAGGTCATACAACGTTTTTCGTTGACTGTAAAGAGGGTTGGCTGCTGATGAAGCAGAGCGTTCATGACATTGACGATAATGTTTGGACTTGCTTTGATTCCCGGCATTGAAAGGCCAAACATCCATGAATAGCGTAGGATGATGGTGTCCTGGCAAATTTGCTGAATGATCTCTTCACATTCAATTTTGTTTTTTCCGTACACTGTAACTGATTTTGGCGTTTCTTCTTCTTTGAATGGTCCATGATCTTCTTTTCCGTTGAAGATCTGTTCGGTTGAACAAAAGATCAGTTTTGCACCTTTTTGATGACAGATTTGTGCGATTGCTTTTGTTGATTCAACATTGATGGCATGAGCTATTTCCGGATTTTCTTCACAAACTGCGGTTGTGGCATTGGCTGCTGTGTGAAAGCAAAGATCAAATGTTTGCTTTTCAACAAACTTTTTTACAGATTCCGGATCGGATAGATCGGCATCTTTTCTTGTCATTTTAATAAAATTGAATGTATGAGCATTAAGCTTCATGATATAAGATGCAAGGTATCCGTTTGCACCGGTAACTAAAATTGTTTTTTTCATTCGGAGGTTCCTTTCTTTGTTTTGCTGTAAAGCACATGTGTTCCTTTAGGTATTGTAACACAGTCAAGGGAAGCCGGAATAAAACAGCTTTCGTATTTTTTAAGCTCAATACTTTGATTATCATAAGATATGGTACTGTCCTCTCCGATATTGGATAATAAGAAATACACGCCGTTGGTTGGGATCGTAATGTCCTGATCGGCATAAATTTCGGTTACTGTATAAGTTGGCATGTCGCTGATTTGTCGTGTCTGTGAGTTGGCAGGCACAAAATGTGGCTGCAAGTCGAAATTTGTCACATCGAATGATTTTTCCAAGTGGAGAGGACGCATATTTCCATCTTTATCTTTTCGATTGTAATCGTAAAAGCGATATGTGGTATTGGAATTTGTACCAACTTCAATCGCAAAAATATCAGCACCTAAAGCGTGTAGCATTCCGGAAGGGATGTCGATATAATCACCTTTTTTCACTTCGTGATAAGAAAGGTATTGTTCCAAAGTCCCGTCGTCAATGGCTTTGCGAATGATGTTTGGATCGTTGATTTTTGTTCCTGCGACAAGCTTTGCACCGGGGGCTGCATCAATGATGTACCAGCTTTCGTCTTTGCCAAAATCGTTTTCATATTTGATTGCGTATGCGTCGTAAGGATGGACTTGAATGCTCAATGATTGTTTTGCATCTAAGAAGGCGACTCGAAGCATATCATGCATGGTGAGGCCTTTTCCTAGAGTGTTTTCCATGTCTGTATCAATCAATTGCTGAAGGGTGAATTCTTCGCCTTTGATCTTGTTTGTGCAATACGGGTGGGCACTGACTTCCCACCAAGTGCCGTAATTTTTGTCTGCATGACGTAATTTTGAGAGATTGTCATTTCCCCAGATTGTATAGTCGGGAATTGGTTCTAAGATATATGGTTTCATTTTTGTACCTCTTTGAATTGTTCGAGAATGGCGAGGGAAGCGCTTGTTCCGATACGGCTTGCGCCCGCTTCGATCATAGCTTTGCAGGTGTTCCAATCGCGTATGCCTCCGGCGGCTTTGACTTTCACATCATTTTGTACGATTGATTTCATCAATGCGACATCTTCGACTGTTGCACTTGTTGGTCCGAATCCGGTACTTGTTTTAATGTAGTCAGGTTTGACTTCTTTGGCAATCTCGCTTAATTTGGCGATTTCTTCTTTTGTCAAATAGCAATTTTCAAAAATGACTTTACATGGAATGTCATATTGATGGCAAATCGCTGTCATTTTTTCCATTTCTTCTTTGATATAATCCCAATCGTGCATTTTTGCTTTTCCGATGTGGATCACGTAATCGATTTCATCACAGCCGTCTTTGATTGCTTGTTCACATTCAAATAATTTGCTTTCCAGTCCTGATTGTCCGAGTGGAAAAGAAATGGCGGCTCCAACATGAATGTCGGTGCCTTTCAGCCATTCTTTGCAAGGAATGACCCATGCGGTGTTGATTGCGACCATTGCGGCTCCGATTTCTTTTGCTTCTTTACAGAGTTTTTCCATTTCAACATTGGTTGCGTCGGCTTTTAAGTACGTGTGGTCAAAGAACTTTGCGAGTTCCCTTTCGTTTTTTGGCAAATTTTTCGTCATAGTTTATCCCTCTTTCATTGCGGAATCATTATACCATATTAAATGATTAAAATGATATACCAAATAGATTTTTTTTATTTTTGAGGAGTCGATATCATACAGTTTTATAGAAAATGTATATGATTTTTTGCTTCTGCTGAAATCACATTGAGCTTTACATAGAACAGATACCGTATGTAATAAAATTTTGAAGTGTTATCATGGCTATATCTGTTATATGTAAAAAATGTATAATGTATCAGCTTTGTCGGATAATTATAATTATATTATTACATAATAAAGTAATAACTAAGGGAGTGTATGGTTATGGAAGAAAAAGATGATTGCTTTAGTCATCACAGGCATGGTTTTGATTGGCGGAGTTAGTGTTGGAACTGTTATTTGGGCAAACGGTTCCAACAAGCAAGATAAGACAACAGAAACGAGAAAAGTAGATCATGAAAAAGTCGAAGAAGAATCAAAAGAGGAAGAACAGAAACCTGTAGAAAATCCAGACAACGACAATACAGGAAATGTTGCATCCGGAAATAATGGTGGAACAGGTTCTAACAGCAATTCCGGAAACACCGAATCAACGTCAAATACTGGAAGCAATACATCAAAGCCAAGTACAGGTGGCAATAGTAGCAGTCAAGGTTCTCAAAAGCCGAGTACACCAAGTCATACCCATAATTGGGTACAACAATATACGACTGTGCATCATGCAGAAAAAGGACACAATGAACAATATATAGTAAAAGAAGCCTGGATAGAAAATGTACTAAATTATGGCTTGGAGGAGAGAATGATTTGCCATGGATGTGGTGGCGATATTACAGATATGACAGAAGATCAAAGAATAGAGCACGCAAAACAACATATGTTTAATGGGGGGATTACTTAACTTAAAGATAGTATATACACAGCCTGCTGATACATTACAGATACCCCGTAGAAAACAAACTATACAGAATAGGAGTTTTTGCATATGAAATCATTATTTGAGGAATTGGGCGGCAAATACGAACGGCAAGGAGATTACTTAATGCCGTGCTTAACCGTATTCGCCGAAGAAGAACAGCCGATAGGCACATGGGGACAGTGGCGTCTGGATTATCTGAAGCAGTACCGCAGGGTTACATACACCAATCTTCTCACAAGCGGCAAACTCAACGCTTACCTTGCCGACATTGACAGGCAGGCGCAGGAACGTTTTGAACAGCTCATAGAGGGCATGAAACAACGGACGCCTAAAGGAAGAAAATGCCTTAGAATGGGTACAACGCCTTAATAACGTAAGGGCTTGTGCGAGGGAGATTGTGAACGAGGAAATTATTTACACATAAGCAATTAGAAACGGCAGGGTGCAAACTTTGTCGTTTTTATGTGGATATGAAATTTTTATAGGCTGGCTTTAGTTCGCTTAGCCGACTATAATAAAGAATACTTTTAGTTGATTTTGGGAGGTATCTTATGTTCGATTACATGACAGTGCAGGAAACCGCAAAATTATGGGGGATATCCGAACGGCAAGTCCAGAAATTATGCAAGGCAAACCGTATTGAGGGCGTTATCCACCTAACCCGTGTATGGCTTATCCCACGGGACACAGAAAAACCAGCGGATATGCGTCGGAAAAATTACAAGGAGATGGAAAAATGATAGAAATCTATTATATTGAAGATGATGAAAATATTGCAACAGCTGTAAAAGCATATCTGAGCAAAAAAGGGTATGCCGTTTCTATATTCGGAACATTGGAAAGTGGAAAGAAGGCATTGCTACACCATATTCCAAGCATTGCACTGATTGACTGGAATATGCCAGACGGCGGGGGAAACAGCTTTTGCAGATGGATACGCTCAAGATGGAAAGAATTGCCAGTCATTTTTCTGACTGTCCGAGATGACACTTGTGATATTATTTCTGGTTTTAGATATGGGGCAGATGATTATGTGACAAAACCTTTTGAATTAGAAGTTCTGTATTCCCGCATTCACGCATTGCTACGCAGGTCAGGAAATGTGCAGAGCCAGTATCTTTCCTGCGGTTCTATTTCAATTGATAAAAACAAAACAGCAGTATTTTGCGGCGAAGAAGAAATTACTGTCAGCCAAGCAGAATACCAACTATTGCAGCTTTTGATGGAAAATAAGGGAAAAACCGTCACAAGAGAACGGCTGCTGACTCAAATCTGGGATAATAATGGGAATTATGTCAATGACAACACGTTGACCGTGGCAATGAAACGGCTTAGAGAAAAGCTCCATCATCCGTCCTGCTTAAAAACAATACGGAGTTTTGGCTACCGTATGGAGGATGAGATATGAGCAAAAAATCAAATATAAAAATAACGGTTCTGTTTGTGTTGTCGGTCAGTCTTATTGTAGCGGCAATGACTACATACCTTCTTACCCTTTACTATCGCCATGTGTGTTTTCATATATTGGGAGGATTTTGTGAAAGTATGATTGAAAATAATCCAGATTCCCAACAGGCTGTTTTGGAATTATTGAAAACAAACGACTTCCATGTGACAGGCGAAAATATATTATCAAACTTTGGTTATTATCCATCGAATTTAGGGATTACGGACACGATAGCCCTTTGGATTGCCGTTTTAGCTTTTTTTGTGGGCGGCATATTATTCCTTTTCACTTTCTGTTATTGGCATAGAAAATCATATGCCCGTATCCAAACTTTGACGGGATATTTGGAAAAAATAAATACAGGCGTTCAAGGATTGGTTTTGGAATCTTCAGATGATGAATTTTCAAAACTGCAAGATGAAATATATAAAACAGTAACGGAACTTTACCAGACAAGGGAGGAAGCCTTAACAGCACGAAACAATTTTGCAGAAAATCTTTCTAATATTGCCCATCAGCTTAAAACACCGATTACGTCTATTTCCTTAACTGTCCAGATGGCGAAAGAACATTTGGGCGATATTCGTACCGCAGAAACGCCACAAGGGCATACCTCTATGGCATGTAAAATGCACGCCAATATCAAGGATATAGGGCGGCAGCTAAACAGGCTCATGCATTTAGAAGAAGCGTTATTGTTATTGTCCCGCATTGATGCGGGAACGCTTGCATTTGACAGGAAACCAACAGATGTTTTTACAATTCTTTCTCTGGCATCGGACAATTTATATGAACTTTTCATGCAAAAGGGCGTTCTGATTGATATTCCAGAAATGGGTGAGATGAATATCAATGTGGATTTAAACTGGACGATGGAAGCGGTCATGAATTTGATGAAAAATTGTATGGAAGCAACAGAAACAGGCACTTCTGTTTATTGTTCCTATGAAAAAAATCCTCTTTATGTACAGATACGGATATGGGACGAGGGGAAGGGATTTACAAAAGAGGACTTGCCACATTTGTTTGAGCGGTTCTATCGTGGGGAAAAAACTGAAAATACTGGAATCGGAATAGGACTTTCACTTTCGAAAGCAATTATAGAATTGCAGAACGGAATTATCCGTGCATTCAATCTTCCGAATGGCGGGGCTTGTTTTGAAGTTCGTTTTTATGTTTCGTGAAAATAATGCGAAGTACATAAAATGATGGTATGTTTTGGGCGTAGTCACTGAGATGTCACTTTCATTTGTTATAATAAATTGACCCTCGCGGCATTCGTCAAATAACCATGTAAACATAAATAACCATGTAAACATGGCTATTTCAGAGTGTTGACAAACTACCTATTTTGAAAAAATTAAATTTCAATAAAATAAAAGTGGGTAAAAAGGTCTAAAAAAAGAGTAATATTAGGTACTTAAATACCTCAAATTGCTCTTTTTTTATTCATTTGTGGGAGAAAAATAAAAAGCTGTGACAAAGCCGATTTGAAAAATCGACTTTGTCAACAGCCTGAAATAACCATGTAAACATGGCTATTTTCCTCATTGCTCGCAGGAATAATAGAAAGATTTATATCAAGGTATAGAAAAATACCACAAGGGTATACCTCTATGGCGTGAGGGACACGCCAGTAATAAGGAAATAACAAACAGGGGGGATTTGACAACATGAAAATACTAAGATGTAATGGTATTGAAAAAGTATTCGGGAAAGGCGGTAATCAGGTTACTGCTTTAAATGGAATCAGCCTATCTATTGAAAAAGGTGAATTTGTCGCAATTATTGGGGCATCTGGCTCTGGAAAATCAACGCTCCTGCATATTTTGGGCAGCGTAGACAAGCCGACAAAAGGTACTGTAACAATAGACGGTGTTGACCTTGGCGGGCTAAATGCTACGGATGCCGCAATTTTCAGAAGAAGAAAGGTTGGATTGGTTTACCAGTTTTATAATCTGATTCCCACTCTTACAGTAGAGAAAAATATCCTTATGCCTATGCTGCTTGACAAAAGAAAGCCAGATTTGGATTACTTTAAAATGATTGTAAAGACATTGGGGATAGAGGATAAACTGGAAAGCCTGCCGAGCCAGTTATCTGGGGGACAGCAGCAGCGTGTCGCAATCGCAAGGTCTTTGATTTACCGCCCTGCCATCCTTTTTGCTGATGAGCCGACGGGAAACCTTGACCAAAAAAATTCCAAGGAAATAATTGACCTCTTAAAGCTGTCAAACCGAAATTTAAAACAGACGATACTCCTTATTACCCATGACGAAAAAATTGCATTGGAAGCTGACCGAATTGTGACCATCGAAGACGGACAAATTGTCAGCGACCAGAAGCGGAGGTGAGCTGCATGTGGAAGGACTACTCCAAAAGCTATATTAAAAATAACCGTGCATCCAGCGTTTCAATTATGGCGGCTGTTCTTGTTGCCACCATGTTTTTGTCGCTGTTGTGCAGCATAGCTTACAATTTTTGGGCGTATGATGTGGAACAAACCATATTGGAGGAGGGTGACTGGCAGGGGCGTATTGTTTGTGAATCATTAAGTTCTGATGATTTATCTATGATATGTCAATTTGCGAATGTGGAAAAAGCTGTCATTAACGAAGAATTATCCCAAAAAGGAAAAGTAGTGGCGGATGTTTATTTTAAGAATGCCAGAACGATTTATTCTGATATGCCACTAATTGCAGCACAGCTTGAGTTAAATAAAGATTCCATCCATTACAACTCATTGCTCCTGTCCCGCTATTTTATACACGACCCAGAGGATGCAACGCCGCCAATGCTTTTGACACTGTATGTTGTGATACTGATTATTGTGGCAGTATCGTTAATCTTAATTATCCGAGGCTCTTTTGAATTATCCATGAATGCCAGAATCCATCAATTTGGTATATTTTCGAGTATCGGGGCTACACCAAGGCAGATTAGGACCTGTCTGTTGCAGGAAGCGATGGCTTTAAGCATACTGCCAATGCTAATCGGAAGTATATCGGGGATTTTAATAAGCTATGGTGTTATAAAAGCGGTCAATTTTTTTGCTTCAGATGTATCTGGACGCCACGAAGCTGTTTTTCAGTATCATCTGTCTATATTTGCGGCTACGGTTTTCATTTCGTTCTTAACCGTAATTTTTTCTGCATGGATTCCCGCAAGAAAACTGAGCAGGATGACGCCACTTGAAGCAATCAGAAATACAAGCGGTTTATTGTTAAAGAAAAAGAAACACTCCCGGTTTTTATCTTGCATTTTTGGCATGAAAGGGGAACTTGCAGGGAACGCATTAAAAGCCCAAAAGAAACATTTACGGATATCCACATTATCATTATTGCTGTCTTTTCTGGGCTTTTCTATTATGATTTGCTTTACTACTCTTGCAGATATCAGTACCAGATATACTTATTTTGAACGGTATGAGGATGTATGGGATATTATGATAACCTTAAAGGACACGAAAATATCGGATTTCAACTTAACAGATGATTTGCAGGATATTTCGGGAATAAAAGATGCCACAGTATATCAAAAGGCGGAAGCAATGACGTTTCTGCCAGAGGGATTACAGAGCGATGAACTGTCATCGCTTGGCGGGTTTGAATCAGTTTCGGGAACGCCGAATGAAGATGGACATTTTCAAGTATCTGCACCGATTGTTGTTTTGGATGACAGGAGCTTTTTAAACTTCTGTTCACAGATTGGGATTACGCCAAGCCTTGACGGCGCAATCGTATTAAATCAGATTTGGGATAGTGTAAACAGCAATTTCCGCTACAAAGAATATGTTCCATTTGTAAGGGAGGATAATCAGAAAACAACGCTTTATAAAAATGATAAAACCGTAGAAATTCCTGTTTTATCCTATACACAGAAATCCCCTGCATTGAGGGAAGAATATGATAATTATGCCTTTGTACATTTTATCCCGCTTTCTATGTGGAATAAAACTTTGGGAGAGGTATGTGAAGCGGAATCCGACAGCTATATCCGTATTTTTTCAAACGGAACCGCAAATCTTACAGATTTAAACACTTTGGAACAGGAAATCGTGCGGCTTGTATCGGGAAAGTATGAAATTGAAAGTGAAAACCGAGTACAGGAAAGATTGTCTAATGACAGTTTAATCCAAGGCATGGTAATGATTTTGGGAGCTTTTTGTGTATTGCTTGCCATTATTGGAATTGCGAATGTCTTTTCAAATACATTAGGGTTTCTCCGTCAAAGGAAGCGGGAATTCGCCCAATATATGTCCATTGGCTTGACGCCGCAGGAAATGAGGAAAATGTTCTTTATTGAAGCGTTTGTGATTGCAGGGAAACCGCTTTTGATTACATTGCCGCTTACCGTACTGTTTGTGCAATTCGCCGTAACAGCAAGTTATTTAGACCCGATGGTATTTTGGTCGGAAGCCCCGATTCTGCCTATTTTGATATTTGCGGCTGCGATAGTATTGTTTGTTGCGCTTGCTTATTATATTGGCGGAAAGCGTCTTTTGCAGTGTGACTTGAATGAAACATTGCGGAACGATGCGTTAATTTAGCGGATAAAGTTTCGGAAAGGTTTGATTATGAAACAGACAGAATGGGTATTGTGTTCTGTTTGCGGCAATAAAACCCGCAATAAAATTAGGGAGGATACTGTCCTGATAAATTATCCTCTCTATTGCTCGAAATGCAGGTAGGGAACATTGATTGAAGCAAAAAAGTTACAAGTAACAGTCATCACAGAGCCAGACGCATAAGACGCAGAGCCGATGAACAGGTGAGCAATCACCGTTTGTTGGCTCTGTTTTGTTTCATAAGAATTTAAGGCGGAGCCCACCATATAAAAAAACGGCGTGTGGTGGGCGGTATTGCTATGCCCAAAAGACTTAACAGACACTCTCCAGACCTGTTTTAGAGTTTGGAGGGATTTTTTTTGTTCTTTTTTCGGGCAGTTACCCATCTGCTCATGCAACACAGAGTTTATCCATACATAGCATATCGGGGAATGGCTGTAAGCCAATTAAAAAATCCCTGCTTATGCAACGCTGCTTCTTACCATGAAAACAGAAGTAGAATCTCCAATTAACAGAATTAGTATCACTTACCTTTGCGGTTTTTCTTTTGTCGTTTTTTATCAGAACGTGCCGCAGGGCTGTTTTTGCTGTTGTCTGCCGTTCGCTGCCTATCTAATCTGGACTATTACATTTCAAAAATTTCAGATTTGAGGAAAAAAGAATGGCATACAACAACGGACGAGAGAACAGGAAATGGCTTATCTGGAAAGAAGCCGAGGAAAAAATATTGCGGGAACATGGCGTTAATGAAACCACCATTGAACAAATCCGTATTGATGACAGGGCAGACTTCAATTCCAACAGGTGGTTTTACCATTGAACAAGCGACTTCGGCGAATACCTTGATGGGATGGCAGAATACGAAGCAGTTTCTCATCCAGAAAAAGGACACAATGAACAGTATGTTATAAAGGAAGCATGGACGGAAAGTGCGCCGATTTATGAAATGGATGAAAGAGATATTTGTAGTGCTTGCGGTGCTAATATTACAGATTTAGGTCAAACTGGAATTAGTCAGCATATGAAGAATCATATGCTTGCTGGTGAAAATGGTGGTTATCATAGTCAGTGGATTCAAATTCAAACAGGAACAGAAACAATCGAACATCCAGCAGAATACGGAACTCGCTATGTAGTCGATCAAGCAGCCTATGATGAACAAGTACCGGCAGGATATAAGTGTTCGTGTGGAGCAGCCAAGTAAAAGACAGAAATAAGAGAACAAAGAAAAGGGAGAAAACAATGAAAAAGTATACAACATTGGTTTTACTGGTTATGTTCGTTTGTTGTTTTTTGGTACAACACCTGTTAAGGCAGAAGTAGATTCAATCGAAATGCACCGATTGTACAATCCATATTCCGGAGAACACTTCTATACTGGGGATATAAACGAAAAGAATCATTTAGCATCTATTGGATGGAATTACGAAGGGATTGGCTGGTATTCAGACGAAGATCAGGGAGTGCCGTCGTATCGTCAATATAATCCGTATGAAAAGACAGGTACTCATAACTATACGACAGACAAAGAAGAAAATGATTTTCTTGTTTCGATCGGTTGGAAATCAGAGTTTGTTCAAGTTCAAATAGGAACAATCCCTGTTGAGCATCCAGCCGAGTATGGAACTCGCTATGTAGTGGATCAAACTGCCTATGATGAGCTAGTGTTAATCGGATATTCTTGTTCCTGCAGAGCTAAAAAATAGAATAGCACATTGACTTCAAACGAAAACGTGCTCTTAGATCAATTCATCAGAAGAGAAAGTAAAAAAGAAAAAACTGTGATAAAATGAGAAAATAAAGAGAAGCGAAAGAGGTGAATTGATGACGAAGTTAGATTCGAATATTCCTTATTATAAAGTTTTGATGATTTTGCCTAAAAAGAGGGTTACTCAGGAAAAAACGCTTAATGAGAAATATCATTATGTCCGATATGATGATTCATTGTTCGAAAAGTGGTGCCGATTGCAGTATGGGGTAAATTTATTTCCTTCGATTGAAGATGCAAGAGCTGCCCTGCAAAAAATGCTTGAAAAAGATCGAGATTTTTTTGAAGAAAACTTTTTATTCGTAATGGATAAAAATGAAAATCTGGTGGCTTCTGCCGGGCTTTGGTACGGAAATGATTTTGAGCAGCCACGTTTGCGTGTTCATTATGTTGCTTGTGATGAAAGTCACCAGCATCAAGGTTTATCGCAGGCGATGCTGACAAGATTATGTATGAAATATGATACGATTCCATCAAAGTATCCTTTGTATTTATCGACTCAATCTCAGTCTTACGGAGCGATTCGTTTGTATGCAAAGCTTGGCTTTACTCCGTATCTTGGGGCATATAAAGATCACACAAAAGAACAGTCCGAAAAGGATTGGGAAGCGACAACGAATATCTTGAGAGAATATGTATGATATTCTCTCTTTTTTTTTGTTAGCACTTAATAATTGACACTGCTAATTGTTAGGAGTATGATAGCTATGTTAAAAAATACAAGCATCAAAGGAGTGAAAATATGGCAGAAAAAAAGGAATTTAAAGCGGAGTCGAAACGACTTTTGGACTTGATGATCAATTCCATTTATACGCACAAAGAAATCTTCTTACGTGAATTGATCTCCAACGCATCAGATGCGATTGATAAATATTACTATTATGCATTGCAAAATCATGAAGAAGTCAAAGATCTTGAGATTCGTATTGATTTGAATGAAGAAGAACGGACTTTGACGATTTCAGATAACGGAATTGGGATGAGTGAAGAGGACCTGGAAGAAAATCTAGGAACGATCGCAAAAAGCGGCTCTTTGGCATTTAAAGAAGAAATGGCTAAAAAAGATGAGGATAAAGACGAAATCGATATTATTGGCCAGTTCGGGGTTGGTTTTTACGCGGCGTTCATGGTTGCCGATCAAGTGAAAGTGATCACAAAAAAAGCTGGCAGCGAAGACGCTTTTGAATGGGAAAGCGATGGAGCAAATGGATATACGATCGAACCGGCAATCCGAGAAGGACACGGAACGACAATCGAATTGAAACTGAAAGCGGACGATGATACAGAAACGTATTCACAATATCTTGAATCCTATACGATTACGGATCTTGTACGCAAATATTCTGATTTTATCCGTTATCCGATTAAGATGAATGTCAGTGTCGAAAAAATGATTGAGGAAACTAAGGATAGCGATACGCCGGAATTTGAAACGGTCCAAGAAGAAAAAACTCTCAATTCTATGGTTCCGCTTTGGAAACGGCCGAAATCAGAAGTAAAGGATGAAGAATTGTCTCGGTTTTACAAAGAACAGTTCCATGATTATACCGATCCTTTAAAAACGATTTTCTTCAATGTGGAAGGAAATGTAAGTTTTACGGCATTGCTGTTTATTCCATCTCATGTACCGGCAGGCTTTTATTCGCAGGAATACGAAGCAGGATTGCAGTTATATTCTCGTGGAGTACGTATCATGGAACATTGCGAAGAGCTGCTTCCTCCGTTCCTGCGCTTTGTGAAAGGAATCGTGGATTCTCAAGATCTTTCTCTTAACATTTCGCGTGAAATGCTGCAGCATGATCATCAGCTTCGATTGATCAAAAACCGTATCGAAAAGAAAGTGTTGAACGAGCTTGGATCAATGCTTGCTAAAGATCGGGAACAATACGAAAAATTTTGGAAAAATTTCGGAGTTGATCTTAAATTCGGCGTTTATAATAATTTCGGCCAGGATAAAGATAAATTGGAAAATTTATTGCTGTTCTATTCCAGCAAAGATAAAAAATTGGTTACTTTATCGGAATATGTTGATCACATGCCGGAAGATCAAAAAGATATTTATTATGTGACGGGCGCTTCTCTTGATACGGCGGATCGGTTGCCAATCGTAAAGAAAATTATGGCTCGTGGTATGCAAGTGCTCTTGCTTGATAGCCAGATTGACGAGTTCGTGATGCAGACTTTACAGCAATACAGAGAGCATCCTTTGAAAAATGCAGTACAAGGTGATTTAGATCTTGATAGCGAAGAAGAAAAACAAGAACTCGAAAAAACCAATGAATCGAACAAGGATTTATTAGGGTTTATCAAAGACAGTTTGCATGGTGAAGTAGCGGAGGTTCGCTTGTCGAATCGTTTGATTGATGATCCGGTTATGCTGGTTGCAGGAGATGGATTATCGTTTGAAATGGAGAAAGTATATGCGGCGATGGCTGCTCAAAATCAAATGGATGGAATGCCTCCTATGAAAGCAACAAGGATCTTGGAAATCAATCCGAAGAGTGATATTTTCCATACTTTACAGACGCTTTATAAGACAGATGAATCCAAAGCAAAAGAAATCAGCGAAGTTTTATATGATCAGGCATTGCTGATTGAAGGTTTTGCAATCAAAGATCCAATCGAATATTCACGACGAATTTGTTCGTTGATCTCAAGTCAGGAATGATCCTGACTTTTTTGATTGAGCAGACGAAGATCGTTTCATTGAGTTTAAGATAAGCGAGTGTTAAAATGAATTCAATATAGGAGTAATTCAATATGAAATGTAAAGTAGAAAAGCTTTGTGGCGGTTGCCAGCTTTTAAAAATCAATCGAGAAGAGCAGGCAAAGCAGAAACGAGAATATGTTGAAAAGATCATGGAAAAATCTCATTTGGATGTAAAAGTGGCTCCGGTCCTTATGGCAAAAAATGATCTTTATTATAGGAATAAGGTAATTGTCGGATTTGCGAAAGATAAAGAGCGCAATGTGTACTCTGGTCTTTATGCGGCGCATTCTCATCGGGTTGTAAATACATCGGGCTGCTTGATGCAGCCGCATTTGATTAACAAAATTATCGACGAGATCACCAAATTGGTCGAATCGATGAAGATCGAATTGTACAATGAACGCACGGGAACCGGATTGCTTAGACACGTATTAATACGCTATGCACACGCCACCAATGAAGTGATGGTCGTTTTTGTTACAAGCAAGAAAATGTTTCCATCCCGCCGAAATTTAGTGAATGCATTGGTCAAACAATTTCCGCAAATCACAACGATCATTCAAAATATCAATTCGAGGCAAACGAGCATCGTTATGCAGGATGAATCGATCATCTTGTATGGAAAAGGATACATCACTGATATTTTATGTGGTTTGAAAATTTCTTTTTCAGCGAATTCTTTTTATCAAATTCATTCTGAACAATGCGAGGTTTTGTATGAATTGGCAAAAGAAATGCTTGCTTTGCGGCCTCAAGACAAGGTTCTTGATACGTATTGTGGAGTCGGAACGATCGGATTAAGTCTTGCTTCGCAATGTCGTGAAGTGACCGGAGTGGAGATTAATGGGGATGCCATAAAAATGGCAAAACAAAACGCGGCCCAAAACAATATCAAAAATGTCCGCTTCATTGCGATGGATTCGACACAATTCATGAAAGAAGCGCGCAAATTCCATCAATCTTATCAAGCGATTATCTTGGATCCACCACGTGCAGGAACTACAAAGATGTTTATTGAATCGGCTTGTTCTTTGCAGCCAAATCGGATCTTGTATATTTCGTGTGACCCGAAAACGCAAGCTCGCGATTTGATCTTTTTCAAGAGGTTTGGTTACTATACAGACGAGATTCGTCCGGTCGATATGTTCCCGTATACAGATCATATCGAAACGGTCGCATTGCTGACAAAAAGAAAGATGCGCAGCAACAAAGTTCCTTTTCAATCTCAGCCGAAGAAGGGAAAGGGACAAAATAACCGCTTTCAACGTGTTCACGGAAAAAACAACAAGATGCATTCTCAGAAACGTAAATCCGGATATCGTTCATAAAGAAAAAACAAAAGACCGAAGGAAAACTTTCGGCCTTTTTTGAACATTTTTATATTATTTTATATTATATATTTTTGAATAGAAAGGATATTGGTTTTGAACAGACAATTTCGGGAAAAAGAAGGAAGTTGAAATTTGAAAACTGTCTGTTCGAAAAGGATAAGATACATAAAGAGAATTAAGTTTTATTATTTAATGTATTTTACGGATTCGGCAATAAATGTAGGGAAGTAGTATTGATTGCCTTCTTTTTCGTAAGGTTTTGAAGCAATTCGTCCTTTGATGCTTACCCATGTTCCTGAGTCAGCAACGTTGCATAAAGTTTCGGCGATGCCTCGCCACAGTTCGACCTGAATGAAATCGTATTCATACGTTCCGTCCGAACTTACGAATGGACGTTGAACTTTCAAAGTGATATCGGCGACTTTGATTCCAGTAGAAGTTTCTTTTAGAATTGGTTTTTTGTGAATTTCGCCAACCAAGCCAAATAAATTCATTGTGTTTGTTTCCTCCTTTCCAGGAAAGAATCGGAGAACCGCTCTTTCCGAAAGCATCATACGAAAAATAGCAATTGGGAACAAATGGACTATTTCCGGTAATTAAGAGGAAATAGAAAAAATTAGATGGATTAAAGATCATGTAATTTACCAAAAATAGGAAAAATTACATAAAATAGGGCATAAAATAAGAATCATTGTTTCGTATATCGCAGAAAGGAAATTATAAATTTGTAAACAAGATTCCAAAGTTTTATAAAGTCTTTCACTTTGGATATATGCTCCTTATAATAAAATCAGAAAGCAGAGGAAATTATTATGAAACATAAAAAGTTAAAACCATTTCCAAAAGATTTTTTATGGGGTGCATCTTCTTCCGCATATCAGGTGGAAGGAGCAAGTCTTGAAGATGGCAAAGGACCATCTTGCCAAGATGTAAAAGTCGTTCCGGAAGGGACTTCGGATCTTACGGTTTGTGCCGATCAATATCATCGTTATAAAGAAGATATTGCGCTAATGGCCGAAATGGGATTCAAAGCGTATCGTTTTTCGATTGCATGGACAAGGATCCTTCCTCAGGGAACGGGAGAGATCAACCAAAAGGGAATTGATTACTATAATAATTTGATCAATGAATGTTTAAAATACGATATTGAACCGATCGTAACGATGTTCCATTTTGATATGCCGGCAGCCCTCGATGAAAGAGGCAGCTGGGGAAACCCGGAATCTGTGGATTGGTTTGTCAATTTCGCAAAGATCTTGTTTGAAAACTTCGGAGATCGCGTGAAGTACTGGTTGACAATCAATGAGCAAAATGTCTTGACTTTGTCCGGTCCAATTATTGGAACGCTTCATTTGCCTGAAGGATGTACAAATGTATTAAAAGAGATTTATCAACAAAATCATCATATGCTTGTGGCGCAGGCAAAAGCGATGGTGCTTTGTCATGAAATGCTTCCGAATGCAAAGATCGGACCGGCACCAAATATTTCTTTGGTGTACCCGGCAACGTGCAAGCCGGAAGATGTCATTGCTGCACAAAACTTCAACGCAATTCGCAACTGGCTCTACTTAGATATGGCTGTATACGGTATTTACAATGCGATCGTATGGTCGTGGCTTGAAGAAAACGATGCGACGCCGACTTTTGCACCTGGAGATGAAGAGGCTATGAAAAATGCGCATCCGGACTTTATCGGATTCAATTACTACAATACGGCAACGGTTCAGGCAAGTGATTTGGAAGCTGGTGTGGAAACCGCAACTCTTGGGGATCAGCAATCGGGTCGTGCAATCAACGGGGTATTTGAGCAAGTTCAAAATCCTAATTTGCCAAAAACAGATTTTGGCTGGGAAATCGATCCGGTCGGTTTCAGAGCGACAACTCGTGAGATGTATTCAAGATATCATTTACCGCTACTTGTTACGGAAAACGGACTTGGGGCTTACGATACATTGACTGAAGACGGAAAGATTCATGATGATTATCGGATTCATTATTATCAAGACCATATCCGCCAGATTCAGGAAAGCATTACCGATGGAACGGAATTTTTAGGATATAATCCATGGTCAGCGATTGATTTGATTTCAACACATGAAGGAATGGTAAAACGATATGGATTCATTTATGTCGATCGAGATGAATTTGATCTGAAAACATTGGATCGTTATCGTAAAGACTCTTTCTATTGGTATAAAAAAGTCATTGCAAGCAATGGTGAAGATCTGAGTGAATAATACGAAGCAGAGGACTATTTTACGGTCTTCTGCTTTTTGCGTATTGATGAAGATAATGATATGATGAACAATGAGGTATAAACAATGTTTGTAGAAGAACGTCAAACGCATATTTTAAATGAACTGCAGCAAAATGGAAAAGTGCGGGTCAAAGATCTAAGTGAAAAATTTCAAGTAACGGAGGATTTGATTCGAAAGGATCTTCATACTCTTGAAGAGGCCGGAAAACTGAAAAGAATTTACGGGGGAGCGATCCTAATCAAACAAAATGTTCATCGAGAAGTGGCTGCCCAACGAAAAAATATCAATATGGAGTCGAAAAAAAAGATTGCGCAAAAAGCATATTCGCTTATACAGCCTGGAACGATCATTTTTTTGGATATCTCGACTTCGAATATTCAGCTTGCCCAATTGATTGCAAAGAACAATTTACCTGTAACGGTCGTGTCCAATATGATTGAAGTTATTTCCGCATTAGCTCACAGCAATGTAAATGTGATTGCGATTGGAGGAGAACTTGATTTTGGCCGAGATGGCATGATCGGAACTCTTGCTTACGAAATGTTAAAGAGTTTTCGATTTGACCAAGCTTTTGTTGGGGTTGTAGGAGTGAATCTTGATGATAATGAAGTAACGACTTATATGGCAAATGAGGGATTGACAAAACAGTTGATTGTCAAAAACTCAAAAGAAGTGTATATGATGTGCGAAGTAGAAAAATTAAATGAAGAAGGGAATTATAAATTCGCGACAGTCGAGGACTTTACCGGATGTATTTGTGGAAAACCGATTTCCGAACAAAGAAAGAAACAATTTCATGAATTGAATGTAGAGGTATTCGATTAATTAGGGCATCCTGGAAACCAAAGATACAATAAACCAATAAGATCATAGAAACCTCGCCTTAAGTTTTTTTTGCTTTTGGAGAGGTTTTTGCGTTATACATTTTTGAAATCTTGTTGGATCTTAATAGAGTTTAAAATCAATAGGATATTTGATTTTCTTCCAATATAAAAGCTCTCCTACCAGAAACTTTCAAATTTAGTTATTTGATCAGTCTACTGTAAGAGAGCTTATCATTTCTATGTTTCTATTTTGACCATTCCTCAAATTCTTGATCGGTTGCTAATACATAATGAGAACCATCGACATGGTGATTTGTTCCTTTCTTATAATCGATTCCGCTGGATTTGTAATCATAAGAAAAAGATTTTCGTTCCTTTTCGACAATTGGATTTGGTTCCGGAATAGCGGATAGGAGCGATTTTGTATAAGGATGAATCGGATTTCTAAAAATCTCTTCTGTCGTTCCGGTTTCGACAAGATGTCCTAAATGCATTACACCGATACGATCGGAAATATATTTTACCATGCTCAGATCGTGTGCGATAAATAAATATGCTGTATTCGTCTGTTTTTGGATCTTTTTCATTAAATTTACGACTTGCGCTTGTATGGATACATCCAACGCAGAAATAGCTTCATCCGCAATAATGAGTTTTGGATTCATGACTAGTGCTCTGGCAATTCCGATCCGTTGCCGCTGACCTCCGGAAAACTGATGAGGATAACGATTGGCCTGTTCTTTGGACAAACCGACCAGTTCGAGCATGTCGTATACTTTTTGAGTTCGTTCTTCTTGGGAAGAGTAAAGATGATGGATATCCAAACCTTCGGCAATGATATCCAATACCTTTTCCCGTGGATTCAGACAAGCCATAGGATCTTGAAAGATCATCTGCATATTCGTGTGAAGAAATTTTTCTGTTTCTTTATTCATTTTTCCCGAGATATCTTTTCCGCAAAATAGTATTTTTCCGGATGTAGGATCATATAGACGGATAACTGAACGGCCTGTGGTGCTTTTTCCAGAACCGGATTCTCCGACTAAACCGTAAGTTTCTCCTTCATTGATCGTAAAAGAAATGCCGTCGACTGCTTTTACTGTAAATTTTCGATTTACTTTAAAGTGCTGTTTGAGATTTTCTACTTCTAAAATGGTAGTCATATCAATTTGGCCTCCTTTTTATTTTTTTCGATTTTTAATTTGAGATCGACCGGCATTTCGATTTTTGGAGCTTTTGGAGCAGCCAGCCAGGAAGCAACACGATGGGTTGGCGATACCTGAAACATAGGTGGAGCAATCTTTTCATCAATCTTTAAGGCGTATGGATTTCTCGGTGCAAAAGCATCGCCTTTGATTTCGTTGATCATATTTGGCGGTGTTCCTGGAATTGTATACAATTCGTCGCTTGCCGATTCCACATCAGGAAGGGAAGCAAGCAATCCCCATGTATAAGGGTGTCTTGGATCATAAAAAATATCATTGACACTTCCAGATTCAATGATCCTACCTGCATACATTACATTGACGAAATCTGCTACTTTTGCGACTACACCAAGATCGTGGGTAATATAGATAACTGATAAGTTTTTCTTTTTCTGGATGTCTTGGATCAATTCGAGAATTTTTGCCTGGATCGTTACATCCAGAGCTGTTGTCGGTTCATCGCAAATTAAGATTTCAGGATCGCAAGATAAGGCAATCGCAATAACCACGCGCTGCCTCATTCCTCCGGACAATTGATGGGGATAGTTTTTCATTCGTTTTTGGGCATCTGTTATACCAACCAATTCCAATAATTTTACTGCGCGATTCCATGCTTCTTTTTTCGGGGTATTGTAATGAAATTGCATGGCTTCCATAACTTGTTTGCCAATCGACATGGTCGGATCTAATGATGTCATTGGATCTTGAAAGACCATTGCGATTCGTCGTCCGCGAATTTGGGATTGGATAAATTTTTTTGATTGTTTAGTAATGTCGACACATTTCTTTTCTTCTTCTTTTGCGTATCCTTCTGGGATGACCCCATCGAATTTTTCGGTAACTTCTTTGATTCGTTCGGGACTAAGATCTGTATAATGAAATTCGATTGATCCGTTATTGATTTGTCCGTTTCCAGCTAAGATTCCCATTACAGCTTTTGTAGTTACTGATTTTCCGGAACCGGATTCACCTACGATTGCGATGGTTTCTCCTCTGTGAAGATCAAGATCGACTCCACGTACCGCTTTGACACTTCCGTTATCGGTCGTGAATGAAATATCGAGATCGCGGATCTTTAATATTCTTTCTTTTTTATTCATGAAATCACCTACATTTCTTTCATTTTTGGGTCAAATGCATCACGCAGACCATCCGCTAATAAGTTGAATGAAAGCATCAAGATTCCTAAAATAATAACTGGGATCACAACTTGATATGGTGTAACAAGGATTGTCTTGAAACCATCGTTGATCAATGATCCCAGAGAGGCTTGTGGGGCCGGAATACCCAAACCGACCATAGCCAGGAACGCTTCATAGAAAATGGCGTTCGGGATTGAGAACATGGCCATAATAATGATCTGACCGAAAATATTAGGTAAGACATTTTTAAAAATAATGAAGAATCCGCTTGCTCCTAAAGTTCTTGATGCCAAAATAAATTCTTGTTCTTTGATCTTTAATACTTGAGCTCTGGTGATTCGGGCCATTCCGATCCATTCAGTCAAGATCAAAGCAACAATGATCGTATACAGACCTGGTTTCATAACAAGCAGCAGTAAGGTCAAAATAACAAGTGTCGGAATCGAATTGACGATTTCTTGAAATCGCTGCATGATTGCATCGACCCAGCCTCCGAAGTATCCACTCACCATTCCGTATAGGATTCCGATAAACACATTGACGACAACAGCGGTACCGGCAACAAAGAGAGAAATACGGCATCCTTCCCAGCAACGTACCCATAAGTCACGTCCTAATACATCTGTTCCGAAGTAATGATAAGTGTTTGCAAATTCTCCGGTATATGTTCGAATACCACCTTCGCCATTGAACCAGCTGATCCAAGTTAATCCGGGAATGCGCGGAGCCATACTTTGCTGGGCAGTATCGACTGCATCAAATGAGTAGTGGGAACACATTGGAGCAATAATGGAAATGATCAGAAATAAAATGATTACAGCCCCTCCAATGATTGCTCCTTTATTGGATCGAAAACGGACCCAGACATCATGCATAAATGAAGATGTGCTGATATTTTCATCGAATTCAAAACGTGTAGGTATATCGATCAGCTCATAATCTTGAGGCATGTAATGATAGTCTTCCAAAAAACGATCGAGATCTTGTTGGTTTTTAATGATTTTAGCCATTATGAATTGTCCCCCTTTCCTAGACGGATCCGTGGATCGATAACTCCGTAAAGTACGTCGATTATTAGCATTACGACAATGTACATTACCGAATACAAGAAAGATACGGCTAATATGACATTGTAGTCGCGGACCTCGATTGCTTTTACTAAAAGCGATCCGAGTCCGGGGATCCCGCAAATTTTTTCGATGACCATACTCCCTGTCATAAGACCGACGATGATCGGCCCGAGTACTGTAATGACCGGAATCAAACAATTTCTTATGGCGTGATGGAAAATTAAGTGCTTGCGGCTGATTCCTTTTGCTTCGGCTAACTGAATATATTCGCTGCCTAATACTTCAATCATTTCCGAGCGGGTGAATCGAGCAACGTTTGCAATCACGCCCATAGATAAAGCAATCATTGGAATAATACTTGAGGAAACCGGATTAGAAGAATTGTAGAGTACCGGTAGTACAGGCCACTGTACACCCAATATGATTAACAGCAGTAGGCAGAATACAAAAGAGGGAATTGATACACCAATTACAGAGAGGATAGTGGCAATCGTATCCCAGATCGTATTTCGGTTTAAGGCGGCGACAATACCTAGCAGAATACCAATAATTGTTCCGATGATCGTTGCTCCGATACCTAAAGTAAACGATACGCCAATTCGAGGACCGACAAGTCCGGCAACACTCATATTTCTTTGAATTGCATAAGAAATGCCGAAATCACCTTTTAACATATTGCTTACGTAAATAAAGAACTGTTCAAGAACAGGTTTGTCCAATCCATAGGCTGCGTAAATGGCGGCTTTTTGGGTTTCGGTCAATTTCTCATCATTGAATGGGGTACCTGGCATTAATTTTAAGATCATAAATAAAACGAAAACGATCACAAATAAGGTAACGAGAGAAATCGCGATTCGTTTTAATATATACTTTATCGTAGATTTATCCATAAAAACTCCTTTCGATCATAAAATAAGAAAGAGCTGTAAGGTTTTCTTCGATTTTTCTTACAGCTCAATTTGACTAATTTGTCTTGTTTAAGTTTTTGTAGATGTAAGGAACACCAACTGCATGGTTTTCGATACCTGTTACATTTTTATTGATCAAACTAGCTCCACCAACTTGGAATACTCCTACAACTGGAACATCCTCCATCAAAATAGCTTCTGCTTCTTGAAGTTTTTGCCAGCGCTCTTCATCGGAAGAGGCATTTGCGGCTTCAGACATTTTTGCATCATATTCTTCGTTTGAGTAATTTCCGTAGTTGTATGCATTTCCGGTTAGCATAAGATTCAGATACGTTGTCGGATCCGCATAATCTGGTCCCCAACGAGTCAATACCATATCAAAGTCGCCGGCTTTTTGTTTTTCAATACGATTTTCTTTTTCTTGGCTGACCATTTCTACAGTAATTCCATCAAGTTTTTGGATTTCCGATTGAATAAACTCAGCAGCCGGTTTTGAAGGATCAGATGGTTCGTACAGAAGCGATAGAGAAATTGAATCAACGCCTAATTCTTCTTTTGCTTTATCCCAATATTCCTGAGCGGCTTTTAATCCGTCTTCTGCGAATACATTGAAATATTCAGGGGCAGATTCACGATAATCTTTACCATCCGGGCCAGTAGATAAGGCTTCTGGTACAAAGCCTCCGCAAACAACCGATCCGTCTTTTAATACATTTTCAACAAGATCTTCGCGATCAATCACTGTTGAGATGGCTTTTCTGAGATTTTCGTTTTTGAGATATTCATTATCGTAATTGTATTGCAAATACCACAAGTAACCTTCAAGAACGGTTGTGTAAGCATCATTGTCTTTATATTTATCGACTAATGTTGAATTTAATTTTGTAAAATCTGTATTTCCACTTTCAAAATCAAGTGCGGAAGTACTTGCTTCCGGAACGATATTTACATTGATTCCATCTACTTTTACATTATCGGCATCCCAATAGGATTCGTTTTTCTCAAGGACTAATTTGTTCCCTTTGCTCCAGCTCACCAATTTGTATGGTCCATTCGCAATTAAATTATCTGGAGTAAGTGCATATTGATCTCCTTGCTCTGTTGCGAATTGTTCGTTTACTGGATAGAAAACAGGGAATGTCATCAAACTTAAAAAGTAAGGGCACTTTTTCGAGAGCTGTACTTCGAACGTTTTTTCGTCGACTGCTTTTACAGCAAGATTAAGCGAATCATCACCAGCTAAGATCTCGTCTGCGTTTTTGATACAAGCTCCGTCGCTTCCGAACAAATACGCATATTCGGCTTTGGGATTTTTGATTGTTGCATTCCATGCATATTCAAAATCTTGAGCCGTGACAGGCGTATCGTTTGACCACACCGCATCTCTTAAATGAAAGGTATAAGTCAATTCATCTTCTGAAATATCATAAGATTCGGCAAGTGCAGGAACGATATTGCCGTCTGCATCCATTGTTTCAAGCCCTTCGATCGTCGCTGCTAACATTTCAAACGACATTCCATCGGTAGCATATCTAGAGTCCATTGAAATGACATCATTTTCTTTCGCGAGATTGACAAAGTTCCCAGTTTGAGATGAATCGCCACCAGAACCTGAACATCCAGCTAAAGAGAAAGCCATCACTGAACAACATGCCAATGATAAGAATTTCTTCATATAATTTCCTCCTGAGTGCTCAATTTATGAACACTTCAGGCTGTTGACAAAGTCGATTTTTCAAATCGGCTTTGTCACAGCTTTTTATTTTTCTCCCACAAATGAATAAAAAAAGAGCAATTTGAGGTATTTAAGTACCTAATATTACTCTTTTTTTAGACCTTTTTACCCACTTTTATTTTATTGAAATTTAATTTTTTCAAAATAGGTAGTTTGTCAACACTCTGGAGTGCTCAATTTATGAACACTTATAAAGGTATTATAAACAAATATGGGTTCTATGCAATGACTTTTCACAAAAAATGTAATTTTTTTCAACTTTAAGAGATACTTTTTCAGAAAAAATGAATTTGTAACATAACTTGTTTTCAATTTTTAGAAAGCTATCTGCTTTATTGATTTCTATACTGATTTCATAGATAATTTAAAAATAGCAGTTGTGCATTTATTCAAAAGATATGAGGTAGAAATATGAGAGAAATTAAAATCAACGAGATTGAAAATTTTCGGATTGGAAATGCTCAGGATCTTGACGGAGCGACTGGATGTACAGTAATTCTTTGCGAAAAGGGAGCAAGTGCGGGAGTGGATGTACGAGGCGGTGGGCCGGCAACAAGAGAAACTGATTTGTTAAGACCTGAAAATATGGTCCAAAGAATTCATGCAGTACTTCTATCCGGAGGATCGGCATTCGGACTTGAAAGCTCAAGCGGAGTCATGGAGTATTTAAAAGAAAAAAGAATCGGGTTTTCAATGAAAGACATAATTGTTCCGATTGTATGTCAAGCGTGTTTGTTTGATTTGCAAGTGGGAAATCATCATGCATATCCAACAAAAAATTTGGGTAAAATTGCTTGTATCGAAAGTGAATTGAATATTGTTGAACAAGGAAATGTCGGGGCAGGAACAGGAGCAAGCGTAGGAAAATTATTAGGGCCTGCACATTCGATGAAAAGCGGATTAGGAAGCTATGCTTTACAGTGCCAGGATCTAAAAGTAGGTGCAATTGTTGCAGTGAATGCGTGCGGGGATGTGTATGAACCGAATTCTAAAATGCCTATTAGCGGATTATATGATCCTCAAACTAATGAATATTTAGATAGTGAAGAAGTAATGATGGATTTGCTGGAAAGCCATCCGCATGAAAATACGACAATCGGATGTATTATCACGAACGGAAATCTCGATAAAGCACAAATGAATAAAGTCGCTTCTATGGCACAAGATGCGTTAGCGCGTACGATTCGTCCTGTTCATACTTCAAGTGATGGGGATACTGTGTTTGCAATGTCTTGCGGAAATGTAAAAACCACAGTGGATATTGTAGGAATCTTAGCGGTGCGAGCACTTGAACAAGCTATTGTAAATGCATGTAAAAAAGCAGAAAGTGCTTATGGATTGATCAGTTTTTCAGATTTTCAAAAGAAAAAAGAAATAAAATAAACTGTATTTTAAAAAAAATAAAAAATATCAAATAAAATAGTTGACAGATAAAGAAGAAAGAGGTAATATAAACGAGCGTTGAGAACAGCGCAACCTTCCTTTTCGAAAAAAGAAGAAAAAAAAAGTAAAATTTCTTCTTGACTGAAAAAGAAAAGAGAAGTAGTATAAACGAGCTGTTGAAAAACAGCCAAGGGATGATCTTTGAAAACTTG
>KE159702.1 GCA_000403415.2 Firmicutes bacterium M10-2
TCGACGTGATTCTTTTTCTCTCGTTCTTGTACGATTCTTTTTTCTTATTTCTATCAAGTTTTCAAAGATCATCCCTTGGCTGTTTTTCAACAGCTTTTGAATAATACCTCTTTGCCTTCTATTCGTCAAGCAGAATTCTCTTTTTTTCTGCTTTTTTTTCGGCTTCGCTTCTTATTCGTTCTGTCTTTTCTTTTTTAAAGACAGGCATTGAGGAACTGCTCTCCCTCAGTGCTCGTTTATATTACCTCTTTCTTCTTTATCTGTCAACTGTTTTATGCGATATTTTTTAATTTTTTTAGAGGACAGATTGAATAAAAAAGAAACTCTATCCTACTTTTCGAATAGAGTTTCTTATCTTTGTTACTTATCTTTATCGCCATCAAAAGCATCTTTTAATTTATCGAACACAGAAGCATGTTTTCCGCTTCGGATTTCCTCATAAAGTTCTCGCTCTTTTTTAGAAACCTTTTTCGGAATTTCCACTTTTACTTCAACAAATTCATCGCCTTGTGCTTTTTTGGTCTTGATTCCTTTGCCTTTCAAGCGAAAACGCTGTCCCGGTTGAGTTCCTTCCGGAATTTTTAATTCAACTTTGCCATGTACTGTCGGCACTTCGATTGTTGCCCCGATTGTCGCGTCGATTGCGCTGATCGGTACCGTTACATAAATATCATTTCCTTGACGTTGGAAAACAGGATCCGGTTTGACAATAATTTCAATATAAAGATCGCCATTTGGTCCGCCATGTTCTCCCGGACCTCCTTTTCCCGGAATCCTGATTTGTTGTCCTGTAGAAATTCCTTCCGGGATTTTGATATCAAGTTTTACCTTTCGATGCTCATACCCTGCACCATGACAAACATGACATTTGACTTTAATCTTTTCACCTTCGCCATGACATTCATCACATACCACTTGTTGCTGGATTGTTCCGAACGGAGTTTGCATTTGTTCCATAATCGTTCCGGTACCATGACATTTTTCGCAAACCTCAACATCTTCTTTTGATTCTGCACCTGTACCATGACAATGTTTACAAGTTTCATCTACATCCAACGAAATCGTTTCTGTCTTTCCGAATACAGCATCCATAAAGTTGATGCGCATTTCCATATAGTGGTCTGCACCTTGGCGAGGACGTCTGCTTTGACGACGACTTCCCTGCGAAGAAAATCCTCCAAAGCCTGATCCGCCGCCAAAGAAGGATCCGAAAATATCCCCGAGATCATCAAAGCTGCTAAATCCTCCTTGACTGAATCCTCCAAAGCCTGATCCGCCGCCAAAACTTGGATCTACGCCCGCAAACCCAAACTGGTCATAATTGGCCCGCTTTTGCTCATCGCTTAACACTTCATACGCTTCATTGATTTCTTTGAACTTATCTTCAGCTCCCGGTTCTTTATTTACGTCAGGATGATATTTCATGGCCATTTTACGATAGGCTTTTTTGATTCGATCTTGGCTTGCACCTTTTTCCACACCTAGCACTTCATAATAATCTCGTTTGTTTTCTGCCATGTTATCCCTCCATACGTGAATAGAAGAAGTCCTTGCGAACTTCTTTCTATTCATGTCTTTTAAATTCTATTGAATCTTCACCATTTGTCAATGGTCTATTTTTCAGTGAATTCAGCATCTACGACATCATCGTTTTTGTTATTCTTGCCATCATCGATATCTTCTTCATTTGATGGTTGAGAATACATTGCCTGACTTGCTGCTTGAGCCGCTTTTTCCAAAGCATCCATTTTCGATTTTACTTCGTCCATGTTGTTTTCATCCAAAGCTTTTTGCAAGTCATCGCGAAGTTTCTTCACTTCTTCTTTTTCTTTATCGCCGATCTTATCTCCGTTGTCCTCTAACATTGCATCAATTTGAGCAATGAAGCTTTCAGCACGGTTGCGTTCTTCGATCGTAGCTTTACGTTTTTCATCTTCTGCTTTATTCGCTTCTGCTTCGGCAACCATACGGTTGATTTCATCTTCACTCAATCCGTTCGAGTTTTGAATCGTAATCGATTGTTCTTTTCCGGTTGCTTTATCTTTTGCGGAAACGTTAACAATACCATTTGCATCAATATCGAATGTAACTTCGATTTGAGGTTGTCCACGACGAGCAGGTGCAATACCGGTCAACTGGAAGTTTCCGAGTTCTTTATTATCGTTGGCCATAGGACGTTCACCTTGAAGGACACGAATATCAACAGCCGGCTGATTGTCTTGAGCAGTAGAGAAGATTTGTGATTTCTTTGTAGGAATAGTTGTGTTTCGTTCAATCAACGGTGTCATGACACCACCCATAGTTTCGATACCTAATGTCAACGGAGTAACATCCAACAGCAAGACATCTTTTACATCTCCGGCAAGGACACCACCTTGAATGGCTGCACCAAGAGCTACCGCTTCATCAGGGTTTACCGATTTATTCGGTTCTTTGCCTGTTGCTTTCTTAACAGCTTCCTGTACTGCAGGAATACGAGTTGATCCACCAACCAATAAAACCTGGTCAATATCTTTTACTGTAAGATCTGCATCGCGCAAAGCTTTTTCGATAGGAACGATCGTACGTTCAACGAGATCTTTTGTCATTTCATTGAATTTTGCACGAGTTAACGTTGTATCGAAGTGCAAAGGTCCGTTAGGGCCGGCAGAAATGAATGGCAAAGAAATTTGTGTCTGCATTGTAGCCGAAAGATCTTTCTTCGCTTTTTCGGCCGCTTCTTTAATACGTTGCATAGCCATCTTGTCGCTACGTAAGTCAATACCGTTTTCTTTTTTGAATTGTTCTACGATCCAGTCAACGATTTTATTATCGAAATCATCTCCACCTAAGTGAGTGTCACCGTTTGTCGACAATACTTCAAATGTTCCATCCGCAAGATCAAGGATGCTGACATCAAATGTTCCACCACCAAGGTCGTAAACCAAGACTTTTTGTTCTTTATCTGTTTTATCGATACCATAAGCAAGAGCTGCTGCAGTTGGTTCGTTGATAATACGGGCAACTTTTAAACCGGCAATTGTTCCGGCATCTTTTGTAGCCTGACGCTGTGCATCGTTAAAGTAAGCAGGTACAGTGATAACCGCTTCCGTTACAGGTTCTCCTAAGTATTCTTCTGCATAAGTTCGCAAGTAAGAAAGGATCATTGCGGAAATCTCTTGCGGAGTATACATTTTTCCGTCGATTTCTACTTTTTCATTTGAACCCATCTTACGTTTGATCGAGGCGATCGTATTTGGATTTGTTACTGCTTGACGTTTCGCAGCATCACCGATAATACGTTCTTCATCTTTAAAAGCGACAACACTTGGTGTTGTACGATTTCCTTCAGGGTTAGGGATAACTTTTGGTTCTCCACCTTCCATTACAGCAACACAGCTGTTCGTTGTACCTAAGTCAATACCAATAATTTTACTCATGATTTTTTATCCTCCTTTATTCGCTGACCTTTACTAAAGCCGGACGTAAGATACGATCTTTTAACATGTATCCTTTTTGAAGCACTTCTACGACCATGCCCGATTCGACACCATCCACTTTTTCTTGCATCAATGCCTGCATCGTGTTGTGGTCAAAAGGCTTGTCTTGTGCATCTATTTCCTTCACACCCTCGTTTTGCAGTGCATTTTCGAGTTGTGTACGGATCATTTCAAATCCTTTTACGAAGTTGTTTGCTTCTTCGTTTTCAGGAACCTGCGACAACGCAAGATTCATTGAATCAAGTATTGGCAGGAATTCAAGGGCCGCAGATTGGAAACGATATTTCTTAGCCATATCGGTTTCCTTTTGAAGACGTTTCTTCATATTGTCCGTGTCTGCATACGCACGTGCGATATCAGTCTTCGCTTTATTCAATTCTTCTTTTAAAGCTGCGATTTCATTTTCTTTTTGTTCCATCGGATCAATCACAACTTCCTCTTCGACAACAGGAAGCTCGTCATCTTCGGCAACAACTTCAATGTCTTCGTTTTCTATCGATTCATTTTGTTTTTCATTCATCGGTTTCTTCTGTTTGCTCATCGCACTTTTCTCCTCCTTCGCCAACTCCGAATACGCCCTCGATCACGCTTGACATATAATCCATAAGCGCAACCACTTTCGAATACTGCATCCGGTTTGGTCCGACAACCATCAGCTGACCTTCTTCGCTATCATTATAGTGAAACTTTGCGCTGATCACGGAACAATCTCCGATTTGAATCAGTTCGTTTCGCCTTCCGATCGGGATCGCAATGTTGTTTTCTTGTTCGGTCCATTGCTTGAACAGTTCGCTATCCTCTAAGATTTTCATCAGCCTCTGCAATTTATTTATATCGCTGAATTCAGGCTGATACAGCATATTGCTACGTCCCGCTACAGCAACTTTCTCATTCGCAAATCGCATAAAAGCTTGAGCAAAAGCCTCAAAAAGCACTTCGTGACGAACTAATTTAGCGGCCATCAACGGTTCAAGTTCTTTTAACCGATCAACCACATGATCGATCGGCGTCCCTGTCAATTGATCGTTCATCAATTCAGTACAGTTTCTCAAATCTTCCACGGAAACATCTTCATCAAAATGGAACACTTTGTTTTCCGTATGCCCCGTATTGGTAATAATGATGGCGACCGCACTTTTCGAATCAATCGGCACCAGCTGCACATGTGCAAGAACTTGATGACGACTGTCAGGGCCAAGCACCACACTTGTCAAATTGGTCATTTCGCTTAAAATGCTGCAGCTTTTTTCAACCACTTCATCCAATGAGTAGTGACGTTGCGAGAAGATTGTCTGTAAGGATTGCTTCACCGGATCCTCCAATGAAGTTTCCATCAGATTTTCCACATAGTAGCGATATCCGAAACGACTCGGAATTCGACCGCTTGACGTGTGGGTCTTTTCCAATAAACCCGCGTTTTCCAAAATAGCCATCTCATTGCGAATCGTTGCTGAAGAAATCGGAAAATCGAGCAACTGCATCAACGCTTTAGAGCCAACCGGTTCTGCGCAATATGTAAATCGTTCAACGACTTTTTTGAAAATGAGCCTTTGTCTTTGGGTCAATTCCACCATATCGTCAGCTCCTCTCTAGCACTCGATCGCTTCATCTGCTAATAATATTAACACGATTTTTAGCAGTGTCAACTGATGTGTGCTATTTCTGACAAAATTATCTTGTCATATTCCCCTTTAATTTACGAATTATATGCTTATGAATTCATAAACATTTTCCATAAAGTGCTACAATGAAGTTATGAAGAAAAAAACATCTCAATATCGTACTCTGGGCCTAATCACATTTGAAGGCCAGCCAATCGAAATGCAAACAACAAAAAAGGGAGAATTACGATTTCTGAAGAATAAGAAAGAAATTACGGATGACCGAAAAATCGAAAAAATCCTCGCTTATTTAAAAGAAGCGAATCAATGAAAGGAATATCTCATGAAACAAATCGAATGGATCAACACTAATATTTACGGAGCTGTAACTTTAAAAGATACAACTGCTCCGGAACAAAACAACATGGCGCTTCACGTATGTATCGACCCCGAACAAGTGATGAAAAACCGCACGCAGTTAAGCGAAATGATTCATCTGCCCTTAAAACAATGGGTACTTCCTTGGCAAAAACATACCGCAAATATCGTACAGGCAAAAAAAGAAGATGCCGGAAAAGGCGCGACAGATAAAAACACAAGCGTCATGAATGCAGACGCGATCTACACGAAAGAACCCAATATATTGATCGGTGTATTCACGGCCGATTGCGTGGGGATTTTGCTATGTGACGAAACCACACCATGCATTTGTGCAATCCACTCAGGATGGAAAGGTACTGCCCAAGCTATCACTTACCATACAGTTCATCAACTCATTGAGCAAAACGATCTTAATCCGGAAAGCACAAAAGCGTATTTTTCACCTTCCATACTTAAGGATTCTTTGGAAGTGGGAATGGAAGTTGTCAAACAAATCGAAGCGATGGGAAATGAGATCCACCTGGATACTTCTCCTTTTATCCGCAAAGTCAGCAATGAAAAAGCGTATATCGATAACCAAGGTCTTAATATCGCTATGCTGGAAATGCTCGGGATCCACCAGAACTTCCCATCTTTATTGGATACAAAAAAAGAGCTCGCACAATGTTTTTCCTATCGAAACGACAAACAATGTGGCGAACACTTCACCTATGGCTATATTAAAGAAGTCGGTGCAGCAAGGACAGAATGATCCACACACAAAGATCAAACTGCACCGGCTTGTATCCTTATTAAATAGGAAATCCGTCAAATTTCCTATCTTATCGAAGACTGTTGTTGAAAACAAAAAAAATATTTTTTGAAACATCCTTAAGTTCAGGTAAATATCCTTTGTTTTCAAGCTAGAAAAGAGAAAATTATGACAAAAAAGAAAGAAGAAAGGCAAAATAGAATTTGTGAAATCTTACTTAAAAACGGAAAGATGAAAATCAAAGATCTTGCTGCCCAATTAAAAGTAACTCCCGAAACATTGCGTACCGACCTGAATACGATGGAGCTTGCCGGCTTGATCATCAAAGAACATGGATACACTCGGCTTCAAATGGGATTCAACGAATCTCCGGTCAGTTTGCGCAATCAAACCAATCAGGAAAAAAAGCGAAAAGCCATGAGCTACGCTCTTAGCTTGATCAAAGACGGAGAAGTCGTCTTTATCGATTCAGGCAGTACTGCCTATTCGGGATTGCCGGCATTGATCGGAAAGAAAGACTTAGTGATTGTCACGAATTCTTTGCCTTTAGCGAATGAATGCACAAAATTCAACATGAAGATTATCATGCTTGGCGGTTTTGTGTTCAACAACGGAATGCGTACTTACGGAAATTTCGCAACAGAAATTCTCGATCACCTCCAGATCGATATTGCTTTTATGGGTACAGACGGTTTTAAAGACAGTTTAGGATTTACGACTCTAAACGAAAACGAAATGGGTCTTAAGCGTCATTTGATCGATCGCAGTAAAAAACTCGTTGTCGTCTGCGATCATTCCAAATTCGAAACCAGAGCGCCGATTTCTTTTTGTAAATTCAAAGAAATCGATATCTTAGTCACAAACTCTTTAACCGATGAACAAAGAAAAATGGTAGAAGATATTCCTACCATTTATGAGATCGATTAGATTCCCAAAGGATGGTCCACTTCGATATAAAGGTGGATCTTTTCTTTCGGATGGACCTTTTCTTTGATTAATCGGGTGAGTTCTTTTTCATGACGAGTTTCTGCATAAGGAACCACAAGATCAAAGAATACGTCAATGTGGTCTTTACGAGCTTCCACACGAAAGTCATGCATCGTCCATTGAGTATTTCCCAAAGCGTGAATTGCTTCATCGAACATCATGTAATATTGCTGAGTCAATTTATCATCCACCAAAACCGGGTCGACGTGAATCGATAAATTCACTCCTGTGCTTTCTTTAATTAGACGCTCCACTTGATCGATTTCTCCGTGTACTTCGAGAAGCGATCTTCTTGCATCGACTACAACATGCGCTGTCGCATAATTTTGATTTGGCCCATATGAATGAATCAAAACATCATGAACAGAAATAGCAACCGGGCATTTCATAATCTGATTGGCCAGCAAATGAATCATTTCCGAATCAGGAGCTTTTCCTAAAAGCGAATTAATTACATCTCTCAACAAATCATAGGCACTGTAAAAAATAATGCCCGAAACAATAAGCCCCATATATCCATCGAGCTGAAAATTCAACAATGGGGACAGCAACGTCGAAACAAATACACCAAAGGTTCCGATGATATCGCTTTTCGAATCCATGGCATTGGCTAGCATAAGCGTTGAATTGTATTTCTTTCCGAATTTATTGTTGTAGAGGAACATCCAAAGTTTCACCAAGATCGAAAGAATCAAAACGAACACAGCACTCCACTTAAAATCGATTGCTTCCGGGTGAAAAATCCGCGTAACACTTTCTTTTGCGGTTTCAAAACCTAAGATTGCGATTGCGATCCCGACAAGCATGGACGTAATAAGCTCTACACGTTCATGTCCGTACGGATGCCCTTGATCGGCCGGTTTTTCAGCCAACCGAAAAGAAATAATCGATACCACATTACTTCCTGCATCCGTCAAATTATTAATCGCATCTGCTTGGATCGACACAGAATTCACAAGCATTCCAATCAAAAATTTTGCCAGAAAAAGCAAGGAATTCAAAACGATTCCGACATAGCCTAGAACTTTTCCTACCTTGGCTCGAACAGCCAATGATCTTGTATCTTCGCTGTTTTTTACAACTTTTTTTATCAATAGTCCAATCATGCTTTCAGTATACCCATTCTTGGGTATTTTCTCTATCCCGAAGCTATCGATCTTGATTTTTTATCAATTATAGGCAAGAAATCTCCCACCTCTATAGGTGGGGATATTATCATTGTGTCGTCAACCTCCAAAAACTTAAAGGAGGTGAAACTGTGGAGGTAGTGTCATTGTTATCGTATCTTCGATCATAGCAGATGTAGCTTGCCATCTCATCTGCAAATGGCTGGCTCATTGTTATCGTGCCTATTCATATTCTAACATCTTGCTGATTAAAATCCAGAAAAACTCCTTTGACCGCAACAAGTGTTTCTCCCTCTATTGGCTTCTTCATGGATAAGACCTTTAACCTTTTTCATGAAGCCTCGGCCAAAATCGGCCTTTGTTGTGGTCCAACCATGAGGGCACGATCACAAAAACTCTCTCACTTTTTGATGAATTTATATCTTGCTTTGTTTTACCTGATCGATTTTCTCCTTTGAAATTTTCCTCGATCATTCTCCGCAGACTTTTCAGCTTTCCTTCTTCGTATCCTCATCTTTTTTCTTCTTCCATAAATTGTTGCAAATACGCATCGAATCTCATAATATTCTCCTTTTGTAATTATAAATTATGAATTGTCTGAAATACTTTTCCATTCTCTTTGCCATTCGATCAATTCTTTCATAGCTTCCGTATCGGAATCATTCAGAGTTTGATAGCGAAATTCGATCACACATCCAAGAAAAAATCGGTATATGTCTTGTCTGCCACACAAAACGCTTTGATGCCGCAAAGTTTTTAATGTGCGCTGAATGTTTTTACGACGATTGCGTATGAGATCTTCTACAAGAATAAAACTTGCTTTTATCCAAGAATCATTCGCTTTCGGCATAAGTTTTTGAAGCTCGATTGCTGATTTTTCGAAATCACCCATTAAAAAATATCCCAACGGCAACAAGCTGAAATTTCCTTTCAATGCAGTTTCTTCCGTTCGATATTTTTTTATCAATTCGCATGCTTTTTCAATTTCATTTTGCTGAAAGGCTAGCCAGATCCGTTGATCGATCACTTCATTAACCGGATAACCGGTATTTTTTTCTATACGCTCCAAAACTTCGGTCGCTTCCCTATATGCATTCATTTTTCCGAGAAAACACGCAATCTGGATATCCGCATCCAGGATCCGATTGAATTGATTTTCCTCTAAAAACAGCATTTTTGCTTTTTGGGTCAATCGAAGACCTTCTAAACATTCACTTTCACCAATCGATACTTGTCCTAGCCATAAAAGAGCCAGGGATTCGATTTTTCGACAATGAATTTGTCCTGCAAGTCGAAACGCTTCCAGAAGAAATTGTTTCGCTTCTTTTCCTTTCGGATCCCAAATTTGCTGATGTCCTGTCACACAATAAAAAAGAGCGAGTTCATAAGGATCATACACTTCCTGATTCTCCATAATAAACTCAAGATATCGTTTTTTCTTTTTTGGATCTTTGTCAGGAAACGTGCTATTCACTAGAAATTCAAGCAATTGTTCATGAAACACTCCATAATCCAATCTGTCTTTCATTGTTGGCTGTAATTGCTGTGTGATCAACTCTTTTCTTTCATATAAAGCATCACAAAACGATCGAATTTTTTCTTTTACCTCACCTAGTCGATTTATATCGGCATCAAAAGGAACTTGATAATAATCCAAAATCTTTTCAAATGCTTTATCATTTATAATTTGAGTACCTTTTTCCAATTGAAATAAAGTGGTTTTCGAAATTGAAAGATCCATGGCTACATTTTCCAAAGAATAGTTCGCGTTTTTTCTCAGCATATGAATCAAATGACTCCTATACACATTTATACTTTTTTTCCACTCCCAAACATTCATGAATTTCCCCCTCTTGAATCAATTTCTATCGATAATACAATAATATCACGAAAGGAAATAGTTTTATATGTATAATGAAAATTTCATAATAGACAAAATAAATAATAAAAAATATTTATATCATATTAATTCAAAAAAAATCTTTTATTTAGACGACCCTACTTTTAAAAGATATACGGCGGGCGGGTTAATAAATAGTGAGATTATTTATAAAGAAAACCCAAACTTATTACTCAATCATCCTTTAGAAAATAAAAAAATGGAGAATTTTATTCATTCTAAGACAATCAAAAAACTTGTTTTAATCATGACAAACAGTTGTAACCTTAATTGTGTTTACTGCTATGCTCATGGTGGAACTTATCAGAAAAAAGCAAAAACCATTTCAAAAGATATTCTTATAAAAACATTTGATTTTTTGAAAAGTAATTCTATAAAAATAAACGAATTACAGTTTTTAGGTGGAGAACCTTTACTGGCATCAAAAGAAATAAAAATTGTTTTTGATTTATTAGAAAAATATAATATCTACCCTAAAAACATAAGCATGGTCACTACTCATTGGATGAAGTGGTTGAAAAAGACATTAATGATCTTCTCAGGAAAAATCTGTATTCAAAAAGTACATATGAACTGATTTTAAAAAATATAAATTTATTTCGTAAAAAAGGTGGAATAATTTCATGTGCCGAAGCTACATACACCAAAGTACATCAAACTAAAAATTTTTCAAAAATCAACGTAATCGAATCTATAAAAAACAATCTAAATATAAAAGATGTCGTTATAAATGATGCAATTAATTCAGGAAATTTTTCTAATTCGAATATATTTATCGACAATCGATCTGATGACAATTTTATAGATAAAACTCACTTACAACCTGATGATGTCTTTTTTATTCAGAAACTTTTCTTTACAAAAACAAGTCCTGTACATGTTTGCTCTGCTGGTTCTGAAATGCTTACTATCTTTCCTGATGGAGATATTTATCCCTGTCAATTATTAATTAGTGACAAATATAAAATAGGAAATATAAATTCATTTCCTGAAGAAATTTCAAATTACCTAAGAAAAGTGAAAAAAAACAAATTAGACTATAAAATCGAATTTAATACATGCAAAGATTGTATTGCGCGAAATATTTGTAAAATGTGTCTTGCAAATAAAGAATTATCAAAGAAAGAAAATCTTTGCTCTGGTATAAGAAAAAATATGTTAATAAATCTAAATAAAATAATCGAAAAAAATTTACTTGAAAATATTCATAATTTAATTTAAACCACTTCTGATAATGACTAATTTATTTTACAGAAGAGAGTCTAACAAAAATGAATTAGTTATTATATAAAAGCAACCAAGAAAGAGGTAAAACAAAATGAAAGAAATTATTATTACAGAAAAAGTTGTAAAAGATCTTAAAGAAAAAGAAGAACTTCTTCATGGCGGAGCCATTGGAGCCAATTGTTCTTGCGAAATGTAAACAGAAGAGAGCCATACTCTCTTCTGTTTTGTATTGCCGATCTAGTTAAATAAAAAATTATTTATAATAGTGAGCAAAATAAAGTTCAAACAAAAATTCACTAAGAAAGGAAATCAAAAATGATTTATCGACTTTTCTCCCAGCAAAAACGCTTATTCATACAGATTTTAGCATGGATGATCTTAGGGGCTGTCGTAGAGCTCGGAAGCGCCATGATCTTTGGATTGCTCATCGATCAGATCCATGATTTGAATCATTTCCGTTTTTATGGAATTTGTGGCGGATTCATTCTCGTTCATTTCATTTCCCAATTTGGCAAAGAACGGGCAATAGAACAGGCAAAGCGTCAAACTCGAATCACATTGATCAATGGTGCAGTACAAGCTTACTTATCCCAATCAAACACAGCCTTTCACCAATTGGATCTAAACACTTATATCAACAAATTATCTACAGAAATGGATACTCTGATGGACCAATATATGACCCCTTTGCTTCGAGCCATTGGTCTAGCTGTGAACTTTGTGTTTGGATGTGTGTATTTTTTCACTCTTTCCCCGCTTATTCTTTTCTTTTTATTAGCAGGGAGCATGATCATGGTTGGCTTTAATATCCTATTTCGATCAAAATTGAAAACAAGTCAGAAAGAGGTACTTTCTCAAAAGAAAAAATGGCTTTCAAGCATTCAGGAATTGTACACGAATTTTTCGGTGATCAAAAACTACGATCTCGAAACGATGGAATATGATACTTTACGAAAAACGAATCAGTGTTGCGCAAATGCGATATATGAAAATAGTCTTTTGCTTGCGAAACTTGATGCGTTTAACTTTGAAATTGGTTATGTATTATTTTTCGGCCAAGTCTTTTTATGCGGCTTCTTGCTTCATAATGGAGCAGCTGCCGGACTAGCCGTCAGCGCAATGCAAGTATCCAATACGATCACAAACCCAGTCATTAATTTTTCGACTTTACGCAACCGTCTAGTATCGAACGGCCCAATACTTGAATCGTTTCTTTCTCTTTGCGATCAAACAATTCCCCATACAAAAAATTCCGTACATGAAAAAATCGAACGGATTTCCGTAAAGATCGATCAATTCGCCCTTCATGAAAAAACGATCCTTCATGATATTGAAATTTCATTCTTTAGAAATGAAAAAATAATGATCATCGGACCGTCAGGGTGCGGAAAAACGACATTATTCAATATTTTAAAGGGAGAAATCGCTATGGATCCCCAACTACCCGATTTTCATGATCAATGCTCGATCATCGAACAAGATGCACCGCTGTTTCCATGGAGCATAAAAGAGAATATTTGTTTAAATGCTCCCTACAACAAGATACGATTGGACAAAATATTAAATATGGTTGGCTTATCCCACTTAGACATCGACCATATTTTACGGTTCGATCACGATACACTTTCCGGCGGTGAAAGGCAACGGATCCAGCTTGCCCGCGCACTTTATCATGCCCGCCCTTGGATCCTTATGGATGAAGCGTTTTCCGCGCTTGATTCGGAAACGACAAAAAAAATCGAGCAGATCTTCTTAGATCAGGATGAACAAGCTATGATTTCCATTTGTCATAAACCAGTTGCCGAAAATATATCCCGATATGATACGGTTCTTTATATGGACCATGGGACGATCACCCAGATCCTTCACCCGAAAAAGAAAAAAACACCTATTTGACGAAAATAGGTGTTACTTTCTAGTGGCGCAGTCGGTGGGATTCGAACCCACGTGCCGGTTAAGGCAACTCGATTTCGAGTCGAGCTCGTTATGACCACTTCGATACGACTGCAATGAATTATAAGCTTATTTATCTTAGCAAAAAACCATGATTCATGCAATCGAAATTTTTATTTTTCTTGCGGTTCCATCAAAAAGATCGGTTCAATGAAATTCCGATTGCGAACAAGCAGAAATTCGTACACAATCAAAAGAAACAATGAAATGGCCAAAATCAGCAAACGGATCGGGATCCACTCTCCCAGCACCCCAATCACAAGCTGAAAGATCATGGTCGAAAGAGCATATACGAATGCGACAAACGCATTAAGCTTGGCACGCATCGTATCCGGAATATAAGTCTGCACGCTGCTTGAGCGAATCGTGATCGAAGTAATGCCAAGCATACCCACGATAAAGCGATTCACGCACATCAGCACAAATGGCAGGAACAGCAACGCTCCATCAAAGATCGCGTAGGTTATCATCACGAAAATATACATTGTAAACCGGTGGACACGGGAAACCGGAAAGCGATAATTGAGAGCACCGCTCAGCGTCCTTCCCGCAAATTCGATTCCCGAAAACAGCGAATATTTCATCATGCCAAGAGAAGGCGTCGAGGAAAAATACGCAATCATCAAGTTTCCGTTTCCCGAACCGACACCTTGGGATATCGCGATCGAAACATACATCGCCAAAAGACCTTTTTCACTTTTCAAATACGAAAAGCCGTTTTTCAGATCCTCCACATACGCTTTGAAATCAAACGATCCTTCAGCACGCTTTTCGTTTAGCCGGATCCTTGTTTCAAAAAGAGCTGCCGTCAAAAGAAGCATACCGTACACGATTGCGATCCATCCTACGCCAAAACGAACATACAACAAAGAAGCAATCGGTGTCATCACCATTGTAATTGTCGGATAGATCATGCTCGAAACCGTATATCCTTGCTCGTAAAATCCTTCCGGGATCAAATTCGGATACACACTTTCATACGCAATCTCATAAACCGATCCGGTCGCTGCAATCACAAAAGAAAATACGATATATATCCCGAAAGAAAATGAAAACGCCAAACAATACATTCCGAACATCCCGTACAAGATCCCGTTCAGAAGATCGAGGCCAATGATCCACGGCATCCTCTCAAACCGATCCAGGACACTCGAAAGCAAGATAGGAAGAATAAACCGCGGAACAAATGAAATTGCCGCAAACAGTCCGGCCAGAAACGTCGACTGCGTCTGATCGAATACAATAAAGGACAGCACGAAATTCATCGCAACCGATCCAATCCCCGAAATGATCGTTCCTATCGTGATAATCGTAAAATTTTTCGTCCAAAGCGTTGGTTTTTTCATAAGATATCTCCCTGTTCACGATGACAAAGCCGACCTTTGATTTTGAAGTTTATTAAGAGAAGATCAATCGGCTTTGTTCATCTGTAAACAGCATAAAAAATTCCATGCAAAAAGCCAATCTTCCGTTAATGAGAAAAAAACACAGCAAGATCGGCTTTAATATCAAATCTTATGAAAATGTGAAAAAATGTCGTTTCAAAAGCGCATACGCTTCTTTGTATTGTCTTCTTGTTTCAAGCACTTCAAGCATATAACGCAAATGAAACAAGTAAAAGCCATGATGATAGTGTTCCTGCGCTTCAATCAGACAATCTTCAAGCAACGCTTTGTATTCATCCTCTCTTAAGTGATCCGGATGATCCAGACGATACGACACCGCATCGAAAAAAACAGAAGGCTCCATCTCCTGTGCCAGTTCGATATGCTTTCTCGCCAAATCCGTCTTTCCCTGCTTCTCATAGCAAAGCGCAATCTTATGATAAAGAAATGCGCTTTTCTTCTTGCATCCAAGCAGATGATCAAGCGCCTCATCGATACGATCTGCCTCCAGCAAGGACGCTCCGATATTGTAGGCAAGACTTTCCTGCACTTGATCGTCCTGCGTCATGATCGCCAATTGTTTCGCTTGTTCACCCACACGCTCCATCCCTTCGATATCACGCAGAATTCCCCGAGCCACCACTTCTCCCATCAACGCTTCAAGCATTTGTTCGATGTTCATTTTCTTTTGCGCGATATACAAGGCTTCGTGCCACAGATCCAAACTACGAAACAGCTCTTCATGACGATAACTCACTTCCGCCAAAAACGAATACGCTTCAAAATCATTATACCGGTCCAAAAACGTCTGCTCGCTTATTTCTTCTTTCCAAAACCGCAGCTCATCATATTTGCGACGCTGACGCTCATCAAAAAACGGCTCGAAGTATGTCAGAGAATCAAGCTTTCCATCTTGATAAGAAACAAGTTTCGCATCAATGACAGCAGTCGAGCTTTCCATCGAAGAAATTTCCTCTTGCGAAAACGAGACATGATGGTGATCGTAAAACCGATCAAGCTTGCGTTCGATCTCGCTTTGCACCGAATCGCTCATCGAAAGACCAAGACGCCTGATTAGTTCTTGAGCAAGATCCGGTGTCGGAATGATCTTGCCGTTTTCGATCTTGGACAAATACGAAACAGCACAAAGACCTTTCGCTACGCTTTCCTGAGACCATCCAAGACGCTCTCTAGCCTGTCGAAGCAAAACCGGCAAATACGCACTATCGCACTTCATCAAAATTTCCAATTGCCTCGCGATCGATATACGGCTCAGCTTTCGTCTTCATTCCAATAGCCGTAATCCCAAGACGATCAGCCGTCTCCAATGCGTATCGGCTGTCTTCAAAGAAAATCGTTTTTGACGTCGGTACATCGATGGCTTTTAACGCTTGCTCGAAAATCTGGGGATCATGCTTGCTCAAACGCTGATCCTCCGCACTTTCGATCGTTATAAAATCATCATAGATTCCCAATCGTTGCAATACCGGTTTGACCAAAACCATCGGACTGGAAGTGACCACAGCCATCCGTTTTCCGTCTTTCTTGCACCTTTTTACAAAGCCGACAGCCCCCTTCACTTCAAGAATTCGATTCGTATATGCATCCAACAAGATCGAGTCGGCCAGCTTCTTCATTCCGACTTCATCCATTGGCGTATTCCATTTTTTGTGAATATGAACAAATACTTCCGATACCTTCATCGCGTGATATTTTTTCATATCTCCGTTTACATCCGAATCAATTCCATTCGCATCGTAAATTGCTTTGACGACTTCTTTCCAAACATCCATTGAGTCCACCAGCGTTCCATCCAAATCGAATAGCACACCTTCATACTTATTCATATCTAAGATCATTGCTTTGCCTCCCACTGCCAAAGATCGCTTTGCACGATTTGCGATTTAAGATCCGGATCTTCGACAAGATCAGCCAGTCCGTTCCAATCCGGCTCGTCGTTTCCGAAAAAATCATCCAGAACAAATTCGTTTTCCGCAACCACAAAAATATTTTCCGGCTTGATCGCACAATGACCGACACCTGCCTTTTTCGCCTGACGCAAAGCAATACTTAATTGATCAATCAAGATTCTTTCTTCCTCTTTAGTAAGCGTATGAAACTTTTTCAGTTCAAAAAGCGACAACCGATACGGTTTAAGAATCTCGATCTGCCACCCAGTCCCTCCCGGAATTTTTTTGACTTCGTATTCTTCATACAGCGCAATGTGATCCTTTGCTTCTGCTTTGGCAAGCAAATCCAGACCATGCTGAGCTTCTTTACATTGGCGCAAATACTCTTCTTCCGCTTCTTTCATCGTAAGTCCGCGCGTCAGCAAATCAAACACATCGCCTTGCTTTTCGGGAAAGCGCAGCACTTGCACGATCTTTCTTTGATTGCCGCTGACCACTTCAATCGTTTTCAAGCTACGCTCAAGCGTCTTTGTATATTTCATCTTTTTTCTCCGTTTCTTTTTATTCATTGTATCATGAAAAAACGCAAACAAAATTTCTTCTGTTTGCGTAGTCGATCAATCATAAAGCGAAAAAGATAACCGTTCAAGAATAGGACGCACTTGCTCATGTTCCTGCAAAGAACTGAACACTAACGCCAGTCGCCCGTATTGAAGAGGACATAAAATCATGGTTTCTCCTTGTTCTTCACACCATTCGTAAACGAACGGGGCCTTCGCTTGTTCAAAAGAGTACCGTTCGCGCAAGCTGTTTAAAAAGTCTTCTACTCCTTCGCCGCTCACCAGCACACCTTCCATCTGAACTTGTTTATCGAGCAAAATCGTCAAAAGATCATCTCGATATTTGATATCGTACCCATCGGTTGTATCTAAAGTAATTGTGACCTTGTCATCGAAACTAGTCACCAAGCTTAAACTTTTTGATGTCGTACAAGCACACAACGTCAGCGACATAACCATCATGGACAAGTATTTGATCCATTTCATTGTTTATGTCCTTTCCACAGCAAGAATCCACCCAAAAGTCCGCTGATCAAAGCGAGCCATCCATACCATCCTAGCGTTTGCGCAATTCCTGTAGGAACAAACGCAAGAATCTTCTCGTTTTCATATTCGTAAGATACGACATTTTCGCGATCTTCTGCTGCGATTTCTCCATTGATCCGCACAACGCCGTTGTATTCTTCGACCTTGATCACCTCATCACTCAGTACATAGCCTTTAGGGGCCTTTGTTTCTTTGATATACATGACATCATGTGCAATCAAAAACTTTGTTGAACCGGTTTTTTGATCACCCGAAATGCTTTCGATCTTTTTCGTACAGTTTTCATCTTCATAACTTGTAAATTCAAAGGAACGATCCAAAATCGGCGCTTTTGTCTGCGCATCCACTTTTTTTACCATTAATTCAATTAAATCATTTTGCTTCGGTTCGATTGTAACCGAAAAAATCATCTTTTTCTCCAAGTCGTCATACATCGGAACACTGACAATTGTCGGAGCTACGCTTCGATCCGAACTCCAGCACAAATACGCACCAAGCTCAAGATCATCAAACACAATTTGATTGTTTCCATCACTTTCGCGAACAAAAATTTGTTCTTTCATTTCTTCTTGTCGGTCCAGCACTTCTTTTTTCAGAACCTGAGCCAATGAGCTAAGTTCCTGTTCATCGCGGATCGTATTGAGGTCGCTCGTTTTCCATTCCTCCTTCATCACAAACTGTCCGTCTTCGTATTTTGCGATTTGCAGTAAGGACAACGTACATTCTTTTTCCAGATTCACGATAATTTCACCATTCTTTTCCTGTGCGTAAGCTATTGTGAACAATGGTCCCATAGCCATCAAAGCACAAATGATCATTATGATTTTTTTCCACATTTCTTTTTTCCTTTTCTATTGACCAACGCAAGGATTACCAATCCGCATGGTATCATCATCAAGATACCTTCCCGCAAAGAAGGCATTCGTTTTTGTGTACACGCTTCAAGCTTTGCCTCATTTACAGTCGTACGTTCCCCCGTTACGACCAAACGATGCGTATTGATTCCATAAGGAGTGCAAGTCACCAGCGAAACAAGATCCTTATCGAATTCTGCTTTCAGTTTTTCCACCTCTTCGGGAGCAATCACTTCGATACGTTCCACTTCATACCAAAGAACTTCTTCATGCACCTGAACAGAAAACAAATCTCCTTTTTTAAGTTCGTCTAATCGAGTGAACATCTTATGATTCGACAATCCGCGATGCCCGCTCAGCACGCTTCTTTGACCCCTCATGCCGCAAGGCAGATCCGACTCTTTCCAGTGTCCGATTCCTTTATTGAGAATTTCGCCGGATGTTCCTGCATAAATTGGCAAATCGAGCGAAATACAAGGAATGCTCAGTCGTGCAATGATCCCATCGTTCTGAATCATTTCGTAAATCGAATCTTCTTTGGTCATGTTGTATTCAAGCCAAAGATCTTTCTTTTCCTGCTTTTCTTTTGAGGAACATTGCTCGCTTTGTTTTTGGAACGAAGAAAGCGTCCCCTTCATGATCCATGCATTGATTCCGCTTACAATAAGCGGATACATGGCACAGAGCACCCCGAAAACAAACAAGATCTTATTTGTTTTCTTTTTCATCGTTTTTTTGTTTTTTCAATGCGTATAAAGCAAGCGCCGTACCGGACGACAACAAGATCAGGGACATACTCGAACCTGTCCGAGGCAATACAGCTCCTTTTTTATTGATGACTTCAAGCTGTACCGATCCATCCGATCCATTTGTTTCCAAACCATGACTTCCATTCCAGCCGTCTTTTATGATTGCGTTGGCCTGCAAGTCTTTTAACACTTGATCTCCTGCTCCATCTCCCTCAATATATTGATTTCTTTCTTCTGTAAATGTCGGAACGATCTCAATTTCGATCGGATCAAGCAACGGTCGATATCCATCCGGTGCATTCGTTTCTTTCAAGTAATACGTTCCCTGATCCAAACCGCGAACGATAAACTGCCCTTGTTGGTCCGATACCATTTCAACGCCTTCTTCCTGGCTGACAATATACCCATTCGCCCCTTGTTTTACGAGTACTTCGTCCGTACACTCTTGATCACGGTACAATCGAAACTTCGCATTCTTCAGCTGAGTTCCGTCCTCATTGACTTTCGATCCGTCAATCTTGTATGTAAAACAAACAACCGTATCCCAAGGCGTTACACCGACTTCGCCTATCCCATTGGCATCCGGGTTGTTGGAGTAGACAAGACGTACCGAGTTTTCAAAACCGGGACGACCGGTTTGATCTGCTGCCTCGTCTTTCAAATACCCGTCATAACGAAGTGTAATTGTTTGTCCGTATTCATTGTGTCCCGTTTCATCCATTCCTTCCGGAAATTGCGCATCGACAAGTTTCTTCAGGTTTTCGATTGTCACCTCGAAACGGTGATTGTCCGGATCGTTATGAACATTCCATTCGCCTTGTTGCAAGACGTAAGATTTTTCCCCATCGGAAATCGTAATTTCTATCGAATCTTCATGCCAATCCATTGACGGATCCATGCGATCCTCAAACACGAGTTTGTATGTATCGTATCCATTCATATCGGGAACAAAGGTTTCGTATTTGAACGGGATCGTTTGACCAATCTCGAAATCGGCAATATCATTCCACCCGATGTTATTGTCATCCTCTTCGATCTTCTTGATAATTTCCGGATGATCTGATTTGATACGGATCACGATATTTTCGTTTGCGGTCTGAGCCATGCAAAGTGAAGCTGCCGCATGATTGCCATGCTCGCTCATTTCATCAACAAGATAGTATCCATGTTCAAGCCCCGAAAGAACAGCCTCGTTTTGATCATTTGTCGATTCCACCTTGAAAACGATTTGCCCGTCTGAATTGGTTCTTTCGATTTCTGTACGTAGATCTTCGACAAAATAGCGCATTTGCGAATAATGCCCTTCTTCATTCAAGCCGGACATATAGTCAATCACCTCATATTCGGTGACAGAAGCAGCTTTTTTTCCCAGCGCTTTTCCAACTGTATTTTGCAAAGCGCTCTTATATACAGGATTCCATGAATAATCGACCGATTGACGATCCTCGGATGTGCGCACATCAAACAACTTATAAATATGAAATGTTTTTCCTACCAGTGTCTGATCCTGATTTCCGGCAATGGTGATCGATACACCCGTTTCCTGAGCTGTGGTCGGTATTGGTTGGAGCAAAGAAATCAGCGTAAACGCAGCAAACGGTAAAGATTTAATTCCGATCATTTTTTTCTTTTTTTTCATCATATTTTATTTTCCTTTTCTTTGTCTTATATAGGCTATTGTCGCAATTAGCGTTCCGACCATTACCATCCATACCGCTGCCTTGCTTCCTGTTTCGGGAAGTTTAGGGCGTGCATGATTGATAATCGTCAATATGGCTTTTTTGATTCCTTCCTCTTCTTCGATTGAAACGATCTCATGATTTTTCACATTGTCGATGTACACATCAAATACATCATTGGCAGGAATCGACTCGATGCGGATCTCGTACATTTCATTTGTCGGCAAACGGTACCCTTTAGGGGCTTTCGTTTCTTTTAGGTAATACGTTTTTCCGGCTTCCAATGTTGTAAATTTCGCTTTTCCAAGCTTATCGGTTGTCACCGTTTCGACACACTTTGTTCCTTCCGGATCTGTGTAAACGCTGAATTGGGCCCCAGGTAAAACCTGATTGGAATCATTTTGTTTAAGGATCTCGATCGTCGGCTTGATCACTCTGTTGTGCACGATCAGCGTACCGTTTTGCAAGGTTGCCTGATCTCCTTCAAGCAACTTGATTCCGGTTTCGCTTACTTCAAAACGAATCGCATTGGAATCCATTTCATAACCGGGCATTACGTGTTTTTCCTTTAAGGTATGAATTCCGTTTTCCAATCCTGCCCATTGAAACCACCCTTCCTCATTGGTTGTGATTTCCTTTTGAACACCATTTGGTGTCGTATGAATAAATACAGTGCCCGGAATAAGAGTATCCGTATTCAGCTGTTTCTTTTGAAGAAGCAGATGGTTGACTTTATTTGGGATTGTCATCATTTGAAAAGAAGAAATGGTTTCGGTTGTCCCGTTATCTGAAATAACTTGAGAATGAATGGTCGGATCAAGCAAATATCCATTCGGAGCTTTCGTTTCCTGAATTGTGATCGTTCCGATCGGAAGCACGACTTGCCCCTGCGTGTTTTTGAACAATTCATCACCCGAGATCTTATACGTATCGTTCATGAATACTTGACCTTGCGCATCGCTTTTAAATACCCATGTGCGGAGCGGATCTTTCAGTTCCCCTTGGGTCTGGGTGTAATACTTGACGGTAAATTGCGCATTTTCAAGGCTTGGCTGATTGGCCGGTGTTCCCGAATTGCTTTCATGATCGACTTTTCGGATGATGAGATCGACCGGATTTGATTGAGGAATATCCGAACAAGTAAGAACAACCCGTTCGTTTTGTTTGACATCCACTTTATGAATGGTCGGATCCAGCGCAAAGCCTTGCGGAGCTTTGATTTCTTTAATGTAGTATGTTTTGACATCTAAATCGGAAAGAATATTTGAAGATAAATTCGATTGAATAGTAAAGGTCCCGATTTGATTCGTTGCTTGGCTGTCTGTAAATAAACCGTATTGAGCATCGATCAAGGAATAATTGGGATTGTTTGAAGAAATTGATGAATTTGCGGTTGTCTTGCGAATCTGAAGCTCTCCTTTCGGAACGTATTGACCGTACACAAGGGGCTGAAGCGGAGCTGTTTGTCCGGCCCAGTTCACGCCTGTCCCCGAAGTATCCACCATGTAAACAGCATAGTTTTTATCCTTGGGATCCGGCTTGGACTGGATTTCGTTATACAGCTGTTTTATCCATCCATTCCAGTGATAGCCGTCGGCCGCCTGGCTTCCGACACTTTTTCCGGTCAAAGCATAAGATACAAAATCATTGGTTGCCACGATCATCTGCTCATTCGTGTATCCTTTGGCTTCCATGATATTTTCAGGTCCGTTAAATCCGTAATACAATGATTTTCGCACAGCTGCATTATCCACAATATACGGATCGCTTGTAGGTGTTCCTATGACCGGACTGGCATACATTCCGTTGGCACAAAAAGCAAGTGCTTGATTGGATAAGCGCCAAAGTCCGTTATTGATTTGTCCGGCTCCCCAAAATGCACTGACGTAAGTCAGATCGATTACGCTCATTGCCCGTGGTGAAATAACTTCTTTGGCAATCAGCATTTCCTGAAGCTTTTTCTGATAAGCGGGCGTCTGATAGCGATCAAGAAGCATAAGTCTGCCGTACATTACAAACTGCGGACTGTATGTCGTGTAAAAGGTTTCATTTAAAAAATAGTTTTCATCTACAAAGTTTTCTAAATTGTTTTCTTTGCTGATTTGCTTGCGTAACTCTCGAGCACTCTCAAGATCTCCTGCTTTATATTGTTCGAGGATTTGTCGATCGCTTCCCGAAAGAAAGAAATCTTTGCTTGTTTCTTCGGCCTGGATCGGAATTTGGAATAAATTGCAAAACAGAACAGACATGAACGCAAGGAACGAAAAGACGCGGGTAGTAGTTTTCATTATGTTGTTTCCTTTCATAAGGGCATATACAATGCCATTCGCGTAATAAAAGTTATAGAATAGAAAGTACTAAGGAGTGATTAATATATGAATATTATGAAAGTCATGGAAGAACGCCATGCAGTACGTAAATATCAGGATCTTCCGATCAGCGATCGCGACGTTGCCTTGTTAAAAGAAGAAATTGCTGCATGCAATAAGGAAAGCGGACTGCACATTCAATTGATCTTGAATGAACCGAAAGCCTTCGATCCGAAATACGGACATTTCGAAGGAGCGACAAACTATATTGCACTGATTGGTAAAAAAGGACCGGGCCTTGATGAAAAATGCGGTTACTATGGTGAAAAGATCGTATTGTACGCACAATCGATTGGATTGAATACTTGCTTTGTCGGCGGAACGTATACTAAAGTAGATAATGTTTTGGAAATCAATAAAGACGAAAAATTGGTTTGCATGATCACTGTCGGATATGGTGTAGATCATGGTCAACCTCACGCTTTGAAAGACGTTTCGAAATTCAGCAATGAAGATCCGAATTCCCCGGAATGGTTTAAACTTGGATTGCAAGGTGTACGATTGGCACCATCTGCTTACAATGAACAAAAATGGCATTTCTATTACGATGAAGAAAACGGTGTCGGAAGAGTTGATGCCCGTGTAGGCGGTACTGGCGAATTTGCCGAAATCGATCTTGGTATCGCAAAATACAATTTCGAACAAGCGTCCGGAAAGGACTCATCCATTTGGATCAAATAATCATGAAGCCCGGAAGGGCTTTCAGGCTGTTGACAAAGTCGATTTTTCAAATCGGCTTTGTCACAGCTTTTTATTTTTCTCCCACAAATGAATAAAAAAAGAGCAATTTGAGGTATTTAAGTACCTAATATTACTCTTTTTTTAGACCTTTTTACCCACTTTTATTTTATTGAAATTTAATTTTTTCAAAATAGGTAGTTTGTCAACACTCTGGAAGCCCGGAAGGGCTTTTTTTTACTCCGTGAATATTATTACAATATCTTTTCGAATTTGAAAAGATATTTTTTCCATACCGCAACTTCTATGATGTTTTCGTAATAATTTGCAAACAAAAACGGACCAAACGGCCCGTTTTATATTATTCTTCGACAATCTCTTTTGCGGATTCCAATGCTTTTGTCAAAAGCTTCTTTAATTCTTCTTTATCATGTTTTTCCATATTTTCAAACAAACGATCGTTGATAATATCTTCTTCTTTTGCATCTTTGATTGTATGGACGATTTGGATAAAATATCCTGTAATACTATCTTTGTTTACTTTGTCTTTTAAACATTTGCATGATTTTTCTGCCATGTTCTTTACCTCCAAATTCTAAATGTATTATAAATCATAAAAAAAGTAAGGCATATTGATGTGCCCTACTAAGAATTTCTTTCGATTCGGATGATCCAGTACCCTTTATCCCGATCGATCCGTTCTACATGACAGCTTTTCTGCTCAAAATATTTCATAGCGCTTTCTGCTCCATGCTGTTTGCGCATAACGATCCAGAGTCTGCCCTCTTTTTTCAAATGATCAATACACTGATCAAAAAGAGCATACATCGCTTTTTTTCCTACACGAATCGGCGGATTAAATACAATACAGTCGAATTGTCCGTCCCTGATTCCGTCACTTTGTTCCACTCTTGCGCTTATACCGTATCTTTCTGCGTTCTTTTTCGCAAGTTCGACTGCTCTTGCGTTGATATCGAACATCGTGATATCGGCTTTAAAAAATGTGGCCAAAACAATTCCAACCGGTCCGATTCCGCAGCCGAGATCTAAAATCTGTTTCGGATTGCTTTCGTGTTTGATAACATTTTCCAACAGAAGCCGGGTGCCTTCATCAAGTTTTTCCTTCGAGAACACGCCATAATTGGAATGGAGAGTAAACGATTTGCCCTGAATATCAAAATGAATATCGAATGGATGATCCTCTACTTGATCGTTTGTAAAATAATGTGCCATTATTCGTTTTCTGCCATATGCTGAATTGCTTTGGCATCAAATCCGAATTTACGATAAAGTTCATCCGGTTTTCCGCTTTCACCGAAAATATTTTGAACGCCAAGACGAATCAGTTTGGCATTTCCTTTCGATTCTGCCATCACTTCCGCAACCGCCGAACCAAGACCTCCGGTAATCAAATGATCTTCCACTGTGATGATCGTATCATAATTTTGTTTCAGATCTTTGATCAATTGTTGATCAATCGGCGATATTGTATGGATGTTGACCACTTTCGGTTTCACTTTCATTTGATCGTACGCTTTCAGACATTCCTGGACCGAACTTCCTGTAGCGACCAAGACGACCTTCGAATCCGGATCGCCTTCTTTTAAAATGACACCTTTTCCAAATTCGAATTTATAGTTTTCGTCATTGACTTCATCGACACCGCTGCGCCCTAAACGAACATAAAACGGTCCATCCTGGTATGCGATGTATTTAATTGCCTGCAACGCTTCGTTATAATCGCACGGAACAATGACCCGCATCCCCGGAATTGTGCGCATCAAAGAAATGTCTTCGATACATTGATGGCTTGCCCCGTCTTCTCCGACACTTACTCCGGCATGAGAAGCGCAAACTTTCACATTCAATGCCGGATAGGCGATCGAATTGCGGATTTGTTCATAGGCTCGACCGGTCGCAAACATCGCAAATGTGCTTGCAAACGCAATTTTTCCACTTGCTGCAAGACCTGCTGCCACAGCCATCATATTGCCTTCGGCAATTCCCATATCAAAATGACGTTCCGGAGCAACTTTCTTCGCTTCCGCACCTTTTGTACTTCCGGCAAGATCGGCATCGAGAGCAACGATATTTCGATCTTGCGCCATAAGTTGTTTTAATGCGTCGCCATACGCGACACGAGTAGCGATCTTTGCCATATATTTATTTTTCCTCCAATTCAGCCAACGCGATGTCTTTTTGTTCTTTATTCGGAGCAACACCATGCCAATTGACTTGATTTTCCATGAACGAAACACCTTTTCCTTTCACGGTTTTGGCGATAATCACGGTCGGTTTTCCTTTATTGGCGCGAGCTTGTGCAAACGCATTGCGTATTTGATCGAAATCATGACCGTCAATGCAGATCACATAACATCCGAACGCTTTGAACTTTTCATCCAAAGGATAAACGCTCATAACATCATGCACATGACCATCGATTTGCAAATCATTGTTATCGACAATGAGGCACAAGTTATCCAGCCCGAAATGCGAAGCTGACATTGTCGCTTCCCAAACTTCGCCTTCCTGGCATTCTCCGTCTCCCAAAAGCGCATATACGCGATGATCGGAATGATCCAATTTATTGGCTAATGCCATTCCCACCGCGGTCGATATTCCCTGACCGAGCGATCCGGTCGACATATCCACACCAACCAACGTTTTCATGCTCGGATGTCCTTGAAGAGGAGAGCCGATATGACGGAACGTAGGAAGCAGTTCTTTATCAATAAACCCTTTTTCGGCAAACACCCCATATAACGCGGGGCTTGCATGCCCTTTACTCAAAACAAACCGGTCACGATCAGTCGTACCCAAATTTTCTGCGGTAATATCCATTTCCTCAAAATAAAGACTCGTCATCAAATCCGTAGCACCAAGACTTCCTCCCGGATGCCCACTCTGGGCCGAATGCGTTTCAATAATAATATATTTACGAATATTGTTTGCATGCCTTGCCAGTTGTTCGTTTTGCATTGTCGTTTTTTCTCCTTTATAGCTCACTTATTATATCAAACTTCTCCTCACATTGTGAACATTTCACTAAAAAACGCAAAAAGAAACGATTCCCTTTCTTATTTTGCGTTTTTTTTACCTATCCTTTTTTAATGAAGGCCCAAAACAACCGGTACCGATCGATAGCCTACTCCCATGCGGTCAATTCCCATATCGATCAATTTCAGGAAATGATCTCTTGTTCGGATGCATCCGCTTCCTTTGATCTTGATCTTTCCGTCCGCTTCTTCCATCATCCATGAAATCACTTCCGGCGTGGCACCATGTGCCTCATATCCTGTTAAGAAACCTGTACTTGTCTTGACAAAGTCTACGCCTGCCTCTATGCATACATGAACCATTTTGCGAATTTGTTCTTCATTCAAAGCATCCGTTTCGAAAATAACTTTCAATTCTTTGTTGTATTGATGGGCAGCTTGCGCACACGCTTTCAGATCAGCAAGAACTTCTTCGTATTTCCCTGCACGGATCTTTCCGAAATTGGCTACGATATCAACTTCTTTTACACTGTCGTATTTCGCGACTTCTTCGATTTGCTGAACACGCGATTTTGTGCTGCTCGTTCCGAACGGAAAATCAGTGACCGGACACAGCATAGTATTCGATCCCTTGACATACGGTTCGCAAAGATCCATGTATCCGGGGTTGATACAAATTGTCGCACAGCCCAAATTCACTCCGTCTTTTGTCAGTTCTACGATCTCATCTTCTGTAAACTCCGGTTTTAATACCGAATAGTCAATGTATGCCGCAAGTTCGCGGGTATCCATTTCACTTGCCGATTTATTTGGTTTCATACTCCATGCTCCTTTTCTTATGCACTTTTATCATACAGCCGGAATATTCCTTTTTCAAGCAAAAATGAGCATAATTGAGCAAAAAAGAGTAAAAAAAAGAACGTTTGCACGTCCTTTTTTCGACTATTTTTTTTCTTCATTCACAACTTCGAAAATCTGCGCGCCTAAAGACGGAACATTGACTTCGATCATAAACGGAAAATTATTGCGTTTTAGGCGAAGCGCTTTTACGTTTTGCGCATCGTTGGTGGTTAGATAACCATTGTATTTTGCCCATTGTGTATTCATGACTTCTTTGTATTGACCTTTGTGCGGCACACCAAATTGCGCATTGTACGGATTGGTTGAAAAGTTCAAGATCGTCACAAACGTCTTATCCGCAGCTTTCCGCATATAGACATACATATTTCGTCCTGCATCATCTGCATCGATCCACTGGAAATTTAACGGATCGTATCCATAATAATACGCATCATTGTCAGCATAAAGCGCAGTCAGATCTTCAAAGAATTTACTGAAAGCATCATGCATTGGATATTGCAATAAGAACCAGTCCGTTCCTTTTTGCTCATCCCATTCGCGAAGCATACCGATCTCATTTCCCATAAAGTTCAATTTCTTGCCCGGATGGGTAAACATATAAGTATACAAGGCGCGGCATTGTGCAAACTTATCTTCATAAGTTCCCCACATCTTATCGACGATGGTTGCTTTTCCATGCACGACTTCATCGTGTGAGAACGGTAAAATGAAATGTTCCGAATAAAAATAGGCCATAGAAAAGGTAATATCGTTGTGATGATATTGACGGTAAATCGGATCTCTTTTCAAATATTTGAGCGTATCGTTCATCCAGCCAAGATCCCATTTGTAGTCAAAGCCTAAGCCGCCATCCAAAGTCGATTTTGTGACATTCGGAAAATCAGTCGAATCTTCCGCAATGAGCATGACTTTTCCTTGATATTTTTCATTGATCATGAAGTTTGTACGCTTCATAAAATCACAAGCGCCTTCATTCACTCCGCGATCTTTGTTTCCTTTCCAGAAAATCGCATTGGAGATCGCATCCCAGCGAAGTCCGTCCATATGGTAAATGTCCAGCCAGTAATTCGCTGCCGACATCAAGAAAGAACGTACTTCTTCTTTCCAAAGATCAAAGTTCGCAGTGCCCCATTCCGAATTCGCGTTTTCAGGATCCGAGTACTCATACAACGGCGTCCCGTCAAAACGAGCCAGCGCAAAATTATCTTTGACAAAGTGAACGGGAACAAAATCCATAATGATCCCTATGTTTGCTTCATGCAATTTATTGACAAATTCCATCAATTCGGTATTTGTACCATAACGAGATGTCGTCGAGAAGTATCCTGTATCCTGATATCCCCAAGAACCGTCGAAAGGATGTTCGCAAAGCGGCATAACTTCAACGTGAGAGAAATGATATTTTTTGCAATGATCAATCAGATCATCCACGATATCGAGATATTTCGGAAAATCATTCGGTCCCATTTCCTCGCTTCTCTTCCAAGAGCCCAAATGCAATTCGTAAATGCTGATCGGATCATCAAATCCTTTTGTTCTTTCTTTCATCCATTTTTTATCCGTCCATCCTTTAAAAGTCAGATCGGCAATGATCGAAGCCGTATGCGGACGAAGTTCTGAATAAAAAGCGAATGGATCGATCTTATCAACCTCTTCTCCTGTGGATTGCACCACATGATATTTATATGATTGTCCGGGTTTTGCCCCTTTGACTTTCGCACTCCAAATACCTTGTTCATCTTTTACCATGAGATTTTTTTCAACATCCCAGTTGTTGAAGTCCCCAATCACGGAAATGCTTTTTGCGTGCGGAGCCCAAACTGCAAATCCAGTATATGTTTTCTTCGGATGTGCTCCGAAAATATTGTAAGCTTCAAGTTCACGTCCTTCAAAAAAGGCTTGTGTCTTTTTCTTATCCATTTTATTAGTTCCTCCTAAGGTTATTTTAACCTTAAAGACCTAAAATAAAAAGCCCTAACAGCGAAAACTGTGAGCGCTTTACTTTTTTTGAGACCGTTCAAATTGAGAGAGGATCCGTGTCAGATCTTCAAGAGTATTCATCTTTGAAAATGCGTCTTTATACACATGAGAATTCGGAAGTCCTTTTAAATACCAAGAGGCAATTCCCCGCATTTCTCGTATACCGGCAGTTTCCCCCTTCATTTCACACAGATCTTTTGCATGCTCGAAGCACAATGAAGTCCGATCCGAAATTGTTACTTTATGTTCCCTTCCGTGAAGAGAATCAACAATTGCTTCAATCAAAAACGGATTCCCGATGATGCCTCGCCCAATCATTACAGCATCACACCCGGTTTCTTCTTTCATACGATAGAAATCTTCGACTGTGCGCACATCCCCATTGCCAATAACAGGAATCGAAACCGCTTCTTTCACTTTTCTGATCCAGGTCCAGTCAGCTTGCCCATCATACATTTGGGTTTTCGTGCGTCCGTGCACACAAATTGCCGCCACACCGGCTTCCTCCATAGCCTGAGCCATTTCCACACAATTGATATGCTCTTTGTCATAACCGATCCTCATCTTGACGGTGACCGGTTTATCGACAGCATCCACAATTGCTTTTACAACTTTTTTCGCATAATCGACATCTTTCATCAAATAACTTCCGGCCTTTGCTTTAATGACTTTTGTGACAGGACAACCCATATTTATATCAATGATGTCGCAATCCGTCTGCTGATCTAAAAATTTTGCTGCATACACAAGAGTATCCTCATCGTGTCCGAACACTTGAAAACTTACCGGATGATCATCGGGATCACTGTGGCACATTTTCAAAGTCTTTTCCGAATCGTAATATAAAGCTTTATCCGAAACCATTTCATTGCACATAAGACCTGCGCCGAACTTGCGGGCAATCTTACGAAACGCAAGATTGCTCACTCCCGCAAGCGGCGCAGTAATTACTGGTTCGGCGATTTCAACATTGCCGATTTTAAGCATTCATTTCCTCCAAAATTTCTTCTAATTCCTCTTTTGAAAAATTATAATGCTCGTTGCAGAAATTGCAAGTCACTTCGCATCCGGCATCGTCATCGATCATTTTTCGGATTTCTTCTTTCGATAGAGTCATAAGGATCTCTTTCGTTCTTTCCTTTGAGCAAGGGCATGAGAAGTGGATATCTGTGGTTTCCAAAACATTTGCATCATCAAAAAGATCGTATGCCAGCTGACTCATATCCGTGTCTGTGTATTCCTTGATGATCGTGGACATTGGTTTCAATCCTTCGACAACATGTTCCACGATTCGGATATCTGTATCTGTCGCATCCGGCATCATTTGGAGAACAAGAGCTCCGGCCCCTTCCACTTTTCCGTTTTGATCGCATGAAACACCTACCGATACAGCACTTGGCGTTTGTTCCGACAATGTAAAATAATAGGTGAAGTCATTTCCGATTTCGCCGGACTGCAGCTCGACTGTTCCGGTGAAATTTTCCACCATATTGAGATCTTTGATTACAGTCAGCGTTCCATCGGTTCCGACCGCTTCAGCGACTGTTTTCGTATTTACGTGCGGATCAGAAACAAATCCGCGGACATTTCCGTTTGAATAGGCATCCACTGTAATGCTTCCGATCGGTCCGTGTCCGTTAATGGAAATAGTCAACATTTCCTTATCGGATTTCAGCATACCTCCCATAGTAGACGCGACTGACAATACGCGTCCAAGTGCATCTGTTGCGATCGGGCCCATATCAAAACGATCTCTTGCTTCCTGAACCATTTCAGTGGTCCGCGCAATATAAATACGCACATGTCCATCCAAGGCTAGTGCTTTTACCAATTCATCTTTCATTGTATACATCTCCTTTTTCTTTATTATCGTCTTTTCCTTTTTATTTTACTCCTTATATGCTTAAACCAAAAAAGAAGATAACACCCGGCTATCTTCTTTTTATCTTATTCGCCTTTTTTCTTGGTCAATTCGTTCATTGCCTCGTCAAGATCTTCTTCTGTCGCTTTTTTAGGAACCGGAGGAACATCCTCTTTGACCTCTACGGCTGTTTCAATGACTGCCGGTTTTTCTTCTTGAGGTGCGTTCGGATCTTTTAACTGACCGTAATTCATCAAATTCGTGATTTCTTCATTTGTTAATGTTTCGTTTTCATACAAATTCTTTGCGATCAAATCCAAAAGATCACGATTTTCTTCAAGGATTCGCCGACATTCCGTATGACATTGATCAACGATCTTGCGAACTTCTTTATCGATTTCTTCAGCAACACCGACCGAGTAGTTTCCGCCTTGCGTATAGTCACGCCCGAGGAACACATTGCCTTGCGGATTGGCATATTGGATCGGACCTAAAGAGGACATACCGAATACCCGAACCATATTCTTTGCGATCGAAGTCAGTTTTTCGATATCGTTCACTGCTCCCGCGCTGATTTCGCCAAATACGATTTCTTCGGAAGTCCGACCTCCGAGCAATCCTGTAATTTGTGCAAGATATTCGGATTTTCTATGGAAGTATTTTTCTTCTCTTGGTGTCATCAAATTGTAACCGCCCGCTTCACCGCGAGGTATGATCGTTACCTTCTGCACCATATCGGCATCTTCCACTTTCAAACCAATTACCGCATGCCCTGCTTCATGATAAGAAACAAGCCACTTGTCTTTGTCACCGTATTTCTTGCTTTTTTTCGCAGGCCCCATCATGACACGGTCGATTGCTTCATCCAGGTCATCCATCGTAATAACATTTTCTTTATTACGTACTGCCAAGATCGCACCTTCGTTTAACACATTGGCAAGATCCGCTCCCGAAAAACCGGGAGTCCGTTTGGCAAGGTTTTCCAGTTCCACGTTCGGTGCCAAATGTTTATTGCGCGCATGGACTTCCAAAATAGCCCGACGACCGTGGATATCCGGCAAGTTGACTGTAACTTGACGATCAAATCGACCGCTGCGAAGCAAAGCAGGGTCTAAAACATCCGGCCGGTTGGTTGCTGCGATAATCACAATTCCGTTATTGTCGACCATACCATCCATTTCAACCAGCAGCTGGTTTAAGGTTTGTTCCCGTTCATCGTTGCCTCCGCCCATACCGGCGCCACGCTGACGGCCAACCGCATCGATTTCGTCGATAAAAATAATACACGGAGCTGCTTTGGCGGCATTTTTGAACATATCGCGTACACGGCTCGCCCCGGTACCGACAAACATTTCCACGAAGTCAGATCCGGAAATCGAGAAGAACGGAACCCCCGCTTCTCCGGCTACCGCTTTGGCCAGCAAAGTTTTACCTGTTCCCGGAGGGCCGACCATCAAGATTCCCTTCGGAATATGCGCCCCCATATCGGTAAATTTTTTCGGAGAACGCAAGTAATCGATGATCTCCTTCACTTCTTCTTTTTCTTCGTCGCATCCCGCCACATCTTTAAAACGGGTCTTTACATTTGATTCGATACGAGCTTTTGATTTCGAAAACTCGAAGGCTTTGTTGTTGCCTCCCCCGCCCATTCGGGCAAACATGAAATAAAAGAACACTCCCACTAAAATAAACGGGATGAGCTGTCCTAATACGTTGAGCCACACACTGCCTTGATTCGGATCGACGATCGAGATCTGACCGCCACTGTTCGTCAAAGTTTTATTGAGCCATTCCAAATTTGCTTCGGTATTTGGCACCAATACATTAAAGCTTGTCGCGTTGGCTTCGCTTTTGGAAGGATCTGTATATGTTCCTTCCACATCAATAACGGTTGATGAAATCGTCATTGACGAATTGCCGAATTTTGCGCTTTCAGTTAACTTTTGAAATTCTGTGTAATTCATATGCCGCATCGTTCCTTGTGCGCTGTACGCCAGCAGCGATACGATAATACAAACAATAAAAATTGTCGGAAGATAGTTGAGCCACTTCTTCATTCATTAAACCCCCTATTCGTAAATTTCAGGTTTGAGTACACCGATATACGGTAAGTTTCGGTACTTTTGATTAAAATCCAATCCATACCCCACCACAAATTCATTTGGAACCGTAAATCCAACATAATCGGCTTCGATATCTACAACGCGGCGCGAAGGCTTATCCAATAGTGAAACGATCTTTACATCTTCGGCCCCTTTATTCATGAACATCTTCTTTACTTCTTTAAGCGTTCGTCCTGTATCGACAATATCTTCTACGACAAGGACACTGCGATTCTTACTCGAAAGATCCATGTCTTTTTCGATCCGGACATCACCAATCGATTCGGTTCCATCATAAGAACTCACAGACATAAAATCGATCTCACAAGGGAAAGTGAAGCGCTTCATCAGCTCTGCCATAAACGGTACACTTCCACGCAGCAATCCCACAATGATCGGAACGTTCCCCTCTTTTTCATAATCTTTTTCGATCTGTTCTGCCAATTCTTTGCAGCGTTGTTCTATTTGTTCTTCTGTTAATAATACTTTTTCGATATCTTCGCTAATCATATTTTTTGTATTCTCCTCTTGTGCCTATATTGGCAATTGTAACATAAAGCATGTTGGTTTAATAGAAAAATGTGAGATGTCACAACCAATCTGAGGCACGAAAATAACCGTTCCTTCGCCATTAGCAAGTACATACCACTGCTTGCGCAAAAGATGCGGGATCTTTCGATCGATCCAAAACCGACGTAAAGATTTTCGACCAAAACGCAAAGTGATCCGATCGGATCCATGCGCAGGACGAAGTGTCAGCGGAAAATCTTTTTCGTTCAAAGTGATCCCTTCAATCATTTCTCCCTTATTATTAAACGAATATCTATAATTTCCCAAGTCTAATGATTGAAAATTTTTCAATTCTTCTTCATTGTCTATTGAAAAGGTAGGATATTGCGTTTTTTGTCCTATTAAAACCACATCATTGTGTCGCTCCAATTCATAATTTCCCAAATCGATGACACAATTCGTATGCAGCTGCTCCACCAAAGAATTCAGATGTTTTCTCGATAAATGGCAGCCAATCTTCTCAGATAAGAAAAGATCGAGGTAAAACCAAGCGTTCGGATCCTCCAAAAGCGGAATCAACCCCTTTTGTTCGAGCGCTTGTTTTCCTTTTGAACGTTCTTGAACCCACTGCTCGTTTTCTTTGTCGATTCGAGCCTGAAGGCTGCATTTTTCCTCTTTCGACATATGCTCGATGATCGTATGTCGAATTTCGTTTCGCGTATAGTGATCGGTCAAATTCGATTCATCGATCCCATAAAGGATGTCATGCTCAATACAATATTGTTCAAGCTCTTTTTTCTCATATCGAAGCAGCGGACGATAAATTGTCAGATCGCGAAATGAAGAAGAAGCAACAAGCCCGTAGTGATCGCAGAGCATCTTTCTTCGTTTTTGAAATAAATACGTTTCAAGACTGTCATCCAAATGATGTGCGACATATAAATCCCGAACTCCTTCCTTTCTGGCAATTTGTTCAAAAAAATCATATCGCACTTTTCTTGCCCACGCCTGAAAGTTCCCTTCATTGTTGTAGTGCGGATCAAGCACAAAACAAGCGATCCCGTACTTTTCGCAATATGTTTTTACATATCTTTCATCTCGCAAAGCGCTATCCCGCTGATGATAGTTCACATGCGCGACTACGATTTCTTTTCCTTTTTTTCTTTCCATATCGAGCAAAGCCATGGAATCCGGCCCACCCGAACACGCAACAATAATCTTCATAGGCCTAGGATACCACATTTTTCATGAACGGTTTATAATTAAAAGCATGACAAGTATACCTTATGTTTTTATAGCATTGATCATTCCGATCATGATGTTGATCTACGGAACGATCTTTACGACTCATCCTCCGAAAAATCGTCAGGCACTGTTTGGATTTCGTACCCCTCGCTCCATGGAGTCCCAAGAAAATTGGCTTACCGCTCAAAAAGAAATGGGAAAACTATGGAGCCGTATCGGTCTGATCGAAATCATTCTCGTGTTTGTGCTCGAACTTTTCTTTACAAAAACAGGAAATCCTGTATTGATTGTTTACGGATCGCTTGGCATGATGGCGGTTCAAGTCATTCCGCTTATCGCAAGTTACATCATCATAGAAAGGAAATTAAAAAATGCAGACAAAAAGAAATGAAAAAGAAAAGAAAATCACCAACGAGCAAATGGCATCCGAATTGAAACAGCTTCCCAAACTTCTAAAAAACGATGCTGTCCTTCGCGCGAAAAAAGGCTATATTATCGTTTCCACTATAGCTCGCGATCTTTTGCATAAAAACAAATAACACAAGACCGGAAGGAAAGAAATTTCCTTCCTCAGGCTGTTGACAAAGTCGATTTTTCAAATCGGCTTTGTCACAGCTTTTTATTTTTCTCCCACAAATGAATAAAAAAAGAGCAATTTGAGGTATTTAAGTACCTAATATTACTCTTTTTTTAGACCTTTTTACCCACTTTTATTTTATTGAAATTTAATTTTTTCAAAATAGGTAGTTTGTCAACACTCTGCGGAAGGAAAGAAATTTCCTTCCTTTTTTATGAAAAAAAGGAAAGATCAAACTTTCTTTCCCTTAGTATTTTCCAAATGTTCGTTCTTTCTTTTTTTCTTTTGCCTTTTATTTTTTCTTATCCTTTCGAAAAGTCGCTGTATTCGATGCCATAAGCCGAGCATCGGATGAAATTTGGCTGAAATCATCGCGGATTTTTCGATAAACAATTCAATAAAGAACAATAAGATAAGGATTGTCAAAAACCCTAAATTTCGATTGATCATATATACATATGCGCTCAATCCGAACAATGCTGTCATCGTACACATGATAATCACTGTATTGCGATGACCAAACTGATTCATAAGCAAATGATGCAGGTGGCTCTTATCTGCTTGAGAAAACTTCATTCCCTTCAAGGTTCGGCGCACAATCGCCGACAATGTATCGATGATCGGCAGCATCAGCAGCAAGATCGGAAGCGCAAGCGTCAGGATCGTACTCGATTTGAATCCCATCAACGAAATCGCCGAGATCATAAATCCTAAAAACAGCGACCCGCAATCTCCCATGAAAATGCTTGCCGGATGAGAATTGTATACTAAAAAGCCAAGTGTACTGCCGGCCAGGATAAAAGCAAGCGAAATAATATCCGGGCGCCTTTCGATTAATGCCAAACACCCTGTAACAATTAAAATGATCACGCTCATTCCTCCGGCAAGACCATCCAGACCGTCAATCAAATTCACTGCATTGGTAATACCGGCGACCCAAATGATCGTAAACAAAAAAGATACAATCCCAAAGTCGATTTTGATTCCGAAAGGAAGCCGTATAACATCCACCATGACACCGAAATAAATAAGGACCACAGCAGCTACCAGCTCGAAAAACAATTTAACAGGTGGTTTGATATCGATCAGATCATCCACAAGGCCGGTGAAAAACATGATCGAACCTCCGATCAAGATTCCCGTAATGGCCCGGTCCACTTTCATATACACGGCCATGGTAATCATGAATGCCAGATAAATCGCCACACCGCCAATCCGCGAAATCTTTCCATGATGGACCGTTCGTTTATTTTCTTTTGCGTAGGTCTTAGCCGGTACTGAATACCACTTGACAAGCGGTGTCAATCCTACCGAAATCAAAAACGGCAAGACCATTACGTACAATTCTTTCACTTATAAATACTCCTTTGCCTTCTTGAGCATATCATATTCGGGATCTCTTGAACAAACAACAAGACAGCCCAAAGATTCCGAAAGCAAGTGAGAAAGCCCGAAAAGAGGGGCCAATCCTCCCATGAGCCGTACTCCATGTGAAGCAATCTTCTCCTGCGCCGGAAGAGGAATCGTTTCAAACAGTGATTTTGCCCACCACGCGATTTGTTTTTCAACCTCCAAAAAACAAGGCCAAAGATCATTGCTTTGAATTTGCACATTGACAAATTTCTGATACCGATCGAAGGCCGCTGCATTCAGAACACCGCTTTTGTGTTCGGAAAACAAAGAAGATGCCGTAACCATCAGCGCATTGGCGTCTTCATAGGAAATCAGACAATTTGTTTTTTTCGCCACACACATTTGAATGGCCTCACCGACTTGTTTTCCGGCAAAAGGGATCGACTTGCGGATCACACAATTGCCTTGAATAAAAATTGCCATCTCGCAGATCGTATGGCCCACCGAAATAAAAAACTGACTTTCCAAATCTTTTTCGCCCAGATCGATCATCGTAATAAATCTTACTTTTTTAACCCCTTGCGAAAGTAGGATATCGTTCCATTTTTCCCTTTCGCTTTCCGGAAGCGAAAAAGGAACCAGCACCAAAAGACTCGGTTTCATCAACCGCTCATGAGCATGAGCCCTTTTGAGCCCTTCATGAACAAGGATCCCCAGATCATGCATCAAAAAGCCGTCCTCCAATGGATAATGTACCTTGTATTTGCGTTGATCTTTGTACACATACTGCATTGCTTCCTTGCCGACCTTTTCCACTTTTCCTTCGCTTACACTGTAGCATGCTGGAAAGCGAATCATCTGATCTTCCTTCATGTCGTATAAGCGAAATGTATGGGCTCCCACGTCAAGAATGTACCATCTTTCGAACATACTAGCCCCCGAATCCGTTGTAAATGGTCAGTTCCAAAACGGCCTGACTTGTCAAGTACGCAAGCGCAAGCGATATCAAAAACAGCATCACTACAACTTTTCGCGGCTGATGTACCTTCATAAACTTTTCAAACTGCACAGCAGAACAAGCATAAAAGCTCGCTCCGAAACAAACAAGAAAGATCAAAAATTTTAACACGGAATAGGACATCTTGTTTCCCCCTTATCCCGCTTGTACAATTTGTACGAACGGATATTTTTTCTTCATTTCTTTTTCGATCCTCTGCAAGACCGATCCCGACTTCGAAAAAATCATGACTGCCGACCCTGATCCGGTCATCATTGCCCGGTCTGCCCCAAGCTTCAAAGCCAAACATTCGATATCGGCAATTTCAGGGACCAATTCGATGGCTGCTTCTTCCAATGCGTTGACCATGGAGTTCATCAGCTGATCATGATCCTTGACGATCATCGCTTGTTCGATCGCATCCACATTCCATTGCCGGCGATCCCCTTCATCCCATTTTTTGAACGCAAGCGGAGTCGATACTCCTTTGTTTGGTTTGACAAGCAGAAAATCGAAACACCAATCCGTATCGATTCGGGTGATTTTTTCTCCGATTCCCTGCACTCGCGCGCTTTCGTTGATCAGGCAGAAAGGAACATCTGCCCCCACCTGCTGTCCAAGCTCAATTAATTCCGATTTTGAAAGGTCCAATCCTTCAAGCTCGTTGATTGCCGATAACACAGCGGCCGCATCCGCACTTCCTCCTGCAAGACCGGCTTGTTCGGGAATGTTCTTGACCACTTTGATCGTATAGTGATGGGTGATCTTACACTTTTCGCGCAATAATCGAAGCGCTTTAGTAACCGTATTTTCATCCGGTACGCAAAGATCGATAAACTCCACATCATCTTCTTGTGCGTTATTCAACTCGATATCGATCTCATCGCAAAGAGATAAAGGAACCATGATCATGTCAAGGTCATGGTAGCCTCGATCGTTTACGCCATTGACATTAAGAGCCAGATTCACTTTTGCGGGTGCAAATTTTTTCATAATTTTCCTCATATAAACGAATAAAATCTTCCAGATCCAATTGCTGAGCGCGAATTTGCGGTTCGATCTTTGCCCGACTCAACATTTCCTGCACAAGTTCTTTATCCTGTAACCAAACCTGCAAATTATTCAAAATCGTTTTACGCCGCTGCACAAAACAAGCTTTTACCATTTCGAAAAACAAAGGCTCGTTCTGAACGTGGTAGCGGTCATGAAACGTAAACTGAATGACCATCGAATCCACATTCGGCTTAGGCATAAATACATGTCTTGATACATCCATCACTTTTTTCACATCGCAGCGATATTGAGTGATCACACTCAAGCCGTTGTATTCTTTACTGGAGTGCTTGGCCAGAAAGCGATCGGCCACTTCTTTTTGCATCATGACCGTGATCGTATCGGGATGTGTATGTGCTTCGAACAATTTGAACAAAATCGGTGTTGTGATGTAGTAAGGAAGATTGGAAACAAAATCGACTCTCTGTCCTTCTTTTCGTCTTGTTTCGATGACTTCGTCAATATCCGTTTCCAAAAAGTCTTGCAGGATAATTTCCAAATGCTCATCACCGATTTCTTCATATAAAATACGTGGTAATCTTTCATCGATTTCGAATGCGATTACATGATTGCTTTTTTCACAAAGAAATTGAGTCAGTGCCCCGATTCCGGGACCAACCTCGATCACAAGATCGTCTTTCGAAGCAATTGCGGCATTTGCAATTTTTTCGACTACCTTCGGTTCAATGATAAAATTTTGTCCAAACGCTTTTTTGGTCTGCACGCCGTATTTTTCCTGAATGCTTCGCGTTTTTTTGATCGTTGCGATCGCTTCTTTCATGCCTTTTCCTCCAATATTTCCAATAAATCTTCTTTTTTTATGTTCATTTCATTCAACCGTTTGAAGCATGTTTTCGCATTGCATGGTCCGATTTTCATTTTCAAACACACTTTATGCCGAAGTGTGCGATCCCCCACAAGGCCGAAATCGACAAAATCCGTCCATTGCAGAGATTGATTGTCCGGTATAAAAGTCACGCTATGTTTCAAAGCATCCCAAAGATCGTTCTTGGAAGCATGCTCGACCCCGACCTTTTTTTCGGTGCGTGCTTTTTGTTTTTCGATAAACGCATGTTTCGCTTCCGGAACATAGGCTTTGATCAAGCGCCGTATATGTTCGCCGGGCGAATCGGGATCTGTAAAAACGATTACGCCTCTTGTTTGCTGAAGATTTTTGATTCGTTCGAGTGTTTGCTCATTGACCTGATCTCCGCCCGTTTCGATCGTATCACAGTCAAAATACATCTTTAAAGTGCTTGTATCGTGCTTCCCTTCAACCACGATTACTTCTTTGATCTTTTCCTTTTTCATTCCACAAATCCTCGACTAAATCCTTCTCCGCGTACCGAATGGACATTGTTTACGATCATGAAGGCGTTTGGATCAAGCGAATTAACAATACGTTCCAATTCAGGATACTGCTGCTGCATGATCACGCACATCACCACAGGACGGTTTGTCTGTTTGTAGCCACCTTTTGCTTCAATCAATGTCACTCCACGCTCGAGATCTTTCATCAATTCCTTATTGATTGTTTCCCATTGATCCGAAACAATCATCACATTCATGGCTGCCTGCGCACCTAGCATGATCATTCGATTGATCATGATTCCCGAAACGATTACCGAGAGCACCCCGACCAGCGCATCTTCCAAACCATAGGTGTAAAGGCCAAGCATAACGGTCAGGATATCGATGATCATAACACTGTTTCCTTCATCGATTTTTGCGTATTTATGAAGCATTAAAGCAAGAATATCCATTCCTCCGGTACTGGCATCTACGCGAAAAACCAAGCCAAGACCGACACCCATGCCAAATCCCGAGAAGCCTGAAGCAATGATCGGATCGAGGGTAAATGTCTGTGGCGGAAATAAAGTGACCGTCCATGAAAAAAAGGTAATAAGCATTGGATAAATGATGGATGACAAAACGGTTTTGAGCGCAAACTTCTTTCCTAAAAAGATGGCCCCGACAATAAAAAGACCAATCGTCAAACCGTCAATGACCCATACCGGATCAATCGGAAAAATCGGCTGCAAAGCAACCGCAATACCGGCTACTCCTCCGGAAAGGATATCATTGGGCAGCACCAAATACGCTACAGATGCAGCGAGGATAATATTACCTAATAAAATGTAAATGAGTTGTTTTAGGGGACTTACGTTTTTTTTCATTTTGAAAAACTTCCTTTTTTTCAAATTATATCACCTCCTCTATACATGAAAAAGCAGAAACCTTTCATTGAGTTTTTTCACGCATTTCGATAAGCTAAAAAAGAGGAGAATTTTTTATGTCTACACCACACAACGAAGCCGCAAAACAGGAGATCGCAAAAGTAGTTCTTATGCCGGGAGATCCGCTGCGTGCAAAATACATCGCCGATACGTATTTAAAAGATGCCAAGCCGTTTAACACAATCCGCGGCATGCTCGGCTTTACAGGAACTTACGAAGGAAAGCGTATTTCTGTGATGGGAAGCGGAATGGGGATTCCAAGCATCGGCATTTATTCATACGAATTGTTTACCGAATACGATGTAGATGCCATAATCCGGATCGGTTCATGCGGAGGATATACAAAAAATCATCATCTTTTCGATATCGTCCTGGCTGATTCAGCATACAGCGAATCTACATATGCCCTTACTATGTCAAATGACGAAAATATGATCCAGTTCCCCGATCCGGAATTAAACGATCTCATACGACAAGCTGCCGAAAATCTCAAACTTCCGATTTCCGAAACAAGATTTCACTCAAGCGATGTATTTTACAATCAAGAACAGCAACCGGTCCAAGATGCGAAAGCACTAGGATGCACCGTTGTCGAAATGGAGAGTTTCGGACTTTTCCATAATGCGAAAGCATGCCGTAAAAAAGCGGCTGCCATCTGCACAATTTCCGATTCTTTCGTATTCGAAGAAAAAGCGACCCCTAAACAAAGGGAACAAAACTTCGACCAAATGGTGCTTCTTGCGTTAAATGCAGCCGCAAAACTCGCCTAGCCAAGATTTTCTCTTGGCTTTTTATTTTAGAATTTTTTGGTATAATTAGACAAAAAACACAGAGAAAGGAGTTTTTATGATTCAAATTCCTGACCGATCGATCATCCTCGCCCCAAGTTCTCTGCACTTGAACTTGTATGAAACGATCTATCAACAAAAAGGAAATTGTCTGAATATTCAGATCAACTCGATTGGCACCTATATTCGATCCTTGATCCAAAAAGAAGCAAAGACCGAAATCGAGATTTTATACACATATAGGGAGGCTTTGCGCAATTTGCCCGAATCGAATGCTTTCGCGCGTTCAAAACAAGATCTCGATTTTTTGAAAACTTGTTTAGGATTCATGAAGCAGGTAAAAATGTATGGTATCAAGACATTTCCGAACACAACAAAAAAAGAACAAAACCTAAAGGAAATTCTTGATCTTCTTTTGCCGATCGACATCGACCAATCCACTATCGAAGATCTTTCCCATTGCGTTTTTCATCCCGAAAAGATCTATATTTTAAAGACCGAGCTTTCGCAAGACGAAATGTATTGGGCAAATTATTTGATTGAACAAGGTGCTCATTGGCTCGACAATCCAAAAGAGAAAGAAGCACCCCAATATTTGGCGTGCGCAAATACCCGCAAAGAAATGGAAGTATGCGCTCAGGAAATTCTGAATGAAAATTTACGCGCCGAAGATGTGTTTATCGCTTTGGCAGATCCGAACGATCAGGAAGTTCTCTGTCAGATTTTCGATGCGCACAATATTCCTTATACTTTGCTGCACCCTTTTTCAACCACAACAATACCTCAGCAGTTTATTGCCTGTCTTTCTTTTGTGATCGACGCGTCCAAAGATACTTACATGACGATGATCAAAACACTTTTCAAAGAAGAAAGTGCACCGGTTTGCCGTTACTTGGAACAATTTGATCAGGTGGATCTATCGGCTGTTTCATACGAAGACAACGCTTTGATCAGCGAGAAGCAATTTATTCAATGGCAGCAGGAAGAAGCTCAAGCCAAAGCGTGGATCGACAAACACGATGAGTTTCGGTCATGGACCATTCACGATATGGAATCGATTGCGCAGTATATCCAATCTCTGACAAAGGATCCAAGTCAGGAAGATCTCGATGCTTTCGATACGATCTTGAAAGAATATGTTTCGATTATGGACCGTATAAAAGAAAAGCAGGATCTTTCGTTATTCCTGCAATTTTTGACAAGGCAAAATTTTACGCCGAATGTGCGCAGTTTATCAGGTGTGCTTGTCGGTAGCCGCAAAGAAATGAGCGCTCTGCGTCCAAAGACTTTTTTTCTTGGGGCGCATGCCAAGCTGTTTCCGGCCCTTGCTACGTATTCGGGAATTTTTGACGAAAATTATGTAGCGCATACTTCTCTGCCATCGTTGAAAGATCGACTGCTCGCTCAGCGGACCATGATTTTTTCCGTCCTTGATCAACTTCCGCAGCTCACCATTATCGTGGGTCAATCGGACTATAGCGGAAAAGCACTTGAAACGAGCGCTGAAATGGATGCTTGGGTCGGCAGCCGCGCCCGATTTGTCAACTTGACCGATCGCTCGATCGCCAGCGTCCCCTCTTTTCGTTTAAACGCAAATCAAGCACGCTCGCTCTTTTTCAAGAACAATCAGCATAGTGCTTCGTTTTCAAAAGTGAATACGTTTGAACAATGTCCGCTACGCTACTATTTGCGTTACGGTCTAAGCTTAGAGCGCAAACGTGAAAACAAGGATATTTCCGTTAACGGACAGCTGCTGGCTCGTATTCTTCAAAAAGCAAAACTGCTTCACGAAAAAAACTATGCCGAACTTTCTTATGAAGATGTGCATAATCTTGTCGAAAAAGAATTTTCATTTGCGAAAACGATTTTCCCGCAAAAAAGCGGCTGGTTCGACAGCTTGATTTACGAGTACGCCAATCGGATCCATGAACTGATCAAAACTTTGGATGTATTCGAAAGCCGCCTGCATCTTTCCTTATTGAACAAAGAATACGAGCTCAATCACGGATTTCAATGGGAAAACATGAATATCGAAATGAAAGGATCTCTAGAAGGGTACGATCCGATGAAAGTATCTTTTCTGGTCATGGATCCTGCATTGGAAGAAGCCGGGATCTTCGACGATAAGGGAGGGCTTGGCGTATTTGACCTTTCTTTAAAACAGATTGCTTCCACACAGGACGCATTCAAGGTGAGCTATCGTTCAACCCAGCCGGAAGCGTTCATGGTCAGCGAAAAACAAAAAAACGAACAAGTACTCATGGATCGTTTTGTGGATGGTTGGATGGTTCAGGATCTTCCGGAAACAGTTCAAGACGAATGGCTTGCCAAAGTTGTCAAGAAAAAACCGACTTATGCGCAAAAAGAAGAAGCGCTTCAAGAACATACGGAACAAGTTCTTTCTCAGCTTGCACAAGGAGAAATATTGCCTATTCACGAAAAAAGCGCGTGCGTGTACTGTCCTTATAAATTGGTATGCCGCAACGGTGCTATTCCGAAAGAGAAAGGAGAGAAAAACTAATGGAATTTTCCCCAGCTCAAATTCGAACGATTGAATCCCGGAATAAGAATGTGGTCGTTTCCGCAAGTGCCGGATCCGGAAAAACCTCGGTCCTTGTAGAGCGCCTATCCCGTCTTGTGATCGAAGATCAGATTTCCATTGCTTCCATACTGGCTATGACATTTACCGAGGATGCCGCAGCCGAAATGAAAGCACGACTGAAAGTCCGTCTCTCTCAGCTAGAACAAACGCCTTACGTCCTTGATCAGCTGGCGCTCCTCGAGCAAGCGGATATTTCCACAATCGACAGCTTCTGCTACAAGATCGTGCAGACATATTACTATAAGATTCCGATTTCTTATACGATGAGCCAACACGTGGACAACGGAACGTATCGCAATCAGGCATTCGAACAAGCTTTGCAAAAAGCGAATGCAGCCATGGATCCGGAAGATCTTGCGCAATTAAATTTATATTTTCACGCTTTTCAATCGAGTGACGAAAACTTCTTAACGGCTATCGAACGCTTTCTTGCGTTTGCGAACGCAAAGCCGGATCCCTTAAAATGGATGACATCTTGCAGCACCCAAAACCCTCATACCGAAAAGTGGTTTTTATCCTTTTTCAAAGAGCGGATCAAAGCAATGTACGATATGGCGTGCGAAATGTTTGACTGGGTGCACGAGATGGAGTTTTCGAAGATCAAGACTCAGCAGGATAACGAAGAATTGTTTTTATCGAAGCAAATGTTTTTAAAACGTTGCCTGGAAGATCTTGAAAATGAAGATTATCCGGTATTTCGCGATCATATGATTGATATGATTGATCACACCAAACGGTTCCCGAAATCGATCAATAAGCACAGCTGCAAAGAAATTGCCGAAGAATATAAAGAAATGGAAACGGAGATCGTAGAGTGTTTATTTTCCATGGAGCAATTTAAAAGCGATGAAGAAAGCAATCAGAAGATACGAAATTTATTTATTCGCCTTTGTATTCTCGTTTACAAATTTTTTCAAGAGGAAAAACGCACTCTTGAAATTCTGGATTTCAATGATATGGAACATTTTGCCTATGACTTGCTTCAGGATCCGTTAATTCAGGAAGAAGTTCGCTCTAAATACGAAATGATTTTGGTTGATGAATTTCAAGACACCAACGAACTTCAGGAAAGCATCATTGCCTGCATCGAGCGCGGCAACAACGTATTTCGTGTCGGTGATCTTAAACAATCCATCTACGGTTTCCGGCAAGCTAAACCTTCCATCATGCTTGCCCATATGAAAAAAGAGGATGAAAAAAACGAAACACTTGTATTAAGCGACAATTACCGCTCATCGGCTTCAATCATTGCTTTTAACAATGAATTTTACGAAAAAATCATGAACACATCGTTTTTGGAATCACAGTTTTCAAGTCAGGATATTGCTCACATAGGAACGTCCAAACAAAACGAGGATCCGCAATATCCGGTCCGTTTTCTTTTTACCCAATACGAACCGTATGCAATTGATCATGGATTGTCCAAGATCGAAGCAAAAAAACAGCATCGTCGGCATCGGGTGGATCTGATTGCGAATGACATTTTGAAACATCATGCGAAAGGGGTTCCATATCGATCTATGTGCATTTTGACACGTACTCATAGTAGTCACGAAATGCTGAAAGAAGGTTTGGAAGCATATGGGATTCCGGTGCTTGCGGAAATCAGCCATGGATTTTATACGAATCATGCTATACAAATTATTTTGGCTACTTTGCAGGCTATACTGGATCCGGCAAACGATATTGCTCTTGTCGGTACTCTTTGTTCGCCTTTATGCCAAGTTCAACAGGAACAGCTTGCCCGTCTTTGCACTAATAAAGAAAAAGGTGTTCCGATCTATCATTTTGTCAAAGATGAATCGTTTATGGAAGCATTCTTCGATTTGAGATCGTTTGCTTCTTTGCCTTTGCCGACGTTGCTGCGCCGTCTTTACAACTACAATTCATTTTATTATCAATTTACATCGGGACAGGATAAAACGAATTTAGACCTTTTATTAGAGAAAGCGATACAATATCCAAATGCTCATGATCTTGCCGGTTTTATTCGGGAAATCAGCCAGGAAGCGGATCTCGATAAAACGAGCGAAGCTTTTTCTTACGGAAAAGAGGAGGATGTTGTCAAAATCAAAACAATGCATCACGCCAAAGGTTTGCAGTTTCCTATCGTATATATTCTTTCCCAGCAGGAAAGCCGAGATATGAATGCCGGAACTCCGATCTTATTTGATGAGCAGCTCGGTATTGCTTTACGGTCTTTAAACAAGGATCGATCGATCAGTCGCCCATCCAGAGAAACGATTGCGTTCCAAACGAAAAAGTTTCACGATGAATTAGCGGAAGAAATGCGAGTTTTGTATGTAGCGACTACAAGAGCAGAAGAAGAGCTGATTATTGTAGATTCGATCAAATCTTTGGATATGTATCGTTATCCTCTTAACGAAAGAGCGCTGCTGCAAAAAAGGAGTTATACAAGTTGGCTTCTGCACACCTATTTAAATGAGCCAAGTCGTGTATTTGTGCTTGACGAGATCAAGGATTTATACGTACGTGAACAAATCAAGAAGAAAAAAGGATATGCGTCGCCTTTAAAGCTGTACGAAAAAAAAGAAACGCCTATTTTTTCCCAAACGGCTTCCCAAGCAAAAACCGAAACCCATTGGATGCCTGTTTCTTTGAAGAAAAACACGAGAACTTTACGTGGAACACTGCTTCATGAAATTGTAGGAAATATTCCTTATCCGTATGAAAAAGAACGGATCCTGGCATTTGCCAAAACGAGAAACCAGACTCTTTCGGCGTTAGACATGGAACAAATTCTTTCATTAAACGAAAACGACCTTTATCGACAATGGATGAAAGAAGAGCATGAGTTCGAATGCGCGTATTCGGTTATGGAAAACGATCAGATTATTCACGGATATATGGATTTGGTGATTTTCGAAAAAGAAGCAACCATTATCGTGGATTTCAAGAGTGACTATGTACAAGAAGAAAAAGAGCTGATTGCACGCTATATTCCGCAGCTGAGCGTATATCGACACGCGATGAAGCAAATTATTGTCAATCGGCCGGTCAAGACGTTTATCTATTCGTTTTATCTGCAAAATATGTGTGAAATATGTGAATGAAATGTTTGAAATCTCAGTTCATCTATAATACAATTATCGACGTAACGAAAAGGAGATTTTATGAATAGCTTAAACAAATTCTTCAAGCTTGAAGAAAAACACACAAATGTAAAGACTGAGTTGCTTGCCGGTCTGACAACGTTCCTTGCGATGGCGTATATTCTGGGCGTCAATCCAAGTGTTCTTGGCGATGCAGGAATGGATGTTCCTTCTGTGTTCATGGCAACTGCACTTTCTGCGGCTGTTGCTTCGATCTTGATGGGATTAATCGCAAACTATCCGGTAGCTCTTGCAGCCGGTATGGGTGTGAATGCATTATTTGCTTATACAATTTGCGGCCAAATGGGAATGAGCTGGCAAGCTGCTTTGGCTGGGGTCTTTTTGAGTGGTTTGATTTTCGTTGTGATCTCGGTAACGGGAATCCGCAAGAGGATCATTGACGCGATTCCGGTCCAATTAAAACTTGCGATCGGTGCCGGTATCGGATTCTTCATTGCGTTTGTCGGATTTAAGAATGCAGGAATCATTGTGGCAACTGAATCGACAGCTGTCGGATTGGGAAACTTCGCAGATCCTACGGTACTGCTGGCTGTTGTCGGTCTGTTGATCACAATTGCCCTTGTGGTTAAGAAAGTTCCTGCAGCTGTATTTGTGAGCATGGTCATCACAGCAATTATCGGAATCATTTGCGGTGCATTTGGTATTGACGGAATGCCGGCATTGCCTGATTCTTGGACATTGAACTTTAATATGAGCACAGCGGGTGCATTTGCCAGCGGATTCGGTGAACTGTTTGCCAATCCGATGAATGCGATTGTGATCATTTTCTCTTTCTTGTTTGTCGATTTCTTCGATACGGCCGGTACGCTCGTTGCGATCGGAAACGAAATCGGTCTTGTCAATTCAAAAGGTGAACTGGAAGGAGCGGAACAAGCGCTTCTTGCCGATTCGATCGGTACTGTATTCGGTGCTGTATTAGGTACTTCAACGGTAACCAGTTTCGTTGAATCAACTTCCGGTGTCGGTGTCGGCGGACGCACAGGTCTTACCGCAATTACGGCCGGTGTATTGTTTGCTTTATCGATCTTTATTTCTCCTCTGCTGCTTTCAGCGATCACGAATGCAGTGACTGCTCCGGCTTTGATCATTGTCGGTGTTATGATGGCGCAGCAGTTGAAAGGAATCGAATGGAACGATATGATTTATGCTGTATCTACATTCATCACAGTAATCGGCATGATCTTAACATACTCGATTTCAAACGGTATCGCATTCGGATTTATCGCTTACGCAATCGCGATGCTTGCTTCAGGAAAAGCAAAAGAAGTTCATATTACAGTTTGGATCCTTCTTGTGATCTTTATTCTGTACTTTGCAACTCCATACTTTATGTAACAAAAAAAGCTCCGACTCGGAGCTTTTTATTTTCTTACGTGCACTTCACGATTCGATTCGTTATAATGTACAAGAAGAATTAATATTTCTTTTCATCTTTCTAATTTTTGTTTTTCAAATAATGATCATCATTAAAGGAGGGTTTTTCCTTGATTCAAATTGAAGGGACATTGGAAACATTTCATCAAGGGTTTGGTTTTATCCGGACGGAAGAGGGGGATGTTTTTACAGATAGCGCTTTTATCGTAGCGTATCATTTAAAAAATCATGATTATATCGTGGGTGAGGCAGAAATGGATCCGGAAGGCCGTTCGAAATTCATCCTCAAACAAATTACCAGCGTCAATCGCATCCATGTGGAACAAATCGATATTGCCAAAGCGCAAAAAGAACTGCAAGAAAAGAAAAACCGCGAACGGGAACATGCACATGGAATCTTAGAAGTTATGGATAAAGGTTTCGGCTTTCTGCGTCAGGAAAACTATTTATCCGGAGAGGATGATGTATATGTTTCCGAATCCAAGATCAAGGCGCTGAAATTGCGAACAGGAGATGCGATCGAAGGTGTCGCTTCTCCAAAACACGGTCAGAATGCACGGGCCTTGGAAAGTGTTTCCAAGGTAAATAATCATACAGTCAAAGAATGTTTGAGCCGCAAACGTTTTGACCAGTTGACACCGATCTTTCCGAATGAAAAAATCAAGCTCGAAACACTCAAAAACAACTTTGCCGGCCGTATCGTCGATTTGTTTGCACCGGTAGGCTGCGGACAGCGTGGAATGATTGTTGCGCCTCCGAAAGCCGGAAAAACGACTTTGCTGGAGATGTTCGCACAATCGATCTTAAAAAACCATAAGAATATTTATTTGATCGTTTTGCTTATTGACGAAAGACCGGAAGAAGTCACAGCATTTAAAGAGATGGTGCTTGAGGCGGCCGGAGAAAATAAAGACCATGCAGAAGTTATTTATTCGACTTTTGACGAACAGCCTTCTCACCACAAAAGAGTGGCCGAAATGGCTTTGGCCAGAGCGAAATCTCTTGTAGAGTTCGGTGAAGATGTAGTTATCTTGCTTGATTCGATCACTCGTCTTTCCAGAGCGTACAACTTAATCGTTCCTTCTACGGGAAAAGTTCTGTCCGGTGGTCTGGATCCAAATGCGCTCTACGGTCCGAAACGATTATTCGGTGCGGCACGAAATTTACGTGAAGGCGGTTCTTTGACTGTAATCGCCAGCGCATTGGTCGATACAGGCAGCCGTATGGATGAAATGATCTTTGAAGAATTTAAAGGAACAGGCAATATGGAATTATATCTGGATCGTACATTATCGGAACGTCGTATTTATCCGGCAATCAATATCCAGCGTTCCTCTACACGTCATGATGAGCTTCTTTTAAGCAAAGATGCGTATACTGTCGAAGAAATGATCCGTCGCGAATGGCTGACCGGGAATGTCGTTGACGATACGATAACCGTTTTAAAAGGATTGAATTCGACGCGTTCGAATAGCGTGCTCTGCAAAGCTCTTTTGGAATCCAAAAAAACAAAAAGTTAGAAATTTTTCTAACTTTCAGGCTGTTGACAAAGTCGATTTTTCAAATCGGCTTTGTCACAGCTTTTTATTTTTCTCCCACAAATGAATAAAAAAAGAGCAATTTGAGGTATTTAAGTACCTAATATTACTCTTTTTTTAGACCTTTTTACCCACTTTTATTTTATTGAAATTTAATTTTTTCAAAATAGGTAGTTTGTCAACACTCTGAAGTTAGAAATTTTTCTAACTTTTTTCTTTTTGATAATAAAGACCTGCCAAAAATTCAATGGCTTCCTGGGGAGTCTTTTTCGACGTATTGATCAATACATCATAATCATCCACATCTCCCCATTTTCGGTTCGTGTAATATTCGTAAAACCGCGCTCTTCTTCGATCCGTATCAAGTACTTCCTTTCGCGCACGATCGGCAGGTACATTGTACTCTTCGATAACGCGCTTGACGCGATCTTCCAGATCGCCGTAGCAGTATACGGAAATCAAATTCGGTTCATCTTTTAAGATGACGTTTGCACACCGTCCGACGAGCACCATGCTCTCTTTTTGGGCAAGATTTTTCATGATTTCCTTTGCGGTATCGAATACTTTCGTCGAAAGACTCAGTTCGGTCAAAAATTTAATTCTATGCTGCATTTTCCCACTCAAAGAATACAATCCGGCTTCATTAAGGTTTTGATCGGTAAAAAAAGTCGGGGATACATTCAACTTTTGGGCCACTTGTTCTAATACTTCCTTGTCATAGTAGGGAATATGCAGTTTTTTTGCAAGTTGACGACCAATCTCCCGTCCGTAAGACCCATATTCGCGAGAAATAGTCACAATGATCTTCTTATCCATAATCCATCCTCAAAAACTAAATTTATATTACCATTTTATCATAAATAATTTATTCTTTTTCGTAAAATTCAATAATATGGATAAGAAACAATAAGAGGATAAGGAAAGTTGATTTTCATGCGATGGAGATTCATCGCCTTGCATGGTCATCTGATCGCAATCGAATAAACAGAGGAAGAAAAAGTTGTTTCCTCTTTCCACGAAAAAACACATAAAGAAACTTTTTTAAGTGTTTTCTTTATGTGTTTTCAACTTGTTTAACCTCAGCAGATCTTTTATGGAGCTGATCTAAATGCTGATTTTCGATATATTTATGTATCCCTTTGCGAAGCAGTTTGATAGCGATATTCAATCAAACCGAAATTTTAAACTTTTTGATTGGCTTGCGCGTATGTTCTACGTTCAGGACTTAAGTTATCGACATAATACCGGATGGTCAGTGCGCCGGCTACTTTCGTACGAATTTTCGGCTCGACGATATATCCGTCCCCTTCAAGCATTGAGGCAACCATGGCTCTGCAGCAACTATTTAAGTTTTTTACGCCAGGTTCACATTCATTCATAAACTCTTTTGCATTCAATTCAATATAAAGCCACATTTTATCATGTGCTTCTTGTTTACATTCCTGAATACGGTTCATATACTGGTCTTGCGTCCATTTTTCCATATCCGTTCCTCCCTTTCCGCACTATAATACACATTTTTATTGGGTTTGGCAAATTCGGGCATATACACAAAATTTGAAAGCGTTTTTTGTCGCTTTATTTATGGTCGAACTTGTCCGTTGCCTAAAATAATAAACTTTGTGGTTGTCAAAGCCAACAATCCCATTGGCCCTCTTGCGTGCAGTTTCTGAGTGCTGATTCCGATCTCAGCCCCAAAGCCGAATTCAAAGCCATCTGTAAATCTTGTCGATGCGTTCACATACACACAAGCTGCATCGATTTCATTTAAAAATTTTTGCGCATGCTCGTAATTATTGGTTAGGATCGATTCTGAATGTCCTGTATTATAATGGTTAATGTGCTCAATGGCTTCATCCACACTCTTAACCGTTTTGATAGATAGCTTTAATGCCAAGTATTCCTTACCCCAATCTTCCTGCGTGGCGCAGGCAATGGTCGGATCAAAAGACACGATGATTTCATCTCCGACTAGCTCTACTTCTTTTTCGCGAAGTCTTTCGATCAATTTAGGCATTAACGCATCAATTATATTTTCATGTACGACGAGCGATTCCAAAGCATTGCATACACCAATACGTTGTGTTTTCGCATTAAGGATAATTTCAATGGATTGATCAAGATCGGCACTTTCATCCACGAAAATATGACAGTTTCCTGTTCCTGTTTCAATGACAGGGACTGTACTGTTCTCCACAACTGCACGAATCAGTCCGGCGCCTCCACGAGGAATGAGGACATCCAAATATCGATCTTGTTTCATCAGCTCGATCGTTGTTTCACGAGAAGTATCTTCCACTAAAAGCAGGCAGTCCGGGTCGATTTCCATATCGGCCAAAGTTTGACGTAAACAGCGAACAATCGCCTGAATGGAATGAATCGCATCTTTGCCTCCTTTTAAAATCACGACATTTCCGGTCTTGAAACAAAGTCCGAAAGCATCGGCCGTTACATTGGGGCGAGCTTCGTATATGATCCCAACTACGCCAAGAGGAACGCGCTTCTGACCGATCATCAAACCATTCGGCCTTTTTTTCATTCCAAGCACTTCTCCAATCGGATCATCAAGCTTTGCGATTTGTTCAAGACCGATTGCGATCTGATCGATACGTCCTTCATCCAAATATAATCGGTCCAATAGTCCGGCATTCATTCCGTGCTCTTTTCCCATCTCCATATCGATCTTATTCGCCTCTATGATCATAGGTGCTTTTTCACGCAGATCGCAAGCTGCTTTTTTTAATGCTTCGTTTTTTGTTTCAGTCGGCAATGAAGCCACATGTTTTTTTGCCTTTTGAGCTCTTTGTCCCAAATTTTCAATTTCTGTCATTTTCAAGCTCCTTTCTTAAAAAATGTCCCCAGATTTTCTCCATCAATCAGTTTATGAATGATATGAAAATCCTTTCCATTTGCGATAATCATATCACAACCATGATCCATACACATTTGGGCCGCTTTGATTTTTGTGGACATACCTCCTGTTCCCACATTTGATCCGGTTGTTCCTTTCGCCATGTTGAACAACGATTCATCCAGTTGTTCAACAAATTCAATAAATTGTGCATTCGGGTCAGTGTGAGGATCGTTCGTAAACAATCCGTCAATATCCGATAATAAGATCAATAGATCGGCTTGAGAGAGCCGGGCCACCGTAGCACTAAGCGTATCGTTATCCCCGAATTCGATTTCTTCCGTAGCAACCGTATCGTTTTCATTGACGATTGGAATCACATTCAGCTTTAAAAGTTCATCAATCGTATTCCGTGCGTTTTTTCTTGAAATCGGATCGCTTGTCGTATAATTTGTCAGAAGAATTTGCGAAGCGGTTTGATTGTATTCATTGAATAGCTTTTGATAGATCATCATCAATTTTGCCTGACCAATGGAGGCACACGCTTGTTTTAAAGCGAGATTATCCGGTTTCTTATCGAATCCCAAAAGTCTTGATCCAACCATGATGGCTCCTGAAGAAACGAGGATAACTTCTTTTCCGCGATTGAGCAAGTCACTTAGTTCCCGCACCAAAACTTCAATTTTGATAAGGTCCAAATGGCCTGTTTCCGGATGAGTCAGAGAGGAAGATCCGATCTTGATCACGATTCGTTGTTTTTCTTTTAAATTCTTTCTTGCATCTATATTTTCCATATTTTTACCTTATGTATTTTCTTGTATAAATTTTTTGATTTCCGATTGGTTGATTTTCTTAAATCCTTTAAGATAGTGTCCGTTGAATACCTCGAGCATCCCTTCTCGTGTTTGCTTGCTGATGTTGTTCATCTTCAATATGCGAAGTGGAGCGGTTTTTAAAAGTTCGATTTGATCCGTCAACTTGTACAATTGCTTTGCGATCATCCGATACATCCACGAAGAATTCATTAAATCAAGCAGGCAAACATTTTGATCAAAAGGTCGTTGAAGATTTTTTTCGTTTCTTTCCACATTGCACAATTGCGCAAAATCTTCTCTTGTCAATAACGGCACATTTTCTGCACCTTCGTAAGCCAAAGGAATGTGCTCAACCGTTTTCCCTTGAACATGAAAAGAAAAGACATGATGGAAGTTTCTCGAACTGGATCCAACAGCAATCATCCATTCGCCTTGCCGCACTATCCATTGATCGAAATACTCTTTAAAATCTTCTTCTTTGATGTCGTATCGAATTTCGACACTTTTGTGAGGATCAAGCTTCACCTTTTTAAAATCAAGAAGTTTCTTCGTTGAAAAAGGCAAAGAAGAAAAAGTATAAAACTGCACGATTTCGGTTCCTTTTCTTTCTCCTGTATTCGTCAATGTACATGTGATCGTATGATCATGGAAACTGAAATTCGAATACGAAAAGGTCGTATAGGATAGTCCATATCCGAATTCATAAGCCACATCGATATTCGCTTGATCGTAGTATTTATATCCTGTATAAACGCTTTCTATGTATTCGCTCGTTTTAGGATCAAACATACGTTCGAATATCGGAATTTGATCGATTGTTTTTGGGAATGTTTCGGCCAGACGTCCTTGTGCATCGCACTGACCGGTCAGCACATTTGCCAAGGCGCTTTGACCGTAACTTCCGCCAAGATACGTATAAACGATTCCTTTTACTTGATTGATCCAAGGCATTGTTATAGAGGAGCCACACATGACACAAACAACGACATTTTTATGATGTTCTGCGATTGTATGAATTGTTTGATTGATTCCTTGAGGAAGTTCTAAACTTTTTCGATCGAATCCTTCAGATTCTTCGTCAGTAGGCAGTGCAGCACAAATCAAAACGGTTTCACTTTTTTTTGCCAATTGAAGTGCTTCTTCTAAAAGCACTTCATTTGTATGCCCTTGCTCGTCAAATCCTTTGGCATAATATGCATGATCCAAGTGATCAAGCAAATTTTCCACTTCGATCGGATTGACTTTCGAGCTTCCGGTACCTTGAAATCGAGGATATTTCGCAAAGGAACCAATCACAGTGATCGAATTGTTTTTCAATGGTAAAATTTGTTCTTCGTTTTTAAGCAGCACGATTCCGCTTTCTGCAATGGATCGGGCAATCGTTTTTCTTTGTTCGAATGCTACACGCCTTGGCTTGTGCTTAAGAATATGCTCATGTTGAATAAGCAATTCGACAATTGGCAAAATTCTTTGATCGAGTTCTTCTTCATTCCATTGTCCTTTTACGATGGCGTTTTCGATCATTTCGCTTATTTCCCCGGTTGTTCCCGGCATTTCCAAGTTCAATCCTGCTTGAAAGCTATGCAAAGAATCATTGACGGCTCCCCAATCGCTGATATACGCACCATCAAAACCAAAAGTGTGCCCAAGCTCAAGAAGATCTTTGTTTTCCGAGCAATATATACCATTGAGCCGATTATAAGCTGTCATAATTGCCGGACAATGCGTCTTTTCGATGATCCTTCGAAAAGGATAAAAATATATTTCGGATAGTGCACGTTCATCGACGATCGAATTGCTGATCATGCGGCCGGTTTCCTGATTGTTGCATGCATAATGCTTCAAACAAGGAGCGATTCCTTTGCTTTGAATGCCTAAGATCAAATAACTGGCGATTTCAGACGAAAGATAAGGATCTTCGCTGTAATATTCAAAATTACGTCCTGCTAAAGGAGATCGCTTATGATTCACTCCCGGTGTCAGAAGCATTGCAACATCTTGATCGAGGCAATCACTGCCAAGAGATTCTCCTAATTGATAGATTAAACTCCGGTCAAAGGTGGATGCACAAGTAACGGGTGCCGGATAGCAAATACTCGGTTCACTTTCATGAATTCCGAAATAATCGGGTTCATGAAGCTGTTGGCGCAAGCCGCTTGGGCCGTCACTGATCATATAAGGATGAAATTTTCCGAGATCATTGATATGCCAATAATCTTTTCCGGAAAGTAAACAGCACTTTTCATGAAGTGTCAGCGATTTTACAATTTTTTTCGCTTCTTCTTTTTCTTTTTCTGTGATAAACATATATTTAGTATAGCCTTTCAAATTCTTTTTCGCAATTTGTGCTTTTTTGTTTCCTTTTATGGAAATAAACGCCATAATACAAAAAAGGCAACATTTATTAAAGGAGGATTCATTTATGAGTCAAAAAGTTTGTGTTGTAACAGGAGGAACCCGAGGAATCGGATTCGAAACAGTAAAAGCGTTTGTAAACGCCGGCTACTTTGTCGTATTGTACGGCTCAAGGGAAGAAACGGTACAAAAAGCTTTGAGTGAATTAAACAATGAAAACGTAAGCGGAAAATGGACAGATCTGACAGATCTTGAAAAAATCTCCGATGATTTCAAATCCATTGCAGAAGAACACGGATCATTCGATGTTTTAATCAACAATGCGGGAATGTCGGATTCAACGCATTTTGACGCTTATACACCGGAACGTTTCGATCAAGTAATGAAACTGAATGTCAAAGCGCCTTTCATATGTACAAAAGCTGCGTTCGAAATCATGAAGGATCAGAAACATGGTGTAATCTTGAATACAAGTTCAATGGTTGGTACCTATGGGCAGCAAAGCGGTGTAGCATATCCTACAAGTAAATTTGCAATTAACGGGATGACAAAATCATTGAGCCGTGAACTGGGAAAATACGGTATTCGTGTCAATGCGGTCGCGCCTGGAATCACAGAAACAGATATGGTTAAAGCGTTGCCAAAAGAGATGATTCAACCATTGATCAACATGATTCCGATGCAGCGTGTCGGACAACCTGAAGACATCGCAAAAGCATTCCTCTTTTTAGCCAGTGATGAAGCCAGTTACATTACAGGTGCCATTCTTCCGGTAGATGGCGGACAAGTTCAATAAAAGAAAAACAAAAAGAGCGTTTTCGCTCTTTTTACTTTTCCAGCAGTTTAATGATTTTTTGCGATTCTTTTTCATAGTTTTCGGCTTTTTCATGGTCCTGCATCCCTTCGTAGCATTGCGATAATAGTTTATAGCACTTTGCCAGAAAGATCGTTTTTTCACTTCCGTATTCCAGACTTTGGATCGGTCTTTTTAAGGCTGTGATTGCCGGCTTGTACTTTTTTAATAGATAAAGCTGCCGAGCTTTTTCATAGCCGTTCCTGATTCTTAAAAATTCTTTTGTGGTATAGTTTTTCATCAAAATTATCTTACAGGAAAAGCACGATCAGGCAAAGGAATATACGCATATGGCCCCGATCACGATTATTGCTATCAGCATTTCAATGCTCAGCGGTTTGAAAATAAGAATACCAGTCGTAAGCGCAAGTCCGATCATCCAGTACAAGGCAGTCATTGAAAAAGATGTACAATACAGAATCGCACTTATTACAAAAGCAATCACGATCAATGCCGTCAAAAAATTCATGATCAGAAAGTAGTACCGGATCATCGGATCAAGAGTCGTAAAATGGATCACATTTTTCGGATCGCGTATTCGATATGCCCATATGCCTAGTTCGGGAAATTGTGAGCGTTCATCATAAATAACAATACTTGATGATGCAAGATTGTTCAGCTCTTTTCGATCGGTAAAGATATGGATATTCCCCGATCCGACTTTCGCGCAAAATTTACGATAATCCGGACAGTCGGATAAAGAATTCTGAATGTAATACTGCCGTTTCATGTAGGTTTCCCTTTCTAATCTAGTTGTTAATTTTATTATAACCTACAATTTAAAATATACTCACATATTTTTAATGTTTTTCTGCCAAAAAAAAAAGACCCGGCAACGTGCTATTTTCGCAGGCGCAAGGCCAACTATCGTCGCCGCTGGGGTGCTTAACTGCTGAGTTCGGAATGTATTCAGGTGTCTCCATCCCGCCTTCGTCACCGGATCTTCTTTTGCTCGATCCCTCAAAACCGACATCCACTCTTCTCTCTTACACTTCTTTCGTCTCTTTGGCAAGTCGCGGGCTCTGATCAAGTCCTCGGCCGATTAGTACCGGTCAACTCCGCATATCGCTATGCTTCCATCTCCGGCCTATCTACCTCATCGTCTTTGAGGGGCCTTACTTCTTTTCAGAATGGGAGATCTCATCTCGGGGTGGGCTTCGTGCTTAGATGCTTTCAGCGCTTATCCCTTCCCTGCTTGGCTACCCGGCTGTACCACTGGCGTGATAACCGATGCACCAGAGGCAGGTCCATCCCGGTCCTCTCGTACTGAGGACAGCTCCCCTCAGATCTCCTTCGCCCACAACAGATAGGGACCGAACTGTCTCACGACGTTCTGAACCCAGCTCGCGTACCGCTTTAATGGGCGGACAGCCCAACCCTTGGAACCGAATCCAGCTCCAGGATGCGATGAGCCGACATCGAGGTGCCAAACCTCGCCGTCGATGTGAACTCTTGGGCGAGATCAGCCTGTTATCCCCAGGGTAGCTTTTATCCGTTGAGCGACGGCCCTTCCATTCGGCACCGCCGGATCACTAATCCCGACTTTCGTCCCTGTTCGAGTTGTTGCTCTCACAGTCAAGCACGCTTCTGCATTTGCACTCTTCATCTGGTTTCCATCCAGACTGAGCGTACCTTTGGGCGCCTCCGTTACTCTTTGGGAGGCGACCGCCCCAGTCAAACTGCCCGCCTGGCACTCTCCCCGATCCGGGTCACGGACCTGGGTTAGGACCTCAAGCACACAAGGGTGGTATCCCAACATCGACTCCTGATACACTGGCGTATATCTCTCTTCGTCTCCCACCTATCCTGTACATGTCTGCCCAAAATCCAATGCCGAGCTGCAGTAAAGCTCCATGGGGTCTTTCCGTCTAGTTGCGGGTAACCTGCATTTTCACAGGTACTAAGATTTCACCGAGCCTGCTGCCGAGACAGCGCCCAAATCGTTACACCTTTCGTGCGGGTCAGAACTTACCTGACAAGGAATTTCGCTACCTTAGGACCGTTATAGTTACGGCCGCCGTTCACTGGGGCTTCGGTTCCGAGCTTCATCTTTCGATTCACTCGTCCCCTTAACCTTCCAGCACCGGGCAGGTGTCACCCCCTATACTTCGCCTTGCGGCTTCGCAGAGAGCTGTGTTTTAGTTAAACAGTCGCTTGGGCCTTTTCACTGCGGCTCACTTCCATGAGCGCCCCTTCTCCCGAAGTTACGGGGCCATTTTGCCGAGTTCCTTGGCAACAGTTCTCTCGCTCACCTCGGCATCCTCTGCCTGCCCACCTGTGTCGGTTTTGGTACGGGCCGCTCGATACCACTTTGCTAGAAGCTTTTCTTGGAAGCCGTCCTCGGCACTTCGCTACTTGCATTTCTGCTTTCGCTTCCCCTTCACGCCCTGTCTTCCGATACCGGATTTCCCTGGTATCCGACTGCTGCGCTTGGCCCTCAATCCATTCAGAGGGCTGCCTACTCCGTCTCCGTCACTCCTTCGCCTCGTATCGCGCGGGTGCAGGATTCTCCGCCTGCTTTCCATCCGCTACGCCTCTCGGCCTCGCGTTAGGTCCCGACTTACCCAGGGCGGACGAACCTTCCCCTGGAATCCTTGGGCTTTCGGTGTGTAGGATTCTCACCTACATCTCGCTACTCACACCGGCATTCTCGCTTCCATGCTGTCCATATCCTCTCGCGATCATACTTCTTCCTGCATGCAACGCTCCCCTACCATATACCCTTGCAGGTACATCCGCAGCTTCGGTATCAGGCTTAGCCCCGGTACATTTTCGGCGCAGGGCCACTCGACTAGTGAGCTGTTACGCACTCTTCAAAGGATGGCTGCTTCTGAGCCAACCTCCTAGCTGTCCGTGCGTCCCCACATCCTTTTCCACTTAGCCTGTATTTCGGGACCTTTGCTGGCGGTCTGGGCTGTTTCCCTCTCGACCATGGACCTTATCACCCACAGTCTGACTGCCGGCCTCTTCTTTCGAGGGCATTCGCAGTTTGATTGCATTCAGTACCCCGGGATGGGGCCATCATGCATTCAGTGCTCTACCTCCCTCGCTTATCGGCCGACGCTAGCCCTAAAGCTATTTCGGGGAGAACCAGCTATCTCCGGGTTCGATTGGAATTTCTCCCCTAGCCACAGGTCATCCGCTAACTTTTCAACGGTAGTCGGTTCGGTCCTCCACAGAATTTCACTCCTGCTTCAACCTGCCCATGGCTAGATCACCCGGTTTCGGGTCTGCATCATACTACTCTCTTCGCCCTCTTCAGACTCGCTTTCGCTTCGGCTCCGCTCTTTCCTGCTTAACCTCGCATTATGACGCAACTCGCCGGTTCATTCTACAAAAGGCACGCCATCACCCTTTGACGGGCTCTGACTTCTTGTAGGCATACGGTTTCAGGTTCTCTTTCACTCCGCTCCCGCGGTTCTTTTCACCTTTCCCTCACGGTACTTGTTCTCTATCGCTCACTCGTTTATATTTAGCCTTGGCGGATGGTCCCGCCTGCTTCCGACAAGATTTCTCGTGTCTCGCCGTACTCAGGGTCCTTCTCGCTTCTGCTTCTCGCATTTCGCCTACGGGGCTTTCACCCTCTTCGGCCGTGCTTCCGTTCACGCTCGGCTATGCTTCCGCTTCCGCTTTCTCGAAGGCCCTTCTACCCCGATCCTTCGATCGGTTTGGGCTCCTTCCCTTTCGCTCGCCGCTACTCGGGAAATCACTGTTGTTTTCTTTTCCTCCGGGTACTTAGATGTTTCAGTTCCCCGGGTTCCTCTCTCTATGACTATCTTCTTCATCATAGGATGACATCGCTCTCGCCATGCCGGGTTCCCCCATTCGGATACCGGCGCGTCTTCGCTTCCTTACAGCTCGGCGCCGCTTTTCGCAGTTCGGTGCGTCCTTCTTCAGTTTCGAGTGGCCAGGCATCCTCCGTACGCCCTTGCCTACTTGATCAGTTGGTTCTCTTGTTTCTTGTGCTTTCTTCAAGATCTTTCTAAACTGTTCACTGTTTTT